>CAVXPP010000005.1:0-243097 GCA_963763795.1 uncultured Acidobacteriota bacterium | reverse complement strand
CACTTCCGGGGCCAGCGAAACGATCTTTCAAAAACTTCTTCTCGCGCAGCTCGCGGGCCACCGGCCCGAACACGCGCGTGCCTACCGGCTCATGCACATCGTCGATCACCACGGCCGCATTCTCGTCGAAGCGGATATAGGTGCCGTCACGGCGGCGATACTCCTTGCGGGTGCGGACGATGACCGCCTTCACCACTTTGCCCTTCTTGACCGTGCCGTCCGGCGAAGCTTCCTTCACCGCGGCGGTCACAATGTCGCCCAGCCCGGCCTTTTTGCCCAGTCCGCCGCCCAGGGGCAGAATCACTTGCAGCTTGCGCGCGCCGGAGTTGTCGGCGACCGCGAGCATGGTTCTCATTTGCACTGCCATGGTTCTTCTCCTTACCGCTCGGTCTACTTCGCGGCCTGGAACTGCCCGTCTTGACCGCCGTTCTTCAATCTGCGCGAGCGAAGAACGCCGCACAATCTCTTCGAGCGACCACCGCTTCAGCTTGCTGAGCGGCCGGGTCTCGCGGATGCGCACCACGTCGCCCATACGCGCCGAACTCTGCTCGTCGTGGGCATAGAACTTCTTGGTCGAACGCACGATCCGCTTGTACTTGGGGTGCGCCTTGCGCATCTCGACCTCGACCACGATGGTCTTCTGCATCTTGGTCGAAACCACTGCCCAACCTTCTCATTGCGCCGCGCGCCGTCGCCGGCGCCTGTGTGCTTCTTGTGTCGCCGTCATTTAACGGGCTCCCTTCTTGGTTTCCCGGCCGCGCCGTCCTTGCGCCGCGCCGCGGATGCCCAGCTCGCGCTCCCGCGCCACGGTCTTGATCTGCGCGATCTCCCTGCGCAGCAGGCGGATCTTCTTCACGCCGTCGTTCTGGCCCAGGGCCACCTGGAAGCGCAGCCGGAAAAGCTGCTCCGCCGTCGTCTTCTCCTGGTGCGCGAGCTCTTCGTCGCTCAAATTGCGAATCTTCTGGAGTTCCATCGTTTTTAGCTCCTGGCTTCTAGCTGCTAGCTTCTAGCTCTCCTGCTCAAGCACCGCGCTTCATATCAGCGTGAAGAGCTGGAAGCTGGAGGCTGGCAGCTGATAGCTGCCTTTCTACTCGGCCTCGGCCGCGACTTTTTCCGCGCCCGGGCCGCTGCACAAACTTCGTCCTTAAGCGGCAGCTTGTGCGATGCCAGGCGCATCGCTTCCTGCGGCGACATCGGGCGCACGCCTTCCATCTCAAACAGATCTTGCCCGGCCGCACCACTGCTACCCAGTGGTCCAGCGCGCCCTTGCCCGATCCCATTCGGACTTCGGCCGGCTTCTTGGTGATCGGCTTGTCCGGGAACAGCCGCAGCCAGATCTTGCCGCCGCGCTTGATGAACCGCGTCATGGCGATACGGCTGGCCTCGATCTGGCGGTCGGTGATGTAACCGCACTCCATGACCTTCAGCCCGTACTCGCCGAACGACAGCGAAGAGCCGCGCCACGCCTTGCCGCGCCGCTTGCCCTTCTGCTGCTTCCGGAACTTCACTTTCTTTGGCATCAACATAACGAAAACCCTCAAAAGCCAGGGATCAGGGATCAGGGATCAGTTTCATCCCGCTCGCAATTCTCTGTTCCGGCACTTCACAAATCCTCACAACCGCATCGTCCTAGCTAGAAGCTTTCGAGCCCTGACCCCTGATCCCTGATCCCCTGCCTTAAAACACTCCCGACCGACCGCGCCGGCGTCTGGCGGCGCTTCTGCTCGTAAATGTCGCCGCGATAGATCCACACCTTCACGCCGATCACGCCGTATGTCGTCTGCGCCTCGGTGAAGCCGTAGTCGATATCGGCGCGCAGCGTGTGCAGCGGCAGACGGCCCTGCAGATACCACTCCGAGCGCGCGATTTCGTTGCCGTTCAGGCGGCCCGAGACGCGCACCTTGATTCCCTTGCAGCCGAAGCGCAGCGCCGAATCGACACTCTTGCGCATGGCCCGGCGGAAGCTCACGCGCTTTTCGAGCTGCAGCGCGATGTTCTCGCTCACCAGCTGAGCGTCCAGTTCCGGCTTGTTCACCTCGATGATGTCGATGAACACGTCGCGGTTGGTGCGCTTGCCGAGCTCGGTCTTCAGCTTTTCGATCTCCGCGCCCTTGCGGCCGATTACGATGCCCGGACGGGCGGTGCGGATCAAGAAGCGCAGCTTGTTGCCGGGCCGTTCGATCTCCACCGAGCTCACGCCGGCGGCCTCGAGCTTTTCGCGCAGCTCAGCCTTACCACGAGATCAAGAGCAGCCAGCAGGCCGCCGCCGAAGAAAATTCGCGTCCGCCGTCGAACACGCCAACACCGCCCGTTCGATCGAGCCCTGGGCGGCGTTCCCCTACGCGCAGCTCGGCCTGCTCGCCGAGCTGCAGGGCGAATACGCCGTCGCCGAGCAACGTCTGACGCAGGCGATCGAACACGAGGATCGCAACTGGCAGCTCTACTACCTTCGCTCCAGAGTCAGACGCGAGGCCGGTGACAGGGCCGGCGCCCAGGGCGGACCTCGAACAGGCGAGGAAGCTGAACCCGCGGGCGCTGGTACTGAAGGGCGAAGCCATGACTCGCAACGCTCCGGACACCGCTCGTCAGGCGCCCCCGACGGCGGCGCCGGGCCCGCGACCACCGCAGCCGAGAACCGACGTCGCCGCCCGGCTCGGGCTAACCGGGCCGAGCGGCTCGCGGCGCCGCGGCGCGCTGCTGCGGCGCCTGCTCGCCACCGGCGATTGGGCGGTGCTTCTCGGGGCGCTCAGCGTAGCCACGGCGACGACCTCCGCCACCGACGTCGCCACTCTCTTCTGGGCTGTCCTCTTCAGCCCCGTCTGGATCCTCGTGCTGAAGCTGCACGGCCTCTACGACAAGGACCACCGGCGGATCCGCCACAGCACGCTGGACGAGCTGCCGTCGCTCGTCTCGGCCAGCGCCCTCGGCACGCTCGCCCTCGACGGCCTGCTGGCGCTGACGCCGGCGGGCCCCTGGCCGCCACCAGCGCGATCATCGTCGGCGTCGGCGCGCTGGCCGGCAGCTTCGTCGTGCGAGCGGTGCTGCGCTTCCTCTGGCGCCGGCTGATCGGCGTCGCCACCGGCATCGTGATCGGGACCCCCGCCGCGGCCGAGATCGTCGCCCGCGCCCCACCCACCCCGAGGTCCGCCTGCGCCTGATCGGCTACCTCTCGCCGCCCACCGAGAACCCCAATGCATCGAGTCTGCCCCGGCTTGGGTCGATCGCCGACATCTCGCGGGTGGCGCATCGGTATGAGGTGGAGCGCGTCGTCGTAACCGAGCAGGAGATGAGCGAGCCTGCGGCCGAGCGGCTGATCGAGGAGTGCAAGGCGGCCGGGCTGGGCCTCAGCTTCCTGCCGCAGCACTACGGCCTGCTGGGTCCGGGAATCGAGCTGAACCGGCTCGCCGAGCTGCCGGTGCTCGACTTCCGTTTCTCCGACCCGTCACGCTCGACGGAAGCGCTGAAGCGAACGATGGACGTGGCCGTCTCGGTGGCGATGCTGGTCCTCCTCTCCCCCGTGATCCTGGCGATCGCGCTGCTGATCCTGGTCGACTCCGGCCGACCCATTCCTCTTCCGCCAGCGTCGCGCCGGCCGCGACGGGGAGCCGTTCACGATGGTCAAGTTCCGCACCATGGTTCGCGGCGCCGAAGACCAGCTCGACCGGCTGGTCGACCTCGAGGAGCTGGAGGAGCCGGCGTTCAAGATCGCCAACGACCCCCGCGTCACGCGGATCGGCCGCAGCGCCAGCGCGAGAATCAACGAAATTCGACGTGACATAACACCTCAAAACGATGGCCAGTGATCAGCGACAAGTGATCAGTAGCCAACAAAATTTCTTCGGATTTTATTGGCCACTGACCACTGGCCACTATCCACTCGTTGAAGAATCAGACTTTTATCAGTGCCGCCTCGGTTGCCGCCTTCAGCAAAGCCTCGGCATTCTTCTTTGGATCGCCATTTCCGAACACGGCGTTGCCCGCCACCAGAATTTCAGCCCCCGCCTGGACCACATCCGCAACCGTGCCCATCGCCACGCCCCCATCTACTTCGATGCGGTAGTTCAGCCCGCGTTGGCTACGAATCTCGGCTAACTGGCGCATTTTATGCAGCGTCGCTGGGATAAATTTCTGTGCGCCAAAGCCCGGATTCACCGACATCACCAGAACATAATCCACAATGTCGAGAACTTCCGAAAGCGTGTCCACCGGTGTTGCCGGATTAATCACCACCCCGGCCAGGCAGTCGTGACTCTTGATCAGGTGCAGCGTCCGGTTTAAATGCCGGCAGGCTTCCTGATGCACCGACATCCAATCGATTCCGGCCTCGGCGAATGCGGGAATGAACTCGTCCGGATTCTCGATCATCAGGTGGCAATCGAGCGGCAGGTCGGTTACCTTGCGCAGCGATTTTACAACTGGAGGCCCGATCGTAAGGTTAGGAACGAAGTGACCGTCCATGATGTCCACATGGATGACACTCGCCCCGCCCTCGCCCGCAGCGCGTACCTGTTCGCCCAGTCGAGCAAAATCAGCCGAAAGAATGGAAGGAGCCAGTTCGATCAAAACCCGGGTGCCTCAGTTCCTGGTTCTCGTAAGGAAACGGCGTACGAAAATTCTAACACGCGCAATGACGGACCGGCGGAAGGATCGAGTGTTCGGCACCGGGATCGCGGGCTCGATCGGCCGTGCTAATCTCATCCGGCGTGTTCCTGCCAGCACAATTCTCTTCCGCCCCCGTGGCCTGTTCGGTCACGGCAGTCTTTCTTTGGGGCGCCTCCGACTTCGCCGGAGGATTTGGCTCGCGTCGCGCCAACGCTTTCGTTCTGACCGCCCTTTCTCACGTCTCCGCCCTCGCCTTGATGCTCGCCGTTGCTACAGGGATCGGCGGCGCATTCCCGGATCGCGCCAGCATTGCCTGGGCCGTGCTTGCCGGAGCCCTGGGCGGCTTTTCGCTGGCCATTTTCTACGGTGCATTGGCTGCGGGCCAGATGGGCCTCACCGCTCCCATTGCAGCCCTGCTGGGTGCCGCGATCCCGACCATGGTCGATATTGCCTTGGAAGGCGCGCCCAGCCGCTGGTCTATCGCCGGTTTTGGATTGGCCATCTTCGCCATCTGGCTCATCACCCGCCCCGAGGCTCAAGGAGAAAACGACGGCTCCGGCCGCCCGAAAGGAGTCGCGACTGCCGCTCTTGCCGGCGTAGGGTTCGCCGGATTTTATCTCTGCATACACCAGGCCAGCGGCTCGCCTGCCTGGCTTGCCGCGATGTCCCGCGTCGGTTCGCTTACCGCTACCGCCACTGCCGTGGCCGTAGTGCGTCCTTCCTTGGCGATGGATCGACCCGCAGTTGGACTTGGGATGCTCGCGGGATTTTTCGACGTCACCGCCAGCGCCCTCTTCATTTACGCCAACCAGCACGGACGCCTCGATGAAGCCGTCGTCATTACCTCGCTGTATCCCGCAATTACCGTCCTGCTGGCACGGGTGTTCCTGAAAGAACACTTCAGTCGCTGGAAATTGATAGGATTGCTAGCGGCACTGGCAGCCGTACCATTGATCTCCAAATCGTAAGATTGATACGAGGTTCGTGATGAGGATTGTGACGACTGTTGCTTGCGCCGCTTTAGCTCTTGTCCCGTTGGCGATCGCGGCCGACCAAACGCAAACTTTTCCCACTTCCGCTGGGCCAGTCAAAATTACTCCGCTGTATCACGCCAGCACGCTGATCGAGGCCGGCGGAAAGACGATCTATCTCGATCCGGCCAAGCCCGCTAAATTCACGGGGCTGCCCAAGGCTGATCTTATTTTGATCACCGATATTCACGGGGATCACATGGACCCGGCTTCGATTCAGGAAATCAGCAAGAGCGACACCGAAATTCTTGCGGCACCGGCGGTCGTCCAGACGGTCACGAGCGCCAAGCCGATCGCGAACGGGGAAACGAAAACGTGGCAAGCCTGGACCATTGAGGCGATTCCCGCTTACAACCTGAAGCGCGGTCCTGCGCCGGGCAAGCTCTTTCACGACAAGGGACGCGGCAACGGATACGTGCTGACCTACGGCGGCAAGCGCTTTTATTTCTCTGGCGATACGGAGAACATTCCGGAGATGCGCGCGCTCAAGAACATCGACGTTGCCTTCGTGTGCATGAATCTGCCCTACACCATGCCGCCGGAAGAAGCGGCCGAGGCGGTGAAAGCCTTCCACCCGAAAATTGTGATTCCCTACCACTACCGCGGATCTGATCTCTCCGTCTTTCAAAAAGGATTAGAAGGAACCGGCATTGAAGTGCGGCTGCTGGATTGGTACCCGAAATAAGATCCGAGGAGCAAACGAAAACACTTCGCCAAAAAAACAGGGCCGCTCCTTGAGGAACGGCCCCGATGGTAACTGCTTCCAGCTTCTTACTGCGCGGCGAACAGGTCGCTCATCGTAGCGGTCGTCGAGTCGCAGGCGTGATTCAGGCAAGGCACGCCCAAGCCTCCCTCAATCGAGCGGAGCAGCGAGAAGTGGGTGTAGAACGTTCCGCTCTGGACGCCGTGAACACCGTAGTTCGTGTCGACGATGGCGACCACTTTGTTGATGATGGGCTGGACCGAATAGTCATTCTCGTCCCAGATCACGATGATCGCGGTCTTGCCGTTGCTCCAGACGCTCGAGGCGTGGATGGCATTGACGATCTTTTGCACCGCCTGGTCTCCGAGCAGGATCAACGCCGGATTCAGACCAGCTGCCGTGCCGTTGTCGTTGGGATCGTAGCCGCAGAAAACGGTACCGTTGCCGCGGCCGTGCTGGTCGTTGCATTGGTTGGGAGCGATGAACGAGAAGTTTGGAATATTTCCGGAACCGAGATCACTCCAGAGTCCGCCTACTCCATCAAACGCGGAGATCTGGGCAAAGCTCACCATGGGATTTACGCCCAACTGAACCTTTTGGAAATACACGAACGGATTGTGCTTGGAGGCATAGAGCTGAACGATGTCGCCGGTGTTCAGGGGCGGAGTCAGTTGGGGGTTGAGCCGGCTGAAGTTGGTATTGTTGGTAAAGTTTCCGTCGCTGTAATTGACGCGGCTGGGGCCGGTCAGGGGAAGACTCTCCTGATAGGTCTTCCAGGTTTTTCCGGCGGTGGCAAGCTGATCGGCGATGGTGATCCCCAGCGTATCCTTCGCGGCCGGGTACGAGTGAATACCATCCATGTTGATTTCGCAAGGCGGCCCGGTGACTTCGTTGGTGCAGTCGAGGAGGGGAGTCGCCGCGTCGGTTCCTCTGCCACGGATGGGGCAAATGTTCGGGCTCGCCGGGCTGTCGGTATTAACGGTGCCGGTGGAGAGGTTGGTGGCGCAATTGCCGTTGTACCAGTCCGGAGAGTTGTCGCTGTGCACTCCGAAATTTGATCCGCCGACCGTTTCGAGGTAGTTGGTGAGGCTGGGATGCGCGACGGCGAAGTAATTGGTCGCCAGATTCGCGGTCTTGGCGTACTTGTTAATGAACGGAGCGTTAGGATTGTTGATGATCTGGCGGTAGCCGTGATTCTCCATCATGACGACAAATACGTGATCAAGATACGGGATGCCGGTGGGAACAGCGCCTTCCTGACCAAATGCCATGCCCGCAAGGGCGGCAAACAGACCAATCGTCAACACAGTTTTTTTCATTGTGATCTCCTGAGTGTTCCCTAAATTTAGGAATGGTTGTGGGCCTTGGCAGTCTGGCCCCCGTTAGCGTGGCCCTGACAGTACCGCGAAATCCAGCCAGTCCAAGACCCTAGCGGGGGTTTGTTACAGTCCGGTGAAGAAGTGATTAAGGTTCCGTGAATTTGGGGCGGGAACGCGTCGCCCCGGGGCGAGGGCTTCACGAATCATGCCGGCATCGAGAGGCGATGTTGTGGACTTGTATGGGCGGCCGGCGCGGCTTGGTAATTTGCGCCAACGACTTGCACGGACAATTGCGCGGTTTCGCATTTCGTTCTACTATCCGGAGCAGTGCCCGCCAAGGACAATCCTACGCCTGATCCGGATCGCGAGCGCCTGGTCTCGGCGGCGCCGGAGGAGGACGATTCTTCGTTTGAGCTGAAGTTGCGGCCGCAGCGGCTGGCCGAATTCATCGGGCAGAAAAAGGTAAAAGAAAATCTGGCGGTGGCGATCGAGGCGGCGCGCTCGCGCGGCGAGGCCATGGACCACGTGCTGCTTTACGGGCCTCCGGGGCTGGGCAAGACTACACTGGCCAACATCATCGCGAACGAGTTGGGGGTTCACTTTCAGCCGACGGCGGCGCCCTTGCTGCAGATCAAGGGCGACCTGACGGCGATCATCACCAACCTGCAGGATAAGCAGGTGCTATTCATTGATGAGATCCACCGCCTGCAGCCGGTTTTGGAAGAATTGCTTTATTCCGCGCTGGAAGATTACAAACTCGACATCATCATTGGGCAAGGCCCGTCTGCTCGGACCCATACGCTGGAGGTGAAACCGTTCACGTTTGTGGGAGCGACGACGCGGGCTGGGCTGATTTCTGCGCCGCTGCGGGCGCGCTTCGGCATCGTGCTCCGGCTAGAGTTTTACGCTCCGGAGGATCTGCAGGTGATCGTGGAGCGTTCCGCGGAGATTCTTGGAGTGGGGATCGACGACGCCGGCGCTCGGGAGATTGCCAGTCGTTCCCGCGGCACGCCGCGCATTGCGAACCGGTTGCTGCGTCGGGTGCGCGACTACGCCCAGGTGCGGGGCGGAGGCAAGATCGACGAACCCACGGCGCAAGCCGCGCTCCAGATGCTGGCGGTCGATCAGTATGGATTCGACGAAGTGGATCGACGGCTGCTGCTGACCATCATCGAGAAATATCAGGGCGGGCCGGTGGGCGTGAACACGCTGGCCGCGGTGCTGGCCGAGGAGCCGGACGCGATTGAAGAGATCTACGAGCCGTTCCTGATGCAGATCGGGTTTCTGAACCGCACTCCGCGGGGCCGGGTCGCCACCCAACTGGCGTACGACTACTTCGGCATTACCCCGGCGCGGCGGCAAACTTCGCTCTTCTGAATTCTGCCCAGACGAACTCTGTTCGTACTTCATAACAAAACACAATTTTTTGTTTCATGGCGGCGCGGATGGTGTATCTTGGCTGGCTTCCCTCGCAGGGGGCGAGGGCGTCGGGGGGTAGTGCGTCTGTTTCGAGTGCGGAACCGAAGAGCCCGTAGCTGGGGAAAACTGGCGATTTGTTTCGCCCTGGCCTGGCCTGGGAGCGGGCGGTTGGCGGCGGCTTCCGGGGCCGAGTTCCCTGTGCTGGAGCTTTCCAGCAGCGCCCCTCAAATGGCGCAGTCTTCGCAGCAGTCTTCGCCGTCCATCGGCCCGCAAAATCAACAGACCATACCAACTCCGCCGGCAGCAAGCACGCCCGTGGGTCCTGGAGAAGCGCCCACGCCATCTCAGCAGATTCCCTCGCCCTCCCCGCAGTTGCCGGAGCCGCCGATTAAGAATCCGGAAGTGCGGCCTGCGCCAAGACCATCGATCGCGCCTCCGGCCCTGACCATTCCGCGAGTGCAACGGCCGCCCGCCCTGGAAGATTTTCTGACCATGAAGCCGCAGGGGGAGATTGCGCAGCAGATGGCCAAGGTCACCGGCTTCACGCAGCGCAATCCGCATGATGGAGAAGCTGTCTCAGAGCCGACCGACGCCTACCTGGCCTATGACCAGAAAAACCTATACGTGGTGTTCGTCTGTTTCGACGACCCGGCGAAGGTGCGCGCTCGCCTGTCGGCGCGCGAAGATGTCTACGACGACGATGAAGTGGAGGTGATGCTCGACACCTTTCACGATCGCCGCCGCGCCTACGCATTTCAGACCACTGCGCTGGGCGTTCAATGGGATGCGATCTGGACCGAGGCCGCGCGCGACGAGGTCAACGGGAACTTCGATACCTCGTTCGACACGGTATGGGACTCGCGCGGCAAAGTGACCAGCCGCGGTTTCGTGGTGTGGATGGCGATTCCCTTCAAGAGCCTGCGTTTTGCCGCGACGAAGGCGCAGGAGTGGGGGATCATTCTGTATCGCGGGATTTCGCGCAAGAGTGAAGATTCGTTTTGGCCGCACGTTTCCTTGCGCATGCAGGGACGGCTCGGGCAGGCGGCGACGGTGTACGGGCTGGAAGGAATTTCTCCGGGCCGCGACATCGAGCTGATCCCGTATGGGTTGACCCGCGGCTATCGCGCGCTCGACACGCGCGATTTGACGAATCCTTATTTCCAGCACGCCGACCTGCAGGGCCAGCCCGGCATGGACGCCAAGTTTGTGCTGCACGATCACTTCACCATCGACCTGACGGCGAATCCGGATTTCAGCCAGGTCGAGTCGGAAGATCCGCAGATCGTTGTGAATCAGCGGTACGCTGTTTATTTTCCGGAGAAACGCCCATTCTTTCTGGAGAATGAAGATTTCTTCCGCACGCCGATGGATTTGTTTTTCACGCGCAGCATCGGCGATCCTTCGGCGGGAATCCGGCTCACGGGCAAAGATGGTCCGTACTCGCTCGGCGTGATGAGCAGCGACGACCGCAGTCCGGGCCTGGCGGTCCCGGATTATAGCCAGTACTCCGGCACCCGCTCCTATTTCACGATTGCGCGCGTGAGCCGCGACATTTTCCGGCAGTCGAGCGTGGGCGCTCTTTATACGGATTGGGAATGTCCGACCACGGGGGAGTACAACCGCATCGGCGGGGTTGACACGCACTTGAAATTCAACACCACCTGGAGCCTCGACGGGCAGGCGGTCGCGACCTCCAGCCATCTGAATCTCAATTGCGAGGCCAATCTCTATCCCTTTAGCTCCGGCAACCCCCGCGATAGCGACCACTATGCAGGTCCCGCGGAGAAACTCGAGTTGCGCCGTGACGGAATCCATTTTGTCTATGACGGTTCCTACAAGGACATCTCGCCGGGATTCGTCTCCATTCCGGGCTTTATCAACCGCGTAGACATTCGCGAAAGCGATCAGGAAGTGCATTACCGCTTCCGACCGCGGAAGGGATGGATTCTCGTTTGGGGCCCGGCCATGGAGACCCGCTACGATTTCGACCATACCGGCCTGCGTCTCGATGGCCTTTATCACCCGTATTTTTTCGTACGGGGACGCGGGCAGACGTTGATCCTGATAAAACCCTACGATCAGTTTCATGAGCGCCTGCGTCCGCAGGATTTTTGCTTTTATGGCTTTTCCGTTTACTGTTCGCTGAGCGCAGGTAATCAGGATTATCACGAGCACGAGAGTGGAGCGACGATCCAGACCGCGTTTTTGAAGCAGGCCAAGCTGGCTGCGGGCTACTACTGGGGAGATGGAGTGAACTTCGTGGCGCAGCCCGATGTGCCGCCGGCACCGGCCACGCCGTACAACCGGCCGTTTCCGGTGCGCGAAGATAACGCTACCGCGTCGGTCATTTTTCGTCCGATCAAGCCGCTGAAGATCGAGAATACTTATTTATTCGAGCGGCTGCGGGCGACGAACAACGCTTTCACTTTCGAGCAGGCGCGTTTTCCCGGGATCGGCCGGGGAATACTGAATGATCACATCCTGCGCAGCAAATGGAATTGGCAATTCACGCCGCAACTCTCGCTGCGTGTGATTCTGCAATACAACGCGCTGCTGGCCGGGACCCCGGGCGTGGGCTCGCCGTACACCTACGAAACCACTGCCCGGGAGTTCAACGCCGATTTCCTCGTAACCTACCTCGTTCATCCTGGCACTGCGATCTACGTAGGCTACAACAGCGACCTGCAGAATTTGAACGTGCAGCAGGGGGTGGGGGTGTTGAATACGGCGAAGGGATATCTGAACGACAGCCGGCAATTTTTCGTGAAGGCCAGCTATATGTTTCGGTTCTGAGAGCTGTCAGCTTTCAGCCGTCAGCTCTCAGCTAACCCCTTCCTTTTGGGCTGATGGCGGACGCTCCCGGTTTGCTGAATCCTGTGGAAATCGGTAGAATCTAATGATCTGAATCGAGGTTGGAATCCACATGAAAGCAGCTATTCATCCATCTTATAACGAAGTGCGTGTGCACTGTGCCTGCGGCAACACGTTTATGACCCGCTCGACCCATAAGGGCGACATCGGCGTAGAAATCTGCTCGAACTGCCATCCCTTCTTTACCGGCAAGCAGAAGCTGCTCGATACCGCGGGCCGCGTGGAGCGCTTCCGCCGGAAGTACGCCAAGGTCGAGGCGGCCAAGAAGTAGGCCACGGATCTGCACGGATTCGCGCGGATAATTCTGGAAATTCAGCCCTCGCTGCGGCGGGGGCTTTTGCTTATTTACGGGGTGCGGCCGATTCCGTTTCGGCAGCCAGTACCGCGTTGGGGATATCTTCTTTTGCGATCTCTTCAGGGTGCCGCGGCCGGTTAAGGCCGTACATCCAACGATTGGCATAGAAGACGAAAATGATGGCGGTAATAATCTCAAGTGTCGAGGCAAATAATCGATCCCAAGGGAACGTGCGTTGGCTCTTGAACAAAACGGATTCCGTGTGCCCCTTCAGCACATTGGAAATGATGGGCATTACGACGTACCAGACCAACGCGTTCAGATAGCGAATGCAGGCCTCCGCGAGAACAATCGCGAGCGCTATCTAGCCGATGCGCCTTCGGAAGATGGAGTGCTTTAATTCTGCTAAAAATCCCTTGGGCGACTCGTCACTCATGGGGCCGGCTTTTCGACACCGGCATTTTGGCACACTTGATTGTAGTAGGGAAGTTATAAAATCATTCACGGTGAAGAAGTTCTGGGACAACTCGGGTGGGTCCGATTTGGAGGCGGCAGACGCGGGCAGGAGTGCCCGCGCCACACGAGTCGTTCCTGCGCACTTTCCATCGGGGCCGTCACCGTCTCTCCTGCTACCGTTCTCGCTCCCATGGCTGGCGTGACCGATACGGTCTTCCGCCGGTTCATCCGCAACCTGGGTGGATGCGGCCTGATCATGACCGAGTTCACCTCGGCCGATGGGGTGCTGCGGAAGAAAGATCAGAAGGCCAAGCGCTATCTCCATTTCTACGAAGATGAGCATCCCATTTCGGCGCAGCTTTTCGGCAGCGATCCGCATGTGATGGCAGAAGCCGCGCGCATGGTCGAAGGGCTGGGATTCGATCTCGTCGATCTCAACCTGGGCTGCCCTGCGAAAAAAGTTGTGAAGGGCAATGGAGGCTCGGGCCTGCTGCGCGATCTTCCGGCGATTGGCAAGATTTTCGAGGCGGTGCGCGCTGCCGTTAAGATTCCCTTCACCGTGAAATTCCGCGCAGGATGGAACGACGAGGAAATCGTCTGCGTGGAACTGGCCCGCATGGCGGAATCGTGTGGCTTGGCGGCTGTCGCGCTCCATGCCCGCACCCGCGAGATGGGTTACAGCGGGCAGGCTCGCTGGGAATGGATTGCCGCGGTCAAAGACGCGGTGAAGATTCCGGTGATCGGCAACGGCGACATCCGCACGCCTGAAGACGCCTGCGCCATGGTTACGCAAACGGGATGCGACGCGGTGATGATCGGCCGCAGCGCTCCGTCAAATCCCTGGATCTTCCGCCAGATCGAGCAGTACTGCGCCGCAATCGGCACAGACCATGTGGGGACAGCCGCCATCGGCTGTCCGGTCGAGCGAAGCTCGACTGGGTTTGATGCCGGCAGTGAATTCGATGGAAAGGAATCGGGCCTTTGGCCCGACGGACAGCCGAGGGCGGCTGTCCCCACATGGGCAAAGCCAGATGCCAAGGTGTACGACCAGCCTTCCGAGGCCGACCGCTACCAGATGATCCGCACTTATTTCCAGATGCTGATTGAAGAAGAACTGCCCGACGCCGTCGGCAAAATGAAGCAGTTCGCCAGCTGGTTCACGCACGGCGTCCCCGGAGGCGCGGGCCTGCGCAAGGCGATTTACGAATCGAAGAGCGCTGTGGAGATTTTGGTGCGGGTGGAAGAATTCTTCGAAGCAAGGTTGCAGATGTGTGGCGCGAGCGCCCTCGCCCGCGAAAACTAGCCACCAGCAGATTCAAACGACCTTGTTGCGTTGTTGCGGCCGAATTCAAACTCCCCTGACCACCATTCTTCCGGACTGATCCAGTTCTACGTACGCCCAGGGCGTCTTCGGATCGTGGGTGAAGACCGTCAGCCATTTCTCCGGAATTGCGCGGGCATAGTATTCCTTCTTGCTGGCGATGGTGTCGAGGGGGTAAAGATCGAATCCCATGCCCCAGGTGAGATCGATGTGCGCGGTGGTGGGGATGAGATCGGAGATGTAGCACGCAGTAGGAACCTGAGAAGAATCCTGCGGATTTTGATTTCCCCGCACGATCACCGCCTGCATGTGCGCTGTGTGCCCGCGAAAGGTCTGCACCGAAATGCCGGGGACGACTTCTTCGCCCCCTTTCAGCAAAGTCATCTGCCCGCTTTCGACCAGCGGGTCATAGTTTTCCGAGATGAAGCTGATCGAGTCGCGCTCGCTGGGCTGGCGCGCGTATTGCCACTCGCCCTCCGGCGCGTAATATTTCGCGCGTGGAAACGTGGGCGCGATCTTGCCATTCTTGTCGCGCACCGTGTTCCATCCGCAATGATCGAAGTGTAGATGCGAGTTAATGACGATGTCGATGTCTTGGGGAGCAATGCCCGCCGCCGCGAGATTGTCGAGCAGCTTCGCGGGCTGGCCGTAGAACTTGATCATGCGTTCGGAAAGCTTGTTGCCGATGCCGGTTTCGATCAGGACGGTCTCTTTGCCCGTGCGTACGAGCAGCGAGTTGAGCCCGGAGGTGATGTAGTTCCTTTCGTCGGCGCTGACTTTCTTCGACCACATGACTTTCGGGACTACGCCGAAAAATGCTCCGCCGTCGAGGGGATAAGTTCCGTCGGAAAAAACGGTGAGTTCGAAGTCGCCAAGCGTGAGCCGGTGCATAGAACCAGTGTGCCATACCCGAGGCGGTCACCGAGTCGCGCGGGCCACAGTGCTGGGCGCGTTTCAAGCTTGGTGAGGTCTGACGATTGGCGCGCGCTGGTGTAGAATTGCGAGTGAACCCCTCCGCTGGAGGCGCAGTTGCGGTCACGCGAACTGCCGAATCCGCGGAATCCTTTCCAGTCGGGACGTGGCTCAGCCTGGTAGAGCACTCGCTTGGGGTGCGAGGGGTCGGCAGTTCAAATCTGCCCGTCCCGACCAATCTCTTCATTCTCAGAGTGGTCTCCGTGCCGAACAGAAACGCAAGGTCCCTCGACTTCGCTCGGGATGACAATTATGCGTGAGCCGCAAGCGGCCTTCGCCTGCGGGATCTCACGTGCTGCTATGACCTCTACCGGCGCGATACGGAATTCGGCACTTCGACTCCGCCTTCGATTTTTGGGATACCGAAATGGCCGCCCAGGTGCGAGAGGTCTAGCGGGCTGATGGAGCCGGAAACGGTGATCAGCGTGACCTCGTCCGACTTGGCTACCAGAACGGCTACGCTGCTGATCGCATTGTTCTGAAAACGAATCCAGAGATTCGTGACGCCCGTGCCATCCTTCCGCTGATGGTTATTCATGAGTTGCGTCCAACCAGCCGTGTGGTATTCGTGCTTCACGGCGTCGAGGGCTTCGGGGTCGTACATCCCGGCGTCGGGAAAGCGGTAGCGATGCACGGACAGGCCGCTTACCCCGGCGATCACGCGGCGTAAATCTTCGTTGTTGGAGTCGAGCTTTGAGGCCAACACCAGCATGGAGTGGTCCAGGGTGAACTCCGTCTTCGAAGAGGCATTTTGCCGGAGGGCTTCGATGCTCGGCGGCACTTCGTCGGAGGGTTGCTGGGCCCAAGCCAGGGTTGCGGTCAAGGCGGCGGCGAGAATCAGGAAGAAAACTCGGGGATGATTCATAGACTCCTCAGCGGAGCAGATGCGATGCAGGCCTTTTTTATATTTGAGTCCCGCGGTTGGCAATACATGGCGGATTAATCGCATCTCAATCGCTAAGTTTATGAATTGGTGGGATCAAAGCGCGCAGATCAAGGGCGCGCGAACGGAGATTCCTCGGCGCGCAGGTGAAAAGGCGGGCCTTCGAGATGACTCCTCAATAAAAGTGATCGACTACCGGCTATTTCAATCCCTTGACCACGTACGCCTGCGACAAGACCTGGTCGTAGACGTAGGCGTACGAGCTTCCGTCCGAGCTGATGTGGGGAGCACCGGCGGTGGCGCCCGGAGGCAGGCTATCGCCGAAAGTCTTCCATAGATCCATTTTTCCCGTCGTTATATGGACTCGATAGACCTTAGCGAGTTTTTCCCCGAGGTGGTTTGAGATCGCATAGAGCGATGTTCCATCGGGTGTCCAACCCAATACTCCGTAGCTGGAATCGAAATTCGGGATCGGGCGAAAGCCGCTGCCGTCCATGGGCCAGATGCCGCGCTTGCCGCTTCGTTCCGCGACCGACAGATTTCGGCCATCGGGCGAAAGCGAAATCCCTACGGTGCCTTCCGGCGTGATGGGTTTGGAATCGCCGCTGTCAAGATCGATGAGGTAAGAGCGCACGCCGTGATTGGGCTCGATTCCGGCTGCCACCAAGTGTTTGCCGTCGGGAAGGAAACGAACTCCACCATAACTGATGTTGTCGTGCGTCAACGCGCGGGTTTCGCCGGTTCCGGTCGGCACCAACATGAGCGGACCGCCCTTTGCGGATCTCGTGATGGCCCACTTTCCGTCGCGAGAAATCGCGCCAGACAATCCTTCGCCGATGCGCACCGGAGGCGAGCCGTCGGTGTCGCGGAGAAATACGGTGTAGTTCGGGCCGCCGCCTTCCCCTTCTTCTTCGAACAGGATCTTGTTCCCGTCCGGAGTCATGTCGCGTACGATCGACCATCCGAACCATCCGAGTTCGACTTCCTGCTTGCCGCCGGGTGGTAGGCCTCGAATGCCAATGCGCTGCTGGTGGGTAATCATCAGCGCAACTCCATTGCGGAGGTCTTCCAGCCACATTCCGCCGGGGACGTTGGTGATGCTGCGCTCTTTGCCCGCTAAGGTGACACCACGCAATTGGGTGGCGCTGCCGCTGCGCGTGGCCGTGAACCAGATCTCATCGCCGGAAGGCGACCACTGCAGGCCCTCGATAGAAACGAAGCCCGATGCCAGCTTTTTCTCATGGCCCGACATGTCGATGACGGCGACCGAGCCTTCATCGTCACCACCGGGATTTTCGTGGTCGGCGAAGGCGATCCATTTGCCATCGGGAGAAATCTGGGGATGACTGATCCAGTTGATGCCGTCGAGGAGAACGTGGCCAATCGGATATTCCAAGCGCCAGTGATGGGTCTCGGACATGAAATGGACAATGACCATGCTGTCGCCGCTGGGCGACCATTGGGCATCTTGGACGTTATCGAGCACTTCGCGGGGAGTGCCTCCGCTGAGCGGAACGCGTGCCAGGGTGCCGGTGCGGGCAAATCCGCTATAGTAAGCGGTGTTGAGACGGATCGCGAGTTCCCCGGTCTTGGAGATGGATAGCAATTCGGCGTCGTCGAAACCGAGTTCGCGGGAGCCGTTATCGTCCACGCGAGCCATGTAGAACTGCTGTTTGCCGCCATCCCAGGACGCGCTGTAAACAATGCTGCCGTCGGGCGTGAAGCGGGCGTTGCCGATGGATCCGGTGCGGAAGGTGATCTGCTGGTACTGCGGTGGAGCGCTGGCGCCGCTGCCTCGGCCGATCCACCAGCCGAGAGCGAGCATAGCCGCTGCGAGCACCACGACTGCGGCCGCCGCTGCGACCAGGCGACGCGAGCCCGCAGTTTCAACTTGCTGGACTGCCGCTTGCGCGCCCGATTTCGTGGACGCGGAAAGTTCCGTCAGCGCTTCGAGATCGAAGGCCAGATCGCCCGCGGACTGAAAGCGCTGTGCCGGGTGCTTCTCCAGGCAATGGCGGACGATTCGTTCCAGGCCCGGGGGAACGTTGCGTGCGGTTTCGGAAAGCTCCGGCGTCTCTTCTTTCAGGATCGCGCTCATGGTGTCGGCGGGAGTTTCGCCGTGAAATGCGCGCTTGCCGGAAATCATCTCGAAAAGAATTGCGCCGAACGAAAAGATATCCGAGCGGTGGTCGGTGGGTTTGCCGCGAACCTGCTCCGGCGACATGTATCCGGCCGTGCCCATGACCAGCCCAGTCTCGGTCGCAACCTGCACCGTGGGCGCGCTTCCGCTGCCGGTGGTTGCCTCCGGACGCGTCAGTTTGGCTAGGCCGAAATCCAGAATCTTGACCCGGTTGTCGTGGGTCAGGAACAGATTCTCCGGCTTCAGATCGCGGTGGACGATGCCCTTGTCGTGCGCGGCAGCGAGACCCCGAGCAACCTGCATGGCGTAGTCGATGACTTTGCGGATGGGCAGCGGGCCATTGCGCAGCCGATCGCGCAGGGTCTCGCCTTCCAACAATTCGGAGACGACATAGGGCGCGCCCTGTTCTTCACCGATATCGAAGATGGAAAGAATGTTGGGATGGTTGAGCGCGGCGGCCGCGCGGGCTTCCTGCGCGAAGCGCTGCAGCCGATCGCGGTCCGCTGAAAAGGAAGCGGGCAAGACTTTAATCGCGACCGTGCGGTTCAGCCGTGAATCGTGCGCGCGGTAGACTTCACCCATTCCGCCCGCGCCCACGAGCGATTCAATCTCGTAAGGGCCTAATTTTGTGCCAGAGGTCAGCGCCATGTCGCGGCATTATACCTGCTTCCGGACGCTATCCGAACCTTTGCCGCCAATTCCGGCACCCCGCCCGGAGGGGGATAATTTCTGATGGCGTTTTTTGCCTGGGGTGCGGCTTGCCGATGGGGAGCGTAGAAATCCGGAGCATGAAGACGTTGAAGTCGATGCTGCTGCCGGGCGGAGCCCTGCTCCTAGGCATGATGACGCTCGTCTATTCCGGATGGTTGACTCTGGCTTTGCCTGCGCTCAGCTTTCTCTACTATTGCGCTTTGGCTGGCGGGATGTTGCTGGCGTGGCGCTTCCACTCCAGCCGGACTTTCCTGGCGTTGCTGGTTTTATTTCTTGCCGGACAAGCGGTTCCCCTGCTCGCCGGCGGGGCGCCCGCAGTCGTTCTGACCATCGTGCGCATCGTGTCGGTGCTGGTGCCGATCGACTTCGTCCTTATCGCCGTGATGCACGAGCGCGGATTCACGATGGAATCGATCTCTCCGGTTGTACTGCTTCTGTTCGTTGAGTCCGTGATTGTGTTCGTATTCTCGCGGATTTCGGTAACGGCGCCGTCGGCGGCGCATCTGCGCCACGCCGCGACGACGATGCAATTCCAGGGCTATGCGCTGGTCATTCTTGCGGCCGCCTGCGCTTTTCTGGTAGGACGTTTTCTGTTCACGCGCAAGCCGGCCGATAGCGCCCTCTTCTGGTCTCTACTGGCCTTCTTTCTCTCGCTGCGCTTCACCGGCAATGCGCGCATTTCGATCATGTACGCGGCGACCGCGGCATGCATCCTGGCGACGTCGATCATCGAAAATTCCTACCTGCTTGCCTATCACGATGAATTGACCACGCTGCCTTCGCGGCGGGCTTTCAAAGAAGCGATGCTGCGGCTGCAGGATCCTTATTCCATTGCCGTGGTCGATATCGATCATTTCAAGAAGTTCAACGACACCTACGGCCACGATACGGGCGATCAGGTTTTGCGGTTGGTCGCTTCGAACCTGGCGCGGGTTACCGGGGGTGGACAGGCCTACCGCTGCGGAGGCGAGGAGTTCAACATTCTCTTCCCCGGCAAGAGCACGGCGGAAGTGGTGGAACATCTGGAACGCCTGCGGGAAAATGTTCAGACTTCAGAATTTCGCATGCGCGGCAATGACCGGCGGCAGGCGCCTCGCGGCCCCGATCGCCGCAATGAGAAGAACCGGGGCCGCACGGCAAAAGGGCATGCCATTCGCCAACTCGCACAAGACAAATCTCCGAGTTCGCTCTCGGTGACCGTGAGCATCGGGGTGGCAACGTCGTCCCGGCAAGACGACGAACCCGACTCCGTGCTGAAGGCCGCCGACAAGGCTCTGTATCGCGCGAAGGCTAACGGCCGGAATCGCCTCGAGACCGCCTCTGCGAAGCGCACCCGCACCCAGGCCGCCGGCATCGCCTAATTCTTTCAGCAATCTGCTTGGGAATTGGAAACGCGGCGGGCGAAATCTGCGTCGCGCCGGACCGTCCCCTAGACGGGAAAAAAAGGGGGGACGGTCCGGCTTGGACGCTTCGCAAGCACCGCAGGCCGTGCGGTCAGCCGGCGGTCGTAGGTGAGATCGGGTGTTTCCGGCCTGTGCCGCCGCAAGCGGAACATTTCACGCGGATAAATGCAACTCCTTCAGACTTGCCGTTCAGGTCCACAGGCTTCGCCACATATCCGGTGCCGCTGCATCGAGGACATTCTTCCGGATCCACTCCTCTCCCCCTAACTGATGCAGGCATTTTGCACGAGGGGACAAGGAAGTACGCAAGAGATCGTTCTGCGTTACGAAAACCGAACAAAAGAGCCGAGAGGTGCCTTTAGTCTGCCTGGCGCCAGGTTGCGTCGCGGCTGTAACGGGTCAGAGTCTTGGCGATGGCGGCGGTTCGTGGGCCCAGATCCTTTTCATAGACGACGCCATCCTGATCAACTATAAAAGTCATCACTCCCGAAGAGCGGTATTCGGCGGGATACGCCAAAAAGGCGAATCCACCGGTCATCTTTCCGTCGACGATGTAACTGTGCGATCCCTTGGCCGTTTTCTGCCCGGTCAAGATCCGGAAGTAGTAGCCCATGAACGGTTGCGGCTTCTGGTCCGGATTCCCAGGATCCACGGCGGCCGCAGCTACGAGCGGTCCAATTGGACTTTCGGGCTGGCCAGCGCTGGTCTCCCAGTAAAGGCCATTGTGCTTGCCGGGATCACTGGAAAGTTTGCCGGCGTATTGCTGCTGCGACTCGCCGTCGTGGGGCTGCGAGTAATACTCCTTTTGGGCATCGACCAGTGCCTGGCACACCTGGATGACGGCCAGTTCGTTTTTGCCGATCCTGCGGTACAGGATTTCTTTCTTTCCGGCCGGCGTATCGAAATACCAGGCGTTGCCCTTATGCAGCAGGGGGATCGGAGTGGGCCAGTTTTCCGCGCCGATGTAGAGAGTCGTGGTTCCGTCGGGCTCGTTCACCAGGCGGTGCATCTCTTTATATTTTTTGACGAAGTCTTCCCGATGGCTCTTGTCCTGGGCCGGGTCGCCGGACGAAATGAGGCCCTTCGCATCCGGTCCCAGAATGCTCAACAACGCCGACTGATCGTCAGCCTCGACGGCTGCAACGAGAGCGTGGCAGGCCTCGGCGGCCGAACCGAATGTCTTTTGTCCGGGCTGCTGGGTGGCAGAAAGGGGCGAGGCCGAAACTGCGAGAGCAAGAATTGCAAACATCGCCAGCTTGAAAAATTGCGCGGGAAGTTGTCGGAGATTGCGATCCTCTTGAGACATCGTTCTGACCTCCTCTGGTATTCACTTGCTTCGATTGGTTTCGACAGGAACGGACAATCACAAGATTAGCGGCGTCCTCCACCGCCATGCCCACCGTGTCCACCACCGCCGGCTTCCACCGCCCCTGCGCTCCGCCTCCGCCGAAACTGGAGCGGCCACGCGCCGAGAATCCCCGCGACACCCCGCCGCGAGAAACGCTACCGAAGGCTCCGACGTGACCTTCTGGCCTGGGCGCTGGAGCGAAGGAGCGGCCTCCGCCACGTTCGGCAGGGCCACGGAACCCGCCTGCAGGACCACGGGACCCGCCTCCCGGACCACGGAATCCGCCCCCCTCAGCACGGTATCCGCGCAATTCCCGGTCGCCGCGGGCGAATGGCGCGCCACCGCGATAACCTCCGTGGAAATATGCATTGCGGTCATAGAACGCGTGGCTGTGAAAGGCGTAGGGGCGGCCACCGTAGATCAGGCCATGGTGATGCCAGTCGAAACCCCATCCATGCCATCCCCATCCAAATCCGAAGAACGGGCCAATGCCGAATCCGACGCCAAACGAGATGTATGGCCCGCCGACTCCCCACCATGGATAAAATCCGGGCCAAAGCTCCACGGGATAGCCGTAAACGAATTCCGGATTGTATTCGGGCACATACACGACCTCAGGATCGGCCGGCACGATATCGATGTTGCCTCCCTGGTCGGTAACCGTCTGCTGAGGCGTGCTTCTAAGATTTCCCGCCTGCTGCGCCTTCTGGCGCATGTACTGGATCGCATTCATCACATCGGCCTGCTGGTTGTAATTCGCATCACCCAGTTCCGACGTCCACGAAAGATCCTTGTTCATATTCGCCAACACCGAGGGAAACTGGGTCAGCGCCTTGACGCTGGGGTCCCAGTCCTGCTGGTCGACCGCGTCGGCCAATTCCTTACCTTTGAGATTCGGGTTCTGTTCGAGGAAGCGCTCGGCCTCGACGATCTGCGTGGGGTACGCCGCCGCCGCTAGAATCTGCGCGACTAAGGCATCCGGAAACAGGGCGATCGGCGCCACCAGTTGCTGGAGCTGTTCCGGACTTAGCTGCGAGGGCGCCGGCTGCTCGGGAGGAGGCGGAGCCTCTTGTTGTGCTTGGATCAAGGCAGGGAATGAAAAAGTCGCGACTACGATTGCGCACGCGATCATGCAGCTCAGGACTTTGTCTCTACAAAACATTACGTTCATCGGTCCTCCTGATCATGCTGCTTATGCCGGTAAGACTACGTCCGGATGTAAAGACCAACCAATCTTTCACTTCCAGCCAAAGTAGGTTAGATGCAGTTTTGTGAGAATCGGTCGATTCGGCGTTCACGAGCTGCATCCACAGAGTTAGATCGAAGGGCGCGGAACTTCGGTTACGTGTACTGCACTTTTCTGTAAGTATAGTCCGCAGAATCCGCAAGATGTCGAGGGATTTTCATCTGCATGCGAGACGGATAAAAAATGTAAAAGGGGCAAATGGCTGGACAGCCGAGGGCGGCTGTTCCCACAAAAACCTGGACGGACGGATGCGTCCGTCCCCCCATAGGCGGTGGTGAGGGCGGCATCCTCGTGGCTGTCCCTACAAACTTACTGTTTTACCGCCGAGCGGATTTTCGGCGTGCCGGAAACCGCGGCTTTCAGCGTCTCATCCGTTTGAATCAGCTGCAGAACTTTCCGCGTCATCTCTTCGTCGATATCGGGAGCGCGGCGAATTTCCACTGGATAACGCACCAGCAACTCCAACCCCGCATCGACGAATTGCAGACGTGCCCCGGGGCGAGGAGGTTCGATCTGTATATCCACCCGGCGCTCGATGTTCGCGTGCTGGCGTTCGATCTCCTGCCGGTATTGGGAGTAGACCGAATTCACCGTCGCCACCAGCTTTTCCTGCGCGGCCTTGTGATCTCCCTGGGGCGCGATCATAACCCCCACTTCGTGCCACGCGTAATCGGCCCCGGGAATCTGCTTGAACAGCGGCGTTCCGGTCTGGAACAGGACCGCGTTCGAGAACACGACCAGCCGGCCCGTCGGATAAAAATCCAAGCCGGTTCCAGCCATTTCCATCAGGTAGAAACGCACCAGCCCGAGATCGACTACATCGCCGGTGATGCCCGCCACGCTAATGCGGTCGCCGACCCGAATCCCATAGCGCCCGATAATGAAGAAGTAGGCGGCCACGGAGAGCAGCACGGCCTGCAATCCCACGGCGATGCCCGCCGTAATGAATCCCGCGAACGTCGCGAGCGAGCTGAACTCGCTCACGAAACCCAGAACCAGGACAATCACGATCAGGAATCCGATCACCACGCGGCGCAATACCAGGAACTGCCGGCGCCGCCGCGGATCGCTGATGTAACGGAAGGTGATTCTCCGCCAGACTTCGGAAAGAATCAAAATCACGGCGAGCGCTCCGAGGATGCCTCCCACGCGCACCAGCACCGAACGCAATACGTGTCGCGATTCGCGAATCACGGAGCTGCGCCACTCGCCGAAGTTGGTTTTGCTGTCGTTGAGGACGATGATTTCCTGGCTCAGCGGCATCAGCGCCCCGGAAAGCTGTTTGAAGCGTTCCGTGATCTCCTGAAACGTCTGCCGCTCCGCTTGCAGTTGCTGCGAATTGGTGCCGGGCTGCTGGCCCGCGAGGCCCTGGCTCTGTTGGATCGTGGCCCGCAGCGCATCACGCAGAGGCGCGCGCACATGATCCGCCACATCTCGAGTCTCGTCGGCGTCTTTCATCGCAGCGTCGATCTGGTGCACCGCGCTCATGTAGTCATACAGAGTGATGGCCTCGCTGATGAGACCGCCCGAGGTCGCCAGCGTCGGTTTGGCTGGGGCCGGGGTGATCGCGGGTTTCTCCGGTCCTGTGGCCAGAACCTCAGGAATCGACCGGGCCAGCTGGTTGATTCCGCCTTCAAGCCCGGAGGCGACTTCTTCGTTCGACTCGACGAACGAACTCATTTTGTGGATTGAATCCAGCAAGGCCTTCTGCAAATCCAATTCGCTCTGCACCGCGTCGCGCTGAGAAGTTAAGCCGGTCCGCTGTGCCGGACGCGCTCGCGGAATCTCTCCGTTCAACTTAGCGATCTGCGACTGCAACTGGTCGATCTGCGAGGAGGTCTTGGCCTGCATCCGCTCCAGAGCCTGCTCCTGGCTGCTCTCGTGGGAAGTCTGGATCGAGCCTTGCTGGGACTTGATCAGTGCGGCCTCGGTTTTTGCCGATTGAAAGGCGAGGCGCACGACTTGTGCTCCCAAATTTCTCGTGTTGTCCTGGTAAATTGTATCGCTGGGCAATCCCACCGCCTGGATGCCGGTTGTGGCGCGACGGTACCAGCTGATCACCTGGTTCAGATGATGCAGTGCGGCGTCGCTATCCAATTGGATGGGGGGCAACGTCGATGGCGGTGGAGAACTCGGTTGCTTCGCCGGCTGAGCGGACGCTGGATTCTTCGCATCTTGCGCCGGAGAAACCAGAGCGGCTATCGCCAAAAGCAGAGCTACCCTCGCAGTCCGTCGATTCGCCGTGCTTACGATGGCTCGACAACGACTGGAGAAGCCGTTGCGCAGCTTGCCGGTTCGGCAAAGCCACACCGCCTGTGCGGCCAATGGGAAAGTCGCATTCTTAGTGCTGCGGGAAAAACGCGGGGTTCTTTTCATGGAGACGTTCGGTCCGTTCACTGTTGGACGCATTCTCTGGTTTTCGGGATGGGAAGTTTTTGACTCGATAGGGCACAGCTTATTTGGCGCTGCCGCTTCCGGTCAACGTTTGGCCGGCTCGACCGTGCGTCCCAGTGGTACCCTAAGCCCACAGAGGGAACGAGTGCGAGTTTCTTGGCGCCCGTTGCGATGGACCTGCCTGCGATTCGCCCACCCGGTCTGTGAAGCCGAGTGCGGGGAATGGGGATGCATAAAATAGATGATCAAACGGAGATCGAAGCGCATTGTGCTGCCCGAGTGGGGATTGCAGATTACCGCGCTGCGCCAACGGCTGGGAATCAATCAAGCAGAGCTGGCACGCCGAATGGAATGCTCCGCGATGACGATCTCGCGCTGGGAACGCGGACTGCTCCAACCTTCCGCCGAGCACTTTATTCAGCTGGGCAATCTTGCCGATAAGACCGAGGCTTGGTTCTTTTGGGAAATGGGCGGAGTCCGTCCGGCCAAAGTACTGGAAGCTCTCGAGGCCTCACCTCGCGCAAAACGGGCATCGGGGACTGTGTGGCGCCCCGGCCGCTCGGTCGATGGCCAGGCAGCAAAGCCCGGCCGCCCACCGCATTTCGTGGAGGTTCCCTTGCTCAAGGCGGCCATCGGCACGCATGGGCTGGCCGGGGATCACAGGAGCAGCCTTAGAGCCATTCCCGCAAATTCCGTAGTCACCACGCCCGCGTCCTGGTGCCCGAATCCCGCTTACACCAGCCTGCTGCGCGTGAAGGGGCACTCGATGGAACCTGTCCTCCACCATGGGGACATTGTGGCGGTCGATTCCTTTCAGACGGAACGTGGCGACCTCTACGGCCAGCTCGTCGTCGTCGCCAACGAACAGACGGGACTCAGCGTCTCGCGTCTTCGCCGCTATGACACGCTGGATGTCCTGGAAGCAGAAGGCCGACAGCATGACCCGGTGATTCTCAGTAAATCCACCGGTTGGCGCATCGTCGGTAAGGTCTTGTGGTGGATTTCCGGAACTCCATAGCGTCCTACAGTCCAGCGCAAAGACTTTCAGGATCGACCGCAGAGAGCGAAATTCGTGGCGTATTTTGACGCTTGTTCCCCTGGCCCCCCGCACGTAGGTTCTGAATGAGGGGTGGAAACAACATGGCCGAAAAGTATCGTTCCGAACTCAAGAACAAAAAGGGATTTCTGAGCGGCGCAGATTCCAGCGCTCGCTGTGCCCGGGTTCAGCAACTCCACGATGAAATCGATAAACTCGCCCTGCTGTTGGCGGAAGTGAAACGGCAGAGCGACAGGATTCAAGGCGCTGCCGACGCTCTGGGAGAAGCGGCTCTGGATCTCGAAGCCGCATCCATCCTATCGAAGGACGGCTCGAAGCCGGAATCCGCGGCAGCCAAGGCGCGGACGCGTTCGAAAACGTTCCCGCTTTCGGCCGAAACGCCGCAGATCGAGCGAGCGCGCAACTGATTTCCGCGCCTGCCGAAATTCGACAACACCGCAGTAATCTCCCGCCATTCTCCGCTTCGATTGCAATAGCCGCTTTCGTTATATCAACCGGATTACTGAGTTCACTGTATTGCTCCCGCTCGGAGATCTGTTTACTGTGACACTCCGTTCGCATTTCAGCGCTTCGATGTTGGCACGGAAGATGCGAATCCGCTGATTCAGGCAGTCTTTCCCATGCGGGAACGCAGGCAAAGGTCGCGTCCGGCCGGGCCGAATGACTCGGGATGGTACCAACTCTATTTCGCCGCCGTGACGGAAGGAAACGAGGGTAGGGCTCTCCTGCAGATTGAGCGCGCCCGCAGGGCAATGCAGAACCGGCTGATCGAATTGCGCCGCGCGAAGGGCGCTGATGGCGGCGAACTGCAGGATCTGAACAACGCCCTGACGTATCTGGCGATTCTGCTTCAGCATGCGGGGCGAGAAGGCGGGAATCTGATATGGGATTGAATACGGAAGGGGCTGAGTCTCGCACCGAGCCACCGATACACACCGGCGCCATTGAGGCTTTCTACAAGAGTCAGAGTTGGTACGAGGCGTACATGGGGGCGCTATTCGAATCAGACCGCAGACAGATTGCCGAGAGCATCCTCCTCGCCGAGTTCCTCATTCTGAATCGTGAACGCGAGTTGCCGAGCGGACCTTCCGACCGTATCGAGCAGCGGGCCCTTGATAACGCGCTGCACGCCCTGCGGGCTCTCCGCGGATGCCTCAAGCTGTAGCATGCAGGTGGGCAATTGTGCAGCGGGCACTCCTGCCTGCCTCTGCCGGCAGCGCAGAAGAGGCGGGCCGGCATGCTTTCACTGGATCGGGGTAAGAAAGCCCTCTTGCTAGGACGCTCTCCGGTTGATCGAACCGGTGTCGCGCAACCAACCGTCCCCGTCCTTCTCGTCTTGGCAGGAACAAACCGGAAGGCGCACGCTCCACTGCGCGTCGGTTCCGTAAAGGTAGAAGGTCGTTTCTACGAGCTTCATTGGCTGGCCGCACTGAGGGCAAAGCTGGTGCTGAGCGGCCTGAGAACGAACCTCGCGAAAAAGTTTGGCAATCTCCTGCCGCAGCGCGACCGGGCTGGACTCTGGGGGAGGGTTTGAAGACGACGGATGCACAGCCGGTTGGGGCGAGTGAGAATATGTTTTCATTACTGTCTGTAACCAACCTATCAGCCGCCCGACGCAGCCTGACGCGCCAAGGTGCGCCAGTATGACCTTTTTAATTTCCACGATCCCGGCGGAAAAAGTTCCTCGTGCGCTCGCACGACAGCATTTTTCATACAACGCATTGGGCGAGAATTCCTTAGTGAGTCAGTTGGAATTTCGCCCGGCTGTGTGCCCACGGGAGACCCCCCTTTCCCCGCCGGGGAGAACGCGGGTGTTCGGGATGACGCGGCGTGGAAATGAACTGCCCCCACGAACCGAAGATTCCCTTGACCCCGATGCTAAAATTGGGACAAGTAGTTTGGAGCCTGGGGAATCAAATCGACCGTAGTGGAAGTCTGCCGTGAAAAACAAAGAGCCGGGAAAAATTGAGCCGCAGCAATTCCTGAGTGGCTGGAAAGACATCGCTAACTATTTGGGAAAGGGCGTGCGCACGGTGCAGCGCTACGAGCGGTATATGGGGCTGCCGGTACGCCGTCCCGCAGGCAAGGACTGGGGTTCGGTCGTGGCCACCAAGGCCGAGCTAGACGCCTGGGTCATGGCCAGCCCGATCCGCGAGGCTTTTCATCTTTCAACCCAGACGCAGATGTTGCAACAGGCCGACGCCAGGGAAGTCTTCCGGGCCGGACTGGCGGAGATGGGCAAGTTGCGCGATCAGCTGTTGGCGCTTCGCGCGGAAGTCACATCCTCTGTGCAACTGCTGAAGGAAAGTGTCAACTGCCTGCAAGGCGAACTGAACCAGAATCGGTGGCCGGCTTCTCCGAATCAGACGCTTCTGGACGGCGACTTGAACGAAAAAATAATTCTTGATTTCGCGGCGGCGCTGCCCCGATACCGCAAAGTGAGTTAGAACCCGCCTGAATCATTTACCGCCGCTCGACGCTCGCCGATGCCGTTTACCTGCGCCTAATACATCACTGATATCCAGCAGCACGACTACCACGCCATCAATCTTATTTTGCATGGTTCGATAGGGCGTGATGCGCAGTTTGTAGGCTTTGCCATCGCGAGTCTGCACCAGTTCATTGCGCGCGGTCACATCTCGCATCACATCGAGCATCCAGCTATCCAGGTTCGGGATGTCAAGGTTCAGCGAGAGATGGCTCAGAGCCTTGCCCGTATCGTGATTGGAAAAGCCGAAGACGCGTTCCGCTTCCGGCGTGTACCGCCGTATGCGCAGATCCTCGCCCAGAAGAATCATCGGGATGGTCGCGCTGTTCAGCAGATTGATCAGATCGTTGCTGAGCTGTGCCAGTTGCTGGTTGCGGTGCTGGATTTCTTCGTTGACCGTGTTCAGCTCTTCGTTGGCGGATTCCAGTTCTTCCTTGGAAGTCTGCAGCTCTTCGTTGGTGCTCTGCAGCTCTTCGTTGCCCGATTGAATCTCCTCGTTGGCAGATTGCAATTCCTCGTTCGTGGCTTCTTGCGCTTCAATGATCGACTGCAGATATTCCTTGGTGCTGGCGAGTTCCTGCTTGAGTTGCGCGATTTGTACATCCTTAGCATCGGAAATTTCCTTCGCCTGCCGCGAGACGGGCTTCGGCTCAGGCGTGGTCTTGACCGACTCTTTCTCCTCAAACAGCACCAGGAAATGGCGTTCATCGCGTGCCGGCGTACGAAATGGAATGACCTCGATCTTTACCAGGTTCGCCTGGTTTCCATCCTCAACGACGAGGCCGTCCTTGGAAAGCGAAGTGCCACTCTTGCGCACCTTCTCAATCAAAGTCCGCAGTTCATAGAGCAGGCCGGGCCGGGCCATTTTCAAGAGATTCAAACTCGCCCTGCCGGTCGGAAGCTCCAGGTAGCGATTCGTCTTTCCCCGGCTCTGGAGAATCTCCAAGTCGTCATTCACCACCACCGCTGAGGGCACGTATTTCGTCAAAAGAAGCCGGTCCGCTTCGCGCTGCACGTCCGACGGCGGCTTGACCAGTTCGTCCTCTTTACGTGGAATGAGTGGTTTTTCCTGGTTTCGCTCCGTCGCCGCGTGCGGGCTGACCGTCATCCCGAAACTGACTGGCGATGGAACTGCTTTCTTCTGGTAAACCTTTCCTTTGCGGTCCACGAGATCGAAAATCTCCGCGCCCGAGCCAACCAGGCCTTCGGTGTTACCCACCAGCAGGTAGCCGCCCGCCTTCAAGGCATAGTGAAAAATCGGAATCACTTTTTTCTGCAAAACCGGCGTCAGATAAATGAGCACATTGCGGCAGCTGATTAGATCCATGCGCGAAAACGGCGGGTCGCTGAACACGTTCTGCATCGCGAACACGCATGCGTCGCGGATCGACTTCGAAATCTGGTAGCCGCCGGGCACTTTGTGGAAGAAGCGTCGCAGCCGAACCTCCGACACCTCATTGGCGATGTTGTCTTTGTACACTCCTGCCCGTGCCCGTTGGATCGCACTGTCGCTCAGATCAGTCCCGAAAATCTGAATCGGTATTTCTACCCGCAGCTCCGAAAGCGTCTCGACCAGTGAAATTGCGTGCGAATAGGTTTCTTCTCCCGTCGAACATCCGGGAACCCATACCCGCACGGGCTCGAAGTTCGAATGCGCGGCGACAATTTTCGGGTAGATCGTGTCGTGCAGGTAGGCGAATACGTCCGGATTCCGGAAGAAACTCGTCACGTTGATCAGCACATCCCGGTACAGCCCTTCCAACTCCTGAGGGTTCCGCTGCAACAGCTTCAGATACTCTTCCAGTTCCGTGACCCGGTGGATATTCATGCGGCGCAGGATCCGTCGCCGGATCGTCGCCACTTTGTAATCCACAAAATCCACTTTGCTGAAGTTCTTGAGCAAACGGAAAATCTCTTTCATCTGGCGGTCTTTGCCGTCGAAGATGTCGCTGGGTCTTTTCTGCCCCGTGGGTTGCCGCTGGATCCGAATCAATTCCTGCGCGATGCGCTCCGGGGGAAGCACATAATCCACGACTCCCGCGGAAATCGCGCTGCTGGGCATGCCATCGTACTTGGCGGACTCCGTGTCTTGCGCGAAGGTGATGCCGGAATTGTCTTTGATCGCTGCCAGGCCCGCGGTGCCGTCGTTCGCCGTGCCTGACAAGATCACTCCGATGGCGTTCGATGTTTGGTCCGCAGCCAGGGACTGGAAGAACTTATCAATGGGCATGTGATGGCCGCGGCCTGCTTCCCTCCTCACCAGGCGCAGAATGCCGTTGACGATCGTCATGTCCGAGTTTGGCGGCAGAACATAGACGGTGTTAGACACGACGTGCATTCCGTCCGCCGCCTGCAACACCGGCAGACGGGTCGTTCGCGACAGTAACTCCACCATCGCGCTCTCGTGGGTCGGATCGAGGTGAGGGATGAATACCAGCGCCATCCCCGGCTCTGACGGCATCGCGCGAAGCAGCGTGCTGAACGCCTCCAGCCCGCCGGCCGATGCGCCAATCGCGACAATGGGGAAAATCTCTGCCGATATCTGCTCCGCAGGGACTTTGTCTTTCGCCTGCGGCTTGGTACCGCGCTGTTTCTTCTTCTTTGAACCGCTTGGCATGAACGCCTCTCGAAAAATTGCTTCCTAAACTGTTGTGTGGAGCGGGCACTCCTGCCCGCTAACTCTTGCCGGCGCAAGCAAAGCGGGCAGGAGTGCCCGCTCCACATGACCTCAGAGTCGTGCGCGAATGCAAACGCAGCCTCCGCAAACTATCAAATCGCGCCTCCGTGGCGTGGTTTGGCGCATCCCGGCATCGCTTCTGCATGCTAGCTTTCCAAGCACCGTCAAAAGGATTAACCGGCCCAGCCCACCGAACTATATCTGATGGCGTGATGGGCTTACACCAGGGGTTTTCGAATGACATGGCAGTATGGCTGGCAGCGCTTCTACGAAGCGGCGATCGTCGAGACCAATCCTTCGCGTCTGCCCGTGCTCATTCAATCCGCACAAGCTGCCATCGACGCTCGCATCCAGCAACTGGCGCAGGATCATCACGGCACTCCTGATGAACAACAGGCCATTTCCGATGCCCTCGCAGGACTGAACCTTCTGCGTAAAGAACTGGATTAACTCCGGGATCCCACTCCGCGGTTCGCCATCCATCCCTGCAAAATGAGGACAGCCGCCATACGGTCCACCGCTTTGCCGCGTTTTTCGATGGACAGCTCCGTCTCCCGCAGGAGGCGATTGGCCTCCGCCGAGGTGAGACGCTCATCCCACAGGTGAACTGGCAATCCGAAGCGCCGGCGCAACTCCTCGGCAAACCCCTGCATCTTGTCGGCCTGAATTCCCTCTTCCCCGCTCATTCGTAGAGGAAGGCCGACCACGATCTCTTTCACCTCGTATTGGCGAATCACATCTCTTAAATGTTGAAAGTCTTGCCGCTTGTTCCTTCGCTGCAGCGTCTCGAGGCCCTGGGCCGTAATGCCCAACGGATCCGACACAGCCACGCCGATTCTGCGCGATCCCACGTCAAGTCCGAGCACGCGTCCTGGAACGCCTGCCGGATGGGAAGTTTGCCCTCCGTCGGACGTATTTCGTTGTGACTCTTCGGGGGAACTCACGCGCCGATTATATGCCGATTTGCGATGTTTCCGGTCACGTATCTCTGTAATTTCAAGCATTTGCAAATACCTGCCCCTGTGCTTGCCGCGTCCGCCTTGCCTTCCCACGGGCTGAGGAGTAGCATGTTTACAGTAGTTTGACGAGTCTTCCCCGCGACCCTCCGGCCTTCTGGGTGCCCGACTATGAGTGGTTCTGATCTGATTTTCCACATCGGCGACAAGGTCGTTTATCCCAACCACGGGGTGGGAATCATCGAGCAAATCAGCAGTCGTTCCATCGGGCCGACAGTGGAGAAGTTCTACCTGCTCCACATTAAAGCTAGCAGCCTCAAGGTGATGGTCCCCTGCCAAAATGCCGGCAGCGTGGGCCTGCGCCGGGTGGTGCGGAACGGCGAAATCCAAAAAGTTCTGGATGTGCTCTCGATCGCCGAAGGCAACGGCAACGGCGACTGGAAAGACCGGTTTAAAGAGAATTCCGACCGCATGCGCACCGGGTCGCTTCTCGAGGTCGCTGGGGTGCTCAAGAGCCTCATCGCGCTGCATCAAGCCAAGCCGCTCTCTTTCCGCGAAAAGAAGATGCTGGAGCGCGCCCGCTACCTGCTGGTGAGCGAACTGGCGATGGCGCGTAACTGCGAAGAATCGAAGGTCGAAGAACTCCTCACCGGCGCCCTCGCCAAATGTAAACTCCGTTTCCCCGAAGCCAGCGAATTCCAGGCTTAGCCGGCCCGGAGGCGCGGCGTATAATGTTCGGAGCCTTGCTGTAATCCGGCCGCTAGTATCCCATGACAGACGCAATCAAACGCAAGCTGCAGGAAGAGATCAACGCGCTCGAACATGAGCTGATCCACGAACTTCCCAAGGAAATCAAGAAAGCCGCTGCCCTCGGCGACCTCAGCGAAAATGCTGAGTACCACATGGCCAAGCAGCGGCAGGAGTTCGTCAAGGCCCGCGTCCGCCAACTGGGCAAGCGCCTCGCGGACCTGTCGATGGTCAACATGAACAACATTCCCCACGACAAAGTGGGATTGGGCTCGACCATCAAGGTCTACGACAATACCAAGAATGAGGAGCTCGAATATAAGCTCGTGACTAGCGAGGAATCAGACGTAGCGAGCGGAAAGATTTCGACCACCAGTCCCATTGGCCGCGCCCTGCTCAATAAGAAGGTAGGAGAAGAAGCGGTCGTGGTCACGCCCAATGGCAAGCGCACGCTGGAGATTCTGAGCCTCAGCACCATCCACGATTTGGAAGGTGACGCTCCCAAAGAGGCGGGAGCGTAGCGGCGGGCTGGCAAATTCATGAACCACGAAGGACACGAAGTCACACGAAGTAAGAACGAGAAATCTGGCGGTTTTCCTTCGTGTACCTTGGTGTCCTTAGTGGTTGAAGGTTTTTCGGCGACGAGGGATCGCCGATGAGCGCGTCCTGGACCTCCGCCTTCGGCCGCGCCTGCGGGGTCCTGCTCGATACCATCGTCCGCTGGCTGGCGCTCTCCCGCATCAATCCCAACGTCCTCACCTTCATGGGACTGGTGGTCAACACCTGGGCTGCGATTCTGTTCGGATCGGCCAATGCCGCCAACCAGAGACGCATGTTCTTCTATGCCGGACTGGTCATCATCTTTTCCGGCTTCTTCGACCTGGTCGACGGACAAGTCGCCCGCGCCACCAACCGCGTCACCCGCTTTGGAGCGTTCTTCGACTCGGTCGTCGACCGGTATTCCGACGCCAGCCAGTTCCTCGGGCTGCTGGTTTTCTATGCGCGCGGTGGACGCTTCTTCTGGGTGGTACTGGCCGCGTTCGTGATGGTCAGCGCCATCATGGTCAGCTACACCCGCGCCAGAGCCGAGAGCCTGATCGGCTCCTGCCGCGTCGGATTCATGGAGCGCCCCGAACGGCTGGTCCTGGTCATCCTCGGAGCGCTGTTCAACCGCATGGCTCCAGTGCTGTGGGTGATCGCAGTGCTCTCGACCATCACCGTAATCCACCGCATGCGCTACACCTGGACCCGTACGCAAGATCCGCCGGTAGCTGTAACTCCTCACCAAGCCGCCTAGCGATCTCCGACAGCATTGTCATCGCGACAGCATTGTCATCCCGAGCGAAGTCGAGGGACTTTGTGTTTCGCCTTGTCATCTTGAGCAAAGCGAAGGACCCCTGTACTCTGCCGGGATCGCCGAGGCTGCCGGCGAATCCAGAGATCCTTCGGCCCGCCAAAAGCGCGGTCCTCAGGATGACAACGCAGCTGCGGTACTTCGCGCTGGCATTTGCTAGACTAACCAGTCGCGACACTGATTCTGGGGAAAATCTTGCCGACTGATCCTGTGCTGGTGATTCATGGCGGCGCTTGGGCCATGCCGGATGACATGGTCGAGGCGCACCTTCGCGGCGTGAGCAATGCGATGGCCGCGGGATGGAGCGTGCTTGAGCGCGGCGGCGCGGCGCTGGATGCCGTCGAGGAGGCCGTCGTCATCATGGAAGACGACGAGACCTTCGACGCCGGACGCGGCAGCTTTTTGAATCGCGATGGAAAAGTCCAGCTCGACGCCCTCATCATGGATGGCGGCACGCTCCGCGCCGGCGGCGTGGGATGCGTCGAGCGCCTACGCAATCCCATCCGCGCCGCGCGCAAAATTTTGAGTGAGAGCCCGCACGTCTACTTTGTTGGCGAAGGCGCGGAGAAGTTCGCCGCCGAGCACGGCATCCCGCTCTGTAAGAATGAGGATCTGATCATCCCGCGCGAGGTCGAGCGACTGCGCGCCTACCAGGCCGCGCAGGCCGATTCGAAAGCGGACGGCAACGATCTGTTCGCGCCGGAGTCTGACGACGTGACGATCTCGCACGACACGGTGGGAGCGGTCGCGCTCGATCGCGAAGGCAACATCGCCGCCGCCACGTCCACGGGAGGCACGCTGAACAAGGCTCCCGGGCGCCTCGGCGATTCGTCGCTGATCGGATGCGGCTGCTACGCCGACAATCAGAGCGCCGCGGCTTCGACGACAGGATGGGGTGAGCCGATCATGAAACTCGTGCTTGCCAAGTGGACGGCCGATCGCATCGCTGCCGGCAACCTGCCGGAGTGGTCCGCGCAGGAGGCGATGAATTATCTGAAGCAGCGCGTCAACGGGCACGGCGGCATCATCGTGCTGAATCCTGAAGGCCACATCGGCATTGCCCACAACACTCCGCGCATGGCCTGGGCGTACAAGACGGTGAAGAAGCGGGAAGCGGGGATTGTGCGGGAAAGCTGAAAGACTCGCTTTAGCCCACAGCGGCGGAGCTTCGCTCCGCGGACAGGCCGAGGGCGGCTGTCCCCACATTGCATCATCCGAGGGACGGACTGCATTACGAACGTCAATTGTCCCGCCTCCTGCATCCATGGTTTAATCGCGCCCATGGGGATCGTGCGCAAATGTCCGAAGTGCGGTTTCGATTTGAGCAATGCCACGTCTCCCATCTGTCCCGGATGCGGCACACCGGCCCTGGTTATACCGCGAGCGAGAAAGTGGGTTGGCGCTGCCATACAGATCGCCCTGTCCACGACCTTCATGCTGGTGTTCGGATTTCCCAAGGTCATGATCGTGGTGTTCGCCACTTTGATCGTGGTCGTCACCGCATTATCGACACTGGTCAAGCCTCGCCCACCGGGGACGCCTGTTGCTCCACAAAGGCCGGTTTCCAATCCTCTGCTCTTTAAGATTCTGAGCATCGCGATCGCGCTGTGCTCTCTCGCCCTGGTTTGTATTTTGCTGTTCGGCTTCGTCATGTTCATGGATGAGTGGGACCGCTGGCACCAATACGAAGGCCACCGGTATGAGCGAACCAACTTCGTGGTGACGAAGGCGTACTTCCAGACGCACACTCGCGGAGGCCCGTCTATCTATGCCAGCGGAACGGTCGAAGGCAATAAAGAGTGGATGAGCCTGGGACCCTATCTCAATTTCGTTCCGCGGAGCCAGGACGAACTCGATACTCAGGTTGGCGTGGGAACCGTGATCCCGATCTATTTCTTTCCTGATATGAAAGGACGGGCACGGCTGCAGGTTCTTAGCGAGCCTCCGCCCGCCGAGGCCAGCCGGCGCGCTGCCATGAGCACACTCCACTCTTCTTTGTTAGGACTGGCAGTAACGGCAGGCATTCTTTTCTTGCTCTTCCTTTTGCGCCGCTCCTGCTATGCCGACACGGCTTCCTTTCAGCAAGCCAGCACTGGCCCAGCGAGCCTGAACTAAGCCCAACCCACGGAAACTATCGGAGATTGTGGCAGGTTCGATCTCTGTTCACAGCCAGCCCTTGGTTCGCGCAATTCTCGCGGCTTCGACTCGATTGCTAGCCCCCAGCTTGCTGATGGCCTCGGAGAGATAGTTGCGCACGGTGCCGTCGGAGAGGCCGAGTTCGCCGGCGATGTCGCCGCTGGCCATGCCTTCTCCCGCGAGGCGCAGGACCTGGCGCTCGCGGTCGGTGAGCGGATCCATCTCTCCCCACGCTTCGGTGGCAAGTTCGGGATGGATGACGCGCAATCCCTGATGCACGCGCCGGACAGCGTCGGCGAGTTCCTCCGCGCGCATGTCTTTCAACAGATATCCGGAAGCTCCAGCTTCCAGGGCGCGGCGCAGATATCCGGCGCGTGCAAAGGTGGTGACAATGACGACGCGCGTTCCCGTCTTGCGCCGCTTCAACTCGACCGCGACGTCGAGGCCGCTCATGTGGGGCATTTCGATGTCAGTGATGAAAACGTCAGGCTTGTGGGCGAGCACGGCTTCGAGCGCCTCTTTGCCGTTGCCCGCCTTGGCGATGACGGCGATATCGCCCTCGATTTCGAGCAAGGCCGCCAGCGCACCAAGCACCATGCCCTGATCCTCCGCCAGAACCACGCGGATCATTTTGCGGCTGCTTCTGGAGTTGTCTTTCGAGCCTTCTCTGGAGGAGGGATTCACGCGTCGCGGCCTTCCGCTTTGCCGAGTGCATCTTTCAGAGGCAGAGTGATGACGAGCATGGTGCCGGATTGGCTGGAACGTTCGAGTGTCCCGCCGAGCATTTCGACGCGCTCCCGCATGCCGCGCAAGCCATTGCCCTCGGCGCTCGAGATGCCAACTCCATCGTCATGAATTTCCAGCCGGCACGAACCGTTCTGCTGTTCGAGGCGCATGCGGCAGATTTGAGCCTTGGAGTGGCGGACGACATTGGTGACTGCTTCGCGCACCGCGAGGGCGAGAACGCTCTCTTGCATGGCGGGAATCTTCACGGTGGTGGCGGCATCGCACTGCACGGTGAGGCCGGCGGTTTCGAGCGTCGACTTGGCTTGCGCCAATTCGGCGAACAGGCCTTGGGCGCGATATCCGCGGATCGCGTCGCGCACATCGGACAACGCCTGGCGCGAGATTTGTTCGACCTCTCGAATTTCTTTTCCCGCGCGATCGGGATCGCGATCCATCAACTTGCCGGCCAGTTCCGATTTCAGCGTGATGACAGAAAGAGTGTGCCCCAGCACGTCATGCAGGTCGCGCGCAATCCGCTCACGCTCGGCGACTTTCGCGAGGTGCTCGATCTCTTCATTGGCTTTGCGCAGCTTGCGGTGCATGCGGTTGCGCTCGGCGAAAAACGTGTTGCCGGCGCCGATGATGACCGGGAACAGCCCGGAATAAAACAGGGTCCAGCCATTGACGTGGAGCAGCAGTCCTTCGGCCGCGCCGATCGCTCCGATGGTGAGGAGACCGAGGACCGCCGTGAGTTGCGTCCCTACACAGAACGGAACCATTGCAGCCGCGAAGATGAAAAACGTGCAAGCGCCGGCGTTGATGGGCTGGAAGAGAACCCCGAGCAGTACCATGCCGGCGATATGGAAGAGCGCCCGCGGATTTTGCAGGAAAAACAGGCCGAAATAAAGGACGAGAAACGCCAGGGCGCCAGCGGCGTCGAGCAGCCACAATTTCAGACTGACATGATCGAGGACTGGCTGAATGAAGAAAAAGCCGAGATAAACGACCCAGAGCAGCGGGCTCCAGCCGTGCTCCTTGTCCTTGAAGATTGTCTTCCAAGGCTTCAGCGCCAATGGGCCTGCGGTCGAGCAGGTTTCGTCACGATCGAAAACTATCAGCGGCATGTTTTCTATTTTCAACCCTCTCGTCAATTCCGGCCAGTGCGCATAGTGGGGCCGACTCTATACCAGATCAGCATCGCGGCGGGAATGAGGGGAATGAGCCATTTCACTCCGCCGAAAAAGGCGACGAGGCCGAAGAGGATGAGAACGACAGCCCAGAGAGCGGACGATTTCGAATTCCGGTGCATTTTAAAACTCCTGTACTTCCCCGGACGGCAGCCTCAGGGGCTGAAGCGTGTGCATGAGACCTGCCGTCCCTACGGGACTCGCATCAATCTTCTGCTGCACCCGGCACTCCCGTGCCGGGCTTTCACATACCGCCGCTTACGCGGCTCTAGCCGTACATTTTTTCCTGATCGCGCTGGAAGCCGATGCGCGCTATGCCCAGGCAGATCATGGTGAACGCAATCAAGACTTCCCAGTGCGCGGCATTTGATTCCTGGCTGCCGGCGCCCACAACTCCTAAGGCCAACTGCGACAAGTGATACGGCGGGAGAACGAGCGCGATCTGCCGCACCACCTTGGGCAAAAACATGAACGGCACCCACAGACCGCTGCAGAACGACATTGGCAGATAAATCAGGTTGATCATGGGAGGTGCCGAGTTCGGGCCAGCGAAGTAGCCGACCGCCAGTCCCATCGCGGAGAACGGAAGCGCTCCGGCTACCAACGTTCCGAGCAGCCGGGCGAACTCAGACAGAGGCATGCGGACTCCGCCGACGGCGACTCCCAGCGCGAACAACACCAGCACAATGATGGAACTGAACACCATACTGGTGATGACCTTGGCCACGAAGTAGGCGAAGGGCGGCATGGGACTGGCGCGCTTTACCTGGAGCCATCCCAGGCCGCGGTCAGAGGCCAGTCCGGCCGCCGTGCCGAATAACGAAGCACCCATCACTCCAAAGGTTCCGTAGGTCGCGATGAGGTAAGTGGGCACGCGCATGCCTGCGATGGACTCCTTCGCGTTGAGCACCAATCCGAACAAGACGTAGAACATGATCGGAAAGCTGAGCACGGAAGCGGTGTACATGCGCAGGCGGAGATTCTTGAGAAATTCGTATTTCGCTTCCTTCAGGTAAATGGTCGCAGTGTGAGCCGGGGAGCGCTCGATCTGTACGTTGTCGAATGTCGCAGTGGCTGTGCCCATGGCGTGTCTCCTTCAAAAGTTCAGTTCAAGGGATTCCCGTTGGCCGGGCTTTCCTGCGTCGAACTATTCTGAGTCGAAGCATCCTGCGTCAAAGCGAGGAAAGCCTCTTCCAGTCCGGCGGTGGTGATTTCGAGGCCAGACAGCGTGGCATCCCGAGCCAGCAATTCGCGGATGACAGGCTCGGCCTCTCCAGTGTGCAGTTCGACGGCCTCGCGGTCCTGCTGTGCAAGAGTGACGCCGGGAATTTGGCGGAGCGATGCAAGATTCAATCGCGTAATGCAGCGGATCCGCTTTCCTGAAGTCTGGGCCTTGATCTGCGCGGGAGTGCCTTCCGCGATGATCTCGCCCTGGTTGATGACGGCGACGCGGTCGGCGAGGGCATCGGCCTCCGGCAAATAATGAGTTGTGAGCAGAATGGTTTTGCCGCGGCTGACCAGTTTGCGGATCTGGTCCCACAATAAGCGACGGGCTTCGACGTCGAGGCCGACTGTAGGTTCATCGAGGAAAAGAATGTCGGGGTCGCCGCAAATGGACAGAGCGAAAAGCACGCGCTGCTTCTGGCCTCCGGAAAGCTCGGCATATTTGCGGTCGCGGAGCTTTTCGAGCCCGGCGGCGGCCAGGACCTCCGCCAGCGGCATGGGATTGCGGTAATAAGACGAGAACAGGTCGATATGTTCGCGGACTCTCAAAGTTTCCGGAACGCGTCCAACCTGCAACATGGCGCCAGTGCGCATGCGGTTTTCAGGATTGGTGGGATCGCCGCCGAAGACGCGGACTTTGCCAGAATTGGGCTGGAGAAGTCCCAAAAGAAGTTTGACCGCCGTGGTTTTGCCGGCGCCGTTGGGGCCGAGCAGAGCCATGACTTCTCCGGCGCGCACACGGAAGTTGACGCCCCGTAGGGCTCGAACGTCGCCATAGTTTTTGTTGACGCCTTCCAGGTGCGCGACGATGAAATCGGTGGTACCGCGTTCCGTACTGTGTATTGGCTGCGCAGTTGCGATCATGTTCATGACTCCTGCGATCCTCGCGCTTGATTCTTGGCGCCGGTATTCGCATCATCGAACAGGACAGGCCGCCGCGCCAGTGCCATCCATCACGCGGCGGGGGTGACAAATGTCATTCGTCCCAGGAAAGGGAAGTTGTGAATGAGATACAAAAATCGAAGGCAATTGGAGCTGCAGAATCGGAGGAAGCCCGGAGATTCCAGCCTGAGATTACTGAGCAGCGCTCAGTAGCGCGTTACGAAATACGAACAAAGGTACAGGATCGGTAACAGCTAATGTGACAAAGCAGTTAGTTCAACCAGGAGGACGATATGCGGTTATTTGCACATCTGGCGAGGCTCGACGTGTGTTCGGAATTTGTAACAAAGCAGACGAGAGCTTATTCTAGGTAGGAAAAGAAGAACACAAGCGACTTCACCTTTGGTATGATTTCCGCCACTTCTTCAGGAGGATCGGTGCTGCCCGCAGGAAAAGGTCTTCGCACGTTGCGTGAAAAACTTGGCCTTACTATGCGCGACGTAGAGACCTCGAGCGCGCGTCTTGCCGAGCGCTATCGTAACGAAGAATTTTTCATTCCGCCAAGTCGACTGTCGGATATAGAGACCAAGGGAATTCTTCCGAGCATTTATCGTCTTTACACGTTGTCGGTGATCTACCGCCGGGACCTTCGCGAGCTGATGTCGTGGTACGGGGTCGATATGAGTAACATGGCGGCCGATCTGGGTCTGATGGCGCCGCCCAAATCGCATCTGTCAAATGCGCTGGCGGGATTGGCGTCGGTGCAGGTACCGGTGCGCATGGATCCCGGCTTCGACGAGAAGCGCACCACCAACCTGGGACGAATGGTGGAGCAGTGGGGATGGGTGCCGTTTGCCTATCTGGCGCAGTTCGCGAACAGCGATTTTACGTATGGCTACGTGGGCACCGACGATTTCACCATGTACCCGATTCTGCCGCCGGGCAGTTTCATACAAGTGGATGAGTCGCGCAACCGGGTCGTCGAAGGATCGTGGCGTTCAGAATACGAACGTCCGATTTATTTTGTCGAAACCCGGGAGGGGCACACCTGCTGCTGGTGCAGCACGCGCCGGGAAGAGATTATTCTGCAGCCGCATCCTCTATCGCCGGTACCGGTGCGATTTCTGCGGCATCCGCAGGAAGCGGAAGTGCTCGGTCAAGTGGTGGGCGTCGCTATGAAATTGACCGAGTGGCACGCTCTCGATTCCGCTCCAAACTCGAAAGGGCCAAGAGCACTGAATTAAGGTGGCTGGAAGCCGGAGTGTTCTGTCGGCCATCGGGCAGCAAGTCTTCGAACTGAGAGCCCATCGCCTCGACATAGATCTGCGCAGGTAAACCACTGCTCTTCCTCGAATGATCCAAATCTTCCAACAGTAACGCCAGGGGTGTGCGCAGGATTCCAGTCAGGACCTCGGAGTGGGCAGTCTTCAGAGCGCGCTGAGACGACTCCTGGCCGTACACAGACTCCATTCCCCAATGCTCGTAGCGGCCATGCTCACGGCGCAGCGAGGCCAAATAAGCCAGCTTTCCAAGCAGCCCGGACACCGCGGCCAGCGTGCTTTCCTTGACGTCCTGTAGCGCTGATTTGAGAGTCATGCTGTTACGAATTCCGAACAATCCCACGGATTGAGAACGATGCGGCACGGCGTCGCGGCGATGACATTATCACGGTCCAACTCGCAGTCCAAAGGAGAAAAAAACCGTGAAACGTCTTCTATTCGTGCTCGGAGTCGCAGTCCTCTTCTTCAACAGCTTCGTAGTTCCAACCGTAGCCAGTGCCGATGTCAGCGGCGGAGGCGGAGGTAACTGCGGCGGCACCATCTGCAAGCCGTAAGTTACCATCCGCAAGTTACGCCTGATAGGTTACGCTGCCGTGAATCATTGTGCAGGTGAAATCGTGCACCTGCACAATGAATTCATTTGTCTTACGAAAACCGAACAAGTGCGGGCGATCATTGCGGGCCTGCAGCGAAGGGCGGTATAGTTCTTCATCAACGCTATGCTGCAGGCGCACTCATTTCTATGGAATTATCTCTGGGTTGCGCCCAACCTTTATCTTCTTGCGCTGGGTGTGCTGATGCTGAGGCGCGGGCTTTGGCGGCAGGTTCCCTACTTTGTGGCATTCGCGCTGCTGATTCCCACCTTGGACCTTGTGCGGTTCGTTCTCGACATCGCACCCCGGGTATCCCCGGAGGCCTTTTGGATTTTCACCTGGGGAGCTCTCATCGTAGAGAGTCCTTTGAAGTTCATTGTAATCGGAGAAGCTTTCTCGCGAGTCCTCCATTCGTATCCTTCCCTTGCCCGTCTGGGCAAGATTCTAATTAGCGGATTCGGTGCAGCGCTGGTGCTGCTGGCTGCCCTGGCGGCCGCGTTATCGCGAGATACCAGCCAAGTTCGCATCATTTCCGGATTTCATGTGATGGTACAGACGGTGTACATCGTTCAGCTGGGGCTGATAGTTTTTGCATTCCTGTTCGTGGCGCATTTCAGGCTGACGTGGGATCGATTGTCATTCGGAGTCCTACAGGGATTTGGTCTTGCGTCGTGCGTATTCTTGGCTTCTTGGGCCATTCTGGTCAATACGAATCTGTCTCACCATGGGAGAACGCTGCTCGATTTCCTCAACTTTGCTACTTTTCATTTCTATGTGCTGCTTTGGTACTACTATGTGCTGGTTCCGGGCAAAGTGGCTCCGAGGGTAGCGGCGTTGGTGCCGGCGCACAATCTCGAGCTTTGGAATCGCGAGCTGGAAAGGTTGTTACAACCATGACGTTAGCGATTATTCTCATCATCGCAGCGGCTCTGGGACTGATGTTTCTGGCTCGCGTCACGTTCTTGCGAACTCAGCACAGACCTGGCGTAGATCCGCAACTCGAGCCCATTGATCTTGAGGCGTTTCGAAACCTGACCGATTCGGTCGAGACGGAATATTTGCGCCGGCGGCTGTCCGCATCCGAGTTCCGTACGGTTCAGCGGGCGCGCTTGCGGGCCATGGCAGCCTATGTCCACGCTGCGGGACGAAATGCTGTAGTGCTGATACGAATTGGGCAGAGTGCTTTGGCGGGAAATGAAGCTCAAACCGCCCAGGCGGCCCGCGAGTTAGTCGGCAATGCCCTGCTGCTGCGGCGCAACGCCACCTTTGCGCTTTTCAGAATCTACGTTGCGTTGGCCTGGCCGAATGCGGTGCTGGCAGCAGATCCTCTCCTTCACGACTATGAGCGGCTGAATGGCTCCGCCATGTTGCTCGGCCGGCTGCAGAATCCTGCAGCGGCCAGGCGCATTTCCGCTATCTCATAGGCTCAAGCGAGAAAATTCCAGACCGGGGTCACAAGTAGCCGGGGGTTGTTGAGCCCGGACTGCCCTTGGAACTCATCGACGCAGAACTTAGCGGGTTTACTCGGGAACGACCCCATGGCGATTCCTCACTTGTTTTCGGGGATGGTTCTGATATAAAACCAGCGGGAATCGAAGGGGCGTTTCAAACCGTCGAGTGAAAGTATCAGTAATCTGCCACGGGACCCGGTCCCGCCGTCGGCTCGCGTCCGCGAGCGCAAGGGAGATCTCTATGTTCCGCGCCTCAACAGTAGTGTCTTTGTCGCTGGTTGTCTTGCTGCTTTCCGCGGTTGCCGTTGCCCAAGGAGGCGTCGCTACCGGAGACCTGCATGTCACGGTGAAAGATCCCAAAGGGAACGTGGTTACAAATGCCGCCGTGACTGTAGAGGAGGTGGCGAAAGGCCTGGAGCGAACGGCAACCAGCGACGGACAGGGCGGCTATAGCGCGCGGCTTCTGCCGCCGGGAAATTATACGGTAGCAGTCACGACGCCGGGCTTCACCAAAGTCGAGAACACGGGCGTAGCGATTACGGTTGGTGGACTGGTGGAACTGCCCGTGACGCTGTCCGTAGCCGGCGGAAAAGAAGTTGTGGAAGTCAGCTCACAAGCGGAACTGGTGGAAACCTCGCGCAGTTCGACTACGGACACGATCGGGGAACGGCGCATCGACAACCTTCCGATCAACGGCCGCAACTACATCAACTTCACGCTGACCGATTCGCAGGTCGTACGCGACAACGCGCCGAATACTGGCGCCGCGCCCACTTCGGGGTTGAACATGAGCGGTCAGCGCGCTCGCTCGAACCTGGTGAACGTAGATGGAGCCGATGCCACGGATAATTCTGTGAACGGCGTGCGCTCAACCGTATCGCAGGAGGATGTGCAGGAATTCCAGATCATCACCAACAATTACGCGGCGGAGTACGGGCGCGCCGCGGGAGGCGTGGTCAACATTATCACGCGCTCGGGATCAAACGAATTTCACGGAGACGTATTCGGGTTTCTGCGCAACCGCAACTTCCAGGCCGTGAATCCGTTCAGCACGGTGCCGAACCCCGCGTACACGCGGGTGCAGGCAGGCACGGCATTCGGCGGACCGATCAAGAAAGATAAGAGTTACTACTTCTTTTCGTACGAGGTTACGCGGCGGCACGAGACGGGATTCTCCAGCATCGGACAGGGCAATTACGGATTGGTTCCGTTCGATGCCTCGCCCTTCTTTGGTGCGCCGGCAGGAACCTTCGACATACAGGTCACGCCCGAGCAAGCTTCTTTCCTGGCCACGCCGGGGCTGCCGGCGCCTTTGCTGCAGCAATATTCGATCGTCGCCGGGGGATCGTCGGCGATCGCAATCAACGGAAGCTATCCCGCGGCTTTTGGGTTGCTGGTAGGTGCGCCGGGCGGGCTGCCGGCTGCGAGCAATCCCTTGTCGCAGTTCATCACTTCGTGCAACAGCGCGGCTCCGCTGTGCAATGGCCTGCCGGGGTCGTACCAGACCCTGGCTTCGCAACAGGGAAATTTCCCGGTGTTTGAGGGCACGAGCCTTTATTCGTTCCGCATCGATCAAAACGTGGGTGCGAATCATCGTCTGACATTTCGGGCCAACGTCAGCCCCAGCACGGTCACCGGCATCGAGGTCAGCGGACAGGATCAGCCCGTCGGACAGAATGCCTACTCGCGCACTTCACAGCAGACCTACCGCGATGTAGCCGGAGTATTTCAGGATACGTGGACGATCGGCAACAACAAGGTCAACGAATTCCGCTTTCAGTATGCGCGGCGCGGGCTGTCCTACTTCTACAACACGAAAATTCCGGGCGGATCGGATCCGGCCGTCAACATTCCGGGCTTCGCTTATTTCGGCCGGGAGCCTTACTCCTACATTCAGCGTGTCGAGCAGCGCTACCAGTTCACCAACAACTTCTCCTGGACGATCGGCCGTCACAACACGAAATTTGGAGTCGACGTTAACTATCTGCCGCTAACCGCGACCTTCACCGTGAACTACGGCGGAGTGTACGATTTTGGAGGCGTCAGCGCCGCGAACCTGGGATTCTCCATTCCCGGCCTTACGATTCCTGGTCTGAATGCCGTGCAGGCTTATGGTGCCGGGATTCCCGGAGATTTCATCCAAGGCGTTGGGAGTCCGAGCGATTCGTTCCATAACGCGCCAATCGGCGCCTTCTGGCAGGATTCGTGGCGGGTGAGTCCGAAACTTACGCTGAATTATGGTGTGCGCTATGACGTTGAGGTCCCCCCGTCGTTCACTCCTCCGCAGGGGTTGGCGCTTCCTGCATATCATCTGCTCGGCTTGCAGAAAGGAATCCAGACCGACAAAAACAATATTCAGCCACGCGTGGGCGTGGCCTACGATCCCAACGGCGACGGCAAGACCGTGCTGCGCGCCTCGTATGGAATGTTCTACGATCATCCGCTGCTTGGGCTGTATTTCCTGGGTGACGCCTCGGACGGATCGTCGAGCGGACAGCTGGCATTTGCGGGCACTTCAGTGTGCAGCGGCCCCGGCAACCCTGGAAACCTGAACGCGATTAGCATTTTTCAAGGCCTGCCGATCAACGTTGCCAGTCCTGCGAATCCTTGCGCCGCAACCCTGAACCCGGCTACCGCCGCGGCCCTCGGTTATCTACCAAACCAGCAGCAATTTCAGGCGCTGAACTTTCCGGGATCGATCTTCCTGAACCAGAACTACCTGAACCCTTCTACATTCCTGCCGCTGGGCTTTCAGCCTTTCGGTTATCCGCAGTCGGCAAATTTCGTTTACGCCTATTCGCAGCAGGCGAATGTGACTGTAGAACGGGATCTAGGCAAGGGCTTTGCTCTGAGCCTGGCATACAACTGGAATGGCGGACGTCATCTGAACCGCCCCATCAACGCCAATACGATCCGTGGCGACTTGATGACCGCGAACTATGAAGCGGCGTATTACGACGCTCTTGCCGGCGGTGGAACTCCCCCGGCCAGCCCATTCACCGTCAGCGGTTGCAGTCCAGGCGGGTCGCTCACGTCACCTTACCCGTACGTCGATGCCTCGCTGATGAATTTCTTCCGTCCCGGCGGGCTGAATCCGTCGATTATCGGCGCATATGCTTCCGTCGGCGACCCGCTCGGCTGCATTAGCCAGGCCGCGACCTTGGTTGCAAGCCTGCCAGGCTTCAACGCTAACTGCAATCCAGCGACCTTCGCGGGCTGCGTTCCGTTCGGCGACATGGATGCGAATTATTCCAACGGCAGCTCAATCTACAACGGCTTCAGCGCCAATTTGCGGAAGCGTTTCGGCGGCCACTATGAATTCCTGGCCTCTTACACATACTCGCACGCGATTGACGACTCGACCGATCTGCAATCTACGCTGACTCCGCAAGACAGCTATTACCCAAGTGTGGATCGTTCCACTTCGCTCTTCGATCAACGCCACCGTTTCGTGCTCAGCGGGGTTTATCAAACCGGCAAAATCGGCGGAAGCGGGTTTGTCCGCACGGTATTCAGCGATTGGACGTGGGCGCCGTTGCTGGAAATCGCCTCCGGACGCCCGTTCAACATCATTACAGGGAATGGAGACAACCTGCAGCTTTCATCGCTGACGAGTCGGCCGAATACAACCGTCGATCCGGCGTGCGGCCCGGTTTACCACTCCAAATATTCACCGACAGGGACTTTGCAGGAACCCTGCATCGACGGCTTCGTCGCGACCGGGAAAGTGCCGAGTCTCTCGCAACTTGATGGCAACCTGGGACGCAATGCGGGGATTTCGCCGTGGACCGCCTTCGGGGACATGCGGATTTCGAAGCGGATCAACTTTACCGAGAGGATCAGCACCGATCTGATCGTTGACATGTTCAATATCGCAAACAAAATGAATGTGTCAGCCGTGAGCCCGCTGTTTACCAATGCGGGGCAGGCTACGGCAGCTTATGATCCGCGGCAATTCCAGTTTGCGATGAAGGTAAACTGGTAGGGCGGGGGGTGGTTTCGGGGCGCTCGCTTCGCTCGCCGGGGGGCGGATCCTTCGACTCCGCTCAGGGCAGGCTGCCTTCGGCCCTAAATTGCTTTCTCTGTCCCTTATCCTTGGCGCTTGCCTGGAGCCCTTTTCAATGTCTGAAAATCAAAATCCAACCGCGCGGACGCGCGTGGTCCGCGAAGCTATGCGCGCCGCTTACGATCGGGAGACGGTCTACCGGATTCTCGATGAAGGATTCCTGTGCCACGTCGGCTTCATGCAAAACGGGCAGCCATTCGTGATTCCGACTTCCTACGGGCGCAAGGATGCGAGCCTGTATATCCACGGTTCGGCTGCCAGCCGCATGCTGCGGCAGATGAAAGAAGGCTTGCCTGTCTGCGTTACCGTGACCCTGCTGGACGGGTTGGTGCTGGCCCGGTCCGTGTTCAATCACTCGATGAATTACCGGTCGGTGGTGATCCTGGGAACGGCCACTCTGGTGGACGATCCGGAGGAGAAACTGGAGGCGTTGCGCCTGCTGTCCGAACATATTCTCCCCGGGCGCTGGGAGGATTCGCGGCAGCCGAACGAACGCGAACTGAAGCAGACGTCGGTGTTGCGAGTGCCGATCGAAGAATTCTCCGCAAAAGTTCGCGTCGGGCCACCAGTGGATGACGAAGAAGATTATTCCTTTCCGACGTGGGCGGGAGTGGTGCCGCTGGAGATGAAGGCGGGAGCGCCAATCAACGATGAGAGATTGAATCCGGCGCGCGAAGTGCCAACGTACGCGCGAAATTACACGCGCGGGCGCTCCCGTGGGCAATGAAGAGAGAGCGCGTGAGAACAGGTGCCGTCCCTGCGGGACTCGCGTTAATTTCCCACTTCACCCGGCATTCCCGTGCCGGGCTTTCACATACCGTCGCTATGCGGCTGCGCCTGGGTCGCCAGCCTATCATTTTTTGGGGGCTAAGAATTTTTCGGAGTTCAGAAGCGGGCGGCCGAGAGATGCGTTGTAGCTGGTCCAGGGACTCTCGAGAGCAGCTTCGCGCTCGAAGTGGGCGCGCATGGCTTCCATTTTGGAGTCAAGGTCGTCAAGGTAATGGAGCATGAGCGCTTCGGGGAACATGGGAAGCTTGGGCGATCCAAAGTCGTATTGACCGTGGTGGCTGATGATCATGTGCTCAATCAAAATCTTGAGTTCGTCCGGAAAACCGGGCAAGGCCGCGAGTTTGGCCTGCAGCATTTCCAACTCGATGATCATGTGTCCCAGTAGCTGGCCTTTGGTCGAGTAAGAGAAGGAACGGTTGTAAGTGAGCTCGTGGATTTTTCCAATGTCGTGAAGGAACGCGCCCGTAAGCAGAAGGTCACGGTTGATCTGCGGATAATTTCTGCAAATCAGGTCACAAGAGCGGAACAGAGAAACCACGTGATCCAGCAGGCCGCCGATGTAGGCGTGGTGAAGCGTCTTGGCGGCGGGAGCATTACGGTAAGCGGCGGCGATTTCGGGATCGGCCATGAAGGCCTGAACCAGAGACTTGAGATGCTGGTTCTGAAAACTTTCGACAAATCCGGTTAAAGTCCGCCAGAGCTCATCGATATCTTTGGTGGTTTTGGGAAGGTAGTCGGAGAAATCAATTTCCGATTCGCCCAGCTTGCGGAGCTTGTGAACCGTGAGCTGAAAGCGCTGCTTGTATTTGTTGACGAGCCCCTTAATCTTAAGGAAATCATCCTGCTCGAAAGTGTCGAGCACTTCTTCCACGTTGTCCCACATTTTGGCTTCGAGCTGGCCGCTGCGATCGCCCAGAGTGAGCGCGAGGTAAGGCTCGCCGGTTTTCTTGGGCTTGATCTGCTTGGCGACCACGACGAAGCTGGAAGTGACGATCTTGTTTTCCTGCTGCACGCAGTCGCTGATGTAGAAGTCCTTCATGGGCAGTTTGAGTATAAAGCAATCAGCGCCGGTCGAAGATTTCGTAATCTGCGGCAGCGATCGAAAGGCGATTACCACGAAGGACACGAAGTCACACGAAGCAAATCACTGCGGACCGGGTTCCTTCGTGTAACTTCGTGTCCTTGGTGGTAATCGGGTTCCTAGAGGACGCCGAGCTTCTTGTGCTTCTTCTTGCCCAGCTTTTTGGCGTCGGCTTCTTTGGCGGCGGCCGTTTCTACCGGCTTGGTTTCGTTCGGACTGGCACCGGTGTCGACGTAGCCGGCCTTGACGTCGATGTAGGCGTCCTCGCGCAGTTTGGTGAGGTAGGCGCGGAGAGCGGGCTGAAGCTTCTGGTAATAGAGCGCATCCTGAATTTTAGGAAGGACTTCTTTCATGGGAGGAACACCGGCCTGCTGATGATCGACAACCTTCAGGATCACATAGCCCTGCTTGGTGCGGATGACGTCGGTGACGTCGCCGGATTTCATGGCAAAAGTTTTGTCTTCCAATTCTTTGGCGAGCTGTCCACGCTTGAAGATGCCGAGTGCGCCGCCATCCGCAGCCGAGGGGCCGTCCGAATACTTCTTGGCAATATCGTCGAAGTTGGCACCGTCGTGAATCTTCTTCAGCAGATCGCTGGCTTTGGCCTGGGCAGCTTTCAGGGCGGCGTCTTCAGCGGCCTGATGCGCGGCGTCATCGACTGAACCCTGCGCGGCCGGACCCTGCGCGGCGGCAGGGGAAGCGGCTGCCTTGGGGTCGGCGCCGGGTATTTTGGGGGCGACCAGAATCTCGCTCAGGCGAATGAATTCCGGCTGCGCCATCTCGCTTTTGTGCTCGTCGTAAAACTTCTGTTCTTCCTCTTTGGAGATGGAGAGATGGCCGCCTACTTCTTCGCCGATGACTTTGCGGGTGATGATCTGGTTGCGCTGAGTCTGCTTAAAGTCTTCCCAGGAGATGCCCTGCTTCTCGGCTTCTTTTTCGAGAGCCTCCATTGAATCCAGCTTCATGTCCTTGCGCATCTGATCGAGTTGCTTAATCAGGTCCGTGTCGCCGCTGATGCCGAGGTCCTTGGCTTTGTCGAGCAGCAGCTGCTGGTCGATGAGGTCGCGGAGCACGTCCTTTTCGCGATCAGCGTAGGCTATGTCGGGATTGCCGGGATTCTGCTGCTTGACCTCATCGCGCAGCTGGTCTTTGCTGCGGGCGAACTCGGAGCGGGTGATGATCTGATTGTTGACGCGGCAGATGATCTCTTCCACGACCTGCGCGGAGGCAACCACAGGCAGGCACGCTAGAGCAAGGAGGATCGGGAGAAGTTTCTTCATAGGATATTAGTGGGCCGCCACGCTTCCTGGGCTTGCGGGCAAACGATGGGCACAGGCCGATGAAATATTTTACTACTTTGCGGCGGATCGCGGGTGCTGACGGATCGCTGCGGGAGCTGTCAGGCGTTACGGATCAGGGCAAGCGCGGTGCGGTCATCACATAGTGGCAGGTCGCCGCCGAAATCGTTGACGGAATTCAGGATCGTCGAACAGAGGACCCGGGCAGTGGTGATGGTGGCATCCTGCAGAAGATGTCTGACCCGGTCCAGACCGAACTCGTCCGAAGAGCCGTTGCCGTGGCCTTCGCAAGTGATGAGGCCGCGGGAAACCAGGAGCAGGGCAGCTCCTTTCTCCAGGCCGACGATACGGGAATCGGAGGTGGCATGAGAAAAAAGTCCCAGCGGAAGGCCGGTGGAATCGAGCTGGGCGATGCCGGTGCTGTCGCGCAGAACTGCCGAAGTGTGTCCGGCATTGGTGTAGCAGAGCGTGCCGAATACCTCGTGATAGCAGGCAATGAAAGCCGGGCAGGAGCGGACGCCAGTGGAAGCTTCAATGAGACCGCGGTTAAGGCGAAGGTTCAATTCGGTCATGGCATCCGACTCGTTGATGTCGGGCTTCGAGAAGAGTTCAACGCCAGAGTTGCGGAAAATCTCCTGCGTGGCGCTGAGGATATTGCGGTTGTCTTCGCGGCGTCCAGCGACATCGAGCAGGCCGATGAGAACACGCTGGGGGCTGACGCGGATGGAGTCGTAGAAATCTCCAGCAATGCGCTTGCCGACAAATACGGCGGCGATGTCGGCGCCGGCAATGGCAGGAAAAATCGTGGGAGCGGGCTCAACGATAGCAGTTGGCTCGGGCTTGCCGGAATGGAACAGAGAACGCATTCGCGGAAAATGCTCAGGCGAAACTAGCACAGGAACTGGGGCGAGCACAAAAGAAAAGGATGCTGAGAGCTAGTCCCCGTATTTGTCGGCGAGGTATCGGCCCAAATCCGATTCGAACTGGCCATAATCGGAATGAATGGTCGAGCGCAGGGCGGCTTCGGCGGAGCTGCCCTGGCTCAAGCGTTCGAGGATTCGCTGCAGGTCGCTCATGCCATACGAATCATTGATGTAAGAGACGGCAGCCAGGCTTTCCGCGTAGGCGATCGACGCCTTGACGCCGGAGAAGCGTGTGAAGCCTCCCTCCAGCATATTTAGCGGAATGTCTTGTTGGGCCTTGAAGAGCAGGGCGAGCGGATGACCATTGCTGCCAAGATTTTTGGGCTCAAGAAACTGGGCGATGCCCTCATTCAACCACGCCGGACAGCGCCCGCTAGCCAGACTCGCAACGAAGGAATGAGCCAATTCGTGTTTGAGAACGCGGGCTAGTTCGGGCGTGAGTGAAGTGAGACCGCTGACGGGAATGCGAAGCTTGCCGTCGTTGAGGGCTCCCGCCCAGGCAGGAGCGTTGGTCACGTCAAAGAACGCAGTGTTGGTATAGAGCGTGACCAAAATGTTATCGCGGGGAGGCGTGCCGAGATCGCGGGCAAGGTCGTCGTAGTCGGCTTCGAGCGCGGCCAGGATTTGCCGGCGCAGCGCGTCGGAGGTTTGCTCGCCTTCATAATGCAGGACGAAGTGGCTGGTCTCGTTCTCGGTGAAGTCGGATTCGGCGGATTGTTCGCGCTGAGCCTTCGCAAGAAGACGTAGCACCGCGGGATCGGGACGCAACTCTAGAGAACGCTTCCAACTGGCGATGGCATCTTTGGTCCGATCGGAGGCGAACTGAGCGTAGCCGAGCATGGCATATGCATCCGGAGAATCGGGAGCGGAGCGGGCGGCATGCTGGGCGTAAGGAAGCGCCTGCGCCGCGTTGCCGGTTCGGAGCAGAAGGGCGGCGTAATAAGTAAGGATCGTGGAGTTGTCGGGCTGAAAGCGGAGCCCGTTTTCGAAGTACTGGCGTGACTGGGCAACATTGCCGTGTTCGAATTCAAATTTGCCGGCGATGAAGTCGGCGGTCGCGGTCAGTTCGGGATTGCCTTTGGCTTCGAGACTCGCTAGGGCATCCCCGTCAACTTTGCCTTCTTTGATGATCTTGCCGACGAGATCGCCTTCACCGGCGAGGCTGTCGGGCGGAGTGAAGCTGGGCAGGTCGGGAAGCTTGGCATCGGCCCCAGCGTGAGCGGGGACGCCTCCGGCTTCCACATGATCCACGGCAGACTTGGGGATGGCGTAAGAATCTTCGCCGATCTCGTATTCGTAGCGGTTGCCGTTTTCGTGGACGCGATCGGCCAGAATGGTGCGGCCGTTTTTAAGGTGAATGGTGTCGGCACACGCCGGCAGAGCAAGCGCCAGACAAAAGCCGAGAAAGATGACACGCAGCCGCATTCAGGCGCATTCTAGCAACGGAGGGCGGGTCAACCCACGTGACGAAGGTACTATCGTCGAGACGAGTTCTCAGGCTGGTATTGTCCCTGGCAGCTTACGCAGGAGCAGGAATTCCTGTTCTTGCTCAGAACCCGCCGGAAAAACCGGCGGAAGCCCTCTATCTGCAACTGGGGCAAGTGGGGCTCGACCCGACGCGGGTGTATCAGGTGCGAGGCGCATCGCTGAATCGGTCTTCCATTCAGCTCTCGTTCGACGACGGAACGATTGCCTTCACCCAGGACGTGATGGGCAGGATCACGGGCGCATTTTTCGAGGGAGACGGGGAAGTCCTGCTGGTGCCACCCAACGAAGTGGAACGTCAATCGATGAGCCTGTTCACGGGGATGGCAATTCTGGAAGAGCGCTTTGCCACCGCCTACTTGCGCTTCAACGACGATGTGCCCAACGAACTGCGTCCGGATTTGCGAGCGACCAGCGAAAGCAAGCAGGAATTCGTAGACCGCTGGGGAACCACGGCGAAGAATCTTGCGAATGTGGATGCGATGCGGCTGTTGATGACCTTCAGCCAAATGCTGCCAGAAGCGGGCAGTACGGCCTCTGAGACCGCGCGCGCTCCGAATGCCGATCGCTTTCTACACGCGCGGCTGTTAGGCGACAAGCTAGGGATCTTCGACGTTTACTTCGACTCGACTGCGGGAGAGCAGATTCTGGCGGGCCAATCGAAAGCTGCAGAAAACGGGGAAACCTATTACGACGTCTGGACATCGTTTTCACCCATTCAGCAAAGACCTCGCGCGAGCCAGCATGCCACGCGGCAGCCGCAAAGCGAAGAAGTCCAGGAAGGCCGGGTTGCGCTTCACCACTTTACCATCACGACCGACGTTCTGCCTCCCAAGCAGATTCATGCGCGAGCTCGCTTGGAATGCGAAGTGCAGCAGGGAGGAGCCCGCACGTTGCGGTTTGAATTGTCACGATTCCTGCAGGTGGAGAGCGTCACGCTGGATGGGCGAGCGGTCGAGTTCATTCACAATCCGGCGTTGGAAGGGACGCAAATCTCCCGTCGCGGCAATGACACGGTCGCGGTCGTGCTGCCGCAGGCGGCGCGAACCGGACAGAAGTTCACTCTGGAATTTGTCTACGGAGGAGAAGTGCTGGCCGAGGCAGGAACGGGATTGTTGTACGTGGGAGAGCGGGGAACGTGGTATCCAAATCGCGGGTTGGAAATGGCGAACTTCGACCTGACGTTCACCTATCCAGCGGGATGGACGCTGGTCGCGACCGGCAAGCCGGAGCCGGCTTCGCCTGAACTTGCGGCGAACCCGAATGCTCTGCAGACCTCGCGCTGGGTTTCGGAACGGCCGATCCCAGTCGCTGGATTCAATTTAGGCAAGTACAAGGAGGTGACGGCACTGGCGGGCGCCGTAAAAGTGGAAACCTATGCCACGCGCGGAGTCGAGCGAGACTTCCCTGCCGCACCCGTTCAGATAGTCGAGGCGCCGCCTTCCGACCCTTCGGAGAGGAGACCGCAGGTGATTATGCCGCCGCCGCCGTCGCCGGCGCAAAATGAGGTTGCGGTGGCGGAAGCTGCGGCACGTGCCATTCAGTATTTTGCCGAGCGCTTCGGACCATACCCCTACAGCAAGCTGTCGCTGACGCAGATCCCGGGACGGGAAAGCCAGGGTTGGCCGGGCCTCATCTTTCTTTCCTCCTATGTATTTCTCACCGACGAGCAGCGCCAGCAGCTTCATTACACGCCCGATCGCATTTTGGTGCAGGAATCCATTCCCGCGCACGAGACGGCGCACCAGTGGTGGGGAGATCTGGTTATGTGGAAAAGCTATCGTGATCAGTGGTTCTCAGAGGGCCTGGCAAACTACAGCGCGCTGATGATGTTGCAGGACAAGAATCCTGCGGGATTTCGCCAGGTCATGGATGCGTACCGGAGCGGCCTGATCGAGAAGAATAAAGACGGAATGGCTCCGCGGGAAGCGGGACCAGTGACGCTGGGAACGCGGTTGCTGTCGTCGAAATTTCCGCAAGGGTATGAGGCGATCAGCTATGGGCGGGGAACGTGGCTGTTTTACATGCTGCGGATGATGATGAAAGATGCCGCGGCGCAGGCGGGACCCCGCAACGGCGCCGTCCCGGTTGGAACGGATGAGCCATTCCTCAGAGCGCTGAAGGAAGTAAGAGAGCGCTATGGAGGAAAAGCAATCAGCACGAGCGAACTGTTGGATGTGTTCGCCGAAAATCTGCCGCCGTCCTTACGATATGAGGGGAAGAAATCTTTGGATTGGTTTCTCGATGGCTGGGTGAACGGGACAGCCCTGCCGAAGCTGGATTTGAAAGCGGTGAAATTTACCCCCAAGGGCACGGGCCTCACAGTCAGTGGAACCATTCTGCAGAAAGAAGCGCCGCAAGATCTGGTGACCTCCGTTCCGGTTTATGCGGTGACCACAGGGCGCCAGACTGTCCTGCTGGGACGCGTCTTTGCCGATGGCGAAGACTCTTCTTTCCGGCTGACGGCGCCGGCCGGAACCCACAAGATCCTGCTGGATCCCTACGGAACGATTCTCAGCAGCCCGAAATAAGAACGTTCCGAATTGGGTTCGCCTTCCCGGTGCATTCCCAAAATGATTCTCAAAAACTCCCCGCTCGATTCGTCCCGCCTGTAAAGCATTCATTCTCATGCAGCGCAGTGCGGTACCCGGCAGTTCGCCTGTGGCGATCGATCTGCTTATAGCGAGGGTTGCAGGAGCGAGTTCATGAATGACCTCTTACCTATCGAGAAAGTGTTGGCCTGGGAAAATCGAGTGGAGACGATTCTGCTGGTGGAAGACGAAGCCTTTGTAAGGAATGTGACGCAGGAGATTCTGCATTCGGCGGGATACCGGGTCTTAACTGCGGCCGATGGCGTAGCGGCTAAGCGGCTGTATGAGGAATTCGCGCGCGAAGTTGACCTGCTCCTGACCGACATGATTTTACCGGGGGAAAACGGAGGTGAGTTGGCGGCGCGGATGCGGCGGCAGAATCCGGGGCTCCGAGTTCTGTTCGTTACCGGATACGCGGAGCAGAGGATCGTTCTTAGGGATGCTGGCGAAGAATATCTGTTGAAGCCCTTTTGCAGCGAAGTCTTGTTGAGGAAAGTTGCCGAGTTGATAAACAAGCCCAAGGGGCCGGCGGGTCAAGAGGAAGGGTTCATGCGCGCTTGCGTTGGCGCGTAGCTTGTAGAATTTGTGCGGGAATTTCGGCGAGCGGCACCACGCGACTCAGAATGCCCAACTCGGCGCAAGCGCGCGGCATGCCATAGACGGCGCAAGTAGCTTCGTCCTGGCCGATAGTTAAACCTCCGTTGTGATAGATAGCGCCCATTCCTTCGGCGCCATCCGAGCCCATTCCAGTCATGATGACGCCCAACGCGCGGTCGCGGTAGATCTCCGCCACCGATTTCATGAGCACGTCAACCGATGGGATGTGCAAGGTAGCGTGGGGATCGGAGTCGAGGGAGATCATGATTTTTGCGTCGGAAGCCCCTCGTTGCACGCGCATGTGCAGTCCGGCGGGAGCGATGTAGGCTACACCACATCGCAAAATTTCGTGATCGTTGGCTTCCTGCACGGAGATGGAACAAAGTTGACTGAGCCGCCGCGCGAAGGAAGCCGTAAAGCCAATCGGCATGTGCTGCACAATCAGGATGGGCACCGGCAGATCTCGAGGAAGAAGCGGCAGAATTTTCTCCAGAGCCTTGGGGCCGCCGGTGGAAGTTCCGAGAGCGACGATGGCCGGAGTGGAGAAGACATGGGGCCGTTCCTCAGGCCTGGCGGCGCGCGGAGGTTTTTTAGCACAGCGATTGCCTAGACCCGATCGGCGAGCCAGTGCGGCAGCTCGGATCTTCGCGATCAGGTCAGAACGAATGTGATCGATTTCCAGAGAAGTGGCCGACAATTGCTTGGGAACGTAATCGAAAGCGCCCGCGCCGAGCGCGCTGAAAGTGGTTTCCGCGTCTTTCTCCGTAACCGAACTGACCATAATGACGGGACGCGGAAAGCGGTGCATGATGCGGCGCAGGGTCGCAACTCCGTCGAGACCGGGCATATTGATATCGAGAGTGACGACGTCGGGATCGAGGGTTGATATTTTTTCCAGAGCCTCCGATCCGCTTCCGGCGGTACCGATGACCTCGAGACCGGACTCGCAAGCGATCATGCGCGAGAGCGTGGTGCGCATAAAGGCGCTGTCATCGACGACCAGGACACGAATCGCGTCATGCAACGGCTGATTCATGGCGGTAGATGGCGCGGACGAGGGCATGGACCTCATCCATGTAGGAGTCGAGTTCGAAGGTGAGTCGGGCCCAATCGAAATTCTTCAATCCTTCGCACTGCTCGGAGAGCACGGCAAAGCCCGGCTGTTCGAAGAGGCTGACCTGGCGATTCTCGATGAACCCGTGATTCAGTCCGCTCATGCGGCAGAGCAGGTCGCTGAGTTGCACGACGGCAATGAGCCCGGCATGCTCGCCGGATACCTGCTGGTTGTGGTGCTGGGACACGACTTCACGCAGGTCGGGAGCCAGTTCCCAACGATCCGCGAGTAAGCGGCCGCTCTCGCAGTGGGTAAATCCCAGCACTGAGTTCTCTGCTTCGTGCAGGGGTATTGCTTCGCTGCGCGCCAGTTCGAATGCGGCGCGAAATTCTTTGGGCAAGGTCCAAAGGTTGACGATGATTCCGAGATCGTGGAGCAAGCCGGCCAGATAGGCTTTGCCGGGATCAGAATAAGAAATCTTTCGGGCGAAGTGACGGCAGACCAGAGCGCATCCCAGAGAGTGTTCCCAGAAGACGACCGGATCAAATCCGGCGCCATCTTTGGGAGTCAGGTTGAGAACGCCGCATGACATCGCGATGTCGCTGACCCGCTGAAAACCGAGGCCCACGATGGCGGCCTTGAGCGAGTCGATCTTCTGCCATCGTCCAAACAGGGGACTATTCGCCATCTGCAGGCATTGCGCTGCCAGCGACTTATCTTGCGCGATCATGTCTGTGACTTTCTGAACGTCTAGCTCTTCCATTGGCTGCTCCAGGTAGCGGAGCAAGGGAGCGAGCACGGCCGGAATGGTGGGGATTTGCTGCAATCCTTGAATCTTTCCGAGCAACCCGGTTTTTGTGGCTTCGGCAGTCATGATCCCTGCTTTCCCGACGGCGACCGTGCCCCTTTCATGTAGGCCGTGGCTCCGGGCAGGTGAACCAGGCGGAAGTCGTCGGTCACGCCATAGAGCGATTCGGAATGGCCCAGAAAGAGATATCCGTGCGGAAGAAGATTGTTATAGAAGTGCTGAATGACGCGCCGCTTCGAGGCGAGATCGAAATAGATGAGCACGTTGCAGCAGAAGATGACGTCCAGGCTCTTCATGAAGATCATGCGCGAATCGTCAGACAGGTTCAGCCGGCTGAAGGTGATGTTCTTGCGCACGCACTCCTGCACCTGCAACTGTTCTGCGGCTGGCGTGAAATATTTCTGGCGGTAATACGCGGTCAGATTTCGAGTGCTGTACGCGCCATAGATCGCAGTCTTGGCGTGCGCCAGCGAGCGTTCGTTGAGATCGGTGGCGAGGATTTCGATGGTCCAGTCTTTGAGGCGGCGCTGCGCTTCTTCCAGCAGCAACATGTTGAGGGTGTAAGGCTCTTCCCCGGTCGAGCACCCCGCGCTCCATATGCGGAGCCGGCGTAGCGGCAGCTTCGCTTTGGCTTCGAGGACCTTGGGAATGACGATCTGCCGCAAGGCATCGAGCTGCGGCTGGTTGCGGAAGAAGCAGGTTTCCCCAATCGTAATTTCGTTTAGCAACGCCACCAGTTCCGTCTGGCGCTCAGGCTTGATGGTCAGACATTCGAAATACTCGTGGAGCGTTGCAGTCTTGCGCTCTTTCATGCGGCGCGAGCAGCGGTCGAACAAGAGGCGCAGCTTGGTGTCGGGATGAAAGATTCCGGCGACGTGATACACGAGGTCGCGAATCCGGATCAGTTCCGGATCGGGCGGTCCATCAGGCAGCAACGGGGATGGCGCAGGCGCCGCGATCATGCGGGAACCCCTTGCAGGATGATGAATCGAGCGATTGGCATAAGAATGAGCCGTTGTCTAACTCATCTTTCATCGGCGAAGGCGGGCTCGACTTTAGGAAGCGAGGGCAACTGCTCGCAGTCCGAAGGGAGAAACCGGGGGGCAGAAACGATGCTGATGGGCCCCCGAGCGGGTTTTAAGCGCTATGGTTGGTTTCGCCGGCGGAACTTTGCGTTCATTGGGTGGCCGTTTCCTAATTCGTTGGGCAGCCGGACTTGACCATCTTGTTGAAGACGGTTTCCCACGCCTCTGACCCGGCATATTCGTTACTCAGTTTGTCGGAGAGCGAAGCGCACAGGGCGACATTGTCCTTCTGAGCCTTCCCTTGAACCTCGATGCGCTTGAGGATGGTGGGCGGGAGATTCCACACGCCGTACTTCGTCGTGTCGGGTATCCGCTGATACGGCTTGTACTCCAGCGTCATGTATCCGCCGTTGTCACGGATGGCTCTCAGGATGGCAACGGGGTCGGAGAAGGAAAGCGCGGTGCTGTCTTCAGAGCGGGAAACGCCGAAACGTTTGGCGGGCTTGTCGTTGAACTTTACCAGCACGAATGCTGATCTTCAACGAGCGTGTATCGATCCGGGGTGAAGAACACTTCGCAAGAGTGGTAGCAACGAACCGTCAGACCCAAAGATGTTGCAAACTCCGTCGTCTTGCCCGCAATGTCTGTCTTAGTGCTGTAATCCCAAGCTGACGACGTCTGTGCTCCCGCCGCCGCGCAGAGGACTAACCCGAGAATCGTTGCAATGATGTGCTTCATGGCGTCTCCTTTCACATTTTCTACCTATGGATGGTGTAAAGGAAGTGGTTAGTGACGTCTGCTCACCGTCGCCTTTGGACACGTCTTGAGGTCTATCCTCACCCGGAACAGTAGCTGTTGTAACATCCCCATTACACTCATCAACTTTTAGAAAGTGGCACGAACCTTACGGTTCAAGGTATCGCGGGAGACGGCTTAGCGCTGGAAGAGTCGGCGACAACATCCCTGCGAACGATGTGTTCGCTGAGAATGACAATATCGACGCGGCGGTTCTGTGCCCGGCCCTGCGCGGTCTCGTTGCTCGCGATGGGATGGTACTCGGCGTATCCGGCTGCGGAGAGGCGTTCTGGAGAAAACCGGTAACGCACGATCAGCAAGCGCACCAGTTCGGTCGAACGCGCGGTCGAAAGTTCCCAGTTCGAGGCCACTTGAGCGGTGTGAATCGGAATATTGTCAGTGTGACCTTCGATGCGGAGGCGGCAGGTGCGCATCGCGAGAATGGATGCGATCCGATCGAGGGCGGGCATGGCCGAAGGCCGCCAGGCGGCCGATCCGCTGTCGAAGAATCCGAACTCCCGCAAGCTGATCACCAGGCCTTCGGTCTCGCGATGCAGGGCGATGACATGGGAAGCGATTTCGTGACGCAAAGCCTGCTGCAGTTCCGCTTGCAGCGTGGTCAGATTGGCCTCTTCTGAGGCGGCGGCCAGAGAATCCTCCGGAGGAGAAGAGACGCGGCCAAGTTCGGTATTGCGGCGGGCATTCTCGATCACCTGCACTGTGCTGAAGGGCATGGGTTCGTTGGTGTCGAGAGGAATCTGGGTGCTGGAGGCGGGAAAAACGCCTAATTCCTGAAATGCTACTTGAATGGCCAGTGCCAGTTTGCCGACCTTGCGCTGATCCACCTGCGCCGAAGCGTAAACTTCTTCGACACCGAGCGCGGGAACTCGATCCTGCAACGCATGCAGTACCTGACGTTTCAACTCCGTTTTGCCGCCCGGCTTCAGCAGGTCGCTGACTTTGGCTTCACCCAGCACGCCCAGAATCGTGTCGCGCACCTGGGCGACCGGAACGGTTTCTTCCGCGCGCTTCGCATCATGATTCAGCGCGAGGTCGACGCCGACACGGAGATACGACCTCTGATCGCTGTCGGCGAGGTTGAGCACAAAAGTTTCCAGATGCAGAATGGAATGCGCCGGGTCTGCTCCACTGGCCTGCGCCGGCTCGCTGCCATGATTCGCCCAGAGCCACAGTCCTGCCCCGGCTAGCACGAGCAACGAAAGCGCCAGGGCAGCCGAGCGGGATTGACGCGGGCGCGCACTCGATTTGTGGTCTTGTTCCGGCATGCGTAGGGGAGAGCAATCCCGATTCCGCCGCGGCGCACGAAAGGGAGGGGGAAGGCTTTCATCGCAGCTGCCCGGCCAGATGCTTCTGCCAGCGGGATTTATGGCATAGAGAACGAAAGCGCCGTAGTCCTGTCGGCGAATCGACGAATGCAGAGCAGATTTATCTCTCAGAGGAATCTAATGAGAGGCCTCTGTGCTGAGCGGCTCCGCCCTCGAGACGGAGCCACCCAAACACACAATCGGACTAATTCCGCTATTGCTTCAACGCGATGGTGTCTTGCGTGATCTGATCGAAGGTGGTCACGGCCTTGGCATCGGCCTCGAAGCCGCGCTGGGCGACGATGAGATTGGCGAATTCAGTGGCGATGTCGACATTCGACAACTCCAGCGAGCCGCCCTTCAATGTTCCGAGCTGACCGGAACCCGGAACGCCTAAGACGGCCTGGCCGGAGGACAGCGTAGGCGAAAAATCAGTATCGCCATTTATTTGCAGCCCGTTGTTGTTGGAGAAGCTCGCCAAAGCGATTTGACCGAGCGCCTGCGTCTTGCCATTACTGAAAGATCCGGTGATGGTGCCATCCGAGCCAATAGAAAAACTCGCCAGCGAACCGCTACTGCTGCCATCCTGATGGAGCGATGTGGTGCTGTCGGCAGCAGCCACCTGCGTGAGCACCGGAGTGGTCCCATTGAGCACGTTCCAATTAAACGTCATGTCAGAGGCGCCGTCGGCCAGCCCCTTGATCGGAATGCCAGTGACGTCGGACAGAGTTCCAGTTACCGTCCCGCCCGTGGTTGCTGTGTCACCCGTCAACACTCCATCGCCGTTGAAGGTGAGTGTACCGGTGGCCAGAACTCCGGTGGCTCCGGCTGCGCTGAGATCTGTGGCCGGGATGCTGAGACTGTAATCCCAGTTGTTGGCGCCGGTATTGGTGAAGGTTGCAGTCAAGTTGTGGATGGCTCCGAGTGAGTCGTAGATCTGGACCGGCGTCGAATACGGTGTGTCGGTGGGAGTGGTGGCTGCATTGAGGTTCACGGTGAGTTGGACGTTGCCGGTTTGCGTTGGCGGACTGATCGTGCCGGCGCCCAGCTGGAGAGGAGTTACCCCGGCGCCCGTGTTGACCACGCCGTTGGTGGCGGGATAGCCCAGGACCTGCTGTCCGCTGGAGGTGACGAGATAGTTGTTGAGTTCGGAAAAATCGCCAGACCGAGTGTAGTTGACCACCCCGCTGGCGTCTTGAACCGCAAAGAAGCCCTGTCCCTGGATCGCCACATCCGTGGGCACACCTGTGGAGTCGACGCTCCCTTGAGTAAAGAGCGAAGGCGTCGCGGACACCTGGGTGCCTGCTCCCATCTGGATGGGATCCCCCGCGCCAGTCGTACCAAGACTCTGATAGAACAGGTCGCTGAACAGGACGACCTTGTCTTTGTATCCGGTGGTGTTCTGGTTGGAAAGGTTATTGGCGATGGTCGACAGCGCGGTGGATTCGGCGGTCAGCCCGGAAAGTGGAATCGAGAAATTAGGCATTAGAAGACTCCTTGAACCTGATGATTGAAAACCGATGCTGCGGGACCAGTGAAACTCGGAATCGCCGCCTGGGCCGCGGAAACTGCGGAAGAAACCATGGAAGGCACGACCGGGGATCCGGATGCGTGGGGAACGGCAGTCTGCGCGGTGGCAGGAGAGCTGGCGCCGCTTGCGCCGGATCCAGTTCCACTCGATCCCGATCCGGTCGTGGTCGTGGGCACGAGCTGCTGCAGGGTCTGCTCGATCTGCGTGACTTCGCTAAGCTCGCTGAACTGCGCCAACTGGCCGACGAATTGTGTCGGGTCCATGGGATTGAGAGGGTCCTGGTTCTGCAGCTGCGCCATCAGCAGTTGCATGAACATGTTGTTCAATCCCTGCGAATCAGGGAGCCCGCTACTACTGGTTGAGGTGGTTCCGGTAGTCGGTGTGTCTTGGGGCTGAACCGGATTGATGTTGTTCATAGAATCTCCTTTACGCAAGAATGCTGAGGCCAATACGGCGCTGGCTGACCGCTGGTTCGGGAGCGTGAGCCGGCTCAGCGCTGGATGATTCCTCGTTGGAAACAACCGTGGGCTGAGGCCTCCAATCAAACGAACGCGGCTGCGAATTGCCTCCGGAAAAAGAGGACGAATTGTTGGTGAACGCAAATCCCTGCTGGTGAAAGCTGACCTGCGTCACGCGGAGATCCTGCTGCTGCAATGTGCTGGCAATGCCGGGAAGCTCCGGAGTCAGCAGCGAACGCAGGTCGCCTTTTTCGCTGCCAATCTGAACTCCGACGTCATTGGCATGCACGGTAGTGCGAACCTCCACGCTGCCAAACTCCGCGGTGTTCAAGCCAATGCGCATCTCTGCCTGACCCGCCTTGTTTGCCATCTGCGCCCATTGCAGTGGGCTGGCTGCGCCGGTCGGGGGAGCGTCGGCGGTTGCCGGAAGACTGGAACGGGGAGCATTGTCGGGGACGCCTGCGGAAGTTTGAGGACTGGACTTCGGTCCCGCGTCCGGCAAAGAAGATGGTTGGGCAACGTTTGCCTGCGCGGAGGGGGGTGCGACCGCGAATGCGGGCGAAGGGGCCGCGAGCAGAGCATCCGCTGCGGCCACTGCTACGTTGGCAGAAGCTTTGTGTTGCTGCGAATCCGACGAGTAGCCTCCAGCGTCATTCTTCGATCCTGAATCCTCGCTGGTCGCCGGATCCTGGACGCCTGGAGTGCTAACCGACGCATTTCCGGGCTGATGAGGAGCCGGATTGATTTTCCCAGAAACATCTAAGTTGTTTGCCGCAGTTGACATCGTTTGCTGGTTCGCCGTTTGTATGTTTGCCGCAGCCGGTACCGCGGGAACGCTGCTCGTACTTGCGTGAGCCGGAGCCGGCGATGCGGCGGAAGAAGCTGGCTGTATCCCTTGGAGCGCGGCACGAGACGCGAGACTCGTTGCCGTTACTGCGGAACTCGCAGGGATTGTCCCCGGCACTGACGAAGAGGCCTGCTCCAGCGGGGACCGTGGCTGCATTGCGGATCGCGGTTGCGCTTTCTGATCCGCGGGTGCAGTTTGCTCTGGTTGAGAGGATGGGGTTGCCGCAACTTGGCTCGCGCTTTCTGGAGGCGCGGCTTGCGCAGAGCGCGTCTCCACGACTGCAGGAGAGCCTTGCGCGACAGGAGGCTGGCTTTGGCTTGCCTGATCAGCATTCCCAAGGGTTACGGGAGGCAGCGCATCCGGGCTGAAGGAAGGAATTTCCGAAGGGGCTGCGGTCACCGGAGCCTGAGACGGCATCTCTGCATTCAGCGCGAAGTTTTCTCGCGCGGTGGTAATGATCCCCGCGGGGGTCTGGTCGTCAGCGGCATCCGTCGGCGTGCTCGCGATGGCGGGGCTTTGCGCTCCAGTTCCATTCGGGAGCACAGATGGCGAACCCGAAGAGGAACTGGAAGATGCCGAGTTGGTTGCTACCATCGAGGAGAGAAACCACGGGTTCTGGGCTGAGGCGGATGCTGTGCCTGGTACTTTCGGCGATGGCTCGGCGGCAGAAGGAAGACCCGGAATCGGAGTGGCGATCGCGGCCACATTCGCATTTCCCGGCGCCAATGCTGGCGCTGTTTTGGTTCCGGGCGCTGGAGTGAGGTTTGCGGTCTGAATTCCATCGGAGGCGCTGCCGGCCTGGTTCGTGGCGTCGACCGAGGACGGGCTCGCGGCCACTTGGGGCGGCGCACAGGCCAATGCGCTTACGGGGATGAGAAGCGGAATTAGCGGGAGGGCTACGAGAAACGCTAAAGCCGGATTCGATCCCGTGAAAGGCGTGTTCTTGGTCGTCCCCTTTGCGCCCGTCGCACTTGACAGCGCTATCGTAGTCCCAGTCTGCGTCGATAGGTTGGAAGGTGCCGGCGTGGCGGACTGACTTTCAGACGCGGGCGGGAACTGTGCGGCGCAAACGTCGGCAAAGCTCATCCCGGAACGTGCGGAGGAGTTCCCCGAGTTCACAAATGCTGTTGGATCAGTAGCGAGCGGGATGGCGGAATCGACAGTAGAAGTCACGGTACGGATCTCGCGAAACGTCACTGCCAAGCGTGCATCTCAAGCTCCAATCGAAAAACGCCGAGGGAGCGCGGCGATGGAGGAAGCGCAAGCGCCGCAAAATCAAGAAGACGCGAATTCTTGCCGATAGAAAATGCTTCGGCGATCGAGTGTCGATACTGGGCAAAGGCTGCCCACGCGGCGGCACGTTTTCGCCATGTGGCGCGGGCACTCTTGCCCGCTTCTTCTACGCTGCCGGCAGAAGTGGGCAGGAGTGCCCGCTCCACACTTGCTTTTGTTTTGGAATTTAGCCAGACAATCAGTTGCTGCCTTCGCCTACCTTCAGCACCGCCAGGAAGGCTTCCTGCGGGATATCGACGCGGCCAATGCGCTTCATGCGCTTTTTCCCTTCCTTCTGCTTTTCGAGCAGCTTGCGCTTACGGGAAATATCACCGCCATAGCACTTGGCCAGGACGTTCTTGCGCATGGCGTGTACGGTCTCGCGGGCGATAATCTTGGCGCCGATCGAGGCTTGGATGGGGACTTCGAACATCTGGCGCGGGATGAGTTCGCGCATCTTCGAGACCAGAGCCTTGCCGCGCTCGTATGCGAAGTCTCGATGCACAATGATGGAAAGCGCATCGACGGGGTCGCCCGCAACCAGGATGTCGAGCTTGACCATGGGCGATTCCCAATATCCGGCGAGATGGTAATCCAGAGACGCGTAGCCGCGCGAGACCGATTTCAGGCGGTCGTAAAAATCCAGCACGATTTCATTCAAGGGCAATTCGTAGTGCAGCATGACGCGGGAGGAGCTGACGTATTCAAACGTCTTCTGCTTGCCGCGCTTTTCTTCGACGAGCGCGAGAATTCCGCCAACGTATTCTTCGTTGGTGAGAATCGTAGCCAGGATGACCGGCTCTTCAACTTTGGCAATCTCGCTCGGATCGAGCCAGCGCGAAGGATTGTCGATTTCGACCATCACACCGTCGGTCTTCGTGATCTTGTAGCGCACGCCCGGAGCGGTCGTGATGAGGTCGAGGTTGAATTCGCGCTCCAGGCGCTCCTGAATGATTTCCATGTGAAGCAGGCCGAGGAATCCGCAGCGGAAGCCGAAGCCCAGAGCAACGGAACTTTCGGGCTCGAAGAAAAATGAGGAATCGTTGAGGCGAAGTTTTTCGAGCGCCTCGCGCAGCACCGTGTGCTCGTGGGCATCGACGGTGTAGAGCCCGGCGAAGACCATGGGCTTGATTTCTTCAAAGCCCGGCAAGGGTTCAATCGCGGGATTGGCGTCGTCGGTGATGGTGTCCCCGATCTTTGTGTCGGCGACGTTCTTGATGTTGGCGATCAGAAATCCGACTTCTCCGGCCACGAGTTGGTCGATCTCCACCGGCTTAGGCGTGAGCACGCCGAGAGTCTCCGCGTCGAAGGTGGTTCCATTCCACATGAGACGGATTCGTTGTCCCTTGCGCAACGTTCCTTGAAAGACGCGGGCGAGCACGACGACACCGCGATAGGCATCGAACCACGAGTCGAAAACTAGCGCCTGTAGCCGGTTGTCAGGCGAGCCCTTGGGTAGAGGAACGCGCTTCACGATCGCTTCCAGCACTTCGGGCACGCCTTGTCCGGTTTTGGCGCTGATCAGGACGGCGTCAGTGGCATCGAGGCCGACGGCCCCTTCGATCATTTCTTTGGTGCGCGGGATGTCAGCGCTTTGCAGGTCGATCTTGTTGATGACCGGGATGATTTCGAGGCCGTGATTGATGGCGAGGTAGGAATTGGCCAGAGTCTGGGCCTCGACGCCCTGCGAGGCATCGACCACCAGCAACGCTCCTTCGCACGATGCCAGCGACCGCGAGACTTCGTAAGAGAAATCCACATGGCCGGGCGTATCGATCAAGTTTAGTTGGTAGATCTGGCCATCCTGCGCGGTGTACATCATGCGGACGGCGTGCGCCTTGATGGTGATGCCGCGCTCGCGTTCCAGGTCCATGGAGTCGAGCACCTGGGCCTGCATTTCGCGCGCGGTGAGCGACCCAGTCAACTCCAGCAGGCGGTCGGCCAGCGTGGATTTGCCGTGATCGATGTGCGCGATAATCGCGAAATTGCGGATGTGTTGGGAATCCATGATGGGAGCGGTAAGTATCGATTTTAACAGGTTAAGGTTGATGGGATCGTGGCCGTTCGGCATGAAAGAGTGCAGGAGTAGCTAAGCCTCTTCGAGGTCTGCAAGATTGTTCTAGAGGAGGTTCCCGTTTTGGGAGAGGGAAATTCAATTTGTGTTTCCGGTCACTCAGATTCCTCATCAGCGTAGTAGTTTCTTGCTGGGCCCGTGGTGTAACGGAAACATAGCACCTCGCGACGGTAGCAGATGCGGGTTCGAATCCCGTCGGGTCCACGCTTCGGTTCTGTGGAGCGTCGGTTCTGTGGGAGCAAAATGCGAGGGATAAGCTCCCAACAGAAAGTAACTTGACTCTGCTTCGCGGCAATATCATACTGATGTTGTCGCGGGGTGCTGTGTTGACCCGAATTATTGAAAGGCCTCGAAACTTCGAGGCCTTTTGCTCTTGGGCAATAATCTTGCGATCCTTTCCTTCCTGATTTACCCTCCTCTGCCGAGTGAGATCATGATTGCGACAAATCTAGCGCTGACGTTGATCGTGGGAGCGGCACTCGGACTGCTGATCTGGGAGCATCCTCCCGCGGCCTGGACGGCAGTGCAAGACGTTGGGATCTGCCTGCTTGCCAGTGGTTTTATCTTGTGGACGACAGCGCGTTTTCAGCTGGGGAAATCACTCGCCGTGACTGCGCAAGCGAAGCAACTGGTCACTCGCGGGCTTTATTCTCGGATTCGCAATCCCATCTACGTCTTCGGTTCGTGCGTGGTTGCGGGGTTGATTCTTACACTGGGGCGGCCGGCATGGCTCGTGGTCTTTCTCGCGATCATTCCGTTGCAGCTCTGGCGTTCGCGCAAAGAGTCGTCTGTACTCGAAGCAAAGTTCGGGGATGAGTACCGCAAGTATCGCGCGGGTACGTGGTTCTGAAATTGAGTTGTGACATTCGGGATTTCTGCTTGGTACGATCTTCGGTATATCAAAACCGGCGTGACCTTTGAGGCTTGGTCAGGAGGAAGCATGCGAAAGATTCTCGCGATTGTTCTGTGGAGTTGTTCGCTGGCATCGGCCCAAACTCTTTCGCCCGCGGTGCAAGCCTTCGTGAAGGTCAATGCGCCCGTCGTCGCTCTGACTCATGTGCGCGTAATTGATGGCACCGGCGCGGCGGCGCGCGAGGATCAGACCGCAGTTCTGAACAAAGGAAAAATTGAGTGGGTGGGCGATGCTTCGGCCGCAAGCATTCCCAAGGATGCGCAGGTACTCGACCTGCACGGTTATACCGTAATTCCGGGACTTGTGGGCATGCACGAGCACATGTTTTATCCCGCCGGGGACGCGATCTTTCACGAGATGCCGATCAGCTTCCCCCGTTTGTACCTTGCTGGCGGTGTAACCACGATCCGGACTGCAGGCAGCGTCGAGCCCTACATGGATCTTGCTCTGAAGCAAGAAATCGACGGCGGCAAAGTTCCCGGGCCGCATATGCACGTAACTGGGCCTTACCTGGAAGGGCCCGGTACCTGGGCTCCACAGATGACGGAATTGAAGACTCCCGCCGAGGCGGTCGCGACGGTGAATTTCTGGGCCGATCGCGGAGTCGACAATTTCAAGGCCTACAACTTCATCTCGAGCGCCGTGCTCAAAGCGGCGATTGACGCGGCTCACAAGCGCGGTCTTAAAGTGACGGGGCACCTCTGCTCCATCGGGTTTCGGGAGGCGGCGGCGCTGGGCATTGACGACCTGGAGCACGGCCTTGAAGTGGATACAGAATTCTTCTCCGGTAAAAAACCTGACCAGTGTCCCATTGACTCCTTCGCGACCATGACTGCCCTGGCGGGGGAACTGAACAAAATGAGTGTCTCCGATCAGCGCATCCAGGAAATGATTCAGGACCTCGTCGCGCATCACGTGGCGGTGACTTCCACATTGCCTGTGTTCGAGCTTACGGTGCCCGACAAAGCTCCGCTCCAACGAAGAGTGTTGGACGCGATGTCGATGGAAGCGCGCAACCAGTATCTCGAAAACCGCGTGCGGTTCGATCTTCCGTTCCGCAATCCCGCGACCGGCGAGACCATGCCCAGTCCATGGATCAAAGCTTTCGCCCACGAAATGGAATTTGAGAGAGCATTCGTAAAAGCGGGCGGGCTGCTTCTGGCGGGAGAGGATCCAACCGGCATTGGAGGAGATCTGGCAGGTTTCGGCGACCAGCGCGAGGTGGAGTTGCTCGTGGAAGCGGGATTCACCCCCTTGGAGGCGATTCACATTGCAACCTTCAATGGAGCTCAATATCTGGACGAACTCGATCGCATCGGGACGGTTGCGCCCGGTAAGCAGGCGGACTTGGTCGTGATCAAAGGTGATCCGTCGAAGAAGATTGACGACATCGAGAATGTGGAAACGGTGTTCAAGGACGGAGTTGGCTACGATTCCGCGAAGTTGATTGAATCGGTGCGCGGGTTGGTGGGAATCCGTTAGGCAGGCCCGCTTTGGAAATCTGATCCGCACTTCGCACGGTAAGATAGCTTCATGTTTGGCGCTCCCTTTACCAGCATTGAACACGTGCAACTTGCCATGCCGGTAGGAGGAGAAGAAACAGCACGACGCTTCTATTGCACGATCCTGGGCATGAATGAGATCCCCAAGCCGGAAGAATTGGCGCGGGGTGGCGGTTGTTGGTTTGAGAGCGGATTGGTGCAAATCCACCTGGGGGTCGAAACGGATTTCCGTCCTGCCAGGAAAGCGCATCCAGCCTTGCGTTGCCGCGACTATGAGGGATTGCGGTCCCGGCTCGGCGCTGCGGGTGTGGGAGTCAAAGATGACGACCTTATTCCCGGAGTTCTGCGTTGCCACATCGCAGACCCGTTTGGAAACCGGATTGAGTTGATCGCGTCGTGAGGCCGTCCCACATCCTCTAGAATCGGATCTCCCATGCTCGTTCTCGCTTCCGCCTCGCCGCGCCGTCAGGAGCTTCTGCGCAACGCGGGTATTTCGTTTACCGCGCAGCCAGCGGATATTGATGAGACGACGCTGCCCGGCGAGGCGCCGCGCGCGTGCGCCGAGCGGCTGGCGCAGGAAAAGGCGCTGGCGGTCTGGCGCACGCGGCCCCAGGATGTGGTGCTGGGGGCGGACACGATTGTCGTGGTCGATGAGGCGATCCTGGGGAAGCCGGTCGATGGGGAAGATGCTGCCCGCATGCTACGGTTGCTGTCGGGGCGCGTGCACCGTGTGATCACGGGCGTGTGCATAGTGGAGGCGGTTGCCAGCGGCCAGTTGCCAGTTGCCAGTGAAGACCACGCGGGACATTCTGCGCAGACGCCACCGAGCTTCAAAGTTCTGAGAACTGAGAATGGAGAACTGAGAACTGCTTCCGAAACTAGTCTGGTGACGATGACCGAATTATCCGACGATGAGATCCGCGATTACGTGGCGAGCGGCGAGCCGATGGACAAGGCGGGGGCATACGCGATTCAGGGCCGGGCTTCACGCTGGATTCCGCGGATTGAGGGCGATTACACCAATGTGGTGGGGTTGCCGGTGGCGCTGGTGTATCGCATGCTGTCCCGGCAGGAGGGTTAAGACTTCTTTGTTTCTTCTTTCGGGGCTTCTTTTTTGTCGGTCTCTGGATCTTTAATCGCGGACTTGAAATTACGGATGCCTTCGCCCAGACCCTTGCCGACGGCGGCAAACTTGCTCGTTCCGAATACCAGGAGCGCGATCGCGATAATCAACAGCAAATGCAAAGGCTGAAAAAGACCTTCACCCATAAGTCCTCCACCGGGACGGTCTCCGCAACTGCTGCATACGCCAGCCGAAGGCCCCTGAAAAAATTCTAGGCCACTGCTGCCGGAGAGTCAAAAGGAGGTCGCATTGCACCACATTTCACGCCCCCTCGCTGCGCTTACCAAGATCTCGGCCCGGAGTCTATTCTGGAAAGAGTTCATGCCGCCAAAGTGGAGCTAATTCATGTTAGGCATTCGCATCATCATTCTCGCGCTGTATTTTCTTTTGAATGTTGCGCCCTGCGTGTCGCAAAATCCGGCACCGGCTGCGCCCGAGCAGCAGCGCAAAACCAGCGAACCATATACCGGGGATCTTTCCATCTTCGATTCGCCCGGACGAGGCGAGCGACTCCAGATCAGTCGTGTCATGGACATTCTCGGGATCACGGCAGGAAAATCTGTGGCCGACATCGGAGCCGGCTCAGGATGGTTTACGGTTCGCGCGGCGAAGCGGGTCGGCGGAACGGGCCTGGTGTATGCGGTCGACATTAATCCCGCGGCGATTCGCTATATTGCGAAGCGCGGGCAAAAAGAAAAGCTGCAAAATATCAAGACGATTCTGAGCAAGCCGAACGACCCGCTGCTGCCGCCCGATTCTGTGGATGCAGTTCTGCTGCTGAAGGCTTATCACGAGGTCGCGCGTCCAGTAGAGTTGTTGCGAAACTTGCGACCTGCGCTGCGGCCGGGCGCAAAGATCGGCGTCATCGATCGTAATGGAAATGGCGAAAACCACGGAGTTGGCAGCGACGTGGTGATTCACGAGGCGCAAGAGGCCGGCTACCGCCTAAGCGGCCGATACGATTTCGTGAAGGGCGACAAGATGGATTATTTCCTGGTCTTCACGGTAGCAAAGTGATTTCCTCGACCACGGACCAGGTAGTGCACGTGAGGTCGGCGAAGGCGGGCAGATCGGCGTCGGAGGCTGCGCCCTGCGGGCTGGCCCAGGCGGCTTCCATCGAAGCCCAATCCTCAAAATAGAGTTCGACGATAGCGTCCCAGCCGGGGGATTTCCGTGTGGCATCAGGCACGACGTGATTCTGCTTGTACTGCTTCAGTCCGGGAAGGTTCTTTGCGAGCGGGGCGTGGACTTGTTCGAGATGGCGGCGGAATTGTTCCGCGGTGAGATCGGGACGGCGGTAGAGAACGACCATGAATTTGAGCATGGAGATCTTTCGCCCCTGCGGCCTCGTTCTTTTTTAACGAGCAAAATCTTCGGCCACAAAGGCGCGAAGGTTCACGAAGGAAATCCTTTGTGTGACTTCGTGTCCTCTGTGGTTTCATCTTTTCGCGGCAACGGCAGCATCCTAAGCAGACTCGATCATTCCCGCGAGCAGCAACGCGCGGCGCGGTAATTCCGAGATGACAATATGCTCGTGGACCGCGTGAGCGCCTTCGCCGACTCCGCCGAGGCCATCAAGAGTGGGAACGCCCATGCCGGCGGTGAAATTTCCGTCGGAGCCGCCGCCGACTGCGGCCTCTTCCAGCTTCCAATCCAGCAGTTTAGCAATGCCCTGGGCCTTCTTGTAAAGCGCCGCACCGCCCGCGGTGCGCTCCATGGGCAAGCGATTGATGCCGCCCTCGACGCTGAGCTTGCAACGTTTGTCGAATGGCTTGAGGCCGTGCATCTTACGATCGAGGCGCTTAGCCTGACTTGCGCTTTTAATGCGAACGTCGATCTCGACCACGGCCTCCGCGGCGATCACGTTGGTGCGCGTTCCACCGCGGATCACTCCCGGATTAACCGAGATGCCTTGTTTCAAATCATTCAACTTTGAAATGGACGCGATCTGACGGGCTAACTCGACGATGGCGCTGTGCCCTTTGCCAGGGTCGAGGCCGGCGTGGGCGGCGACCCCTTCCACGCGCAACGCGTATTCGCCGACGCCTTTGCGCGCGGTCTTCACCGCACCGCGCAGTCCGGCGGCAGGTTCGAGGACCAGGACTGCGGCGGATTTTCTGGCCAAAGCCTCCGTGATCTTGCGGGAAGAGCTGCTGCCGACTTCTTCATCGGAAACAAGGAAGACGGTTACCGGCCGGGGCAGGCGTCCGTGCCAGGCTTTGAGCGCCTCAATCGCATAAAACATCAGTGCGATGCCCGACTTCATGTCGAGCACTCCGGGCCCGTGCAAACGGCCATTCGCAACCTGACACGGCATTTTCGCCAGCGTGCCCATCGGGTACACCGTATCGAAGTGGCCGAGCAGGAGAACCGGCTTCACTGCCGCGTTGCCCGGAAAATCAATCTGTATATTGTCCGCATAATCTTCGGCGCGGTGCACAGTGGCTCGTCCGCCGAGCGCCTCGAATTTGTTTGCCAGAATTTTCCCCATGCGGTCGCCGGCAGGTTTGTCGTCGCTGGGAGATTCGACTTCGACGAATTCGCGGATGGTCTCAACGAGCGCTTCGCTGCGGGATTCGAAGTAACGCAGGCGATCCGCCCACCGGGCATCGGATTGGTTCTTGTGTTGGCGGGATATTTTATGGGTTGGCATCTTTAAGCGTTTTGGCTTACGAAAATCGTCTCTTGCCGGGCAAAAAAGCTCGTCGAGAAATCCGGCGCCCAGAAGCTTTGGGCAAGCCGTACAGTATAATCTTCAAGCCGTTTTGAGACGAACCATGAATGAGAGCAGCCCTGTTGCGGAACCTTCGCCCGACGAGGCGAAGACTGGCCTCGACATCCACCAGATTTTGCACATTCTGCCGCACCGATATCCGTTCCTGCTGATCGATCGCGTCCTCGAACTGAAGCGCAAGGAGCGGATCGTCGCCATCAAGAACGTGACCATCAACGAACCGTTCTTCAACGGGCACTTCCCCGGGCTGCCGATTATGCCGGGCGTGCTGATTGTGGAGGCGATTGCGCAGGCTGGCGGAGCTCTGTTGCTGACCGAAGTTGCCGATCGCCACGACAAAGTCATGGTGTTCACCGGAATCGAGCGCGCAAAATTTCGCCGCCCGGTCGGCCCCGGAGATCAGCTGCGGTTGGAAGTGGAATTGAAAGGCTGGCGCGAAGTGCCGGGCATGACCGCTGCCAAGATGCAGGGATATGCGTTCGTGGGGAGCAAGAAAGTCGCCGAGGCGGTGGTGTCCTGCCAGTTAATCGATAGTTCGCGCGGGCGAGTGTCGAATGGTGGCGATGACGAGTCTTAATCGGCTAACAACGCGTCTCAATCCCAGGCGCCACAAAGATCCGCAGAGTAGAATCGTGTCGGACCGCAGACTCCTGCAACATCATTCATGACAGCTCCGACGAACGTACATCCCACAGCGATCGTTGATCCCCGGGTGAAGGTTCCTGCTTCGTGCACGGTGGGGCCGTATTGCGTGATTGGGGCCGACGTCGAACTGGGCGAAAATTGTCGTCTTCTATCGCATGTGGCGATTGAGGGACCGACCGAAATCGGCGCCGACAATTCCTTTTTCCCATATTGCGCCATCGGCATGGACCCGCAGGATATTACCTACAAAGGCGAACCCACGCGGCTCGAAATTGGCGAGCACAACGAAATTCGCGAATACGTCACCATCAATCGCGGGACCGTCAAAGGCGGCGGCGTCACGCGAGTGGGCAGCCATCTGCTCATCATGGCTTACACGCACATCGGGCATGATTGCGTCATCGGAGATCATGCCATGCTGGTGAATGGCGCGACCCTGGCCGGACACGTGACCGTCGAGGAATGGGCCGTGGTGGGCGCGCTGTGCCCGGTGCACCAGTTCGTGCGCATCGGGGCGCATTCCTATATCGGCGGAGGCACGACGATTACGCAGGATGTCCTGCCGTTTTCGATGACCTCGGCCGCGCGCGAGACCCACGCGTATGGCATGAATAAAGTCGGGCTGCAGCGCCGCGGATTTTCCAGCGAGCGGATTGCAAAGATCCACCATGCTTACAAGATTTTGCTGGCGTCGAAGATGAACACGTCGCAGGCGCTGGAGCGATTGAAGTCGGAGCCGGATCGCAGCGAGGATGTGGAGATGCTGATCCACTTCATCGAAGCGTCGGAGCGGGGAGTGATTAAATAAGTAGCGGGCGAGCCCACACGGCTTCTGAATGGCAATGGCGCGATGAGGGTCATTTGGATTTTGCAACAGTTAGGTGATGACAGCCTTTGGCGCGACGGAACGCCGAGTCCACCAAGTGCCAGCAATAAAACACGCGAGTGTCGGGATAATCGCCTGCGTCAAAATGCCGATATAGTCGGGTGTGCGCGGAGGTTCGTGCCATCCATGAGCCAGCGTCCGCCATGCCTGCATGCCCTCGCCGTATAGGTACAAGGCTCCAAGTACACCCACCCACGCTAACGGCTTTTCCGCTTCGATCACCCCAACCAACGTGATCGCTGCGAGAGCTGCAAAAAGGTCGTATGGCAATCCCTCCCATAGCCACATCATCAGCAAGCCTACATCTCCCGTGAACGTCATCCGAATGTGCATTGCTCCGATGAGAACCACGAGCCAGAATGCCAACATTCTTGAAAAGTCCCACAGGCCAATGACGACGAGCGCATTTCTTGCGGTCAGTTTGCTCATGCACTAATGCTAAACGTCGCAGAAACAAGCATCCAAGTTACGTCGGGCACTCTGCCTTTGACGTAACCGCCTTTGACGTAAGCAGGCCGTTACAAGTTTTGACCGCGGTCAACGAGTGAAATGGGATTTACCGTCAAGTCGGCGTCTCAAGGCAATCAGCCAATTCAGACTAGAAACTAGTTTCCTGTCGACGACGTTCCGTTCACATCAAGCAGCTTTTCCATCTCATCCATCACCCGATTCATCTTCTTGACGGTCAACTCCAGCGGTTCATCGCTCGTCATGTCGACGCCGGCATCCTTCAGCAGATCGATTGGATATTTCGATTTCCCCGCCGAAAGAAATTTCAGATAGCGTTCGGTAACGCCGGGTTCTCCGGCGAGCACTTTCTCCGACAAGGCCGACGACGCTGTGAACGACGTCGCGTACTGGAAGACATAATACGAATTGTAGAAATGGGGAATCATCGCCCATTCGTTGTCGATGTAGTCGTCGACGATGCACACGCCCTCATCGTGGCCGTAATACTTCTTGACGATCTCGCTATAGAGCCGCGAAAGAACGTCGCCGGTGAGGGGCTGTCCGTTCTCGGCCATCTCGTGCATACGCAGCTCGAATTCCGCAAATTGCGTTTGGCGAAAGACGGTTCCCTTGAAGCTCTCCAGATAATTGCCTAGCAGCGAGAGCCGCGTTGTGTCGTCTTTGATCTGCTTGAGCATGTAATCCATCAGCAGAGCTTCGTTGAAGGTGGAAGCAACTTCGGCCACGAAGATGGTGTAGGAAGATAACGGATACGGCTGGGCTTTGTTCGAGAAATAGCTGTGCATGGTGTGGCCGAGTTCGTGGGCCAGCGTGCTCATGTCGTCGTACTTGCCGTTGTAGTTCATCAGCATGTAGGGATGAACATCGTAGGCCGCTCCGTTGGAGTACGCGCCCGCTCTCTTGCCTTCGGTGGGATACATGTCGATCCAGCGCTCGCTGAAGGAACGCGTGGTAACGGCGGCATACTCGGCGCCAAGCGGGGCCAGTGCGGCAAGAATGTTGCGCTCGGCCGCGTCCACAGAGTAGCGGGTGTCGACGGAAGGGACCAGCGGCGCGTAGAGATCGTAGTAATGCAGGTCGGGAATCTCCATGATTCGCTTGCGGAGCTTGAGGTAACGGTGAAATGTGTTGAGGTTGCGCCCGACTCCTTCAATGAGCTTCGAATACACCGACACGGGAATGTTGGGCTGGTCGAGCGAAGCTTCGAGCGACGTCTTGTAGTTGCGCGAGCGCGAGTAGAAAGTCGACGTCTGCACGTTGGAATTCATCAACGAGCCGAAGGTGGCGCGATATTTCGCGAGCGTGGTGAAGAAGGCGTCCATGACTTGCTGCCGGTCTTCGCGGACAGGTGAAGCACGGTGGAGCGCAAGAGCGGCTTTATCAAGCTTCACGGCCTTGCCGTCGCTGAGCGTGATAGAGGGATAAGGAAAATCCGCGTCGGCAAAGACGCCAAAGATGCTGGAAGGCCCGCTGGCCATGACGGCCGCGCCGGCCAGAAGTTTTTCTTCCTCGTTGCTCAGCGTGTGTGCGCGGCGGCGGGCGATGTCTTCGAGATACAGGCGGAAGATGTGCAGTCGGGGCTCTTGTGCGAGAAATCGCTCGATGGTCGCATTATCCATCTTGAGGATTTCGGGTTCGATGAACGCGGACTCGGTTCCGAGCGCCGATCCCAGCTGGATCATCTCCTGCTCCATGCCCTGGTAGACGCTGACCCGCGTGTCCTGGTCGGAGCCCATGCTGGCATAGACGAACAGGCGCGTGAGTTCCTTGTCGAGGTCGCTCTGCAGCTCCAGAGCGCCGGCCAGTTGGGCCGGAGACGAGGCCAGCTTGCCCTGGAAGTTGCGCAGTTGCGGCAACTCGGCGGCAAGTCTCTCCTTCGCTGCACGCCAAGCCTCGTCGGACGCATAGATGGGCGTGAGATCCCATTTATGCTCGTCGGGAATCTTGCTGCGATCGCGCTCCTGGGCTTGCGGCGGAAGAGTCGTGGTAGCGAACTGGGCGAGGCTGGCTGAGCGGCGGATGCTGACGCGATCGAAATGCATGGACGGTGCTCCTTAAGGATTCGACGAATTCCGAGATGAACAAAACTGGGTCCGCACTCGGCGTCTGAAATAGATTCTAAGTGCTAGACTGACTCGGCGCCGCTCTGGTTGCCGGAAATATGCCTGTGCAGAACGAAAAACTTGGGCTCATCGCGGGGAACGGCAAGTTTCCCTTTCTCGTGCTGGAGGCAGCGCGGGCGCAAGGGTTTGAGGTCGTGGTAGCCGCCATCAAGGAAGAAGCATTTCCCGAGATCGAGTCGAAAGGTGCCGCGGTTCACTGGCTTTCCCTGGGAGAACTCTCGAAGCTGATCGAAACTTTTCAGAGTGCAGGCGTGCGGCGTGCCGTGATGGCCGGGCAAGTCAAGCATAAGCAGATTTTCTCGAGCATCCGCCCGGACTGGCGGCTCGCCAAGCTGCTGCTGTCGCTCACGACGCGCAACACGGATTCCCTGCTGGGCGCGGTGGCGAAGGTATTGGGCGACGAAGGCATCACGCTGGAGAATTCGACCTGGCTGCTGGAACCGCTGCTGGTCAAATCCGGCGTGCTGACCGAGCGCGCTCCCACCGAGCAGGAGCGGAACAATATTGAGTACGGGCGAACGGTCGCGCGGCAATTAGCGCAGCATGATATTGGACAGACCGTGGTCATCGCGGAAGCGGCGTGCGTTGCCGTGGAAGCGATGGAGGGAACTGACGCGACGATCGAGCGCGCGGGGCAAATTATGCGATCGTTGCACGAGGACGCTTCCACGCTCAGCCGTGCATTAACCGTAGTCAAGATCGCGAAGCCGAATCAGGATATGCGGTTTGACGTGCCCGTGATCGGGGTCACGACGATTGAGGTGATGCAGGCTGCCGGAGCCATGTGTCTTGCGGTCGATGCCGGAAAGTGCCTGTTGTTGGATGGGCAGAGTGTGATCGAGGCAGCGAACGCCGCCGGAGTCACGATCGTTGCAGAATAAATCGTGGCAGAATAAATAAACCATGATGAAGAACGGTAATCCATCCGACGCTGCCCTCATTGCTGATCAACTTCGCCGCGCCTTTTATGGCGAGGCCTGGCACGGGCCGGCCGTCATCGAATTGCTGGCCGACGTCGATGCCGCAACCGCTGCCGCCAAGCCGCTGGCAAACACGCACAGCATATGGGAGCTCGTGTTGCACATCGCCGCCTGGGACAACGCGGCCATGGTTCGTCTCGGCGGAGATAAATGTCAGCTCACGGGTCTGAAGAATTTCCCTGCTGTGGCCAAAGCCACCGAAGCGGCTTGGCGCAAGGCTGTTGCCGCCACGAAACGCACGCACGATAGGCTAGTGAAGACCGTAGCCGGCCTGTCGGACTCCCGCCTGCGCGATCGCGTGCCCGGAAAGCGGTACGACTTCTATCACATGCTTCACGGCATCGCGCAGCATGAGCTCTATCATGCCGGGCAGATCGCGATTCTGAAGAAGGCGCAGCTTCGCTGATTCCCGGTCGGCCAAAGTCGGCCATCCCGGTATCAGCAAGGCCGCAGTTACAGATAGTCCGCCTCATTTGCGTTTACAATCTCTGTTTCCGGCAACCGGCCAGCGAGAGGGGATCTTCTGCCATCAAGGAATCCGATTTCCGTCGCGGTGGTGGGCGTAGGCGTTTTCGGACGCAATCACGCCCGCGTTTATAAGGAGCTCGAGTTGCAAGGCGAGCCTGTTCGGCTGTTGGGAGTCGTTGATCCGGATACTGCCCGCGCTGATGCCGTCGCGCGCGAATTCGAATGCAAGGCATTCGGCTCGGTGCAGCAGATGTTGACCACGCACAGCGAAGTGCAGGCCGCCACGGTTGCGGCTCCCACCGTGCACCACCTGGCGGTAGCTCGGGAATTGATGGCCGCCGGGGTCGATGTGCTGATCGAGAAGCCGCTCGCAGCCACCCTCGCCGAAGCCGACGAACTGGTCGCTATCGCTGCCAAGCACAAACGCATTGCGCAGGCCGGCCATCTGGAGCGCTTCAATCCCGCGGTGCGGGCCACGCTGCCCATCCTGACGCGGCCCATGTTCTTTGAAGTACACCGGCTCAGCGTGTTCACTCCGCGCTCACTGGATGTCGACGTGGTGCTCGATTTGATGATCCACGATCTGGACATCGTGCTGGCCTTTGCCAAATCGACGGTGAAGGAAGTGAGGGCGGTCGGACTGCCGATTCTTTCGGGCAAGGTGGATATCGCCAACGTACGGATCGAGTTCGAATCGGGCTGCATTGCGAACTTTACGGCCAGCCGCGTGTCCACGGAGCGGGTGCGGAAACTGCGCTTCTTCCAGCCGCGGCAATACGTTTCGCTCGATTACGGGCGACAGGAAGTCCTGGTTTTCACGGTGGGGGCTGACGGAGATTCGCCCGGAGCACCTTCGGTGAATCCGCAAATTGGCGTAAGCAAGCCACCCGTAGCCTCGGAGGAGCCGCTGCACGCAGAGCTGAAGTCCTTCCTTCATGCGGTGCGGGAGCGGTCCGCGCCGGTGGTGCCGCTGGAAGATGGACGCCACGCCCTGGCGCTGGCCCTTGAAATTGTGGCGGGCATTCGCGAACACGGCAAGAAGGTGGGACTGGCGGGGATCGCCAAAGGCTGACCAAGCCTCAAGCTGCAGGTCGCACAAGATACGTCGCTACGCCCTCGCATTTACATATGTTTACAGACGGAAGTCGCGCGTCGATTGTGGGGAGCGGAAACGCGCGAAAGATGCGAAAATAGAAGCAAGTCGATTTTCAAGCACGGCGCGCCGATTGCATGTACTCCACGAATGCCCGAATGCAACGCCGCGCGTGTATTTCGTGTCTAACGACAGGCGGATAAAGCTAAAACAGCAGCATGCCGATCACCCATATTCCATTTCATGATCCGGTAGCGCCGCCTCCGCCTCCTCAGAAGCCGCAACCTGAGCAACTCGGCCTTTACGACAGCCAGGACTGGGAGAACGCTTATCGCGATCTGGATGCGCGTGTCCCGCATCTGCTCATCCAGCTGCAGGACGATCTCACGCGATCGCGCCGGCGCGAAGCGGCGTGGATTTCTATCATCGTCCACATGCTGCTCTTCATCGTTCTGATCTATTTGCCCTGGATCCGCAAGAACGTATGGCACGAAGCAGTGGTGGTCCCGGTCAGTCCGATGCAGGATAAGAACGTGACGTTCCTGCCACTTCCGCCGGACTTGCAGAAAGTGCCGCACAAGCCGAATACAAACATTCAGTCGGATAAAGACCGGATCGCGACGTCGCGGCATCCGGAGCTGGATCCGAAAGAGCTGCGGAAAATTCTGGCGACGCCGCCTCCCGGCGCTCCTGGCATGAATGCCCCGCGGACCGCCTCGCCGCAAGCCTTGCCGCAGAGACAGGCGCCGGTGCAACAGCAGCAACAGCAGCCGGTACAGCGTCCGCAGTTTGACACTAATCAAACGGCACAGCTGCAGATGCCGGCCCATCCCGAGAATAGTTTCAGCAAATATGCGGGCGGCATGAGTGCCGGGTCGGCGATTCAGCAGGCAACACAGGATGCCGCCGCTCGCCGGGCGGCAGGCGCCGGGGCCGGCGTGGGCGGCGATGGCGGAGACTTCGGCCTAGGCACGGGAGCGCATGGTCGGCAGCTCGGCGCGCTCGATATTCTCAGCGACACGCAGGGCGTCGATTTCGGCCCCTACCTGCAACGTATTTTGCAGGACGTGCGGGAGAACTGGTATCACCTGATTCCGGAATCGGCGGAGATGAAGAAAGGGAAACTGGCCATCGAGTTCGCGATCACGAAAGATGGCAACGTCGCCGACATGCGACTCGTCGCCACCTCGGGCGATGTTGCCCTCGACCGGCCCGCCTGGGGGAGCATCACCGGCTCCAACCCCTTTCCGCCGCTGCCCAGCGATTTCACCGGACCTTACCTGGCGCTGCGCTTCCGTTTCTACTACAACCCCGATAAGACGGATCTCCAGTAAATTGTCGGAACCGCGGGCTCGCTGTCGAACGCGATTTTAAGCCTTTCTCAAATGAATGGATCCGTCGCCGGTGCGGATCATGAGCAGATTGCCGCCCCCGTTGAGCTTGCCTTGAATTTCATTCTGCCGAATCTTTCCTGAGGTCGTTACGGGCATGTCGAGATCGATATGTCCGTCGCTGGTATGGAGGTCGACGTCGGCCGCGAGATCTCCGGGAACTTCGAGAGAGACGCTGCCATCGCCGGTTTCAAGGTGCCAGCTGGTGTTCAGCAACGATCCGGCCATCGCACGAACTTCCACGCTGCCGTCTCCAGTCTTGAGTTCGAGCTCGTCAAAACGGCCGCTGGCGTTGATGTGGCCGTCGCCGGTGGAAGCGTGCAGGTTGCCGTCCACGTTGTCGAGATTTTCGGAGCCATCCCCGGTGTGCAGGTCCATTGCGCCTTTGAGGCCGGCGACATCGATTTTACCGTCGCCGGTGCGCAGGTTGACATTCCCTTCCCGCGGCATCTGGATGATGATGTCGACGCGGTTGGAGCCGAAATCAATGCTGAACACGTGATGCGGATAGTGCACGTCAATTTGCACCGAATTGCCAGTCTGATGTTCCTCGACCCGAATCCCGCCTTCGCCGATCTTGTAACGCGTAGTGACCACTTTGGCTTCGATGGTGTTCTGCTCCCATGTAGTGACGCGGATGTTCGCGTCGGAAGTCTCGATCTGGAGATCGGGCTTGCCCGTGAGCTGATAGGTTTTTGACCATTCGTCAGCACGGGCCGGCAGCGCGGCAAGCAGGCTGAGTGCAAGGATTACGAGCGCAGTGGGCTTCAGAGCGGGATATTCCATAAAGGCCTCCGGCGGAACACACACCTCTACCGCCTCTTAGACGTAGTTACGGAGAATCGGTGAGTCCGGTTCCAAATTAGTTTCCCAATCAGTTTGCAGGCGATTTGGATTCGAGGTATGCCATTCGGATCAAGGTCCGCTCGGAGAACGGCAGATACAGCAGCGCCGCGCTGACGGCGAAGGCGGCGCCCAGGCCGATCTGCTGCATCAGCAGAAACGGAGCCACGGCCCAGAGCTGATCGAGCGCCAGAACAAAGGGGAAGATCTGACGAAACTTGTCTCCGAGACGCTGGTAATCGAAGCCCACCGCCGAGAGCAGATAGCAGCGCAGAGGAATGCCCACTCCTGCCGTGAGCATGACGGTCACCAGTAAAGTCGTCGCTGCCCAGGGCGGCAAGAACGAATCCACAATCCCTTGGACCGCGCGCAAACGGAAAAGCGCGACCGAATAGAAGATGAGATACATCAGCTGAGTCAGGGCAAAAAGCCCGCGGCTCACGCTACGCCGAGGGATGGGTACTTCCAGTTCGGGATGGATCGCAACTGGCTCAGCGGCAGCACGAGATGATGAACTGGTGGTATGAGCCGCAGGGGCAGCGATTTCCGCGGCAGGCTCGATCGCCGCATTCCTCGGCTCGCTTTGCACCGGGGCGATAAAGCGATATCCGCGGCGAGCCAGAGTTTCGACGTAACGCGGGCTGGAGGCGGAATCTCCCAGCGCCTCCCGCACCTTGTTGATGGCCGTGTTGAGGCTGTGATCGAAGTCGACGAAAGTGTCGGAGGGCCACAGTTTCTGCTGCAGCTCTTCCCGCGTAACCACTTCTCCGGCACGTTCCAGAAGCAGCGTCAGCACCTGGAATGGTTGGCCCTGCAAACGAAGCTTGACGCCGTTTTTACGCAGCTCTCCCGCGCTCAGATCGAGTTCGAAAACTCCGAAACGGACGACTCGCCGGTTGCTAGGCGGAACTGCCATGAACGCCGTAGTGTAGCACTGGGGATGGGGACTTCTTTCAGGGGTCGGGGTTGTGTGAACAGCGGAGTTGCCGTTCGGCGCAGCTCCGGCGCTACAATAGCCGCGTGTCCTCCCCAGATCAGCAGAATCATCCCGAGCAGAAGCATCACCGGCACGCCGTCTATGCGTCGGAAACCACGGGGCTACTGCTGATCGCGTTTCTTCTTTTGATGCTCACCCTCATCCGCTACTGGCACGAGATTCATTGGAGCCTGCGCTGAACGTGCAGCGGGAGCACAGTGAGATCGCGCCCGCAGAGCCGCTGCCGCTGGTGGTCATCCTCGGTCCGACCGGCAGCGGGAAGACGGCGTTGTCTTTGAAACTCGCGCAGCTGTTTCACGGAGAGATCGTCAACTGCGACTCGGTGGCAATGTACCGCGAGTTCGACATTGGCACCGCGAAGCCGAGCATGGAAGAACGTGCCCGCGCTCCTCACCATCTTTTCGATTGCGTCGATCCCACCGAGGACGTAACCGCCGGCGAATATGCGCGGCAGGCGCGCCAAGTGCTTGCGGAGATCAACTCGCGCCATCATCTGCCCATCGTGGTGGGAGGCACGGGACTCTACCTGCGCGCTCTGCTCGAAGGACTTTTTCCCGGGCCGCAACGCTCGGAAGATCTGCGCGAGCGCTTGCGCCAGCGGACCGCGAGTCACGGGTCCAGTCATTTACACCGCATTCTGCAGAGGCTCGACCGCGTCGCCGCCGGCAAAATTCATCCCAACGACGTGCCCAAGCTGATCCGGGCAATCGAAGTCTGCCTCGCCTCGCGGCAGAAAATGTCTGAGTTGTGGCGGGAAGGTCGAGATCCGTTGCGCGGATTCCGCATTCTGCGGCTGGGCCTCGATCCCGACCGCGCCGCGCTTTATCGACGCATCAATGAACGCGCCCACGTCATGTTTGAAACCGGCCTGATCGAAGAAACCCGCAAGCTGCTGGAAAAATACGGAGCGGACGCGCGGCCCATGGCGTCGCTCGGATATAAACAGGCTGCGCAACTCGTTCGCGGAGAGTTGTCGCGCGAGCAGGCTCTGCCAGCCGCTCAGCAGGCGCATCGCAATTACGCCAAGCGCCAGATGACCTGGTTCCGGCGCGAACCTGAGGTGACATGGCTCGCGGGATTCGGTGACGAAACGCAGATCCAGGAGCGGGCGATGGCGCTGGTCAGGGAGTCGTTCCTGGAGATTCGCGTGAATTAACAGCAGCGGTGCGAGTTTGATTCTGGAGGGCGTGATCCCGAGCGGAGCCGCTTTTCAGGCGCACCGAAGGATCTCAGAATCACGCGTTATGTCCTGGTGAGATCCCTCGCGCCGCTGGTAAAAGCGCGGGGCTTCGGCATGACGCAACGCAAATTGCTGGAGACAGCAACTCCGAATTCCCGCCGCCACGATCGCACCTTCTGCTATCGTTTTGCTGCTATGCCGAAGAGTCTCGCCATCATCCTGCTTGTCGTCACGCTGGCCTTGCCTGCTTTCCCCAAGGAAAAGTATTCGCGTCCAAGACCCATCCGGCATACGTCTGCCGGCGACAAGTGGGCCGAGAAAACGCTGCACAAAATGACATTGGAGGAAAAAGTCGGCCAGGTTTTCATGATCTGGTGCCGTGCCAGCTTTCTCAATGTGGAAAGCCCGGAATATCTGCAATTGCGTGAGGCCATGCAAAACTATCACGTGGGGTCGTTCGCTATGACCGTCCACGTGGACGGGCCCTTTCTTTTGCGCAGCGAACCTTACGAAGCGGCGGAGTTGCTCAATCGCCTGCAGCGCGATTCGAAGCTGCCCCTGCTGTTCGCGGCCGACTTTGAACGCGGCGTGGCGACGCGCCTGATGGGGACGACAAACTTCCCACACGCCATGGCCTTCGGGGCCGACGGCAAATTGGAAGATGCGGAAATGTTCGGCCGCATCACCGCCCAGGAAGCACGCGCCATCGGCGTGCATTGGAATTTCTTTCCCGACGCCGACGTGAATTCCAATCCCGCGAATCCCATCATCAACACGCGCTCGTTTGGAGAAGATCCCAAGCAGGTTGGGGATCTTGTGACCGCTTACATCCGCGGCGCGCATGAAGGCGGGATGTTAACTACGGTGAAGCACTTTCCCGGCCACGGCGATACGGCCACCGATTCGCATCTGGGAGTTGCAAAAGTGAATGTAGACCGCGCGCATCTCGATGCGATCGAGCTTCCGCCATTTCGCCAGGCCATCGCCGCAGGCGTCGATTCGGTGATGGTGGCGCACGTCACCGTACCCGCACTTGATCCCGATCCGAATCATGTAGCCACGATTTCGCCGCTGGTAGTTTCCGATCTGCTCGAAAATCAGCTCGGATTCAAAGGCCTGGTCGTGACCGATGCGCTCGACATGGCTGGCTTGACCCACCTGTTCGCCAACGATATTGGCCGGGCCGCGGTCGAAGCTTTCAAGGCGGGGAACGATCTGTTGCTGATCCCGGCCGATCTCGGAGCCTCCTATCAGGCCATGATCAAGGCAGTATCTTCCGGCGAGATATCCCAGGGGCGCCTCGATCACTCGGTGCTCAAGATTCTGAAAATAAAGGCGTCTTTGCGCCTGAATGACGCCCGCACGGTCGATCTCAATGCGATTGCAAATGCCGTCGGCAGGCCGGAAGACGCGGCCTTTGGCCAGCAAGTTGCCGATGCGGCGATTACCGTAGTCCGCGACAACGGCAAGGTGCTTCCGCTGAAAGCTAAGGGAACCGCCAAGGCCGCTCTTCCGTATATGTCGAAAGAGGAGACGGGGAATCAGGTGGTGGCCGTGCTTTTTTCTGATGACGTACGCAGCGATTCCGGGCGCGCCTTCGGACGTGAGTTCCGCTCACGCATTCCTGATGCGCGTGTGATTTATGTGGATCCGCGGATTGCCGCCGGCATGAGCGACGAGGTGCTGAAGGCCGTGAGTGATGCACAAACGGTGGTGGCGGCGGTGTATGTCATCCCGACTGCGGGCAAGATCGGCAACTCCGTGGCCATGACGGACGCGACAGGCACGCTGCTGCAGCAGATTCTCGACCGCGCCGCCGCGAAAACGGTGGTGGTCGCCATGGGGAATCCATACCTGGCAAGCGATTTCCCCAATACCGAAAATTACGTTTGCACATTTTCGAACGCGACAGTGTCAGAAGTGGCCGCGGTCAAGGCGTTGTTTGGAGAGATTCCGATTCGCGGTCATCTGCCGGTCACGATTCCCAATATCGCGCAGCGCGGCGCCGGGCTCGATCGTCCGGCGCAGGTTGCCAAAGGAGGACTCAGCCATGCGCAAAACTAGGTCTGGTTTCCTATTCATGTTTCTCTGCGCGCTTTCCACGGGCGCGATACTTCTTCTCTGCGCCTGCAGCGTGAATGTGAAGAAAGAACAGAACGGCGAAGACAAGCAGGTGGATATACAAACGCCGATAGGCGGCATTCATGTCAGCAAGGGAGCCAACCCTGAGGACGTCGGGGTCGCTATTTATCCCGGAGCCCATCTGAAACAGAAGGATTCCGACGGCGACGACAAAAGCGCCAACGTGAATATTTCCGGTTTCGGCTACGGATTGAAAGTCGTAGCGCTGGAATACGAGTCGAGCGACTCTCCGGCGAAGGTGGTTGATTACTACAGAGATCAGCTCAAGAAATATGGCAAGGTGCTCGTCTGTCACACCAGCCACATGGACGTGGACGCCGACATCAAGGATCAGGAACACGGCTCCCATGAATTGACCTGTGAAGGAAAAAGCGGAGTCACCGTGGAGCTGAAAGTCGGCACGAAAGAGAACCAGCACATCGTTGCAGTCGAGCCAGCAGGCACGGGATCGAGTTTTTCTCTGGTGTATCTGCGAACCCACGGCAAAGACGCGGATATTTAGCGCGCCCGCGGTTTAGAGGAGGAGGCTCATGTCACGTAATTTCACGCTCACCCTGGCGCTGATCGTCTTGACGACGCCCGTTTTGACGACGCCCGCATGGACGCAGCAATCCGAGAGCGGCGACAAAGCATTCGACGTGCGCAGCTCAATTGGAGATCTGCATGTCGGCAAGGATGCCGATGCCAAGAAGGCGGGAATTCCGCTTTATCCCGGCGCGCAGCCGAAAGTGGAGCAAGACAACGAACCCCTCAACTTCGGCGTGTTGACCGAGGCGTTCGGTTTGAAGCTGATCGTTGCGAAATACGAAACGGCTGATGCTCCGGCAAAGGTGATCGCCTTCTATCGCGGCAAGCTGAAGAAATACGGCAAGGTTCTCGAGTGCCATTCCGAGCATCACGATGCAGGTGTCACGGTCCATGACGGCGACAAAGATTCCGGCGATAGCCAGGAACTGAAGTGCGACGAGAACTCCGGGCCGGTCACCGAACTGAAAGTCGGCACTGAGGACAATCAGCGCATCGTGGCAGTAGAAGTTGGTGATGCGAGCAAGGGATCGAATTTCGCTATCGTTTATATGCACTCCCGGGGCAAGCGCGGAGACATCTAACGCCGGATCGGCGCGCCACGCCTTGCTTCCAACCTTAAGGGTGCGATAATTTCAACGCAGCCCTCTTTGTCTGAGTGCTGCCTTCGGCGATGGAGCAACCCTGTTACAAGTGCGGTCAGGTGCTGGATGAAGGACGGCCATTCTGTCCGCATTGCGGCGCTCCGCAGATCCGCGTCCTGGTTGCTGAACCGGTAACGGCCGGAGGATTCGGCCAGCTCGCAGAGAGTTCCGCACCCGCGCCAGTTTTGCCCGCTTCGGAAACCGTTCCGGTGCTGGCAGTTTCGGGACCCTGGTCCCAAGCGCTGAAGCCCTGCGCCCTGGCTGCCCTCGTCACCACGCTGCTGATGTTTTTAGGACTGCATCCTCTGATGGCGATGTTCAGCGCCGGATTTCTGGCCGTAGTCTTTTATCGGCAGGCGAGATCGGGCGTTGCGATCGGTGCCGGAAGCGGCGGAAAACTGGGTGCGTTGAGCGGATTTTTCTGCTTTGCCCTCATGACGTTGCTGGTTGCGTTTTCTGCGATGGTGCCGGAGTTGCGCGCCAAGTTCCGCGAGGGAATTATCGATAACGCACAAAAGTGGGCGGCGGCGCATGGCGGCGATGCGCAGGTGCAAGCCGCTCTCGAACAGATGAAAACTCCCGAAGGTTTTGTGATGATGCTGATCCTCGGGGGCATATTGCTGCTGGTCTCCTCCATCGTGCTCGGCGCGCTGGGCGGCGCCTTGGGCGGCAGCATCTTCGGCCGCCGTGATCGTTCTTAAGCTCTTTGCTCGCCGCAAAACGCCGCAAAACGGTCCTTGCAGCCTGCGTGCGTGCCGCGTATGATGCACCGTTTACCTTTTTCCGATGAACAAGCCTGCACGCGGTTCGCTGCTCGGGATCGAGCATCTCGACACGAAGGAAATCCTGGGCCTGCTGAAACTCGCCCGCCGCATGAATCCGCAGAAAGCCCGCCCGCTGCTGCGCGGCAAGCGCATCGTTCTTCTGTTTTACGAAGCGTCCACGCGGACGCGCTCTTCCTTTGAATTCGCCGCAAAATCGCTGGGCGCCATGACCACCCTGGTGCAGTCGTCGGGCTCAAGCATCGAGAAGGGCGAATCCGTGCTCGATACCGGCTACACGTTGCGCGCCGTCGGCGCCGACTGCATTGTCATGCGGCATCCCTCTGCGGGCGCTCCGCACTTGATGGCTTCGCATCTCGACATCCCCATAATCAATGCGGGGGATGGGATGCACGAGCACCCCTCGCAGGCTCTACTCGACGCGCTCACCATTCTCAAGCACAAAAAATCGTTTAAAGGATTGCAGGCCACGATCATTGGAGACATTTTTCACAGCCGCGTGGCCCGCAGTGCTTGCCATCTGCTGACCCGCTTTGGAGTCAAAGTGACGCTCTGCGGCCCTCCGGAATTTGTGCCCGACGTGGCAGCCACGCTCGCGCCCGGCCTGCGAGTCACCCGCCACATCGAAGACGCATTGCGCGGAACCGATGTTGTCATGCTGCTGCGCGTGCAGAAGGAGAGATTGGAAGGCAAAAAGATTCGTCTGCAAGATTACATTGCGCGCTATCAGATGACGACGGCCCGCCTGAAGCTGGCCAAGCGCGACGCCATCGTGATGCATCCCGGCCCGATCATCCGCGGCCTTGAATTGACCGCTGAGGTTGCCGACGGGCCGCAGTCGGTCATCGTGGACGAGGTGCACAACGGCGTGCCGACGCGCATGGCAATCCTGGCGCGGGCGTTGGGGAAGGCGAAATGAGGACGGCAACTTCGATTCCGCGGATGCACGCGGACCAACGCGGATTGAAACATGGGGAACTCAACTTCGGACCAAATGCACAATTCAGGCGCTACGTTTTTGAGAATGACAGAAAAAATCCGCGAAATCCGCGTGAATCGGCGGGAAAGAAGTTGCCCGGGAGATGCTATCCGGGGGCAAAGATTAATGCCCTGGCGCGGGCGTTAGGGAAGGCGAAATGAGAACGGCAACTTCGATTCCGCGGATGCACGCGGACCAACGCGGATTGAAACATGGGGAACTCACGGAGCGCCTCATCGGTATTTTTTTTAACTTGTATAACGAATTGGGGCATGGCTTCCTGGAGTCCGTCTACGAACAGGCATTTTCAGTCGTTCTGGCGGAGAATAATCTTTTCTTTCAGCGTCAATTGGCGCTTCCGGTCTGGTTCCATGGTGCTCAAATCGCCGAGTTCCGAGCGGATCTGCTTGTGGACAACAAAGTCCTCATCGAACTGAAAACGGGGCGCGACATTGATCCCGCATGGGAAAAGCAACTCTTGAACTATCTTCGCGCCACGGACATTGAAGTTGGCCTGCTCTTCAACTTTGGACCAAATGCACAATTCCGGCGCTACGTGTTTGAGAATGACAGAAAGAATCCGCGGAATCCGTGTGAATCGGCGGGAAAGAAGTTGCCCGGGAGCTGCGGATGAGGACGGCAAGTTCAATCCCGCAGATGCACGCGGACCAACGCGGATTGATACATGGAGCACAATTCCGGCGCTACGTGTTTGAGAATGATAGAAAAAATCCACGAAATCCGCGTGAATCGGCGGGAAAGAAGTTGCCCGGGAGCGGCGGATGAACAGCAAGGAAACCAAGAGCCTGCTGATCAAAGGTGGGTACGTCATCGATCCGGCAGCAAAGATTAATGCCCCGATGGACGTTCTCTTGCGCGAGGGGCGTGTCGCTGAAATTGCGTCGCCCAACAAGATCCGCGGCGGGGCCGACGAGAAATTCGATGCCCGGGGCCTGATCGTTGCGCCGGGCTTCATCGATCTGCATGTGCATCTGCGGGAGCCGGGGCAGAGCTACAAAGAGACGGTGGCCAGCGGAACGACCGCCGCCGCGGCCGGCGGATTCACATCAGTGTGCACGATGCCGAACACCGCGCCCGTGGTCGATACGGCAGAGTGGGTGAGTTGGCTGCGACACCCGGAGCGCGGGGCGGTGGTCAACGTATTCCCGATTGCCGCTGCGACCCGCGGCAGCCGCGGTGGAACGCTCACCGATTTCGCTGCGCTTCATCGCGCCGGAGCAGTCGCCGTCACCGACGACGGCAAACCGATTCTTGACGACGACGTCATGCGCATGGCTTTGCGTCTGGGCGCCGAGTTAAATTTTCCCGTGGTGCAGCACGCCGAAGATACGAGGCAGACGGAAAATTGCTCGATGCATGCCGGGCCCACGAGTTTTAGGCTAGGCCTGCGTGCGGCGGGTGCCTCGGCCGAGGCTGCCATTGTCGATCGCGACGTCACCCTCGCGCAGCAGATTCGCAACTCGCGTCTGCATGTGGCGCATCTTTCCACGTCGGACGCGCTTAAGGCGGTGCGCCGCGGCAAGCGTGCCAAGGCCCGTGTGACCTGCGAAGTGACTCCGCATCATTTCACGCTGATTGACGAGAACGTCGGCGAATACGATACAAATTGCAAGATGAATCCGCCGCTTCGGTCCGCCACCGACCGCGAAGCGATCCTGGTGGCACTGGCCGATGGCACAGTCGACGCGATCGCTACCGATCACGCACCCCATGCGCCGCACGAAAAGCAGGTGGAGTTCGAGCGCGCATCTTTTGGCATCACAGGACTCGAAACGGCGTTGGCGCTGGCGATTACGAAGCTTCATCGCGAACAGAAAATTCCTCTGACGCGCATCGTCGAACTCTTTACCGCAGGACCGGCCCGGGTTTTCGATGTCCACGCACGCGGGTCTCTATCACGCGGCGCCCATGCCGACGTGACGATTTTCGATCCTAAGAAGCGCTGGACATTCGAAGCGGCGAAGTCGCATTCGCTATCGCACAACACTCCGTTCGACGGCTGGCAGTTTACTGGGAAGGTTGTGGCGACGATCGTAGGCGGGAAGGTCGTGTATCGCGGCGATTGAGCGCGATCTCCTCAGGGTCTGAGCCCCGCCGGGCTTCTCCTCCGTTCCCCGGTACGGAGAAGAAGCCCGTGATAAGACTTCAACCTTATTTCGCTTGCGGCGGAGGCACCAGCTCCTGCACCCTCGGATTCTGTCGCACTCGGCTGAACTCCGGTTCCTTATAAACATTCGCCAGATTGCGATACCCGTCTTCCTTCGCCTTTTTCAAGCAGACCAGGCAATCTTCCACGTCTCCGCGCTGCGCATACAGCTTCGCCAGTAAGAAAGCGTACTGCGCGCGTTCTTCAGGACTCGAGATCCGGGCTGTGACACCCAGCCTGGAATTCTCCAGCAGCGCATTCGGATCAAGTTCCAAGGCGCGGTTGTATTCGGCGATGGCCCGATCCATTTTCTTCTGGCTGAACCATGCCGCTCCCAGGTTGACGTGATACGTAGCATCCGTTTCATCGAGGGCGACCGCCTTCTTGAAATATTTTGCGGCCGAGCCATAGCTCTTTCTCATATAGTCCACGGCGCCGATGTTGTTGATCGCCTCGGCGTACTTCGAGTTATGCTTCATCGCCTTCTCGAAATTCACCCTCGCCACGGTCAGGTTATCTTTCTTCAACTCCGACATACCCAGCTTGTTGTAGAGAACCGCATTCTTGCGGTCCTTGCGCAGGGCTGCCTGGAAATAGTCGATGGCCATGTCGTAATCCTTCTGGGCGCGAGCCAGGTCACCCGCCTTTTCCAGTTCCGTCACCGACATCGCGTTCATATTGACCCTGCCCTGCTCGGGGGCCGAATCTGCAACCGCATAGCCGCAGAGTGGCACCACTAACGCCAGCATCATGAACTTCAGTGTGATCGTTCGCATAACCAGCCTCTTTCTCCGGAGTCGCCTCTGATGCGGCTGGGCTGCTCCCCACCCTTCCAGATTTGCTCTCCGCGCATGGTTCCGTTATGCCCTGAATCGCCCCGCTCCACAACGCTATGCCCGCTACCAACGCGCGAGAATTCGGGGGTTACACGAGCCGTAGGTCATGTTTCTCAACCCGAAGTCGTTTAACGGAATGGCCTGAACCGCCCGCCACCGCAAGCACAAAATAAGGGGGTTACAGCGGGGTTAACGTAACCGTTGCGTGCAACCAAAAGCCCGCCGCAAGCGTATAACCATAGTAGAGGGCGTGCAGTGCAGATGGCACAGGAGGGTCCACGTGCCTTCGCCGGTGCTACAGTCGGTCGGGTGGGAAGCGGAGCGGGCGGAACTACAGTCCGTCTTGCAATCCAATCTTTTTGCGCGATCTCCGACCCTGACTCATCTGCTTTCCTATCTTTGCGAAAAGAAATTCGCCGGCGAAACCGATCAGATCAAAGAGTATTCCGTAGCCCTCGATGTCTTTGATCGCGCTGACACGTTCGATCAGGATAGCGACTCCATCGTCCGAGTGCAGGCCAATCGCCTGCGCAAGCGTCTCGGCGAATACTACGCTTCCGAGGGAGCCAACCATTCCCTGCGCATCACGATCCCGGTCGGCCAATACATTCCATCCTTTGAAGCCGTCCCGCCAGCCAGTGCTTACTCGGAGCCGTACGCGCGCGCTCCGGACCCTGCGCCAGTGGCTGCACCGCGTAGCGGCGCGAAATACCCGTGGGTGCTCGGCGGCCTTGTCATGCTCGTGGTTGTGGGACTGGCAATCTTCGTTACTTATCAAAGATCGAAACCACAGCCCAACGTCTCTTCTTCTTATTCTCACGCTCCGCAAACCGCCGCGGAGCCGCAAGTTGGACTCCCGGTGGGCGAAGAGGTCCATATCCTCGCCGGTGCAACCCACAAGTATGTGGACCATGCCGGCAAGCTCTGGTCTCCGGACTCCTATTTCTCCGGCGGATCTTCAGTGTATAGCGCTGTCCAACATATCTGGCGCACCCAGGACCCGGCCATCTATCGCAACAGCCGTCAGGGCGATTTCGCGTATGACATTCCACTCAAGCCGGGAGTTTACGAACTGCATTTGCACTTTGCGGAAACTTTTTACGGCCCGGAAAACCCTGCGGGCGGTGGTGAAGGCAGCCGACTTATCGACGTTCTGGCCAATGGCCAGCCGCTGCTGCATGATTTCGATGTGATCGCCGATTCTGGCGGTGACCGGACCGCCGATGTCAAAGTGTTCCCCGACATCTCTCCCGCCGCCGATGGCGAGTTACATCTGAAGTTTTCCTCGGCGGGCGGAGGGAGCGCCATGGTTTCGGCCATTGAGATTCTGCCCGGTGTGCGTGGCCGTCTCCGGCCGGTGCGCATCGTTGCACGTGACGCACCCTATTACTCCAACGACAGCCGATGGTGGAGTCCCGACACGTACTTCAAGGGCGGCCAGCTTAGCGCGAGCCAGCAGCCGGCAAATGGCACTGACGATCCGGAATTCTACGAAACCGAGCGGTGGGGACATTTCTCCTACGCGATTCCGGTTGCTCCGGGCCGGTACACGGTCACGCTGCACTTCATCGAGCGCCACAACGGACTAGGGAACTCCGATCCGGCACAGCCCAGCGTTCAGGCGGCCATGGGCAACCAGCGAGGCCACGTATTCAACGTCTTCTGCAATGGAAAGACGATCCTCGCGAATCTGAATATTTTTCAGGAAGCCGGAGAGAATCATCCGCTAGTAAAAAAGATTTTCGGACTCGCGCCGAACGCGCAAGGCAAGCTTTTGTTGGAGTTCGTTCCGGTCACCCGCTACGCCACGGTGACGGCGATTGAGGTGGTGCCGGAATGATGCGAGCCTAGCGTGGGCACGGGCGCTAGTGTGGGGATGGGCACTCTTGTGGGGACGGGCACTCTTGCCCGTCCGCCGAGCGAAGCTCGGCTTGTCGTTGTCAGTTCTGCAAGATCCCCATGTGCTTGCCCACGCTCTTCAGCACGCCCAGCGCCTGATCCAGCTCTTCTTTCGTGTGCGTTGCCGTCATGATGGTGCGGATACGAGCCTTGCCTTCCGGCACCGTCGGGAAAGCGATGCCCGTGCCCAGCACGCCTTCTTTGAACAGCTCGCGTGAGAAGTCCATGGTGAGCTTGCCATCGCCGATGATGATCGGCGTGATGGGAGTTTCGCTGGCCGGAGTCGAGCGCCCACCAATGTCGAATCCCAGCAGCCCAAGCTCTTTCTTCCAGAAGCGCGTGTTCTCCCAGAGTCTTTCCATGCGCTCCGGCTCTTCCTCGAGAACATCGAACGCTGCGATGCAAGTGGCCGCGACCGACGGCGGATGCGACGTCGAAAACAAGAATGGCCGCGCGCGATGATACAGAAACTCAATCAGATCGCGCGTGCCGCAGACGTATCCGCCCAGCGCGCCGATGGCTTTCGAGAGCGTCCCTACCTGGATGTCGACGCGGCCGTGCATCTTGAAATGATCGATGGTGCCGCGTCCGTTGCGGCCCAGCACGCCGGAGGCGTGCGCGTCGTCGACCATCATAATGGCGCCGTATTTTTCGGCGAGGTCGCAGAGCGCGGGCAGCGGGCCGATGTCGCCGTCCATGGAGAACACGCCGTCGGAGATAAGCAGCTTTCTTGCCCGGCTCGTTCTTAATGCTGGTTAGCTGCTCTTCCGCGTGCGCGATGTCTTTATGGCGGAAGACGAGAATCTTCGCCTTCGAGAGGCGCGCGCCGTCGATGATCGAGGCGTGGTTCAGCGCATCGGAGATGATGAAATCGTCTTTGCCCAGCACCGCCGAGACCGTGCCCGCGTTGGCCGCAAATCCGGATTGGAAGACGACGCAGGCTTCTACATTCTTGAAGCGCGCAATCTTCTCTTCGAGTTCCATGTGAATCTTCATGGTCCCGGCGATGGTGCGCACCGCTCCGGAGCCGACGCCGAATTTGCGCGTGCCCTCAAGCGCCGCCTCGCGCAGCTTGGGATGCGTAGTCAATCCCAGATAATTGTTCGAGGCGAGGTTAATGACTTTTTTGCCGTCAAAGGTGCAGACGGGTGCCTGCTCGTCCTCCAGCACGCGCAGCTTGAAGTGCGTGCCCTTAGCCTTGAGTTCGTTGAGCTGGTCGGTCAGATAGGAGAGCGGGTTAATGCGGGTTGCTGTGGTCATGGGTACCTCAACTTCTTTGCCACGAACTTCGTTTCCGCGGATTCGCGCGGATGAACGCAGATTCTCAAATCATTTAGGCAATTCTGGCATTTCGCGGTTTCCGCTTAAGTCGTGGGTGGCTCAAATTGTCGCTCCCAATTATTTAATCCGCGTTCATCCGCGTGAATCAGCGGAAAAGAAGTTACCGCACGCCATTCGGATACACCAGAATCTTGCTGGCTTCTCCGGTCTTCAGGCGCTCCATGGCGCTGCCGAAATCTTTCATCGAGATGCGGTCGGTGATTACGGGATGCAGGTTCAGTTTGCCGGCCTTGAGCAGCGCCGTCATCTGGTACCAGGTCTGATACATGCGGCGTCCGTTGATGCCCTGAATCGTGATGCCTTTGAAGATGATGTCTTCGGAAAAATTCAGCGAAATCGGCTTCGAAGTCAGGCCGAGCAGCGAAATTCTGCCGCCGCGGCGCACAATGTCAAATGCGGTGCGGATCGAGTCGGGATGGCCCGCCATTTCGAGCACGACATCCACGCCGAGTCCGCCCGTCTTTTCCATGACAATGTCGTGCACATCTTCTTTCGCCGGATTGAGCACGTAGTCAGCCTGCATCTCGCGCGCGATGCGGGCGCGATGCTCGTTGACCTCAATCGCGAAAACCGAGGTCGCTCCCACGGCTTTGGCCACGGCAATCGAAAATAATCCGATCGGACCGCAGCCGGTGATGGCCACGCTCTTCGCGGCAATCTCCCCGGCTAACACGGTGTGCACCGCATTTCCCAAGGGATCAAGGATGGAGGCGTAATCCTGCGGGATGGAGGGATCGAGTTTCCAGATATTCGATTCCGGGATTACTACATATTCGGCGAAGGCGCCATTGGCGTCGACGCCGATGATCTTTACGTTCTGGCAGATGTGGGCTTCGCCGGTGCGGCATTGCAGGCACTTGCCGCAGGCCACATGCATCTCGGCGGAAACAAAATCACCTTCCTTCACGCTGGTGACTTCGTCGCCGAAAGCAACGACCTCACCGCAGAACTCGTGCCCGGGAATCAGTGGAGGCTTGATGCGGTTCTGGGCCCAGCGGTCCCAGTTATAAATGTGCAGATCGGTGCCGCAGATGGAGGCGACCTTCACCTTGACCAGCACGTCGGTGCGTCCGAACGCGGGGATCTTGACTTCGCGAACGTCCGCACCCGGCGCCGCCTCCGGCTTGACCACCGCCAGCATTGTTCTCTCACTTGCAGAACCAGCCATGATTGCCACCCTATGAATTAAATGCTAAAGCCACGGTAAACACAAAACGTATGATTCTAGCACCGCGGGGAGAGTATGGTCTGTCAGGGTTGGTAGCGAGTAGTGGGCTGCTTCATTTTGCGCACGTCGCCTGCCAGGAGAGATTGTGTAGCCCCGGACGCATTCGTCCGGGGTTGCGCGCGAAGCGCGCAATGAAGGCCGTCAGTGATGGTGGGGAAAGGTGGAAAGCGAGACTTTCGAGACCGGCACCTTTCAGCCGACTGAGGGATCTCTCTCCCTCTGATTTCGTCAGTGTGAGATCCCTCCCTCCGCCTGAAAAGCGGCTCCGCTCGGGATGACGCCCACTCTGAACCGTTCTGGGCTCTAGCTGGCGGGTTTGTATGTTTTCGGCGGGGCCGTCTTGTACTCCTCTGACTTCCCGCGCGGGATGCTGAGCGACTTCCATTCACTCGACCGCAGATGCTTGGCCAGGAACACTATCTGCCCGATGTGCTGGGCGTAGTGGGCGATCTGGCGATTGATGGCTTGCAGCACCGTGTGAGGCTCGCCGCGGATGGTCACCGTCCGCATCACGTCTTCGGGCCGGAGCGGTTCGATGGCCGCGAAAACGCAGGCCCATCCCTCCTCCCAACATTTCATGATGTCGGCGCGCGTCGTCGCCGAAGGGAGTTCGAACTCGCGGTCGCGAAAACGGTCAGGCTTCTCGCCGTCCGAGGTCAAGAAATCGGTGAAGCGGGAATGCATGTTGCCCGCCAGATGCTGGACCAGAATCGCGATCGAGTTGGCTTCCGGATCGAGGGCGATGAAAAACTGTTCGTCCTTCAGTTGGCTCATCGCGCCTTCACCCATGCGTTTATGTCCGCGCAATTGCCGGCGCGCTTCGTCGAGGTAGTGAGCCGCTGCATCGGTCATGACTCGTAGCCACTCAATCCTTTCACCAAATTCGTGGCGTCGCTAAGGCTGCAGCCGTAGAGCCTTCTGGCCGCGTAAATGGCCGCCATGGTCTGGCCGCGCTGATTTAATTCCCGGAGTTTCTTTTGCTGCTCTGCTGCGGGCAAGTTCTGCAGGGCGGAAAAATCTTCCGAGAGCTTCACTTCGGGAGCGATTTCCACTCGTGGCCGCAGAGCTTTAAAAAGCACTGCGACCCGCGGCACAACTTGCCAGCGTACGCGCAGGATAGGAGGATTCTGGATCTGCACCGGATAGTCGAGGTAGAGAGTCGAGGAGGAGATGCCATACCAGCTCTTTTTCATCACCGCGGGCCGACCCCTTTCGGTTCCGAGCGCATCCGTGAGGGCGGCAAAATCAGTAGCGAGGTCCAATTCCACCCAGTGCTGGAACTCGGTTGTGGACCGGTTGTTCATATCCCGCGTCGTCACATGCTCGCGCACCAGGCGCGCCGACTGAATCTCCTGGTAGGGAAGAAAAATGACCGTGGGATCGTCCGCGCTGAGATGGTCGTTCAGGTACGAGCGAAAGTGAATGAACAGGCCTTCATCGTCCACGCGCAGCAGCCAGTTCGAAGGAAGGAAGCGGCAGCTCACAAACCGGTGCATCAGGAGCAGCAAAAGCAAAATAACGCCGCTGACCCAATACGCAATTTTTGGGTGCGGCCAGGTATGGCGAATGAACCATACACAGAAGCCAAGGCATACCAGCACAGTCAACACGGCATGGACCCGCGACATGCGAAAAACCAGGTCGCGCTCGGTCTGAGGAACTTCGGCTGCGCGCATCAGTTGCATCGTTCCTCCTCTGTCCTGCAATTCTGCTCGACAGAACCATCCAATACAAGCAACTCAGCGAGTTCCCCATCCCCCGCCTCCGGGAGTTTCAATCCTGATGCGCTCGCCTGGGCAGAGCCTCGCGCTGAACTTGCCTCGCATGCGTTCGACTGAGCCGTCAGAGTGGAGGATGCATGCTGTTCCTGCGGCGCCGTCGCTGCCTCCCGCCAATCCCCAAGGACCGCGTGAGCGCCGGTCGGCCAGCAGCGTGACATCGCAATCGGTGAGCACTTCAATCTCGCGAACCATGCCGTCGCCGCCGCGAAATTCGCCTTGGCCACCGCTCTCCGTCCGCAAGGAATATCTGCGCACGCGCAGGGGATAGGCGTACTCCAGCGCCTCCGCCGGAGTGTTCAGCGAGTTCGTCATGTGGGTGTGCACGCCGGAAACGCCCGCTTTGCCGGGACGCGCTCCCATCCCGCCCGCGATCGTCTCGTAATACGTGAATGGTTCGCCGGTCCGCGGATCAATGCCGCCGATGGTCAGATTATTCATCGTGCCGGAGGCCGCTGCCGGAATGCGATCGGGAATCGCCTGTGCCAACGCCCGCAGCAAAACATCTACGATGCGCTGCGAAGTCTCCACATTCCCGCCCGCGACGGCGGCGGGAGGACGCGCATTCACAATCGTCCCTTCGGGCGCGATTACCTCGATCGGCCGCATCAGTCCGGCGGTTGCCGGAATATCCTCTGCCAGCAAGCATCGGAAAACGTAGAAGCACGCAGAATAGGTAATGGCCGCCACGGCATTCACGCTGCCTTCCACCTGGGGATCGCTCCCAGTAAAATCGATAAGGACGACGGGACGCGGACCTGCCTTGGGGGACGATCGAAGGCGGTTGCGCCCGCGAGAAGTGTTCTGGATTTTTATCGCGACCGCAATCTTGATCGGCTTCTCGCTGATTCCGTCTCCGTCCAGAAAATCCTCGGCGCGGTATTCGCCGTCGGGTACCTGCTGCAGGAAGGCTCGCATCAGATCTTCGGAATAATCCAGGAGCTCGGCAGCGGCGCGCTTCGCGTGCTCCACGCCGTAGCGCGAACAAACTTCGCGCAGTCTTTCGGAGCCGGTGTGGCAGGCAGCGATTTGCGCGCCCAGGTCGCCACGCCGCTCCTCCGGAGTGCGCACGTTGTTCAGCAGCAGCGCCAGCACATCGCGATTCATCACCCCGCAGGACATCAATTTCACGGGCGGGATGCGCACGCCTTCCTGATAAATTTCGCGGCACAGGCCCATCGATCCGGGATAGGCTCCGCCCACGTCGGCATGATGCGCGCGGGAGGCGACATAGAAATCAGGCGAACTTTGCCGCGAGCGCTTCGGCCGGCGCGACTGAACCCGACTTGATCGTCCCCGACTCGACTCCACAAAGACCGGCGCCACCAGCGTGATATCAGGCAGATGCGTTCCGCCGCGAAACGGATCATTCAGCATCACCACTTCACCGGCCGCCATGGAGCCCGCGTCAATCGCGGCCTGCACCGACATCGGCATGGAGCCGAGATGCACCGGCATATGGTCACCCATCGCGATCACCTGTCCCGCGCCATCGAACACGGCGCAGGAATAATCGCGCCGCTCCTTGATGTTCGGAGAAAATGCGGTGCGCCGCAAAGCCGCTCCCATCTCCTCGGCGATCGAGTGATAAAGGTTTTTGAAAATTTCCAGTTCGACCGGATCGCGCCGCATGAGGGGATAGTAGCAGCGGCTCGTCGATGGTCGGTAGTCGTTAGCGCGTCTCCCGGTAGCGTCGACGAACGGTCATCAGTGGCAGAGATCACGGGCCAGTTTCAAGACCGTCGAATTTGCCCACCACCGACCACTGACCACTTAAGAAATTGCTCGAAAACCGCAGAATTCTATTGACACTTCTTTAACACTACCGCAATATCTTGAGTTATAGGGCGTGCCCATACCACAAGTTGGGTTCGCTCTTCGAGTTAAGGGCCTAAAGTTGTCAACCCCTTGCAAGGGAAAATCGCTCAACGGAGGCACCTTCAATGGCAACGAAGAAGAAGGCAAAAAAGAAGAAACACTAACCAACGGCGAGAGACATCTCGCCTGCGCAACGATTTTTCACTGGCCTCTTAAGGGAAGCACCTCTTAAGAGGCTTTTCCGTTGGACGCGGCTAAGTCCGAATCGAAAATTGGACTCCGCACCGCCCGCCGCGTGTCTGGCGTAACTTGGCCGGTAGCTACCGATGGTCGGCCGTTGAAATTTTGCTATTCCTCGGCGCACCTGTGTCACAATAGGCCAATAGCGCGGTATTTGCCGGTGGCGAACACGATGACCGCAAGAAAGAAAAACGGCGCGAAGCATAAGGCGGATGAAATCCTCATCCCCGACAAGCTGTACTTCCGCATCGGAGAAGTCGCGATCCTCTGCCATCTTCCGGCCTATGTGCTGCGATTCTGGGAGTCGGAATTCCCGCAACTGAAGCCGGTCAAGAGCAGCACCGGGCAGCGCATGTACCGCAAGCGCGACGTGGAAAGCGTGCTGCGCATCAAGCAGTTGCTCTACGAGCAGGGATTCACCATCTCGGGCGCGCGCCAACAATTGCGCGCGGAAAGCAAGACCGACAAGACGCAGTCCGCGATCCCTTTCCCGTCCCATTCTGTGCCTGAGATTCAGCACATTCGCCAGGGCTTGCGGGAAATTCTGGATCTGCTGTCAGCCCGCCGCACGGGATGAACGCCTAAGCATCGCGCGGCTTCTGATAAAATATCTGGATTTATTCGCTAGGCTTCAACCCAGTTGCTGCGCTCGAGAATTGTTGGCGGCTCGTAGGTTTTTCCATGAGCTAAACGTCGCTCTTCCCGCCGCGTGGTCCACAACAGCACCGGGCCCAGCACTGCAGGAAGCATTCGCGATACGATCCCGGATTCCTGCTTGAATTCCTGGCGCAGCGCGCGGATCTGATCGCTCACTCGACTATCCACTTTTCTGAATTGCCGCTCCATCGCCCACAACGCCGAGCTATAGACGCCGCTCAGCCGTCCCATCTCACGGGCGAAGCGTTCGCGGACGCGCGCATCCGGCGCGTCTTTATAACGCTTCCAACCGGCCATCAGCGTGCGCGAGATGCGGTAAAGACTGGGCCCGTTGATTTCGAAATCGCGCCAGAACGCCCAGTCGAGGAAGCGTTTGGAATCCTCGCGCGAGATCGCCGCATGCTTGAAATTGAATTTGAACTGCCCGTGAACGTCGGCAAGGTCGACGTCGCGCAGCATTCGTCCTTCCTCAGACATCTGCTGAAAGAGCGGCGTCCCCGGGACAGGCGTGTAGAGCATGAACTGATGAAAATCGGTGTCGTGCGAGACGGCATGCTCGATTTCGGAAATGATGTTATCCGGCGTGTGGTGCTCCAGCCCGATGATGGTCGAGCCCTGCACGCGGATGCCGTGCTCGCGCAGCTCACGCGTAAGCTGGCGCGTGTCCGAGCCCTGCAACTTGCTGTAGCCGGCCTGCGGAGATTCCAGCCCCATCCAGAGCCAATTGACTCCGAGTTCCACCAGTTCCTGCATGGTGTACTTGCGGATCGCATTGGCCGAGGCAAAAACCGACATCGTCCAGCTCTTGCCGCCTTCCTTCATGAGTTCGAGCAGCCGCATGGCGCGCTCGCGATGCAGCAAGAAGTTCTCGTCCATCACAAAGAATGAATTCACTTTCAGTTCATTCTCCATCTGGCTCATCACCTCGAACAGTTCGTCGCCGGTCTCGAAGAAGTTGATGAATTTTCCCTTGCCGCCAAAAAACGCAGAGGTCGTGCAGAAGTTGCAACCCATCGGGCAGCCTACGGATGGAATAATCGTAGCCGCGGTCGCGCCCTTGCGTTCGGGCAGGCGAATGCCCATGATGCGCGTACGCATTCCGGAAACGATAGCGGGATGATGAATCGGCGCGCTGTCGTCCTCGCCGAGATAGCGCCGCATCCAGGCCACGCCTTCGCCGCGCACGATGTGGTCGGCGTCGATCATGTTCTCGATGCCCGGGATCGCGGCCACGTGCCCACCCACCACGATCTGCGAGTCCGGCGAAAGCTTGCGAATCATGCGGCACATTTCGCGCACCTTGCGGACGTTGACGATGATCGAGGAGATGCCGACGATGTCATAGTGCTGCGCCTTGAGTTCGCGCGCAAAATCTTTTCGCGTGGGGAAGTCCAGCACCGTGCAGGGCGCGGAGATGTTCGCCTGGATCATCATGATGCCCCAGGAACGATGAAACATGCGCAACGAGAAACTGCCCTGCGCCCGCGTGACCTGATTGTGATAGAGCTCCATCGGATTGATGGAGCGGCTGCCGAACTCGTCATCCTGCGCGTACGGTCCGAAGACCGAACTCAGCAGAATGCGAGCCTGCGTTCCTTTGGGATGTACTTCGGGATTGCTTAAATTAGCGCGAGTGCTGGTCGCGGGAAGAGTGCTGACATGGGTTTCCACTTTCGTCTCATCATCCGTTTCCCCCCACATGCCGTTACTGCAATCGTAGTCGTAGACCCTGTCGCGCGTGAAACATCCGCACAAAGAAAACACAAAAAGATTACAAAGCGGGACGCTGTCCCAAAGTAACTAAAAAGCCGATGGTGCATGTCAACTTGAACGTTACTTGCCATGTAGCCTAGAATCGCTGCGCGATGACAGCAGAGCCGTTCGAAGTCGAGCGCCTGGAGCGGGGAGTACTGAGCTTCCGCGGTCCGCTTACGATGGAGAATGTTTCTCCATTCCTGAATGCGGTGCGGCGCGAAAATGCTCCCACCATGATTCTGGATTTGTCGGGCGTGCCCTATCTGGATTCTTCCGGCCTGGGCTCGCTGGTCAGCGCCAGCACTTCCTGTGCGAAGGCCGGACGACGCATGGCCCTTACCGGCGTGAACAAACGCGTGCGGAAGGTATTTGAGATTACGAAAGTCGAGCAGGTCTTCCTGATGTTTCCGACTCTGTCGGACGCGATTGAAGCGTTCACCAACGCCGGCTCGGCCTAGGCGTGGCGATAGAGTTCAAGCCGCAATGCCTGGCTAGGCGACGCGCCCACCGTTCTGTTTCTTGTTTCCCGCGTTTACCGCATCCAAACGGATGCGCGTCACCCTGGCAGTTTCCTGCACCAGGTCGCTGGTGATCTTTCCATTGTCCCCCGCCATCACCGAGCCCGCAGCCAGCGCGAAGCGCAGTGCATCCGCCTGATCTTCAAAGTAGAGAACGACTTGTCCCGACATAGTTACATCTCCCTGAACTGACATCCCCCATCTCGCGAGGATGGAGTTGGAAATCACAAAGATGGAAAGATCGATTCGAAACAAAGCGCATGGACGAACGGTGGCTTTCCGATGATTCTCCGTGGGTTGGGCCTCGAGTCAAAGTGATTCTCTTGGTTCCCGGGAAATCGGTAGGACATTTCTGCAAGAAAATGGCAGCCAGGTTCGCTGCACAGCCCCAAGCCTTCCTGATTTGAAACCCCCTGCCCATTGCAGGAACTAGCATACCTTGGTGTGACCCGACTTTCGGCCGCAATTGAGCCTTTTCTAACTAGACTGAGGCTGTTCGATTAAGGACGGTTCACGATTATGCGAATTCTTATTGCGGAAGATGACGAAGCATTAGCCAGATTTGTTCGCCAGGGTCTGGAAGGCGAGCAGTACCAAGTGGATGTTTTCCCCGACGGAGAGCAGGCGCGGGCGGCAGCCATCGATTCGGAATATGACTTGGTCGTATTGGATCTAAACCTGCCCAAGCTCGACGGAGTCGCGATTCTGCGCCAGCTGCGGTCGAAGAAACCGAGCCTGCCGGTGCTTATTCTCACCCAGCGGACGCGGGTCGAAGATCGAGTGCAGTGCCTGGACGGCGGCGCCGATGACTACCTGCCCAAGCCTTTTTCGTTCAGCGAACTGTCGGCGCGCATTCGCGCGTTACTGCGGCGGAGCCATCTTCCGTCCGAGTCGGTGCTCACGGTTGCGGACCTGAAGCTCGATCGGGTGCAGCACCTTGTCGAACGGGCGGGCCGCCGAATCGACCTTACCGCCAAAGAATTTTCCCTGCTCGAATACCTGATGCGCAATGCCGGCCGCAGTGTGACCCGCTCCATGATCCTCGAGCATGTGTGGAATCTGACTTTCGACACCACGACGAATCTGGTGGATGTTTATATCAACTATGTCCGCAGGAAAATCGACGATGGCCACGCGACCAAGTTGATCCACACGGTTCGGGGCGTGGGCTACGAGTTGAGAGCGGCCGCCGCCGGGATTTCCGTTTCCGAGGTGCGGGCATGAGCAGCACCGGAACCCGGCCGGCTCTTAGAACTGAACCGGGCGAGTGCACCGCGCTGGCTCATCTATTGCACGCGCTGAATCAGCCGCTTACAGGATTGCAGTGCTCGCTGGAGCTGGCCGCTTCCGCTCCGAGATCCAGCGAGCAGTACGTTCGCACGCTGCGCGAAGGACTCGCGCTCACCGCCCGCATGCGGATCCTGGTCGAAGCGCTCCGCGAACTCACGCATTCGTCGGCAGAGGGACCTATTTCCGACTTACATCTGGATACGTTGCTGGTCGAATGTGTCGACGAACTGCGTCCTGTAGCCGAGGCAAGGGGCGTACGGTTTCAAGTCGCAATCGCCAGGCTTCTTGCCATTCAAGCGGGCCGAAATTGCCTTGCGACCATTCTATTGCGCATGCTCGGATCTGCCGTAAGCCTTTGCCGGGAAGCCAGCGACCTCGAGATCGAGGCTGCCGCGGAGGGCGATCACGCCTCCGTGAAAATTTCATGGATACCGGGCCCGGCCCCGGAGTTTTCTCCCTTTTCACGAACGGAACTCGGTTTGGTAATCGCCCAGGCGGCATGGGAATCCTCCGGCGGACATTGGGCCGACCTCCGGCATGAAACCCGACGTACCTGCACCCTGCAATTCCCCCTCGCGATATGCCTCCCCGGTTGTAAGAAGCAGATCGGAGATACGAAATGAGCGCAATGACGACGACGATGACCGATGCCGATGTTTCCGAGTTCCGGGGCAGCCCTGATTGCGAGCCCCAACTCCGCGTTGCGCCAAGAGGTGCTGCATCGCTTGAACGGACGCTGCCGGCCGGTGCAGCAGGCTCTCGGCGGCGCCGACGCGCTGGCCAAGCTCGAGAAAGGAGGCTGGCAGGTGCTTTTTCTTGATCGCCGGCTTCCCGATCTCGATGCCGAAGAACTGATGGCCATCATTGGTCGGCGCTTTCCCGGCATTCAGGTGGTCCTGCTCGACTCCGAGTTGGATCATCCTTCCCAGGAGCCTGCGCGGCCTGGAACCATGTCCTCGGAACGCAGGTCACCCTCCTTGTCGCAATGTCGCCGTGAACTGCCGAATGCCGCAAGCGCGGCCGCGCGCAACCCCTTGCCGGACATGATTGGAACCAGCGAGGCGATGGAGCGCGTCTACCGCATGGTGCGGCTGGTCGCGGCGCGCTCGACCACCGTGTTGATTGCGGGCGCGACCGGAACCGGCAAGGAACTTGTGGCGCGCGCTCTGCATGCGCTAAGCCCGCGCGCTGCGAAGCCTTTCGTAGTCGTGAACTGCGCGGCCATTCCGGAAACGCTGCTCGAGTCGGAGCTGTTCGGTTACACCCGCGGCGCTTTCACCGGAGCGGTGCAGTCGCAATTGGGACGCATCCCGGCGGCGCACGGGGGCACGTTGTTCTTGGACGAAGTCAGTGAACTGCCTCTCGGGATGCAGGCGAAGCTGCTGCGCTTTCTCGAGCAGAAGGAAATTCAGCGCCTCGGCAGCTGCGAAATCACTCGCGTCGACGTGCGGGTGCTGGCCGCCAGCAACGCGGACCTGGCATCCCGAGCCGTACGCGGAGAGTTTCGTCAGGATCTCTTTTACCGTCTTTCGGCATTTCCCATCGAACTGCCGCCGCTGGCCGAGCGTCGAACCGATATCGTTCCATTGGCAGAGCACTTTCTGGCATGCATGGCGGCGGCACTCGAGATGCGGGCGCCGCTCTTAAGCTCCGAAGCTATCTGCATTCTGGAGAACCATCCCTGGAGAGGCAATGTCCGTGAACTGCAGCATGTGATGGAACGTGCGTCCATCCTGGTCGAGAGCGGAACCACGATCGGAGCGGAGCACCTGTATTTTGCCTACGCGAAGGAACAGCGCGCGGGCGGCGACGGGCAACCCTGAGGAGAATCTAAGCTCCATGCGATTCCGTTGGTATGTGCCGTGCAAGTCTTGCCTATGAGTATGACGTCTTTGCCCATGCCGGCAAGCTGTCTCGAGCAACAAGCGGCGGCTGCTTCTCCGCTGCCAAGATTCCCTATCGGCAATGCCGCGGGCGAAGATGAGCAGTTCCTGTTGCGCGCTTTCCGATCGTTTTCCGAGGCAGCCGGATCGCTGGAGCGGTCGTATGCCCGGCTGCGCGAGGACGTTGAACGATTGCGTCTGGCGCTCGAAATCAGCGATCGAGACCTGGCCCGCAGTCTCGAAGAAAACCGCAACATGCGGGAGCATCTGGATCGAATTCTCGAAGGCTTGCCCTGCGGAGTGCTGGTCGTCTCCGCCAGCGGACGGATCATGCGAGCCAACCCGGAGACGATGCGGCTGCTTCAGGTAAGTTCCTCCCGCGTCGCGGGTGTTTCGAAAGTTGTGGCGCTGCCCGCCGCAGTGCAGAAGTTGCTGGAACGCGCGCGTCAGGATGACCGCGAACAGGAATTGAGGATCGCAGAGACGGACGGCTCGCTCCATTGGCTGGCAGCGCGCTACGCGCCGATCGCCGGCGGCGATTCGGTTTTTATCCTGCGCGACATCGACGAGCGCAAGCGTCTGGAGGAAACCGAAGCTCGACTGCGCCGCGATCAGGCTCTGGCCGAAGTTTCCGCGGTGCTGGCGCACGAGATCCGCAACCCGCTCGGCAGCCTTGAACTTTTTGCCGGCTTGCTGGCCGAGTCCGAACTCGACGGGGAGTCCCGTCAATGGGTCGAGCACATGCAGGCCGGGCTGCGCACGCTGGCGGCCACGGTCAATAACGTGCTGCACTTCCACAGCTTGCCTGAGCCGGAACGCGTACCCGTCGATCTGGGCGAGTTGCTGGAATGGGCGCGGAACTTTTTTCTGCCGCTGGCGGGGCAGTCGCATGTCGTGCTGAGCCTGCAGAATCACCTTTCCGGCGTGCTCCTCCTCGCTGACCGGCATCGTCTCGAACAAGTCCTGCTGAATCTTGTGCTCAACAGCGTGCGTGCCATGCCGGGTGGAGGCTGGATCGAACTGGGCGGGAAACTGCTCGCCGACGGCAAGTCGGTCGCACTCTCGGTTGCCGACAATGGTCCGGGCATCTCCGCGGAAAACCTGGCCAGAGTATTCGAGCCCGGCTTCAGCACGCGCGCTGGCAGTCCGGGACTGGGGCTCGCCGTGTGCCGCAAGATCGTCGAGCAGCATCGCGGGACCATCCACACCGCGAGCGATCCGGGACGGGGCGCGAAGTTCACGCTCATCTTCCCACTCGCTGCTCCACTCGCTGCTCCATCGATAGAAGGGATTGCCTCAAAAAGGATCGCCTCATGAATCGTGTACTGGTGGTCGATGACGATGCGGGCATGCGCTCGGCGCTGGAAGCGCGCTTCTTGCGCCGGGGATGGCGGGTCGAAACCGCTTGCCAGGCCGGAGAGGCTCTGGAAAAATTCCGCCGCGGCATGCATCCGCTGATTGTGACTGACATCCGCATGCCGGGCGAAGACGGATTTTTTGTGATGCGCTCGGCGCGCGCCTTGGCTCCGCATACGGCGGTGATCCTGCTGACCGCCTATGCCAGCGTCCCCGACGCGGTGGCCGCGATGAAAGATGGCGCCTGCGACTACCTGGTCAAGCCGGTGGGGTTTGAGCAACTCGAAGCGGCGGCGGAAAGAATCCTGGCGCGGGCCGCGTCCCAGGCCGGAGCCCTGAAGGAACTTGGCGGGCACGCTCCCGTGTGGCTGCGGGCGCTCGAGCGGGCGCGGCAGGCTGCGGCCAGCGACGCCGATATCCTGATCGAGGCCGAAAGCGGCACTGGCAAGGAACTAGTGGCGCGAATGATTCATCGTTTGAGCCCGCGCCGAGATCGTCCGTTCATCGCGGTGAACTGCGCGGCCTTCCCGGAAACGCTGCTCGAAAGCGAGTTGTTTGGACACGCCAAAGGCGCGTTCACGGGCGCGGCCACTACCAAGCCGGGCAAATTCGAGCTGGCCGACGGCGGCACGCTGCTGCTCGATGAGGTCGGCGAAATGCCTCTCGCCTTGCAGCCCAAGCTGCTGCGGGCCCTGCAGGAGCGCGAGTTCGATCGCCTGGGCGATACTCGCCCCATTCATGTGGACCTGCGCGTCATCGCCACCACCAACTGCTCCCTGGTGCAGATGGTGCGCGAGGGCCGGTTCCGCGCGGACCTCTACTACCGGCTGAACGTGATTCCACTGAACCTGCCTCCGCTGCGCGAGCGTCCCGGCGATATTTCAGAACTGGCCGAGTTTTTTGTACGGCTCTACGCCCCGGCGGGGAAGGCAGTGCACTTGACCCAGGAATTCCTGGCGCTGCTCGAAGCGCATTCCTGGCCGGGCAACGTGCGCGAGCTGGCCAATTGCGTGCGGCGCGTGGTCGCACTTTCCTCGGGCACGGAAATTGGTCCCGCCGCCCTCGAGGGAGCGGAGTGGGCCAGCGCGATCCCCGAATGTTTCACGCGGAGCTTTCCTGCTTGCGTCCGGGAGTTTCTCTCGGCGAGATGGAGCGGAAGCTGGTCGAAATCACGCTGGCGGCTACCGGAGGCAACCGGTCGCGCGCGGCGGAATTGCTGGGCGTCAGCCTGCGAACTGTGCGCAACAAGGTTCGCAGTTACGGCCTGCCCAGTTGGAGCAGCTATGTCCATGAATGATGTCAGGCATGATCGAAACATCCATGACCGAAGCCCTGGGCCGTTTTCTCGACGTCGACGTGGCCCGCTACAAGCTGGTCGCCGCGAACCTCGCCAATATCGATACTCCGGGCTATCGCACGCGCGACCTCGATTTCCGGGCGGAGCTAGAGCGCGCGTCCCAGGAATCGTTCGCCGGGGAGAGCGGCGAGTTGAGCACCGCCTCATTTACCCCCGTAGCGCGCCAGGTCCGGAGCCTGGTCGAGCGTCCCGACGGCAATAACGTGAGCGTCGAGCGGGAAAGCCTGCTGCTGGCCGAGGCGCAGATGAAATTCAATCTCGGTGTCCAGCTGCTGAAAGATCAGTTCCACACGATTTCGCTGGCCATCAATTCCGGAGGAGGCACATCGTCATGAACCTGTTTGGCATGCTTGAAGTCAGTGGCTCGGCGCTGGCGGCGGAACGCTGGCGCGCCGAAGTGGTCTCTGCCAACATGGCCAATGCCGAAACCACGCGCACTCCCGGCGGCGGCGCCTACCGGCGTCAGCTCGTCGTCTTTCGCGCTCGGCCCACGCCTCGCTTTTCCCTGATGCTGACAGGCCTGCACTCCGGAATCCAGGGTGCTCTCGATGGAGGCGTGCGCGTCGATCGCGTGGTGGCCGACTCCACACCGCTGCCGCGCCGCTACGAACCCGGACATCCGGATGCTGACACTTCTGGATATGTTACCTATCCCAATGTGAATCCGGTGATGGAGATGACCGACCTGCTCAGCGCGGTGCGAGCCTACCAGCTCAATGCGTCCGCGGTGCAGGCGGCCAAAAGTATGATTCAGCAGTCGCTGCAGATTTTGAGCTGACGCGCACCCGGGCCGGAGGCCCATCATGAACGGCGCCATTTCTTCATTACGCATTCTTCCCGCTGAAACCGATCCGTCGGCGCTGAACTTTTCCTCCGCATCCGAGTCGGGATTTCGCGACGTGCTGCACAGCGCCATCGACGATATCCAGCAGCTCGAACGGCAGGCGCAGGCGAAAGTGGCCGGAGTGCTCGAGGGCAATGGCGCCGATGTGCACAGCGCGCTCATCGCCGTGGAGAAGGCGGACCTGAGTTTCCAGCTCATGATGCAGGTGCGCAACAAGATTGTCTCCGCCTATGAGGAGATTTCGCGCATGCAGTTCTGAACTTTGCCGCGCGCGCCAGCCATAGCAGGGCGCCTGATCCACCATGGCCGACACTCCGCAACCCGCCAACGATGTCCTCCAGCGCCTGGAGCAGTTCTTCCAGGGACTGACGATCAATCAGCGCCTTCTGCTGGCGGGCGGGGCGATCGTGGTGGGCGCGGTGATCTGGGTTTTTGTGGCTCTGCTCGGCCAGCCCAAGTATGTAGTTCTATATTCCGGGCTGCGATCCGAAGAAGCACAGAACCTGGCCAGCCGGCTCGCCGCCAAGAACATCCCGCACCAGATTTCAACGGATGGCGGCAGCCTGCTGGTTCCGGATGACAAGCTCGATGCCAGCCGCCTCGAGACAGCGGCTGCCGGGCTGCCGCGCAGCGCGCGGATGGGTTTTGAGCTGTTCGATACTCCCAACTGGGCCGGCTCCGATTTCACCGAAAAAGTGAATTACCAGCGCGCTCTGGAAGGCGAACTGGAACGCACCCTCGCCACCTTGAGTGAAGTGGAGGCCGTGCGGGTTCATCTGGTAATGCCGCAGGAATCCTTGTTCACCGAGCAGCAGCACGATGCAAAGGCCGCCGTCATTCTCAAAACCCGCAGTGGACATCTTTCCGAGCAAGCCGAGCAGGCCATTCCGCAACTGGTAGCCAGCGCCGTCGACCGTCTACGCCCGGAAAATGTTACGGTGGTCGACGCCGACAGCAATACTCCTCTGCTGCACGACCGCGTTGGCGCCAATGGCCGCGCCTACGGCCTTGATGAAGAGCTCGCCAAAACTCTAGTGCAAACTCTCGAGCCCGTGGTCGGCGCGGACCATGTCCGGGCCAGTGTGCACGTGGAATACGATCTGGGAAGCAGCGAGGATACGCAGGAGACCTACGATCCCAAGACCAGCGCAACGCTGACCCAGGACCATTCCGAGGAGAACGCCACCGGAGCCGCTCCCGCCGGAGTTCCGGGTACGGCAAGCAATGTGCCCTCCGCGACCCCACCGCCAACGCCCGCGGTGGGAGCGGAACAATCCAGTTCGCGCTCCGATGCCACCACCTACGCCGTGAGCAAGATTCTCCACCATAGCGTGGAGCCTCCGGGGCGAGTGCGCCGCATCGCGGCCGCGGTGCTGGTCGACGATGTCGTCGAAACCACCGAACAGGCGGGCAAGTCGACCACCACTCGCCGCAAGCGGACTGCCGATGAAATGAAGCAAATCGAACAACTGGCGCAGGCTGCGATTGGAGTCGATCTGCAGCGCGGAGACGTTCTCGCGGTCGAGAGCCTGTCGTTCCAGCAAGCTCCGGCGGAAACTATTTCCCCGCCGACCAAAACCGAACATTGGAGGCGGCTGGTGGGGCCGTGGACATGGGCGCTGCGCTATGCCGGGCTGGCAGCATTGTTCCTTGTCGTTTACTGGATGATCTTGTGTCCCGTGAAGAAGCAGGCGCTGGCGGCGTTTCGCGAGCTGCCGGGCAGAGTGGCCGGACGGCAGGCGCCGCAGGTAGCCAGTGTCGGAGGCGGGGTACAACTTACCGCCGGCGCCGCAACTCTTGAGTCCGGCGGCAACCGGGCAAATCAACTCAAACGCATGCTCAGCGAAAAAGTGAAAGCCGAACCCGAGTCCGCCAGCCGCCTGGTACAAGGCTGGGTGCAGCAGGAGGGCCGGCAATGATCGCATCCGCGCAAGCCCCATCTGGCCCGCGCAAGGCGGCAATCCTGCTGGTCATCCTTGGCGAAGATACCGCCAGCCAGATCTATCGCCGTCTGCCTCCGGCGGAGGTCGAGCTGATTACTCGCGAGATCGCCGGATTGAGCTCGTTCGACTCCGAAACCGCGCTTGCCGTCCTGGAAGAATTCGAACGCCTGGTTACGGCGGGTGACTACCTGGCCCAGGGCGGAACGGACTACGCCAACAAGCTGCTGATCAAGGCCTTCGGCGAGGAGGGCTCCAAAGAGTTGCTTCGCCAGGTTTCCCATACCGCGGAGTTGAGCGCGAGCAAGCTGGATTCGCTTCGCAAGGCGGATCCCCAACAACTGGCGAAGTTCATTGAGGGGGAGCATCCTCAGACCATCGCCTTGATCCTCGCTCACCTGGAAGCCAAGCAAGCCTCCAGCCTGCTGATGCGCCTGCCCGAGGAGCTGCGCGCCGAAGCCATCAAGCGCCTGGCCCAGTTGCGCCAGTTCTCGCCGGAGATGGCGGAGCGCGTTTCTCTGGTGCTGCACAAGCGGCTGGAGGCGCTCGGCGAACAGAGCCGCCGCGCCTACGCCGGATTACGCGGTGTTGCCGATGTAATGAACCGTCTCGAACTCACGACGGCGAAAACCATCCTTGAAGGCATCGAGAAAGAAGATCCCAAGCTGGCGCTGTCGATTCGCAACCTCATGTTCACCTTCGAAGATTTGATGACCGTGCCCGAAGCTGGCATCCGCGAATTGCTCGGCCAGATGGAAAAGAAAACTCTGGCCACCGCCCTGCGCGGCGCCTCCGAGGAACTGAAGAATTATATTTTCAAGTCCATGTCTTCGCGCGCGGTGGAGATGTTGAAGGAAGATATGGAAGTCCTGGGTCCGGTGAAGTCCCGCGACATCCACAAGGCCCAGCTCGAAGCAGTCGCGGTGGCGCGGAAGCTGGAAGCCGAGGGCAAAATCTCTCTGACACCGGAGGGCGACGATGAGTACGTCGCCTAGGCGGGCCCCGGCTGCCGCCATCGAAGCAGCCGCCATCGGAGAGGAGATTCCGCGGCTCATGCCTTTCCCCTACGGCGTCGTGCCTGCCATGAGCGGCACAACACTTTCCGGACTGATTGGGGCAGTCGATGCAGCAGACAGCGACGCAGCCGCCGCGGCCGACCGCGAAGGCCAGGCATTGGCTCGCGGACGTCAGGCGGGTCAGCAAGAATCGCGCCAGGCCTTCGAACAACAGCTGGCAAAAGAAAAATCCAATATCGCTGCCGCCCTGGCCCAGTTCGCCCGCGATCGCTCCACCTACTTCGAGAAAGTTGAGCCGGAAGTGGTGCAACTGGCGATGAGCATCGCGCGCAAGATTCTGCACCGCGAGGCCCAGGTCGACCCCATGCTGCTGGCTGGGATCGTGCGCGTAGCGCTCGAACACATCGATGGAGCCACTGGCGTGCGGTTGCGCGTGCATCCGCAAAAGAGCGCTGACTGGCGCCAATTTCTCGCCACGCAGCTTCAGCCCGCGAACCTTCCAGCAATCATTGAAGATCCTTCCCAGCCTGTGGACCAATGCACGGTTGAGACTGCGATGGGTTCGACCGTCATCGGGCTCGAGATTCAGCTGAAGGAAATCGAGCAGGGCTTCGCCGACCTGCTGGCGGCACGCCCCGGAACGCGGCCATGAGTACCTCGCTCGCGCCTTATTTCGCGCGCCTGGAATCCTGTACCGCCCTGCGCTGGCAGGGACGCGTCACCCAGCTCGTCGGCCCCCTGGTCGAGTCGGATGGACCGTTCTGCTCCGTGGGCGAGATTTGCCATCTCTACGATGCCGACGGCAGGACCGTGCCCGGAGAGATTGTCGGATTCCGCGGATCCACCGTTTTGTCGATGCCGCTTGACCTGGCGCGCGGGATCCGTCGCGGCGACCGCATCGTGACCAGGGGTGAGCGGCCCGCCCTGCGCGTGAGTGAAGACATGTTAGGGCGAGTCATCGACGGCCAGGGACAGCCTCTCGATTCCCTCCCTGCCTATCGCACGCGGGATTACCGGCCGCTGGATGCTCCGGCTCCGCTGCCGCTCGAGCGCGTGTCAATCCGCGAGCCGATCAGCTGCGGCATCCGCGCTGTGGACGCCTTTCTGACCTGCGGCCGGGGCCAGCGCGTCGGCATTTTTGGCGGCAGCGGAGTCGGCAAAAGCACGCTCATCGGCATGATGGCACGCAATACCGAAGCGGAGATCGCTGTTCTCGGTCTGGTGGGGGAACGCGGGCGTGAGGTTCGCGACTTTCTCGAAAACTCTTTGGGAGCCGAAGGCCGGCGGCGTTCGGTGGTCGTCGTTTCCACCTCCGACCAATCGCCTCTGCTGAGAATCCGGGCGGCGCTGGCGGCCACAACCGTGGCTGAGTACTTCTGCCGGCAAGGCAAGAATGTTTTGTTGATCGTGGACTCGCTCACCCGTCTGGCGATGGCGCAACGCGAAATCGGTCTGGCGGCGGGCGAACCGCCGACCGCCAAAGGTTACACGCCGTCCTGCTTCACCATGCTGGCCCGGCTCATCGAACGCGCGGGGAAATTCGGTTCCGGCAGCATCACCGCTTTCTACACCGTGCTCATGGAAGGAGACGACGAGCAGGATCCTCTGGTCGATGGAGCGCGCGCGCTGCTCGACGGCCACGTTATGCTCGACCGCAAGCTGGCCGTGCGCAGCCATTACCCGCCCATCGCCATTCTCGACAGCGTGAGCCGGCTTATGCCCGCGGTTTCGACGGCTCCGCACCTGCAAAAAGCCCACGAACTGCGCCGCCTGCTCGCGGCGTATACCGCCTCCGAAGACCTCATCCGCATCGGCGCGTATCAGAAGGGAAGCGATCCGACGCTCGACAAAGCGCTCGCCATGATCCCCGACCTGAACCGGTTCCTCATGCAAAAGCCGGGCGACAGCGTTTCCTTTTCCGACAGCATTGCGAAACTCCTGGCCCTGCCAAGCTGACGAATATGCCATTCCGCTTCCCGCTGCAAGCGCTGCTTCACTTCCGCCAGAGCGTGGAACATCAGCAGGAGTTACGCCTGCGGGCTGCCAACCAGCAGGTCGCCCGGGTCCGCCACGCGCTCGAACAACTCGACGGCCGCATCCGCCACACTCAAACCCTCGCTTCGCAGTACCTGGCAGCCGGCACGACCGGCGCAGAGCTCTCTTTTCTCCGGACTAGGGAAGGTTTTCTGCATGCCCAGCGGCAGGAGGTGGAACACGAACTCGTGCGCTGCCAGCATGTGCGCGACCAGCAGGAGCGCATATTCCGCCAGGCTCGCCGGGAGCGGGAGACCTTCGAAAGCCTCCGCGACGAGCAACTCCATAATTACGAGCGGGAGCAAGCCCGGCGCGAGCAGCGGCGTCTCGACGATCTGTTTCTCATGCGGAAAACCTACCTCAAGGAAGCCCAAAATGTGCAAATCTCAAAATCGGAAAAATCGCGAACCACAGTAATCAACACGGATGTTAATGACGCGTGAATTGCATAACTGGTTACTATTCATGGTGTTAAACAGCGAACCGCGGTGTCGGCGAAAGCGGCTGATCGGCCTTTGCTGGAAACTATTCTGAACAGGGATTTCAATTCCACAAGCTTTTCCACAGGAAAAATCAGCGTTTTGCGGGGCATTGCAAGCCTAACTTCCTACAGTACTTAATCCCACCGACATAAGGGAATTCCTGTATGTGTTGCCTTACTCATCAGAAGCCGTGCCGCCCTCGGCGAGAGACTCGAATCTGGTGCAGTGCTTCAGGAACGCCATTTTTACCCGGCCAATGGGGCCGTTGCGTTGCTTGGCAATAATGATCTCGGCGCGTCCCTGCAGTTCCGGATCGTCCTGCTTATAAACTTCCTCGCGGAAGATAAACATTACTAGATCGGCATCCTGTTCGATCGATCCCGACTCGCGCAGGTCGGCGAGCTGCGGACGATGATCTCCGCCACGGCTCTCGGGCGCGCGGCTCAACTGTGATAGCGCGATCACCGGGACGCTCAGTTCTTTCGCCAGAGCCTTCAGCCCGCGCGAAATGGAGGAAACTTCCTGCGTGCGATTCTCAAAGCGCTTGCCTCCGCCGGACATCAACTGCAGATAATCCACCACGATCAGATCCAGCCTGCCCTGCGCCTGTTTCAGCCGCCGAGCCTTAGCGCGCATCTCGCTCAGCGAAATTCCCGGCGTATCGTCGATAAAAATTGGCGCGTGCGCCAGTTGCTCCATCGCCCGCACAACTTTCTTGGTGTCGTCCTGCCACAACGAACCGGTGCGCATCTTGTGCGCGTCCACGCGAGCCTGTGAGCACAGCAAGCGCATCAGCAAAGCCTCGCGCGACATTTCCAGCGAGAACACGCCTACGACTTGCTGATCTTCGATCGAGGCATTCTCCGCGATATTCATCACGAAAGCCGTTTTGCCCATCGACGGCCGGGCCGCGATGATCACCAGATCGGATCGCTGCATCCCGCTGGTCATTTCGTCGAGATCGGTGTAATGCGTCGCCAGACCGGTGATTCGTTGCCCGCGTTGCAGCAGGGCATCGACGGATCCGAACGTCTCCCGTACGATCTCCTGCACGCCCATGAAGCCGCGCCCGATGCGCTTTTCCGAAAGTTGAAAGATGGCGGCTTCGGTGTCGCTCAGCACGTCTTCGGCCAAGTCCGACTGATCGCTCGCCCGGGCAATGGCTGTGCTCGCGGCCGAAATCACCCCGCGCAACAGCGCCTTGTCGCGCACGATCTTGACATAGTGCTCGATGCTTGGCCGCTCCGGCACTCCCTCCACCAGGCTTGAAACGTAAGCCACATCGCCGATCGGCTGCAGATCTTTGTGCCGGTCGAGCTCTTCGATCAGCGTGATCATGTCGATCGGGCGCGAAGATTCCGCCAGATCCACCATGCGCGAATAAATCCGCCGGTGCGAGTCGAGCGAGAAATCCTCGATCCGCAGATGTTCGGCGGCCTGGTTATAGGCAAAGTTATCCAGCAGAATCGCGCCGAGAATCGAGCGTTCCGCCTCGACATTCGCCGGAAGGGTGCTGATCGTGTAGGAAGTGGCCAAAGTTCTTGCTCTCAGGAAAAATTTCTTAGCGGCGGAATGAACATTAACTCTGTGCCGCTTGTGAATGCGAAGTGCGCACTCTGGAAAACTCAGTCCGAATCAAAAATAGTTTGGTATGAAAAATGGTTTTGCGATGGAATTCAGTGTAGGCGAACAAAATACGAATAGCAAGGGCGGCAAAAAGTTCGGGTGCAAACTAGAATGCGGTCCCGGCCAGCCACCGGGACCGCATCGTTCGTGGGTTCCTGTTCTTGCTGTTTGTCACCGCGGAGCGGCGCAATGACCGCTTCAACCGGCAGCGCTCCGAAGAGTGCTGCGTGAGTTGAAGCCAGTTGCCGATTTGCAATCTCGCGATCACGAATCTGCAACTGCTGCGGGACGCCAGCGGCCTTTCCTGCTCCGAAAAGCAGGCGGGGAAAGGAGGCCGCAACGCCCGGGCTGCCAGTCGCGCTACGCGCGTTTCTGGAAGTTTTCCCCTCGGCAATTCGCTTTCGAGAACTACCGGCTGCCACTGGCTCTGCCGCAATCATCCGGCAAGATCAGGAACGATCACGTTTCGCTGTACTCACTGTTATCCAGTTTGGTGCGACGGGCAACAGAAAATTCCGCCGCATTTGTGCGAAACCTGTGGACGATGGAACTTCCCTGTGGAAGGCGGAGGAAAACCAAGAGGGAATTTTGGAGGCAAATTTACTCGTCGCAGCCGTTTCAATTACTTACACAGTGTGAAAGCATCTCTGCCCGAATGCGCGAACCAGAGGCCGGTGCTGCAAATGGCGTCGGCCTGACAACACAGAGTTGTCTGTGGCTAGTGGTCAGTGGTTGATAGAACCACAGGCTGGTCACCGATCACTGACCTATTCGATCGGAATTCCGGCCCACTCCGCCCGTACACCACCTTCCGTAATCTCTCGCCAGCTCTTACCTGTGTGCGATAGTCAGGGTGGCCAAGTGGCCAGCAACTGGCGAAGGCCACAAATTTCAAGACCAACCGCATCTAGTCGGCGTACCAGGGCACGCCGCGCGGGAACCCAAGGAAGGTCGCAATGCTTCAATCGTCGGAGAACTCATTCAACCAGAAGTCCGGATTGCCGGCTTCCAACCTCAACTCCTATAACCAGGTGAAAACCGTTACCGCTCCCGTCGATCAAGCGACCATCGGCCGCACTTTGGTCATCAAGGGTGAAATCAGCGGCTCTGAAGCGCTCTACATCGATGGCCGCATCGAAGGCAAGATCACCATGCCCGATAGCCGCGTCACCATCGGCCGCAACGGCAAAGTGGATGCCAGTATCCAGGCCCGCGAAGTCGTGATCATGGGCAAGGTGACCGGCAACATCGAGTGCAGCGACCGCGTCGATATTCGCGCCGAGGGTTCTGTCAGCGGCGATATCTCGACCTCGCGCATCAGCGTGGAAGACGGCGCTGCGTTAAAGGGTGGAATTCAGGTTCGCAGCGAAGGCAAGCCGGCCAAGCAGGAACAGAAACAGGAACAACCCAAGGCGATGGCTGCCACCGCCAGCGCGTAGTTCGAAGATTGTCGAGTAGAAGGAAGAGGGCTCGCATGCGCGTGCCCTTTTTATTTTCGCTCAAGCCCTTCAGGCTTCAGGTACTTATTCTTTTTTGTACGTACACAATTGTACGGAATATAGCCACATCCGCTTCTGATCCGCCGAGAACTCGTCTGTGTTGGCTTGCAGAATGCCCTTTGCGGGGCCGGAAACCGCCTTGGCTGCGACGATCTCTGCCTGCGGCAAGCAAAGGCTCGCGCACACCAAAACAGCGCGTCCAGTGGCCTCGCAACGCGTTCTACGACTTTTCAATCACTTGCACGGATACTCAACGACTTGCGGAAGACCTGGCACGATTCGGGCTTCGTAAATGTGGAGCGGGCACTCCTGCCCGCTGATGCCGGTAGCGCAGAAGAAGCGGGCAAGAGTGCCCGCTCCACACACCCGAGGCTTCAAATTCCGGCAGTACCGCTACTCCACAAAGGACTCACTTCTTCTCCGCCGGCCTGAAGTCCAACGACGCCGAATTCATGCAATAGCGCAAGCCGGTGGGTGCCGGACCATCCTCAAACACGTGTCCCAGATGCGCATCGCACTTGGCGCAGCGAACCTCGGTCCGCACCATGCCGTATTGCGTATCGCGGTGTTCGACCACGCCGCCTTCTTCGGTCGGCTTGTAGAAACTCGGCCAGCCCGTGCCCGAACTAAACTTCGCCTGCGAATCGAACAGCGGAGCGCCGCAGCACACGCAGTGATACGTCCCCGCATCTTTCGTGTTCCAGTACTTGCCGGTAAAGGCGCACTCCGTGCCGGCTTCGCGGGCGACGTGGTACTGCTCCGGCGTTAACTGCTGTTTCCATTCCGCTTCGGTCTTAGCAATCTTTTCTGCTGTCTTCTCGGTCATCTCAATGCCCCTCCCGTAATCTATTTTGACGAGGATTAGATGCTTCAGCTCAGGGAAAGTGACAATGCCTTCGTTCAAACGGAGATGTTCAATTGACGCTGCGCAGTGTCCTAACCTTGCGCATGATTTTCTCTGACTCGGCTTCGCGGCCCACATCGGAAAGAAACGCCGCATACGACTCATACCGTTCGCTCAACCTCGTTTTAATCCTTATTCCATCCAGGTGGGTCGCCTCCGCCTGCACAATCTTTCCCTGTGCTAGATACGCTAGCGCCAAGGAGACGCGCGTAAGATAAGACTCCTTGATTTGAAGTGATTCCGAAAGAACGGACTCGGCCTTTCTGTACTGCCGTTTCTTAATGTAAACCTGTCCCAATGCCCACTTACAGATGGCCGATTTTGGCGCCAGCCCATCGGCTTCGCTGAAACACCTTCCTGCCTCCCCAAATCTGTGGAGCTTGAAATAGCACCAACCCAGGTTCCACGAAATCTTCCAATCCCCTTCGGCGTGGTTTTCGCTCAGCACCTTGATTGCGTCGAGCCAACGTTCCTCCCTCATCGCAGATTCCGCGCGCTTGAGCACGGCGGCACGGCTTGTCCCCGTCATGGATTCACTTCCCGATTTCCTCTCCCACTTTCCAATACTTCCCCCGAAAGAACAGCAGCGGATCGCCCTCTCGCACCACTACATCCTCGACTTCCGCGATAAAGATCGTATGATCCCCAGCCTCTTGCGCCGAGTGCAAGCGGCATTCGAGATAGGCGAGCGATCCATGCAGCATGGGAGTGCCATGCACCGTGCGGTCAAAGCGCGCGCCAGCCTCGGCCTCGGCGTTCTGATGCGTGCGCTGCGGGCTAGCGTAGTACTCCGAAATCGCGTGCTGATTTTCGCACAGCACGTTCACCCCGAAGCGCTTCTTGGCATGCAAATGCGCATGAGTGCGGGTGCTGTGATCCACGCATACCAGCACCAGCATGGGATCGAGCGAGACCGAGGCGAACGCGTTGGCGGTCATCCCGTGGACTTCGCCGTCGAGATCCACGGTGATGATCGTGACCCCGGTGGCGAAGCATCCCATCGCCTTGCGAAAGTCTGCAGAGTTCAAGCTCATGTGCAGGAGACGTTGCTTGCAACGAAAAACCACGCTTGTACCGTGGGCCGCGCCGCAACCGCCTACATTACCACGCCGCCCCGTTGTATGATTCGAGGCAACGTGTCTCTACGATCGATCATGCCGTCCGCGCCGGAAAGCCGCCATGGAGGCGTATCCGCTCTTGCCAACGTGCACGCGGGTGTGTCCATTTCACGCGCAGCTGCTCTCGAACTGATTCGCTGTGACGACGAGACGTTACCCGAACTGCTGGCCGCCGCCCGCGCAGCGAAAGAACGATTCAAGCCCGGCGTGATTACCTACTCGCGCAAGGTCTTTCTGCCCCTGACGAATCTCTGCCGTGATTATTGCGGATACTGCACCTTCCGCCGCGATCCCGGGGATCCCGGCGCGCACACCATGACTCCGGATGAAGTGCTCGCAGTGGCCCGAGCCGGAGAAAAACTGGGATGCACCGAAGCGCTCTTCAGCCTGGGCGATAAGCCCGAACTGATTTTTCCGGAGATGCGGGAAACGTTGCGCCATCTCGGATACAAATCCACGTTGCACTATCTGGAAGCGATGTGCGAACTGGTGTTGCGCGAGACCACGCTTTTGCCACATCCGAACCCCGGGCTGCTGAGTGCGGAATGGATCGCGCGTTTGGCCGCGGTTTCTCCCAGCATGGGCCTGATGCTTGAGACCACCAACGCTGCTCTGCTGGCTCCCGGCGCGGCCCACGATAACGCTCCCGACAAGTTGCCGGCCAAGCGCCTGCGCACCATCGAAGATGCCGGCAAACAAGGTGTGCCCTTCACGACCGGCCTGCTGATCGGGATCGGCGAATCGCCCGAAGATCGTGTCGACACGCTGCTCGCCATCCGCGACCTTCACGATCGCTACGGACACATCCAGGAAGTGATCGTGCAAAATTTCCGCGTCAAGCCTACGATTCCGATGGCGCACTGGCCCGAGCCGTCGCATGGCGAGATGCTGCGTACCGTGGCAGTAGCTCGCTTGCTACTCCCCCGCCTAAATATTCAGGCGCCGCCCAATCTCTCAGCGCCTTACTATGATGATTTGATGGATGCGGGCATCAACGATTGGGGAGGAATTTCGCCATTGACTCCTGATTTCATCAATCCGGAGAAGCCCTGGCCGCATATCGAGCAACTTCGCCTGCGCACCGAAGCCAAAGGATTCGCGCTGCGCCAGCGCTTGCCGGTCTATCCGGAGTTTGTTGACAGAGTGACCGCGAAGCCGGGATTGCTCGCGGCAAGATTGCGCGCCTCTTCGGCCACCGACGGCCTGGCGCGGAGGGCAGCATGATTTGCGTTTTGAGCGGCGGCACGGGAGGCGCGAAATTTGTAGATGGGCTGCGCCAGGTCATGCCCGCCGAAGAGATCACCATCGTTGTAAACACGGGCGACGATCTGCTGTGGTGGGGACTTTACGTTTCGCCGGACATCGATTCCATCACGTACGTGCTTTCCGGCATGCTGAGCCGCGAACGAGGTTGGGGCGTGAAGGGAGATACGTTCCTTTGCCTGCAAGCCATGGGACAACTCGGCGAGCCGACATGGTTTCACACCGGCGACCGCGATCTGGCCATGCATATCCTTCGTTCGCGATTGCTCGCCGAGGGCAGAACGCTTTCGGAGGCAACGAAGGTCATATCCGACAAGCTCGGAGTTCGCGCCCGCGTTCTGCCCATGAGCGATTCACGGGTGGAAACCCGCGTCGACACGCCGATTGGCGAGTTGAGTTTTGAAGAATACTTCGTGCAGCGCTGGTATCAGGATCCGGTGAAGTCGGTGCGGTTCGTCGGAGTCTCCGATGCGGAACCCGCGCCCGGCGTAGTCGATGCGATCGTTTCGGCCGACGCGGTCATCATTGCTCCGAGTAATCCGGTTACCAGCATTGGTCCAATTCTGGCTGTGCCCGGCATCCACGAGGCGTTGCTCAAGGCCCGCGGGAAGATTGCAGCCATCAGTCCGATTGTCGGCAACGCTCCGGTGGCCGGACCGGCGGGCATTCTGATGCAGGCGCAGGGACTGCCCTGCTCGATCGCCGGTGTGGCGCAGGCCTATGCCGATTTTCTCGACGTACTGGTCTGCGACTCACGCGATGCCCGCTCTGCCGATGCTCTCCGTAAAACCGGATTGCGGGTGCAATGTGCGCAGACCATCATGCGCAGCGCCGACGACAAGGCCGCACTGGCGCGCGAGGTTCTCGCGTTCGTGTCTTCCGGCCTGCTCAAAGATCAACCCTCCGCGGGAAAATCAGTTGGAAACCTGGAACCGCAGCCGTGATCCTGGTTCCAGTCAAGAATACGGCCGCGGCAAAACAGCGGCTGGCTTCTGTGCTCGACCAAGCTTCGCGTACGCAGTTAGCGCAAGCCATGCTGCACGACGTGCTGACCGCAGTGCATCGTTGGAGCAATCGCCCGGTGGTCGGAATCGTCACCAGCGATCCCTACGCCACGGGGCTTGCCGAGGAATATAAATTTGAGGTCATCCCGGATCCCGATAATCCCGGAGAGACCGGCGCGATTGAGATGGCCACTCGCATTTGCGTGGAACGCGGCGAAGACAGCACGCTCGTGATTCCGGCGGACATACCTCTCATCGAGGCGTGGGAACTTGAGGAAATTTTCAAGCACGCTCCGGAGTGCGGAACTGTGCTGGCACCCGCCGGTGACGGGCGCGGCACCAACGCAGTGTTGCGCCGCCCGGCAGACTTGTTTCCGCTGCGGTTCGGCAATGACAGTTTCAAGCCGCACCACGCGGCCGCGCAGGCAGCGGGCAAACCCTGCATCGTTCTTCAACTGCCTGGCGTTGCCGTCGACGTGGACAACCCTGCCGATCTGCAGCAACTGATTTCGCTTCCCGGCGAAACTCGCGCGCAGAAACTGGCGCGGAAATGGAATGTCGAGCAAATGCTGTTCGTCGAATCTACAGACGCGCGATGAATCACCATGCCACGATCGGCGAAATCAACGCGCGGTAAGCAGAAGCGTGAACTGCGGGAAATCCGTCTGATTCCCATTCCAATCGCAAGCGAAATTGTCCCCGGCGATTCCATCGCAGAGCATTTGATCGAGGCGATGCGCAGACTGCGAATCCGCTTCGAGCCAGGCGATGTCCTCGTCGTCAAACACAAAATTGTTTCCAAATCTGAAGGATCTCTGGTAGATCTCGCCATGATCGAGCCCTCTGCCGAGTCGGTTACTCGGGCGAAGCAGTATGATCTCGACGCCCGCGTCATCGAACTGGCGCTGCGTGAAAGTCGCGCCGTCATCCGGCGCAGGAACGGCGTGCTGATCACGGAGACGCGGCACGGCTTCTTGTGCGCGAATAGCGGAATCGATGTCTCCAACGTTGACGGTGGACATCATGCGTTGCTGCTGCCAGAAAATCCCGACCGCTCCGCTGCGAATCTCCGCCGCGCGCTGAAGAAACGCACCGGCGTCGCGATTCCCGTCATCATCGCCGACAGTTTCGGCCGTCCCTGGCGTGAAGGGTTGACGGACTTCGCAATCGGTGTCGCCGGGATGAAGCCGTTGCGCGATGATCGCGGCCGCCGCGACTCCCACGGTTACAAGCTGAAAGCCAGCGTGGAAGCCGTTGCCGACGAGTTGGCCTGCGCCGCGGGCTTGGTCTGCGGAAAATTGAATCGTGCGCCGGCCTGCATCGTACGCGGGTTTCACTACGAGTCAGGGCCCGGCAGCGTTCAGGATCTGCTCCGTTCGCCGGAGAGCGACCTATTCCGCTGAAACTTCCGCTACACTGTAGAAACGTTGCTTGCATCTATTCGCTGGTGGCAGCCAAGTGATCGCAAGCTTCCTGCACGGAGAGAACCATGGCCCGCGAATTGTCCGTTTCGGAATTGGAAGATTTCCCTTCTCTCGACTGGTCTGACATTTCTTCTCGACTCACTCCGGCTTTGCGCGAGTCTCTGGAAAGAGTTCTTACGTCGCAAGACGGCGCGGCGCTCACCCTCGAAGAATCCTATGCGCTGGCGAACTGCGAGGGCGATGATCTGCTCGGACTGCTGGTGGCCGCCAATACGCTTCGCGCTGAACTTGCGGGCAACATCGTGACCTACGTGGTAAACCGCAATATGAATTTCACGAACGTCTGTTTCGTGGGATGCAAGTTCTGCGCCTTCAGCCGCGGCCCGCGCGAGTCTGACTCCTACTTTCACAGTCTCGACGACATGGCGCGAAAGGCTGTCGAGGCCTGGCAACTCGGAGCGACCGAAGTCTGCATTCAAGGCGGACTGCCCCGCGACCTTTCCAAGTTTTATTACCGCGATATCCTGCGCGCGGTGAAAGCCGCAGTACCGCAGATGCACATCCATGCTTTTTCGCCGATGGAAATTGTGTATGGCGTGGAACTCACAGGCATGCCGCTTGCCGATTATCTCTCAATGCTGCGGGATAACGGCCTCGGAACGTTGCCCGGCACGGCTGCGGAAATTCTCGACGACGAGATCCGCCACATTCTTTCGGCCAACAAACTTTCGACTGCGCAATGGATCGAAGTGATTCGCACAGCCCATCGTTGCGGCATCCGCACGACCTCGACAATCATGTACGGACACGCGGAGACGCCCGCGCACTGGGTCCGCCAGATGCGGCTTTTGCGCGAGATTCAATCCGAGACCGGCGGCTTCACCGAGTTCGTCCCCCTCGGATTCGTGCACCAGAACACCCTGCTGTTTCAGCAAGGCTTGTCGCGTCCGGGACCGACGCTCGCCGAACATCTCAAAGTTCACGCGTTGGCGCGGATTCTGCTGGCCGGCTCCATCAACAATATTCAGGTTTCGTGGGTAAAGCTGAATCGCCGCCTCTCGCAGCTTTGTCTGCACGCCGGCGCCAATGATTACGGCGGAACTCTGATGGAAGAAAATATTTCTCGCGAGGCAGGGGCGACGGCGGGGCAGTATACGAGTCCAGAGGATTTTCAAGCGCTGATTCTCGGGGCGGGCCGCATTCCTGCGGAACGCAATACAACCTATTCTCGAATTCAGATCAAGCTGCCACTGGACGAGTTCACGGCGGAACAATCGCTGGAGGCGGAATTCGCATGAGCGCGAATTCGGCAACTGCGGCTCGTCCGATCGCCATCATTGGAGGCACTGGCCCCGCCGGTATGGGACTCGCTCTACGCTGGGTGCGCGCAGGAGAGACCGTAATCATCGGCTCACGCGAGGAACAGCGCGCCAAACAGGCCGCGGCGTCGATTCAGCGCAGAGAAGGAGAGCAGGCCAGGATCAGCGGCATGGAAAATAGCGCAGCGTGCACCGCTGCCGACATCCTGATGTTGACGGTTCCATTTGAAGGACAGGCGTCGCTGCTCAAGCGGCTGAAGCCAGCGATGACGGCAGGCAGTATTCTGATCGACGCCACCGTTCCTTTGGCGGCGGGCGTGGGCGGACGAGCTTCGCGCACCCTTGGGGTCTGGCAAGGTTCCGCCGCGCAGCAGGCCGCGGAATTGGTTCCACAAGAAGTAAGTGTTGTAGCGGCTTTTCATAACCTGTCGGCAGATTTGCTGGGTGGAGATAATCCGCTTGATTGTGACGTCGTCGTCTGCAGCGACGATCCCGATGCCGCGCAACTCACGCGTGAGCTTGCGGCGAAGATTCCCGGCGTCCGCGCGATCGATGGCGGAAAGCTGGAAAATGCGCGCATCGTCGAGCAAGTCACCGCTTTGCTGGTTGGCCTGAACATTCGCCACAAGGGCCATAGCGGCATTCGCATCACCGGATTACCGCCTTCCGCTTACCGCTAGGCCAAACTCGCCGAAGGAGCATTCTGCTTTTGAGCCAGAACCAGAACATTGACGCGACCTGGCAATATCACAGCGGCACCAAGCACTCTTATGTCGGATTGCGCATGCATCCGCACACGCTCGATTGGGAAAACAAGCCGCTGTTGTTCAAGATCTATCCCACGCTTGAGGTGACGCGGCTGCCGCGAGATTTTCGTGACACCGGGATGGCAGCGTGGTCGGCGATTGCGGCTCCACAACTTGGCACGCCGGCGCAAGCGATTCCCGATCTCGAGACTCTGGCGCAGATCTTATTTTTCTCGGCGGGCGTTACGCGCAGCAAGAAGCACGAACAGGGAGAAACATTTTTCCGCGCGGCAGCTTGCACTGGCGCACTTTACGAAATAGAGCTCTACGCTGTTTGTGCAGATCTTCCTGCGAAAGGTCTTCCGGGTGGGAATTCGCCGGCATTGCCCGCTGGCGTATACCACTTCGGTGCAGCGGAATTCGGGCTTCGCCGGCTTCGGGCCGGCGACTTTCGCCAGGCACTTGTGGAAGCGACGGGGGGCGATTCGTCGGTCGCGCATGCACCCGTCACAATCATCTGTGCTGGGACCTACTGGCGGAATGCGTGGAAATACCGCTCGCGCACCTACCGTCATTTCGGCTGGGACAACGGCACGATTCTGGCCAATCTGTTAGCGATTTCGGCTGCGTCGAACCTTCCGGCCAAAATTGTCACCAGCTTCGTCGACTCGCAAGTAAACGCGTTGCTGGACGTTGATCCAATGCGCGAGGTTGCGTTTTCGATGGTTGCGATTGGGCATCAGGAATCAACGCCGCCGAACTCACCGGAAATTTCTCCTCTGAGTCTTCCGATCGTTGCCTATTCGAAAGAGGAGGTCGACTATCCGGCGATGCGGAAAATGCATGAAGCCTCTTCGCTGGACTCTTCGGCTGAAGCGGCGGCCTGGCGCGGCAAAACCCTGGCCCACGAACTTCCCACGCCCAAGGGAACGATGACGCCGCTGCAACTTCCCGACAATTCAAAAATTCCCAAAGACACGATCGAGCAGGTGATCTCGCGGCGCGGTTCGACGCGCCAGTTTGCCCGCGATCCGGTCACCTTGCCGCAGCTTTCGCTCATGCTGGAACGTGCAACGCAAGGCATACCCGCCGACTTTCTCGATTCTTCGGGAAGCCACCTCAATGACATATATCTGGTCGTCAACAGCGTGGTTGGTTTGAGCGCCGGAGCTTATGTGTATCACCGCGAACGTAAAAGTCTTGAACTGCTCAAGCCGGGTGACTTCCGCGACAAGGCTGGATATCTAGGACTGGAGCAGCAGATTCCGGCAGACGCTGCGGTCGACGTGTTTTTTCTCGCCGACTTGAAAACAATCCTCGAGCGCTACGGCAACCGCGGTTACCGGGCAGTGCAGCTCGAAGCCGGAATTTTGGGCGGGAAGCTTTATCTGGCGGCCTACGCACAGCGTCTGGGCGCGAGCGGCCTCACTTTCTACGATGACGATGTCGTAAGTTTTTTTTCGCCGCACGCTCGCGGCAAGAGTGCCATCTTTCTGGTCGCCCTCGGACGCAGCGCACTTCGGAAGTAGGTTAATCCTCGACCACGGGCGCGGACATCTCTTCCGCGGGTTCGCCGCCGGCCATCGCCTGCGCCAGAATCAGCTTGCGAGCCTCTCCGCGGATCTTCGGCAATTGCACTCCGAACCACCACGCGCCAGCGACCGACGCCAGGCCGCCGATCGTAACCGTCAGGGGCGCACCCAAACGGTCTGAGAGAGCGCCGCCGAGCAAAGCTCCTACGGGAGCCATGCCCATGAACATCATCGAATACACAGCCATCACCCGCCCCCGAAGCGCGTCGGGCACCATGACCTGGATCAAGGTGTTCGAAGATGCCATCTGCAGCATGATGAAATATCCCACGGGCAGTAGCAGGATCACTGAAACCCAGAACGATTTGGACAGCGCAAACAGCATGAGGCTTACGCCGAAACCGGCACAGCACACGGTGACCCACGTGCCTAATCCTTTCACGCCAGAACGGATGGCAAGCGTCAAAGCCCCGAGCAAAGCCCCCACGCCGGTTGCGCCCATTAGGATGCCGAGCCGCACCGCGCCCAAATCGTGCGATCCCATCAGCGAGGCGAACTCCTGTCCGCCTCTATGCAGAATCCGGTCGGCAAAGATCGGCATGAGCACGACGTAGGGCATGCCCGTTACGCTCACTACGCCCAGCAACATCAATAGCGCGCGGATCGGAGCGGTGCGATTTACAAACTGAAATCCTTCGACGATGTGGTCCCACGGAGACGTCATCGCCGAAACGCGCGCCGGAGCATGCACGTTCATCATCAGTAACCCGATAATGACCGCGATGTAACTAGCGCCGTTCGCAAAGAAGCACCAGCCCTCGCCCAGCCTTGCCACCAGAATACCTGCGACCGCCGGCCCAACCACCCGCGCTCCGTTGAACATGGATGAGTTCAAAGCAATGGCATTCATCAGGTCGTCTTTGCCGACCATGTCCACCAGGAACGATTGCCGCCCTGGGATATCGAAAGCGTTGACGACGCCCAGCAGAGCCGCGAGCACGAACACGTGCCAGACCTGCACGCGGTGCAGTAAGGTGAGTGCCGCGAGAACAAAGGCCAGCAGCATGGACGCGATCTGCGTCGCAATGACCACGTGCCTGCGGTTAGCGCGATCGGCGACAATTCCGCCCAATGGCGCGAATATGAACACAGGAATCTGGCTGGCGAATCCCACTCCGCCCAGCTCCAGGCCCGAACCGGTCAAGCGATAGACGAGCCAAGACTGCGCCACCGTCTGCATCCAGGTGCCGATGAGAGAGATAAGTTGTCCGCTGAAAAAGAGCTGGAAATTACGGTGTCGCAGGGCGCGTCCCGCGGCCTGCCAACGCAACTTGCGACCAGCGGGTGGTTCGCCGGAGCGCGTGTTTTCTGGAATAGAGTCTTTCGATTCGACCACGTTTAGATTCTTTTAGATGACCTTCCGCCACGTTGCGCGCCAACACTATTGCGCTCTTCAATTCAGCATGACACGAAGGAGGCTGAATTTTTCCACAGCCCGGCCCTCGATTCAGCCCAAAAGACAGCTTCCTGCCTCGCTTCCAAGTGCAAGCAAATGATAAGCTTGAAAATAGTTGGTCGGTAAGTAAGTTACGGCTTCTCCAGCGGCCGATTCTGAGCTAAAGTAGCGTCCTCGCGTTTTTTCGGCGATGCGGTCAAGGACGAACTTATGAGCACCTTTCCCGTTCAAGTGGAACGCCGCGTTGGACAGCGATTTCCGTACGTGCTCGCAATTTCTTTTCGCCAGTCTGCGAACTCCGTTGAGGGCATGGCATTCACGCAGGACCTCAGCTCGCGCGGAGTATTCTTCTTCACCGATGCGCCTCTCACCGAGGGCAGCGAAATCGAACTCACGCTGCGCATGCCCTCCGAGATTACGCTGGGCGAAAGCATGCCGGTCCGCTGCCGCGGCCGCATTTTGAGAATCGTCCGGCCTGCCGCCGTCTCAGGCAAGGCATTGCCCGGCGCGGATCGAACCGAAACCAAGATTGGAGTTGCGGTTCGCTTTGAAGGCTACGAATACCTGACCGAGCCGGCAGAATCCGCTAACACTTTCCCGCGAGTGGCAAGCCTTCATCCTCAGCGCGAAGAGGACCGATCGTCTCACGCATCCACCCGGGGATAAGGTTTCTCCGCTCAGAGAATCCCGCAGCGCCTCATGGGTAATCACTCCCTCGTCGGTCATTTCATGATCAGTGTCGACTGGCTCGCGACGCAGACCCAACTTCCTTGACGAAGAACCCAGGTGTCGGTGAAGCGGCCATGACGCAGGTAGGGCTTGCCGTTTCTTTCTCCTTTTTCACGATAGATTCCGGTCACCACGGCGCTGTCGCCATACACATGAGCCGTCATCGACTCGTTCACGATCTGCTCCGGGTGCAGCGATGGCGCCTTAATGCTGGCCATGAATTGCGCCTTGTCCATCATGGAGCCGTCATAGTCGACATAAACCAGTGTGGCGTCGAGTAGCGAATCGAGAGCGTTGACGTCTTTGTGTTCTTCTGCCTGGTTCCAGGCGTTTTCGAGAGCCAGGATTCTGGTCTGAGCCGCGTCCAACTGATCGGGCACCGGTGCTGCCGTCGCCAGGGTGAGACAGAGCAGCAGAAACAGAGAAAGCAATATCCTCATAGCGTGCTTGTCCTTCCCGCCAATGTAGTGAGCAAGGCGGTGCACGACAAGTATCTGCTTCTATGCCCGGAGCCCTCTCCGTAGCGGACAGCAGAGAATCTGGCGATCTGCGATGATGATTAGACGGCGGAAAATGCAGTCCTCATTCTTCTTGTGGAGAGAATTCCATGGCGCGCATCGATCTCATTCAGATGGACAAGGCAAGTCCGGAAGTGAAGGAAATCTACGAAAAAACGCTCCGCGGCAAGCCCGGCAATGTGCAGAAAGCGTTGGCGCACCGTCCGGAAATGCTCAAGAATTTTCTCGGCTTCTATGCCAGCGTAGGTCGTTCGCTCGACCGCAAACTTTATGAGCTCATCTACATTCGCGTTTCTCTCATCAATGGATGCCATTACTGTACACAGCATCACCTCGCGTCCTCGAAACGAGTCGGCCTGACCCCGGAGGATTGGGCCGCGCTGAAAGCCGGCGACTATTCACGCTATAGCGAAAAAGAGAAAGCGGCTCTGACCTATGTCGAGAAGTTAACTCGCAGCCCGCATGAGATCTCTGACGCGGATTTCGCGAACTTGAAGAAGCATTTCTCCGATCCCGAGATTGTCGACGTACATCTGCTGACCGGCCTCGCCAACCTGACCAACCGCTTTACCGATCCACTGGGTCTGGAAGTGGAATTCGCGGAAGAAAAAATCTAGGATCAAAGGCCATCAACCACGAAGGACACGAAGTTGCACGAAGGAAAAACAAGAAAAGTGTTCCTTCGTGAACCTTCGTGTCCTTTGTGGTTATTGGTTTTGAATGCCTAGAGAATCTGCCGCGCATCTCCCACGCGCTTGGTTACGCGCTCGCGGTCCAGATATTCCAGGAGCGGGATCGCGTACTTGCGGCTGACGCCGGTCATTTCCTTGAAGGTTGCGACGTCAATCTTCGGAGACTTGGCCTTCTGTGCCGACATCTGGCGCCGCAACTCCTCCAGCGCATTGCGGTGAAAGACGAGTTCGTCGGAAATCTTGATCAGCACTTTATCGCGCAGCAAGAGCGTGACAATTTTCTGCGCCCGCGTTTTGTCTACCTTCAGCCCGGAGATCACCTCGTAAAGGGCCGGGACTTTCAGCCCCGCCGACGCGAAGGCGTCTTCGATTTTCTTTTTCGACTCCGCTTCCTCGTCTTTCATGACGACGCCGCGGCCCGGCAGCCGCACCACATCGCCGGAAACTTCTATCTTCTTTTCGCGGATCAATAAATCGAGCACCACGGCGAAGACTTCCGGACTCAGAGTGAACTTTTCGCGCAGCGTTTCCTTGCCCATCCCCGGCACCAAGGGATTCTTCTCGTGAAAAGACGCGAGCGCCTGCGGCACCAGCGTCTGCAAAGCGCCCATGGTATCGGAATGGAAGAAGAGGTCGCCGAACCTCAGTACCTTGCCTTCGGCCAATTGGCCTGCCAGACGCGATTCAATCAACTCTCTTCGCCAGCCGGTTTCGGAAACCGCTTGCGCCATCGCCAGCCCTCGATACCAGCGTCGCGCGACCCGGAGCGCCAGCATTTCCGCATCATTCCCGGAAGCCGAGTGGCGGAGCAGCGCGTCCACAGTAGCTTGCTTGAATCGCGGGATCGGGGCCGCGTCCAGCACTACCCCGCCTCCGATGGTTACGACTGGAGAAAATTGGCGGATGATAAATCGGTCCCCCGGCAGCAAGAGGGTCGGCTCCGGCAACCGGATTCGCACAAACGCTTCGGATCCCGGCGCGGCCTGCGATCCCTTTGGATTCAGGTTGAGCGACCGCTGGAAAACGACTTCTCCAATGGCCTCCGTTGCATGGGCGTGGAAATGAACTTGGGCGCGATCCTTCAGCGCGCGCGGCGCCGACGATAACAGCCGCAGATGTACATCCACATTCTGCGTTGCTGCGAAGGTTTCCGGCGGCGCCAGCATCATGCCTCGCCCGAGATCTTCGATGCTCGCTCCGGCCAGATTCAGCGCCGTACGTTGTCCGGCGATTGCAGCGTCGGCACTCTGCCCGTGGACTTGGACTCCCCGCACCCGCACTCGGCGGCCGGAGGGGAGGATCCCCAATTCTTCCTCGCGGCGAATCGTTCCTGAAATCAGCGTTCCGGTGATGACCGTGCCGAATCCTTTCATCGTAAACACGCGATCGATGGGCAAGCGCGCCAGAGCCTGAGGATCTCGCGCCTCGACTTGATTCGCCATCGCGATGATCGCGCGCTTCAGATCGTCCAATCCCGCGCCAGTCAAGGAACTCACGGCCACGATGGGGGACTTGGGTGCCTCCAGAAAAGTTCCGCGCAAGAACTCTTCCACTTCCAGCCGCACGACGTCGAGCATTTCGGCGTCTACCGCGTCGGACTTGGTCAAGACCGTGATGCCGCGCTTCACTCCCAACAATTGCAGAATGTCGAAATGCTCGCAGGTCTGCGGCTTGATCGATTCGTCGGCCGCAATTACCAGCAGCACCAGATCGATGCCGCCCGCGCCCGCCAGCATATTGCGCACGAAGCGCTCGTGTCCGGGAACGTCGACGAATCCCAAGCTCAGGATCCCGCCACCCGGAGTCGGCAGATTCATGTGGGCGAAACCCAGATCGATGGTGATTCCGCGCCGCTTCTCTTCATCCAGGCGGTCGGCGTCAATACCCGTGAGTGCCTTGACGAGCGCGGTTTTCCCGTGATCGATGTGTCCGGCCGTGCCCACAATAATCGATTTCATGCCTAGAGAATCCTAGCAGGAGGACGGAAGAAATGGCCCGAGCGCCGCCTAAAACGGCCTATCGCAGCTGTGCCCCAAAATGCGACAATAGAACTTCCCCATGGCCACCTCTTTGACTTCTGCTCTTTCCCCGGAGACTATCCGCCAGCACGGCCTTACACCCGATGAGTACGAGAAGATCAAGCACCTTCTCGGCGGCCGCGAACCTACGCTGACCGAACTCGGCATCTTCAGCGTGATGTGGAGCGAGCACTGCTCTTATAAGTCCTCGCGCGTGCATTTGAAGCGGCTGCCCACGCGCAGCAAGCGCGTGCTGCAAGGACCGGGCGAGAACGCGGGCATCATTGATATCGGCGACGGCTGGGCCTGCGCCTTCAAGATTGAATCGCACAATCATCCTTCATTCATTGAACCTTTTCAAGGAGCGACCACCGGGGTTGGCGGAATCCTGCGCGACATTTTTACGATGGGAGCCAGGCCAGTTGCGGTGATGGATTCGCTGCGCTTCGGACCGATCACAAGCCATGTAGGGACAGCCGCCTCGGATGTCCTGCCAGGGCGAAGCCCGGCAGCGGAGCTTCGCTCCGCCGAACAGCCGAGGGCGGCTGTTCCCACACAAGCAGATCCCACTCAAGCCGAGATCCATCGCAATCATTCCATCCTCGAAGGCGTAGTCAGCGGTGTTGCTTCCTACGGCAACTGTTTTGGCGTGCCCAATCTTGGCGGCGAGACCAAGTTTGAGCCGTGCTACTCAGGAAATCCTCTGGTCAACGCGTTTGCCCTGGGCTTGGTCCGAAAGAATGAGATTTTTTATGCCCGCGCTGCGGGGGAAGGCAACCCGGTCATTTACGTCGGCGCCAAGACTGGCCGCGATGGCATCCACGGCGCGACCATGGCCAGCGAGGAATTCAGCGAGGCTTCGGAGGCGAAACGTCCCAACGTACAGGTAGGCGACCCGTTCCTGGAAAAGCTTCTGCTCGAGGCTTGTCTGGAAGCGATGCAGACCGGTGCGATCGTGGGCATCCAGGACATGGGCGCCGCCGGGCTCACCTGCTCGACCTGCGAGATGGGCGGCCGCGGCGGAGTCGGCATTGAGATTGAACTCGACCGCGTGCCGCAGCGCGAAACGGGGATGACCCCATACGAAATCATGCTCAGCGAGTCGCAGGAGCGCATGCTGCTGGTCGCCGAGAAAGGGCGCGAGCAGGAAGTCTTCCGCGTTTTCGAAAAGTGGGGACTCGACGCCGTCGAAGTCGGCAAGGTCACGACAGACAACAAACTGCGTGTGCTCGAGCATGGCAAGGTCGTAGCAGAGATTCCAAATCCCGCGCTCACAGACGAAGCTCCGCTTTACAAGCGGCCGCTGTCCCGCTGGGAACCGCCCATCCCACGCGACAAGCCAGACCACATCAATCTCGGCCAGACGTCCGACTTCACGTCTGCTCTAAAGCAGCTTCTCGCCAGCTCGAACATCTGCGGCAAGCGTTGGGTGTGGCAGCAGTATGACCACATGGTGCAGACCAACACGGTCGAAGCGCCAGGCGCGGGCGATGCAGGGGTCATCCGCATCAAGGGCTCGAATCGCGGACTTTCGATGGCCCTGGATGGAAATGGGCGCTGGTGTTATCTCGACCCGCGGCTGGGAGCGATGCATGCTGTTGCCGAGGCGGCGCGCAAGGTCGCATGCTCAGGCGCGACGCCCGTGGCCGCTACTAATTGTCTTAACTTCGGAAATCCTGAAAAGCCGCATATCATGTGGCAGTTTTCGCAGACCATCGACGGCATCACGAAGGCCTGCGAAGAACTGGAAATCCCCATCACCGGCGGCAACGTCAGCTTCTATAACGAGACTTTAGGAGAAGGCATTTATCCCACTCCGGTGCTCGGCGTCGTGGGTATTCTCGACGATGTGCACCGAGGCGCAAAGATGCATTTTGCGGCCCCTGGACGCACGGTCGTGCTATTGCGCGCTGGAGAAGCCGCAGATATTACCGATGCGAAGAGTGAGTTTGGGTCCTCGGAATACGCCAAGGAAATTCTGGGAACGGTGTGGGGATATCCTCCCGAGCTTGATTTGGAGAAGGAAGCCGGGCTGCAAAAGGCGGTCGTGGAAATGATTCAGCGGCAATTGCTGGATTCCGTGCATGACTGTGCCGACGGCGGCATCGCGGTGACTCTCGCCGAAAAAGCGTTTGCCAAAGGAGTGGGAGCGCGGGTCAACCTGGCGTCTGGTGGGCTCTTCCCGGAGTTTGTGCTTTTTGGAGAAGATGCCAGCCGGATTGTGATCTCTTGCGACCCGGCGAGCATTGCCCGAATCAAAGAAGTGGCGGGCAAATACCAGGTTACGGCGGACGTCATCGGAGAGACGACTCACGACAAGCTTGAGATCTTTATCGATGGCAACATCGTTGTTTCGAGTGCAGTATCGGATCTGAGCGCCGCCTACGAATCCGCTCTGCAGTCGGCGCTGCGCACGGATCCGGAGTTGGTGAGCGCGGATTGATTGCAACTGTTCGAGTCTTGAGCCGAAAACTAAGGGGCCCATGCTGATTTCCGACAAATTTCACGACGAGTGTGGAGTGGTGGCGATCTTCGCGCATCCCGAGGCGGAGAAGCTTGCTTATCTCGGTCTGCATGCATTGCAGCATCGCGGGCAGGAGTCGGCGGGTATCGTCACCTCCGACGGGCTTACGTCGCGGGCGCATAAGGCGATGGGCTCGGTCGCCGACATCTTCACCGAAGATGTGCTTTCCAAGTTGCGGGGCTCCATCGCGATCGGCCACACGCGCTATTCCACTGCCGGAGATTCGGCGCTGCTCAACGCGCAGCCGATTCTGGTGCAGTCGAATAAAGGGTCGATCGCGGTTGCGCACAATGGAAATCTGGTAAACGCGACGCCTGTGCGCGCGCGGCTTGAGAGCCAGGGCTCGATTTTTCAAACCAACAGCGATACAGAAGTCATTGTTCATCTGATCGCTCTGTCCAAAGAACACACCCTGCCGGAAGCGATGGCCGACGCTCTCCGCCGCGTCGACGGCGCGTTTTCTCTGGTGATGATGAGCAACGACCGCATCTTTGCCGTGCGCGACCCGCGCGGCTTCCGGCCACTGGCCATGGGGCGCATCCCGGCTTTGGAGGGTCAGAAGCGCGACACCATCGTTTTTGCCTCGGAGACCTGTGCCTTCGATCTGATCGGCGCCGAGTATGTTCGCGACGTAAAACCCGGAGAGCTCATTGTGGTCGGGCCCGAGGGGATGAGTTCCCGTTTCTATTCGACTGCGGCGCCGCAATCCAGCTGCATCTTCGAGCATGTTTACTTTTCGCGCCCGGACAGCCTGGTGTTCGGCCGACCGGTGCAGACCAGCCGCGAGGAACTTGGGCGGCAACTGGCGCGGGAAGCGGGTGTGGACGCCGATTTGGTCGTTCCCGTGCCCGATTCCGGCGTCACCGCCGGTGTAGGCTACGCAGCAGAAAGCGGGATTCCGTTTCGCTTCGCGCTGATCCGCAATCATTATGTCGGACGCACCTTTATCGAGCCCAGCCAGAGCGTGCGCGACTTCGGCGTCAAGTTGAAGTTAAATCCCGTGCGCTCGCTGTTGGAAGGCAAACGCGTGGTTCTGATCGACGACTCGATTGTGCGCGGCACCACCAGCCGGAAGATTGTGCGCATGATCCGCAACGCCGGCGCGACCGAAGTACATATGCGCATCTCGTGCCCGCCGACGATTTCTCCCTGCTATTACGGCGTCGACACTCCTTCCAAAAAGCAACTCATCGCAGCCAATAAATCGGTGGACGAGATTCGCGATTACATCGGAGCCGATTCGCTCGCCTACCTTTCGTTGGAGGGCCTGAAGAAAGCCTGCGGCGAAGGGGAGCAAATCTCCTACTGCTCCGCGTGCTATACGGGAAAGTATCCGACGGACATTGTGGATGTGGAAGAAATCCTGCCGGCCACGGCGCGGCGTTAGAACAGCCAGAATTCGCCGCTAGATAAATTGCTGCAGCCTGAGATTTCAGCTCGGGAGTGGTTTCCGGGCGCGGATGACGCGGGGAATCGACTGGAGATCCGCGGTTACCTCGATGTTCTCCCAGCCCTCGAGCAGACTCCGTACGCCGTCAACAATCGTGCCGCTGATTTCCAGCACAATCCATCCTCCGGGCCGGAGCGTCGCTCGTGCTTGAGGGATCAGGCGGGCAATCACTTCAGTTCCTGTGGCCCCGGCAAAGACGGCTGATCGCGGCTCGAACTTGCGCACCTCCAGTTGAACCTGATCTTCCTCGGATTCGCCAACGTAGGGTGGATTCGAAACGACCAGGTCAAATGGCGGACTTAAGTTGCCGAGCAAGTCCGCCTGATGGAATTGAATGCGCCGTTCGAGTTGATGGCGCGCGGCGTTGGCGCGGGCGATTTCCAAAGCTGCGGCGGAAATGTCGCTTGCATGAATCTCCGCATCGGGCAACTCCTTTGCCAGGGCCAGCGCGATCGCGCCCGATCCGGTTCCAACATCGACGAGGCGGATCGGGGAAGGGCCCGCCGCGGTTACGGCGCCCGCTTCTTCCTGGTGTGAGAGATCCGGACTTTTGCGTGCCAGCAGTTCGAGCGCGCTTTCAATCACGTGCTCAGTTTCCGGACGCGGAATCAAGACTGCCGGCGTCACGATCAGATCCATTGCCCAGAATTCCTGATGTCCAGTGATGTATTGCGCCGGCAAACCGCGAGAGCGTTCGGCTAACGCCGACTGGTAATGGGATTCTTCTTGTGCGGTGAGTTCGCGCTCGGAATGCGCGAATAGGTAAGCGCGATCGCAGTTCAACACGAATCTGAGCAGCAATTCCGCGTTCATCCGCGGAGACGGAACTTGATCGGCGGTGAGACGTTCCACGCCGAGAGCCAGGGCTTGCTTAAGTTGCACGGAGCTATTTCAACATGGCGGCGAAGCAAACGGGAGAAAACCGAGGAACGGATGCGCAACACCGAAGCGCTCGCTTTGCTCGCTGGGCACGTAGGCGTCAGCCCTACGTTAGAGAACTAAACCACGGCCGCCGTCTCTTGCTTCAGCTTCTCCGCCTGGTAATGCGTGATCAAAGCATCGATCAGCGGCTGGATCTTGCCGTCCATGACTGCATCCAGCTGGTGGATGGTGAAGCCGATGCGGTGATCGGTCAGCCGGTTCTGCGGGAAGTTGTAGGTGCGGATCTTTTCGCTGCGATCGCCGGAGCCGACCATCGCCTTACGCTCTTTGGCGAGGGCCTGTTGCTGCTTTTCCATTTCGATTTCATAGAGACGCGAGCGCAGCACGCGCATGCCTTTTTCCCGGTTCTTGATTTGCGATTTCTCGTCCTGACAGCTGACCACCGTATTGGTCGGAATATGCGTAATCCGAACTGCGGAGTAAGTCGTGTTCACCGACTGCCCGCCGGGACCGGAGGAACAGAAAGTATCGATGCGCAAGTCCTTGGCTTCAATCTTGACGTCGACATCCTCCGCCTCGGGCAGCACGGCAACGGTGACCGCGGAAGTATGCACGCGCCCTTGCTGCTCGGTAGCCGGAACGCGCTGCACGCGGTGCACGCCGCTCTCATATTTCAGCTGCGAGAAAACCCGGTTGCCTTCGATAATGGCGATCACTTCTTTCAGGCCGCCCGCGGATGATTCCGAACTGGACAGCACCTCTACTTTCCAGCGCTGCGTTTCCGCATAACGCGTGTACATGCGGAAGATTTCCGCGGCAAACAGAGTGGCTTCGTCTCCTCCGGTGCCGGCGCGGATTTCGAGAATGATGTTCTTTTCGTCGTTGGGATCCTTGGGAAGAAGCAGCACCTTGAGTTCTTCTTCGACGCCGCCCACGCGGCTCTGCAGCTTGTCGAGTTCTTCCTGGGCGTAGGCGCGCATCTCCACATCTTTCTCTTCGGCAAGCACAGCTTTGCTCTCGGCGATGCCTTTGGTCAGATCCTTGTATTCGCGATACTTCCCCACGATCGGGGCGATTTCGCTATGAGCCTTGGCAGTCTTCTGGAATTTCGCCGAGTCATTGACGATCTCCGGCGACGCGAGAGTGTTGGTCAGGTCTTCGTAGCGGGCTTCGATTTGGTCCAGTCGTTCAAACATTTGAGTCGGCTCCGGCGGGCGGTAAATATTCACGCCTCAGTTCGGCCGCAATCCTGCTGTCTTAACCAGGCGAGACAGCAGGCGAGACGCCACAACGTCTCTACGGCATTTTAGTTGGATTAGAGAAGCAGAGAAAGTATTCGCGGCGGGACCGCTAGGCAATCACCAACTCGCCACCGCGCTCCTTCTCGAGCACCATGGCGTGCTCCAAAGCGACGATCGCGCACTGCGCTTCCTCGTCAGACGGAGGCTTGGTCGTGATTCGCTGTAGCCACAGTCCGGGCGCAGTCATCATGGCAAACAGGGAGCCGCGATGTTTCGCCGCGAAGCGGATAATTTCATACGAAACACCCGCAATGACGGGCAACAGAGCGATTCGCGAAGCGAAGCGCGCCCAGAATGTGGCATACGGGATCAACATGTAGAAGCCGATCGAGATCAGCATCACCGTCATCAGGAAACTGGTTCCGCAGCGCGGATGGAAGGTCGAATACTTCTGCACCGTCGCGGTATTCAGCGGGTCGCCATTCTCAAAAGCGAAGACCGTCTTGTGCTCTGCGCCGTGATACTCATAAACCCGGCGAATATCCTTCCCGAGCGAAACGCCCCAGATAAACAGCAGGAAGAGTAACAGGCGGATCCCACCGTCGATCAGATTGAAAATGATGCGGCCGCCCAGCGCTGGATCGAGCTTCTTCAGTTCCGTTGCCGCCAGCAGGGGCAGGTATTTGTAGGTAAAGATGAAAAATCCCAGGGAGATCACAACATTCACTGCGGCCAGCCATCCGCTGATTGCGGCCGCTTTCTCACGATCCGCGGGCTTGGAAGATTCCGCCGCGCTTCGCGCTGGCGGGATGGCCGAGGCGGCCGTCGCCACATGGTCCGTAGCCACATCGGCCGTGACTGTTCCTTCGGGCTTGTCCTTGCCTTCCTCCATAATGTCTTCAATTGCGACGTTGGCCGAAAAGCGCAAAGCCCGGTAGCCCAGATTCATCGCATACCCGAGCGTCATGACGCCGCGCACGACGGGCCATCCCATCCATTTATGCTTCTCCGACGGGCGCTCCAGCGGTTCGCTCATGGTGACCACTTCGCCCGACGGTTTACGGCAGGCGATCGCCCAAGCGTGCGGAGAGCGCATCATAACGCCCTCCAGCACGGCTTGCCCGCCAACCAGAGTTTCTTCTCCACTCTCAAGAGCGGGTAGAAGCTGGACGGCGGCCAGAAATCGCAGATAATTTCGGAGAAGACGCACGGGTATTAGATGCTCCTGACGGGGGCACGACACACCATCTAGGGTATCACAGGCCGGGACGCTGGGCCCTGCTTTCCCGATCTGCTAAGTTCACTGTAAAACGAGGCTTACACGAAAATCGAGGAACTGTCATCCATTTGAACTCGACTCGATCCAGCAGCCAGTCATAAGGATTCCATGCGGCGATTTGCGACCACCTGCGAAGCCGTAGCCGGCACGACTAAGAAGCTGCAGAAGACGGCTCTGGTCGCGGACTATCTGAAGTCGTGCTCCATCGACGAGGCCGCCGTGGCAGCGGTGTTCCTCTGCGGACGGCCGTTCCCCGCGTGGGAGGAGACGACGCTCCAGGTTGGCGGCCGTTCGTTGTGGCAGATCGTGGCGGAGTTGGCAAGTCGAGACCAGGCCGACCTAACCGCTTCTTACCGGCAGCATGGAGACTTGGGGGCTGTCGCCAGCGATCTTCTTCCCGAGCGTTCCAGCGAAAGCCTCGGAGTATTGGACGTCGAACGCGGGTTTCGCCAGATTGCCGCGGCCCGTGGTCCGGCGGCTAAGGGCGCACTCGTTCGGGAACTGCTTTCCCGCGGTTCGCCGCTCGAAGTCAAATACATCATCAAGATCATGACCGGTGATCTGCGCATTGGATTGAAGGAAAGCCTGGTCGAAGAGGCAATCGCAAAAGCGTACGGAGCTACGCTTGCCCAGGTTCAGCGCGCCAACATGCTGCTCGGCGATATTGGCGCGACTTTGCGTTTCGCGGCCGAGGGCAAGCTGGCTGAGGCGCGGATGCGGCTGTTTCATCCGCTGGGATTCATGCTGGCGAGCCCAGTCGAGTCGGCCGAAGAGGGCCTCAGTTATTTCGCCGAAGCGGCTGTCGAGGACAAGTACGATGGCATTCGGGCCCAGGCTCACATTTCCGGTGGCGAGGTAAAGATTTTTTCGCGCACGCGGGATGAGATCACCGAATCTTTCCCCGAATTGCCGTCCGCGCTGGCCGGGCTGTCAACCGATGCCATCCTCGATGAGGAAATTGTGGCTTGGAAATATCCTGCGAAGCTAGAGGATGCCAGGAACGTGGTCGATGAACCGGTGTCGGAGGCCGGGGAGACTCGGGCCAAGAGTCTGGGATCGGCGCGTCCCTTCAGCGTTCTGCAGCAGCGGCTGGGACGAAAGAAAGTCAGCGATAAGATGCTGCGCGAGGTGCCGGTCGCCTTTCTGGCGTTCGATATCCTGTTCGCCGATGGCCGGCTGCTGGTTGATCTTCCGCTGCGTGAGCGAGCGCGGATTCTCGATGCGTTACTGGCGGCTCCACGTACGCACGCCCACCACAGGGGACACGGGGGATCACAGGGGATCTTGGCTTTTCATTCCGGTGACGAAAAAGACTCCGTTTCGGAAGTGAGCGTGATTCGTGCCCCCGTGTTTCGCGCCGCTTCCACTGACGCGTTGGAGGAATTATTTGTTGCGGCGCGGGCACGCGGCAACGAAGGCTTGATGATCAAGGACCTCGAATCTCCCTATACGCCGGGAAAGCGCGGCAAGTCGTGGCTGAAAATGAAGCGCGAGTTGGCCACGCTCGACGTCGTGGTCACCGCGGCCGAGTACGGCCACGGCAAGCGCATCGGCGTGCTCAGCGACTACACATTTGCGGTATGGGATGGCGACCGGCTAGTGAACATCGGGAAAGCCTATTCGGGATTGACCGACGCCGAGATCGCCGAGATGACGAAATGGTTCCTTGCGCACACGGTCGAAGACCAGGGATTCCGGCGAGTAGTCGAGCCGAAGATTGTGCTCGAAGTGGCGTTCAACAACATGATGAAGTCCGACCGGCACGAGAGCGGATATGCGCTGCGCTTCCCGAGAATTGTGCGCCTGCGTCCGGATAAGCTGGCGGAAGAGGCGGATACGATCGAGCAGGCGCGGAAAATTTACGACCGGCAACAATAAGCCCTGGGGGATGGCTGAATACCTAGTGGCTGTGATGATGATGCTCGTGCTCTTCCGCGCTCTCCACCACCGGGATCACGCAGCCATGCGCCGTTTCGCAGATCACGTGCTCGAACTGGATCGTAGTGTGGTCGATGCGGAAGCCGTGCAGCAGGCGTTCCTTCACATCGCGCAAGATCCGCTCGCTCACCGAAGGAGGAATGTCGGCGATCGAGATGTGGCAGGAGAGCGCGTGCGTCTCGCTTCCGATGCTCCAGACGTGCAGATCGTGCACGTCGTTCACACCTTCGACGGACCGAATCTCCGACTCGATTTTCTCCAGCTTCATGCCCCGCGGAGTACCTTCGAGCAGAATGTTCAACGTCTCCCGGCAAATACCGAAACCCGACCACAGGATGAGCACGGCGATCCCGACCGATAGAACCGAATCGATCCAATAATTTCCGGTCGCCAGGATCGCCCAGCCTCCAGCGATGACGGCCGCTGTCGAAAGCGTGTCCCCAACTTCATGCAGCAGCGCGCTGCGGATATTGACGTCGCCCCCCGAGCGATAGAGCAGAAGGGCAATGGCTCCATTCATGACTACGCCGGCTCCGGCGACCCACATCATCACGCTGGCCTGTACGTGTTCGGGATGCTGCAACCGCCGGAAAGCCTCATAGAAGATGAAAAACGAAACCAGGACCAGCGAACTGGAGTTGACCAGCGCCGCCAGCACTCCGGCGCGGTGATAGCCGTAGGTTTTCGTGGAACTGGCGGGGCGCGACTGGAAATAGACCGCAACCAGCGAGAGCAGCAGCGCCAGAAAGTCTGAAAGATTGTGTCCGGCTTCCGACAACAACGCCAGCGAGTCGGCCCGAATGCCGGCCACCACCAGCAACACAATGTAGGCCAGAGTCACGCTCAGCGAGATCTTCAAAACTCGCGTGGGGCTGCCGGCACCGTGGGCGTGAACATGCATCTCTCTCATCAGTTTACGGTCCCTGAGGACGGGCTTCAAGCGCACGCAAGACTCTGCCCAATCCCCCGCCGACATCGGCCAGAGCCATCGACACGACCCAACGTGCTGCGGCGAATCGCAGACTGGATTTTCATTTGCTCAATATTGAGCGCCGCCGAACCAAGCCCGAATTTATGGACGACATCGTTAAAGATTTTCTCATCGAAAGCAACGAGAACCTCGACCGGCTCGATCGCGAACTCGTCAAACTCGAGTCTGCCCCCTCCTCCAAGGAACTGCTGGCCAGCATTTTTCGAACGATTCACACCATCAAAGGCAGCTGCGGCTTTCTGGGGTTTGCGCGGCTGGAAAAGCTGGCGCACGCCGGAGAGAGCCTGTTGTCTCGCCTGCGCGACGGCAAGCTCACCTTGAGCGAGGAACTTACCAGCGCCCTGCTCGCGACCGTCGACGCCATTCGCCAGATGCTGGCTGCCATTCAGACATCCGGCCAGGATGGCAAGGAAAATTACGAATCACTAATCGCTCGATTAGCTCGCTTACAGGGCGAGGGCGAGGCACCGCACGACATTCCAACGCCGGTGGCCGCTTCCGCGAAAGCAACTCCCTCCCCGGATTCGGCTCCCACGATTTCCGAAGCGAAGCTGGCCGACGCATCGAAGATCGGTGGCTTACTTCTGGAGCGTGGCCACGTTCGGGCGGCAGACCTCGCTCTGGCCCTGGAAAAACAGGAGGCAGGCAGAAAGCGGATCGGAGAGATTCTCATCGAGCAGGGCGCGGCTAAGCCGGAAGATGTTCTCGCCGCACAGCGGATGATCCAGTCCCGCAATCCCGAGGCCGCGGTTGAAACCATCCGCGTCGGCGTCAATCTGCTCGACCGGCTTATGAACCTGGTAGGCGAACTGGTGCTGGCGCGTAACCAGTTGCTGCAGTTTTCCAACACCACGCGAGATGCTGGGTTTCAGGCCGTCTCCCAGCGCATGAATCTGATCGCGACCGAACTGCAGGAAGAGGTCATGAAGACCCGCATGCAGCCCATCGGCAATGTCTGGAACAAATTTCCGCGCACCGTTCGCGATTTGGCAATCAGCTGCGGCAAAGACGTGCGGCTTGACATGGAGGGGCAGGACACCGAACTCGACCGCACCGTCATGGAGGCGATCAAAGACCCGCTCACGCACCTGGTCCGCAACTGCATCGACCACGGCATTGAGTCCGCCGAGGCGCGCAAACATGCCGGCAAAGCCGTAACTGGAATTCTAAAGCTGCGGGCGTTTCATGAAGGCGGCCAGGTCAATATCGAAATCAGCGACGACGGCGCCGGGCTCAACGGCGAACGCATCCGGCAGAAGGCGGTCGAACGCGGCCTGGTTTCCGCCCAGCAGGCCGTACGCATGTCGGACCGGGATGTCTTCAACCTGATCTTCCTGCCCGGATTTTCCACGGCCGAAAAGGTTACCAACGTTTCCGGGCGCGGCGTAGGCATGGACGTGGTGAAAACCAATGTCGAAAAAATCGGGGGCACCGTCGACGTGCAGTCGACTGCAGGCAAAGGAACCACGGTAAAGATCAAGATCCCGCTCACTCTAGCGATTATCCCGGCGCTGATGATCACTTCTGGCGGCGAACGCTTTGCCATCCCGCAAGTCAGCCTGCTCGAACTGGTGCGCATGGAGTCGGGCGAATCCGGCAAGGGAATCGAGATGGTCCACGGTGCCCCGGTCTACCGCTTGCGTGGCCGCCTGCTTCCGCTGGTGTACCTGAACCGTGAATTGCAGCTGGCTCAAGGGAGCGCTGATCCGAAGGAGGACTGCGCCGCCAACATTGTGGTCGTGCAGGCCGACGGCCAGGAATTCGGCTTGGTGGTCGATGAGATCACCGACACCGAGGAGATCGTCGTCAAGCCTTTGGGCAAGCAACTGAAGGGAATCACCGCCTATTCCGGCGCCACCATCATGGGAGATGGTCGGGTTGCCCTGATCCTCGACATTCTGGGACTGGCGCAGCGGGCACAAGTCATCTCTGCCCGCGAATCCGCTCTCGCCGACAAGGAGCAGGGGAAGACTGCGAGCAAAGAGGAAGTCGCCCGCGATCATCAGGCGCTGCTGGTGGTGCAGTGCGGCGAGCATGGACGAATGGCGATTCCCCTGTCGCTGGTGGCGCGGCTGGAAGAGTTTCCCTCGTCCGCCATCGAAATGGCGGGAGCGCAGGAAGTGATGCAGTATCGCGGCCAGATCATGCCGCTGATCCGGCTATCTCGCGTCATCGCAGGGGCGACTCAGGAAACGGCTACAACCGGTGTCGAGGCCCGGCTGCAGGTCGTGGTCTACGCCGAGGCCGGGCGCAGCGTGGGCCTGGTGGTCGACCGCATCGTCGATATCGTCGACGAAAAGCTGGTCGTGCAGACTCCCGCGCAGCGCCGCGGCGTCTTGGGCTCGTCCGTCGTGCAGAAGCGTGTGACCGACCTGCTGGACGTGCCCAGCGTCGTGCGCGAGGTCATTCCCGGCTTTGCCGAGTCGCCCATATCCCACTAGGAGAAAGATTCCATGTCATCGCAGCAATTTTGCACGTTTTTGCTTGACGGCCACTTGTTCGGTACGCCCGTTCCCAAGGTGCAGGAAGTGATTCAGCACCAGGAAATGACGCGCGTGCCGCTGGCTCCGGCAGTCGTCAGCGGGATGATCAATCTGCGCGGACAGATCGTGTCGGCCGTTGACTTGCGCCGCCGCCTGGGTTTAGAGGATCGTCCGGCGGGACAGTTGCCGATGAACGTCGTCGTGCGCACCAACGAGGGCGCCGTCAGTTTGCTGGTGGATGAGATCGGTGACGTCATCGAAGTCGACGAAGATGCGCTCGAGAGTCCTCCGGAAACCTTGCAGGGCTTCGCCCGCGAGGTGGTGCGGGGAGTGTACAAGCTCTCCGGGCGTCTCCTGCTGGTTCTCGACACAGAGCGGGCTGTCGACGGAGCCGATTCGGATGTACGCCAAGCCGCCGGGTGATTCAGCGGAAAAAGAGTTCGGTCGCGGAAATCGATCAACCATTAGAGAAGAACGCGGCTCGGGCCGCATCAAGGAGCGACGACATGCCAGCTACAACAGCAAGAGGATCCAAACTTAGCAAAACCACATCGACGAGTCGCCGCCATGGCGGCGGAGTGCAAGACCAAGCCAGCCGTGCACCAAGGTTCATAGATAAAGGCGTGATATTCGATTTGATCCCCGGGATGGTAGTCGTTATGGATACAGACCACACCATTTTGGAGCTGAATGGGCCTGCGGCTCAGGCTGCAGGGAAGTCCAAGGAAGAATGCATAGGCGGGAAGTTTTGGGATTTATTCGACAGCCCAGGCTGCCGAGCTGGAACCTGCGCGGCATCCGAGGCAGTGAAGACCGGCAAGTTATGTGAGGGTGAAAGTCTGCCACGCATCCAAGGCAAGGAAGTGCCGGTGCTGGTTGCCGCAAATCCGCGCTTCGACAAAACGGGGCGAGTCGTCGGTGTCGTCGAGCTCATCTTTCCAGCAGCGACCGAGGTTGGGCTGGCTCGCGGCATTGATGCAGTCGCCAGTGCTGCGAAACAGGGACAACTCGATGCACGGGTGGATGAAAGTAGGTTCCAAGGCCGTCACCTGGAACGAGCCAAGACCGTCAATGCGATGCTGGATGCGCTCATCGGCCCGCTGCGAGAGGCGATCGACGTTTCCCGAAGAATGGCCATCAACGACTATACCAAGCGCGTGGAGGGAAATTATGCGGGAATCTTCGCTGAGATGGCGGCGGGCATCAATGGCGTGCAGGAACGAGTCCATCATGTGATCAGCACCCTGCGAAAAGTTTCGCGGGGAAATCTCGAGGATCTGCCCGAATACAAGAAGATCGGGCGCAGGTCCGAAGCGGATGAACTCGTTCCCTCGTTGATCGAGATGATGGACAGTCTCGGAAAGCTGGTGAGCGATACCGAGATGCTGTCGCAAGCGGCGGTGGAAGGCAAACTGGCCACGCGCGCCGACGCCAGCAAGCACCTGGGCGATTACCGCAAGGTCGTCGAAGGCGTCAACAGCACGCTGGACGCGGTGATTGGCCCATTGAACGTGGCCGCAAAATACGTCGACGATATTTCGAATGGCCTGCTTGAGGCGAGTGAAGTGTTGCAAGCCATGGCCGCGAACGACTACACGCGCCGCGTCGCCAACTCGGGCAAGCGGGTGAAGATCACCGCCGTGTACAACGGCGACTTTAACACCATCAAGAACAATCTGAATGCCTGTATCGAAGGGCTGGCGGAAGTGGGCGAGGCGACTAACAAGACGGCTGACACCCTGCATACGAGCATGAAATCGATTGCGCAAAACTCCCAGGCGCTGTCGAGCGCGTCGCAGCAACTGGCCGCCACCAGCCAGCAGATGAGCAGCAACGCCGAAGAAACCTCGGCCCAGGCCAGCACCGTCGCAACCGCGACTCAGCAGGTGACCACGAACCTGAACAGCGTGGCCACCGGCGCGGAGGAGATGACATCCACCGTGCAAAGCATCTCCAGCAACGCCGGGGAAGCGGCGAAGGTCGCCGCCGAAGCGGTAAAGACCGCGAACGGCGCCAACGCTACCGTCGCCAAGCTGGGGGAGTCCAGCGCGGAGATCGGGCAGGTGATCAAGGTCATCACCTCGATCGCGCAGCAGACCAATCTTCTCGCCCTCAACGCCACCATCGAAGCCGCCCGCGCCGGAGAAGCCGGCAAGGGTTTCGCCGTCGTAGCCAATGAAGTCAAAGAGCTGGCCAAGCAAACCGCGAAGGCCACTGAGGATATCAGCCAGAAAATTACGGCCATTCAGGACGACACCAAGCGGGCGGTAGAAGCGATTGGCAGTATCACGACGATCATCAACCAGATCAACGATATTTCCGGAACCATTGCCACTGCCGTCGAAGAACAGAGCGCAACCACTAACGAAATGTCGCGCAACGTCCAGGAGGCGGCCAAGGGCTCGGGAGAAATTTCGCAGAACATTCAGGGCGTGGCTACCGCGGCCGAGAGCACGACCCACGGAGCGCAAGACACTCTGAAAGCTGCACAACAACTGACCGACATGGCGACGCAACTGCGCACGCTGGTCGACCAGTTCAAACTCAGCGACAAAGAAGAAACCGTCGCTCCCGCAAAGCAGACGTTCAGAGCCACCGCGGCCCGCGCTTCGGCCTAAGCAGGATCCCGAGCCGGACTGGAGGGCAGATTGCCCTCCAGTTCCGCTCGTGTCATGAAAGAAGGAATAAATGTTGCAAGGCAAGAAAAAGCGCGTGTTGTTGGTGGATGACGCGGTTGTGGTCCGCAAGGCGCTGTCGACGGCGATCGGCCAGGATCCCTCTCTCGAGATAGCCGCCACGGCAGTCAATGGCCGCATCGGGCTGGCAAAGTTCCTGGCTTCCAAGCCGGACATCGTCCTGCTTGACGTCGAGATGCCCGAGATGGACGGCCTCGAGACGGTTCGCGAGCTGCGCAAAATCGACCGCCACGTTCCCATCATCATGTTCAGCAGCCTGACCGAAAGGGGCGCCGCCGTAACCCTGGAAGCTCTGGCGCTCGGCGCCACCGATTATGTCGCCAAGCCCAGTAACATCGATGGCGCGTCTACGTTCGAGGCGATCACCCGCGAGCTCATTCCCAAAATCCGCGCTCTCTGTCATTTGCCGGGAGAGCATGGGGGCGCTACTCCTGAGCCGCGGCCTACTGTTTCTCCGCGCCTTTTTCCCCCGCTGCCCCGATTGCTGTCGCCGGTGCAAATTGTGGTCATTGGAGTTTCCACCGGCGGCCCAGACGCTCTCGCCCGAGTACTGCCGTCGTTGCCGGCACAATTTCCCGTCCCGCTGCTGATCGCACAACACATGCCCGCGATTTTCACAGCGATGTTGGCCACGCGTCTCGCGGCCAAATCAGCGTTGCCCGTGCGGGAGTGCTCATCCGGGGAACCGTTGCAGCCCGGGTGCGCCATTATCGCTCCCGGGGATTTCCACATGGTTTTGCAGGAGTGCGGCGGAGCGCCTCGCCTGGTGACTCATCAGGGGCCAAGGGAAAACTTCTGTCGTCCTTCCGTAGATGTGCTGTTTCGTTCCGTAGCAGCCATTTACGGCGGGCGCACGTTGGCGGTCATTCTTACCGGCATGGGGCAAGACGGCCTGAAGGGATGCGAGATGCTGCGCATGCATGGGGCTCGCATTTACGTGCAGGACGAAGCCAGCAGCGTGGTTTGGGGCATGCCAGGTTTCGTGGCCAAGGCTGGTCTGGCGGACAAGATCCTGCCGCTCGATCGCATCGCGGAGGAGATTACCCGGGCAACCACCCTGCAGGTCGCGGCGCGCGTCTGATCGCGGATTCGTTCGCGGAATCTGAGATCAGCTCTTGGCGAGACTGTCGAGATAGCGCTTGTTGTAAAACGTGGTGGTTTTCTGCACGAACTCGAGAATCTTGAACATTCGTTCCCGAGTTTCCCGGTTCATCTCTTTGAACTGTACCGCGACGCCGGAGCCGGGATCGAGTCTCAGAACTGTGCCCTCGACCGATAGGCTGGGGTCGTCCATCGAAAAACCCAGCTTGATTTGGCTGCCCGGCGACAGGATGGTGCTGGTCTCGACAAAGCAACCACCCATGCTGATGTCGGTGAGATTTGCGAAAAGTGGAACGCCTCCAGCTTCGGTCTGCATTTCGATAGTTACGCGGCATTTCATCCGCGGATGCGTGCGCCGGTCCTTGTAAGCCAGCTGCTTCTGCTTCTCCAAATACATTCGCCGGTCGGCTTCCGCCAGAAGTTGCTCGGCATCTTTGCCGTCCGCGGGATAGACGGCCCGTCCCACGCTCAGCGAGAGAATTTCTTCGCCGCAAACTTCGCTTCCCGCCTGCCGGGCCAGGGTTCGCATCTGCTCTGCTTTTTTCCCGGCGGTATCGGCTGCCAGGCCGGGCGCGATCACGACAAATTCGTCGCCGCCCATGCGCGCTACATAGTCGTACTCGCGGCAGCTGTCTTTTAAGGCTTGCGCGAAAAGTCGCAGCACGCGGTTGCCTTCCAGATGGCCAAAGCGATCGTTGATCTGCTTGAAACCGTCCATGTCGGAAACCATTACGGTCAGCGACGAATCGTCGCGCTTGCAGCGAGCCAGTTCGCGATCGAGTTGCAGAAATAGCGACCGCGCATTGGGCAGGCCGGTGAGATAGTCAGTGGTCGCAGAGCTTTCCGCTTGCTGATACTTGAGCGCATTCTCGATGGCCAGCGCCATCTTGCCGCTGACCGCAAGAAGAATTCGCAGGTGATCGGTGGTAAACGCGTCGCGTTCGCCGCGATACAGCGCCAGCACACCAATGATTCCCGCAACGCCCTCCAGGGGCACCGCCAGGGCCGAACGCAGCGTGCTGAACTTCGATGGATCATTCAAATATCCCGGTTCTACCGATGGGTTGCCATTGATGATCGGCTTGCGGTTGTGCGCTACCCAACCGGAGAGTCCCTGCCCAACCGGAATGCGCAGCGAAGAAAACAGCCGGTAGTTGTCTCCGTTCACGTATTCCGGGATCAATTCGTCCTCGCGCTTGATGTAGATCGCGATGGCATCGTAAGGCACCATAGGTTTGAGCTTGACCGAGAAAACCGACAAGGTTTCGCCCAAGCTCAACGAAGCCCCAAGATCCTGGCTCAATTCGAATAATGCTTGCGCCTCCTGTCGAGCCGCCGCGATCGACGACAGGAAGGTGGTTTCCCGGCCGGCGTAATCCTGGGCGATGGCATTCTCGAATCCGGCAGCCGGTTCCAGCCCGCGCTCGATTTTGATGGCGGTCGACAGCGGCGCATTGGGATCTTCCGCCGACTTTGCCACGGCGAGGTGTTCGAGATGTTCGTAGCGTTTCTGAAGAATGTCGACCACCTTGGGATCGAATGATTTTCCCGACTCGGCGGCCAGTTTCTGAATCACCTCGCGCATGGGCAGAGCGCGGCGGTACTGCCGGTCGGAAGCCAGCGCATCGAGATAATCCACGGCCGACAAAATGCGCGCTCCGATCGGGATTTCCGCGCCCTTCAATCCCAGCGGATAGCCCGATCCGTCCCACTTCTCATGGTGGGCTCGCACGATGGGCACGACCGGATACGGAAAACGCACCCGCTCCAGAATCTCGGCACCTACCAGCGTATGGATCTTCATTTTCTCGAACTCTTCCGGAGTCAGGCGACCCGGCTTCGAGATGATGTGTTCGGGCACGGCCAGCTTGCCAATGTCATGCAACAGGGCCGCGGCATGTAGCGCCTCAAGTTCAGGCCCGACCACTCCGAGTTCTTTGGCGACCTCAAGAGCATAGACACGCACTCGTTGCAAATGCTCGTGAGTCGTGTGATCCTTCGCTTCAATCGCCAGTGCCAAAGCCTCGATCGTCCGTAGATGCAGGTTCGCCATCTCCTCGACGTGGCGCTTCTCATCTTCCAGTTTGCCCAGATAGAGCCGGTAAGACCGGTAGATGAGATACACCGCGGGCAGCACCAGCAGCGAGGTCTCCCAATTAAACCTTTCGTTCAACCACGCGATTCCCCCAGCGATGCCAGCTCCCACCAGGTAATAAGGGAATGACCAGAAATAGCTATCCACCAGAATGCGGCTGATAGGCCTGCGCTCGGTCAAAGAGATTGCAGTGGCGATGGACCCCGCGTTCGCGATGAAGTAAACCGTTGCCGACAATCCCAGCAGGACGGGACGGCTGTCGATCACCAGGTTTGTCAGTCGATGGTGAAACGCAATATAAGCCAGTGCCGTCGAGATCGAACTCGCGCACACGTTGAACGCCACCTGCAATGCTTTCGCGCGATATGGGTAGAGGCACTGCGCCAGCATCGAGATGGCGCCCAGGATCAGAGTCTCGGTAAAACTCAGCTCCAGAACTCCGATCAGGACGAACAGGAAATTTACCGACAGCGTGCCCGTGATTCCCGGCAGGTTCACTTTCAGCCGCGACGCCAGAATCGCAATACACAGGTAACAGATGAATTCGGCAATGTTTCGGCTGGTCTGGTGGATCCCGCCGTAGATGAGTGTACCCAACCCGGCAATCACTACTAGGGCGATGAACAACTTCGCGGGCACGGACAAAACCCTCCACGAGCGCGAACGCTCGGGCAGGCCCATAGAAATGCTGGTTGCACCTATCATGCGAGGAGACACACGTGTGGGGACACACCTTCCCACGCCCCCATGAATACCAGCTAACAGACGTAGAAACAACAAGTTAGAAAATTTTCGAGAAACTTACGTAACTTGCCTTGGTGCCGGAAGAGTGGGGAGCAAGGCATCCCTGATGGGGCATTCGTAAGTTGCTGATGTTAGAGACTGTTAAGTTAGAGACTGTTAAGGAGAGGCATTCGTGTCCCGGTGCATGAACACATCCGCAACTGATTTTATGTAGAAGCGTTGGGTCGGCAGCATCGCACCCGCCCTTGTAAAAAATGTTCAGTCCCACGACATGCTTTACAAAATGTCCCGGAACATCCTTTAACTCTTCGCGCTGCCTCGACCAACACGAAGATGGCCGATTTCATGCAGTTAAGCCCAATCGTGTGGTTCCTGCCTATGGACGAGACTTCGCCGAAACCCACTTTTCTTGGGAAAAACGGCCCATATCCCGTATGATCGTTCCCGTTTGCCCGAACTTACCTCGGGAAATCTTTCATTCGGGGTCACTATGACCAATCGCCTCTTTAGGGCCCACGGCCGCCGCATTCCTGTCAGCATCCTCCTGCTCGTTTCCGTCATCTTTCTTACAGCGGCCGACAACCCGCCTGCCCCGCCGGTAGCCAAGAAAGTGCCCCACACCATCGAGATCAACGGCCACAAGATGGTCGACAACTATTTCTGGCTCCGCGAAAAGCCCAATCCCGAAGTTCGCGCCTACCTCGAAGCCGAGAACGCCTACACCGACGCGGTCATGAAGCCGACCGAGCCCTTCCAGAAGAAGCTCTACGGCGAAATGCTCAGCCGCGTGAAAGAAACCGACGTCGAAGTCCCCTACAAGGAAGGCGACTACTTCTATTACGTTCGCACCGAGGCTGGCAAGCAGTACCCCATCCGCTGCCGCAAAAAAGCCAGTATGGATGCCCCTGAGGAAGTTCTGCTCGACATCAACGAACTCGCCAAGGGCCAGGCCTTTATGTCGATCGCAGCCTTTGCCGTAAGTCCTGATGGCAACCTGCTCGCTTACTCTTACGACAACACCGGATTCCGCCAGTTCACGCTCGCAGTGAAAGATCTCCGCACCGGAAAAACACTCAGCGATCATGCCGAGCGCGTCGGCTCCGTCGTCTGGGCCAACGATAATCAGACCATTTTCTATACCCAGGAAGACGCGGTCTCGAAACGCCAATACCGGTTCTATCGGCACACCGTGGGATCAGCCGATCCGGACGCTTTGGTCTACGAGGAGCCCGACGAGAAATTTGAAATGGAGGCGTTCAAGACCCGCAGCCAGGCCTTCCTATTCCTGATGTCGGTCAGCCACACCACCAGCGAAGCCCGCTACATCTCCGCCAATCAACCCACCGCCGACTGGAAGATTCTCGAGCCGCGCAAGCAGGGAGTCGAATACTATCCCGACCACAACGCCGACTTATTCTACATCCGCGTCAACGATACCGGACGCAACTTCCGCCTCGTCAACGCTCCCATCACCGACCCCGGCAGCAAGAACTGGCACGAAGTCATGGCGCAGAATCCGGCCATCATGATCGACGACACCGACTTCTTCCGAAATTTCTGCGTGCTCTACGAGCGCGAAAATGGCTTGCCGCAAATCCGCGTCATCGACCTGCGCAGCGGACAATCCAAGCGCATCGCCTTCCCCGAGCCCGCCTACGCCGCCTACGCCTATGTGAACCGCGTCTATGACACCACCGAATTCCGCTACGGATATCAGTCGCCCATCACTCCTGCCTCCGTCTTTGCTTACGACATGGAGAAGGGAACGTCGACTCTCTTGAAGCAGAGGGAAGTGCCGGGCGGATACGATCCCAAGAAATATCAGGTCGAGCAGATCTACACGGTCGCCTCCGATGGCGCTAAGATCCCGGTCTCCGTGCTGCACCTGAAAGGCGCCAAGCTCGATGGCACCGGGCCACTCTACCTCTACGGCTACGGCTCCTACGGAATTTCCATCGACATGTTTTTCAACTCGAACATCTTCAGCATGGTCGATCGCGGCGTGGTGACGGCGGTGGCGCACATTCGCGGCGGCGGCGAGATGGGCAAGGCCTGGCACGATGCCGGCCGCATGATGAACAAGAAAACCACCTTCACCGATTTCATTGCCTGCGCGGAGGATTTAACCAAGCGCGGTTACGGATCGAAAGATCGTCTCGTCATCGAAGGCCGCAGCGCCGGAGGCCTGCTCATGGGCGCTGTCCTCAACATGCGTCCTGACCTCTTTCACGCCGCGCTGGTCGGAGTTCCCTTCGTCGACGTGATCAACACCATGCTCGACGAATCTCTTCCGCTCACCGTCACCGAATTCGAAGAGTGGGGCAATCCCAAGGAAAAAGCCGCGTACGATTACATGATCACGTACTCGCCCTACGACAACATCCAGGCCAAGGCCTATCCCAACATGCTGGTGAAGACGTCATTCAACGACAGCCAGGTCATGTACTGGGAGCCCGCGAAGTACGTCGCCAAAATGCGCGCCACTCGCACCGATCACAATACCCTCATCTTGAAAACGAATCTCAGCCCCGCTGGCCACGGAGGCGCCTCCGGCCGCTACGATCGCTTAAAAGAAGCCGCCTTCGACTACGCCTTCATCCTGACGCAAATGGGAATCAACTGATCGCGGAACCGAGATTGGAACGAGGGTGAAGCCAGAGCGTGCCCCGTTCTAACGTCGCGCCGTTTGCGAGGTTAGAGCGGGCTTTTGACCTCGCAGTACTTCCGAGCATTCCGAGCAAGTCCCCTTCGTGTACCTTCGTGCCCTTTGTGGTCCAAGATTCAAGAACTAAAAAGCCCGCTTCTCGAAAAGCGGGCTTTCCATTCCGATCTGTTGAAAGCTAGTGCGTATACGGTCCCGGATAATTCGTCCCGTCCGCACACCCTTTCTGACCGCTCGAATTCGCATATCCAGTGTTGTGGTCGTAATCGTAGTTCGACCAGTTCCCCTGTATCTTCCACTTCAGGCTCCCGAGCACCACGTACGGACCGCCAAACGTCCAGGCGCACTTATCTCCATTCTCCTCGCCGGAATTGTCGTACCATGCACTGCCATTCGGATCCGATCGCGTCTCCGATAGCTCGTGCCCCGACACATTCGCATCCGCCTGCAGGCCTTCCGTTTGCCCGGCGACGGTGCTATCCGGATTGCATCCCGCATCGCCGTCCGGCTTGAAGAAGAATCCGAATTCCACGGGCGTGCCGCCGCACGATCCCCAGCTGTGGTACGCGCAATAGTTCGCGCCGCCACGCGCCTTATCGACGTAAACCGGATAGTAGGCGTTGGCCACCGGCTTGGTGATGACCTTGCAAACTTCCCCCAGGACCGCAGACGTGCTCAGGTGCCTGGGAACCGAGGTTTTGTCCACAATGTGGCCTAGGTACGTAATCGAACTGCTTACGCTCTGGCTCGCGCTATCGGTGTATTCATCGACGGTCGCCGCGTAGCTGGTTCCTCCCACCCCGCTGTACCACTTGTCCATTCCCGAGATCTCGTCACCGGTATAGCTCGGCCAACTCGATCCCCACCAGATCGCCTGCACCGTCACCGATGGCAAAATCGGCCCGCCGTGATAGCTCATGTCCGGATTGGTGCCGGCAGCTTTTCCCGGCGCAGCATCGCGCGACCAATGCGGTCCCAATATCGGAGGCTCTTTCTTGTTTGGATTCTTGTTCACATCCTGGGTCGTCATCGCATCCTGGGCAGGCAGCGTCAGTGCACACAACAGCAAAGCGGCCAACGAAAGCCATTTCATATGTCTTTTTCCTCCTGGTCGGGTAGGTCGAAGCGAAACGCCGGGTGATTTTCCTCTAGTCTCGAGCCCCTGTCAATGAGGAAATCAACCGTATCGCGGGATTTCATGGATTCCTGAAATGGCTCCGAAAGCCAGGACTGGCGCCCGTTCTCAGATCAGCCCGGCTTTTACCCGGCGCAGAAAGTCTTCTCCATCGGCCTTCGCCTGCGCCAAAGTTTTGGGTTGGTTGCGGTACTCGAGAGCGATCTCCTGCAGAAACAATTCCACCGCGTCTTTCGGCTTAAAACCCTGGGCCACGAGCTTGCGAATGCGCGGTGTGAAGCTTTCATGATCCGCCATCCCAAGCCGCCGCAGATGGTCGGCGCACTTGTGCTCGCGAAATTTTCCCGCCGCCAGCCGGTCGTACGCGGTTCGCGCCTCCCCGTCCGTCAGCAGCGTGGGCAGCGGATAATTCCACTCGCACTGCGAACACGTCCACCCATGAAACGAATGATGCGACGTCCAGATCAGTTCCCGAGCCGTCTTGGCCTCTAAGTTGCTGTGATTGGTACTGCGATCTTCCACGACTCCACGACTCCCCGCACCAGATGCAGCGTGGCCCCCCAACTCGCGTTCGAGGAATTTTACTCCGAGAGTCTTGTTTTAGGGGCGTATCGAGCGCGGTTCGCGGCGCGGATGTAACTCAGAAAAGGACAACCTGTCTCTATTTCGCAAAGAAGTAGTCGAACGATTTCACCGCGGTAAACTCATCCTCCCGGATATCGAAAACCGTGTAGAGCTTGGTCACGTAAAGCACGTCCTGCACCTTCGGACTCAGATTCAGCAGCTTCAGCTCACCTCCGGCATTGCGCACGGTGGTGTAGCAGCCGACCAGCTCGCCCACTCCCGAGCTGTCGATGTAGTCCACATCCGCCAGGTTCAGAATGATCTTTTTCTTCCCGCTTTCCAGCAGTCCATGCACCGCATCGCGCAAATCTCCGATCTCGTCCCCGAGCACAATCCGGCCGTGCACGTCCAGAACGGTCACGTGAGCGACTTCGCGCGTGTCGATGGTAAGCGGCATGAATGCAGGCCACAGTGCCCGCTGGCCGGAATACTAGTGCCAGAACCTCGGCAAGTCAATGGCAGGAATCCAACTAGGGAAGGAGTCGCTTCGGCGTTCGGGGTGTGTTTTCAAGCCAAGCGAACCTCTATGAGTGCGCCCCTTGCTCTCGCGCGTCCAGTTCCAGCGCGGGCAACCGCACGTTGTCGCGTATTTCCTGTATGGGAGACGTGATGATCGGAGTCGGGTACCCTGGATGCCGAAATTCCAAGTGCATCCCTCGCCCCACAAACTGCAGCTTCAGCATCGACCCGCCCCAGGTCGATCCGGCAATCGCCACCTGCACCGGCTCCGGACAAAACTCCGGATGCCCCGAAAGCAGCGCCTCGCTTCCACCCAACAGCACCGCGGTGTAGCGGTGGTGCATCGTCTGGATCTCGAGAATCGTGGACGGCGGCAGGTCGTTCAAAAACACTCCGCCCTCAATTTCCGACTGCACGATCCCGCGATTCACTTCGTCAGCTAAATTAGGGTGCGGGTTGAACATACGGATAACTGGCCTTTAGGGTACCGGGATTCCTGCCCCGGCACAAGCACCGTCTCGCATCCAAACCCAGACGAAAGGGCACGGACCTTAGACGGAGGAACCGGGGTCCGGGTTGCAGAGAATCGCAGAGGACCCTTCACCACGGAGGCACGGAGCCACGGAGGAATCGGGGAATAACCCTTCGAAATGCCCAGGATGCGCGGGGTTCGGAAACAAAGTCATGTTGGTTGGGCGAGAAATTAATTTCCAGTTACGTACTAGAGACACCAAATCTTAGCCAGTCGCCGGGTAGAATGTTAGTCGTGCGCGTCGTCTCAGCAATCCTTTTCGCTGTTTTTGCGCTCGGAGGCAGGTGGATTCAGCTCCACCCTGAGCGAGCGGTACCGAAAGGGCAGTTTGTCGGGCCCAACACTCTCGGGGCTCGGTTGTTCCGTGGCCAAGTGGCCGTGCTGGGCACCTTTATGGTGTTCGCCGGGACGACTGCTGTTGTTTTTTCTTTCCTTTCTCTGCTCACCTCTACGTCGGTACGTTTGGAGATATTGGCAAAACTGATCGGAGTGATTGCGGGTGCTCTCGCGGCCATTCGTGTCCGTAGGGAGGCTCGAACTCGGCCTGAGTATGTCAGCAGTAGTCCCTATGGTTGGTGGCCGTAGAAGGATCAGAGGCTTCGCACGCAAGTGCATCTGTCGCTAGCGGTATTCAACCAGAATTCCTCCGTGTCTCAGTGTCTCCGTGGTAAAGCCCACCGCGCTACACTAATCCTGCCGCATCCGAACGGAGCTTCCATGCCCGACAGACGCGACCAACACCTTCGCCAGAATCTCGTTTATCTGATCGCCGGTGGCGGGGCTCATACTAAATTCGACGACGTCCTCAAGAATCTTTCGCCGAGCCTGCGCGGTAAGAAGCCCGCGAGTTTCCCTCATTCCCCGTGGATGCTGCTCGAACACCTCCGCATCGCCCAGCGGGACATCCTCGAATTCAGCCGCAATCGAAAGCACAAGTCCCCGGATTGGCCCGGAGGCTACTGGCCCAAAACCGCAGCCCCTCCCAGCGACGCCGCCTGGACCAAGAGCATCCGCCAATTTCGCGCCGATCAGAAAGCCATGCTGAACCTGATCGCGAATCCCAAGACAGACCTGTTCGCCAAGATCCCCTGGGGCGACGGCCAAACCATCCTGCGCGAAGCCCTGCTCGTAGCCGACCACAACGCCTACCACCTGGCCCAGTTAGTGGACGTACGCCGCCTACTGGGAGACTGGGACTGAAGAATGTAGGGACGGACAGATTCGTCCGTCCGGCCCGGGCGCAGCCCGGCCAAGGGCAGTTAATCGCTAGATGAGGGATAGAGGGGAATTTGACGTTCAACAATCCCCGAATCTTTCCCGCGCGAATGACTATGCCGACTTCGGTATCGCGCTGAATCCAGGTCCTCTCTGTGCCTCCGTGTCTCCGTGGTGAAGCCGCCCTTGAGCCCGTTTCCGAAAGATCACCCGAACTCCCTCTCTCCACCGCTCGTCAATCCCCACAAATGCCCACTCAATCTCCGGCGAAATGTACCGCAAGATGATGTCGGTCGTCGGATGCACCCGCAACGCCGGTGCGACGAGAAAAAGTAATGGCGGATCCCCGGCTAATTCCCGTCCACCAAAATATCCAAACTTCAAAAATTCTCCGCGGGCATGATGCCACTCCACGCGCGCCCAGTAATCCAGCCCCTGCAGCGGCAAATGAATATCCTCATCCGCCTTCAACTCCACCACCGCGAGCCGCGCTTCCCGGGTCAACGTAAGCACATCAATCATCGCCCGGTCCGCCGCCGAAAACGCCGGCACCTGCGAATACACCGACTCCGTTTCCAACCGTTCATCAATGACGCTCACGTCCGCTCGCACCAGCGACTCCAGCCAGCGCTCCGGATGCATGCGAAACAGCCGATCCTGCCGCGGCCCATACGGATGCCGCGCGTCCCGCAGCGCGGTCAGCAACTGCACAAACAGCGCCCAATTCCGATCTTCCAGCACGCGCTCTTCCGCGCCCACCCCAAACACAATCTCTTGCCGGCTACGAAACGTAATCTCCTCCGCTCCCATGCGCGCCCGCGCAAACTCCAGCCCGCGCCAGCGCAACGAAATCTCCGCCGGAGACAAGACGGCAACCTCGCAGTTGGGAAGCACCGCCCGGACCCGCGCAATCGATTCCGCGAACCTCTCCAGCGCCGCAGTTTCGTTGGTCGCATGCACCAGCCGCGTCGCGACGTTTCCGCGATCCGTGCAGTCCACTTCCACCACCGCATCGTGCCGCTCATCAAACTCAAACAACCGCCACTTCGCAGCTGCCCGATTCAGGTTCGCCATCCGCTCCCGCACCAAAGCAGAACACCCAGCAGGCACAAACAGAATGAGTCCCTCCACCAGACAATCGGGGTGCCCCAGGTCTCGCCGATTTTGCGAGACCTGGGAACTTTCCCGGCACACATCCATCCACAAAATCCCAAACGTTAGCGAAGCATCAATCGAGCTCTGCGTCTCCGACCCGTTCACTCCTAGCACCGCAAACGCCGCCTGCCCCCGCCGCAGCAGCCCACGCGCATAAATTGGACCAAACGATTTCTCCAGATCCACACCGGAAGTCAGCCGCGTAATCGCAAATCCCGGAAAGTGCCGCTCCAGCGCCCGCCGCAGCTTCGCCTCATACGCAGCCCGCGCCGCCTTCTTCGCCGACGGAGATCTCCGGTCCCGCTCTCGGCAAATTTCCAGCTTCGTCGGACGCGCCTGCCCTAACCGCTGCACCGCCAGCCGCAGCGCCCCATTCTTCACCTCGGCCTCCAGCACGCGCCGCACCGCATTCCGCTCCGCCGACCACAGATGCAGCAGGCACTTGTTGTGTTCGCCCGAGATCGAATACTTGGCCTGCGCCAGATCGAACGCCACCGCGCCATCTTCCAGCACCACGGCTCCGGAAGCTTCCGCAAGAAAATCCGCGACCGTTCGGCTAAGCATCTCAGGAGTCATACTCGGAATTGTTCACCAACCCGCAACCAAAGTCTGTGACGGATGACCATAGTTTGGGACCCTGCATGTGGAAAGCGTGGCGCGATCCCCGTTGCCTGGCGGGCTGATTTCGAGGAAGTCAGGAGACATATAACCACGAAGGACATGAAGTACTACGAAGGAAGCCTAGGGATGCTTTTCCTTCGTGGTACTTTGTGTCCTTTGTGGTTATTGCAGTTCATCGATCACGGCGCACGCAATATGTAGATTCTCGCGTTGACCCCTCTTACCCCACAGTCCATGTGGGATAATGAAGCAATCAGGAAGGACCTGCTGCGAGTCCTCGTGGGGAAGGCAGGCATCTAATTCACGTGGATAAAATTACCAACGATAAAGCCCGCTTCTTCTTCGAGCACTACGGCCTCACCGAACACGACCTCGAGCGCTATCTCGCCGCCGCCCTCTCCGCTGGAGGCGATTACGCCGACCTCTATTTCGAATATCTCTCCTCCACCTCATTGATGGTCGACGAGTCCATGGTGAAGTCCGCCAGCCAGGGTATCTCCGCCGGATGTGGCGTCCGCGTCGTCTCCGGCGAGCGCACCGGATACGCCTACACTGACGACCTCTCCTCCGATCGCATCCTGCACGCCGCCCGCACCGCTGCACTGATCGCCAGCGCGCCCGCAAAATCCACGGTCGCCGGATTCCAAAAGTCGCAAGCTCGCAGCCTCTACCCGGTCACGCTCCCGAGTGTCGATGCCGAAATCAGCGCCAAGGTCGAACTCGTGATGCGCGCCGACAAAGCCGCCCGCGCCTACGATCCGCGCATCAAAGAAGTCCGCGCCAGCTACGCCGACGAACTCCGCAACATTCTCGTCGTCGCCTCCGACGGCACCTTCGCCGAAGATTCGCAGCCGCTAGCCCGCATGAATGTGAGCTGCATCGCGAAGACGGAAAATAACTCCGCCCGCGGATCTTCCGGTGGTGGAGGCCGCGTCGCCCTCGACTTCTTTTTCGGCGACAAGAATCCCGAATTCTTCGCCAAAGAATCCGCTCGCCAGGCCATCCTGCAACTCGATGCCCGCGAAGCTCCTGCTGGGGACATGGAAGTCGTCCTCGGCCCCGGATGGCCCGGTGTTCTGCTGCATGAAGCCGTCGGCCACGGCCTCGAAGCCGACTTCAATCGCAAGAAAACTTCCGCCTTCGCCGGCCTGATCGGCAAGCGTGTCGCCAGCGAAAAATGCACGGTCGTCGACAACGGCACCATGCCTTGGCGCCGCGGATCGCTCAACGTCGACGACGAAGGCGAGCCCACACAGGAAACTGTCCTCATCGAAAAGGGAATCCTGAAAGGCTATCTCAGCGACAAACTTTCTTCGCGCCTCATGGGCATTGCCGACACCGGCAATGGACGCCGCGAAAGCTATGAGCATATCCCCATGCCGCGCATGACCAACACCTACATGCTCGCGGGACACGACAATCCCGAAGACATCATTCGCTCCGTCAAGCATGGCGTGTACGCCGTAAATTTCGGCGGAGGCCAGGTCGACATCACCAACGGAAAATTCGTTTTCTCCGCCAGCGAAGCCTACATGATCGAAGATGGCAAAATCACCGCCCCGATCAAAGGCGCCACGCTGATCGGCAACGGCCCCGACGTCCTGACGCGTGTCAGCATGGTCGGCAACGATCTCAAGCTCGACGAAGGCGTAGGCACCTGCGGCAAAGACGGCCAGGCTGTACCCGTAGGCGTAGGCATTCCAACACTAAAAATAGATCGCCTGACTGTGGGCGGCACCGCGAGGAAGGATCCCGGCGGATTCATGCAGTAGAATTCGGTTTGCCTCGGATCCCCGCGGATCTAACGGATTTTTCAATGCATGTCATCCTCACGAGTGCTCTGTGTATTCCTCTGTGAAGTCGGCGCCCTCTGTGGTGGTCATATAACATCTTAAAGATTCTATGACGCCAACCGAACTCGAAACTAGAACCCCGAAACAAGAAACCGACCTCCGCGAGATCGCCCAGGACATTGTCCGCCGCGCCATGTCCGGAGGCGCCACCGCCGCCGAATGCGTAGTCCGCGAAGGCGACGAGTTCTCCACGCTAGTCCGCCTGGGCCAAGTCGAAACGCTGAAAGAATCCGGCTCGAAGTCGATCGGTGTCCGCGTCTTCTTCGGACAGCGCGCCGCCAGCACCTATTCTTCCGACTTCTCAAAGCCGGCCTCGACCGCATGGTGAAGTCCGCGCTGGAACTTGCCAAAATCACCTCCGAAGATCCCTTTGGCGGCATCCCTGCGGCCGATCAACTCGGACAACTCCCAGGCGATCTCGATCTCTATCACGAAGATGTCTACTCGCTTCCCGGCTCCGATCGCATCAACTACGCCCGCCGCGCCGAACAAGCCGCGCTCGAATTCGATCCCCGCATCAAGAATTCCGACGGCGGATCTTTCGACGCCGCCACCGGACACAAAGTCCTCGCCAACTCCCACGGCTTTGTCGGCGAGTACAAGCGTTCCTACTGCTCGGTCGCCGCAGTCCCCATCGCCCAGACCGACGATGGAGCCATGCAGCGCGACTACTGGTTCTCGGTAGCCCGCATGCTTAGCAAGCTCGACTCTCCCGAACAAGTCGGCCGCATCGCCGCCCAGCGCACCATCCGCCGCCTCGGCGCGCGCAAAGCCAAGACCGCCAAAGTTCCCATTGTCTTCGATCCCATGGTCTCCACCTCGATCCTCGAACACATCTTCGAAGGCATCAACGGAGACTCCGTCTACCGCGGCGCCAGTTTCCTCGCCGGAAAGCTCGGCCAGAAAATCGCCGGAGACAACGTCACCGTCATCGACGACGGCACCATCCCCGGCGGATTCGGCACCAGCCCCTTCGATGGCGAAGGCATTCCCACGCGCCGCACAGTGGTTATCGAAAACGGCGTGCTGAAGTCGTACCTGCTCAACACGTACACGGCGAAAAAACTGGGCCTGCAGACGACAGCCAACGCCTCGCGCGGACTCGCCGGCACTCCTGGCATCGGCCCAGGAAATTATTTTCTCCAGGCCGGCCCGAAGTCCCCGAAAGATTTGATCGCAGATATAAAGGAAGGCCTCTACGTAACCGAGTTCCTCGGCCACGGCGTGAATCTGGTCACCGGAGATTATTCCCGCGGCGCCTCCGGCCTCTGGATCCAAAACGGCGAACTGACCTATCCGGTAGAAGAAATCACGGTAGCCGGCAACTTGAAAGACCTGTTCTTCAACATCTCCGAAATCGCCAACGACCTGGAATTCCGCGGCGCAGTAGCCGCCCCCACGATCCGCATCGACGGCCTGACAGTAGGCGGCGAATAAGCTCATGTAGGGGCGGACGCCTTCGTCCGCCCAGGTTTTATGTGGGGACAGCCGCCTCGGCTGTCCAGCGAGCGCAGCGAGCGTCTTCTGCATCTCGCAACCCGAACCTCCGCGTTTTCACCAGCGGATCGAGGGATCTCCCATGCACCCCGCTCAACTTCACTCTTGCTTCCGACCCGCCGAACATTTACACATTCCTGTTCCCTGATTCTCAAGCCCAGGAGCTCCCATGAACCGCCGCTCATTCCTGAAATCCGCCAACGTAGCCGGACTCGCCCTCGCCCTACCTCATTCCGCCTTCTCCGAAACCGAAAAGAAATCCGCGCCGGCCGCATCGCCGAACCCCAACACCATCCTGCTCAAAGACTACCGCCCGCGCTCCCTCTACAAAGTCCCGATCACGCATATCGAAAAGGCGAAGTACCCGATCATCGATATGCATTCGCACCCTTTTGCGAAAACCGATGCCGCAATCGCCGCCTGGCTCAAAACGATGGACGCGGTCAACGTCGAAAAAACCATCATCCTCACCATGACGACCGGCATAGAATTCGACGACATCAAACGCAAATATTCCAATGACCGCTTCGAACTCTGGTGCGGCCTCGATTTCACTGGATACAACCAGCCCGGCTTCGGCCCCAAAGCCGTGCAGGAACTTACCCGCTGCCACGAAGCCGGCGCCCGCGGCATCGGCGAAATCCACGACAAAGGCCAGGGCCTGCGTTCCGGAAAATCCACCGCCCCCGGCATGCATCCCGACGACCCGCGCGTGGACGCCATCTGGGAAAAAGCTGCCGAACTCCGCATGCCCGTCAGCCTCCACGTCGCCGACCCCATATGGATGTATCAGCCCATGGACAAGCACAACGACGGCCTGATGAACGCCTACGAATGGCGCCTCGACAATCAGCCCAACATCGTCAAGCTCACTGGCATGATCGAAATTTTGGAGCGCACGCTAACCCGCCATCGCAACACAACATTCGTAGCCTGCCACTTCGCCAATCTCTCTTACGATCTCGCGCATTTAGGCGAAGTCCTCGACCGCCATCCCAATTTGCATGCCGACATCTCCGCCCGCTACGCCGAGACCGCGCCCATCCCGCGCTTTGCCGCAGATTTTTATGCGAAATATTCCAGCCGCCTCGTCTATGGCACCGACATGGGATTCGATCCCGAAATGTATCGCGTCACTTTCCGCATCCTCGAATCCCAGGACGAACATTTCTACGAGATCGACCAGTTCGGCTATCACTGGCCGCTTAACGGTCTCGGCCTGCATGACGAAATCCTCCAGCAGGTCTACCACGAGAATGCCGCGAAACTCCTGGCGGCGCGAGATGCATAATTGAAAAGTGAAAATGAATAAACAGTGAGAAGGATGTGGAGAGAGGAAATCGGGGGAATTCCAAGTCCGGTTCACGCGGCGGTCCGAATTTCGGAATTTGACCCTGGAAAAGCCGCGCCTCAATCGACATTCAAAATCCAACCGCCTACAATCACCTTGATGGATCTCCTCAACCAGCCGCAGCCGGCCACGGAAGAACGCGACAATAGCCGCGTCATTATCGCGGTCGCGGTCACGCTCGTCATCGGAGCCGCGCTGGCCGCCGCATTTTTCCTCCGCCAACCGCCCAAGGCTGTGAAAACCCCGTCCCCGTACATCGCGAATCTGAAACTTTCCAACTCCAAGATGGCCGCCGCCGAAAACTTCATTGGAGCCACCGTCAGCTACATCGACGGCGACATCACCAACGCCGGAGACAAGACCGTCACCCGCGTCATGATCGAAGTCAATTTCGAAGACTCCATGGGACAACTCGCCCAGCGCGAAGACCTCCCGCTCCGCATCATTCGCCCCAACGGCGCCTACGAAGAGCCCGTCGATCTCAACGTAGCCCCCTTAGCTCCCGGCAAGACCGAACCCTTCCGACTAACCTTCGACAGCATCAGTGCCCAATGGAACCACCAATACCCCGACCTGACCATCACGGACGTGACCGTAAAGTAGATTTCCTTCGTGAACCTTAGTGTCCTTAGTGGTGAACGCTTTTCTCTGTGTCCCCTGTGGTGAATGCTTTCGCCGTCCGCGTAGAATGAATTCCGTGCCCGAAACCAAGCCATTCCGCCTGACGGAGTCGGTCAAAGCCGCCGGTTGAGCGTCCAAGCTGAGTCCAGCGGCGCTGGACAAAGTGCTTGGGAAATTAGCCCGGCAACACGACCCCAACGTTCTAGTCGGCTTCGATCATGCCGACGACGCCGGAGTGTATCAACTCACGCCCGACCAGGCGCTCGTGCAGACCGTCGATTTCTTCACGCCCATCGTCGACGATCCCTACACCTTCGGCCAGATCGCCGCTACCAACGCGCTCAGCGACATCTACGCCATGGGAGGCCGTCCGCTCACCGCGCTGGCTCTAGTCTGTTTCCCCGACAAAGCGGACCTCGAAATTCTCGAACGCATCCTGGCCGGCGGCCTCTCGAAAATGATCGAAGCCGGATGCACCATCATCGGCGGCCACAGCATCCGCGACGAAGAGACTAAATTCGGCTACTCTGTCACCGGCCTCATTCATCCCAAAAAAGTTCTGCAGAATCAGGGCGCCAAGCCGGGAGACAAACTGATCCTCACGAAAGCCATTGGGACGGGCGTAATTTCGACGGCCATCAAAAAAGGCAAAGCCGAACCCGCATGGATTGAAGCCGCGACCGCCTCCATGACGACGCTCAACAAGAAAGCTGCGGATTTCATTCGCGACCACGAGATCACCGTGAACGCGATGACCGACATCACCGGCTTTGGACTCATCGGCCATGCGCGCGAAATCGCGCTGGCCTCGAACGTCTCCTTGAGCATTCATGCGAGCCGCATTCCGCTGCTGCCGGGCGCCATCGAATGCGTTCGCGCCGGCCATGTTCCAGCAGGCCTGCACAACAACCGCGCCTTCGCCGAGTGCATGGTTGGCTACGATAGCGGCATCGCTGAAGAAATCCGCAATCTTCTTTATGACCCGCAGACCGCGGGAGGATTGCTGATGTCAGTCCAAAGTAACGGAATCGCGTGGGCGGCCAAGCTGAACGACGCCGGAATTCCCGCCGTAGAAATCGGCGAAGTCCTGCCGCCGACCAAGCCGCAGATCACAATCGCAAAATGAACTGTGGCTGCAGTTCATTCCTCGGCGGCGTCATCTCATCGCTGCTGGAAGATGAGTGTAATTGGGGATGTTACAACAGCCATCGGCGCTGGAAGGGTTATTGTGGGCAGGATCGTTCTTGGTTCGCCACGTCAGACTCACAGAATTTTCTGTCGTCAATCATGTCTTTCCAAGCCGTTGGGGCTATGTCACTCGGGTCTTTGCAACCCTTAAGCGAATTCAGACAATTCAGGCGCAGGTCGAATGCGTGATTGACCCAACGCTCATCCGCGCTAGGAGACAGGTCTAGCATGAGGGCCCCGGTTCTATTCTCTAGCCGTGAGCGATATCCGGTATGGCGTGTTTGATGCGCATCAACGCAGAGACTAAACAGCTGCGATTCCGAAACTACGTGAATGTCAACCGTTGGAAACTGAAAGTATTTTCCATCGTCGATTCCTAGCCACTTTTGTATGACCTTCCCGGAGGGGTCCAACTTTACATCTGCTGCAACAGTCCACCATCTCCCGCGCAAGAACGAGGGCATATCAACCGGTCGATGATGCCAGAAATCCAGCCAAGGAAAATTCGAGACACTTTTATCTTCGTAGCAGATTGCTTTTTCACAACTCTGCTGAAACACCTTGGCACTCGATTGCTCTTTCCAAGGAGCACCTATACGCAAGGACTCGACCGCAGCGACCAGCGCCTTCGCCCGAGCCAACTGCGACCTCTGGAAAACCAGCCCATACGTAAGAAGGACACCATTATGCGACTGAAAGTGCCACGAAATGTGGGAAACTGTCGAAGCTAGGCCTCAGCACTCATTAACCTTGTTAGTCGCCCTGAGCGACGCGGAACTCCTTCGTTACAAGTCTCCATGTCTTCAGAACGGCGTCGTCATTTTTGTAAACCGCCGCGCACCCCCAGACATCAAAAACTTATCCTAAGGAGCCATCATGCACTTTCGCACTCTCGGCCACACCGGCCTCGAAGTTTCCGCCGAAGGACTCGGCTGTATGGGCATGTCCGAGTTCTACTCCGGACGCGACGACGCCGAATCCATCGCCACCATCCACCGCGCCCTCGAGCTCGGGATCAACTTCCTCGACACTTCTGACGTCTATGGACCGCACACCAACGAAGAGCTCGTCGGACGCGCCATCAAGGGCAAGCGCGACCAAGTCGTTCTGGCCACCAAATTCGGCATCGTTCGCGATCCCAAAAATCCCAATGCCCGCGGCGTTAGCGGCAAGCCCGACTACGTCCGCCAATCCTGCGATGCCAGCCTCCGCCGCCTCGGCATCGATCACATCGATCTCTACTACCAGCATCGCGTCGATCCCGCGACGCCCATTGAAGAAACCGTCCGAGCCATGGCGAAATTAGTAAAGGAAGGCAAGGTCCGTTACCTCGGACTCTCCGAAGCCGGACCGGAGACTCTTCGTCGCGCCGCCAAGATCCATCCCATCGCCGCGCTGCAGACCGAATACTCTCTCTGGACGCGCGATCCTGAAGACAACGGAGTTCTCGCCACCTGCCGCGAGCTCGGCATCGGCTTCGTCGCCTACAGCCCCCTCGGCCGCGGATTCCTCACCGGTCACTTCCACAGCTTCGAAGATCTCGCTCCCGACGACTACCGCCGCACCTCCCCGCGTTTTCAGGCAGAACATTTCCAGAAGAATTTAGACCTGGTCCAAAAGGTCAAAGAGATCGCCAAAGAGAAAGGATGCCAGCCGTCGCAACTCGCGCTCGCCTGGGTCATGGCGCAGGGCAATGACATCGTCCCCATCCCCGGCACCAAGCGCAGAAGGTATCTGGAAGAAAACGTAGCAGCCGTCGACATCAAGCTGACCAAAGAAGACCGCGCCCGCATCCACAAAGTCTTCCCGCCCGACGCCGCCTCCGGCCAGCGCTATCCCGAACACATGATGGCCCTGGTCAACCGCTGAATCTTCCTGCAGGGGTGCCCCATTCTAGCCGCGTTTTGTGCGGCTAGTGTGGGGATTTTGACTTAAGAGAGGAAGAGAAACCGCCTCAACCTTACCGCTCCACCGGCAATAGATATCCGGGATTAGCCTCAAACGCTCCGCCGAAAACCTGCTTGTCGGCCTCCCGCATGTCCCACGCAATCACCGAGACCGGCGTGATCTGCAGCGTGACGTCATCCCATCCCGCAAACACGGGCCCAACCCTCGCATCGGCGATCGCCGCGGCACTCAAGTATTTCCGGTGAACCTCCAGATTTTTCTTGCGCGATTCCTCTCCGCGAATAAACTGCGCTGTGCCCACCACCGTAATCCCCCGCGATGCGGCCACGTCCCGCGAGTCGATCATCAACGAAACCTTGGAGTTTTCTTCCACGTTCCGCGCCTTGCGACTGCGCGACGAAGTCGCCACAAAAATATCGCTTCCGTCGAACCAGTACCACACTGCCACCATGTGCACCGAGCCATCCGGACTGTGCGTCCCCAGCGTCGCGATGAACCGCCCATTCAGCAATTCTTTGACTCCGGCATCATTGAGTGAGGCCATAACGTTCGCTCCTCAAAATGTTCTTCAATTCGAGTTTCGCGTACCACGACTGAGGGTGCCCCATCCTTCTCTGACCGCTTTTTGGCGAGCCCCCGGAACTGCACCACGCGATGTCCTTCCCGCGCCAGCTTTCCCCACGTGCTCGGCTTCTCCGGATTCTGCTCGATCGTGTGGCGCGGGCGCAACCCGCAGGCTTGCGGGCAGGTCTCACGATGTTCGGTGCGGCGGCACGCGACGCCGCGACTGCCGGCGCGACCAATCCATGTCGCTACTCGAGCACGCTGTCGTCCAGCTTTTTCTTGCCCCAATCGGCGGCTGCCTGCACGAAGGCCAGCACGATGGGGTGAGGATTCTCTTCGGTGGACGACAACTGAGGCTGGAACAATGTCGCGATATAAAACCGGTGCACGGGAGACTCGATGGCGCGAATCTCGCCTTGCGGGCCACGGGCGACCACCGGGAACCCGGCTTCCATCGCAGCCCATTCGAATTCAGGATTGATTTCGAAATTGCAGAAGAATTCTTCGGTGACGGTCTCCTGGTCTTTGCCGTAGAAGGACTGCAGATAAGAGCCCGGGCGAAGGCGAATCTCGGGAACTGCTCCGGAAAGTTTGGGCGCGCTGCCCTTGCGGTCGGGAACAGCGCAGGCCACCGGATAGATGATGATGTTTTTCGATCCGGAGTTATTCTCGGCGCTGTCGGCATCGGCAATGTCGAGCACGTGGCGTGCGAATTCGATGAATGCGTACTGTAATCCGCCGCAGGTGCCTAGAAACGGCCAATCCCGGCTCCGGGCGAACTCGATTCCTTTTAACATCCCGTCGAAGCTTTTGTAGGGACTGCCGGGCGAGGCCCAGAGGCCATCGAAACTTTCCAGAGTTTTTTCAGCTCCGTCTGCGGCAAGCGAGGGAGTGGGGAGCCACTGGCTTTCCACTTCCATGTGGAGCTTGTGAGCAGCGTGCTGCAGGGCGTCGTTGGTGGCGTGATGCGAGCGAAAATCGCCGTTGAAGTCGCCCAGAATTCCGATGCGAACGGGGTCGCTCACGGGTCTGATTGTACTAGAGGCGGCGAGCGGCGCTTAGGGGCCAAAACTTACCCCAGGGTTAGAACCGTGGTGCGTCGCGGGTAACCAGGAGCAGGTGACTGTTAGAGCAGGCTCTTGATTTGGAGGAGCAAGTATAGGCTGACCAGCGCGAGTGCCGAGCCGCCCCAGATCATCAGGGCAGATTTCCAGCCCAGCGAGCTGGCAATTTCCTTTTGGCTGCGCCAGGAAATCAGGAAGGTCTTATCGTTTGTGCCTTTCATCAAGACCACGGCGGGATGAAGATCAAAGTCATCGCCGTGCGAAGCTGCATTCGATCCATCCGCAGAGCCGTTGGCGTTTTCGCCGGCTGCGTTGGAGGAGTTGTCGAGAACTTGCACTGCGCGACTTGGCTCTGGCGAAATTCCCGCCGCATTCCACGCGACCGGATTCGAGATTCCCGCCTTGACCAGGGCGGCGGCAATCTTCTGCTGTTGCGTCATTTGGGAGGCGCTCAGGAGGCCCGGGGCCGGCGAGAGGTGAACGACTTCCGGATCGTGAATTGCACGCTGCAAGGAGAATTGATTCAAGGGGGATGCGGTCTCAAGTTCCTCTCGCCCCACGGACAACGACAGCGAGAATCCACCCGCGGTAAAAGTGCTGACCGGGCTCGCGTCTTGAACCGGCTGCGGACTGATCTCCAGTCCCGGGTTGTCGGTCAGAGTCCCCAGAATGAACAGCGAATTCTTGGGCTTGATACAGAACTCCTCGACCTTGATTTTGTTGTTGGTCACCACGCCGTGGCGGGCGAGGAAAGCGCGCACGTTGGAGGGCGCGGGCTCTTTCGTCGTAAAAAACGAATCGCAGAATTTTTGCTCAAAGTCGCAATGCAGGTCAAGGTCGGCGCCACGCGGGTCGATCAACATGCGTCCGGTATTGTCGTCGACGAAAAAAGGCACGTGCAGGCATTCGCCGGCGACTTTCACCCACTGCTTATTCTTACCGCGCTGCTTCCATTCCGACACCACGGTGCGGAAGTAGAAGCATTCACGCTCGGTGATGGGGGCGACCATCGTATAAGGACCGACGGCGAGGCCGCTGATTTCCACCATACCCATGGCCGCGCTGCGGATTTTCGAGAACGGTGTATCGAGGATGAGGTGCCGGCGCTGCAGCAAGCGAAATCCGTAGAAGAACAAGCCGATGCCGCCGCAAAAACCGAGCGCGCACCAGAAAAGCAAAGCGGTCGGGTCAGAGGAGCGGTGGACGACGATACGGTGGACGATAGTAAGGATGATCACAAATCGTGTCCGCGGACGGAGTTGACACAGTTCTTCCTGTCCTCAAGGCTAGCGAAGCCAGAAGGGTTCCTGCAGGTAAAAACGGTGGGGTTTCCTTACGTTGGTAATGCGGGAATTCCCGCGGTTCACAGCCAAAACATAGGCACAAGCCCAGCCACAGCCAGCGCCGCCAGCAGTGAAAGACTCTGGATGCCAGTTTTGCGGTCGGCGAGGCTGAAGGAATAAATACCTTTGATCAGATTGTTGCTGGCAGCGGCAATCAGGACGGCCGAGGCCGCGACTTTGACCGGCGTGAGCGTGCCGGCAGTTTGGGTCATGCCCATGATGAAGGGATCGACGTCAGTGACGCCCATGACGGCGGCGAGGATGTTGACCCCGGCGTGGCCGAGATAAGTAACTGCCAGTTGCGTGGCGATGAGCATCGCAATGAAGAACCCAGCGAAGACGAAGGCGGCAAGGAGTTCCAGAGGATTGTCGGGTTCGAATTCGCGTTTGATTTGGGATTGCTGGGGATCGGGGCGGCGCGACCAGAACCATCCCGTGACAATCGCGGCTGCGGCGAGGGCGAGGAAGGCCGGAGCGAGCAGAGCTCCGAGCTGGCGATTGAAGAGCGCAAGAAGCGCAACCAGGCGCAGGTACATGACGCCGGAAGCGATGAGGATTCCTCCTGCAAACAGGTGCGGTCGCTGCTCGCGGGCGGCGCGGCGCGACATGGCCACCGTAGTCACGGTGGAAGAGTAGGCGCCGCCGAGAAAAGCGGCGAGGATGACTCCCCCGCGTTCTTTGGTGACTTTTTGCAGTACATAGCTGCCATAGGAGATGGTGCTGACCGCGACCACGACCAGCCATGTCTTGAACGGATTGAGATGGAAGGATCCGAATTGCTGGTTGGGGAGAATGGGCAGGATGACGGCGGTGAGAAGAAGAAACTTGGCGAAGGTCAGAATCTCCTGCGGTGCGGTGCGGTTGGCGAGACGTTCGAGAACCGTCTTCAGTTCGAGCAGCAGAAGACTGGCGACGCTGAGCGCGGTGGCGATCCAGAGATGGTCGTAGAAGACTAGCGCGCCCACGATGTACGTCGTCAGGCCGGACATTTCGGTGGTCACGCCTCCGGCTTCGGAGCAAGAGAGCTTGTGCCAGTAGGAGAGCAGCAGGAATCCACCCACCACAAGAAATCCCAAAATCACTGGAAGAAGCTGAGCGCCGGAGAGCAGCGCGATGGAGTAGCCGAGAAGCCCGATGAGAGGGAAGGTGCGGACGCCGCCGAACGAGTACCCTCCGGCTGCGGTTTTATGTTCCTCACGCTCGAGGCCGACGAGGAATGAAAGGAACAGGACGAGGACGATCTTTACGGCATCCGGTGGCAGCCAACGGTAGAGTTCCACGTGCGGTTCAGGCTCCAGGTGACGGAAGCCAGTATAGACCTATGGGGCGATTGCGAGTCCCCTATAAGATGTACCGCGACAAATCCTGATCCTTCACGATATCGGTCAGCATCTTGCGGACGTAATCCGCGTCCACCGTGACCGCCTGCCCCTTCTTCTCCGGTGCTTCGAAACTCAACTCGTCGAGCACCCGCTCCATGATCGTATGCAGGCGCCGCGCTCCGATATTCTCCGTGCTCTCGTTCACGCGAAAAGCAAAGTGCGCGATCTCATCGAGCGCTTCCTTGGTGAACTCCAGCTTCACGCCCTCAGTCTCAAGCAGCGCCGTGTATTGCTTTACCAGCGACGACTTCGGCTCCGTAAGAATCCGCACGAAATCTTCCATGGTCAGCGATTGCAGTTCGACGCGGATGGGGAAGCGTCCCTGCAACTCGGGAATCAGGTCGCTGGGCTTCGAAACGTGAAACGCGCCCGCGGCAATAAACAGGATGTGATCGGTGCGCACCATTCCGTAACGCGTGTTCACGGTGGTGCCTTCCACGATCGGCAGAATGTCGCGCTGCACGCCTTCGCGCGAAACGTCGGGCCCGTGCCCGCCCTCGCGTCCGGCGATCTTGTCGATCTCATCCAGGAAAACGATCCCCGAATTCTCCACGCGATCGATCGCGATTCGCGTTACCTGATCCATATCGACCAGCCGCTGCTCTTCTTCCTGGATCAGATATTCGAAGGCCTCATTCACCTTCATCTTCCGCTTCTTCGTGCGCTGTCCGAAGATGTTCGGCAACATATCTTTAATGTTGACGTCCATCTCCTCCACGCCCTGGTTGGTGAGAATTTCGAAGGAAGGGAAATTCCGCTCGCGCACATCAATCTCGACCATGCGATCGTCGAGCTTGCCTTCGCGCAGCTGTTGGCGCAGCTTCTCGCGCGTCCGGCCCGAGGATTCGGCCAACGCCGTATTGCCATCAATCACCACTCCGCCCGTGCTCGCCGACGGGTCGTGCCGCGGCGGCGGCGAAGGCGGCAGCAGGATATCCAGCAACCGCTCTTCCGCGTTCAACTCAGCCTTATCTGCCACGTCTTCCAGTTTTTCTTCCCGAACATTGTCGATGGCGATCTCCACCAGATCGCGCACCATCGATTCCACGTCGCGCCCGACGTATCCGACTTCGGTGAACTTCGAGGCCTCGACTTTCAGAAACGGAGAATTCGCCAGCTTGGCCAGCCTGCGCGCGATTTCCGTTTTGCCCACGCCCGTGGGGCCAATCATGATGATGTTTTTCGGGATGATTTCTTCCGCGAGATCCGGAGGCAGCTTCTGCCGCCGCGTGCGGTTGCGCAAAGCGATCGCCACGGCGCGCTTCGCGTCCTTTTGGCCAATCACGTATTTGTCGAGTTCGCTCACAATCTCGCGCGGGGTCAGTTCATCCAGCGCAAGCTGTTCTTCTTCGGCGGAAGAGGGAAGATAAATAGCCATAAAAACTCATGTGGGGACAGCCGCCCTCGGCTGTCCTGACTTAGTCCCGCTCGAATACGGCTGGGTCTTCGACCCAGCGGACAGCCGAGGGCGGCTGTCCCTACGACTTACAGTTCCTCAATCGTCACCCGGTCATTGGTATAGATGCACATTTTTCCGGCAATCTTCATGGCTTCTTCGGCAATTTGCCGGGCCGAGAGCTGAGTATGCTCGGCAAGCGCTTGCGCCGCCGCCTGCGCATACGGACCGCCGCTGCCAATCGCCGCAATCCCGGTATCGGGCTCGATCACATCGCCCTGGCCGCTCAGCAGAAAGGTCTGCTCCTTGTCGCTGACCAGCAACAGCGCCTCCAGATGTCGCAAAAATTTATCGGTGCGCCAATCCCGCGCCAGTTCCACAGCCGCGCGCCCCAGGTTGCCGTGGTACTGCTCCAGCTTGGCTTCGAAGCGGCTGAATAACGTGAAGGCGTCCGCTGTCGAGCCCGCGAATCCCGCCACAATCTTGTCGTTGTAAAGCCGCCGGATCTTTTTTGCCGAGTGCTTGATCACCGACTCGCCCAGCGTGACTTGTCCGTCGCCCGCAAGCACAACACTTCCACCGCGGCGAATGGATAAAACCGTTGTGGACCGTATCAGTCGTTTCGTAGCCATGAGCGCAATTCTCAATTATAACAGCCGCAATTTCAGTCACCGGTCGCCGCCGCTCGCGGCTAGCCCGCTGCGCCGCTAGCACGGATTTTTCGTCCGGGAAAAGAATGCTTCGGTAACCGGGCCCGCGATTACCGCTGTGACATTTACCCGTTTCGCCAACCAACGTACTTTGGAACTCATGCGCCAGTCAGCTGCCGTTCTTTGCCAGGACAATCGATCGCTTCAGACTCTGCAAGCCACTCTCGACCCGCTCGAAATCGACCTCATGAATTGCCATTCCGGCCAAAACGCTCTTGAGCTGATCATGACCGGTCGATGCTCGACTCTGATCGTGGATTGTGATCTCGACGGAGCCGAGAAAATCATCCGCATGGCGAATATGCTGCCGCCGGCGCAAAAGCCCGCGCTGCTTGCAGTCGCCAGCCGCGCATGGCCCGGCACCGGCCAGGCTTTCCAATCCGGAGCCGGCCGCATCCTGTACAAGCCCATCGATCCTGAACTTGTGAAGCAAAGCCTGGCTCCCCGCCGGAAGTCGCGTAAAAAAAATCGGCGCCAGTCCGAGCGGTACGATGTGAAGACGCTGGTCTATCTTGATTTACCGACGGGGACAGCTGCGGGAATCAGCATCGACATTGGGGAGTATGGCTTGGCCGTGCAGGCTACCGAACCCGTGCCTATGATTTCGAACCTTGCCTTTCGCTGCGTATTGCCCGGAACGAAACTCACGCTTCACGGCCACGCTGACGTGATCTGGTCCGGCGATCAAGGCCGCGCCGGGCTTTTCTTCTCGAAACTCTCCGCCGCGGCGCGCCAACATTTGCACGAGTGGCTGAACAAGCACGGCGCTCACCATAAAGACAAGAACGGTGCCCACGAACTGCTTCCGCCCGCCGATGCGCAGGTTTCGTTCGCGGCCGATGAAGGGGAGATGAAAACGGTCCAGTAATGATTCCGATCATGGGCCGCGTCAGGATTCCCACGCCTGCACGCGGCCATTTTCTTATTGAGCGTGTCCTGCCGTAGAATGATTCCTGCCGTTACACCAGAAATCGCCTGCCCACACTTTTTCAAACTCGCGTGGATTTCAACGGACACTCCATGGTCGGTGCGCTCCAGCGCGTGCTCGTGTGCTCGCCCCGCACGGTCGGATGGAATCGCCCGGAACAAGTAGCACGTTGGCGCGATCTCCGATTTCATCACGCGCCTGATTTCGCGACTGCCCAGGCGCAGCACGAAATCTTATGCCGCGAATTGCAAACCGCAGGCGCGGAAGTGATTGAGTTGCCGCCCGCGGCGAATCTTTCCCTCGACGCCGCTTATGCCCATGACGCTTCGCTCGCTACAGATTTCGGATTGATCACGATGCGCCCAGGAAAAACGAACCGCGTCGCCGAGGCCGTCCATCAGGGCTCATTCTGCCAGCGTCTTGGAATTCCTACCTTCGGAGAAATCGTCGCTCCCGGCACAACCGAGGCCGGCGACATCGTGTGGCTCGATTCGAAAACTCTGCTCATCGGTCACGGCTATCGCACTAATGCGGCAGGCATCGCGCAGATGCGCGCCCTGCTTGCGCCCAAGGGAGTCGAGGTTCTTTCCGCTCCTCTGCCCTACGGACCGGGGCCTTCCGCCTGTCTTCATCTCATGTCGCTGATCAGTCTTCTTGACGGGCGCACCGCGCTGGTGGATCTTTCCGCGCTCGCGGTTGAAACCGTTGAACTGCTCGAGGCTCGCGGCTTCCAGTGGATTGAGATCGACCCTGCGGAGCGGGACACGCTGGCCTGTAATGTGCTCGCGCTCGGCGAACGGCGCCTGCTTGCCATCGAAGAGAATTCCAGGACTAACGACCGCCTTCGCCAGGCTGGATTCGATGTCCGCACCTTCCCCGGCGGCGAACTCTGCATCAACGGCAGCGGCGGCCCAACCTGCCTGACGCGTCCTCTGCTGCGCGCCTGAAGCTTTATTCGAAGTCTTCATTCGAGCCTGAAGGCTGCCATCGAAGTTTCCGGATCGAATGGCAGTCACGGCCTTTTTTCGCCTAGTGGGCGAGATTTCCGAAAGGCGTCATCCCAACGTCCCGCGTTTTCAACAGGTGCACATGCACCCGCCGAACTTCAAAATGATTTACCAGCCTTTCTCACCAGAACAACCTAATGTTCTTTCCCGTATATGCGTTCCAGTCGGATCACTTTCATCCGTTTCCGCGAGACGGGCGGCTTCCGCATGCCCGCCTTCGATCCTGTTAAAATGAAAAGGCGATGCTTCTTCCCTTCGTCCGCGAACTCTTCGCGGATGTCGAATTGCTTCCCGGCTTCACGCGTGTAGCCTCCCACCTGAAAGAGGGCACGGGGAGGATGCGTGTGTCCGGACTATCCCCCACGGCGAAAGCGGTGCTGCTCGTGCTTTTGCGCCGCGCCGCCGAACGGCCGCTGATCGTCGTCGTCAACGACAACCGCGCCATCGAAGAGTACATCCCTGTCCTGCGGGGATTTTCCGAACTCACCGCCGCCTGCGATCCCGAGTCCATCGTTGCCCTGCCGGCTCGCGATGTGCTGCCGTTCCAGAATCTCTCGCCGCATCCTGAACTCCAGGAAGAACGCGCGACCGCTTTGTGGAAGATTGCCACCGGCAAAGCCGCGATCATTGTCACCCCCATAGCAGCTACGGCCATTCTGCAGCGCTCCGCCGAGTACTACACCGATCTCGCCCGCACCTTGCGCCGCGGCGAATCCTTCGATCTCGACAACCTGCTCGCGCACTTGAACACCGTGGGCTACGTCTCGGCGGACGTTGTCGAGATGCCCGGCCAGTATGCCGTGCGCGGAGGCATCCTCGACGTTTACTCGCCCGAAGCCGAGCGCCCGGTCCGCATCGAATTTTTTGGCGATGAAGTCGATTCCATCCGCCGCTTCGATCCAACCTCGCAGCGGTCTTCGAATCCGATCGACGAAGCGCTGCTTCTGCCGCTCACCGAAACTCCGGTCAACGATCAACTGCTCGGCGCCATTCACACTCGGCTCTCCGGCAAGCGCATCGCGGGCAATGAGGAGATTGTGGAAGCCGCGATCCGATCCGGCGGAGTCACCGTTTTTCCCGGCTGGGAGTTCTATGCGCCCGTGGCCGGATCGGACCGCACGATTTTCGATCTGCTTCCGCACGCCGCGGTTCTGCTCGACGAACCCGATCTGCTCCGCTCCGAATTCGACCGCTTCTGGACGCGCATCGGCGAAATGCACGAGCGCAGCGGCGTCGGCAACCTCGTGCGCCCCGAAGACCTCTATCTTCCTCCGGAGAACTGGTGGCGCAAGATCACAGCCCTGACCGGAGCCGATCTCGAACATCTTGGCATTACGCGCAGTGAAGATGCAGACAGTGCCGTCACCATCCTCACCCAGCCCACGCAGCGCTTCCACGGCGCCGTTCCCGCGATGCTCGAAGAAGTGCAGAAGCTGACCGCCGCGGGAAATGAGGTGCTGTTCTCTGTTCCGAATACCGGCGAGGTCGAGCGCCTGGCCGACATCTTCACCGAATACAACGTCAGCTTCAAACTCGGCAGCCGCACTCGTGGCGGCGAGAGCTACGCCGATGAAACCAGTTACTTTGCCGGAGAAGTCCACACCACCACGCTCGCCAAAGCCTACGTGCCCGACGGCGTCATCTTTCCCGAAGCTCATCTCGCGATCTTCGGCGCGCGCGATTTGTTCGACGAATCGGAAGCCGTTGCCGCCCGCCCGCAGCGCCAGAAATCGAAAGTGTCGGCATTCCTCTCCGACTTCCGCGATCTGCAAGTCGGAGACTACGTCGTCCACGTCGAACACGGCATCGGGCAGTATCAGGGACTGAAGGAAATCAATCAGGGCGACGGCAACGCCGAGTTCATGCTGCTCGAATACGCGGAAGGCGCACGCCTCTACGTCCCACTCACGCGCCTCGACCTGATTCAGAAATACCGTTCTTCCGAAGGCGCCAAGCCCGCGCTCAGCCATCTGGGCACGCAGGCCTGGGCCAAGACCAAGGCCCGCGTGCGCAAGGCCATGAAGGACATGACCGAAGAGCTGCTCAAGCTCTACGCCGCGCGAAAAATGGCCGAGGGGCACGCGTTTCCCGCCGGCAACGAATTTGTCCGCGAGTTCGAAGACGCCTTCGAATTCAGCGAGACCGAAGATCAGGCGCAGGCCATCACCGACGTCATGCGCGACATGGAATCGTCGCTGCCTATGGATCGCCTGCTCTGCGGCGACGTCGGCTACGGCAAGACCGAGGTCGCCATGCGCGCGGCATTCAAGGCCGTCAGCGACAACAAGCAGGTCGCTGTGCTCGCGCCCACAACCGTCCTCACCTTCCAGCACTTCGAAACCTTCAAACAGCGTTTCGGACCATTTCCTGTGACCATCGAGATGATCAGCCGCTTTCGCAACGCGAAGCAACAAAAGGAAATTTTGCAGAAGAGCGAAGCCGGCAAGATCGACATTCTGATCGGCACCCACCGCATTCTCTCGAAAGATCTCAAGTTCTCCGATCTTGGCCTGCTGATCGTCGATGAAGAACAGCGCTTCGGCGTGCGCCACAAAGAGCGCATCAAGCAAATGCGCAAGCAGGTCGACGTGCTCACCATGTCGGCCACGCCGATCCCGCGCACGCTGCACATGTCGCTGGTCGGACTGCGCGACATGAGCGTGATTGAGACTCCGCCCAAAGATCGCATGGCGATTCAAACCGTCGTCGCCAGCTGGGACGACAAGCTCATTCAATCCGCCATCGAGCAGGAACTCGAACGCGGCGGCCAGGTCTACTTCGTGCACAACCGCGTCGAAAGCATCTGGGAGATCGCTGCCAAGCTGCAGGCGCTGGTTCCGAAAGCGCGCGTCATCGTGGGCCACGGCCAGATGGGCGAGTCCGAACTCGAAAAAGTGATGCTGCAGTTCATGCATCACGAGGCTGACATCCTGGTCGCGACTACGATCATTGAAAACGGTCTCGACATCCCCCTCTGCAACACAATCCTGATTAACCGTGCCGATCGACTCGGCCTGTCGGAGCTGTATCAGTTGCGGGGACGCGTTGGTCGTTCGAATCGCCGTGCGTATGCCTACCTGATGATCCCGAAGGAAGTGGAACTCACGCCCATCGCGCGCCGCCGCCTTGCGGCACTGAAAGAATTTTCCGACCTCGGCGCCGGCTTCAAAATCGCCGCTTTGGATTTAGAACTTCGCGGCGCGGGAAATCTTCTTGGCGGCGAGCAGAGCGGACACATCGAGGCCATCGGATTCGAGCTCTACACCCAGATGCTCGACCGCGCCGTCCGCGAGATGAAGGGCGAGGTCGCGCCCGACGAGGCTGAAACGCAACTCAATCTCGGGCTCAACATCCGCATTCCGGCAGAATACATTCCCGAAGAAAATCAGCGCCTGCGCATGTACAAGCGCGTCGCCGGAGTCGAAACAGAGTCGCAACTCTCTGATGTGGGCGCCGAACTGCAAGACCGTTATGGCGAACCACCGCAAGCCGTGCGCAACCTGCTCGACTACGCCTCGCTCAAGCTGCTGTGCGTGCGGGTGGGCGTGAATGCGATCGAACGCAAGCGCGATTTCGTCACCCTCAAGTTTCGTCAGAATGCCGCCGTCGACCCCGAGCACCTGGCGCGTTTCGTCTCGGCGCAGCGCGGCGCGCAGTTCACGCCCGACGGAATGCTGAAGTTCGCCTTAAAGGCCGCGGTGGCCGATGAGGTTCTGCGAGCCCTGCGCACGGTGTTGGAGCAACTCGCCGCCGAAGAAACCTCCTCGGGAGTGCGTTGATCTAAGTCCGCTGATCTGCTAAATCGAATTTTTTCCTGACAGAATATCTTCCCAAACGAAACGATTCCCGATAGGATTACCACCCTGAACTTACCGCACGACCGTTCGGTCGGAAGGGATGAGTCAAGAAGAGCCGTCCGACATCTAACTAAGTATCAAGAAAATTCCGGGAGAAGCGTCCATCTGGACGCGCAATTGATTTTTCTATGACCTTTCTTTCTGAGGAGAAGCAGGCGGCCTACATAGAGGAGAAGTTCTACCGCGCTACCGTGGTCAAGCGCGTCGATTTCGCTCCCGACCTGTGGATGTTCCGCATCCGCGCCGGCGGCGAATTCAACTTCGTTCCCGGCCAGTACGCCACGCTCGGAGTGGAAGCCAACGGCAAGCGCATCGAGCGCCCCTATTCGATCGCCTCCTCACCTGCGGAAGACGAAGTCGAATTCTTTTTCGAACTCGTCCCCGAAGGCGCCCTCACGCCCCTGCTGCACAAATTGCAGGTCGGCGATCTGTTGCTGATGCGCAAAGTCCCGAAAGGCAAGTTCTCCCTCGAAATGGGCAATGGGCGCAAGAATCATCTGCTGATCTCGACCGTCACCGGAGTTGCCCCCTTTGTCAGCTACGTGCGCACGCTATCTCAGGATTGGAAAGAAGGCCGCTTCGATGGCAGCCACCAACTCTACCTGCTCAATGGCGCCAGCCGTCCATGGGAGTTCGGCTACCTCGAGGAACTGAATCAGTTCGACAAAGATCTGCCCTGGTTCAAATATGTGCCCACGGTGAGCCGTCCATGGGACCATGCAGACTGGCCGGGAGAAATCGGACGCGCCGACGACATCCTGCGCAAGTATGCCGATCACTGGGAACTGGATGCGAGCAACACAGTCGCCTATCTATGCGGACATCCGGAGATGATCGAGCACAGCAAGGCGATCCTGAAGCGCCGCGGCTTCGTCGATAAAGGGAGCGTGAAGGAAGAGGTCTACTGGATCCCGCCGCATAAGTGAGGTGAGGGGCCTCTGTGTACCCCCGTGTCCCCTGTGGTGAGTTTTCGTATTAGCTCTCGGCAGGCGCAAAAAAAAACGAGCACGGCAAGTTTCGGCCCGTTGCCGATCACGCCAGAATTCCCCCGAGCACCAAATCGGTGAACTGCGGCACCAGGTTATGCGTCTGCAGATCGCCCTCCGGCTTGTACCACTGATAAATCCAGTTGATCATACCCAGGAGCGCGAACGCCGCCGCGCGCGGACTGACGGAACCTTTTGCGTGGCGCGCCCGCTGCACTTCCGCCATCAGGCTCTCGACAAAGTGGATGTATTCCTTCTTACGCGTGTTGATGCGCTTGCGCAGTCCCGGCGGCAGCGGATGGTTCTCGTGCAGCATCACTGTGATCTCGCGGTCGCGCGGGCTCAGCACCACTTCAATGTGCAGCCGGATCAGCGCCCGCAGCCGCTCCTCCGGATTCGCAATCCCGCGCACCAGAGCCAGCACGCGCTCCTCAGTGATCTCCATGGCATGGTTCATGATCTCGAACAGGATTTCGTCTTTGCTCTGGAAGTGGTGGTAGAGCCCGCCCTTGCTCAATTTCAGCGATGCCGCGACGTCGTTCATCGAGGTGGCATCATATCCGCGCTGCTGAAACAGTCGCGCCGCTGTGCGCAAGATCTCCTGCCGGGAATCGACTGCCGTCTCGCGAGTCATCGCGTGCCATGGTAACGCGGAACCGGTGTTTCGCGCACACATAGCCCCGAACAGGAACTTTGTGGTGATAGGAATCCTTCGACTTCGCGGCAGATTTGCATGCGCGAATCTGCCACTCCGCTCAGATGACAACTGGTTTTTCGCGGGCCCCCACCTTTGTCATTCCGACCGAAGCGAAGCGCAAGCGAGCGGAAGTGGAGGGACCTTGTGTTTCGCTTACATCAGGACTGCTCGCTCCTACTCGCTCAAGCGGTAAACCTGTGGAATGAAATTCTGCTCCTGGATTGGCGGCCGCACATACTTGGTCTTGTCGAGGCACGGCAGCTTCAGGCGCTCTGGGGTCATATCACGGTAAGGAATGAGGGACAACAAGTGGCGGATGACATTGAGCCGTGCGCATTTCTTGTTTTCCGCATCCACCACGTACCAGGGCGCCTGCTTGATGTCGGTAACCGCAAACATCTCGTCCTTGGCACGCGAATATTCCGCCCAGCGCCGCCGCGATTCCAGAGTCCATCGGACTTAATTTCCAACGTTTGGTGGGGTCATTCATGCGGTCCTGAAAGCGTCGCTCCTGCTCTTCATCGCTCACCGAGAACCAGTACTTGATCACCATGATGCCCGCGCGCACCAGCATCCGCTCGAACTCCGGACAGCTATGCAGGAACTCCTCGTACTCGGCTCTCGGTGCAGAAGCCCATCACGTGTTCGACGCCGGCGCGGTTGTACCAGCTGCGGTCGAACAGAACCATCTCGCCGGCCGCCGGTAAGTGCGCTACATAGCGCTGAAAATACCACTGCGTCTTCTCCCGCTCCGTCGGCGTGCCCAACGCCACCACGCGGCAGATGCGGGGATTCAGCGTCTGCGTGATGCGCTTGATGGCGCTGCCCTTGCCCGCCGCGTCGCGCCCTTCGAACAGAATCACCACTTTGAGTCCTTCGTGGCGGATCCATTCATGGAGTTTCACCAGTTCGATTTGCAGCCGTCCCAGTTCCTGCTCGTAGTCGCAATCCTTGCCCAGTCGCAGCGGCTTCGGCACCTTGCCCTGGTCGGCGGGGGCACCCGATTTCTTCGAGGGCTGCGCGACGACAGCTTGGGTCTTCTCGAAACTGGGAACCCGCTTCTCGGCCATGATTCATCCCTCCTGCTGACTCTTAAGCGTACGCGCACTTCCATCCCGCATGGTTACGAATCTCTCTCGCAACAGCCCCTCCGTTCCCTTTTTGGACATCCGTAAGTTATCTAGAATGTCTGAGATGGAGGCAAGGTCGCGCGGCCCTGACATTCGCCCGCGGCAAGCAGCCGCGGTTTTATCCTTGACACTCTGAAGACGAGCCCGGTAGCATCGCTCCCTTAACCGACCGACCGGTCGGTTCGCATCGGGGTTCATTTTCTCCCCACTGGGGATACACTAGGTCCCATCCCCAAAAAAGCAAGGGCTCTTTCCTTCCCTTGTGCAACGAGAGGAGCACGAAGTGGTCACTATTTTTTACGAACGCGACGCCAAGCCCGATGCACTGAAAGGCAAAACCATCGCCATCCTTGGCTACGGTAGCCAGGGACACGCCCAGGCCCAGAATCTCCGCGACAGCGGACACAAAGTCATCATTGGTCTCGATCCCAACCGGCAAAGCGCGGCTCAGGCCCGCGCCGATGGCATGGTCGTCGTCGCTCCCGACGAGGCCGCCAAGCGCGCCGACTGGATCCATGTTCTCACTCCCGACGAAACGCAGGGCGAGCTCTATGAGCAGGCCATCAAGCCCTACCTGCATCCCGGAAAAGTGCTCGGCGTTTCCCACGGCTTCAGTATTCATTTCAAAACCATCGTTCCTCCGCCCGACGTCGATGTCGTGATGATCGCCCCCAAGAGTCCCGGGCATCTCGTACGCCGCGTTTACACCGAAGGCCGCGGAGTTCCGGCGTTGCTGGCCATCCAGCAGGACGCCAGCGGACGCGCGCACGAACTTGGCCTCGCCTACGCGCACGGCATTGGTTCCACCCGCGCCGGAGTTCTCGAGACAACTTTCAAAGAGGAAACCGAAAGCGATCTGTTCGGCGAGCAGGCAGTCCTTTGCGGCGGCCTGACTTCGCTGATCAAGAAAGGATTCGAAACCCTGGTCGAGGCCGGCTACGCGCCCGAGATCGCCTACTTCGAATGCCTGCACGAGGTGAAGCTCATCGTCGACCTGATCTACGAAGGTGGATTGGCCCGCATGCGCTACTCCATCTCGAACACAGCCGAATACGGCGATCTGACCCGCGGCGAGCAGGTCGTCGGCGATGCCACGCGGCAGGCCATGAAAAAGACTCTCGCCGACATTCAATCCGGCAAATTCGCGCAAGAATGGATTGCCGAGAACAAAGCCGGATGTCCTAACTTCAACCAGCTTCGCGAAAAAGAGAAGCAGCATCCCATCGAAATCGTGGGCGCGCAACTGCGCGGCATGATGAGCTGGCTGCCCAAAGAAGGCAAAAAACAATCTGCTCCCACAGACACAAAACAGGTGGTGAATGCTTAAGGGAGCGGACATCGTTCTGCAGTGCCTGCGCGCCGAAGGGGTGGACCTGGTTTTCGGTTACCCCGGCGGCGCGATCATGCCGCTCTACGACGCGCTCGATGGCAGTGGCGTGCGGCACATCCTCACCCGGCACGAGCAGGGCGCGGTATTCGCCGCGGAGGGCTACGCGCGCGTCACCGGCAAAGTTGGCGTCGCCATGGCCACCAGCGGGCCCGGCGCTACCAACCTTGTGACCGGCATTGCCGACGCCAAGATGGATTCCGTTCCTCTGGTCTGCATTACCGGCCAGGTGCGCAGCGCGCTGATCGGCACCGACGCTTTTCAGGAGACTGACGTTTTCGGCGTCACGCTCTCGCTCACGAAATGGAGCCGCCTGGTTCGCACCATCGACGAAATTCCCGACGTCATCGCCGAAGGATTTTACTGGGCGCGCAGCGGACGTCCCGGCCCGGTGGTCATCGATATTCCCACCGACCTGCTGAAGGCCAAGAAAGAATTCTCCGGCCCGTCGAAGTTCACGCCGCATGCGCGTCCTGCCGACGCCAAGGCTGACGGTGGATTCACCGACACGATTGTCGCGTTGCTGCAGCAGTCGGCCAAGCCGGTTGCACTGGTGGGCGCCGGGGCAAAGCTTTCTGGAGCGATCCAGGATTTGCGGCGCCTGCTCGATCGCATGAACATTCCCACGTTCGCCACCGTGCACGGACTGGGCGCGGTCGAACCGCAAGCTCCTTATTATCTGGGCATGGTCGGCATGCACGGAACCCGCGCCGCCAACATGGCCTTGCATGAGACCGATCTGCTGCTCGTTTTCGGGGCGCGGCTCGACGACCGCGTGACCGGCGACCCCACACGTTTCGCGCCGCATGCCAAAATCGTGCACTTCGAAATCGATCCCGCGCAGCTTGACCGGGTGCGTCCCTGCGATCTGCCGGTGATTGGAAATCTTGCCGACACGATTCCCGCATTTGAAGCCGAATTGCGGAGGCACGCGCTGCCTGACTTTTCCGGCTGGCGCAACATCGCATGCGGACCTGAACGGGCAGAACTCGATCCGCGCGGACTCGCGCAGCCCACGATCCGCTTCCTCGACGAACTTTTCAGCCGCTTGCCCGAAGGCAGCGTGATCCTTGCCGACGTCGGCCAGCATCAGATGTGGGCCGCGCAGCGCTACCGTTCGTCGTCGCCCCGAGGCTTCATTACTTCCGGCGGGCTCGGCTCCATGGGATTCGCTTTGCCGGCCGCGGTGGGCGTGCAACTCGCCAGGCCCGACGCTTGCGTGCTCTGCGTCTCCGGCGATGGCGGATTTCAGATGAACATCCAGGAACTCGCGACGGTCCATCGCCTCGGGCTTCCCATCAAGATGGTCATCATCGACAACAAGTATCTGGGCATGGTGCGGCAGTGGCAGCAGCTTTTCTACCAGCGCAATTATGCCGAGACCGATCTCAGCGATAATCCGGATTTCGTCGAGATCGCCAGGGCCTACAAGATTCACGGCTTCCGGCTGAATGAAGACGCGATGCGCGAGTTTCCGGTTTCGCCGGAGACCGGCGATCAGATCGATCGCTTCCTGCGCTCGCCCAAACCGGAGCTGCTGGTATTCGATTGCGCGCCGGAAGCCAACGTCTTCCCCATGGTTCCGGCGGGCGCGGCGCTTTCAGAAATGATGCTGGAAGAATAGGGGAACCAGAAAGAAAAAAAGTAATGCAGAAGTCAGAAGTAAGAATGCAGAAGTAAAAGCGTTTGGACCGAAGATGGGTTTCACTTTTGCATTCTGACTTTTGACTTCTGCATTCAATTCGACAGGAGCGAAACCATGCAGCTGTTTCACATTCGCTATCGCAATACGCAAGGCACGCTGATGCGCATTCTGAACGCGGCTTCGCGGCGTGGCCTCGAACTGCCCGCTGTACAGGCGGCGGCCGCCGAGCGCGATCATCAAGTCACGCTTGCGCTCGACGTAAATCAGAAACAGACCGGCCAGTTGTATCGCGAATGGTATTCGATTGCGGATGTGATCCACGTCGGTTCGGCCGCGGCGCATACTGCCGCATGGACCACGCATCATCCACCGGCCGGAGTCACGCTAGAAGATTCGCGCGCCGCGGCTCGCGCCTAGTTTCGACTTTGTAGCTGGGCAAGCATGACGTGTCCTGGGCACCGTCATGCAACTTGGGGGAACCTGCAAAGCGGGTTCCCCATTTTTGATAACAAAGTCTCTTAACCACTAAGGACACTAAGGTACACGAAGGATAAAATCCCAGATGTAGCTTCAACCTTCGTGTAACTTCGTGTCCTTTGTGGTTTACGCTTCTCGGTTCGAAGCCTCAACTTCTCCTATAATCTTTCACTATGGATCTCAAGCACATCAGCCGTGGAATCACCGAAGGGCGCGACCGCGCCGGCGCGCGCGCCATGTTCAAGGCGATCGGCTTCACCGATGCCGATCTCAGCCGTCCGCTCATCGGCGTGGCCAACACGTGGATCGAAACCATGCCCTGCAACTTCCATCTGCGCCGCTTGTCGGCCAAGGTGAAAGAAGGGATTCGCGCCGCCGGCGGCACGCCCATGGAGTTCAACACCATCGCTATCTCTGACGGCGAGACCATGGGTACCGAAGGCATGCGAGCCTCGCTGGTCAGCCGCGAACTGATTGCCGACTCCATCGAACTCGTGTGCCGCGGCCAGATGTTCGACGCCGTGGTGTGCGTCGTGGGCTGCGACAAGACGATTCCCGCGGCGGCCATGGCCCTGGCGCGCATGAATCTTCCCGGCCTGGTGCTGTACGGCGGGACCATCGCTCCCGGCAGTTATCGCGGCAAAGATGTCACCGTCCAAGATGTTTTCGAAGCCATCGGAGCCAACGTCGCGGGCAAGATGAGCGACGCTGAGCTGAAAGAACTCGAAGACGTTGCCTGCCCCGGAGCCGGCGCGTGTGGCGGGCAATATACCGCCAACACCATGTCGACGGTGATGGAGATGATCGGACTGTCGCCCATGGGATTCAACAGCGTCCCGGCGATGGACACGCAAAAAGATCAGATCTCATTCGACTGCGGCCAAGTCGTCATGAACCTGCTGCAGAAAGATCTCAAGCCCCGCGACATTCTCACCCGCGACGCGTTCGAGAACGCGATTGCCGCCGTCGCCGCGACCGGCGGATCGACCAACGCGGTTCTGCACCTGCTGGCGATTGCGCGCGAAGCTGGCGTGGAGCTTCAGATCGATGATTTCCAGACGGTGAGCGAGCGGACTCCGCTGCTCGCCGACCTCAAGCCTTCCGGCCGATTCGTTGCCGCCGACATGCATCATGCGGGCGGCATTCGCCTGCTGGCCAAGCGCCTGATGACCGGCAAGTATCTGCATGGATCGGCCAAGACCGTCACCGGGGAGACGCTCTCGCACGAAGCCGAAAGCGCCCGTGAAACTTCCGGTCAGGAAGTGATTGCTCCGCTCGACAAGCCACTGAAAGCAACGGGCGGCCTCGTCATTCTCAAGGGAAATCTTGCGCCCGAAGGCTGCGTGGCCAAGATCAGCGGCCACGAGCGCCTGGAGCATCATGGTCCAGCCCGCGTGTTTGAATCCGAAGAAGACGCCATGACCGCGGTCACTTCGAAGAAGATCAAGGCCGGAGACGTGGTCGTGATCCGCAACGAAGGACCGAAGGGCGGTCCGGGAATGCGCGAGATGCTGGGCGTAACCGCCGCCATCGTGGGCGAAGGGACTCGGCGATTCCGTGGCGCTGTTAACCGACGGCCGATTCAGCGGCGCGACCCGCGGCTTGATGGCCGGGCACGTTTCTCCCGAAGCCGCGTTGGGAGGCCCCATCGCCGGCGTGCGCGATGGCGACATGATTCACTTCGACGTGCGCAAGCAGTTGCTGAAAGTCGAAGTCAGCGACGATGTGCTGCGCCAGCGCATGGCCCAATGGAAGGCTCCGCAGCCGCGCTATGCAACCGGAGTATTTGCGAAATACGCGGCGCTGGTCGCGTCAGCATCGCAGGGCGCGATCACGCGGCCGCGATAGAGTCTTTTGCCGTCAGCGGATTAACCAGAGCGTCGATAAGTGTTATGGAGATGTAACGCCAACTGAGAGCACAGAACCCACACTCAGGGCAAGGAGATGTAGGCCCTTTCAACAAAATCGTACTGAGGAAATTCACTTGCGATTGTTGTCATTTTCGCCATTTGCTCTCTTCGCTCCGTACCCAAGCTACAACTTCATCGAACAATTCGGCACGATCCGCCCAATAGCCGCTAGCGTGGCGTTTCGGATTACGAAGTCGGTGTAGGCCATGAATCCTGCGAGATTCAGCCGCGCATTTTCCGTCTCCGTTGTGAGCCACTTATTGAGAAATGGTAACAACCGACTCACAGCTTGCGCAATTCCACAAAGCGAATCCTCAATTTCCTCGCCATTTGATTCCTGCGGTTGACTCTCCAAGCGCAATTCCAAAGCACATCGAGAAAGTTTCTACAGCACGTTGTTCCGTCTCTGGCCAGTAGCTATTCACCGTGCTAAAGCTTTTTGAGGACCGCTTGCCGGTCTAGGAATTCGGCTCCATGTGCAACCGTCAATTCGAAATGCGCGGGAGAAAGTGCTTAAAATCCGACACGTCACCCCACCAACAATGCGTCAGTAGCGTACTGCCGCAAGTCATCTGAACCAAGCTCGCGAAGTTGCTTTCTGTGGAGCCGCTTCTCTCTTCGTCTCGTAGCAGCATGCACACGCATTAGTGTCATCGCGAAGAGGGTAAGCCCCGAATGTCGTGTAGAGTCCCTCGATGGCAACTCGAAGCTCGTTGTCTCTTCCATAAGCGCCATTTTATGCCCACTATAGAGCTAACTGTTGAGAACAGGCCGTTTCACGTCAAAATCCCCGGCCCTGAAGCAGTCAGGATCGTCCGGTTCCTGTTTGAATTTTCCAGCCAAGCTCTTTTGCCATCATGCGGACATAACGCTTCTTCGCCTTGAGCGTTTCTGCTGGGTGAATCCGGCGCTTCCTGACAGGTTCGTCAGCTGATCCTGCGTTGACTATCTTGACGCGAATTTCATCTCCGACCTGCAGGCGCTTTTGGTTGACCCAGCCGACGTGTTCCTCGTTGGCGAGGCCACCAACTTCCATGAACATGTCGGCTCCGCGATCCCCCGCCACCCAGTTGACGATTGCAGATAGAACTCCGCGTTCACCCACTCCCGCCAGACACAGCTTCTTCCCGTTTAGCGAAACGTTGAAGGCGCGCATAGGATTAGCATTGTAACCCTCAACTGTTGAAATCAGGACAGGCGGGTTCCCGCCCCGCCCCCTCCGCTGCGGCGGCTTTCATCCCACCTCCGCCGCGTATGGTAGAGTAGTGCGGCGAATATGGGGGCGTCCTCGCCCGAATGGACGCGGCCGGATACGACTAACTGACAAATGATGATGGGGACCGCTGTTTCCTCTACGAAACGAAGAGGTCTTTTGCGCGCCATAGTTTGGTTTGCGATTTGTGCTCTGTGGCTGACACTCGCCGGGCCTGTCCTTGCGCAACCCGCCGCCGCGGCGCAACCTCCCGCGCAGGACTATCTCGTCTACGTGGTATGTGAATCCGCCGACAAGATTGTGCTGGTCCGCTTCGGCCCGAGCGGAGCCCACATCGAGAGCGAGGCGCGCATCGGCCTGATGCCCACCGACATCAACGGCCCGCACGGCGTCGCCGTCTCTCCCGACAAGCAATTTCGTCTACGTCGCCCAGGGACACGGCCGTCCCGAAGGCTCGCTCTGGAAATTTAGCGCCGGCAGCAACACGGCCATCAAGTACACGAGCCTGGGCATGTTCCCCGCGACCACTGACATTTCCGCTGACGGCAATTTCGTCTATGTGGCCAACGCCAATTTTCATGGCGACATGGTTCCGTCGTCGGTCTCGGTCGTGGCCACCGACCAGATGCTTGAGGTCAAGCGCATCACCACCTGCACCATGCCGCATGGTTCGCGCCTCAATCATGCGGGAACGAAGCATTATTCGGCCTGCATGATGGACGACATGATGGTCGAAATCGATACCAGCAAGTTCGCCGTTGACCGCTACTTCATGCTGGCTCCGGGCAAGGAAATGGGGATGACCGGTGCTCCTTACGCCGCCGATTCCGGGATGTCCGGGTCGGAGATGTCCGATGCAAAGACGTCCGCACACAGCATGGCGAATCACAAGCCGTCGTGCACGCCCACCTGGGCGCAGCCGTCGAACGATGGCTCAGTCATTTATGTGGCCTGCAATCAATCGAACGACATCGTTGCCGTCAATACCGGTACCTGGACGATGGCGCGGCGCTTTCCCGCTGGCAACGGCGTTTACAACTTGGCCATGACCAGAGACGGCCGCCTGATTGCCAGCAACAAGCGCGGACAATCCGTTTCCATCTTCGATCCCGTCGCCGGCAAAGAACTGGCGAGGATTCCCACGAAGCGCAAGGTCGTTCACGGGATCGTGGTTTCTCCCGACGACCGTTACGCGTTTATCTCGGTCGAAGGCGTGGGCTCTGAGCCGGGAACGGTCGAAGTGATCGATCTCAAGAGTTTGACCACCGTCGCCACCGTCGATGTGGGGGCGCAAGCGGCGGGCATTGATTTCTGGAAGACGGAACCGGTCAAGCAGTAGCGCAACAGCAAACATCCAGCGGAGGCCGAATGTTCAAGCGCAATGCATTCGTATTGGCAGTTGCAGTCATGGCTCTCTCGGCGTCGAGCGCGTGGGCGCAAGACGCCAACGCAAAGCCTCAAGATGCGGCGAAGCCTCAGGAAGCAGCTTCCACTTCGGTAGCTCCCGCGAGCGTAGAGATCACTCCCAAGACTCTCGACGTGCAGGTGGGACAGAAGGTCAAGTTTAGCGCCGCGGCCAAAGACGCTGCCGGCAATCCGATCGACGCAAAGCCGTCAGTGTGGTTTGCCGCTCCGTTCGATCTCGCAGGCGCGGACGAATCGGGCGAAGTGACTTTCCACGGCCCGGGAGTCGTGACCGTTGGCGCAGTCATCGCCGGAAAGCCTGGCTACGCGACCGTGAACGTGGCCAACTCGAAGGTCGCGACCATCGAGTTGGAACCGCTGCCACATGCCATTGTCTCCGGAAGTGCGGAGAAGCTGAATGTCATCGCGCGCACCTCGAACGGGAATCCGCGGGCCGATGTGCCGATCCAATGGACCTCCGACAAGCCGTCCGTCGCTAGCGTAGACGCCGCCGGCCTGGTCACCGGCCTCGGTGCCGGGAGCGCGACCATCAAAGCGACCGCCGACGGAGCAAGTAGCACGGTGAAGGTGCAGGTAGTGCGAGATTCGGTGCGCAAACTGAGCATCAAGCCCGCGTCCACCTCTGCGCGCACGGGAGACGTTGTTCACTTCGCCGCCGGCGATGCCAGCGGCGGCAAGGCTCCAGCCGTGCGCTGGTCGATCAGCGGAAGCGGCGCCGTCGTTTACGCAGATGGCGCTTTCGTAGCCGAGAAGGCCGGAACGTATGTGGTCACCGCGAGCAGCGGCCAGCACAGCGCGTCGGCGTCCGTAGTCGTGCGGCCTCGCAACGTAGAGCGCGAGATGGAAGTCGTGGCCCACGTCCCCATGCCTGATCTGCAAATGTCCGAGGAATGGATCATCGGCCATCATGCGTACCTCTCGACCATAGCCGACAAGCTGTTCGTCTATGACATCGCTGACCCGGCGAATCCCAAACTCCTCGACACGCTCAAGGTCGATGCGCGGCTGATCAACGACATCAGCACAACTCCCGACGAGAAGATTGGCGTGTTCACGCGCGAAGGCGCTTCCAATCGCAAGAACGGCATCGTGTTCCTCGACACCAGCGATCCTTCGCATCTGAAGGTACTCTCGGAATATACCGCGACGGTCACCGGTGGCGTGCACAGCGCCTACATCGATGGGCACGACGTTTATCTGACCGATGATGCGACCGGATCGCTGCGCGTTATCGATTTTCAGGACCCCAAGCATCCCAAAGAAGTGGCGCGCTGGCAGGTCGAGAACCCCACCGTCGTCAGCATTAACACCGAGATGGGATCGATGACCAGCGGCCGTTACCTGCACGATCTGCAGGTGAAAGACGGCATCGCCTACCTGGCCTACTGGCGCGACGGCCTGGTGATTCTCGACGTGGGTAACGGCATGAGCGGCGGGACTCCAGAGAATCCCAAGCTAATCGCCCAGTACAAGTTCAATCACTACGAGCTTTATGGCGACGGCTGGCTGGCCGGCACGCACAGCGTCTTTCGCTACAAGAATTATCTGTTTGTGGGCGACGAGGTCTTTCCCGGAATTTTCCATATCGAGGATCGCGACCGCATTCCCGTGCGCGCCATCTGCCACGTGATGGATGTGAGCGACATCAAGCATCCCAAAGAAGTCGCGCAGTACGAGGTGCCCGAAGGCGGCTCGCACAATTTCTGGGCCGCGAATGACATGCTGTACGAGGGCTACTACAGCGGTGGCGCCCGCGTGCTCGATATTTCTGGCGAACTGCGCGGCGATCTCTACCGGCAAGGCCGCGAGATTGCCCGCTTCTGGACCGGCGACGCGAAGGGATTTCGTCCGAATCTTCCCTTCACCTGGGGAGGTCAGCCCTGCTCGGTGACGTGCGACAGTCCTCTGCTGAATAGCTTGATGTACTTCAACGACATTCATTCAGGACTGTGGATCACGAAGCTGGGCGAGCCGAAGTTCCAGGGATCGGCGAGCGCTCCGGCGGTACGGAAAAGCGAGCAGACGATCCATTAACTATGCGAATCGAGTAACCACGCGAAGAGGAGAAATCCAATGCACTTCGTCAACGCAGTGGAAGTCGGGTCTGTAGTCGCCACAGAAAAAAGAGCGGGCACGGCCAGCCCGCTCAAACGGTTTGTAAGCCGGTATTTTTATTTCTGCATGTCGCTGCTGTTTGCCGTGCTTGTAGTTTGGGGCTTCAGCCGCACGGTCAACGACAATCTTCTTCACGCCGCCGTGCCCCGTCCGCTGCTCCTGTGGATTCACGGTGCCGCCTTCTCCACTTGGGTGATGTTCTTCATCGCGCAGTCCACGCTGGTCCGCACGCATAACGTGAGACTGCATCGCTTCTTCGGCTGGTTTGGAGCCGCGCTCGGCGCGGGGATGGTTTCGCTCGGCATCGCAGTCGCCGTCGTCATGACGCGCTTCGACACCTTTCGGCTCCATCAGGCCGGCGTAGATGCGTTTCTCTCGATCCCCTTCTACGACATGATCGTCTTCGGCACGTGCCTTGCCCTTGCCATTTATTGGCGGACCAGGCCTGAGTTCCATCGCCGGCTTTTGTTCATCGCAACCTGCAGTCTGATGGACGCTCCGGTCGGCCGGTTTGATTTCCTGTTCAACCACAACCTCTTTTATCTTTGCCTCGACCTTCTGATGGGGCTCGGCATCTTGCGCGATCTGATCGTCGACCGCCGCGTCCACAAGGTATATCTCTACGCGCTGCCGGCGGTGATCGTTGGCCAGAATCTTGCGATCTACATGTGGCGAATTAATCCCGGTTGGTGGCGCGGAATCACGCACGCTATCGTGGGATAAATGCATTCGTAGACAGCTGAAAGAGAATCGGGCAGCCCGCTAGAACCAGTCGCTGCGGTAAGCGATCCACCACGCCGCCACGAGTATAGGGATGGTCGCGGCGCAGGCCCACCAGAACGGCAGCACGAAATCCGCGATCAGGCCAAACAGGGTAAAGATGATCCAGAACATCTTTCTCTGCATGGGACTGATTGTAACCAACCACACTCCGGGGGCGCCCGCTTGAGCTGTTACGAAAGTCAATGTCGAGCACGCACGGTGGGACAAAGCAGGTTCCAGCCGCGAAGCGGCGGGATGTGAAAGCCCGGCACGGAAGTGCCGGGTGACCGGAAGCGGAACTGCCCGAGTCCGCTTTAGCGGACGGCACGAGTTTCGTAACAGCCTTGCTTGCTCGCCCGCGCCAGCTGTGAAAAACTTAACCGATACGAGTAATTACTGCCTTATATAGGCGGGCCCGCGGGCAGTACGCTCCGGGGACAGCCGGCCAGTATCGCTGGCATTACGATCTCCTATGGCCACACGAACGTTATTCGAAAAAATATGGGACGTGCATCTGGTCGCGCAGCCCGCCGGGCGCTCGCCCATCGTTTATATCGATTTGCATCTGGTCCACGAAGTCACCTCGCCGCAGGCTTTCGACGGCCTGCGCGCTGCCGGACGCAAAGTGCGGCAGCCTGCGCGCACGGTCGCCACCGTCGATCACAACATTCCTACCGAGCCGCGCGGCACACCGATTACCGACTTGATTGCGGCGAAGCAAATTGCCGCGCTCCAGGCCAACTGCAAAGAGTTCGGCATCCGCCTCTTCGACATGGATTCGCCGGAGCAGGGCATCGTGCACGTGATCGGCCCGGAGCTAGGCATCACACAGCCCGGCATGACCATTGTCTGCGGCGACAGCCACACCAGCACGCACGGCGCGTTTGGCGCGCTGGCGTTTGGCATTGGAACGTCGGAAGTGGAGCATGTTCTGGCAACGCAATGCCTCGCGCAGCAGCGTCCGAAGACCATGAAGATCGATGTGCGCGCGCGCTTGGCCGATGGCGTCACCGCCAAAGATCTCGCGCTCGGGATCATCGGCCAGATCGGGACTGACGGCGCGACCGGGCATGTGATCGAATACGCAGGTCCGGCGGTGCGCGCGCTCTCCATGGAAGGCCGCATGACCCTGTGCAACATGAGCATCGAAGCCGGAGCACGCGCCGGCATGGTTGCGCCTGACGAGACGACCCTCGCGTACGTGAAGGGCCGAAACTTCGCTCCCACTGGCGACGATTGGGATAACGCGGTCGCGTACTGGCGCAGCCTGCCTTCCGACAACGACGCTGCCTTCGACAAGAGTCGTCGAGATCGATGCGGCACAGTTGTGCCCGTTTGTGACTTGGGGAACGAATCCGGGGATGGTTGCCCCGGTCACCGGGCGCGTGCCCGAAGTGAAAGGTCTCGAAGAATCTGACCGACGCGCGGCCGAACTTGCCTTGCAGTATATGGCGCTGGAGCCGGGAAAGCGCATTGAAGATATCGGCATTGACCGAGTATTCATCGGCTCGTGCACCAATTCGCGAATCGAAGATCTGCGGGCGGCGGCGCGCGTCGCGAAGGGCCATCGCGTGAGTGCGAAGGTTCGCGCGATGGTTGTACCAGGATCGCAAGCGGTGAAGCGTGCAGCCGAGCAGGAGGGCCTGCACAGGATTTTTCAGGAGGCGGGCTTCGAGTGGCGCGAGTCCGGGATGCTCCATGTGCCTGGGCATGAATCCCGACATTTTGCAGCCCGGCGAGCGCTGTGCCTCCACCAGCAACCGCAACTTTGAAGGCCGCCAGGGACGTGGCGGCCGCACGCATCTGGTCAGTCCGATGATGGCAGCAGCCGCAGCCATAGCTGGCCACTTTACCGATATAAGAAATTGGAAGTTTCAGTAGTGAGAGGCGAAAGCGTAGCGCCGGCGTCCCGCCGACGTCCCGGAGGCGTCTCGCCCGCGGAGCCAGCCCGGCAGATCAGGAGACTCATGAACCCATTCACCGTGCATCGCGGACGCGTAGCCCCGCTGGATCGCGTCAACGTCGACACCGACCAGATCATCCCCAAGCAATTCTTGAAGCGGATCGAGAAGACTGGCTTCGGCGAATTTGTGTTTTACGACTGGCGCTTCGGCGCGGATGGCCAGAAGAATCCCGACTTCGTTTTGCACGAGCCGCGCTACGAAGGCGCCAGCATCCTCGTCGCGGGAAAAAATTTCGGCTGCGGATCGTCGCGCGAGCACGCCGTGTGGGCGCTGGCCGACTTCGGATTCCGCGCCGTGATCTCCTCTTCGTTCGCCGACATCTTCGCCAACAACAGCACCAAGAATGGATTCCTAACGGTTCGCCTCACCGACGATGAACTCGCCACCGTCCTGCGCCGCGCCCACGAGATCGACGACTACGAGGTCACCATCGATCTGGAGAAGTGTGAAGTCCGCGACGAGCAGGGATTCCGCGCCAAGTTTCCCATCGATGAATTTGTAAGACACTGTCTACTGAACGGCCTCGACGACATCGGGCTCACGCTTCAGCATGAGAACCGAAATTGCGGCCTATGAAACCAATCATCCCGCACCGCAACCCCTGACTTCGTCCTCCCAGTGAAAAACGGTAAACCGAGGTCAAGCGGAGTAAAGATTTGTAAAAAACTGGAAGCCGGTCCTTGACCCGCCGCTGGCCGCAGTTGATCCTAGAATGGCGCGGTTCTGCAATTGCAACTTCATGTGCGGTTCCAGCCTGAGGCGCATTCAAGGAAAGCCTTAATCGGCAGGAAAATCTCGCTTTTGGGCAGAGTTGCTGGAGCCAAGTCTACAATGTTTACGTCTAATACTTGGGCCTTCTACGCCCCAGTGTCGAACGAAGGGCAACGGAATAACCTGTGAAAATGATGCACTTATATAATCGATACCCTCGCGCGGGCGCGATACGGCGCGGGGCGGCGCTTGGCATTCTTGCGGCAGTTTGCGCGTACCTCATCGGCTGCAGCGTCTCCGGCGATTCCAAACAGCAGAAGGCGCATGCCGCCGGTCCTCACGCCGTTTCAGTAGCGGTGGCGCCCGTCCAGCGCCAGGATGTCCCCGTCTATCTCACCGGACTGGGCGCAGTCACAGCGTTTAACACCGCCAACATCAAGAGCCGTGTCGATGGCCAGATCATGAAGGTCAATTTCGTCGAAGGACAATCCGTCCGCGAAGGCGACCTGCTGATTGAAATTGATGACCGCCCTTACAAGGTGCAACTCGAGCAGATGCAGGCGCAGCTTTTCAAGGATCAGGCAACGCTCCGCGATGCCAAGCTGAACCTGGACCGCTACGTGGCGCTGATCCCTTCCGGCAGCATTGCGCAACAGCAGGTGGATACGCAGAGATCGACCGTCGATCAGCTGGAAGGCCAGGTGCGCACCGATCAGGCGCAGATCGATAACGCCAAACTGCAGATCGTTTATTGCCACATCACGGCGCCGTTTAACGGGCGAGTGGGATTGCGGCAGGTGGATCCCGGAAACATCGTACACGCCGCCGATACCAATCCCATGCTCATTCTCACTCAGTTGCAGCCGATTGCCGTCATCTTCACCCTGCCCGAAGATGTGCTGCCCACTGTGTCGAAGCATATGCACCAGGGAACATTGGAGGTGGATGCGTTCAGCCGCGATGACCAGACCAAGCTGGCCTCCGGAAAGTTGCTGACCATCGACAACCAGATTGATCCCTCCACGGGCACCGCCAAGTTGAAAGCGGTATTCGATAACAAAGACAACAGGCTCTGGCCGAATCAGTTCGTCAACGCCGACTTGCTTTTGGAAACGCGCAAGAACAGCACCGTGATTCCCACCGCGGCCATTTTGCGCGGTCCCCAGGGAACGTTCGTTTATACCGTCAATTCCGACAAGACCGTGCTGGATAAGCCGGTCACGGTCGCTCTCACGCAGGGCGATACCACCGTGATCACGGACGGCGTGAATCCCGGAGAAACGGTCGTCACCGACGGACAGGACAAGCTGCAACGCGGCAGCAGCATTGAGCCGCGCAGCGTAGCTCCCACCACCGGACTGGGGTTCGGCCCCGGCAGTGCCAATCGACGTCGGGCCGCTGCCGCTCCCGGGTCCACCGGTTCCGGGCCGGCCAATTCCAGTTCCGGCTTTGCAGGTGTTCCAGGCTCATGAGTCCTTCAAGACTATTTATCCTCCGCCCGGTAGCCACCACGCTGCTGATGGTTGGAGTCCTGCTTGTGGGCTTCGTTGCGTACATGCAACTCCCGGTCTCGGCGCTTCCTGAAGTCGATTACCCGACCATTCAGGTGATGACGTTCTATCCGGGAGCAGATCCGGAGGTGATGGCCTCCTCCGTCACGTCTCCGCTGGAGCGCCAGTTCGGACAAGTCCCCGGCCTGAGCCAGATGACCTCGACGAGCTCCTATGGAAGCTCGGTCATCACGCTGCAGTTCGGACTCGATCAGAATATTGATGTTGAAGAGCAGCAGGTGCAGGCCGCGATCAACTCCGCCGGAACCTACTTGCCCACCGACCTGCCCAATCCTCCCATCTACAACAAGGTGAATCCGGCGGACGCGCCGATTCTGACCCTGGCTTTGACTTCCGATTCGCTGCCGCTATCAAAGGTAGAAGATCTCGCCGATACTTCGCTGGCGCAAAAGATTTCCCAGCTTCCCGGCGTGGGTCTGGTTTCAATCAGCGGCGGACAGAAGCCCGCGGTGCGCATTCAGGCCAATCCTACGGCGCTGGCCTCCTACGGGCTGAGCCTGGAGGATCTGCGCGCGTCCTTGGTGCAGGCCAACGTCGATCAGGCCAAGGGCGTCATTGACGGAGCCCGCCAGGCCTACACCATCGGCGCCAACGATCAGCTTTTCTCCAGTGAGCAGTACAAGCCCATCGTGGTCGCTTACCACAACGGCGCGCCCGTGCGGGTCAGCGACGTTGCCAACGTAATCGACGGCACTGAGAACAATCAGCTCGCCGCGTGGATGAACCTTACTCCCGCCGTGATCGTGAATATTCAGCGGCAGCCGGGCGCCAACATCATTAGCGTGGTCGACCGCATCAAGAAACTGCTGCCGCAGTTGCAGGCCTCGCTGCCCACCGCGGTCAGCGTGCAGATTCTCACGGACCGCACCACCACCATCCGCGCCTCGGTCAAAGACGTCGAATTTGAATTGCTGCTCGCCATCGCGCTGGTCGTGATGGTCGTCTTTCTGTTCCTGCGCAACCTGGCGGCAACCGTCATCCCCAGCGTCGCCGTGCCCCTGTCGTTGATCGGAACCTTCGGCGTCATGTACCTGCTGGGATACAGCCTCAACAATCTGACGTTGATGGCGCTCACCATCTCCACCGGATTCGTCGTCGACGACGCCATCGTCATGATCGAGAACATCGACCGCTTCCTCGAAGCGGGAGATTCTCCCCTCGATGCCGCGCTCAAAGGATCGAGCCAGATTGGCTTCACCATTATTTCGCTTACCGTCTCTCTGATCGCCGTACTGATTCCGCTCCTCTTCATGGGCGACATCGTCGGCCGTCTCTTCCGCGAATTCGCCGTCACGCTGGCCGTGACCATTCTGGTGTCGGCGGGCGTCTCGCTCAGTCTCACGCCCATGATGAGCGCGAAACTGCTCAAGCATCGCAAAGAGGGAGAAAAGGGCCGCTTCTACGAAGTCACCGAGGACTACTACAACCGCATCATCGCCTTCTACGGACGCACCGTGAAATGGGTGCTGAAGCATCAGACTGCTACGTTGATGGTCACTTTTGGCACACTGGTGCTGACCCTGTTTCTGTATGTGATCGTGCCCAAAGGATTTTTCCCGGTGCAGGATACGGGCGTGATCCTGGGAGTTTCCGAGGCTCCCGACTACGTTTCGTTCGAAGCGATGTCGCAGCGCCAGCAGCAGTTGGCCAAAGTCATTTTGCAAGATAAAGACGTGGATAGCCTCTCGTCATTTATCGGCGTCGATGGCACCAATACGACTCCCAATGAGGGACGCATCCAGATCAATCTCAAGCCGCGCGACCAGCGCTCCGACGATGCTTCGGCGATCATCCGCCGCTTGCAGCCCGAACTGGCCAAAGTTGACGGCATCACGCTCTACATGCAGCCAGTGCAGGACCTCACCGTCGAAGATCGCGTCAGCCGGACGCAATTTCAGTACTCGATCGAAGATGCCGACGCTCAGGAACTCGCGCAGTGGACGCCCAAACTTGTGGCCAAGCTGCAGACGCTGCCGGCTCTCCGGGACGTGGCGACCGATGAGCTCAATAACGGCTTAAAGACCAACGTCACCATCGACCGCGACACCGCATCGCGCCTGGGAATTTTCCCGCAGGCCATCGACAACACGCTCTATGACGCCTACGGACAGCGCCAAGTCTCCACTATCTTCACCCAGTTGAATCAATACCACGTGATCCTCGAGGTTGCGCCCAACTTCGCCCAAAATCCCACCGATCTCAAAGACATCTACATTCGTCCCAGTGTGGTGACGCCCAACTCCGGCGCGCCCACCGCCAACGGAGCTGCTGTCGCCACCAGCGGCGCCCCGGTTCCGATGGCCGCCTTTACTCACATGAATTCGGCGAGCGCCTCGCTCGCGGTTAATCATCAGGGACAATTCCCCGTCGTGACTTTGTCGTTCAATCTGGCGCCCGGAGCCTCGCTGGGTGACGCGACAAAACAAATTCAGCAGGCGGAGAAGGAGATCCAGCTTCCACCCAGCATCCACGCGGCATTTCAAGGGACGGCTGCCGCTTTTCAAAATTCCCTGGCTTCCGAGCCTTACTTGATTCTGGCTGCCGTAATCACTGTGTACATCGTGCTGGGAGTCTTGTACGAAAGCTACATCCATCCCGTCACGATTCTTTCTACGCTGCCTTCGGCCGGCGTGGGCGCGATTCTCGCCTTGATGATCACCGGGAATGATCTGACGGTGGTGGCGTTGATAGGAATCATCCTTCTGATCGGCATCGTGAAGAAGAACGCCATCATGATGATCGACTTCGCGCTCGAGGCTGAGCGCGTCGAACACAAGCCGCCCGAGGAAGCGATTTATCAGGCGTGCCTGTTGCGTTTCCGCCCCATCATGATGACCACCATGGCCGCGCTGCTTGGCGGATTGCCGCTGGCCCTCGGCACCGGAACCGGAGCCGAATTGCGTCGTCCCCTGGGCATCACTATTGTCGGCGGGTTACTCCTCAGCCAGTTGCTCACGCTCTACACCACCCCGGTGGTTTATTTGTGGTTCGACCGCCTGGCGCATCGACTCTCGCGCTACCGGATCGGAAACGAGATTCCACCCGAACCCATGTCGGCGGATTGAACGATGAGTATCTCGGCTCCATTTATTCGCCGTCCGATTGGCACGTCGCTGCTTGCGGCGGCATTGCTGCTGTCCGGCATTCTGGCGTTCAACTTCCTTCCCGTCGCTTCGCTCCCCAGAGTAGATTTCCCGGTGATTGGCGTAGGCGCGGGCTTGCCGGGCGCCGACCCCCAAACCATGGCGTCAGCGGTCGCCACACCGCTGGAGCGGCAATTCGGACGCATCTCCGGCGTGAACCAGATGACGTCTTCCAGCCAACTGGGCTCGACGGGTGTCACCCTGCAATTTGATCTCAACCGCAACATCGACGCCGCCGCCCGTGATGTGCAGGCCGCCATCAATGCGGCCCGCAGTCAGTTGCCCGCCAACTTGCCGAGCAATCCCAGTTACCGCAAGGCCAATCCGGCCGACGCGCCCATCTTCCTCATCGCCTTGACCTCCGACACGATGACCGTGCCCCAGATGTACGACGCGGCCGACTCCGTTCTCGCCCAGAAGGTTTCGCAAGTTGATGGCGTCGGACAGGTGTTCGTATGGGGTGCATCGCAGCCAGCGGTGCGCGCTGAAGTCAATCCGACCCTGCTGAATAAACTCGGAGTCGGACTGGATACGGTTCGCAACGCCCTGAATGCGGCCAATGCCAACCGGGCCAAGGGTTCCGTCTCCGATGCCAACCGGACGTATACGTTCGACGATACCGATCAACTCTTCACCGCCGATCAATACCGGCCCCTTATCGTGGCCTACCACAACGGCGCACCGGTGCGATTGTCGGACGTAGCGGACGTAAAGGATTCCGTCACCGATTCGCGCAACATCGGGCTGGCCAATGGCAAGCCCAGCGTTCTCGTCGTCCTTTTCCGCCAGCCGGGCGCGAACATTATCGACACGGTCGACCGCGTGCGGTCGCTGATGCCGTTCCTTCAGTCCTCGATTTCCCCGGCGATCAAGCTCACCGTCGTGATGGACCGCACCGTGACCGTCCGCGCCTCGGTCAAAGACATCGAAACCACGCTGATCATCTCGGTCATCCTCGTCATCCTCGTGGTCTTCGCCTTCCTGCGCACCGTACGCGCCACTATCATTCCCAGCATTGCCGTGCCTCTCTCCCTGGTAGGCACGTTCGGCGGAATGTACCTGCTGGGTTATAGCCTCGACAATCTCTCGCTGATGGCGCTGGCCATCTCTACTGGATTCGTCGTTGACGACGCCATCGTCGTCCTCGAAAACATTACCCGCTACGTCGAGCACGGTATGGACGTCGTGCAAGCGGCTTTCAAAGGCGCCGCCGAAATTGGATTCACTGTCATCTCCATGAGCACCTCGCTCGTCGCAGTGTTTATCCCGCTGCTCATGATGGGTGGAATCGTGGGCCGCCTCTTCCGTGAGTTCGCGGTGACTCTCAGCATTGCCATCGGCGTTTCGCTGGTCGTCTCTCTCACCACCACGCCTACCATGTGCGCCAAGTTCCTGCGGCCGGGAAAGACTGAAAAACACAATATCTTCTACCGCGCCAGCGAATTTGTCTTTGACTGGCTGCTGGCCACCTATACCCGCATGCTGAAGTGGGTTTTGGCCTACCAGCCCGTGACCCTGACCGTCACCATTCTGGTCGCCTGCCTGAGCGTCTATCTCTACATCAAAGTGCCCAAGGGATTTTTCCCGCAGCAGGATACCGGTCGCATCATGGGCGCCGTGATGGCCGAGCAGGATATCTCGTTTCAGGCCATGCGCGATAAGATGCAGCGCTACGTCAACGTCGTCATGCAGGATCCGGCAGTCGACACCGTGACCGGCTTTGCCGGGGGCGGCAGCGCCCTCAACCAGGGACGCTTCTTCATGATGCTGAAGCCCCTGGAACAACGTGGTCCGTGCAACAAGAAGCATTTCTGGGACTCCTGCAAGTACGTTACCGCGGATGACGTGATCAACCGCTTGCGCGGCAAGCTTTCCGTTGTGCCCGGCGCCACGCTGATTTTGCAGTCGGCGCAAGACCTCACCATCGGCGGCCGCTTCGGCAATGCCCAGTACCAGTACACTCTGCAGAGCGCCAATCTCGACGACTTGAACAAATGGGCTCCGCAGTTGTTGAAAAAGTTGAGGAGCCTGCATGAGTTGACCGACACCAACTCCGATCAGCAGGATAGGGGCTTGCAGGCCAAGCTGGTCATCGATCGCGACACCGCCAGCCGGTTGGGAATCAGCCCGCAGACTCTCGACAATGCGCTCTACGACGCCTTCGGGCAGCGCCAGGTCTCCACCATGTACCGCCCGCTCAATCAGTATCACGTGGTGATGGAGGTTGCCCCGCAGTTTCAGCAGACTCCTGAGGCGTTGCAGAATATTTACCTGCGCTCGACCACGGGAACTCCCGTGCCTCTGGCCGCTTTCACGCACTACGAGCCCTCGAACACCCCGCTCGCGGTAAGTCACCAGGGGCAGGTGCCCTCGGTCACCATCTCATTCAATCTGGCGCCGGGAGTTTCCTTAGGACAGGCGACCCAGGCCATCGAGACCGCCGAGCGCACTATCGGCTTTCCGCCCACCATCGCGGCCAGCTTTCAAGGCACGGCGGCCGCCTTCAAGGATTCGCTCTCCAGCGAGCCGATTCTGATTTTGACCGCGTTGATCACCGTCTACATCGTGCTGGGCATGCTCTATGAAAGCTACATCCATCCCATCACTATTTTGTCGACTCTGCCTTCGGCGGGCGTGGGCGCATTGCTCGCGCTGATCCTCACCCACAACGAACTGAACGTGATCGGAACCATCGGCATCATCCTGCTGATTGGCCTGGTCAAAAAGAACGCCATCATGATGATCGACGTGGCGCTCGACGTGGAGCGCACCCAGGGCAAGAAGCCGGTAGAGGCCATCTACGATGCCTGCATCTTGCGTTTCCGCCCCATCATGATGACCACCATGGCGGCCCTTCTCGGCGGATTGCCCCTGGCTTTGGGCAACGGCACCGGGTCTGAGTTGCACCGTCCCTTGGGCATCACCATCGTGGGCGGCTTGATTGTCAGCCAGATGCTGACGTTGTTCACCACGCCTGTGGTTTACGTTTACTTGGATCGCCTGCGGCTCGCCCTGCGCGGTAGACAGGATGAACGCCTGCCCGAAACTTCCCAGCCCGGGCCGCCCCATCCCAGTCCTGCGCACTGATTTCGATTTGCACTTATAGTTTGACTAGCGCCGCCTGGGCCAATAGTACAACCTGGCGTAAGATGTCCGGCATCGGACAGCTAAAGCGCCCTGTTGCTGCGCAAATCACCGCTTGTCCCGTATGATAGTGGTCACGAGTAGAGCTGCCTGAGTGCGAAGCGATGCCAGAGAGCAACGGGCAGACCAGCGATTTCCAGTTCCGTTTTTTCGTAAAATTCATCGAGGAGTAAGGGATGCTTAAGAAGGCGGCGGCTCTTTTGCTTGTTTGCGCGAGCGTGGGGATATGCCTCAGTTGTGGAGTGACGGAAGGTCGTTTACTGTTCGCGGCCATTCCAACTTCCAATGAGCTGGTGGTTTACCGCGAGGACCCAAACTCCGGCGCTCTCACGCAGCTGGTGGGCAGTCCGATCGCCGCAGGTCCGGGCGTCCGCGCTTTGGCGTTGCATCCCAACCAGAAGTTTCTCTACGCGGTAAACTCCGGAGAAAACGACGTCTCCGTCTTCAACGTTGCCATTTCCGGAGCGCTCACCGAACAGACCCCGCGCACTCCCGTGGGCACCGCTCCCACTCTCATCGCCATGGATCCCATGGGAAGTTATCTGTACGTGGGAAACACCGGGCAGCAGCCAAGCATCTCCGTGTTCTCAATTGATTCCAAAACCGGCGCCCTGTCCCCGGTGGCTCAGGCTCCCAGCACCAGCAACACTGCCTACATCGGCTTGACCCCCATCAATATGGCGGTTTCGTCGAACAATGTTCTTTACGTCACTGGACAAGGATTGCAAGGCTACGTACTGGCCTTCCCGCTTACCAATGGAGTTCTGGGCACGCCGCCCCCGCAGTCGCCCTACCTGGCCGGCAACAACCCTTACGGCCTCGCCATCTCTTCCGATGGAAGTGCTCTTTACACCGCAAACAAGTTGGACTTTTCCATTTCCGAATTCTCCATCGCCTCCAACGGCGCGCTCACCGCAATACCGGGGAACCCCATCGCCATCAGCTTCACCGGTCCCACTGCCTTGTTGATTGACCCCGCGGGCAAATATCTTTTCGTCGCCGATCAGGGATCGAGCAACCTGGATGGTTTTTCCATTGGAACCGGTGGCTCGCTGAATTTGCTGGCCAGCGCCCCCTTCGCCACAAAATCCTCGCCCACTACGCTGGCCGTTGATTCCGTTGGCCGATATGTCTTTGTCGCTGGCCAGTCGAGCCCGGGGTCGATACAATCCTTCTTCCTTGCCGGGGTCAATGGGACATTGACTCCAATTTCGTCCTATTCGGTTGCCCCCGGTGCGCCGACTTCTATGGTCTTGACCAAGTAAATGGCGCCTGCAGCAAAGTTGACAAGTGTGTGACAATTCTGGCCGTGAACCTGGGGAAAATACGCTAAGCGGCACATTGCCTGCGAGTGCAACCGCAAGCAACGGCGGGACATCTAATTTATCATTCAAAGTTGTCCTTCAACCGCTGGCGCTAATTCGAAGCCGGAGCCGGGATCCATCCCAATGAAAATCGCCAGCGCAGCAAGCGCATTTCCGAAGAATTATTACTCCCAGAAAGTTCTGCTGGAAAAACTTCAGCAGTACTGGGGTGACCGCCTGAAGAACCCGCGCATGCTCGAGCGCTTGCACCGCAACGTCACCGTCGAGGGGCGCTATCTCGCGATGCCTCCCGAGCGATATAACGACCTCGAGACTTGGGGCCAGGCCAACGACGTGTGGATTCAAGTCGCCCAGGAACTCGGCGAGCAAGCCCTGTGCCGCGCTTTGCATCATGCCGGACTGCAGCCCCGGGAACTCGGCGCGCTTTTCTTCACTTCGGTGACCGGGATTTCCAGCCCTTCCATCGACGCGCTCCTTATCAATCGCATGGGGCTTTCCCCGAATATCCGCCGGCTTCCAATTTTTGGCTTGGGCTGCGTTGCCGGAGCGGCCGGAATCTCCCGCGCCGCCGACTACGTGCGCGCCTATCCTTCGCAGTCCGCCGCTCTGGTTTCCGTGGAGTTGTGCTCGTTGACCATTCAGCGCGACGATCTCTCTGTAGCCAATCTGATTTCTTCCGGCCTTTTCGCTGATGGCTCCGCTGCCGTGATTGTGAACGGCGCCGAGGTGGACTCGACCGGCCCCGAGATTCTCGCCACCCAGTCGATCTTCTATCCCAACACCGAAGAGATGATGGGATGGAATGTGAGCGAGAAAGGATTTCGCATCACGCTCTCTCCCGACGTCCCGGTGCTGATTCGCGAGCACCTTGGCCAGGGCGTCGATGCATTTCTTGCCGGTCGCCAGTTACAGCGGAAAGATATAGGAAGCTGGGTCCTGCACACGGGCGGCCCGAAAGTGCTTGAGGCAACCGCCGCTGCCCTCGACTTGAACAACGGTCAACTGGATGCTTCGTGGGATTGCCTGAAGCGAGTGGGAAATTTGTCGTCGGCATCGGTGCTGGTCGTGCTCGAGGACGTAATGAAAAACCGACGCCCGGAGCCGGGCACGCTGGGCCTCCTGGCTGCGATGGGACCTGGATTCTGCTCGGAGCTGGTCCTTTTGAAATGGTGATGGTGATGGTGAAGGTGGGTGCAGGTGACCCGACGCATGTGCTTGTGATTGGTGGTGGGCCCGCGCTGTTTCAGAAGCGTCCGCTGCTTTGCGACGGCTTGAGCCTGGAATCGGGCTGCTGACCGCCAACCTATGTACAAGCTCTCCACGAAATTCCACAGGCAGGTACTGACCGCAATCGTTCTGTTGGCCGGCGCAGTCCCGCTGGCCGCCGCACAAGATACCGCATTCCAGCTGGATCCCGCTCAGACTTCGGTGAAGTTCACCTTAGCCGATGTGCTTCACACCGTGCGCGGAACTTTCAAGCTGAAACGCGGAGCCCTGCAACTCGATCCGGGCTCCGGCAAAATCACGGGCGAGATCGTGGTGGATGCGGCCAGCGGCGACAGCGACAACGGCATGCGCGACCGCAAAATGCATAGGGAAGTTCTGGAGAGTGCCCGCTATCCCGAGATCGCCTTCCGCCCCGATCGAGTCGAAGGAACGGTCGCGCCCCAGGGGAAATCCTCGGTCATGGTGCACGGCACCTTCCGTATTCACGGTACCGACCGCGAAATCACGGTTCCAGCGCAGGTGGAAACGTCGGCCGATCATTGGACGGCAACCGTGCACTTCACCATTCCCTACGAAAAGTGGGGAATGAAAAATCCCAGCACCTTGTTTCTTAAAGTTAGCGATTCCGTGCAGATTGACTTGATCGCCGCGGGAATCGTCGTGCGCCATACCGCGAACTCGTCTCAATAGCCTTGCCGAGGAGCGATTCCGGCGCCTTCGGTGCAGTCGTAAGCGCGGTCCGCCGCCAGATTCTTGTATTCCTCCGTCCGTCCGCTGGGCCAGTCGATGACTACGCGCTCCACGCGGTCGCGCTTTTCCAGGCCAAAAGTCACCGGCAATTCCGACTGCGACAAATAACTCGATCCGCCTTTTACCATTCGCGTTTGCATCAGGTCTCCGGCGAAGACGCGCACGACTGCGCCAATTCCATCGCGGTTGGATTTTGTGCCCCTCAGATGAAACCGGATACTGCGATTTCCCGAGAACTGATCGTTGCGGTAAAGATACGCCGGGCCGTTATTGGTCGTGATCAGCAGATCGAGATCGCCATCGCGGTCGAAATCTCCGTACGCCAATCCCCGTCCGACTTTCGGCGCGTCGAAGTCCCCGCCCACTTCCGCCGCGACATCGCGGAACGTTCCCTTTCCGCTGTTGAGAAAAAGTTGTGGCGGCTGCGCGTAGCCCACGTTGCCGCGTATATTTCGCACCGTCTCGTCGATGTGTCCGTTGGCCACCGCGAAATCGAGCCAGCCATCCAGATTCACGTCCAGAAACGAGCAGCCGAATCCCAGGCTGTTTCTCGACGCAATACCCACGCCCGATTCTGGAGCAATATCCTCAAAGCTCTTGCCCGTCGCGCGGTATAGCCCGATCATCTCATTGTCGAAATTCGTGATCGCCACACCGGGGCTGCCGGAATTGTCGAAATCCGCGACATCCACGCCCATGCCCGCCCGCGCCTTTCCTTCGGTGCTGAAGGCCAGTCCAGCTTCGACCGCGGAATCCTTGAATGTGCCGTTGTGCTGGTTGCGGTACAGCTTGTTGGGCTGCGTGTCATTCGCCACGAGCAGGTCGGGCCAGCCATCGTGGTTTTCATCAAACAGTGCGACTCCCAGCGATTTCGAGCTGCTGTCAAAAATTCCACTCTCCGCGGTTACGTCCTCGAACGTTCCATTGCCGCGATTATGAAAGAGCCAGCACGTCTCTCCCCGGTACGCTTCGGGTGTGCAATACGATTTATGCTTCCCATCCAGGCTGCAGAAAACATCGTGCTCCGGCGACCACTTCACATAATTACACACAAAAAGATCGAGTAAGCCATCGCGATCGTAATCGAACCATAGCGCCGACGTGCTGAATCCTTCCCGCTTCCCTAGTCCAGCCGCATTGGTCACGTCAATGAACGTGCCGTGCCCCGTGTTGCGGAACAATCGATTCTGCCCAACGCAGGTGATTAGGATGTCCGGGAACCCGTCGTTGTTGTAGTCGCCGACCGCGACTCCCATGCCGTAGAGTTCCACTTCGAGGCCGGCTCGCGAGGTCACATCGGTGAAAGTGCCGTTGCCATTATTGTGATACAGACGAAGCGTCGTCTTATTTTTCTTGTGGCCCGGCCAGTCCGCGCCGTTGATCAGCAGAATGTCTTGCCAGCCGTCGCCGTCATAATCCAGAAAGGCGCATCCTGAGCCTAAGGTCTCGGGCAGGAACTTGCCCCCGAAGGCGCCGCTATTGTGCTCGAACTGAATTCCCGCCCCTCGCGTGACGTCAGTGAATCGAAATCCTAACCCCGCGCCATTTGTCTGTGCCGTGAGCGCGTGCAGGCGCGACAAATGCGGCCACGACGCCCACCCCGCCATTCCTCCCAGGAACTTCCTCCGATTCACGGAACGTTCACCAGCCCCGACCGGATCGCGTACACCACCAGCTCCGCCGTTTTGTGGATGCCGAGAGTATTCATGATATTGGCGCGGTGCACCGCAATGGTGTTGGCGCTCAGATCGAGCGCGGTCGCGATTTCCTTGTTCGATTTGCCGTCGACAATCATTTGCAGCACCTCGAGTTCCCGCGGCGTGAGCGCGGCATTGCGCTCTCCTTTCAAGGCTGAGTGCTGCTCGACTTTCGGATCGAAGATGGTTTCTCCGGCCGCAACCTTCCGCACGGCCGCGCCCAGTTCCAGGTCCAGGGCATTTTTCAGAATGTATCCCTTCGCCCCGGCTTCTACCGCCTGCCGCACCCACGTGTTCTCGCTGTGCATGCTCAGCATCAGCACCGCCGTCTCCGGAGAGTCTTCCAAAATCTGCCGCGTCGCCTGCAGCCCGTTCATTCCCGGCAAAGCGCTGTCCATCACCACCACCTGCGGATGAAGTTCCCGGGCCAGCTTGACGGATTCTTCACCGTCGCCCGCCTCGCCCACGACTTCCATGTCCGGCTCGTCTTCCAGCATCCGCCGAAAACCGCGCCGCACCAGGCTGTGATCATCCACCAGCAACACTGTGATCTTCTTTTGCATGAGACTCCGCTTTCTCTCTGGGCACCGTCAGGTGCACCAGCGTTCCACCTTCCGCGGGATGCGAGAAAACAATCTGCCCGTCCATCAACTCGGCGCGTTCCCGCATGGCCACCAACCCAATGCCGCGCCGGTTGGGACGCTCCGGAAATCCAACGCCCCGGTCTTCCACTTCCAATTCCAGCGTCCGTTCCAGAAACCTCAGGCGTACCCATGCCTGCTTCGCTCCGGAGTGCCGCGCCACATTGTTCACCGCCTCCTGTAGCACACGGTAAACATGCACTCCGGCCGCGTTGTCCACAGGAAACGGCCCACCCTGCTTTTCATAGGATATGGCAATTCCCGTTTGCCTTTCCACGGTGGGGATGTACCAGTCGAGCGTGCTCTCCAACCCGGCCTCGTCCAGCATCACGGGATGCAGCGCCTGCGAAAGACTGCGCACGCTCTCCAGCGTCGTCTGCACCGTTTCGAGCACTTCCTGCAGATCGGCCCTCAGCGTAGAACCTTCGGGCGCGTGCGTCCCCGCGCGGCGCAGCATCGAACCCACCGCAGTGAGGATCTGCCCAAATTCGTCGTGCAGTTCGCGCGAGATGTACCGCAGCGTCGATTCCTGCGTCGCAATCAGTTTCTGCGCCAGTTCGCTGCGCCGCTCCGAGATCTCCGCCAGCCGCGCAAATAATCGCCGATTCCAGCGGATCAGCAGGAAACTGTTCAACACGATCGCCAGCAGCGTCGCAGCCAGGAATACAAAAACCTGCCGCCGCACCCGATCGTAAATTTGCACGATGCGGTTTCCCGCTTGTTCTTCGCTTTCGCTGTTCTGCACCAGCAACCGTGCCACCGCAGTGCTCAATGCCGCTTGGCGTTCCTGCAGCGAGAGCTGGATCTGCTCCCGCGCTTCCTTCTCCTTGCCCTCGCGCGCCAGCCCGAAGATTCGGTCCACCGCGTCCCAGAACTGGGTGAAAGAGCTGGTCAGGAACGCGCTCTGTTCCGGAGTCCGGCGCGCCGCCGCGAACCCGGCTTCCAGCCGCATCGCGTCATCCAGGTCGGTGCGGATGCGCTCGAATTGCGCTGACCATGCGGTCAGCGGATAGGGCTCGTCGCTGCTGACCATGTCGCGCATCGCGACCGCCAGCAGGTTGAGATCGTTCTGGATACGGAGCAATTGCAGCGAATCTTTGCGGTTGCGGTCGACCAGTTCCGTCTGCAGTTGCCGCAGCCCCGTGACTTGCCACGTCATGTACGCGGAGTACGCAAGCACCACGGCCAGCGTGATAAACAACGCCAGCAATAGGCCCAACGTGGGCGAGCGCTCCTGCTGCGATGGCCGGGGCACGCACCGAGCATACAACGCCGCCCCGCTGCCTGTCACAGCCGCACCGGAGCCGGTGGTGGGCCTTTCCGGGGTCTCCCGAAGGCCCGCGTTTTTCACCAGCGGGACGAGGGATCTCCCGCGCCCATACAGCCGCATCGGCGCGGTGTTCCGCTCCCGGATGTGTGACAATGCAGTAATAATGAAGCGAACCCTGGCCCAGCGGAGTCAAACGAAAGATTGAGTTCCCCAGCCAAAGAAGCCGCGAAGCCTGCGAAGATCCAGCACCTGAAGACGGTCCTGCCCGATGTCTGGCAGCTGATGCGCCCCCGCCGCTGGTTGCTCGCTCTGGGCTTCGTGCTGATGGTGATCAACCGGGTTTCAGGTTTTGTCCTTCCGGCCTCCACCAAGTTTCTGATCGATGATGTCATCAACAAGCATCACATCTCTGAACTGCGGCGACTCGTCGGGATTGTGCTGCTGGCCACCGTTATCCAGGGCATTACTTCATTTTCGCTAACCCAGTTGCTCTCCAAGGCAGCGCAGCGGCTGATCACCGAACTCCGCGAAGCGGTGCAGAAACACATTTCGCGTTTGCCCGTTTCTTTTTACGACACGAACAAAACCGGCGCACTGGTTTCACGCATCATGACCGACGTAGAAGGAATTCGAAATCTGTTGGGCACCGGCTTGGTGGATTTCGCTGGAGGCCTGTTAACCTCCGGCATTGCCCTGTGGTGGTTGATGAGCATCAGTCCGCGCATGACGCTGATTGCTCTGATTTCGCTGGCCACGTTCGGCGGGTTCTTGAGCAAGGCATTCGCCACAATCCGTCCCATTTTCCGGGAACGCGGCAAGATTAACGCGGAAGTGTCGGGGCGCCTCACCGAGTCGCTCGGCGGCGTTCGCGTCATCAAGGGATACCACGCGGAACGCCGCGAAGAAGCTGTGTTCGCCGCGGGAGTCCGAAGGCTGCTGGATAACGTGATGCGCACCCTGACAGCGACCTCGGTGATGAGCCTTTCTGCCAGCGTGCTGCTCGGCGTAGTCGGCGCTGCCACCATGTACGTGGGAGCGCGCCTGAGCCTGGCCGGTACTCTGACCCCAGGCCAGTTCTTTTCTTTTACTCTTACCCTCCCGTTCCTGGTTGCGCCCATCATGCAGATCGTATCCATCGGCACTCAGCTCACGGAGGCCATCGCCGGTCTCGAGCGCACGCAAGAAATCCTGCGCGAACGGCCGGAAGATCAGGATCCCCGCCGCACCATCGAACTCCAGGACATTATCGGCACAGTCGAATTCGACAATGTGAGTTTCAGTTACGACGGAACACACGAAGTCCTGCACGGTATTTCTTTTCGCTCCGAGCCCGGAACCGTGACCGCGCTGGTCGGCTCCTCCGGTTCCGGCAAGTCCACCACAATCGGCTTGGTGTGCGCCTTCTACGTGCCCACGCAGGGAACGATTCGCGTGGATGGCAAAGACTTAAGCACGGTGCGCCTCGACTCCTTCCGCACCCGTCTCGGCGTCGTTCTACAGGAATCATTTCTGTTTGATGGAACCATTCGTGAAAATGTAGCTTTCTCCCGCCCCGATGCCAGCGAGGAACAAATCCTCCGAGCCTGCCGCATCGCCCGCGTCGATGAGTTCGCCGAATCCTTCGCTGACAAATATGACACCGTAGTCGGCGAGCGCGGCGTCAAGCTCTCCGGCGGCCAGCGGCAACGCATCTCCATCGCTCGCGCCATTCTCGCCGAGCCCCGCATTCTCATTCTCGATGAGGCAACGTCGAGCCTGGATTCGGAATCCGAAGAAATGATTCAGCACGGGCTCGCTTATCTCATGCAAGGACGCACTACCTTCGTCATCGCCCACCGTCTTTCCACCATCCGCCGCGCCGATCAGATCATGGTCATGGAACAGGGGCAGATCGTCGAACGCGGCACTCATGCCCAGCTGTACGCCGCCCGCGGCCGCTATTACGATCTCTACACGCGCCAGCACGGGGTCGAAGAGAATCTTTTCCTCGCTCCCGGCGAAGGCGATGCCGTCGTCGTCGACGCGAACGGCTCCGACGGCAAGAGCGGCGATGTAAAAGCTGATGTGCAGAGTGACGACGCTCTGCGCGTGCTGCGAGGAGAAATGCGCTAGGGCCATGACCAACCGTCCCCTAAGTTCTTCCAACGCCGGCTCCGTGGCCATCCGCAGCGAAAATCTTTGCCGCCACTACCGCATGGGGGACGCGTTGATTCGTGCCGTTGACGGCGTCTCGCTTGAGGTTCGCTCCGGCGAATTTGTGGCTTTGCTCGGCACCTCCGGCTCGGGAAAATCCTCGGTGTTGAATCTGATTGCGGGCCTCGATCGCCCGACCTCCGGAAGCGTCATCGTGCAAGACCGCGATCTCGCCCGCCTTTCCCGCGAAGAACTCGCCAAATATCGCCTGCATGTCGTAGGGATGGTCTTTCAATCGTTCAACCTGATTGCCAGCATGACCCTCGCCGAAAACGTGGAATTGCCGCTGCGCTTCGCCGAAGTCGACAAGCGCCAGCGCGCCGACATGGCCCGCGACGCCTTGCAGCGCGTCGGCTTGCAAGGCCGCATGCATCATCGCCCCAGCCAGCTTTCCGGAGGCGAGCAGCAGCGGGCCGCGCTGGCTCGCGCTCTCATCAATCGTCCGCAGCTTCTACTCGCCGATGAGCCCACGGGAAATCTCGACAGCCGCACTGGCACCGAGATCATGGAAATGGTTCGCGGATTCAATCGCGACCTCGGCATGACCGTCGTCATGGTGACCCACGAGCGCGCCTTGGCCGAGCGCTATGCCCAGCGAATGATTTTTCTCGCGGATGGCAAACTCGTCGACGATCAGCCCAGCGCGTCATTACTCGGGTCCAGCCCGCACGGAGTACAAGCGTGAAGCTCCCTGATCTCACTGAACTGGCCCTGCGAAATCTGCGCGAGTCGCTGCTCCGCAACTCTCTGACCACCGTCGGAATTTCTGTTGGCGTGGCCTCGCTCGTCGCCATGCTCTCGCTTGGCATCGGCCTGCAGCAGATGGCCTCCCGCCGCCTGATCAGGTCCGGCCTGTTCGACACCATCTTCGTTACATCGCGCCGCGAGTTGCGCGGCATGGGACGCGAGGAGGAACGCACCGGACCCACTCCCGGCGAGAGCCGCGTCCTCGATGAGCCAGCTCGCCTCGCGATCGAGCATCTTCCCAACGTCGCCGAAGCTTATCCGGACATTCGCTTCGTCACTGAACTGCGCTTCGACGACAAGCCACACCTCACCATGATCTCCGCCCTGCCCGCCTCGGCAAAGTCCAACGACGCCTTCGAAGGTATGCAGGGACGCTTCTTTTCGTCCGACACCGCGCCCGAGGTGATCCTGCAGAAATCTTTTGCGGAAGAACTTCTGGGCAAGACTCCGAAGCTGGGAGCGCCCGAGCCCAGCGTCGCCGAACTTGCCGGCCCGCTGCTAGGCAAAGAGATGACCATGCGCTATGCCCAGCGCGCACCTAGCCCCGTTCCGCCCAGCCCCGCTCAGCCAGCACCCGTTCCGCCCAGCGCCGCGAGCAACCCCGACATCGATCTCTCCGGAGCTTCGTATTCCGTCGTTTCGCGCGAGCAAAATTTAAAGATCGTCGGCGTCTCCGACCTCGATCCTGAAAGCATGCGCGGTCCCATGCGCGCCAAAGTATTTTTGCCGCTTAAACTCGCCGAGAGTCTGCACGTCATGCAGCCCACCGACCTCCGCGAAGTTTCGCGCGCCGCCGCCGATCAGCCGGTTTATTCGTCCATCAGTGTGCGCGTGAAAAATCCCTCCCAGGTACAGCCCGTCGAAGATGCGATCAAGAAAATGGGATTCACTACCTTCTCCATTCTCGACGCCAGCCGCGGCCTGCGCCAGTTCTTCGCGGTACTTTACGCCTTCCTTGGAATCTTCGGCAGCCTCGCGCTGATGGTCGCCTCCATCGGCATTGTCAACACGCTGGTCATGGCGATTCTCGAGCGCCGCCGCGAGATCGGCATCATGAAGGCCATCGGCGCCAGTGACGCAGACGTCAAAAAACTTTTCTTCGCCGAAGCCGGAGCCATGGGCATCCTGGGCGGCATCGTCGGAGTCGTCTTGGGATGGACCATCGGCCAGCTCATCAATTTCGGCACCAACATCTATCTCCGCCGCCAGTCGCTTCCGCCCGAACATTTCTGGGCCGTGCCGTGGTGGCTCGTCGGAGGCGCCATCCTCTTCTCTGCCGGAGTCAGCCTGATCTCCGGCCTCTATCCCGCAGGACGCGCCGCTCGCCTCGATCCCGTGCAGGCATTGCGCTACGAGTGAGCCGCCGCATGAACCGCGCTCTCTTCACCGCTTGCTGCTTCCTGCTCTGCCTGTTGCCCGAAGTCTCCGCGGCGCAGAGCCGCATCGACTGCAACGCTCTCCCCAGCCGCATCCTCAAGCGTGCCGTGCGCTACTGCGTCTACCTGCCCGCCGGATACGACAGCCAGCACCCGCGTCAGCGTTATCCTGTGCTCTATTTCCTGCACGGACTCGGCGACAACGAGCAGACTCTGTTCAACAGCGGTGGCTGGACGTTGCTCGACGATCTTCGAAACCAGCACAAGATCGGCAGCTTTCTCATCGTCGCTCCCGACGGACGCCGCAGCTTTTACGTCAACTCCGCCGACGGCGCAGTTCGTTATAGCGATTTCTTCCTGCGGGAATTCATGCCCTACATCGAAGCCCGCTACCGCATTCGTCCCGGCCGCGAGGGCCGCGCCATCAGCGGCATTTCCATGGGCGGCTACGGCGCGCTCCGTTTCGCCTTCGCCCGCCCCGATTTATTTTCGGCCGTCAGCGCGCAGAGCGCGGCTCTGATCACCGAATCGCCGCGGCGACTCAACACAGTCTCCGCCACCGGAGCCCCTATCCTCACCGTCCTCGGGCCCGTTTTCGGCAAGCCCATCGACGCCGCTCACTGGGCGAAGAACAATCCCTTTGTGTTGGCCCGGCAAAACGCGCCCCGCCTGCGCTCCATGGCCATCTACTTCAACTGTGGCCAGGAAGACAATTACGGATTCGAAAAGGGAGCCGCGAAGCTCGATACCGAACTCACCGCCGAGCACGTCAAGCACGAATACCATTCCTACCCCGGCGACCACAGCATCACCTACTTCTTATCCCACTTCGGAGAAGTCATGGAATTCCACTCCCGCGCCTTCGGGCCGCTCAAGCGATGAGCTGTCCGCGCTGATGTAAACTAACCAGAATCGGGTGCTAGGGAGCCAGCGCAGTAGAATCGACCGCAAGAGAAGTGAAAACTTTATCCATGTCCCCGGAGAGGTGGCCGAGTGGTTGATGGCTCCGGTCTTGAAAACCGGCGTACCCGAAAGGGTACCGGGGGTTCGAATCCCTCCCTCTCCGCCATTACCTGAGTTATCTAGCACTTACAGTCGGTGATACCTACACTTGATACGGTTTCAAGAAAGGGTCACCGATGCACCGCGAAGTCAATCTCACCAAAAGAGTCCAAACCAGCGCGGGGATGCGCTACTGCCCCGTGATCCTGTCCGCCAATGGCCGCGTCAAGCCTGACGCTGTGCTGGTCAACGGCAAGCCCGAGCGCCATCCCGAAGGGGCCTACTACATTGAATGGCACGACAACGGAAAGCGCATCCGCCTGTCCGTGGGCAAGGACGCAGCCGACGCCAGTTCGATGCGCCTGCGGAAAGAGACCGAGTTAAACAACGGCGATGCCACGGTGCCGGAGATAGCCGCGAACGGCCACAGGTCGCTTGCGGCAGCGGTCGCTGACTACCTTGAGGAAACCGAACTCACGAAGAAGCCGAAAACGCTGGCGGCCTACACGACGGCGTTGAGCTACTTCACGGAGTCCTGCCACAAGCTCAATATCGAAGACATTGACCGCATGGACCTGCTGAAGTTCTGCGCTTTCCTGCGGGATGAGAAGGATCAGGCACCGCGCAGCGTATACAACAAGTTCGAGAACCTGATGGCGTTCCTGAAGGCGAACGGGATTCGAGGGCTGGTCGGCAAGAATGACTGGCCTCGGTACACCGAAGAAGAACCGGAGATGTACGAGACGGAAGAACTAGGCAAGCTGTTCGGGGTGTGTGATGCGGAGGAACGGTTGTGGTACGAGTTTTTCCTGATGACCGGGATGCGGGAGCAAGAGGTCATGTTGACGTACTGGTCGGACGTGAACTTCGCTGCGTCGACGGTTCGCGTCACTCACAAGCCCGACCGGGGATGGACGCCAAAGGCGTACAAGGAGCGTGAGATTCCCATCCCGGTGAAGCTCGCAAGGAAGCTGAAGGCGTGGAAGGCCAAGGCGGACAAAACGTGCAGCCTTCTGTTCCCCACCGCCGGATGCAATCCGAAGCTAAATTTTCTCGATGATCTCAAGGCCGTTGCCGAGCGCGCGAAGCTCGACCCGGAAAACTTCTGGCTTCACAAGTTCCGCGCCACGTTCGCAACCCGCTGCCTGTGGGCAGGCGTCGATCTACGGACCGTGCAGCAATGGCTTGGCCACTCAGACATGGAGTCAACGATGCGGTATCTCAAGCCGTCACGCAGTCAGCAGACCCGCGAGAAGGTGAACCAGATTTTCGCCTAAGATCGAGATATTTCGTGCTTCAGATGGTCGGGAAACTGCGTGCTGCACTTGCGAAAGATTTGATCGAAAAAAGGCCACAGGGTTGTCCCCGAAGCACGTTTCACATCATAAGTGCCACGCGCGGTGACGATTTCCGTCAGGCAGGTATTTCCGCGAAACGCGCTAAGTTGATTTGATAGCGGGGCCCCTTGAAGTCTCCAACCCTTGACACCCTCTAGCCCAGCAATCCAATCAAACGGTGGCTCTAGGCCGAGCTTTTGGAGGAACACACCGTAATCTTTGAGTCTCTCCATGAAGGCACTTGCAATACTCTCAAAGAAGAGTCGTTTTTGGCTGTTAACGAGTAAGGATGTATCGACACTCCAAACTTCACCAGATTCAAAAACAAACACGACTGAATCTGTTGATGAGTCTCGGTAGGAGGAAAATGCGTAAAGTCCGAAACCGTCCTCAGCCCGCAGATACTCGAGATTCTTCCAATAAAATGGTTGCAAACTCAGGCCGCCACCGCGAGTAGCGCAATTGAGGAGGTCGGTAGCCGACCAGTTCTTTACCGGAACAACTCTTGGTAGCAGACGCAGCCACATAGCAGGCCCTATTGAAAAAGAGATTTGATGCTCCATCTCGTTCGCAAAGGGCATCGTATTCCAGTGGATGCCGAGAGGCTGATCCGGAAGGCGAAATCGCGCTTGCCCGTCCTTTGGTTCCGTAGCGGGAAAACGCGCGGGCGATGTGATCGTAGGTACGGTTCGCGGCTCCACAGAAGCCGCATTTACGTTAATGTGAACGGTGTGCGCAGTTATGCCGCCAGACTGATTCAATGCCGTCACTGACTGATCAATCAGCAGTCTGATTTCCTGCGAGACACTCTCAACTTGCTCTCCTGACAACAAGGATGTTCGCTGTTCGTGGTCGTTCTTCATTTTGATCAAACGCTCCACGGTGTATGCTTCGGGATCGTCGTCAACAACGACGTGGTGGTTTGAGCAGAGAAGAATAAGATTCTCGTACGCGTGTCGCGCAGCGGCTGTTTGCTTAGGATCGTATCGTGGACCACCAACGTTTGCGGCCTTTATATGACACACCTCCCCAACGATTGTTTTCCCATCGATAATGGAAGACAGACATCTGGGAAAGGCACACCTGTTGCCAGAGTGCGCAAAGAGCCGCTTCACGGTAACGGTGCTCGGCCCTGTTGGGTCGCGGAGTTTTTCGTTCACCAACATCTAGTTCGACTCCCAACCAGAGTGTTCCAACAATCTTACACGGAGTAAATATGTCCCGATACTTGCTGCGCTTCAAGGTGGAAACGTGTCTGATGTACGAAAAGGACCTAACGGTAAAGTTCGGAGGGCACAAGTCTATTCTTCTTTTCTCGAAGAAAACTTCGGATGACGGTCACGTAATTGCACAAATCGAGGTTGAAGCGAATAACAATGAGCAGGCTTGGGTCGTTGTTGCGAGCAATTTCCTCCCGCCGATTCTTGATGCCCTGTCGTTTGCGACGGGTACACCCCTGCTCCTCAGAGACTGCGAACTCATACTGAAGGATGAGGCGGGGAAACCTAAGAGACGCGTGCTGTATATAGGTCATAGACACGTTCCTTCGGTCGCTCATTTGCAGGATGTCGAAATCGAAGAAATGAAAACCATTCTTGCCACGGGAGACGATTTACGGCTGCCCCTCTGTTGGCATAGGTACGCTCTTGATAGGGAGTTGGCTCACGAACAATTCGTCTTCAACTGGCTCGCATTCGAGGCCCTCGCAGGCGACACGGATGTCCCGAGTCGCTGCCCGAAGTGCCACGAAGAGTTGAAACACTGTGACCGCCCGGTTGTCCACAGGGGTTCAAGCAAAATTGCCGCGCGTCAGATTTTTCAGGCGGCGCACCCACAGACAACAGATCAGGAATTTAACAACCAGATTTGGAGCAAGGCGAGAAATTATGTTTTTCACGGACGACGGTATCCGGAACCCCAGTATCTCAATGAATTGCTCACGCACTCTCAAAGGCTCCACTCCGCCGTTGATAAACACATCGAAGAGGCGCTGGGGCTAGGGAATCGCTACAGACCACATCGAGGCTATGAGACGTGGTATCGGCGGTTCATTTTTGTCGAATGGACAACGCAGCACCCTGCCGATCAGTTTGCAAGCGACTGGCCAGCTACGCATTTGGCCAAGATTGCGGAAGAAGAGGATGTCAACGGCCCAGCACATCAAGCGGCGATAGCAGACGGGATCACTTTCCTAGATCATCATGAAATGGCGAATTGGTGAGCGTGCAAGTCGGCTCGCATCACTTTACTGCGAGCGCAGCCACTTCGCCACGACGATAGGGTCAAACCGCACGCAAGTCCCGATGCGGAACGAAGGAATGCGGCCTGCCTTAGCTTGTTTGAAAATCGTGATTCGAGAGACGGCCAACACGCGCGCCAGTTCGTCAGCCGTGAGAGCGTGACCAGTCATTGCGATCTGATCAGCTAAAGATAGGTTTGATGTCATAAGATCGGGCGAGTGGGGAACTCGCCGCTGTGCTACGTGTCGGGCCTTCGGCTACTTAGGGCTATTTATTCCTTCTCCTCCTCAACTGCGCCGTCGCCGTACTGGGCCTCGAACTGGGCACGGATTGCTTCATCTTCCGGCGAATCCGCCATGCCCTTTTTGTATTCCTTTTCTTCGGCCCGCTCGATGTCGTGAAGCTGTTGTTTGTTCACAGCCGTGGTCTGCACTGATCCGCCTTTGCCGACGTGGGCCTTGAAGACATATTCCGTCGTGGTCTGACTGGCGACATTCTTCGGCAGAACGCCCATCTTCGTTATTTGATCCACGTAGTCGATCTCCAACTGCTGAAGCGCCTTGAGGTATGCGAGGCGCGAGTTGGTGCCGGGGCTGCATTCTTTCGATTTCAGTGCATCGAGGATGTCCTTCTTGACGTATTTGTGCATGACTTCAAGTTGTTTGATCGCCTTCTCTGCATCGGTCTTAGAGAGGCGTTGCTTATATTTTCTTTTCGGCTTTGACTCTGGTGCTGGTGCTGATTCGTTTGCTGTTGTTTCCATGATCTCCTCAAGGTGAATAGAGGCGCGTATTCCGTACCGCGCGCCCCTTGGTTTGTGGTTAGTTGCGGCCTAGCGAGTCTGAATTTCTTCTTTGGCGAGTTGCTGCTTCACGAATTGGATCAACTGCGAAGGCTTCAGGTGACCTTCGTACTTCAGGTTCAGTCTCTCCGTAGCGTGGATGGCACGCGCGACTTTCACGTACCCGGCGATGCTGAGCCAAGTACTCACCGCGTCCATCGTCGGCGTGCAGCCGGGGATCACTCTCACCCAGAGGTTGCGGAGGGCTTCGATCTCGGCGTGGGTCTGCTTCCCGAGATCAAACAGTTCGGCTTGTGCGGCTTCCATTCCGTATCCCCTCCCATACAACGTTCTGCTCGGCTCTGCGCCGGAGGACGCTGCGAAAGTAGCCAACGAGTTGATTGGTGTTCAGGTTGCCGTCGAGTTGGCAGAACTTCTTCATGGCTGTTAGGACGGCGTACCCTACTTCGGTGAAGTCGTTTAGGACGAGAGCTTGGTGAAATATGAAGTCGGACGGCGGTGCTTGACGGGTGGTGCCTTCCCAGATGTCAGCAAGGTCTGTGAGTTGACGTTGTCGTAATCGGTGGGCGCTCTTGGCGTCGAGGGGGTGCGATTGTGTGGCTGTTGACATGATTGTTTTCCTTTGAAGTTTACGGTTGAGGGTTGAGGTTGCTGAACGTTTGTCGTGCCAGAAGTTCCACGGCCACGCGGAGGCGTTCTACGGGGTCTGAGTCGTGGGTGCGCCTGTAGTGTTCCTTTTGCATCGCCGGATTCAACTGTGCGAAGACTTGGGCCAGAGTCGGCTCAGGCGGCACGGCGGAACTTCCGTTCGCACCCGTGCTAACGGCGGCGCAGACGGGGTGGCTACGCACACTTTCCTGTCCTTCTGTTTTTAAGACCGCCTGCGCGACGCGCGGGCCACCAAGCTCAGTACAAGACTTATTGACAGAGGTAACTACAGAGCTATGTCGCGCTGGCGCGACTGGTGGTGGGCCATTTTGCGAACGGTGGTCGCCCGTTTTGCGAACGGTGGTGGTCGATTTTGCGAACGGTGCCGTTCGCACTGGCGCGACTGGGTTTCCATCCTGATCCGCGCTGAAACACTGGTCAGGGCCATGCTTCTCGACCCATGCTGAGTGGCTCAGAACGGTGTACTCAGTGGCGGCGTAGAGACCCGACGCCTTAATGCGCTTCTTCCCCTGTCCATTGAGGGGTATCAGCCATCCCTGCTTGACCAGCGACAAGGCTGCGCGGTAGATGGCGTCTTTATAGACGCCTTTGAACCGGGCAGCCATGTTGCGACCGTCGAAGTACAACGGGTTCTTTCCTCCGCTAGTCAGTCTCAGGCAGACATCGAGCAGGCCATGTTCCGCGATGCTGAGATGCTGGCTGGGGTAGCAACACTTCTTGAAAGGTGACTTCATTTGTTGTTTCCTTTGGTTAGCTGTTTTGGGTTTGGAGTAAGGTGCTTCATCTACTTCGTACCTTGCTTGGCAAAGCGATTCAGTTCATCACGGTGATACATGACGCGCCCACCGACCTTGGTCGGCTTCAGGTCACCAGACTTCGTGTAGTTGTCCACGCTGCGGTCGCTGATGCCGCCCAGGATGCGTGCGGTGGCACGCCGCGAGTAGAGCAACTGATTCGCGGACTGGTTTGAGTTGGCTTGCATGTTCTGAGAAGCGGTGGTCGATTTCATGGTCCCTCCTTAGCCTCCAATCCCTTCGTCGTTCGGGATCGGGCTGCGCGGGCCGGGATCGTTGCTGATCTTCCCGAGACTTTGTTCCGTACTATCCTCCGACGGGAAGCGGAAGTCCTGACCAGTCCTGAGGTTCTTGTAATCTGTCTGCCTCACGACGACGGTGCGAACTTCTGTGTTCTGGTTGCCCTGCATTCCCGTGCTGAGACTGTTCGCTGACGGTTCCACGGGCTGAGCGAGGTAGGTGGAGGCTTTGACCCTGCTATCGGCACCAGCGAGTCCGTTGATACCCCTACTGACGCTGTCTGGAAGGTTCACTAGCTTTGCTGCTTTCATGATGGCTATCCTTTGTTTGAATTGGTCATACTGCTTGGAGAAGTGCATAAGAGCGGCCTGCGCAACGCACGCAAGCCGCCCGCACCTGAAGCGTGGGAGGCTTTCAGGGGATTGAGCGCCGGGAGGAGAAGACCCGTCGCCGTGTTCGCGCGAACTGCTCAAGCGCGAAAGATCGAGGTGTGCGCTATCTACGGCTGAGGATTGCGCCGAGGGTCGTCTCGTCGATGGTCTTTTGAAAAGCGATCTTCTGCTTCACGTTCATCCTGTTGTAGTCCGCTCTAGTCATCGTCGCCGGGTCCATGTTGATCGGCCCACTGCGATGGATCGGAAGTGCGGCCCAAGCTGAATAGGAATGCTTGGCAATGAAAGCGGCTTTCTGCGCGGTGGTCGTCAGGTCGCTGCGGCATTCCACCGTCAAGTCTCCGGCTGCTACGGCAGCCTGTACGCTGGCAGGATCACCAATTCGGTCGTCTGTCGTCAGGATGTGATCGACTTCTTTTTGCAGATTCAAGGTTTGTGAGTCGCGCGTGGCGACCAGCCAATTTCGATCAGAGATTTTAAATGATGCTCCGCTGGCTTCAAGTTTGGAGACGATTGCGCGTACTGCTGTCGCTCTGTCATCTTGATGTTTGAGCTTGCTTGTGTCGAGCGTGCGAGAGATCGCGGATTCAATCTTCACGCGACGGCTCTCCTCTTGCACGAAGGTCTGATGTTCTTGCGAGTGTTCGGTTGTCATTTGCTGTTGTTCCTTTCAGGATGTTGGTTAGGTCAGTCGTTGAATTGTTGTTGGATTGCACCAGTGATGCGCGCGCCTTCTCAGGGAGAGACGGTTTGTTTGGCGCGCATCAGGTGCGGGACGATGGAAGTTCAGCGCCAGATATGCGAAGGACTGAACTGAGGGGATTATGAAGACACTCCCTGCTCAACAACATTGTGAACGGGAGCAGGTTTTGTCAAGAGGTAAATGCGGGTAAAATGGAGCTAACCTACTGAAAACAAAGCAAAGATTGTGCCTACATCACTTGGCTGTTTTTGCCCAGTTTTTCACCCACGTACATTGAGATCGGCTAGCTCCAACGGTTCTCCGCTCGGCTTCGCGCCCAGTTCGCACTCGCTGAGGATCACATAACAGACCTGCCGGAGACGGCGCTTCTGCCCGGTGTGCTCGGTTATCGGCGGGGCCTTGTGCGTCTTTTTGTTGGCGGCGGACTTAGCGGCGCGCGCCTCCCGGCGCGCCCGCTTCGCTGCTTGCTTTTCCGCGGAAATTACCGCGAGTCTCTTCGCGGCTTGCTTCGGTGTAATACTGGATCGCTTCATTCTGTCCCCCAGTCAGCCTGCGCGACGACTTCCACGAGGCGCTCGCGCTCGTTGTCTTCGATCTCCTTTGCTGTCGTCCATGCTGTCAGGTCCATCTTCTCCTCGACCGCAGCGCGCACCCGGCGACGCAGTTCGTGTGGCGGCAGGCCCTCAAGCTCTGCGCACTCCGGCCCGTGCTCTGCTTCGAACCTCGGTCGATTAGTGTCGCCGTCCTTGGCATCAAGGGCAGTGACTTGGAACTCCTCGAAGTCGGACTTGAGGAACCCCACCCGTGTCCACCTCAGACGTTCGACCACATCTGTAATCGTCCATCCGAACCTGTCGAGGAGATGCTCAATGAGTCGCTCACGCGCCGACCTCTCGATCACGTACCCGCACGGATCGTGGTCACCCAGATAAATGATGTGCAGCGGCTTGGTCAGGCCCTCGTACTCCTTGGCGATCTCCCAGATGAAGCTCGTCGAACCCTGCCCTTTAAGTGGCCGGAGCGGAACCCGGAACTCTTGCGAGATTCCCTCGACGACCGAGACAACGGAGTTCTTCTCGGTCCAGACCTCCACGTGATTCGGTTGCGTCTCCCAGAGGCATCCCCTGTACGCCGATGCCATAGACGTGATAAACCCCTGTGGCGAATCCCACCCTGAGTACGTGGTGGAGTCCCGACCGTTGTCTTCAATCTCGTGGTAGCCGATGTCACCGCGCTCGCGGGCCTCGGTGATCCAGTTGCTCAGGCGGCCATACTGCTCTTTGGTGTTCTCGATCAATCCATCGCTGACCAGCAGGTAATGAAGGTGACGCAGGCTCATCGTGCCTTCCGACTCGATGTGCTCCTTCGCCCGCTCGATGATCTCCTTGGTGCGGTCGTGGCGCTTATCGGTCCTAAACTTTTCAGTGGACCACTCGATTGTCCGCAGCGTGGTAACCAGACCGGAAGTGTTTTCCAGCGGTGACGTGCAGCAGAGTGATAACCCGTCGATGACGCTCTCTCTGAAGCTCTTGTCCTCGCCTTTGGCAGCCTTTTCCCGGCGCGTCTTGTTAGCCTTCTCGTCCCGGCACTTCTTGGTGCAGTAAACGTCCACCGAGCGGCGCGCCTCGAAGGGCGTCCCGCACACTGTGCATTCGTTGATCATGCTATCTCCTTTGAGTTTTACTGTATCGGTACAAAACTGTACCGATACATGTGTGTGTGTGAGGCAAAAAAAGGGCCTGCCCGCGTTCCATACGCGAGGCAGGGCCGTTTGGTTTACCTATGCGCGTGCTGCCCGACTGCATTCCAGCCCGTCAGCAGTCCACTTTGCATCAATTCCCATTGCGTTCAGACTGCGGGTTAGTGTCTCTTGAAGCGCGAAAGACTTTGCTAACAGCTTATCTCGATCGTCCGACGAATCAGCATCATCTAAAACCTCTAGCTCTGCGTCAGCCAGTAGTTCTAGTTCTTCATCGCTCAGCGTCTCACAATTCATATATGTTTCCCTTTCGTCTCAGATTCCTACCACGGAACTCAAGAGACGCACGTCGCACCATCACACTTCCTGTTGCCAGTCAGTCGTGACCTGAATCAACATCAGTTTGTTTCTTTTCAGGCTTCTTGGCCTTCTTTCGGTCCACCTACCAAAGTCCCGCGTGATCCTGAAGGCCCTTACCTTCTGCTGGCCTCGCCCGGTGTCATGTCCGCTCTGGCGGTAGGTGCTGGCCTCTTGACGTATCGGCCTAGCAAGAACATCATTGCACATAAATGGACATAACGCAACCACATTATGTGTGTGTTATGTAACCGTAATAATCTGGATGGAGGTTGCCGAATGTCTATTTCTGTTTTCGGCCCGACTGCACGAGGCCACGGATCATCGCCAGCGCCGCTTCAAATTGCTCGTCGGTCAGCAGGCCGACCAACTCTTCGAGGCGTGCCACGCGGGGCGACAACTTGCGCACGCGCAGCCCTGCGGCTCCGTACTTACGGTCCATGCGGTCGGCTGCCACAGCGTCCTCTGCCTTGCTAGGGTCGAGGCTGAGAATGCGGCAGAGTTCCTTTAGAAGTAACGGAGAGGGATGTGAGTGCATCAAAGCCAGCTTGCGGATTTGCTCGTAAGAGACACCTGCGCGGTCGGCAACCTCTTTCAAGCTGAGGCCGTTGTTGGCAGCAGCGTGTGCGAGCAGAGCACCGAATCGACCACGGGCGATTATCATGGGAGGATAGTAGCACTATATCGGTGCAGAAGTCAACCACGAGATGTGTGTACTAGATGGCCTAGCGTTCGAAACGCCGTCAATGTAGACACGAGGTAGGGGCTAGCCCAAAATCAGCATCGATGCGCTGTAAGGGACTCTGGCGACGAATCAGTTAAGGTGTCTACATTTCGTTTCAGGGCCTCACAACTTCCGTGGCACCCGCGTCATAAACAAAAGCACCTCATCGCCCTACCATAGAAGAAACCAGCCGCACGGGTGTTAAGTCCCTTTGGATACAACCCCGTGGAGAGAGTCCTCTCCGGTGTACCTTTTTGAAACGCTAACCCGTGTCACTGCAACGCCGATTGGAAAAGTCTATTTTTCATTGGACTTAGCGATCCTACCGAAATCAGGATCAGGGCTAACACGGGTCGTTTAGAAATGTAAGCAAATATTCATACCCTCACATTTTTCGTCTGGGTGCCTGCCGATCCAAAGAGGTTACAAGATGGATTCGAGCAGGTAACTTCGCACATTTTCTTACATTTTCTCTGTCGTTCACAGAACTGGTAACCAAAGTCGCAGTGACCGAAGTGATCTAGACAATGTATGAATAGATAACTAAGCTGACATCCATGGATACCCTCACGCTAAACGAACTAATCAAGGTTCTCAAGACGGCAAGAGCACACAGCGTCCGCAACTGGACGATGATCCTGACAGCGTTCACTCACGGCCTGCGCGCTACTGAAGTCTGCAATCTCAAGATGTCCGATCTAAAAGACGGGCATCTGAGGATCAAACGTCTCAAGGGCAGCAACGCGACGACGCACCAGCTTGTACCGCATCGTGGGCAACCGTTGCTTGACGAGGTGAAAGCCGTCAAAGCGTGGCTTGCAGAGCGGCCTACGGATGCCGGGGACGCTCTCTTCCCATCGAATAAGGGCGGGTGCATGTCGGCTACGCAGTTCTATCGCATATACCGGGCTGTCGCTGAGGAATGCGGCCTACCTGCCAGCAAACAACATCCGCACGTGTTGAAGCACACGATCTGCACCTTCCTCGTTCGCACTGATATGAATGTGGCGAAGGTTCAAGCATTCGTCGGTCATGCCGCAATCGCCAGCACGATGCGCTACGTCACGGTGTCCGATGCTGAAGCCTGCGAAGAAGCGACGCAACGGTTGATGAGGATGAACTAACAATGATCCGAGCACTATGGCTACGACTGGGGCGAGTCTGGGGATGGCAGCGCGCGGAGAGGCCCAAACCGAAATCAAAACGAATGCCGAAGGGCTGGTGGAAGCCTCCCGCGCCATTTGACCGGGCGTGGCGCAAGAACATCGTCGGGCGTCCGTTCTAGCGGCGCGGCTTTAGCCCGTAGACACGATTTTGACCGAAAGAATCCGCGCACGGAAGGGATATTCCAAGTCCCGGTAGACACGAAATGGAAAATCCGGCGGTCAGGAAAGAGATCGCATAGGTTATTGATTACAAGCCGCTTAGATTGCGTTGAGATACATCGACTCAAAGAGGAATGCAACTGAGGAGAACACTACCGCACTGCATTCGAGAGATTTCAGATGCTGCAATTTCGCACAGTATCATCAGAGATCGTAATCGGAATCGCCAAAGAAACCAAAGTCGATCTTGACCTCACCATCGACAAGATGCACCTTCCTTTCGGAATGCCGATATTTAATTGATTTGGTCGAGAACAATTTAAAGCTGTTGTCTACGTAGGCCATCGGGAAGGCGTTCAGCTTAGGGAAGAGCACAATGTTAGTCCCCCCATCCCGCTGAACGGACTTGAACAAGACTCCGTCGAAGGGCTTCACATGGACGTGGGCTAAGTATTCCGCCATCGTTTGGGTGATCAAGTAATCCGATTCTTTGCCGGGTGTTACGGGTCGGGAGATGAGATTGCCGAGCCGTCGAAGGAATGCATTTTTCTCGGCCTGTTCCGTAAAGTCGGATTGAAAATAGCTCAGGGGGCGATAGGAGTTGTTAATTCGTGTGAAGTCGAGCAGTCGCAAGGATTTGGTCGTACGCAAGGTGATAACTGCGAAGTCCCCTCCTAAAAAAGGACGCATCTCCGCAAGGCACGTGTCTGAGTCCGTCGCTCCATAGAACACCACAACACCCTCGACATTCATTCTGCCCGCTCGTGCTCGCTCCGGTGGCGGAGGACCAACGTGTTTGAACGGATCAGTGAGAGCATCCTTCAATGCCGCCTTGGAATCGCAGATGCGTGCTCTGAATAGTTGAGAACCCTCGGCAAGCTCTATCACTACGCCCTCGCGGGGCCTCTTCTGTTGATTCCATACCTGCATCGCGTCGATACCATGAAAGAGTTCTTCGAAAAGAGCACCTGCGGAAGAGCTTAAAGAAACGTCGCTCGTGCTTCAACTCGTGCAACACGCGATCCCATTCTTGGAAGTAACGATAGGGGTAAGCCTGCCTCTCGACGTAGTTGGCCGTGTCATCGAAGAACGCTATTTCTCCATCCTGCTCCCGGACGCTCTCGGAATCTATTACCGCCTTAACTATTTCGTCGTTGAAGTCGAAAGATTGGCCAAGTACCTCCTGCACTACAGTCGATAGCGTGTCCCCTTCCTGCTCCCACCAACCGTTATCGTCTTCGGGACCACCCATTTGCAGGACCTGTTCGCCCGGAGCAAAGTGCTCACGTATAAGAGGTCCGAGTTCCTCACCAAGCTCATCGGCTGTGAATGCTTTCCTTCGCTGCTTGCAAACAGAGCAAGACCTAAGTTCACCCTTGTCTTGAATGATTTCTTTGAGATAGTCGTCCTCGACACATCGCCAACAGACGGCAGTATCCATAATTTCCTCGCAGCCAGTACGGGAACGCTCTGTCTCAAACCTTCGTCGGCGGATTGAGGCATCCTGACGAGTGTAGTCGCTTTGTCTAGCGGCAGATAGTGACCCTGTGTCGCCACTCGTGTCGGTCGTGTCAGTCTTGTGGGGAAAGATAACGCGGACGATCAGAGCAGGATGCTAACAACGGTTCGATACTTAAACGTGCGTGACATAGACGAGGTTAGTCGCTAAGATCGTATTTTCCCCATCGGCCCACAATGCCAATCAGACTTAGTAGATATTTCGGGGTTGAACCTTCCGAGTTGAAGGCTCGCGGTATTTTTGACGGGCACTTGGGAATCGACAACAAGTTATTTGTCGACCCGAAGCTGCTGAAGAAAAAACTGAGGATTCCAGAGTTCTCTGGTGCCCGCAAAGACATAACGAAATACTTCTCTCAGGTTATTAAGCTGCTCAAGGCGTCCAAACAACAGGGCGATATCGCATGGCATGAAGCAGAAAAGCGCATGAGGTTCAAAGAGGAAAATGGCGCATCTCTCGGTTATGGGAAAGCTGGTAGCTACGGGCGAGCCGTCGGCCCGCAAACTTCGCATCTTTTGGTGAAACGTGCCAACGAGATACTTGCTCTCGGTATAGACGATCCTGAAATGTTTGAACTGATTGGTCTGTTTCAAGAAGACGTTGGGGCAGACCTACTGAGCGACATGGCGGTTTCAATTTTAAAGCCAAGATTTCTAAGCTTTACGCAGCGCGTTACAAAGGAACTCGCACTAGCGCCATCGAAATCTTTTTCAATAGATGGAGAACAGTGGCAGCTCCCGCTGTCTCCCGACGGCAAGCGTGCTCTGATTTTGGTACCGAAAGCATTCTTGAGTAAGCTGCCCATCGCGCTTGATAGAAGTGAGATTGATGAGGTAGCGCAATTCAATGCCGGGGTGCGGCGACAGTGGAATGCTATGGTCGCAGCTGCTCGTAAAGACGACGCCGAACCAGCGAAAGACCAAATCAGGGAAATGCTGCTCGCCGACCGTAAGAATCTCGGTGATCTCATCCGGGTGTACCGCGAGTCGATTGTTAAAGGGTATGACTTCGAAAAGGACGCAGATGGCCTATTGAGTTGGGATTCTGTAGGGCGGTCATCGGCCAAAGCCAATCCTTTGGAGATTCCCCTCAAACATCCCACGACCATATTGGAACTACGCACGGTTGTGGATTTGATATTGAAGAAATTCAAGAAAAATGTCGAAGAAAACCGACTTTACGAATTTCTATACCGAGACAATGGGAAGCCCAAGCATGAAGTATTTGCTCAGCGTCTGTTTTACGCTGTTGCAGACGCATACTGCGAAGCAAATAACGTCGATCTGAACCGGGAACCAAACGCGGGAAATGGCCCGGTGGATTTCAAGCTCAGCAAAGGCTATACCGCTCGCGTTCTGGTCGAAGTCAAGAAATCAAGCAATTCAGACCTACTGAACGGCTTCGAAAAGCAACTACCAGAGTATGAGAAAAGCGAAGCAACGGATGAATCAGTCTACTTGGTGGTGCGTGTGGCGGAAGGGGAGGCTTCTATCAAGAACGTTTTGGCATTGAGAGACAAGAGGCGCGCTGAAGGAAAGAAGGTTCCCGACATCTTTGTCGTCGACGGACGCAAGAAAGAGTCTGCCTCTAAGCACAAAAGGAAGGGTAATCGTCGTTGATGCGGCGTAAGACTGGTGGTTCAATGGGACGGGAGTGCCATTGTCGACGCCATCTCTCTTGCTGAGCGGATCATGGCTAGGATCGACAGTCGATGGCCCGCAAAGTGAGGTTCTAGGGTTGCCCCTGTGAGGTAAGCTACGTGCGAGGACACAACGATGCCCGGTGACCACAAACTTCGGTTGCACATCGAATATAACGTGCTCTACGTTGCCGACCTTCGCAGAATTGCTAAGACGTTCGAGAGCGCCTACAACATCCTTCAGAGGGCCGAAGAGCCAACAGCACGGCTGCGTCGCGCCGACCGACTGACCGTGCAGACCGTCAGAACCGGAAACAGCGTGACTCTGATATTGCTCGGTGGAATGGGTATCACCGCCTTAGGAAGATTGTTCGCGACTCGCGAAGGTCTTTGGAAATCTGAAAAGATTAAGTGGGAGGCCAAGAGCGCGAAGTGGGCGGCCAAGAGCGCAGAGTTGGATTATGAAGAAAAAGTCCGGCTAGTGGAGGAAACAAAAATAGCACAAGTGGAGGCAAAGCTCGACCGGGAACGCGATCCAGAAGCAGAGTCAGCAAAGCTGATGGAGAAATTTAACAAGTTCGTCGACAAGTCCAAGGAAATAAGGTCAATCGACGTTGAGATAGATGGAGAGGACACCGATCCACGCAACCCGGCTCCCCGCATCGGGCCTGTAGCGCCAAGAAAACAGCTGGGTCCACTGACCACTCGTAAATTCCGAAGGTTCCGGTAAAAGCCAAGAGATTCGGTTCTGTAAAGTTCTTGGGAATGCGTCTGATACTATTCCTTCGTTCCATCTGCGGTTTGGTAACAGTGTTTCGATATGCGGGAGAACGTAATGACGAAGCCTTTTCGGAAAGACAACCTCGAAATCGGGGACCCGTCTCAGTATCTTTCACCGGAACAGCTCCAACCCTTTGACACACTCAGGGAGAGAATTGAAAAAGGTGAGAGGCTCACTGGGGACGACTTGCAGGAATATCACGAACTAGTGGAGATACTTACTTCGAAACATCGGCAAGCGGTCATTGATTTTGAGTTGGAAACGATCACTGCACAACATCCCGTCGCCAGATTCGACGAAGTCACAGTTGATTTATACCCTGCTGGTGGGCAGGCAAAGCGTGGCATCAAGGCATGGATTCATAAGAAGGCGAGTCGAGAAGGGCTTTACATGTTGTTGCTCTGCGACCGCGACAATATCTTGCAATTTAAACCTCAGGATGAGGTCAGAGTCGGGGGATCGTCGCTTTTTGGAATTTCCGATATCAAACGCCTTTGTCAAGACTATGCAGAGAACATCGGGCCTCATCACGATATTTTGATGAAGCCGCGCAGCAAGGAAGAAACTGAAACGCACGGCGAAGGTGATGCGTCAGAGTCGGAGCACTGATACCAGTGATACGGTTTTCGTAGAATTAGGGGCAATAGGGGAGACTGTGGAAACAGCAGCCGAAGTTACGAATGTGCTCGACAGCCGCATAAACACAGGCTAGAATCGCTAACTGTAGGAATCACCACGACTTGCTAGAAATGGCAGCTAGAGAATCCCTCCCTCTCCGCCATTCATTAAATTTCTGCGATTTAAAGGCAGTATGAGCTTTTCTTGCCCGAGCGATCTTGATCGCGAGCGAAATAAACAGGCGGCTCCAAAGCGGCATAGTGCGCCTTTTTGCTATGCTCACCAAAGCGAAAATCATTCGGACGAGCAGGCATTTGAGATCTCTGGATTCAAGAACTGCCGCAATGAGCGCCGGACTCGTGGTTGCAGCCAAAGTCCTTGGCGGCCAGAGAGAGGCTTTATCAGTCCCGCGGGCTAGGTTCGTCCCAGGCGCGCGAGGCGCCCAATGATTTCTCCCGCCCGCTATGTGGTGCTGGCCGTCGCCGCCATCCCTTTTATTTATTACTGGATTGCGCTGTTTAGTATATGGAGATTCTTTCGCCGCTCCTCGCCTCGGGTCGCAGCCAATCATGGCTACACACCACCGGTAAGTATTTTGAAGCCCATTCGCGGGCTTGACCCTGGTGCCTACGAAAACTTCGCCAGCTTCTGCCAGCAAGACTATCCCGACTACGAAATTGTTTTCTGCGTGGGTGAGGAGGATGATCCCGCGGTCCCCATCCTGCAGACGCTGGCGCACGATTTTCCGGAACGTTCCATTCGGGTCTTATTCGGCTCGGGCGGAACCGGGTCGAATGACAAAGTGATTAAGCTGGCGCGCCTGGTCGGCGAAGCACAGCATGAAGTTGTGGTGATCAGCGACAGCGATGTGCGAGTAACGCCCGACTACTTGCGCAGAGTCGTAGCTCCTCTGGCCGACTCCAAGGTGGGAGCCGTAACCTGTTTTTATGTATCTGCGGAAGACAAGAATTTCACCGACACCTTGCAGTCGACCGGCATGTTTTCCGACTTCTACGTGGGCATCATAGTAGCGTGGCAACTCGAGGGAGTGAAATTTGCCTTGGGGCCAACCATCGCCACTACTCGCGAGCGGCTGGCCGGGTTCGGCGGTTACGAAGCGATCAAGAACCGTCCCGCGGATGATCTGCTGGTGGGTCGTCTGATCGCCGAGAAAGGCTACCAAGTTGAGCTTCTTCCCTACACGATTTTGACGGTGGCGGATTACGGCTCCCTGCGGGATCTGTTTCACAAGCGGCTGCGCTGGATCGTGGTCATGCGCCACTTGCGGCCCTGGGGACACTTCGGCCTGATTTTCACCTTCGGGTTGCCTTGGTGCCTGGTGGCGATCGCGACCCGGCCCACCGTAGAAGTTGCCCTGGGATTTCTCGGCGCCTACCTTGCGATGCGATTTGCAATGACCGAAATGGTCGGAAGCTGGGGCCTCAAGCAAAATGCGATTGGGAAGAAGTTAGCCCTGATTCCCGTGTGGGACGCGCTGGCTTTTGGCATCTGGCTGACCAGCTTTTCGCGCAACAGTATTCGCTGGCGCAACGTCGAATATCACATCCTCGATGGCAAACTCGTGCCCGTGGCGCCTCGCGATCCAGCCCCCACCGTCTAACCTGAGGCTCCCTTCAGCCTCTCAATTTTGTCTTTGATCCGGCACGAGATCGCTGCCCGGAACCGTCATTTCCGCCGTTTCTTCCTGCAGATCTCCCCACGATCTCAAGCACTGGTTCGGGATCGGTTTGCGTCTGGCGCTGGTTCGAGGGCTGTCGCCAGTTGACTCGCGGCAGCATCACAGCCGTATCCACGCGATCGCGATGCTTCATCGCCACATTCATCAGCGAATCCAGCAGAGAGTCGGAAAGCAAATGCGGCTCCAGACCGAGCTCAATCAATTTCGAGTGTTTTGCGTTGTAATAATGCTCTTCCTTCTCTACTCGCGGATCGGCCAGGTGATCGACTGTAACCGTCAGGCCCAGTTTTTCTCCCGCGCTCTGGACCATTCGAGCCAGATCCAGAACTGAAAATTGTTCCGTGAACTGGTTGAACACCCGGCATTCGCCTTGAGCCGCCGGATTCAAACACGAAATCTCGACGCAGCGCACCGTGTCGCGAATATCCAGGAATCCGCGGGTTTGCCCTCCCTTGCCGTATACGGTGAGCGGGTATCCGATTGCGGCCTGAATGCAGAAACGATTGAGCACGGTCCCAAAAACCTCGTCGTAGTCGAAGCGATTGATGAGCGCTTCATCCAGCGCCACTTCGTCCGTCAAGGTGCCGTACACGACGCCCTGATTGAGGTCCGTCGCGCGTAGTCCCCAGATCTTGCAGGCGAACATGATGTTGTGACTGTCATGCACTTTTGAAAGGTGGTAAAACGATCCTGGCTGCTTGGGGTACGGCACCGTGTCTTTTCTTCCGTTGTGCTCGATGGTGATGTAACCCTCTTCGATATCGATATTGGGCGTGCCGTACTCTCCCATGGTGCCGAGCTTGATGAGGTGACAATCGGGCTGAAACTCGCGCAAAGCGAACAGCAGATTGAGCGTCCCTACAACGTTATTTACCTGCGTGAAGACCGCGTGTTTGCGGTCGATCATGGAGTACGGAGCCGCGCGCTGTTCCGCGAAGTGAACGACTGCTTCCGGTTCGAAATTCTTGATCACCGACGAGAGAAAATCATAGTCGGTTACGTCGCCCACGAACGACTCGATCCTGCTTCCAGTGAGTCTTTGCCAAACCCGCAAGCGATCCGAAAGCGGCCGGATGGGCGTTAGAGTCTGAACCCCGAGTTCGTGGTCCCATTGCCGTCGCGCGAAATTGTCGACAATCGCAACGTCATGTCCCTTCATGGACAGGTATAAAGCCGTTGCCCAGCCGCAATAGCCATCCCCTCCCAACACTGCAATTCTCATACTCTCCCCTACCCTTTCCTGAAAATGATCACCGAACAAAGCCTACTTCGGAAAACTTTGCAAATTGTCTTAGCCTGCGCCCAGCACCCTCGTGACCGGCCCTTCGGACGCGGCGACGGGATGATTCGTGAGAAGTACTTTCCCGCCACTGGCTAATACCAGATTCAAATTCTCAGCGCCGACCAGCGATTTCAATTCAGGAACCACGGCTTCCTTCGCAACGATGTAGGAACGCTCGTGCTTGAGCCAGAGATCCTTGAATTGCGTATTGTCGATAAATACATCCGGTGCGCCGGGAGCATACGCCCCATATTCCAGATTGAAGAATCGGCCGTTCCGCAGCAGCGCGGTGCGGTTCGTGTAGAAAAAGACGGAAGAAAAAAAGTAATAGTGGCGATCGATGACCAACGTTCCTGGCGGCGATTTCAGAATTGCCTCAGCCAGCGGCCGCGAAGACATGAACGGATCGAACACTGCCATGGCCAGGCGAGCCGCATGAAAAAACAGAACCATCATCAGAGCGGCTGCCAGAAATGCGCGCTGGCCGGAAAATTTCCAGATTGCCAAAGCGCCCAGACAGAAAGCCACGGCTGCCAACAGTAGAGGGCGGCGCAGATAGGCGAACGATGCCAGAGTGAGATCCTGCATGTGTCCCAACGACAACTTATAAGCGCCCGGATGCTGGCTGAGCGCCTGTGAAATATCTCCCGGCGCGGGCATGTGCCGGGTGAGAAAAAATAACGTCAATGTCGCGAGTCCGGCACACGCTGCCACCAGCGCGAGGGCACGAGTGCCGCGCTTGATCCAAGCGCCTCCGGCTGCCATGGCCGATCCTAAAAGGAGTGCCAGCGCTGGATAGCAGGGCATCGAATAGTATTCCTGCGTCGTGGAGAAGGTGAAAAAGATCAGGATAAATCCCGCCAGACAAAGTGCCATAAGCCGCGTGCGCCCCGCGCGATCGACGGGCTTGAACGACAGCTTTGCAATGGCTGGAAAATAAACACTCCAGGGAAATAACCAAACCAAATGGAGCCCCCAGAAGTAGAGGCGCGGAACCGTATTGTAATCCCGAGGATAGCGCAAATTCAGGAAGCGAAGTAATTGCTCGTTGATAAAGAAAAACCACAAAAAGCCATGATATTGCCCGGGCCCGCTATGAAGTGTGAAGGCCAAATAAGGCGGATTGCGCAAGGTCGCGAGAATGTGCCAGGGCGCAGCGATGAGCAGAATAATCAGCGATCCGCTGAACGGCCGCAACCGGCGCCACGTGGCGGCAGCAAAGAGCTGATGAGTGATAGAAAGGTAGATCACCCCAGCCGCCAGCGGGAACAGAACTCCGATCAGGCTCTTGAGCAGCAGACCCAGCCCAAGGCTCGCGGCCAGCAGGAACGCCCAAAGCCGGGGATGCGGCTCCGCTTCGTCCAATACGCGGAGAATGGCCCACGTTGCGAGCGCGACCGTGAACGTCAGCATGACATCGGGAATTAGCACGCGCGTGAACAAAAACAATCCAATGCATGTCGCCATGCACAGACCGGCATAGAATCCGGCTCGCCTGCCAAACGCCCAGGTGCCAAAGCCAGCCGTCAACCAGCACAGTCCCATGGCCGACAACGCTATAGGAATGCGCGCCGCCCAGTCGTGCGCCCCGAAAATCACATAGCTCGCAGCCATGGCCCAGTACACAAGAGGGGCCTTCTCCAGGTACACGACTCCATCCAGCCGCGCCGTCACCCAGTCGCCCGACGTCAGCATATTCCGGGAAATCTGCGCCTGCACCGCATCCACGTCATCCATCAGCGATGGAGGCGAGATAATGCAGCCCAAGTAGACCGCCCCGGCGACCAGCAGAACGCCTAAGTATAGGTACCGGTTTTTTCCGGTACCGAAAGATTCGTTTCGCGGGGCGCCGCCACTTGAATGTTCCACCTTTTCATCCACAGAAACAGCACCATCAGGCCCCATAAGTGATATCCGACATTGATTTGTCTCTCCAGGTGTTGGCGAATATACGTCTCGATGATGTCCCGCCGGAATAAACTCGCATAATTGGAAGCACCATCCAGCAAAACATCCGTCATCAGCGATCGCAGCGGTCCGCGAAGCCAATCGTGCGCCGGAATGTCGAATCCGACTTTCTTCCGCCGAAGAACGGCAGCGGGAAGCTTGCCTCGCATCAATTCCTTCAAAATAATCTTTTGCTCCGAACCGCGAATCTTCAATGAGGCCGGCAAGGAAGCAGCGAATTCGACAATCCGATGATCAAGAAAAGGCGGCCGCACTTCCAGCGAGTGCGCCATGCTCATGCGATCGGACTTGTTCAAAATGTCGTCGGGAAGGTAATACTTCTGATCGAACCACAAGAATCGCGCCAGATCGTCCGGGCTTGAGGAACGGCTTCCCAGTTCGGCTAGAACATGATCCAGAGCGCTTGGAAGTTCTGTGCACAGCAGGGCTGCTTTCTGCGCGTCGCTGAAAGTCCCATTCCAGTACACATGCGCGCGTTCGGGCGCCATCTGGCAGCCTTCGAGAAATCTCTTCAGCTGATATTCGAAACTGATCTTCTCGTCTGAGACCGGCCAGGCGCGCAGTGCATAAAGTGCGAACTGGATCGCTGTTTGAGGGAACCGCCGTGCCAGAGCAGCCACGCGGTTCGCGCGATGCGTCAGGTAGCCTCCAAAGAGTTCATCCGCTCCCTCGCCGCTCAGACTGACCGTGACTCTGTTCTTGCTCAGCTTGGAAAGGAACCAGACCGGCAGCGCCCCTGCGTCCGCCGAAGGTTCATCCGAGTAATATGCGAACTCCTCGATCACCTCCCGCAGGTTTGTCTCCGGATTCAGATCCAACTCTTCGTGCTCGGTCTGATATCGCTGCGCGACCTCACGGACGTAGGCGCTTTCATCGAAGCTTCGTCCGTGAAATGAAATCGAGAAAGTCTTTAGCGGTGCACCGCTTTCAGCGGCATAGTGCAAGATGGTCGAAGAATCGATGCCTCCGCTCAGCCACATGCCCAGCGGAACGTCAGAGATCAAGTGCTCGCGTACAGATTCTCGCAGCAGACCGTCCAATTCCTCACGGGCAGATTCCAGGGTCCAATCGCGACGAACCCCGAATGGCAGTTGCCAATAAGATTCGGAGAAGACTTCACCGTCCCGCCACTCCAGCCAGTACCCTGGAGGAAGCTTTTCCACGCCTTCGACCAGCGTCCAGGGAGAGGGAACATAGTTCAATGAAAGGTAGCAATCGAGGCCTTCCATACTGAGACGTCGATCAATCTCAGGATGGATCAGAATCGCCTTGAGTTCCGAGCCGAAGAATAAGTCGTCTTCGCGCCGCGCCAAATACAGCGGCTTTATGCCCATGCGGTCTCGGGCGAGCACCAGGCGTTTCGTCGATTTCGTCCACAACGCGATGGCGAACATGCCTCGCAGCCGCGCAAAACAATCCGTATCCCACTCCAGAAAAGCTCGCAGAACCGTTTCTGTGTCGCAGTGAGAGTAAAAAGTATGCCCGAGTTGCTGCAGTTCGAGGCGCAGTTCCTGGTGATTGTAGATTTCGCCATTGAACACGATGGCGACATCCTTATCGTCAGAGAGGATGGGTTGGTCGCCGGAAGCGAGGTCGATAATTTTGAGGCGCGTAGCGCCCAGCGAGCAGAGGCTGGACTGGAATGTGCCTTGCTGATCCGGCCCGCGATGAATCAGCGCGGCGGTGGCGCGCTCAATGCGGCCAGACTCAGGCAGCCAACTTTTGTGAGTGAAACCAACTATTCCGCACAAGCGCGTGACCCTCTATTGCTCTTCCCGAATCAGCTTTCAAATTCTAGCAAACCGGCCCGCGGAGGTTGGAACTTCTGGAGCTGTGGAACGGCGAAATCTGCTAGCTATAAGCAGTAAATCAGATGATCTAGCTCCGATGTAAAGGCATTGTCAGCGGTTGCAATTTATTCGTAGAACGCCGCACTCCGGCAAGCGAGTTGCGATCCCTCAACTCCGGCCCACAATCACCAGCGCGACTCCAGCGCAAACCAGTAACACGCCCGCCCACCGCCTTGGAGTGACCTGCTCGCCAAGAAAAAGTCTCCCTCCCAGCGCGCCCGCTCCGTAGCTGAGGGCGGTGACCGGAACCACCAGACTGACGTTTTCTTTGGATAACACCGCGAGTAGGGAGAAGAATGCCGTCGCCATAAGACCCACACCGGCCCACATCCACGGTACTCGCAGAACGCGCGGGATCAATCCCAGCAAGGCAGCGGGGCGAAAGTCCTTTACCTCACCCACGGCTTTCATGGCGCGAGCCACGCATAATTCGCCGCCGGTTCCGGCCCCAATAATTAGCAAATAGAGGACCAGGGCTACCATTTACCCTCGATCCGTTGTGCGCGGAGGCGTGTGTCCCACCACCAGGACGCCGCAGCAGATAAGTATTACCCCCATCCAACGCATCGGGGTGACCACTTCGCGAAGGATGAAGTGCGCCAGTAAGGCGACCATGCCGTACGCTGCAGCCGATGCCGGCTGAACGTAACTGTAATCCGCCCAGGACAGCACCAGCATGTAAGCCACAAAAAAAGTTAGCAGAGAGCCAATGCCGAGCCAAATCGTTCCCGAAGTGAGCACGTGAGAAACCAAGCCCATCGCCCCCAGAGTTGATCCCGTGCTCGACGCACCCACCTGTTTCATCCCCTTGCCGAGAAACACATTCCCCAGCGGTCCAAAAATTACCATCAAAAAG
>CAVXPP010000004.1:0-625001 GCA_963763795.1 uncultured Acidobacteriota bacterium | reverse complement strand
GATTCATGAGAACAGTGTCGAGAACCGAGCCCTCGTAGACGAGATAAGGCTGACCGACGGCTGAATCGATATTGGCCTCCAGTGGACGTTTATAGCCTCCGGGCGTGTCCTCTTGTTTTCCTTCAACTGGTGGGGAGACGAGGCTGCTATTTGTCTGCCGTTCGGCAGGGCCATATTGGGCGGGTATCGTCTGGCCTTGCTGTTGTTGCTGCGGCGGATCGGCAGAGCGGGAGTACACAAGATTGGAAGCGAAACGGGAGTTGTCAGCCCGTTCGCGTTCTTTCGCCGCGATCATCTGTGCCTGCTGTTGGACGGGCGTGAGTTGCATCTGCATGTTGCCCTGCTGCACTTGCGAGCAGGACTGGCCCGGAACGCAGGATGCGGCAAGGCCGGTCGGTCCATAGGCCGCGGCTGCGGATCGCTGCAGGGGCGTCGCAGACGCAAGCGCCGGATCTGCCATTGCGGCGGCGGCCATTGTCGCCTGCTGCTCCTTCTGACGTTCGGCTTGAAGCTGGTTCTTCAACTCCTGCACGTTGCTGTCGGTGTTGTCCTGCAACGTTGGTTGCGGTGGTTGGCCTTTCGCGCTGGCCTGTTGTGCAGGCGTCTTCTTGCCAGATGAACTGAAGAGCGCCGCCACAATCACGAGCAAGGCCGCACCCAGATAAACGAAGGTCTTGAGGTTCTTCTGCAAGACGCCTTTTGGCAGTTCCAGGTTGCGGCGCAACGTTGGCTCCGCCTGCGGTTCTGTGTGGGGAGTGAAGACGTTCTCGGTCATGACGGTGATCCCTTGCGCGTGAATTCCATCCGCTTTTTGCCCAGCTCCACATATCCGCTGTCCATGATCTTCGGGATTATGTACGTCCCTTCCCGGAGGTCGTAGGTGACGAGGTTGGGTTTGCCGTCTTTCATCTCATAGACACTGAACTTCTCAGGCGCATTCGTTTTGATGTAGGTGAACCTGTCGTCGTGATAGATCGACTGAATGTCGAAAGGAGCTTCGTTTGCCTTGTAGGCATAGTCGAACTTGAGCCGCGTTGGATAGGCGCTTTTGTACTCATCCACCGCCTGCTCGACGTGCGATTGCAGAGCGGCAAGCTGCTGCCGCGATTGTTCGAGTTGGGCGGCGGGCACGAACTGCGGAGGGCCGCTCGCGGCAACGATGGCAGAGCGATCGGCGGGCTCGACGATCACTTTCAAATCAGGGGTGGTCGATAAGGCAGAGATGTCCTGGAGAGTGAAACTGTAGATGTTCCCCTTGTCCGTAATGAGATTCAAGTTGGAGCTGATGCCTTGTTTCGCCGGATGCACAAAGCAAAAGTTGCCAACCACGTCCACGATCCAGAACTCCTTGTCACCCGTGGCGGCTTCCATGATTTTCTCGGTCGTGGGTAGTTCGATCAGGGTCGTATATTTCACCTTGGCGCGGATGGGAATGATGTCCTGCGAGTGATACTGCACCGTGCGCGCAGAGTCTTGGGCGAAAGCACCGATGGAAGAAAAAACCAAAGCGCAATTGACGACGAATTTCAGATGCCGCATAGAGCTCTCCTTAGCGGTTAGTGTTCGAAGTTGATACAGCCATCGTGCGCGGCTGGAATGGATGATCTTCCGCGAGATGGCGAAGCCCATCCGCAAAATCGAAGCGGTCGAAATATTCCTGCTTCTTGAGGTTGTCGCGAGCATTGTTGGTCGCCATCCAGTGCGAGACCGAATCGACGTTCAAATGCACTTTCTTGGAGGTCTGCGCCTTGCGAATCAGCATTTGGCCCGGTGGAACAAGGCCGTCGATAAGGTCCAGTTCGGTGTCGTTCAGATGAAACGCCTCGCGGTAAACTTCCCGGTTCATGTCCGGGTTGGCGAGGAAGATCTTTGTCGGGCAACTCTCCGCCACTATCGCCAGCATCCCCGATTCCTCAAGCTCTTTGATGGATTGCGTCGCCAGGATCATCGCCGCTTGGTGCTTGCGCCAGGTCTTCTGCGCCTGCACCACATAATTGCGAATGGTCTCGTTCTTGATGAAGAGCCACGCCTCATCGAGCAGGAAGAACTTGGAGGTGCCGAGGTTCTTCGGGTCAGTGATCTCATTCGATGCCCGATGCAAAACATAAAACAGCAGTGGTTCCAAGACTTCCGGGCGCATCGTTCCAGCCGTGGAAATTGAACGTCTGAAAGCTTTTGAACGAAAGCGTGTCCTCGGCGTTGTCAAACAGAAATCCGTACTGTCCACCGCGGGTCCAGCGGTGGAGGCGTTCTTTCAACTCGCCGATGATGTTCCCAAAATTCGAGATCGTGCGCTGGTTCGGCTCCAGTACGTAAATGCGCTCGATCGCGTCCCACAGTCGGCGTTCCTCTTTGAAGTCGAGCCGGTAACGCTGCTCGTTGCCCTCAATGAGCACGCGGAAGAAGCTGAAGAGAAACTGCAGGTTCTCTTTGGTCTGAGGCAGCGAGAAGGGGTTGATGGTGAAGTCCCGCGCTTCCTGACCCACATTGAGATACGAGCCCTCGAATATCGTCGTAAGCGACTGGAAGCTGCCGCCGATATCAAAGATGAAAGTCAGCGGCTTGTACTTCTGCGCGTTCTGCAGCAGAAAAACGCAGAGATAGGACTTGCCACTGCCCGTCATCCCGAGAATCAGGGTATGGGCAACGTCGCGGGTGTGCAGGTTGAGGAAGTAGGGCGTGCTGTTGTCGGTTTCGACGACTGCCAGGTACTCCGTGCCGAGATGTGCGGTTCGTCTTTTCGCCGGGAAGGATCGTAAACAGAAAAGACAGGTCGGCGTAGTTCGTGTTCAGCAGATACAGCTGGCGGAGGTTGAGCGCATAGTTGCCCGGCACAGTGGCGAAATAAGCATTCAGCTGGTTGTAGGTTTCTGCAAACAGATTGCCGTCCGCGTTGGTGAAGACGCCAGTAAACTCGGCCACGAGCTGATCGAGTTCCGCTCGTGACCGGCCATACAGCACAATCGTGAGGGAGAAATCGCCAAGCGATTGACCGTCACCGAGAGCGCGCAGGCAATCGCCAAGATTTTCAATGTCGGCCTGCTTGGACTCGTCCACCAGCACATCGCGTGGGTTCGTCTTCGTGGCGTCGTTGCCCATCTGCGAGACAAATCCTGTTTTGGACATATTGAAGTGGCGGCGGCGCTTGTTCACTTCTTTGCGCGCCTTGTCCGCCGGGAGTGGCGTCCACTCCGTAACGACATAGAAGTTGGCTGGAATCTTCAGCAATGCGTCCAGCACCAGGGGCCTTGTTTCGGTGATGGCCTCTTTCATCGTCAGGACACGGACGATGTGATCGCCGACCCGCAGATGATCGCGTTCGGCTTCGATGTCGGAGTTGACCACCTGATAGTCGAGAAACTGTGTGGACTGCGGCCTGCCGGCAACACGCCAGTCGTCATAATTCAGCAAGCGGCGGAAAAACGCTGAACTGCCCCTGCCGATTCAAGATCTCGATTTGCATGAAATCTGCGAGCTTGCCGAGCGAATGCCTGCACGTGCTGGTCGAGCCGTTGAAGATCGCGCTCGATATGCGTCCGCAACAACTTCTTCATGCTGTCGTTGGTGAACTGCGATTTGAGTTCGGCAATCGCGCCCTCTGGATCGCGTAACAGGCGAGCTAGCGCCGTGCCGACGCCGGTCTTCGACCGGGCGCCTTCGAGCAGGATGCAGTAGAAGATTTCAACCTGATAGAGATGGTCGCGCTTCGCTTCAAAGAACTTCCGTCGCTGGTCAATAGCTGCTTCGACAATCGGGTCATCATATGTTGCGAACGGTATGTCGGGGCGGTTCGATTTGAAGAGGTATTGGTAAACATGGAAGCCTGGGCCAAAGGCTTTCAGCGCCGCCTCCAACCGCTTCACCGCATACTCCTGCTGCGAGCGGTCGAGACTTTCGTAGTCCACACCGGGAACACTGAGAACCATGCCTAGATCGCCGCTCTTGGTAAGGAAGGCCGTCTCATTCCAGAAGCCGTAGAGGTTGATGTGGTCGTTGAGCGCCGCACTCTCTTTCCACGGCTTGATGACCTTATCGAGACGCAGCATCACACTACCTCCACGCGGGGAACTTGCTGCTTCGCGGCGTCATAGCGCAGCTTGTAGCGTTCGGACTTTGCGAGGATGCGGAGGAATGCCGGATCGCTGTTCGTTACCCAATGGCCGAAGGCAAAGCCGCCAATGAAGACGGCGATACCTGCGAGGATGGAATTGAAGAGGTTGAAGGCGCCCACGGCGCTCGACGCAGACGAAGTAGAAGAGCGTCCGTTCCACTCCCAAGTAAGTGAGCGGCTTGTGCAGGCTCTTAAAGACTCGATTTGTGCGACGCTGCTGCTGTGGTTTGTCTGGCATAGCTCCCTCGTCTAGGCGCGGGTGCGGGTGAGGGTGGCGGGGAAGGCGCTATACGCCCCAGAGCCAACTCAAGACATTCACTGCCATAACGGCAATGCCCGTTCCGGCGGCAACACCAGCGAGCGCCTTTTTTGCGCCGGGCTCGCCGTGCGCGAATCCGTAGCCGCCGATCACGATTGCGACCAGACTTGCAACTTTCGCGATAGTTCCAGTAAAGAGGCCTTGGATGGCATTAAAGCCGGTGTCGAAGGGACTTCCTTGAGCATGAGCTGCGAAGGGAGCCAACACGAAAAGTGAGAGCACCAACAGCGCCGACTTTGCGCGCCTTGAAGAGGCCGCTAACCGAATGGGGGAGGGAAGTTTGATTCGAGCCAAATGCGCCATGAGAACCTCCGGCAGTGACTGTCAGATCGCTGCGTTTCGGTTCACCGTAATCGGCAGAATCTCTGCTGTCCAATCACTTTTTGTAGCGAGCCTATTCCAGTTGGTTATAGCTGTCGTCAATATCGGTGGAATAAGAGAGGTGATTCGGCGGAGTGATCTATCGCGTAGGCCCTACTTCAGCCATGTTGACTAAGTCGTAGTGCGCGCGACGCGGTCAACGAGAGCCTGATTCAGGGCCTTTGTGTGCGTGGTTCGGTTGCTGTCCCGTATGCGCCGCGGACGCTTTCGTGGTAGTCGATCTTTGTATGTTCGTTGGCGGTGCGAAGGGGTCTTTTCCTTGAAGCAGCGATGACCCGACGAACCCGGCTAATATCATCCCGCTTAGCAGTGCCCACACGATTACAACGGGTTTCCAAGGCACGAGAATATACACGAGGGGACCCTCCGGGACGAAGCGGGCTACTTTGACGCCATTATAGTGCGAAAATGGGGCGAAACTCACGATATTTGCAGCGATCTGCCTCGCCGACTTGTCGTTACTGATCTAATAAGACATGCCGCCCTTCGGTGTCACTGGACTGCTAAGGCAAAGCCCGATGACCAAATGGCAGATATTGACAAGACCGATGACCTAACGGGAATCGATATGGCCGAGATGATTTATTGTGACGAGTCCGGATTCTCTGGAAACAACCTGAGCGACGACGGGGCGCCCTATTTTGTATTCGCGGGAGTTCTGATCGATCCGCAGGAAGCAGAAGCTCTCGTATCCGAAGTGAAGAGCGCCTACAGGGTCCAAGGAGAGATGAAGGGCGCGAATTTGACCAAGTACTCGAACGGACGCAAAGCGATTGCGACGGTTCTTGAACGCTGTGCTTCGAAGGCCAAGGTTGTCGTCGCGGACAAGAAGTTTGCACTCGCCGGCAAGCTATTCGAGTACATCTTCGAGCCAGCCATATCCGCAAACAGCAAGTTTTTTTACGACGCTGGCTTTCATGTTTTCATTGCGAACATCCTCTACACCGCATGGCAGGCTAGACCCGAGACTGCGGGCGCACTTCTGAGGGCTTTCCAGGAGTCGATGCGCAGCCTTGACCAAAAGCATCTCGATTCATTGTCCGAAGTCTTCACGGGGTCCTCCGACAAGCATTCCCCGCAGAACCTCGTATTGCGCTTTGCGGAGGCGAATAAGGCAGCAATTGGCGCCGAGATGGAAGACCTAGGAGGGGAAAACCCCGCAGGGCGCTGGGTCCTCGATCTCTCGGGCACGTGCCTTGATGGACTTCTTGCGTCTTGGGGCGAAACCTTGGACGGAATGAGAGTGATTTGCGACTCGTCGAAGCCACTTCAGGAGATCCAGGAGCCGTTCACATGGCACGTTGGCTACAGCGGAGAGAAACAATATATCGAAATTGGCGGCAGGAGAAAACTTCTTACGTATTCCCTGGCCGAACCAATCGCATTTCATAAGTCGCATGAGTTCCCGGGACTGCAGCTCGCGGACGTTATTGCTTCTGCGATCTCCTATGCCATGAGGAACCGGGACGACGTACAAGGTAATTCCTGGTTGCAACAGATCGACTCCGCTCACTCCGTTCAAGACACAATTCTTCCAGACGCTGATCGGGCAAGGGTGAGCCGTCTCGATGGTATGCTCAATTCCATGTTGCTGATCGAGCTCGTGAACCGAGCCGAGAAAGGCAAGCCACTTCTCCCAGGAATAGAGCGTTTGTATGCGCGAGCTCGACGAGAACTGCCCGGGATCGTGAGCCGACAATGACGGCAATGCTAGGCCGTTGGAATGTGGGGAAAATGAACACCCAAGTCGGGGCCCGTCTCCATACCACCAAGTGTGCTGCAGTGCTTCAGGCGCGAGGTAAGTCGCTGTACCCAAAACGTACCCAATAGTCAGGAATGGTGCCTTTTAAGGCCTTCTCGCCAGTATACAAATCAATAACTTACGTTTTTTCAATACGCCATGATAGTTCGATCCCGACTAGCTCCACCAAATTCCGCAATGATTTGTAGCGCGTTTTTTCACGATCGGGCAACCGGATCGCGTGGGAATCGCCTTTTCTGGAAACCCGGCTAATGTCCGGTGAAGAACTCTGTCATATCAGGAGCCGTAGCGGACATACCGGGAAAGGTATTCACGCCTGAGCCGGTAAGGATCAGCCGCAACGTGCTCTGATGTTGGTAGAGCGTCCGGGATTGATATCCCTTCTTGGCCTGCGGGCTGATGATCACGGTGGCGACGTGGCCGCCGCCGTTTTCAACATCGGAGTCCTCTGACTCGTCAAAGGTTACGATCAGAAGTCCGCTGCTTTGAAACGCGGAGCTGGCCAGCAGCGGCGCAATATTCGATTGCAGCCATGAGTCGGACCGGGCAAGGGTTCCGTTGTGAGCGTCGTCGTCCGCATTGGGTGCGATGAAGGAATACTGGGGCAGAGCGTTATTGGCAAGGTCGGTGGTGAATTGAGTAAAGGGCACGAGGTTAGCGGCCTGGGCGCTGCTTCCTTGTACATCCGAGAGATCGGCAAACGGATTATGTTGCCGTAAATAGACGCCAGAGTCTCCGCCCAGATAACCGGGAGATGGAAGCGACTCGATATACGCCTTCCAAGACTTGCCTGCCTTGACCAGCTCCCGGACTACGTTGTCGTCGCTGATAGTGCCGGAGAACTCGTCGTCGTAGGTTTCCATGAGGCCGGTGGTGAGCGTTAGATAGTTTGGAATCGAGGGATGCCCATCGGCAAAGTATTGCGTCGCCAGCCCGTACTGTGAGATGAGGCTATTCAGATAGGGCATGGACGAGTTGCCCACCACATCGGAATAGCTGTGATTTTCCTCGACCAGCAAAACGATGTGACTGAAGGTGAGCTCGCTGGCGGCGACCGGCATTTGCACGGGTGTTTGCGGGGAGGAACCGGAGCCCCCGCAGGCCCATTCCAGAATTGCCAAGGTGCATAGGGACAGCAAAGCTCCCGCACACTTCGCGACCCTCAGAAATGCTTGCCGATGTTCGGGCGGATTTTTCACCGGGGTTAGGATGTCGGAGTCGCGCAGATGTTTGCCGACAGTCTGCTACGGGCGCGGCTTTTTCTGGTCATTCTGGGTTAAGTCCAGGCCAAACTGCGGCTTCTCGTATGTTCCCAGGATGTGCACGGGCACCACTTCTCCCTTTTTCTTTTTTTTGAAGATGGGATCGAGGACTTTCAGCAGCAGCGATTTGAAGCCGGTTTCAGTCTTGGAGATATTGCTGTCGACGCGCATCCTGCCGTGCAGCTCGATTTTGTGATTCAGAATGTCGTAGGTTCCGTGCACCCGCGCCTTTGCCCCGGGAACGCTAAAACAGAGATCGGAAAATCGCGCAAGCCCCTGAGCGAGAACCACACGACCATTGAGGTCTGTGAGTACGGTTTCCGGATCGTCCATTTTCTGGCCGCGGGCTCCGGCGCTCAATTTGTCGACATCTTCTTGGGTTTCCGCGCTGGAGAAATTGCCGGCATCGACGCCGAAACCACCATTCAGCCCGACTTTTTTCAGGAAGGGTTCGTCGCCTGGCGGAATTTCGGCGTGGGTTCGCACTATTAACGGGCCGGACATGGGCGAGCGCTCTCTTACGAAGAGACCGAGGATATCTTCAATGCATCCTCTGCGGGAGGAGATTTCGAGCTCGGCGTATTTGCCTTTGCGTCCTTTCGATCCTGCAATCCTGCCTTCCGCCAGCAGATGAGTCCGGCCGAAACGCGCTTCGACTCTGTTTAAGAAGGTGTCGCCGTGCACGCCGTCGACATACGCTTGGAACCTGGTATCAAGCTTCACTTTGTGGCCCCCGGACTTTACTTCGAAATCAGGAACGCTGGCCGTTCCCGAAACATTGATGTGCTTCCATGCCCCCTCGAATTTTCCCGTAGAGGCCAGCGTGCCCGCGATGCCGCCGTAGACTCCGAGATCGGCATGATCGAACGTATAGTCTCCGGAAATCGGAGTGTCCTCGGGATGTCCCGATGCCCAAGCGCCAAAAATTCCGCTGACCGCAATCTCTCCGGGAGGGTTCGGATTGTGGAACTTCAGCCGGTAGTGAATGGCCGCGTCCGACTGCACGTGGTTGAGCGTAGCTTCGTGAACGTCAAAGCGAAATGGCGGCGCATGCGGATCCTTGGATTCAAACTCGACATAGCTCCCGTTGGCCACAAGCTCGTCCACTACGGTAGACGAAGGTGGTGTGCGAAAAGCAACGTTGCTGCCGAAAGGTGGAACGAAAATATGCGCGCCAACAGCGGTGATGCGTGGGACATGTTTGCGCAGAATTCCCCGGTAGCTTCCTTCCACAATTAGCTTCTCGATAGTGATGAGCTTGAATTGATCTGCGCCATGCCGGAACTCGAGCTGCTCGATGACGCAGCCTGGAGGAAAGTACGTGGGATGAAAGTGTTGAGCAGTGACCGTACTGTCGCTGGCTTCCTGCAAATCCTGCAGCACGGCGTTTCGCGTGAATGGCCAGAACTTGACATAGAAGACTACCGCCAGACAGAGGACGACGCCCGCGATGGCGATGGCTGCGATCAGCGCGCGCCGCGAGGATGCTGGACGGCGCGCTGGACCCGAATGCGTCGAAGCCTCGATCTTTGAACCGTTGGTGACAGCGGGCGACGACATGGAGATTGGACTCCGGTTGGGCGTGGAATGTTGGAAGCCGGGTCGGACGAATTTTCCAACAGGATCGCCTACGGTTTTCAGCCGATGGCTTTTGCAAACTTTCGGCGGCCGGGAACAGTGCTGGCTCAGTTGGAAGCGGAAGCAAACTCAAAACCACAAAGGACACGAAGTACCACGAAGGAACTCCTCTACAATGAATTCCTTCGTGATCCTTAGTGCCCTTTGTGGTTAGAGGTTTTCCTTTTCGCTGAATTGAGTCACGACCCAGGGAACACGGTGCGGCAGAATATAGAGCCCGGGGATGATATGATCTTCTGTGAAACTCCTGAGGCTCGATCTTCGCCGCTATATCTGTGATCGCATCGCTTCTGCTGGTCTCTAGTCCCTTCCTAGCGCTCATATCTTGAGCCTGTCATCTCCGGCTCGCCTCATTTTCATCGTCAGTTGGCTGCGTGAAACTGCGCCATCCGTGCGCGCAGGGCTCGGACCACTGCGAACACAAAATTGAAATTCAGGAGGGATCTTCCATGAAACTGCTTGTGATTGGTTCCGGCATGATGGGCTCGGCGGCCGCGTTTGACATGGCGCGCACGCCGCAAGTGAATTCGGTAACTCTGGCCGACAACGACTCCAAGCGCGCCCGCGACGTGGCGGCGCGGGTCAACCGCATCGTTGGAGAAAAGAAAGTCAAAGCCGTCGCGCTCGAAGCCAGCAACGAAAAGGCGGCGGCGAAAGTGATGGCCGGCCACGATGCGGCGCTCTCGGCGGTGCCGTATTTCCTGAACCTGGGACTGGCGCGAGCGGCCGTCGAGGCGCGCTGCCACTTTGCCGACCTGGGCGGAAATAATACCGTAGTGCGGCAGGAGCTGGCGCTTTCGAAAAAGGCCGAAAAGCGGGGCGTAGCCGTGGCTCCCGACTGCGGGCTTTCGCCGGGGATGGCGTCGATTCTGGGCGGTGAATTGGTGCGCCGTTTAGGCGGACGCGCCGACGCGCTGCGCCTTTATGTGGGGGGCTTGCCGGCACGGCCCACGCCACCGTTTCATTATCAACTGGTTTTCTCGGTCGAGGGGCTGATCAACGAGTATGTGGAGCCGGCGCGCATCTTGCGCAAAGGGAAATTGACCACCATCGATCCTTTGACCGAGCCGGAAGATTTTCACATTGCGGGCTTCTCGCCGCTGGTGGCCTTTCATACCTCCGGCGGAACTTCGACCTTGCCGGAAACCTTTGAAGGCCGGGTGGGCGAGTGCTTCGAAAAAACTCTGCGCTATCCCGGACACTACGATCTGCTGTGCGAACTCAAAGAGCTGGGATTGTTTTCGAGTGAGAAGATGAAGTTCGGCAACGTTGAAATTTCCCCGCGGGCCATGATGTCGAAAATCTTTCAAGGCAAGTTCGCTTCCAAAGGGCCGGACGTCTGCATCATGCGGCTGGAGGCGCATGAGTCCGTGAATCGAGCGGGTGTCCGTGGATTGCTGGGAGGACGGCTGAAAGGACGTGTGGCATCGTTCACCATGGTGGATTCCTACGATGCGAAGACGGATATGAGCGCGATGATGCGCACCACGGCTTTTCCGGCCTCGATCGTATTGCAGATGCTGGCTTCGGGAGCCATCAACAAACGAGGCGGAGTTCTGCAGGAAACCGACGTGCCGGCCGACCTGTTCCTCGAGGAGATCGAGAAACGGGGAATCAAGATTGATTATGCGATCGAGTGAGCTTTGTGCAGGAGGTAAGTCGTGCGCCGGGGGGAATCTGCGATGTTACTAAAGTAACCAGGGCTGGTTAGTGCCCGACGCGGCTGGGGCAGGCGGCGAATCTTGCTGATTTTTTGCGTGCGGCGTGAGGCGGGTTGCTAGCCAAGTCTTCTTGTCGTCGCGTGCGTTCCCGATTTTGCACAGTACTTACCCAACATATTTGTGCAAACCTATGCAGTCTCTGGTAGCATGATCGCCATCACAGCCCACATCCTCTGCGTTATGTGAGAATTGGGCGTCCGGTAATGGCACCCAAACTGCACAAATGCGGTTGGGTGTCCTTCGACCAGGTCCCCCAGAAATCTGGTCGTTAAAGGTAGGGTAGAAGTTGTCGAGTCAACCGGAAGAAGTGGGTTCGGTAACGGTTCTGCGGCGCCGTCGGACCCGTCGCCATCGCCGAAATCGCCGCCTTCGTCACGTCCTTCTGCTGACGGTTTGCGGGCTGCTGACCGTGGGATTCGCTTCCGTCGCCTTGCGCCATCTCAGCCCATCGTTATTCCGCGCCGGTCGCAATTCTGAAGCGAACGGCAGGGCGGCCGAAGCGCGCAACGTCTTGCAACTCACGCAGCAGGAGTCGTTGCGGCAGATGGAGAACCGTCCGGTATACCCCTACTCGGTGGTGCCGGGCGGGGTGCACGATGCGCGCGAATTGAAGTGGGCCACGGAACACGATCCGGTGGTTGCCGAGCATTACGCCGGATTCGATTATGGGCGCGCCCATGTGGTGAAGCTGGTGCTGGCGCGCGAGGTATATGTTTCTTATCGCATCGGCAGCAGGCTCTACTGGACGCGGCATCCCGTTCGCCTCAAGAAGGGCGAAACGTTGCTCACCGACGGCAGCATGACTGCGCGCACCCGCTGCGGCAATCGTGTGGAAGAAAAGCCGCAGCAAGCGACTTCGAGTTTCGAACCGCCGGCGGCCAAATTTGATGAGCCGATGCTGCCAGCCATGGGAACCTCGACCGCCGCGCTTCCTGCTCCGCTCCAGACTGCGCTGGCGAACCGTCCCGCGGATTTCGGACCCTTGAGTTTTTATGATCCGATCGAGGGTGGAAACTGGGTCCCGATTGCGCCGCCGCCGCTGCCTCTGCAGAGTCTTTGCGGCGTTGAGACGAAGAAGCCGAAGTCAGGCGACGGGAACGTATTTCCCACTGAGACCGGCAGCGGAAAGAACAAGAAGAAAATCAATCCCTGCGAGACGGGTGGGGAAGTTCCCGAGCCCGCAACCTGGGTGCTGATGATCTCCGGACTCGCCCTTGTTTATTGGAAAGCTCGACACGGGTTCGCCGGCAATGTAGTCGCTTGAGCTGTTCTCAACGAATCTAGCTAAGACCCGTGTGGAGTGGGCACTCCTGCCCGCTGCTTCTGGTGTTGGTTCCGATGTTGGTCTCGCTTTTGTTCTTCCCTGCACATAAAGCAAAATCAAGAGCAGCGGACAAGAGTGTCCGCTCCACACTAGGCGTGCTAGCCTTGCGCAGTTGCCGCCGATTCCGATAGCCTTCAGACTTTGTTCCTCAGGAGGCGTTCGGTGCGGCTTGGTCTTCGGCGGCTTTTCATTTTGTCTTCGTCATTTTTTCTTTTGCTGCCGAGCCTGGCAGCTCAAGCGATCCGGCTCCATGTGGATTTGACCGATGCGCCGCGGAACATCTATCACGCGCACTTGCAGATTCCCGTTCATCCCGGCCCAATGTCGCTAGTATTCCCCAAGTGGATTCCGGGCAATCATCGACCCAGCGGGCCCATCGGCGGGCTGACCGGCATTCACATGGAGTCTGCTGGACACGCTGTCCCATGGCAGCGGGACCCGGTGGAGATGTATGAGTTTCATCTGAACGTGCCGCCGGGTGCGGAAACTCTGGATCGCGGGGAAAATCAAATTCCCCGAAGCGCGGCGATTGTAGCGGAACGAATACTCGTCAAGGTAAGTCTGCAAATACTTCTGACTGACCGAGTGGTACACACCGCCGATCCCGCGCTTTACTAAACTCCAGAATCCTTCAATAGTGTTGGTGTGAATGTCACCCATGACATACACCTTGGATTCGTGATTGATGCGCTTGTGCGCGTATTCCTTGCTCTGTCGATCCGATCCAATCCATTGTACGATGCGAATTCATCGGTAAACACAGTGCTCTTTGGCAGCACGAATTCCTTCACGAATCCTTGCAAGGTACTCATGGTCACGTCTGGAGCGGTCCGGGCGATCACGCGGCCACCCTTGCGCTCGACCACTCCGAGTACCGGAGTCTTTTGCTTGTCGCCGCGCATTGGCCGCCCGCGCCCATTCTTGCGCTTGCCACCGTGGTACATCTCGTCTACCTCGACCGTTGATCCCTCCAGTTGCATATCAGGTTCGGATAGCAACGAGCGAATCTGGCGGAACATGCGCCATGCGGTTTTATAGGTGACTCCAGTTTCGCGCTGAATCTGTTTGGCACGAGATGCCGCAACGGGTCGATCCCATGAGGTACATCGCCTGAAACCAGACGCGCAGCGAAGTGGTGGTCTTCTCGAAAATCGTGCCAGCCAGAGGATAGATGTGATTTCCGCAAGTGGCGCAAGCGTAGGCAGTGCGGCCAGTGACGCGGTAGTGCTTGCGTGGGCCTTCGCACTTCTCGCACTTGGTTACGCCGCCGGGAAAGCGCTGCTCTTTGATCTGCTCAAGGCAGGCATCATCGGTCGGGAACTCGCGGTCAAATTGCTGCCGAGTGTAGCGGAGTTCCTTTCGGGATGCTCTGGCGGATGGAAGACTTACGGTAGTTCATGCAACTACTTTGCCATATCTTCTACTTGTTGTCAAGGGATAATTACCACTCTGGACGTTTCACTGGACGCGATCACCACCGAAGACAGCGCGGGAGGGGGTGGGCCGGCGGCGTCTTCCAATCTGCTGGATCTGAACTGGAATGCAGTTTTGCTTTATCCGAAGGGGACGCGTTCTGACGATGTGACGTTTGATCCCTCGATCACGCTGCCCGCCGGATGGAAATTTGGAACCGCGCTGCCGGGAGCACGGGTTCGCGGCGATGAAGTGGAATTTGCTCCGGTGTCGTTGACCACGCTGGTGGATTCGCCGCTGATTGCAGGCATGCACTATCGCCAGATCGAGCTCACCAAGCCGGGGGAAACTCCGGTTCATGTCATGGACCTGGTCGCCGATGACGAAGCGGATTTGGCGATGACGCCCAAAGAAATTGCGGCCTATAAGAAGCTGGTCGCGGAAACCGGGGCGCTGTTCGGCGCGCGACATTACCGGCAATATCATTTCCTGCTCACCTTGAGCGATCAGGTTGGCGGACATGGGCTGGAGCACCACGAATCGAACGACAGCGTGGCGGAGGAGCGTGCGCTGATCGATCCCGACCTGGGCATGCTCTATGCCGATCTGGTTCCGCATGAGTTCACGCATTCGTGGAACGGAAAATACCGGCGCCCCATCGGGCTGGCCACTGCCAATTATCAGGAGCCGATGATCGGTGATCTGCTCTGGGTCTATGAGGGGCTAACGGATTATCTGGGCAACGTGCTGGCGGCACGCAGCGGATTGCTGACCGATGAGCAATATCGGGAGTCGCTGGCGGAGACGGCGGCCATGCTCGATCACCGCACGGGCCGCACCTGGCGGCCACTGGAAGATACCGCGATCTCGGTGCAGACGCTGCGCACGCTGTACTCGCGAGAGTGGTCGAACTGGCGGAGGAGCCTGGATTATTATCCCGAGGGGCAGTTGATCTGGCTGGAGGTGGATTCGATCATCCGGCAGCAGACGCACGGGGAGCGCTCGCTGAACGATTTCTGCCGGCGGTTCCATGGCGGAGAAAGTGGTCCGCCGAAAGTCGTGCCCTACACCTTTGATGATGTGGTGCGCACCTTGAATGAGGTTGCGCCCTACGATTGGGCGCGCCTGCTCAGCGAGCGCGTGAATGCCGTGACTACGCATGCTCCGCTGGGCGGGATCGAGCGCGGCGGGTGGAAATTGGTTTATAACGAACAGCCGAACGTGTTTGAGAAGGAAATTGAAAAGCTTTCCAAATCCGCTGACTTCTCCTACTCGTTAGGCTTCAGCGTGGGCAAGGACGGCAAGATCCAGGATGTCATTGTGGGATCGCCCGCGCACCAGGCAGGCGTGGGGCCGGGCATGAGGCTGGTCGCGGTGAATGGACGGAAGTGGTCGCCCAACGTTTTGCATGACGCAGTCAAGGCCGCAAAGGGAAGCGATGAGCCCATCGAACTGCTGTTGGAAGACGCGCAATTTTTCAAAACCTACTCGATCGCTTATCACGATGGCGATAAGAATCCGCATCTGGAGCGAGTTTCTGATCAGCCGGACATTTTGGGAGACATTTTGAAGCCGCTGACCCGATAGTCCGCGCCAGGGAACCTGAAGTTCTAATACCTCCGTAAGTTCGTGCCTCCGAGAACGCTGCTAGAATCCGATATTAGAACACCCAAAAATCACCCGGGCGCAGGTTTTCATGCACAAACTTCCGCGAATTACCGCGAGTCGGCTGCTTGCCGGCTTGCTCTGTGCTGGACTGAGCAGTCTTCCAGCGGTTGCCCAGGTGTCGGTTCGCTCCGTCAAAGTATTGGGGAGCAAGGACGCGGTGGAGATTGAGGTGGAAGCCAGCGAGCGCATCATTCCGCAGACTCAAATCCTGAGCGGGCCGGACCGTCTGGTCGTCGATTTTCCCAACGCCGTTCCGAGCAATGAGGTGCGCAGCCAGTCGGTGGAGCGCGGAGAAGTGAAAGATGTCCGGGTGGGGCTGTTTCAGAGAAAGCCCCCGGTCACGCGCGTAGTGCTTGATCTGACAGCGGCGCAGTCGTACCAGGTTTTTCCCAATGGCCGCACGGTTATCATTAAGGTGACAGGCGGCGCGGCAGATGCGTCGGCAGAAGACACACAGCGGGTGGGCCGTCCGGGCCTGGTGGAAGCGAACTACACAACCAGCTCAGAGCCGGTGCGCATCGTCAACGCGCCACAACCGCCGCTGCAGGTGTCTTATGAGCATGGATTGCTGAGCATCTCGGCCAATAAGGCCACGCTTTCGGAGGTTCTGTATGCCGTGCAGCAAAAGACGGGAGCGGAGATTTCGATTCCTGCGGGAGCCGAGCAGGAGAGAGTGGTTGCGGCGATCGAGCCCGCGCCGGCTCCTGAAGTTCTGGCGCACCTGCTGAATGGCTCGCGCTTCAATTTCCTGATTCTCAATTCGGCCAGCGATCCGCACAAGCTGGACAAGGTGATTTTGACCCCGCGTCAAGAGATGAGCTTCACGCCGTCGTTTCCCACGCCGGCGGGAAGCAACCAGGATGCGGGCGAAGACGAATCCTCTTCGCAGCCTGGTAATGTCCAGCCTCCGCCCGTGCAGGGCGGGCCGGGCCAGCCTGAGCCTGATATCAAGCCGCCGGGCGAAGAAAATTCTCCGCAGTAGGAACCAGCGTGCGGCAAATCAGAAAGTCGTTCTCCCCTGCTTACGGAGGGGTGATCAATCGCACGGGCACGGGAGAGGTGCCGGGTATCGGCGTGCCAACTGTACTGCTGTTTCCGTTGCTGCATCCGGCAACGTTCAGGACCGTCACGTTCACGTTGCCTTTGCCATCCACCGCGTTGATGAACACTTGCAGGAATCCCACAAAAGTAACCGAGGTTTGAGCGCCCGAGTTTAAGGTTAGACCGGGCTGCGTATCGTCGTAAATGGGGAGGGCAACAATGGAGGAACTGCTGGTGATGGGCGTTCCGGCAGTGAGGCCCGCGCTGGTCAGGGGATTGCTGCTTCCGGCGAGAACCTGGAAAGGATAGACGCTGGGATGGCCGAAAGTCGTGTCGTACTTCAGATAGTCTTGGCCGGTGGACGCGTTCAAATCTAGATTATTGGCTTGATTAGTCAGGCATTGCACTCCATTGGTTGTCCGCGGGTTCGGGTTGACGCTTAGGTCCACCACGTTGGCGTTCTGCACACCACACTGATAGTTTGTGGGTTGATCACAGCCAGTGATGGCCTGTTCGTACGCTTCCGCCCCGGAGCAGGAGGGAACTGCGGTCGGGGTTCCCGCGACTTGCCCGGGCACATAGAGCAGATTCGGTGGGCCTTGCATAGACCCACCGCCGTTGTTGAAGTTGGCTTGCGGCTGGATAGGTAGACCCCCATTCCGGCGAAGCGTGCAGTTGCCCCCACTCTCCCGGCAGTCGGCACTGAGCCAAAAAGTTTCTCCAATCACGCCGTTCGCGCCGGTGCCTTCGAGGGAGATCCCCGGGTGCCTGATCGATCCATCAGTTGTATATACCAGAGGGTCACATCCGCCCTGCCCACTGCAGCTACCCGGATGCAGCGGATCTTGATTGGGGACGACCCAGGGCTTCACGCACATCGGTTGCACCGGGGTGATGGTTCCCGAGGTCTGGTTGCCAACGTTTCCCGAGTTCGAGGAATTAAAGGCCTCAGCGGTTGCGGTGGCACTCACGCTGTTTGAGGTAACGCCCCAGATGCGCGAAAAAAATGTCGGCAGTCCGGCGCGAGTGACCTTCACTGTCACCAGCGGATTGACTCCGAAGGCGGTGGCGGTCAAGGTCTGGCAATCGGCATTGGAAGTGATTGAGCCGCCGCTTCCCGCCGAATAGGAGACGTTGATCGTTCCCGGCACTGCGTTCGACACCGTATTCTGCCCGACCACGGCTTGCGCGGCCAGCGTTGCCATTCCGCCGGGGCCGCAGATTTGTCCCCAATTTCCCGTTGAATTGCTGGGATCTCCCGTGAGTCCGGAGACCGACAGAACTCTGGCAGCGGCGAGCGCAGCTGCATCGGCGGAGCGCTGCGCCTCCTCTCTGTCTAAATATAGAGTAACGATATCGATGGAGAGCGCCGCCATCGACACGATCGCCACCATGGCCACCGCGACCAGCACCATAGTGACGCCGCGCTCGTTGTTATGCGCCGCGTCATGAGCCGCGTGGGATGTCGAGATTGCGGGCTTCTTCATAGGCTCAGTTCTCATTCATGGCGACGGCGATGCCTGCTATCTGAGCCGGCAGAACCACGCTGGCTCCGAGCAGGGAAGCGGCTCGTCCGAACCGCCAGGGATAAAAATATTGAATGCTGACGCAGGTGCCGATGAGGGTCGTCTGTCCATTCGGAGTCTGCGCGGCGCAGCTCACGGCCGGCAGGCCGGCGCCGGTGGGCGGAAAATAATAACCGCGATTAATGGTGATGGTCATGCCGATTGCAGGACAGCCGTTTCCGCTGGCAGTGAATGTCCAGGTTAGACCTGTTGGTGAACCGCTGGCGGTGACGCCGCAATCGTTCAGATTGCTCGCGAGCAGACTCTTATCCACGGTCTCAAATGCATCCATCACCGATTGCGGAAGCGCGGTTGAGGGCTGCAGCAAATCGTTCACAGGGTCGGCGGCGGCGGCGCGCGCGGCATCGCGCGCAATGTTGGTCAAGCGCTGCTTCAAAGTAAAGGCGCTGCTGAAATCGAAGATGCCCACCACGAAAACCACGAGCAACGGCAGCGCCACGGCGAATTCCACGATCTGAGCCGCCCGCTCGCCGCGCAGCAACGCCATGCAGAAGTTCAGCCATCGATGGAGAGCGGGCTTACGGATCATTTGTTCTCCAGGCATGGGTTCTCCAGGGTCATTGATTCTCCAGGCGAACCTGCGCCGTCGCATTGAGCCAGATTCGCCGATTATTCAGCGTCGTGAAGGGCAGCCAGAACTGGAACGGATACTGAAAAGATACCGAGACTCCACAAAGGCCTGGGGTTCCTCCACCAGGGGTTGTCATTTGAACGGGAGCCTGCACGCAAAAAGCGTTGGGGTTGCCGCCGGAAGAGCAACTCGCACCTGAGGATCCGCCGCACGCCAGGAAACTGGGCGCTGGAACCGGAAACCGAACCTGTGCGGGATCGAGCCGGGACGCCAGCAACGCCGCCTGCGCCGCATTGGCGGCATTGGTGGCGGTGGGCGAAACGACCGTGCACGTCGCGCAATAGGGAATCGCGCCGGCCCGTGCTCCCTCCTGGGCGGCGCGGGTAATGGCTCCGTAGATGCTGAAAGCCTGGCCAAACCAGAAAATTCCCAGCAGGATCATGAACATCAGCGGCAGCACGGCCGCGGCCTCGGCGATTTCAGCGCCGCGAGTTTCGGTGGCGAGCCGGCGCATGAAACGCATGGCGAAGTCGCTCATCGGACGATCCTCCAAGCCTGCGCTGCCCCGAAGCACACGACAGTCAGGGCCAATGCGACCCCGTAGGGAATTTTAAGCGAATCGGGGTTGTCGAGCGAGACGCGCGATCCGGGCAACTGGAAGGTGACCAGCGAGACGAGGATGTGACCGATATTCCGCAGGCTCTGCAGTACCCGTCCTTTATAGATAATCAGGGCGACGGCCATTAACCCGGCGACGAAGACCGACAGCAGCAAGAGATTCATCAGCAGGCTTGGACCCAGAAAGGCGCCGAGAGCGCCCGCGAGTTTCCAGTCACCAGCACCGAGGCTGCGTACCAGCACAAACGGCAGCAGAAGGCCCAAACCAACCAGCGCGCCGAGCAGGGAAGTCTTCAGTCCGGCCCAGCCGGACAAAAAAGTGTTGGCGGCGACTCCCAGCACGAATGCGGGAACCGTAAGCCAGTTCGGAATGCGCCGGCTGCGCCAATCTGTCCAACCTGCTACAGCGGCGACAAGCACGGCCCCGGCCACGATGACGAGCTTCAAGCGTTCCTCCGTCGGCTGCGCGCGGATCGGGGCTGGAGAGCGCCGGCCTTCATTGGGGAAGCGGTCATTTTATGAGTTAGGAATCGCCAGCGGAAAGCGCTGTTTGAGTTCGGAAATTGCGCGCCGTTGCCCCCGCAAAGCGGCCTCTTGAGCGGATTCTCACACAGGGGGAAGGGGAAGTCAACGAATCCAAAGACAGCCGGGTGCCCCCATTCTTCTTTTCGCATGGTTGGCGAAAAGAGGGTTGGGATTTTGATTTCCTGAGGACGACGGAGGCAAGGCCGTTTGATTTCGTGCGGGAGATCAAAAACCCCACCCTCTCGCAAAGAGCGCGAGAAGGGTGGGGCACCCGAGAGTGCAGGGAAGAGCAGAGTCAAAAGCGGCGGACAGGAGTGCCCGCCCCACGGGTGCCGTCTTCTATACAATGGACGGTTCGCCCCACTTATTAGTTTTGAGGAGCAATCATGTCAGGAAAGCGAATTGGCATTCTTACCGGAGGCGGCGACGTCCCGGGCCTGAATTCAGTGATTAAGTCGGTTGTCTATCGAGGATCGGAAATCGGATACGAGGTGATCGGTATCCGGCGCGGCTGGGAAGGATTGACGCACGTCGATCTGAAAGACCCGGCGAGCCGGGGACGCTATATCCAGCCGCTGAACCGGGAGAACACGCGCACCATCGATCGCACGGGCGGGACGTATCTGCATAGCTCGCGTACCAATCCTACGAAAATGAAAAAGCTGCCGCCGGTGCTGGAGGGGCAGACGTTTGCGAGCAAGCAATCCACGAAGGGTGGAGTCAGCAGCACGGTGTACGACGTGACGCCGGCGGTGCTGAAGAATATCGAGGCGCTGGGCTTGGACTGCGTAGTGGCGATCGGCGGAGATGACACGCTGAGCTACGCCGCGGAATTGGACCGGCACGGAGTGAAAGTGATCGCGGTGCCGAAGACGATGGATAACGACGTGCGCAACACCGAATATTGCATCGGGTTTTCCACGGCCATTACCCGCGCCATGGACGCGATCGAACGGCAGCGGACCACGGTGGGCTCGCACGAGCGCATCGGTATTTTTCGTGTGTTCGGCCGCGACGCCGGCTATACCGCTCTTTACACGGCATACGTGACCTCGGTGCGCTGCTGCATTCCGGAATACAAGGTGAAGCTGGAGCACCTGATCGAAATCCTGGTCACCGACAAACGCAACAATCCCAGCAACTACTCGCTGGTGATTCTTTCTGAGGGCGCCGAATGGGAAGGCTACTCGGTGAAGGAATACGGCCCGGCCGATGCCTTCGGTCATCGCAAAAAGATGAGCGTGGCCGAGGATCTGAGCGACGAGATCAAGAACGCCACGGGAAACGAAACCGTGGTCAGCGACTTGACCTACGATCTACGCTCGGGCAGCGCGGATTTCGTCGATCGAATGGTGGCCAGCACTTTCGCCGGAATGGCGATGGACACGCTGGAGGCAGGGAAGACCGGCCTGATGACGGCGATCAACAGTGGCTGCTACGCGATGGTGCCGATCCCGGACCCCAAGCTGGGACCACGTAAAGTTGAGATTGCCACCATGTACAACACCGAGCGCTACCGGCCGACCTATGATCACAAGCTAGGCCTGCCGATCTTCTTGACGCGCGCCTAATGGGAAATCGGAAGCCGGAGGCGCAAACGTATCCTTAAACCACGAAGGGCACGAAGTTACACGAAGGAATTTCGCTGGCAGTGTTCTTTCTTTGTGCTCCCTCGTGCCCTTCGTGGTTAGCGCCTTTGGGACCGCGGTCATTATTGAGGACACTATGATTGAAGACTTATATGACCTGATCGGTGGACGGAGCACGATCGAGGCGGCTACGGAACGCTTCTACGAAAAAATATTGCAGGACGAGAGCTTGCGCCATTTCTTTGCAGAAGTGGATATGGCACACCTGCGGTCGCGGCAGGCTATGTTGATTTCCATGCTTCTCGGCGGACGAGTGTATACCGGAAAAAATATTCGTGACGCCCATGCCCGGTCCAGAGAACACGGCCTGAACAATACGCACTTCGACCTGTTTCTCGCGCACTTTCGCGCGGCCCTGGAAGAAGTGGGAGTCACGCCGGAGAACGCCCAGAAAGTCGTGCAACGCCTGGAGAGCAAGCGAGGAACCGTACTGGACGCGTAAGATAGCGGTTCGTTGTTAGTTCCGAGAGCCGTGCGACAGTCATTTGCGGCGCGCGGTCAAAACGTGCTACGCCTGTTAACAATAGTTAGTGCTCCGCATGATGCAAAGAAAAGCCGCCCAGACTTCGGGCGGCGAAAAGAGGATACATCGATCGTAAGACTTGTGTCAGGCCACGGCCCGCGTTGTGTCACCCCTAAGAGACTTGAGTGCGCTGGCCTCGTCCCCATCAATGTCAAACACAGCCGACAGCCTGGTCATCTGCAGCAGGTCGTTGATTCGCTTGTTCAGGTTTGTGAGCCTAAGCTGCCCACCCTGATTTCGGACGCTCGTGTGAGTCTTAACTAGTTCGCCCATGCCGGAGCTGTCTATATACTGCACTTCAGCCAGGCTTAGAACGATCTTCTTGTTCCCCTTGTCGATCAGGTCGCGAACGATCTCGCGGAGCATGACATTGCCCTCGCCCAGCGTGATTCTTCCACTGATTTCCAGAACTACAATATCGTCTACTTGGCGCGCTCTCGTTTGCATTTTTACCGGGGTGCGGTTCCGCATGCCGAGCCCCAGCCGATCGAGGATCTCGCACGCTGCTGTCGCGAGTTCCTTTACTTCGGTGCGAACTACTATCAACGAACGCCCCTCTTTCAGCACCTCGCGGAAGAATGCAGTGTCCTCGGCGCTCTTCTCCGCCGTTGTTGGTTTCGGCGCGTGTGCCTCGCCCGCTGCCGATGAACCGAGCGCGGCACCCGCTCCCGCACCTGCTCCCGCTCCCGTAAGCAGTGCCGCAGCGCCCATCCCCAGCGCAAACACCGTCCCAATCCCGGGTAGAAGCACCGATGCGATTACCCCGGTTGTTATCCCCGCAGCTCCCCCAACGAACCCTCCCACAAATGCACCCAACTCCTTCGCGATGCTCTTCGCTTCATTTTCCGACAGGGTCAAGTAAACGATGGACTCTTCCGGCACGCCCCGTTCCAGCAACTCCTTGACCGCCTTCTCCGCGTGATCGCGGGCTGTGAATACCCCGATTGCAGTTTCCATATAGATCTCCTCGGCAATGGTGATTGCCTGACGCCTTCTTCGGTCCGCAACCGAGCGGTCCGGTTTAGGCGCGAAATGGTAGCAAATGATCCCCATTAAGCCAAGCACAAACTTTGACTTCGAAGCCGTCTTCTTGCGGTTACGCCTCCATCTGTGGATACTGTTGCACCTAGGGGTGGGGTTTGACTGAGCAGATCGAACTCACGACACTCGTGTGCGTGCAGTGTGGGCGCTCTTGGCATCCCTGTCGGCCGAAAAAGCCGAAGAGGTGTCCGAATCCGAAGTGCCGTTCAATGTGCTGGGACGCAACCAGATACAGAGCATCCCCCAAGCGATCCTCTGTGTCGCGAATGAACGCCAAGCACGATGCTCAATGATTCTCAATGGCTAATGTTGAAATATCGCCATGGACATTCTAAGCCGGTAAGCGCGTTGAAAGCTGGGGCCGGGCCCTGTATGATTCCGCGCTGGAAACGTGCCCGCCATGGGCTTTCAAATCAGCACACGCGAGCTGAACCGAGTCACTGTCGTGGACGCTCTGGGGCGACTCACGTTGAGTGATGCCCGCACCCAACTGCGTGACCTGATCCACGTGCTCTGCAGCACGGGCCACAAGAAATTCCTGCTCAATCTGGCGGGAGTGGATTATATCGACAGCGACGGCATGGGCGAACTGGTGCGATGCTATAGCATCGTCCGGCAGCGGGGAGGCGAGATGAAACTTACTCAGCTTAGCCAGCGAGTGGCGAACCTGCTCGAACTCACGCGGCTGAACACGCTGTTCGACATCTACCGCGAGGAGCAGGCCGCGCTGCGAGCCTTCCAGGAATCGTAGAACTGGCCGAACCGCGCTGGAAGATTGCAACGCCCCCTGGTAAACGCGTGGAACTCGTTGCCCTCAGTGGCTTAACCCAAGGTCCCTCCACTCCGCTTCGCCTTCCTTTTAGGAAGGCGAAGCTCCGGTCGGGATGACAGTCTTTTAATAAGATGACGATCTTTCTTTAATATGATCACCCCGCCGACCCATTTACTACACCCGGCGGTCCATCTACTTCGCCCGCGTTATACTCTGTCTATATGTCTGGGGTTCGACACAAGACGTTTTACCTTGAAACTTTTGGCTGCCAGATGAACGTTCACGACTCGGAGAAAGTCGTGGGCACGCTGGTGCAGGAAGGTTATCGCCAGGTGGAGGGGGTCGAGCAGGCCGACCTGATCCTGTACAACACGTGCTCGATCCGCGACAAGGCGGAGCAGAAGGTCTTTCATCGTCTGGCCGACTATAAAAAGCTGCAGGCGCAGGGAAAGAAATTCGGCGTGCTGGGCTGCGTGGCGCAGCAGGAAGGCGAAAAGATTTTCGAACGCGCGCCACATGTGTCGCTGGTGTGCGGGTCGGCTTCTTACCGGAAATTGCCGGAGATGCTGGCGCAGTTGGAAGGAGCATCGGCGCGGGAGATCCCTCGCCCCGCGGAACAAAGCGCGGCGCTTCAGGATGACGCCTTGATGATCGAGCCGGCAGGGAAGTCCGCTGCCCGGAAAACTGAAGCTGCGAACCTGGTGCGGATCACTGGACTCGACGATCGGCAGACCGACAAGTGCTTTGAGACCGAATTCACCGCGCGTACCAATCCGCATCGCGGCTACATCACGATCATCGAAGGCTGCGACAAGTTTTGCGCCTATTGCGTGGTGCCGTTCACGCGTGGGAAAGAACGCAGCCGTGCCTCGGCCTCAGTTCTGGCGGAGGCGCGGCACATGGCCGACCTGGGCTACAGCGAGATCCAGCTGCTCGGGCAAAACGTTAACTCCTACCGCGATCCTGATGGAAAAAATACATTTGCCGAGCTGCTGGCTGCGGTCGGAGAAGTGCCGGGGATCAGGCGTGTGCGCTTTACCACGTCCCATCCGCGCGACTTTGGTCCGGACATCGTGCAGGCCATCGATGCCGTTCCGACCCTCTGCGACCACGTGCATCTGCCCGTCCAGAGCGGCTCCACGCGGATGCTCGACGCCATGCAGCGGCTCTACACGCGCGAGCAATATCTCGAACGCATAGCCTGGATGAAAACCGCCAGACGCGAAATCAGCATCACAACGGATGTGATCGTCGGATTCCCGGGAGAGACGGAAGCGGACTTCGCCGAGACGCTGAGCCTGCTCGACGAGGTGGGATACGATGCCGTATTTTCGTTCAAGTATTCGCCGCGTCCGAACACACCGTCGTTGCGCCTGGAGGACGCGATCCCTGAAGAGGAGAAGTCGCGCCGGCTGGAAGTTCTGATGGCTCGGCAGCGGGATATTCAGATCGCAAGGTACCAGAAATACGTTGGGACGCAATGTGAAGTAATGGTTGAGGGGCGCAATGAGGCCCGCGGACAGTGGATCGGCCGCACCTCGCACAACAAGACGCTCAATTTCACGGCTTCGGACGCTGCGGTTCTAAAGAGCGGGAGTTATGCCCAGGTTCTGGTGACGCGCAGCTTTCCCAACAGCCTGGTTGGCGAACTGGCACAGGTTTCATCGGATAGCAGGCTGGAAATGCGGCAGCCGGTGGTATAAGGAGAAGATTCGGAGGATTACGATGATGGAAGTCGAAATGACAATCCGCGGGCTAATGATGGATCCAGTGAGCAATATGCCGATTGTCATCCTGAAGGATGTGGGCGGCGAGTCGGTGTTGCCGATCTGGGTGGGAGTGTACGAGGCGAATGCGATCGCGCTGGAGATGGAGAAAGTGTCGACGCCGCGTCCGATGACCCACGATCTGATCAAGAACGTGCTGACGGGACTCGAAACGCAGGTACACAAGGTGGTGGTGACGGAATTGAAGGAAGACACGTTCTATGCGGTGATCTGGCTGGAGCGCAGCGGCGAAGTGATCAGCATCGATTCGCGGCCGTCGGATGCGCTGGCGCTGGCGCTGCGGGTGGATTGTCCGATCTTCGTGGACGAGTTGGTGTTGAAGACGTCGAAGCTGGCGGCCAACAGCTCAGACCGCGTGACCAGCGACGAGTTGCGGAAGTATCTGGAAGGGCTGAACGACGAGGATCTAGGGAAGTACAAGATGTAGAAGCCCGCATCCCTTGCGGCGGCTTTATCGCTTTACATAATACCTGTTATCGGACATTGGATGACCACGTCCACTATGACAACCCAACGGACGCTCGCTCTACTGGTTGTGGCCGCACACTGGATCGTCGCGGTCGGACACCTATTCCTTGCGGCAAGAGTCCTTCCAGCACCAAACAACAGCGTTAGCTGGCTGGCCATCATTTTAATAACGTCCGGGCACTTGTGTGTTGCAGTTGGGTTATGGAAGCTCAGCGACAAGCTTGCCGGGGCGGTATTGTTCATTTTCTTTTTGGCTGCCTTGAGTGCCGATGTTTACGAGCATTTCCTGCATTCATCCGCAAACAATATTTTCTTGGTGGCAGCCGGACATTCCACTGCCTCGTTTGACGCAAGTGTTTTTGGCCTTCTCGCGCTCGAGATCCTGGCATGCTCGCTTGGAATTCTGTTGCTCGGCCGGCGGTCGGCTGCGAGGATAGTGACGTAGCCGCCGGAAATCTCCATAGCAGTTCATCAATCCGCCTCCATCGGGATCGTCGTATCCGCGGCTCCCCTCTTTTTCTGCCGAAGTGGCGGGCTTGACCCAAGGTCCCTCCACTGCGCTTCGCTTTCCCTTTGGGAAAGCGAAGCTCCGGTCGGGATGACAATTTTTATCGGGATGACAATTCCTAGAGTTGGCGCGCGGGAATGTCTGAGGCGCTCAGAACCAATTTGGCGTGAAATAGGGTGCCGGCTACGCGGGTGGCGATGGCGATCAGATCGCGCTGGCCGGCGAAGACTTTCACCTGGCGGGCGCGGGAGAGTTCGGGGAGATTGACGGGGCGTCCGGCGCGGATGCGGGCAGCATTTTGCTCGTCAGCGGTGACGGACGGAAATTGCGGCAGGAGCTTACGCGGGTGGACGAAGAGGACGTCCATGGCGGCGGGAACGCAAGGTCCCTCCACTCCGCTTGCCTTTCCCTGCGGGAACGGCAAGCTCCGGTCGGGATGACAATCCTTAACATCACCATCTTTAACATCACCATCGACATCACCATGGTCGGAATGAGAATCTTTCGGCTGCTGGTTGCTTATTGCCTCTGCAACTGCTTCCAGGGTGTGGGCGTCGGCTAGCGTGAATTCGGCTACGCTGGTGCGGCGCAGCGATTCGAGATGAGCGCCGCAGCCGAGAAGCTGGCCGAGATCGTGGGCGACCGAGCGCATGTAGGTTCCAGAGGCGACGCGGGCGCGGAAGCTGGCACGGTCGGCCTCAACCGTCAGAATCTCGAATTCCTTGATCTCGATCTGCACAGATTTCAGAACCACTTCTTTATGTTTGCGCGCCAGCTTATAGGCAGGCACGCCTTTAACCTTCTTGGCCGAGAAGGGAGGCGGGATCTGTTCGATCACTCCGCGGAATTTGGCGGCGTGAATTTCGAGCTCTTCCCTGCTCAGATTTATGGGGCGCGACTCGCTGGTGGGCTCGCCTTCGGCGTCGTAAGTGTCGGTGGAGAATCCGAAGCGAATCATGCCTTCATAGGTTTTCTCCGACGACACGTAGAACTGCGCGAGGCGCGTGAAGCTGCCGGTGACGAGGGGAAGAACTCCGGTGGCCATGGGATCGAGCGTGCCGAGATGTCCGACGGAGCGCTGGCCGAGGATGCGGCGCACGCGGTTGACCACGTCATGCGAGGTGAGGCCTGCAGGCTTGTCGATGATGAGGACGCCATTCATGAGCGCTGGAGAAATTTCGGCATTGAGTAATTTATGATGTCGTTTGCCAGGATTCGGCGGCTCGAGGCTCGTGGCGTTCAACTCCTGCAATCATCCCAGTCACTAAGTTACCAAATCTTCGATGATTCCCATTAAAGACGATCAACCGCGGTACAGCGCGCCCGTCGTGAACATATCTCTGATCACGCTGAATTTCCTTGTTTTCTTCTACGAGGTCACGCTGAACCAGGGGCAGGTTAAAATCCTGTTCGATCATTACGCGCTGGTGCCGGCGCATCTGTGGTCGGCGCATTACGCGTTCCCGCCGGTGGGATTCACATTTCTCAGCTCGATGTTCCTGCATGAAGGATGGGCGCACGTGCTGGGCAACATGCTGTTCCTTTTCATCTTTGGCGACAACGTCGAGGACTACCTGGGGCATTTCAAGTACCTGGTGTTTTATCTGCTCTCGGGATTCTGCGCGGATGCGGCGCAGATCGCAATTTATCCGACGTCGAAGATCGGGATGGTGGGAGCGAGCGGGGCGATCGCGGGAGTGCTGGGAGCATACTTCATTTTGTATCCGCGAGCCCGGGTGCTGACGTGGCTTCCGCCGATTTTCTTCTTTCACCTGCCGGCGTGGATCATGCTGGGATACTGGTTCGTGCTGCAATTTCTGATGGGTGCGCAGACCTTGTCGGTGGCGCATACGCGGGACCTGGGCGGAGTCGCCGTGTGGGCGCATGTCGGAGGATTCGTGTCGGGAATGGTGATGGTGAAGATTTTTCCTGAACGCGCCAGGCGCTATCCGTATGCCTATCGGTAGAGACAACTGAGGCGGGCGCGGGCACGGTCCCCTTCGCTTTGCTCAGGGTCGCGGGGGCGGAATGCGTCCGCCCCTACACAAGACATGTAGCCCCGGACGCATTCGTCCGGGGTTGCGCGCAAAGCGCAATGCCAAGTGCCTATTTCTTGGGGCGAGACTCGGGTGGAACCAGGCCGGACAGCCGGTAGTAGACCACGAGCTGGCCGTAGTGTTCTCCGGAGTGTTCGATAAAGCCGTAGGCGAGGTCCTCCACCCGGAACTGCTGGTGGGCAAACGGGTCGACGACGAGATCGGCCAATCCCTTATCCCCTTTGGCCTTGATCACGGCGGCGCCGTCGGCAAAGGATTTCTTGACGAACGCGACCAGATCGGCGCGCGACTTGATGGTGTCGCGTTTGGGATCCCCGGAGGGCGGCTTCTGTCCGGTCACCGCGTCGGTGAAGTAATAATTGGCCCCGGCGGCGTGGAGCATCTGCTCGACGAAGCTGCGCTGCGCGGGCGTGGGCTTGAAATCGTATTTGTCCTCAGGAAAATCTTCTGCCATGGCAGTGAGTTTGCGCCCGATATCGTTCCAGGAGTCGAGCACGACTTTGGATGGAGGATCAGCGGGCTTAACTTCTTTTTTGGCCGCGTTTTGTCCAAGAGCAGGAATCGCGAGCGTGGCCGTGAGCAAGACTGCGGCTAGAAACGGCAATTTGGTCATTTAGATTTCCTCCACTGCGGAGTTGGCGCTGGCCATTGTACTTGGACTGGGGTGGGAAGAAAAGGAAAGCAGGGGCGAAAGAAGGATGGGGCACCCCGGCGAGCTTCCGAAAAATCCTATTCGTTCAGTACTTCATATTCTGTTTTGACCAGGCCGCTGGGATAGTGCTGGGTGGCGATGTGGCGGAGGCGGATATCGCGCGGGAGCGTGCCGAAGAGCGGGATTCCCTGCCCGATCAGGACCGGGACCCGAGTAATGGTGAGGCGCTGGATGAGTCCGGCGCGGAGGAATTGTTGGACGGTTACGCCTCCGTCGACGTAAACATGCTGCACGCGGCTGGCCGCAAGCTTCGAGGCAATCTCGGCGGGTGAGCCGGACATTTGCTCGACACGGCCTCCGCGGACGGGGAGAAGTCGAGGGGCCGCGTGCTGAGAACGACGACGCGCTTTTTACCGTAGGGCCATTCGGGAAAGGCTAAGACGATTTCGAACGTTCTGCGGCCGATGAGAATCGTATCCACGCTGGCGAAGAATTCAGTGTAGCCATGAGGCTCGCCGCCGCCGACGGGAAGGAAGTCTAGTTCGTCATTCGGGCGCGCGATGAAACCGTCAACGCTTGTGCCGATGAAGACGGATGCACGCATGGCGGGACCTCCGGTGGTCGCCCATGATTGCTGTTTTCTCGAGCAGAAGTCAAAGTCCCTACCCTCTTTCGCATACACCGCGAAAGAAGGATGAGGCCCCCGGAGACGCCACGAAGAAAACCTGGCGGAGAGGAGTGTCCGCCCCACGTTTTTTTAAACGCCGTTGGGGCGCTGGCGGATCAGCGACAGGAATTCGGAACGGGTTTCTTCTTTGTCGCGGAAGCAGCCTAGCATCGAACTGGTGACTGCGGCGGAGTGTTGTTTCTCGACGCCGCGCATCATCATGCAGAGGTGGCGCGCTTCGATGACGACGCCGACGCCTTGCGGTTCGATGACTTTCTGGATGGTCTCGGCGATCTGCGTAGTGAGCCGTTCCTGAATCTGCAGGCGGCGCGAGAACAGTTCGATGAGGCGCGGAATCTTGCTGAGCCCGATGACGCGGCCGTTGGGAATATAGGCGACGTGCACCTTGCCGAAAAATGGCAACAGATGGTGCTCGCAGAGACTGAACATCTCGATATCTTTGACGATGACCATTTCGTCGTAGCTGACGGAGAAGAGGGCGCCCTTGAGAAGAGTTTCGGGATCTTCGCGGTATCCCTTGGTAAGAAACTGCATGGCCTTGTGAACGCGCTCCGGAGTGGAGGCGAGGCCTTCGCGGGTGGGATCTTCGCCGAGACGGACGAGCGTTTCGCGGACGAGATCTTCGTAAGTCGCGCTGGTCAGGGTGGGACGATCAGCTTTTGTGTCGATCGAGGCTGGCTTCATAGAATTTAATAATTGCGTAATTTCGTAATTTGGTAATTTCAACTCTACGCTTCAGCGCGGCGGAGCGTTGTCGTGGCCGGCGTATTCGAACGAGTTCATCATGGTTTCTTCGATGCGCACTCTTTCCAGATGCGCGGGACGGAATCCCCGGTGCATTATTTCGAAGATCTCGATGCAGAGATTTTCCGTTGTAGGCACGATCTGGGCAAATTCTTGCAAGGTATTCAAATTCTCCAAGTGATAGCGGGCCAGCACTTCCCTTTCGACGAAGCCGTCGAGATCGACCAGGTTGCAGACCATGCCGGTGGCGGGATCGACCGCGCCGCTGACCGTGACTTCGAGAATGTAGTTATGGCCGTGTCCGTGAGGGTTATTGCATTTGCCATAGATTCGGGCGTTTTCTTCTTCGGACATCTTGGCGCTGTGCAGGCGGTGCGAGGCGGAGAAGAGATAGCGGCGGGTGAGATGGGCTTTCATGATGGAACCCGCTTCGAGGCAAGTGCAGATGCGAGCGGGAGATCCCTCGCTGCGCCTGAAACGCGGCTCCGCTCGGGATGACGCCGGGATTTTGTGAGCCGAAACATCATTCTTCTCCGTAGAAATCGACGAACAGGTCGGGGGTTTCGTAGACGCGGACCCGGTGCAGGTGAGCCTGTCGGAGCTTGGGTTCAAGGCGCTGCCAGACGGCGATGGCGATGTTCTCCGTGGTTGGAATGTGCTTCAGGAATTCGGGGACCTCTTTGTTCAGAAAGCGGTGGTCCATGGCGTCGAGGACTTCGCGCTCGATCACACTTTTAAGCTGCTTGAGATCGACCACGAATCCCGAGCGCGGATCCACTTCGCCCTTCACCGTAACTTCCAGCGTGTAGTTGTGGCCGTGGCCGTTGGGGTTATTGCACTTTCCAAAGAGGCGGAGGTTTTCGTCGGGCGAGAGGGACGGATTGTGATAGTAGTGCGAGGCGGAAAATTCGGCTTTGCGCGTGAGATAAACCATAGCTTTTCGTTACTGCTCAACTGCGTACAGCCGATGGCGGCGCTCCCCACATGATTCTTTCTGGGATCGACTCATTGCTATAGATGATGCCAGCCGTCATTGCGGCGCCAATTCAATCGGAGGCTCGAGCGAATAGGGAGCGATGGCTTGCCATTTGGGCGAGTTCGGCTTTTCGAGCTCCGGACAAAAATCGCGACCCGGCACGAAGATGATCACCTTATAAACATAGCGCTTCTGGTGCTGCGGATCGTAGGCAAAGACAAAAGCGATGCCCCGTTTCTTATCGCCCCAGAAAATCAGAGGACGATCTCCGAGCGACGGCACAGGAGGAGTGAGCAGCACCCAGGCGCGAAGATCCTTGTAGGCTTCGGCGACTTTCGAGGGCCGGTCGAAAGTGGTGATCCCCTCGGCGGTGTGAAAGCGAGTGGTGGAAGACTCGATCTGAAAGACCTTGCCCTTCTTCATGCGGATGAAGAGGTCCCCGCGGCCCATAGGGTTGGTGGTGTCAACCCAATCGATGGTGCTGCCGCACGCGTCATCCCACTCCTGATCTTCCGCTTTCTTGGGAAATAGTGCCAAAGCACGATCGCGAGTGTCGCCGATTTTCAGCGAGCCGACGGCAACGCCGGGATCGATCACGGTATTGAGAAAGGTCTGGGAGTCGTTGGCGGATTGGCCGGCGACGCTAGGGTGGGCGCTGAGAACGGCGCCGAATACGGTGAGCAGAATTGGCAGAATGAGTGTGAGAGCCCTCTTCATGCGAGTTTTCCGGAGGTAAGAGAAGTTCGTTTGACGGTATTCGACACGGGTGGTTCAGTTCCTTCGTGAAGGCTCGCTTCGTAGGTGCGTCCCTTCCAAGATACATTGCCTTGAGCGTGGGCGCGCTTCGAGCGAAGCAGAAGGTAGGCGAACATGGGCATGCCGAAGATGGCGCCGAGAGCGTTTCGATCCCACCTGAAATTCGAATGGCGCAGTCGCATGGCGAGCAGGACGAAGACCGCGGCGTCGGCGCCGTTCCACCAATGCTTTCCGATATTCGCAACCCCTATGACGACCCACAAACTTGCCCATAGCAACAGCGTCTTCACGGCGAGTCGACCTGGATTGGGAAACAGCAATGCCAGGTTTTTCGTCCAGCCTTCGCGGAGCTGACGGAAGTTGCGATACATGCGGGTGCGGACGGCGTCGGCGGCATAGCGAAAGCGAATTTTTCTTCCCGACGCCTTCACAGCGCGGGCTAAAGCGACATCTTCGAGGATGCTGGTGGCCACGGACGCGTGTCCGCCGACGGCGTCATAGGCTTCGCGCGTGATCAGCAGGTACTGACCGTTGGCGGCGGCTTCGGGCGAGTTCGGGTCGCTGACCTTCGACGGCGGATATTGCCGGGCGAGTTCGGCGAAAACGACGGGCAGGATGGCCATCTCCCAGAAAGTGACGGCGATCTGCTCCGGTGAATACGAAAGCATGTCGGCATGTGCTCTTCGGCCTCGGAGACAGCGCGGGCCAGCGAGCCAGGCAGGTGGATGGTGTCGGCGTCGGTGAACAGAAGCCAGGAGCCGCGGGCGGCACGGGCGCCGGCAGAGACGGCATTATTTTTTCCGGTCCATCCCGCCGGGAGCGGTCCAGCGTCGATTACGCGAACGTTTGGAAACGATGCAGCGATCTCAGCAGTGCCGTCGGTGGAGTGATCGTTGACGACGATGATTTCGAATGAAAGCCCGTTTTGCGAGACGAGAGATTCCAGGCAGGAGCCGAGGCTGGCCTCCTCGTTGCGCGCGGGGACGATGACGGAGATTTGCGGCGTTGTCGAGGATGTTTCCGATGCAGGCATCATTTGTTGATCATTCGTCTGTGAGGCTTGCGCCGCGCACACGCTCGCTTCGCTCGCGGGGCGGACCCTTCGACTGCGCTCAGGGCAGGCGGCGTCCGCCCCTACATTTCGCGAATCCATTATTATAGCTGGGTGCGACGCCTCTTCTATTTCGCCTCTCCTGTTGCTCTCTTGCTTCTCATCGGCCTGTCGGGTTGCTACAGCGGGTCGCGGCCGCCGCGGATCGGGTCAAATGCTCCGGACTTCACGCTGCAGGATTCCGACCGCGCGGTGTCGCTGCATGATCTGCGCGGGCAGGTGGTGGTGCTGAATTTCTGGGCGACGTGGTGTCCGCCGTGCGTGGAAGAGATGCCCTCGCTGGTCGAGATGCAGCGGCGGATGAAGGCCAGGGGCGTGACGGTGGTGGCCGTGAGCGTCGACGTGGACCAGAATGCGTACCATCAATTTCTGAAAGATCACAACGTAAATCTGCTGACCGTGCGCGATCCCAATGAGAAGACCAGCAATCTCTATGGCACGTTCAAATTTCCCGAGACCTACATAATCGATCGCAAGGGCGTGATGCGGCGGAAGTTCATTGGCGAGGTGGACTGGACGACTCCGGAGATCACGGATTTTCTAGGGAAGCTGTAGGTTCACCACGGAGACACCGAGTCACCGAGAGAAAATGCGCTCAACGCCTTTCGTCCTGCTGGTTGCATTGCTGGTGAGCGCCAGCCTTGGAGATACGGGGATGAGTCCGAAAGTCGTCGAGCGCGGCGAATTTACGGTGGTTGGGATTGCGGCGCGGACCAGCAACGCTCGCGAGATGACCGCCGACGGGATCATCGGCAAGCAGTGGGGGCGGCTGATGCAGGAAGGATTGCTGGCAAAGATTCCGAACAAGGCGGATCAAAATATCGTAGCCGTCTACACCGATTACGCCAGCGATCACAATGGAGAGTACACGTACGTGCTGGGCGCCCGGGTAAAGTCCGATGCGGACGTGCCGGCGGGAATGGTGGCGAAGAAAATTCCGGCGGGAAAATTCGCGGTGTTCACATCGGAGGAGGGTGCGGCCGCGAAAGTTGTGCCCGAGACGTGGATGAAGATCAATTCCCTGCCCCGTTCCGCAGTCGGCGGTAATCGCGTGTATCGCGCGGACTACGAAATTTACGACGAGCGAGCGGCAGATCCGGCGAACTCTCAGGTGGATGTGTATGTAGGGATCAAGTAAAAGCCAGAACGCCTGCCGCCATCACGCGGCCAGACGGGAAGGGACCTTGTGAATGGTCGAACTGACAACGTCAAGGGTCCTCACGTGAGGAGTACCGTCCAGGAGTTGTTCAAGAATCTTCAGCACCTCTAAATAACCTGTCATGGTGTAAGCCTTTGCATTCTCTTCCTGCTCCCAGAAGCTGACGGCTACGATTTCCCTTCCACCGGGAACCGCCAAGGTAATGGCATCCTGGAAACCTTTTTGCTCGCGCAGCAGGGGAATGATTTCGTCATCCATCAGCTTGACGAATTCAGCGATTGCGTGCGGCTTCAAATAGAGGGAAACATTGCGGACAAACATCGCGACCTCCTCACGGTGGGCGACGAACAGGAAAAATTCGGACGGGAGTAATGACTAAACCTACCTCTGATATTCCAGCGCTGTCAATCGGTGAGAAAACTTTTCGCGGAATCAGGCACGCAGTATGGGGATGGCGCTCTGTGTGTGATCCAGGTTGCGAATGATCATGGGAGAGAGAATGCTTCACCACAGGGGACACAGTGGATTCTCAGAGGAATCTGCAGACGTTGACTGCGACCGGTACCTTAAGCGGAGATGGAGCTGGCTAGGCTGCCCTTGTGGGCACCTCGGTGATTCCCAGCTGGGAGCGGCCGCGTTCGTCCAAGTCCTCGAGTGTGCCGCGTCCTGCAAAGTTAACTTCGAAATTATCGGCGGGAAAATCCGGTGGCGTCTTTCCGCTCAGGAAGGCGACCGCTTGTCTTTCGAGGTAAGCGCTGTTCTTAGGGCAGCCTGGGGCCGATGCGATGTACATCACGTTGCTATATCCGGTTCCGCGGTGTTCGTTTTCGACGGCGTGAACCACGTCGCAATGCCAGAAGATGGTGTCCCCGGGCTCCATCACGGGGATCGACGAGAGCGCCTTGATCAGAGGGCTGTGGTACTGCTCGTTCACCGAAAGAGCTCTTCCCGGCCGGGCGCCGCAAAGGTCATCCTCGGGGACATCGTCTTGAATGGCCCGCAGCAAAATGTAGACCATCGATTCGGCGATCGGAATCAGTTGCAGAGTGCCGTCGCCCGGGCCCTGGCGCGTGAGAGCGGTCCATCCCTGGAAGGTGCGAAACATCGAGCACACCGCGGGTGATTCTACTTCTTGTACCTGTGGCCGAAAAGCTGCGTCAAAGGCGCTGTACTTTCGCCAGTCGCCCGCAAACACGCTGCGATACACCTTGCGGAAATTGTGGTCGAGCCAACGCTCGATGGATCCACCGTCCACGTGCGGCGAAAGACCGAGCGAAGCTGAACCCGGCGGCCGGCGGCGGATGCGGTCTGCATAAGCCGGAGTTTCATTGGGATTGATGTAACGCACGCCATCGCTCTCGACCCGCCATAGATTGTTCAGGAACACGCGGACATTGGTCAGCGACTCAGACTGCCGCGCCTGGACCTGAGGCCGTGACCAATAGATTCCGTAGATCTGCGGCTTGGCCGAGGCCAGCGTGCCGAAGTATTTGTCCTCCGCGCGATTGGCGAGCTTGGCGTCGAGGTCGTTGTTCTCGACGTAGGCGGCGATCTCGTCATCCCAAGCGGAGGCTGCTTCCCTGCTGAAAGTGCCGCGCACGGCGCAGGTTCCGCGGGAGCGGACCTTGCTGACAAGTTCTGCGGGAACTTGTCCCGAGGCGATATCCGCGTATTGGACAATGGGAATCACGTCGTGTCCGGATTCACGCTCGCTAACGATTTCTTCAACACGCCCGCGCATCTCGGCCTCGACTTCGCGGAAAACCTCTTGGTATTCGGGCAACGCCGCGCGAAGCTGTTCTTTGGTGGTCCGGATCGTCTCTGGGAGATTCTCAATGACTAGAGACATGGGATTGCTCCTTTGCGGGAACTCACGAGGGACGAGGCCGTACGCGCGAACGCCCGGAATTTTAACTCATTTTTTGCAATTACGGTCGATGCATATTGAGTCGCGGAAGGAGCGCACGGAGGAGGATCGCGTATCCTAGCGCCGCAAAATCGCGATATGCCGAATGGACCCTATTGTCAGGCTACGAGTTTTAGATATTTCGCCGCCTGTGAGTCCTAATTAAGCGACGAAACTGAGTGAGTCTGCTGCATATATTTGATCAAGATCAGCATCGTGGGCACGTCCATTCGCGCCGCAAGTTTGCCCCCGATCGCGGTTTTGCGCCTGAAATGAATGGTCACTACCACATTTTCCGGATGCCCCCCATCCGCAGCAAGCCAGTTCCCCAGGCTGAGATAACCGATGTTCTCGGGCGAGGTCTTGAAGTCATACGCCACTTTCGACCCTTTGTCCCGGTCCTCGACGAACTTGAGATCGTCGTGGCTCAGGACCAGAGTGCCGACAAAACTCTTTCCCGAACGAATGTACTCAATGGGAGTCTCGATCGGCGGAGAGAGATCCAGCGGACGGCCTGGATTGGCCGTGACCCATTCAGAAAGCGTGCTTATGACGTCTTTGTCCGGGACAAGCCATTTCCGCCGAACAACGGCATTCTCATCAAAATCAACAATCAGGTTGTGAGTCTTCCAGGATCGATTCCAGCCGCCAGTTGCGGAATAGCCACCGCCCGCGGCCCAGGCTACACCCCAGGAAGATTGGGCCCAGCGGCCCACGAATAGCTTATCGTCAATGCCCGTATCGACCCATCCTAGATTTTGCTCCAGCTCACCCCGGGTCGTGCTCCCAGCCTTGATGAACTCCAGGTCGATGGTTTTCCCTGTAGCGCCCGACACACTGATCGTCTTCGTCGGCACCCTAAGCGGGACGACGATACATCCCGCACAGCAGGTGCACAAGAGCGCGCTCCCGGTGGCCGTTATGAGCCGGATTCTCCAGCCAGCCTTTGCCATGATGATTGTCCGCGCCTGCGGCCGCCGAATGCTAACGGTTGTGTTTAATCTCGTTGAGGAGAGCATCCACCAGTCCGCCTTTGATGTGCGACATCTGCTCTTCCTTGCTGGCGATTCCGCCGCTTACCGTGGCCTGGAACTTAGCTTCCTTTTCGAAATGGAACACGTCCTGATTGCTGGCGGCATCACGGAACACGAAGCTGGCTTTCGCCTTGCTCACACCTACGGGCAAGGGCCACGTCATAAAGCGAGCGCCGCTGTTGCCCTTTTCAAAACTGATGATGGTGACGGAGAGAATCAACTTGCGTGACCCCTCTTTATCAGGGGGTTCAGGCGGCGGTTCCGGGGACTTCTGGCTGCCATCAATTACAGTTTCAAAAATCCCGCTCGTTCGCAGACGTGCGACCGCACTGAGCTGCAGGTTCGCTTCTTCTCCGGCCGGAAAGTCTTTTGTAAGGCGGCTACTCTCGACGGTAAATGGTTCGACCTGAATTGCGGTGTATCCGCCTAGCGGTTTACCTGGCTTTGGCGGTTGCGCCCAAGCCTTCGATGCGAGACAAGAACATAGAATCAACGGGAGAATGAAGATGCGGTTCATGATTTCCCTCCATGGCAAAAACTCTATAAGAGGCGGAGGAGAACGGAACCTTGGCCCCGGCGCGAGGCGAGGCCCACTCGCAACGTATTTAATGCTGCACGGAGGGCCACATATTGTCAGTGACGTGGGTCACAAGCGGGACAGCTTACCTCTATGCTGCAGAAACCGCTTTTGCCGGGGAGATGTATCCCGCCACCCACTTACAGCTTCACCTTCCTAAGGCGCAGCGCATTGGTGATCACTGAGACCGAGCTGAAGCTCATGGCGGCGGCGGCGAAGATGGGGCTAAGCAGGATTCCAAAGAACGGGTAGAGAACGCCAGCGGCGATGGGGACTCCGATGGCGTTGTAGATGAACGCGAAGAAAAGATTCTGGCGGATGTTGCGCATGGTGGCCTGGCTGAGCTTGCGGGCGCGGAGGATTCCGGTGAGATCTCCTTTGACAAGGGTGATGCCGCCACTTTCCATGGCGACGTCGGTGCCGGTGCCCATGGCGATGCCGACGTCGGCCTGCGCGAGCGCGGGTGCGTCGTTGATGCCGTCTCCCGCCATGGCGACGACTCTTCCTAACTCTTGTTGTTTCTTGATGACCTCGGACTTGCGCTCGGGGAGAACTTCGGCTTCGAATTCGGTGATGCCGAGGACAGTCGCGATTTCTGCCGCAGTTTGACGGCGGTCTCCGGTGAGCATTACGACTCTCAACTTGTTTCTTCTTAGCTCGTCGACTGCTTCCTTAGCGGTGGACTTGAGTGGATCGGAGACGGTGAGGATTCCGGCAAACTTGCCGTCGATGGCAACCAGAAGCGTGGTGCCTCCCTGCACCTTCAAAGTTCCATAAGCCGAGCCACTGGTCATCGCGCCCACTTCAAACATAAGAGCTGCGTTGCCGATGGCCACCGGATGTCCTTCGACGATGCCGCGGACGCCTTTGCCCGGAGTCGAAGAAAAATCCTTCGGCTCGGAGAGCGCAAGCTTCTTCTCGATTGCGCCCGCGACCACGGCTGCGGCCAGCGGATGCTCGCTGGCGCGCTCTAGACTGGCGGCGATGCGAACGAGGTCGTTCATTCCGTCCTGTCGAGTAGAGGATACGCCGACCAGCTTCGGCTTCCCTTCCGTGAGCGTGCCAGTCTTATCGAGGACCAGCGTGTCGACCTTCTCCATGGTTTCGAGGGCTTCCGCATTTTTGATCAGAACTCCGGCGTGGGCGCCGCGGCCGGTGCCGACCATGATGGCCATAGGCGTGGCGAGGCCGAGGGCGCAAGGACAGGCAATGATGAGCACCGCGACGGCGTTGACCAGCGCGTGCGCAAGATTCGGCTGCGGGCCGAACAGGAACCACGCCACGAAGGTGATTACCGAGACCGCAACCACGGTGGGAACGAACCACGCAGCGACGCGATCGGCGAGGCGCTGGATGGGGGCGCGGCTGCGCTGCGCCTGTCCGACGAGTTGGACGATGCGGGCGAGCAGCGTTTCCGAGCCGACGCGCTCGGCTCGCATGATGAACGATCCGGTCGCGTTGATGGTCGCGCCGATGACTTTGCAGTCCGGAACTTTTTCGACCGGGATCGATTCGCCGGTGATCATCGACTCGTCGACCGAGCTGCGGCCTTCGAGGACGACGCCATCGACGGGAACTTTTTCTCCCGGACGCACACGTAGTTCGTCGCCCATCTTCACTTGTTCGAGCGGAATGTCTTTTTCTACGGTTTCGCCACCGGGCCCCGCGGTGAGCAGGCGCGCGGTTTTCGGGCTCAAATCGAGCAAGGCGCGGATGGCTGCGCTGGTGCGACTGCGGGCGCGGAGTTCCATGACCTGCCCGAGCAGGACTAGCGCGGTGATGGCAGCGGCGGCTTCGAAGTAGACATCGGGATATCGGCCCATTCGGCGCAGGGACTCGGGAAAAATCTGCGGGACGATAGTCGCGACCACGCTGTAGACGTAAGCGACGCCGGTGCCGAGCCCGATCAGCGTGAACATATTGGGGCTGCGGTTGACCAGCGACGTCCAGAAGCGCTGGAAGAATGGCAGGCCGCACCAGAGCACAACCGGCGTGGCAAGCAGGAATTCGAACCAAGGGAGAATCGACTGTGGCGTCACTATGTACTGGTCGCCTTTGCCGATGTAAAGCGCACCCATGAATTTCAGCGGCCAGAACATGCTGCCCATGGCGATGGCGAGGAGCGGCACAGTAAGCGCGACGCTGATCCAAAACCGTTGCGTCATGTCGCGGAGTTCGGGATTTTCTTCTGGCGCGGCGGTGACCGTGCGCGGTTCGAGAGCCATGCCGCAGATGGGGCACGATCCGGGCTCGGAGCGCACGATTTGCGGATGCATGGGGCAGGTGTACTCGGTGCGCGTCGTGACGACGGGAGTTTCCGGCTCGAGCGCCATGCCGCACGAGGGACAGGCGCCGGGCTTGGACTCGCGCACTTCCGGGCACATCGGGCAGACGTAAGCGGGAGTGGCAACGCCAGACCCAAGGTCCCTCGACTGCGCCTTCGTTCCGCTATCGCGAAACGGAGGCTCCGCTCGGGATGACAAGTGGGAGGAGGCGGATGGCGCTGGCTGGATGCTTATGCCATGGACATGCGCGGGTGCTTTGGCGGCGGGCATACCCAGCGTCACCAGGCCGGAGGAGGCCGGCTTGTTCAGGTATCCCGCAGGATCGGCTTCGAATTTTTTCAAGCAGCCGGCGCAGCAGAAGTAATAGTTTTTCCCGGCATGTTCGAGCACATGCTTGGCGGTATCAGGATTGACGTTCATCCCACAGACGGGGTCGCGGGCCGGATTGGAAGTCGGAGTCGTGGTCATTTGGTCTTGACGAACGGGGTCTGTGTCGTATCTTTTCCTTTCGCCTTTCCCTGAGCTTTTCTTTCGCCCCTCCGGGGCTGGACAGCCGAGGGCGGCTGTCCTCACAAAAATCTCCACTACCGAATGCTTAGTCTACGCCGCCAGAAAGACCTTCTACCACGAAGGGCACGAAGGTACGCGAAGGAAAGACGAGTCTTCCTTCGTACACCTTCGTGTCCTTTGTGGTTTTGCGCTTTTCACAGCGGCGGAACTGGTCCCGCCTACGAAGAAGACTGTCTCTTGGATTGCGGATGCTCTATATTAGTTTCACCCGGAATTCTGCCGGGACACAAATTCCTCTTAGCGAAGGGTTTGGATTCATGACCTACCTGGACATAGTTTTCAGCTACGGCTCTCAGCCGGGCGAAAAGGAAATGCGCGCCATCGACAGCATGCGCGAGGTGTATGGTATCCGGCGAGTGCGGTTCAACGAGAAAGATCGAACTGTGCGGGTGGAGTTTGACGCGTCGCGCATGAAACAGGATGCGGTCGCGAAGCTGTTGCGGCAGGCTGGCATCGAGGTGCAGGAACCGGTAATTCTGGCTTAGGCCACGGGTTGACGCCGACAAGACCTCTCACTTTGGATGGACTCAGATTGCGTCCTCGAAGCAAGCTCGGTCGAACGGCGGCTGCTCCGGAATTACGACAGAGCTTTCCCTCTTGGAACTACCCCTTCAAAAATAAGAATGCCCGCTCAAGCGGGGAACTTGACCGGGCATACTTGGGGGAATGCGGGCTAAGCGTTTCTTTTCAGCTACATCATTACTGCAAAAATATGGGGAGGTGCTGACAAGGCGGAGGGGATAAGCAAGGGGTGCTCACAGAAAACCTCTGGCCGAAGTTATTCTCTGAAGCACCCCGTTGCGCGCCACTTCGTCTGGTTTGGTATACAGCAAACGAAAGGCCGTCCGGAAGTCCTTGAAAATATGGGATGAAGGATTTTCGGGCCTTGTAGGAATTGCAAGGGGCGGGAAAGATTTACTTCGCCGAGGAGGGCGTTAGATCAGGGGGCACAGTTCCTTCGTCCGAAAGCTTACCGCTTTCCATTCTCAGGGGTCTGCGCTTCAGCCGCATCGGAGCACAAAAGGAAGAGCCGGAAAGATTGCCTCCGCTGGCCGACAATCCATTTTTCAGGAAAACGTTTCTTCGCTATAATCGGAGTTTCAGTTCATCCTTCCCAGCAGGTCTGCGCCCTTAGCTCAGCTGGATAGAGCGTCTGGCTACGAACCAGAAGGTCGGGAGTTCGAATCTCTCAGGGCGCACCATTTTCTCCTTCTCCTCCTGTCCCTCGTTTATCTTGTCCCGTCCTCCGGCTGCAAAAAGTTTCCAGCCTGCTGTATCTTTCCGATCTGGTATAGCATCCACTGGACGAGGCTCACCATGACCACGAACGCAACCTCACTCAGCAGTGATTCTGCTGTGACCCGCCCATCGCAAGCCGCCAACGGTCTGGCAATCGTACGCGTGACGATTGGCGCTATGTTGGTGTCGGTTTTTTTTGAGAATCTGCGGAAAGGTCTCTACACCCCGGCGGGCTACGCGGGGCTGATCGGTTACTACGTCAAGAACAGTCATTCGCCGGCGATATGGAAATCGGTCATGGCGCTGGCTGCGAGCCATGCCGCCATGGCCGCTCCTATGCAAGCGGTGACCGAGATCGGTCTCGGCATCCTGCTCATAATCGGTCTACTGACCCGCCCGGCTGCATTTGTGGCTTTTCTGTATCTCGGCAGCCTTTGGGTTTCCGAGTGGGGCACGGCTTGGATTTGGGAGCTGCTGGTTCCGGTGATGGCATCGCTCGGGCTCGCGATCGGCAGCGCCGGCGAGAAGTGGGGCGTGGACGCGTGGCTCGCCGAACGCTGGCCATCTGCTCCGTGGTGGTTGATTTGAGCCGGGAGAAACTCTCATTTAAGTTTCGCTTTGAAAGTAGAGTGCGCTTTGAAAGGGACGGCCTTCAGGCGGTCCGAAAATCGCCCGCTTTTGAAGGCGGCTTTAAGCCGCCGACAACTTGATCAGTGTTTCCATAACTTCCCGTGCGAGTCTCCGTCATCATCCCTACCCATAATGAAGCGCAGGCGATTGAGCGCGTCCTGGCAGATCTGCCGTCCGACCTCGCGACGGAGGTCATCGTGGTCGACAGCAACTCGACAGACGGGACCCCCGAGATCGCCGCACGCATGAAAGCCCGCGTCATTCAAGAACCGCGGCGGGGATATGGGCGAGCGTGCCTCACCGGCATGGCCGCGGTAAATTCTCCGGACGTAGTTGTGTTCCTGGATGGCGACTACAGCGATCGTCCCGCGGAACTGCCGATTCTCTTAGCGCCAATGATTGAAGGGCGTGCGGACATCACACTCGGTTCCCGCCTCCATGGTCAGAATTCTGCCGAGGCATTGCCCTGGCATCAGGCGTTTGGGAATCGTCTTGCCGCTGGCCTGATTAGGGTGCTTTATGGTCTAAAAATTAGTGATCTCGGCCCGTTTCGTGCCGCCCGCGCCGATGTGCTGCGCGCACTCGCGCTCGAAGAGACCACCTACGGCTGGGCGGTGGAGATGATCCTGAAAGGCGCGCTGGCTGGATACCGCGTCGTGGAAGTCCCGGTGAGCTACTACCCGCGTATCGGAAAATCAAAGATCAGCGGCACACTGAAGGGCACGCTCGGCGCGGGCTGGTTCATTCTCAGCTTGATCGTGAGGTATTATTTTCGGCGGCGAAGAGCCGAAACATCACGGCCAGCGTAGGTCCGTAGTAGCTGTAGGCGGCGGGTGGCCCCCCTTTAATGCCGGTGCTTGCCTGCATCATTCCGAAAGAGGGTGCCCCATCCTTGCGTTTTTTTTGCAAGGGTGGGCAGCGATGCCGCCTGTGCTATCTCATTTGTTACCGCCCCTTATGATCAACCCGCTTGGCGCAGGCATTCCCGACTCCCGCCGTTCGCAAACAACGAACGCGAAGGACGGGGCACCCACTCTGTTCATGGTGCGAGCGAGATCAAAAGCTTAGGCTGCCCATCGTATATTATTTCCCCAACCATTTATGAAATCTCCAAGCGAGAACGTCGTGGGTTCGTCTGGTAGTGACCGTGTGCTGGTGATCATGGCGAAAGCGCCACGGCCGGGCGCGGTTAAGACGCGCCTGGCGCCCGGCCTATCACCTGAGGCTGTCACTGCTTTCTATCGCTGTCTTCTGTACGACACGCTGGCGCTGGCGCGCTCGTTGAGCGATGTGGAAGTTGCCATCATGTGTCCGGAGTCGGACGTAAACGAGATGGCGCGATTGTCACGCAGTGAAGCGTCCGCCAACGAAGTGAGCGTGGTTGCGCAGAATGGTGAAGGTCTTGCTGCGGGCCTCACTTCGGTGTTTGCGCACTTCGCGCCCGATGATCAGAGCGAAGATCTTCAAAGAGAAGATCATCCACGGGATGCCCGTCGACGGCGCGTGATTGCCTTCAACGCCGACAGCCCACACCTGCCGCGTGCTGTCCTCGAAGCCGCGTTCGAAACGCTGGTCGCGCATGACTTGGTCGTGGGACCGACGCACGACGGAGGCTACTATCTCGTCGGGGCGAAGGCTTCTCATCCTACGCTCTTCGCACATGACGGAATGGGCACGAGCAGCGCGCTGGAGAGACTCCTGGCGCGCGCACGAGCGCTTGAGCTTGCCGTAGGTTTCGCAGATCCTTTTTACGATATCGATGTCGCTGACGACCTGACTCGGCTGGCAGAGGAGTTGCGGCTGGCCCCGGCAAGGGCGCCGCGGACGGCGGCATGGCTCAAAGAATGGGAGAGATTATGTGGAGCGGGCACTCCTGCCCGCTAGCTCTTGCCACCGGAAGCAAAGCGGGCAGGAGTGCCCGCTCCACATTGAAACTCCACATAGAAAACTGCTCCACCTGGAAACTGGAGAATTGTGACGATCACTCCCGCGTGGAGAGTGTACATACTCGGTGCCACGTTGCTGGTGGCACTGACGATCTGCTCCCGCTACTTCGGCGATCGGGGTGGACCGGGCTTCATGATCGCTCTGACGGTCGCCGGGATCGCTTACCTCTTGGCGATCCGCGAGTTGTTCGACGCGTCGAAATCTGAACGAAGATTCTCGCGGCGCGTTGTCATCATCGGGCTCGTCCTGGCCGCGGTGTGGCACGTTGCATTTCTTCGGCTGCCCTCGGGTCCCGACGATGACATCCATCGCTATGTTTGGGACGGCCGCCTGCAGCGGCTTGGATACAACCCCTATCTTGTCGTTCCCGGCGATCCTGCCGTGAAGGGGCTGCATATCGCGGAAACCCGCAACTTGAACAACCCGGATCTCCCGAGCCCATATCCAGCGGGAGCGCAGCTTTTTTTTCGCGCTGTCACCGCGATTCAGGAATCCACTTTTGCATTCAAAGTAGTGTTTGTAGTTTGCGAGGTCGCAATTGTTTTCGTGTTGCTCGATCTTTTGCGTCTCACCCGGCGGCCAGCACACCTGGTTCTGGCGTTCGCCTGGAATCCTTTGTTGGCCATTGAGGTGGCGGGAAGCGGGCACATTGATATTGTCGGAGCGCTGCTGTTGGTGGTGTCGGCGACCGCGCTCGTGCGGCGATGGCGAGCGGCTGCGGCCGTTGCCCTTGGGCTGGCTGTAGCCGTGAAGCTGCTGCCGCTCGTGCTCTTGCCAATCTATTGGAAGCGAGTGCGCATTCGCGACGCTGTGCTCGCGGCAGCGGTGGTCGCGCTCCTGTACGTACCCTTTCTGAATCACGGCCGCATTCCGATCGGATCGCTGGGTACGTATGTGCAGACGTTCCGCTTCAATGGTCCCGTGTTTGCGGCACTCGATCCCGTAGCACCTCCGCCGTTGCTGGCTGGGCTGGCAGTGCTCGTGGGATTGGCTACTGCGGCCTGGCTTAGAAGCCGAGCGCCGGGGTGGCCCCCGAGCCAAGGAATCTTAACCACAGAGGACACAGAGGCGCACAGAGGAGATGCCAGAATGTCGTCTGACTCTGCGTCCCCTGTGGTTCAAGGCTTCGAATTTGCGTGGCCCATGGCAGCAACTCTTTTGTGCGCGCCCGCCGTATTCCCGTGGTACTTACTCGCGCTCCTCCCATTTCTTACGTCGGCCTCGACGCTGCTGATCATCGTCTGGACGGTCAGCATTGTTCCAACCTACGTCCAATGGCACTTGCGCGCGCTTGGACGTCCGTGGGGCGCGCTTCCCGGTTGGGTGATGCTGGTGGAATACGGAGGCATAGCAATAGCTGCGGCGATTATCGCTTTACGCCGGCTCTTGCACCCGGCGCCACCACGATAAATCCGCCTGGGCGCCCAGCCATGGAATTTGTGTATCCGAAAATCCGGGAGCCTCATCCAACGCAGCATCTGTTCAATTCACCGAGGAGCAAGTCTATGCGAAATGTCCGCCGTTTCACCGTGATGGGCCTCCTGCTTTGCGGAATGCTGGTCCTTGGTCCGAACTCGTGGGCGCAGCAACGCGCGCCAATGCTCGATCAAGTCGCCAAGACGTTCGGGATCGATTCATGGGACAAAGTTGAGGCTGTCCGCTACACCTGGAATGCGGATATTACCGGACTCTTCAAGGCTGCTCACAAGTGGGAGTGGGAGCCGAAGACCGGCAAAATCACTTTCGAAAGTACGGATAAAAATGGCAAGCCGGTCAAGGTCACCTACGACAGTTCTCAACTCAACAGCCAGTCCGAACAGGTGAAGAACGAAGTCGAACCGGCTTTCGTCAACGACAATTATTGGGCGCTGTTCCCTTTCCATGCTTACTGGGACAAGAGCGCCAGCGCGATCGATCAGGGCAAGTTTAACCTGCCATTGGGCCCCGGCACGGCCGAACTGATCCCGGTGAAGTATCCTTCGGATGTGGGTTACACCCCGGGTGACATCTGGGATCTCTACGTCAAGGACAACCGCGTGGTGTACTTTGACTACCACCGCGGCGGAGCCAAGCCGCCCAGCCGCGTCTTCGCAACCTGGACAGGCTACAAAAAAGCCGGTCCAATTCTGTTCTCAACCGAGCATCGCGGCATGGCCGACGGCAGGCCCCTGCACATCTTCCTTACTGACGTGGCCGTCAAGGTGACGGGATCGGATGCGTGGGTCGAGGCGAAATAGTTCCACAAGTGGCCCACTCAAGTCTACAGTTGGCTTGAGTGGGAAACATCTTCTGACGATTTGCCAGGCCTGCCATGACAAGACTATTGCTGGAATCGCTTTCTTCGCTGCCATTGCTGTCGGCCGCACTGCTTGCCGCCTCGCAGCACGCTGATGCCAAGCAAACGGCCACCACAGTCTATGAGCTGCGGATCTATCACGCTGCGCCGGGAAAACTCGGAGAGTTGCTGGCGCGCTTCCGCGACCACACCACCAAACTCTTCGAGAAGCACGGCATGAGAGTAATTGCTTACTGGACACCGCTGGACGAGCCCGAGAAGGGCAATATGCTTATTTACATTCTCCAGCATCCGAGCCGCGAGGCCGCAGTCGCCAACTGGAAATCGTTCCAGGAGGACCCGGAGTGGAAGCGGGTAAAACAAGAATCCGAAGCGAATGGCAAACTGGCGGAAAAAATTGACTCGACGTATATGGCCCTGACCGACTTCTCACCACAGCTGCGATAAGGAATGAGATCTGTGTCGCCGAGCGGCCCATTCGAGCCGAAACCGGGCTTGAATGGGGCACCCGCGACTACCTGGCGATGACGACGGTCGTGCAGGAACTGCCTACTTTGGGGAGATCGCGGTTCGCAGCGGTGCGGATCTGCAGCGTTGGGCGCTTGCCGCGAATGATCGGACAATAAAAATCAGGCTCGTGTAGTGCGCCTTGCAAGCGGCGTCTTCCAGCACATCCGCCGTGACACGTCTCGCGGAACTCGCACTCATGGCAGGCTTGCGGAAGCGTCCGCGCCTGCTCGAAGGGAGTTGAGTTCAAAACGTTAGCGCCGTCGGAGATCAAGTCTGAAAGCGGCTCGCCCGATCCTGGCCAATAGACGCAGGGTTGTGTCGTGGCTCTCGGCGTCACTCGCACGGTGCTCACGCCACATCCGCCTCGGAGCGGCGGGAGTCCCGCCATGGCGCGAACCAGCGGCTCGCCGATCGCGATTACATCCGTTTCCTCAAAGAGGCGGCGGAATCCCTCCCAGTACTCTTCGTAGCTGAGGGCATAAACGTCCGATCGCACGGCCTGGTACACATTCACGCGCAGCGGAGCGTCGAACCGTTTGGCGACTCGCGCCACCTCCGCCAGACGCAGGTAGTTGGACTTCATCATGACGGCGATGATAGTGACAGGAACACCGAGCGCGAGGCACCGCTCCGCCTGCTGATGGATGAGTTCCCAATTGCCCTGCCCGCGTTGTGCGTCCTGTTCTGCTTGCGTCGGGTAATCGAGAGAAAACTCGATGTCATGGAAGGCTCGCAGGTCCTTGTCTTCCAGAACAGCAACACTATGACCGTTAGAAGTGATGGTGAGCTTGACCGGTTTCGTTCGCAGGTAGGCCAATATCGCCTTGAAGTCGGGATGCATGCCGTTCTCTCCGGTGCCAAGATTCACCGCGCGCACGGGCAGGCGTTCCATCACTGCCTTCACTTGATCCAGGGAGAGACGATCTGTGCGAGTCGGATCGCGGTAGCAGAAGGCGCAGGCCAGATTACATTCGTTGGTAAGGCCGAGCCCGAGCGAAATACCGGCATCAGGTGCAAAGCCAGATCCCGACGACCTAGATCCCGACGACGAAGACTGGGCTACGACGTTGCTCATGCACCGTCCTTCATCACCGGGCTTGCATGATTTGAATCTGCGCGATGTGCCAGGCAATGCGTGTAGCGGGCGACTGCGGCAAACTCCGGTCGCCTGCCCAGCTTGCGCTCCAGCTCAAAAATCCGTTCGTACTCATCACTTCGGGAAACCCTCGGCGGCAAGTAATCCGACAAGACCCGTACGCCACGCTCCGCAGCGACCGCTAGTGACGATTCGAGCAATATGGCTTGCAAGCTCTTCGGTGTAAATAGCCGCACCCTGCCCTCGTACAGAGCCTCGTCGCCCCACTCGGCAGTCAGGTTTCGCTCAGCCGCAGCCAAGTCTCCGTTTAGGAGCGCGGCCTTCAACACCTCGCCTGGCTGATTACGCACCAAGACCGAGATTATGCTGGACGGATCGCGCAAGGCGCGAGCCGCGGCGCGCAACACAGCGCACGGGTCGTCGACAAACTCCAGGACATTGTGGCAAAGAATTAAATCGAATGATCCAGCGTCGAACAAGATTGCTAGTTGCGCGGCATCACCGTGTTTCAGCGTAATTCTCTCCGTGACTCCTGCCTCCTGCGCTGCACGCTCGGCGAAATCGAGCATCGGCAGAGACGCATCCAGCAACGTGACATGAAGGCCCAGCCGCGCCAGGCGCACCCCGATGGCCCCGGTACCGCAGCCGAGATCCAGAGCGTGCAACGACCGTGTGGCCTGCGGCAGGAACTCCTGCAAGTTGGCCAAGGCGAGATCGAGGCGCAGTCGACCCTCCGGCGTCTCGAGGTAGGCAGCGTACTTCGCGGCGCCGGTCTGGAACCGTTCGGAGTCGGGGATAGCGGTCGTTTCCTTCATACGCCACTCAGGCGAAGTCGCACCCGATTCTTTGCTCGTTCTGAGCCAGCGACTGCCGGCCGGACAGCCACTCCGCGAAGATCCACGCAGCTCCCACCGCCGTCAGGTTATAGGCGTTGGCGCCCCAGGAGCCATGGTCGCGGGATGAGGCGAAGATGAGAGGTGCCAGTGCCAGAGCACTGAAGACCAGCAGCATCAGCCCGAGGAGTCTCGCCGCCAGAACGTCCAGCACGCCCGAGGCGATGGCCAAACCGGCCAGCACGAATGCGATCCCGGTGAACGCCGCCCAGAAGGTTGGTCCCAGAGGTATCCATTTAGGAATCATGGGAGTCACCGTGTGGATGGCAGTGAGGTGTCCGAGGCCGAAATCGACTGCGCAAAGCCCGAACGTCCAGCGAGCGATCAGAGCCGCTCGGTGCGAGAGCGAATCCCGTACTGAAAGCGATTTCCAGATGAGCACTGCCGCGATGAAAAGGATGATCTCCTGGCAGACGTCGCCCAGAACACCGATATAGACCCAAGCATGATATCCGAGGAAATGAGGCGCGGTGTAGAAGCGGGGCAAAGGAAAAAACACAAAGGTGCCATAGAGGACCGCGAGCGACGCCGCGGCGAAGCGCCTGCTCCCCCGCCATAGCAGTGCCGCGCCCGCAACCACGAGCCAAATGGCCGCTATGTACGCGAAGATTGTGGCGCCAGGAACGTGGTCGCCCCAAGCTTGAAGGGGCTGATCGGAGGGATCGAACTCACCCCAAACGAGGTCCGTGATGCCATAAGCGACGGCTGCGATGCCATATACGTAAACGCCGATTTTCATAATCGTTTTGCCGGGCGTTCCAACGCAGCCATCTTAGGCCAGTTCGTGGTTCGTCGGCCACACGGTAGTTATCGCCACTAGACTCCACGGATGAGTAACGCCAGTCGGCCTCTCGATTTGACTTCCGGTCTGCACATCGTCCAGAAGTAATCTCGTCGAAGAGGCGACGGCGAGCGGTTTCGCGCGCTAACCAGGAAGGTTGACGCCACTCAGAAAACCGCCGAGGTGAGCGGTAAGCGCAACGACTGCGGCGGTCAGAAGTTCCAGCGGCAGGTAGTAACCGGGAAGCGCAGATTGGAAGGATCCTCGACGCCGAAAATGGATCCACGCAACCCAGCATATAAGAAGACTGGACGTGCCTCCCAGGGCGAGGTGAAGCAGCAACAGGCCCTGCAGCTTCTGTCCCGCGAGTTGCCACTGCCAGGCCGCGATGCCGGTTACAAGCGTCAGTACCACAGCAATGGCCGCGGCGAGCGAATTTAGTCGTGCTGCAGCCGCCAGGGTTCCTCGCTTCGCAACATTTTTCGTCCAGCGGGCTGCCAAGTCGAAAGCAACTCCGGTCAGAAAAAGCGCGATCGGAAAGTGGACCAAGACGACATGTTGCGCGTGTTTTGCGAGCAATGCCGCCTTGGGATCGAAGGGATTCACGCGGTGACCTACTCCACAACCACTTTGCCGGTCATCTTCGGATGAATCGAACAGAAGTACGAATAAGTGCCGGGCTTGCTGGCCGTGAACGTGAACTTCTCGTCCGTGTCGAGCACCTTGGACTTAAAGCTCTGGTCCTCGCTGACCACGGTATGAGGAATGTCATCTCCATTGGTCCAGATGATCTGGGTTCCCGCTTTCACGGTGAGCGTGGCCGGCGTAAAACTGAAATTATCAATCTTGACGTCGACCGTCGGCGGCCCCGCGGCCACGGATTTTTGCACTGTCGAGAACGCTGCTACGGCTAAGACGAACGACACTGCGACACAAAGAATCCAGCTGCTCTTTCTCATTGCTTGCTCCTTATGAAATTGTGATTGTTTTCTCCGAACGTCGGGTAACCCGCTATTCCAGCGTGGAATCAATCAAGGCCAAGGCGTGATGTTTGCGGACGTAGTTCACATCGGTGACTCCCAGCAGACTGCGCAACTGTTCCGCCGGGACTTGAATCGGGCCCGGGGAAGGCGCTGCCCCGGGATAGGGTTGGGGGAAGGCAGTCGAAGTCGCAGTGTGGAAGGTGACGTTGCCTTCAACCTTCTGCATGGTCTGATGAATGTGTCCGTTCAAAACGGTGACCGAGCCGAAGCGCTTCAGATAGGAAAGTGCCTGCGCGCTGTCGTCGGTGCCCCATCCCCATTCCGGATAAATGTTCCACAGCGGCATGTGCGCGAACACAACGAGGGGCGTGCTGTTGGAGAGATGTCTGACGTCGTCCTCGAGCCACTCGAGTTGTGCCGCTCCCAGCGAGCCCATGCCTCCAGCTTTCAGGTTCATCACGTTGACCAGTCCAATGAAGTGCACGCCCTTCTTGTCAAAGCTGTACCAGCCGGAGCCCTGTGTGCTCTTGCCATAACGCTCAAGGTATTGTTTGCCGTCATCTTCGAGAACGTCGTGCTCGCCGGGAACGAAGAACACATCCTTCGTGCGCGCTGATTTAAGAATCTGGTCGACAGTATCGAACTCCTCCGGCCGGGAGAGATGGCTGATGTCGCCGGTGTGCAGAATGAATTGGGGAGGCACGGGCAGCGCATTGATTTTGGCGACCGCGGCTTTCAGGGTCGCGACCACGTCGGAGTTCGCCGGCTTGTTGAATCCCATGTGGCTGTCGCTGATCTGGACAAAACTGAGTTCGCCCTTGGCAGCTTTTGCGATGCGCGCGGGATCGTCGAGGCCGTAGGACTTCAGTACTCCTCCGGCAAGCACATAGAAGGCGCCTGTGCCGGCCCACGCCATGCATTGCAAGAATCCTCGGCGATCGATTCCGTCGTGGTTGCGGTCGATGTTGTGGTCGAACAGAATTGTTTCGTCACTGTTGTGTGGTGGCATATTCTCCTTCCGCTTCTTTCCAAACAAAATTTGCTTTTGCGTTTTCCCGTACAGAACCAGCGGCACTCACTTTTATTCCAGCGAAATTTATTTCGACGCTGCGGGAATAAAGCGATCGTTCGCTGGTTTACCCTTGTGTGCGTGTCGGAAAAGCGTTCATTTCCGGAGTCGTTCGAGGAGTTGGCCATGCCGCTATTCGAGCGGCTGTATAACTTTGCCCACTGGCTGACCCAAGACCGGCAGGAAGCCGAGGACCTGGTGCAGGAAACATATGTGAAGGCGCTTAAGGGATTCCGCTCGTTCCAGCCCGGCACTAACTTTCGCGCCTGGATCTACCAGATTCTTCGTAACACGTTCCTCACCTCCCGCACCGGGCTGAAGTCCAGCGCGAGCGTGCCGCTGGATCTGGAAGGCGACCAGGAAAGCCTTCCCGCAGTCGAGGAGACTCCAGAGAGCATTCTGCTGCAGCGTTCTGATCGCCAGCTCGTACAAGAAGCTCTGGGCCGATTGCCCGTGCCTTTTCGCGAGGTGCTGCTGCTTTGTGAATTTGAAGAAATGTCGTACCAGGAGATTTCTACAACCCTTGCCATCCCGATGGGAACCGTGATGTCGCGTCTGTCCCGCGCACGTCGGGCTCTGCGGAATGCCGTACAACAAATTGCACAAGGGAGCTGAATAAGGGTTACTGGAATTATGGCGTGTGAGGCTTGGACTGAAAAACTCGATGCCTATCTCGACGGAGAGCTCCCCGCCGGCGAGGCGCGCGCCGTGGCGGAACATTTGCGCGGATGCGCCGCTTGCGCCGCAGACGGCCTGCGTAGAGTTCAGCAGAAGCGTGCGGTCCAGGCTGCGGGCCAGAGGTTTACGCCCAGCCCTGCCTTTCGGGCGCGCATGCAAAAGAGTCTGGCGCCGCGCAGGCCGTTTCTGAAGAGCCGGCTCTGGTTTCCGATTCTGGCAACTGCCGCCGTGGTGTTGATCGCCGGTGCACTTTTTCTGACTCTTCGCAGTAATCAAGAGCAACTCATCGGCGAACTGGTCGACCAGCATGTGGCGACTCTCGCCAGCGCCAATCCGGTTGATGTTATTTCCACCGACCGGCACACGGTGAAACCGTGGTTTGAGGGCAAGATTCCCTTCACCTTCAACCTGCCCGAGCTAGAAGGTTCGCCTTTCGTCCTAGTAGGCGGCAGGGTCAGCTACCTCAACCAGTCTCCTGGCGCGGAACTTATCTTTCGCGTCCGCCAGCACCAGATTTCTGTCTTCATTTTTCAGGATCGCGGACTACTCGCAGAAGCCGGCGAGAACGAGACGGTGCGAACGGCCCTTTCCTTTGAAGTTCGGAGCTGGCTCCACAACGGCCTTCGCTACTTCATCATTGGCGACGCCAGCCCTCAGGACCTGGACAAGCTGAGCGAACTGATGAAGGCCGCCGGCTAAGAGACGCCGGCGAATTCGCGAGCCACCGTGAGTAAATTCCGGAGTTCGTTCTGGCTCGGGCTATAATTGCGCGCACCCTATGACACTCACCTCTGGCACCAAGCTTGGGCCGTATGAAATTGTTTCAACTCTGGGCGCGGGGGGAATGGGCGAAGTCTACCGCGCCCGCGATCCGCGTCTGAAGCGCGAAGTGGCCATCAAGGTTTTGCCGCAAGCGCTGTCGCTCGATCCCGACCGGTTGCGTCGTTTCGAACAAGAGGCGCTGGCCACCGCGGCCCTGAACCATCCAAACATTCTGGCGGTATTCGACATCGGCACCAACGAAGGCTCGCCTTACGTGGTGTCGGAGTTGCTCGAGGGAGAGACGCTGCGGGAGCGGCTTGCGCGGTGGTTCGCTCGCCGTGCGCAAGGCCTTGGACTACGCCTTGCAAATCGCGCACGGACTAGCGGCGGCCCACGAAAAAGGAATCATTCATCGCGACCTGAAGCCGGAGAACTTATTTCTCACGAAAGACGGGCGGGTGAAGATCCTGGATTTCGGGCTGGCGAAACTGACGCAGACCGAATCCGGCGTCCACGGTTCCCTGCCCACCCTGACCCACGCCACGGAGTTAGGCACGGTGATGGGCACTGCGGGATACATGTCGCCCGAGCAGGTGCGGGGCGCGACCGTGGATACCCGCTCTGACATTTTCAGCTTCGGCGTCATCCTCTACGAGATGCTTTCGGGGAAGCGCGCCTTTCACCGCGACACTCCCGCCGACACGATGAGCGCAATCCTGAAAGAGGATCCTCCGGAATTGAGCGAGACCAATCGCAACGTTTCTCCGGCGCTGGAGCGCATCCTGCAACATTGCCTGGAGAAAAATCCGGAGCAGCGCTTCCACTCGGCGCGCGATGTGGCGTTTGACTTGGACTCGGTTTCCAACCAGTCCGGGACTGCTTCGCGTTTGCGCGCCGTGGCCGATCCGAAGAGGTCTTACTGGAAGCCGGCCGCCGGTGCTCTTATCATTCTCCTGGCGTTGGCTGGAACTTATTTCGCCGCCCGGAACAATGCTCCAGTGCTCGCGCCTCACTTTCACCAGCTTACTTTTCAGCGCGGATCGATTTACGGGGCGAAGTTCGCTCCGGATGGGCAAAGCATTTTGTACAGCGCCGCCTGGAACGGGGCTCTGAAGGAGCAGGTCTACAGCACTCGAACCGACGCGCTGATGTCGCGGCCGATCGACCTGCAGGACAGCGAGATCCTGAGCATCTCCTCGAAAGGGGAGATGGCTCTGCGGCAGAAATCCGACAATGGCATTGTTCCCCGCGGCATGCTTTCGGTCGTTCCGCTGACCGGGGGCGCGCCTCGCGAACTGCTGGGGGATGTGCTGCAGGCGTCTTGGAGCGGGGATGGGGACAATCTGGCGGCGGTGCACTTCGTGGCGCCAGAATGGCGGTTGGAATATCCCATCGGAAAAACTATCTATGCGACTGCAACGGGGTATGTTTCCGAAGTGTCGGTCTCGCCCGACGGCAAGCACATCGCGTTCTTCGATCATCCCATTAATGGAGATACACGGGGGTACGTGGCTGTGGTGGATCTGGCTGGTAAGGCCACCCGGCTGACCAAGGAATGGAGCGATCTGACGGGGCTCGCATGGTCGCGCTCCGGCGACGAAATCTGGTTCACGGGCAGCGACGCGGGCATCAACAGCGCTCTCTATGCCGTTAATTTAACGGGCCATTTGCGCGACCTGTTGCACATTCCCGGCCGATTGCATCTTTTCGACATCAGCAAGGAAGGTCAGGTTTTAATCGCCAACGAGGCTACCCGGCAGGAAGTCTACGGCCACAGGATGGGGCAAGAGCGCGATGTCGATCTGTCCTGGTTCGACTGGACGCTGGGGCGGGCTCTCTCCGCGGACGGAAAATGGGCGGTGCTGGAAGAGGACGGCGAAGGTGGAGGCCCCGACTATACGGTGTTTCTCCGCCAGACGGATGGTTCGCCCGCGATCCGCCTCGGCTCCGGGCTGGGACTCGCCATCTCTCCCGACGCCAAGTGGGTGGCGTCCATCAGCGTAAAACAGCCCGGGCCCATCGTGTTGCTGCCGGCAGGCGCCGGACAGCCGGTAACTCTGGGCGACGCTCAACTGTTTCACACGGCGGGCGTGCACTTTACGCCAGACGGTAATGAACTGCTTCTGGTGGCTACCGAAAAAGGCGGAGCTCCACGCACCTATCTTTTGAAACGAGATGGCTCGGCGCCAAAACCGTTCGGACCGGAAGGCTTCCGCGGCACGCTGATCTCTCCCGACGGAAGTACTGTGATCGGACGTAAAGGCGACTCTTACTGGATGATTTCCTTCAGTGGCGAGCAAACACTTCGTCCACTCTCCTTCGTGCAGCCCGATGAAGTCGTGGCGGGATGGACGGCCGATAGTAAATCTATATACGTTGGGGATTCTTCCTCGATGCCAGTGAAGGTGTACATCGTCGACTTGAAAACCGGTCAGCGCCATTTGCACCATCAACATGCGCCCGGCGATCTGGCCGGCGTTACCGGAGTGGGCGCAGGACTCATCACGCCGGATGGAAGCTTCAACCTGTACACATTCGGCCGCACCCTTTCGTACCTTTATGTGGTCGAAGGGCTGAAGTAGGAACCGCGACCCACGGAAATGGTTTGATGACCGATGAACTGAAGCGCACCGTGGTTTGGAAAAGCCTGTTGATCGATGGCACGGACTACTGTGGCCTCTGGCATACCACAGAAGGCTGGATGCTGAAGGGCACGGTCGTCGGAGTTCTCAAAGACCAGCGGCCCATGCTGGCGAACTACGAAATTCATTGCGATGAAAACTGGCTCACCCACCGCGTTCAAGTTGATCGTAGTGTAGGAAGCGATATCAAGAATCTCAGCCTGAGCGTGGAGAGCCGTGGCGTGTGGCGTAGTTCAGGTCAGGAGTTGCGCGAAGTGCAGGGCTGTGACGACGTGGATCTCGCGATGACGCCCGCGACCAACACGCTGGCGATCCGGCGGCTCAACCTGCAGGTCGGGAGCAGCGAGTCGGTCATCGCCGCCTGGGTGAAGGTCCCGGAGCTTACGGTTCAGCCGCTGTCCGAACGCTACACCCGGCTCGCCCAGAACACTTACCGCTACACCAGCAACACAGGATTCTCGGCCGAGATCGTGGTGGATGACCTCGGCCTGGTGACGTCCTATCCCGGTGGCTGGGACCGCATCGCCACGCTGTAGACGCAGCGGCGACAATTGCGGGATCACCGCCGCGGTCGAAGAAGTGTGCTAGCCTACAAGACCAGTCTGGCAGAGCGCATTTCATCGCCGCCAACGCTTGAGTTTCTTGCATGATCGATCCTGTCAATCTGCGGCTGGCGCTGGTATCGGCGGCGGGGCTTGGATTTCGCCACGGCTTCGACTACGACCACATCGCTGCCATCAGCGACATCAGCAGCGTGCAATCCAAAGCGCGCGACGCCATGCGCTACGGATTGCTTTATGTTGCCGGACATGCCACGACTATCGCGGTGCTGGGTGCGGCCGCGGTCGTATTCCGCATTGCCCTTCCTGCAGCCAGCGATCGCTGGGCCGAACGCCTGGTGGGAATTACGCTGCTGGTGCTGGGGATTTATGTGCTCGGCACTTTCTTTCGGGAAGGCGCTCACAACCACACCCGCCCGCAGACGCGAATCACGCTGCTGATGAATGGCGCCCTGTGGATCTACTGGCGGCTGACCCGACTGTTTGGCGGCACGCGTGTCGAAGCTCCTCAGGTGTTTAAGGACGGCTACGGGACCAGTTCGAGCTTCGTGGTGGGAGTGATTCACGGGTTGGGAGCGGAGACTCCGACCCAGATTTTGGTAATCCTGATGGCGGCAAATCTGGGCGGGACCGCAGCGGGCCTTCTCTGCCTGATGATGTTTATCCTCGGCCTGATTCTGATGAATACGTTGATGTGCGCCTCGGCGGCGGGTCTGTTTTCGGCGACCTTGGCCAAGCCAAATGCCTTACGGGCGCTTACCCTGTTGACCTCGGCCTACAGTATGGTGGTCGGGGCCATTTTCCTGCTGGGGTCGGCGGGAAAGCTACCTTCGCTGACCGGTTGAGAATGGAGGGTTTGGCCGCGATTGTTTGCCAAGAATTTGGATTCCGCAAAAGGATGTTGCATGTGTGCATCAATTTGCACTCGACAAGCGCCGCATAGCTGGTGTAAACAATGTAAGCCATTTATTTTCAGCGTAATGAAGTACTTCCTGTTTTGGCATTCAGGATGCTCAATAGAGAGCTGCCGGGAGCTACGGCTCTGCTGTATTCCCGGGAGAGTTCTGAAGTCCCCCAGTACCGCACTAAGACAGACACGATAAAAGCTGTTGATATTCAGGAGGGAGTTCAATTATGAAGCGAGTTTTGTGGATGGTTCTGCTGACTTTGGCGCTGCCCGTGGCGGCGTTCGCGGGTAGTGTTGATTTTTCGGCCCAAAACGGAACATTGAGCGGTAGCAACTCAGGATTGTCGTTGAGCGGCCAACAGGCCGGAATGGTCTCAGGCTTGACCCCGAGTACTCTGTATGGACCGGACTTGGCTGCCATCTCATTCACTACAGGCGCGTTCCTTACCGGTAGCGTTACGGCGGGTGGAACTTTCGCTCCCGGTGGAACCTTCACGATCACCGCCGAGAATATTACGGGGATCGCGAACGGCACGACGATTTTCAGCGGCACTTTCACCTGTACGAGTGGCTGCACTTGGACGTTAAGCGACTCCAATTCTAATGGGAACCACCAGTACACCCTGTACGGAACCATTTCGGGGACCTGGTACAACGGCTCTACTGTGAGCGGGTTGACTACGCAAACAACGGTCAATACCGGCTCGGGGATGTTCTCTGGCAGTGCGTCGGTTATCAGCGGCGACGTCAGCGTCACTACTCCAGAACCCGGCAGCCTTATGCTGATGGGCACGGGCCTGGTTGGACTGGCTGGCGCGTTGCGCAGGAAACTGAAGGCGTAAGGGGATCTCAACTCCTGAATATAAGCTCCGCCCCGAAAAGGGCGGAGCTTTTTGCTGCCTCCAATCTCCCCACCTTCTCACCCCAAATGACCGCCATTACCCCGGTAATCTGATCCCGGGGATTACCGTTGACCCATCCGGCGGACTCTTCTTAAATGCCAGCAGGGGGTTGTATGAAAGATATTCATGAGGTCCTGCGGCAGAAACAAGCGAAATACGCTCGACTCGGCAAGCAAATCGAGATGCTGCAGCAGGCGGCCGAAAAGCTCCGCGAAGTGGCTCCGCTGCTGGCAGAGAGCGATGAAGAAGACAACGTCGTGCTGGCCGAAGTGGATGATGCCATCACGGCTGACTCCATGGCCGCCAAGGCGGGGGCAAACTCTGGTTCGTCAACGGCTTCGAAGGCAGCTCGTCCCACGGCGCCTCGCTGGCCTTAATCTGCAAGCATCGGGCATTTCCATCAGGTTATGAATCAGCAAGCGCTATTAGTCTCGAGCGACGACGCGGCGGCCGACGTATTGGCCCGCGTCTTGTCCGCCTTCGATATCGCCATGGACCGCTCCAGCGATCCGGAGACGACCCTGTCGCGGATGCAGCAGCAGAAGTTCGACGCGCTCATTGTGGACTTCGATAACCCGGAAACCGCTGAAGAAGTCTTTCAGCACGCCCAGAAACTGGGTTCCGCGCCTCTGAGCATCGCCCTGGTCGCTGACACGGGAAAGGTGCGGGGCATCTTGAGTGGTGGGGCGCATTTCGTCCTTTACAAGCCCGTTACCGAGGAAGCTGCCAAGGCCGGCCTGCGGGCGGCCGCAGCTCTGTTGAGCCGGGAGCGGCGCCGAGCATTTCGGGTCCCGGTGCAGGCCCCGGTCCAGATTACCCTTCCTGATGCGCGCAAGGTCGATGGCATCCTCCTCGATCTCTCTGAAACCGGCATGGACGTCCTGACCGCCGAAGCGCAGGTTTCGGGATCGTTGCTGGGCTTCCACTTTCAACTTCCGGATGGCGCTCTTGAAATTGAAGGACATGGGCAGGTCGCATGGGCAAATCCGAACGGGCAAACCGGCATCCAGTTCCTCGATCTTTCCGAAAGCATTCTGGCTAGCCTCAAAGCTTGGTTGAGGGCGGCAGCCGCTAGCAGCGGTTCCCCGGCAGATGAAGCTGTCCCGCACTGCAAGCTCACCGACTTGAGCCTGGGCGGCTGCTATGTGCAGACGGAAGCTCCTTTTCCCGAGCGCGCCCTGGTCGATTTCTGCCTCAAGACCAAAGAGCTGGAAGTGCATACCGAAGGCATGGTGCGAGTCGTGCATCCCATGCTTGGCATGGGCGTCGAGTTCCCTTCCCGCACTCTGGAACAGCGGGAGCAGGTGGGCAGTCTCATCAACTTTTTGCGCAATAGTCCGGATGCCATGCCCGAATTGAGCATTTCTCCACGGGCGCTGGTCGCCGATCTCACCCAGTTCGAGCCCGCCGATAAGCTGGCCGAGCATGCGGACGAGGAGCTGGAAGATCCGTTAGTCGAACTGCTCCGGCGTGGCGCGTCGCTCGAGCAGGCAGATTTCTTCGCCGAGCTCGAACATCAGCGCAATCCCGAAGAGACGGCCTCCGTCTAGTCATCCCTGTCTCGCGGTTCATTTCCCGATAAGCTCCTTTTGCATTGACTCACCTGCGTTCAGTGGCTTGTTTGATTTCCCAGCCCGAGCGTCCGTGTGGGGCAGGCACTTCTGCCCGCTTTGCCCTCACCGGCAAAAACCTGGCGGGCAGGGGTGCCCGCTCCACATTTTCGGCCCTATCCCATCCGGGTTGAATGTAGACTGTGGGAGTTTCACGTTCGTATGAGTTGAATTTTTTTCCATCGGAAGCGCGCCTGGGTAAGCCTGCCACCAGTTCGTCTCTCTCTCGTTCCCATCCGAAGCGCGCTCCGGATCGTCTGTTCTGGAGGCCGCTGATCGCCATCGCGGCGGCGGCATTCGCGGTCGAGATTCCCTTTTTCTTTTTCGGCACGCCCTCCGGCCACGATGTTGAGTTTCATCTGTATTCGTGGCTGGAAGTGCTGGCGCAGTGGAAACATGGCATCGTGTATCCGCGCTGGGCGGCGCTGGCGCATTTTGCCTACGGCGAGCCCAGGTTCGTCTTCTATCCACCCGCCTCGTGGACGCTGGGCGCATTCCTGAGCGCGGTGTTTCCCTGGAGAATCGCTTCTCCGGCCTACATATGGGTGGTGCTGGTTCTGGCAGGCGCTTCGATGTTTGCCCTGGCGCGCCGCTGGCTTCCACCGCGCGATGCGACTTTTGCCGCGGTGCTGTATGCGGTGAATCCTTATCATCTGGTCATCGTGTACTGGCGAAGCGCCTTCGCCGAGTTGCTGGCATCGTGCCTGCTGCCGCTGCTGCTGCTTTTCGTCTTGGAGGCTGCGGAGGGCAAGCGGCGCATGATCGCGTCCCTCGGGCTGGTGCTGGCTGCAGCCTGGCTGACCAACGCTCCAGCAGCGGTGATGATCCACTATTCGCTGGCGCTGCTGATCGTCTTTTTCGCGTGGAAACGGAGATCTCCCCGGCTCTTGCTGGAGGGCGCCGGCGCGGTGCTGCTGGGTGCCTGCCTGGCCGCCTTCTACCTGCTTCCGGCGATCTATGAACAGAAATGGGTCACTATCGCCGAGGCCATCTCGGCGGGATCGCGTCCCGCAGATAATTTTCTGTTTATTCACACCACCGATCCGGATCACGACGCCTTCAACCGGATCGTCTCGTGGATCGCGGTGCTAGAGATGGCAGTAATCTTTGCCGCGGCGCTAGCTTTAAGTGTGGAGCGGGCACTCTTGCCCGCTTGGCTGCAGCAACACAAAACCAGCGGGCAAGAGTGCCCGCTCCACACAAACTGGAGACAAAACAGGCGTGAACTGTGGACTGCACTTCTACTCTGGGCTGCCGCGGCCTGCTTCCTGATGTTTCCTCTGAGCGGCCTGCTATGGAAGATCCTGCCCAAAATGCAGTTCATGCAATTTCCCTGGCGATGGCTGCTTTGTGTCAGCATGATCTTCGCCATCGTCGTGACTGCCGGCCTGCAGCGCTGGTGGATGCGGGCCGCGGTCTGCGCGTTGTCGATCCTCGTCATCGTGGCGGCATGGCATCGCGCACAGGCTCCGTGGTGGGATACGGCTGCCGACCTGCGCGAGATGCAGGACAACATGGCCACCGGCGCGGGCTACGAAGGAACCGACGAATACACCCCGGTGGGCGCCGATCCGTCGGCCATCGATAAAGATGCCCGTAAAGTTGTGGTCGAGGGGCCGGCGCGGGCGGCGATCCACGTAATCCGCTGGGATGCCGAATCGAAAGCCTTTACGGCCGAGATGTCAGCGCCCGATCAATTAGCGATGCGGCTGTTTCCCTACCCGGCCTGGCAAGCCAAGGTCAACGGGCACGTCATCGAGACCTCGACGCGCGCGGGATCGGGGCAGATGGTGGTTCCGGTCGACGCGGGTATGAATCGGGTGGAGATCCGCTTTGTCCGCACCTGGGATCGAAGCACCGGTTGGTGCATTTCGATTCTGACCGTGGCCGCGCTGGCGATATGGAGTTTCCGGGTGCGCGCCAGGGCAGGCGAGTCCAGTACCTGAGAAGTTGCCGAGCCCGAAAGCCCGTCCGGTGCGGCATTTCCCGGCATTTGTAGCCAACGTCGTTGACAATTCCCCGTCCGACAGGCAAACTACCGAATTCGCTGGGAATCGCGTCTGGCGAGCGCCGGCGAAGGGGTTTTCACATTTCAACCCTTCCCGGTCGTATACTCATCTTTCACTTCGTCTATGGCCATGACCGAACAACGGGTCTCGTACACGCTGGACTCCTCACTGGAGACGATCGATAATGCGGAGGAGAAAGCTACCCGCATCGCCACGGAACTTGGTTTTGGCGACGAAGAGGTCATGCAGATATCCATGGCCGTGCGCGAGGCCGCAGTCAACGCCGTGCTTCACGGCAATGCCTATTCCCCCGACAAAAAAGTGACTCTGTCTTTTGAGCGCACGGGCACCGATTTCATTATCACCATTCGCGATCAGGGCAAAGGCATGGACCTGAGCCGCATTCCCAATCCCCTGGCGCCGGAAAATCTGCTCAAGACTTCCGGACGCGGAATTTTTTTAATGCGCTCGTTTATGGACGTGGTCGAAATTCGCCCCACCGAAACGGGCACGGAACTTAAATTGATCAAGCACGTCCACGGGCCAACCGCGGGCGGCAAGGAGGCTTCCCAGTGAGCATGAAGGTTGGTAGTCGGCAAGTGGATGGGGTCACCATCGTGGACTGCAGCGGCCGCATTACGTTGGGAGAAGGCAGCGTGATCCTTCGCGACACGGTGCGCGAGATCCTCGGCAAGGGCAGCAAGAAAATCGTGCTGAACCTCGCCGATGTGAATTACATCGATAGCTCAGGAATCGGCGAATTGGTCAGCGCCTACACCACCACCAAGAATCAGGGCGGCGAACTCAAGCTGCTGAACCTGACCAAGAAGGTCAACGATCTGCTCCAGATCACCAAGCTCTACACCGTTTTCGATGTGAAGGACGACGAAACTTCAGCAGTCAAGTCGTTCAAGTAAACTTCTCTTCCGCCCGCGTACCCCATTTCTCGCGTTCGGTGCGAGAAGTGGGGACTTCGCCCAGTTCCCGGCATCGCCCTTGCCTTCTACCTCACCTGAGATCATACTTTCTCTGAAAGGCAACTTCTCAGTTGTCGGATGGCGCTAAGACATCAACGAGGTGGTTATGAAAATCGGCCGCCTTGCATCTTACCTAATTCTCAGTCTTACTTTGGCCTGCTTCGCCCTATCCTGCGGTAGTAGCAGTCGACATCTTTAATCCATCACTCTCACCCAGACCGCGATCAACAATGGCCAGGAGGATCAGTTCGTGGCGACCGGCACTTTTTCGGCGGCGCCGATCACCGTAACTCCGCTGCCCGTCGACTGGACCAACGGTCTCATGGCGCCCCCGCCACCGACGTACAGCTATACCCTGACCGCTCAGCCGTATGTGGTCAACTGCACTACGGTGGGACCGGAAGCTCTTCCAGTGGTGGCGTTTGCGCCCCCGGATCCAAACGCTCCGGTGAGCGGGACAAGCAAGACAGTGGTCACCGCGGCGGCGAGTCCCGTTTGCCTGCCAGGCGGGCGCGTGCAATGACTTGGGGGCAGTGTGTGAGATCGCCACGCGGTACTTGGTCAGTTCCATTCCGGGAGTATCCTGCACATTTTTTTCCTCCCGTCACAGACTGCGTGTGGCAGTGTTCCTAAAATCGAAGCATGCAGCCCCTGACACATGTGGGGAAAGCCGCCCTCGGCTGTCCAGCCAGGCAACGCCCGGTAGCGCGCTCCACATCTGTCGCAGCGATCTGTGTCCCCGTCACGCTGCTGATCTTCCTGTTTGCGATGCCGTCTCTCCACGCTTCCGACTGCATTCCCATCGGCCAAGCCAGTCAGCACGTCGGCGAGACCCGATGTGTGACCGGAAAAGTCGTGCGCGTGAAAGTAGGAGTAAAGGGCGTTCACTTCCTCGATTTCTGCGAAGATCAGATGGCGTGTCCGTTCACGGTCGTAGTTTTCGAACACGACCTGAAAGATGTAGGAGACGTGCGCCGCCTTGCCGGTCGCACCATTGAAATTCGCGGAGCCGTGAAACTCTATGATGGGCGCCCGGAGATCATCCTCAACCGCATCAGCCAGATCACCGGCGGTGCGGCGATGATTCCTCCGCTGCCGAAAGCCTACGACGTGGAAAACCGCGGCCACTACAGCGCCGGCCGCCTGTATCCCTCGAAGAAGCCCGCCAAGACCAAGGCCACGCCTAATATCTCCGCGACTTACGATGTAGAGGGCGACGATCCACCATAGCTCCCCGCAGAAAAGCGAGAACCACAAAGGACACGAAGGAACACGAAGGAATTCGCTTCCCATTTGTTCCTTCGTGAAACTTCGTGTCCTTTGTGGTTTCTGGGTTTCCGACGATTTCGTCTCCGGCCCCCGCCGCAGTTATACTGCCCGTTCCAAGCAAGAAGTGAGAAATCAGAATGCAGAAGTATGCCCGACAGTCACTTTTGCATTTTGACTTCTGACTTCTGCACTTGGAGGAAGGGGAACCATGAGCGCATCCACTGACCACACCCGCATGACCCGCCGTACCGCCCTCGGCGTCTTAACTTCAGCAGGACTGGCCCTGGCCGCAGGGCGCGCGTTTCCAGTGAATGCGCACGATCCGGGCGATGCGCTTCTCAAACTCCTGCCGAAGTTCACGGAAAAGTCGCGCGCACGGTTGCGGAGCTTGCTCGACGATCCAAACTACAGCGGACAGATTTCAGCGGCCGACGCCGGGGCGTTGGCAAAGTTTGAAAATACCAGCCTCGATCAACTGATGGTCAACCTGCTGCCCTTGGCCCAGAGTTATTCGCACGCGCCCATTTCCAACTTCTTCGTTGGAGCCGTGGCGCGAGGCGCGAGCGGCAGCCTGTATACAGGAGCAAACATCGAGATCCCCGGCCAGTGTCTCGGTTTCGCTGTCCACGCCGAGCAGGCGGCTCTCTCGAACGCCTACATGCACGCCGAGGAATCGCTAACGGCCCTGGCCATCGGAGGCGCGCCTTGCGGTCACTGCCGGCAGTTCATCGATGAAATGTCGCCCGATGGCGAGATCCTGATTGTCACTCCCGGCAAGCCTCCCATGAAACTTTCGTCGATCCTGCCGTCGGCATTTGGACCCGCGGCCTTGGGGATGACCCACGGCGCGCTTCCCGTGCAGGAAACGAAGCTGGCGCTGATCAACAATTCGTCCGATCCAGTCGCGACCGCAGCCCTCGATGCGGCCCGGCACTCTTATGCCCCGTACAGCAAATCTCCGGCTGGAGTGGCAGTGCGATCGGCCCGCGGCTGCATCTATCGCGGTTCATATATCGAGAGTGTTGCCTTCAATCCCAGCCTTTCGCCGCTGCAAGTGGCGTTGGCGGCTCTGATTGCCGCGGGCGAAACGTACTCGTCGATGGCTGCAGTCACTCTGGTGGAAGTTCAGGACGCGAAGATCAGTCAGAAAGCCGTGACGGAGATAGTCTTGGGAGCTATTGCCCCAGAGGTGAAGCTCGAAGTTCTCTCAGCTCGGGCGTAGGAGTCGGCGAGCTTCATACCATCCCCTTGCGCAATTCTTCCAATGGATACTTCGTCCCGCGCCACACGATGCCGTCATTCCAGAGCGTGAGAATCATCGAACGCAGCAGCGTGTAGATGAACAGCGTTGTGCTCACCGGATGCAGCAGGAAGTAATACGAGGGCACCGCTGAACGCCGCGACATCCCGATGTAAATCGAAAACATCGATCCGAGCGCTATGCCATACGGAATTCGCGCCCATCCATGGGCCAGCCACACGCCGAGAAACGGCCCGAAATTCAGGAAGGCGAGTCCAAACGCCGACAGCAGCGTCCGCCACCACTGAAACGAAAGCACGGCGAAGAAATTTTTGGTGAGGTTGTTCACTATGCCCAACGCGCCGTGCGCCCAGCGAATGGAGATGAGATCGCCCCCAAATACATTGCGCTGCGCGAAGCCGCCGTTCTTGACGACTTTGCCCAGCTTCATGTCGTCGAGCACTTCCATGCGCAAGGCTTCGTAAGTTCCGACAGCATCGTACACGCGGCGGCGAATCAAATTAAATGCGCCCACGCCCATGTGATCGTCGGTGCTCGGATCGGCTACTTTCCACGGCCGGTGCCCGAACATGAACATGGTCTGGAAGAATGCGATCATCATGTACTCGCCTGGCCGTTTCATAATCATTTGCGGAAACAGCACCACGTGATCGGCGGGTTCAGCCTCGGCATAAGCCAGGGCCCGTCGCAGTGAATCCGGCTTGAACAGCACGTCGGCGTCGGTGAACAGCAGCCAGTCTCCCGAGGCCTGGTTCGCCGCCGTCCACATGGCATGCGTTTTCCCCAGCCATCCCGCGGGCAACTCGGTGTGATGAATCACGCGCAGAATCGGCGTAGTAGTAGATGCGGGTTGACTGAGCCGTTCCATGATTTCGCCCGTGCGATCCGTGGAGCGGTCGTTTACGGCGATCACCTCATAGTTGTCATAGTCAAGGGCCAGCAGCGTATTCAGCGCCTGCTCGATGGTCTGTTCCTCGTTGCGCGCCGGAACAATGATCGAAACCCGAGGATTGCCTGCCGGGCAAGCCGGATTCTGATCCCACTCCGGCCGCGAAACGTCCGCCACACTGGGCATGCCGAGCGCAGCATCCACAATGCGCGAGAACCAGGCGAGCGCCAGAATTGTTCCTGCGATCCAATGAAAGTAATGCATCTGGCTTAAGTCTTCTCTGCCCCGACGAGCCCGGTCTCCGTAGTAACCGGCGGCGCAAATTTCATTCCATAGAACAGTATGGCAGAGGAGAGCGCGACGGCGACAACCGGAGCAACAAAAGCAAGCTGCAACGAATAATGATCCGATACATAGCCGATCAGCGAGGCGGAAGGGACATCCCCGAGCAGATGAAAAATGAAAATATTGACGGCCAGCGCCATGGCACGCACGTGCGCACCTACCGAATTGATGATGGCCGCGTTCAGTGGTCCCGTGTTCAACAAGAGAAGGAACTCTGCCACCAGGATGCCGGCGACCATCCGATTGCCGTATGCGTGCAGGGCCACCCACATCGCCGGTATCCCCAGACCGAGGCTGACCGCCGAGACTAAGTAGTGAGCGGATCGAGTCCTTCGCAGCAGGAAGTCGGACAACCAGCCCCCAGCCAGGGACGCCACCAGCCCATTCGCGCCGATGCTCAGGCCGAAAAATATTCCGGCTTGCCCCAGGGTATAACCGCGCGCGCGATGCAGGAATGTCGGCATCCAGACTTGCAGTCCGCCCAGGGCGAAGGTCATCATCGCCATGCCAAAGGTCGCTGTAAGAAACGCAGGATTTCTCGCCAACCCCTTCAAGGTATCGCGATCCGGTGTTTCTTCGTGAGGGTCAAACTGTCCCAACGGAGGTTCAGGAATGAAGAGCAACAACAATGCCAGCACAAAGCCGGGTGCCGCGCCCACCAAGAATGGCGCGCGCCAACCGTAGGCCGGTCCCATCAACCCTCCGAGAATGTATCCCAGTGCGGTTCCCACGGGGATTGCCAGATAAAACACGCCCATCACGCGGCCACGCTGGCTATCCGGAAACATGTCGGCAACGAAAGTGGGAGACAGGATGACAAAACTTGCTTCTCCAATTCCCACCAAAGTATGGCGGATGACCAATCCCGTGAAATCGTATGTGACCGCCGTCAGCAGAGTCGCCGCGCTCCAGATCAACGCTCCGACAACAATCACCGATTTTCGTGAGAAGCGCACCGACAGCGGACCCATGAAGGGTGCCGCGCACATATAAAAGATAAAGAACACGCTGGTTAACACGCCGAAAGCCGTGTCACTGCGATGGAATTCCGCCTTGAGCAGGTCCTGCACCGCGAAGAGCACCGAACGATCAATGTAGTTCAGCAGGTTCAGTGCGGTGAGCAGCGCGAGAGCGATCTTTGGGTAACTCTTCGGGGAGGTCACGGTCGAGCGAATATAACATGCGCCAGAAAACCGGGCGGATCTTTAACCACGAGGGACACGAAGTTACACGAAGGACGTCGCTGGCAGGGTTTTTCCTTTGTGATCCTTCGCGCCCTCTGTGGTTAGCGCTTTTGCGGTCGCGGCCACTTCGCGAAGATGGTCGTCGAAATTCCCCCTCGCGGACGAAACTCTCCCTTCACCTCGGCCCACACCGGCTTCGCCCACTTCACCACGTCTTCCAGCACCTGGTTGACGACATTCTCCTGAAAAATTCCCAGGTTGCGGTAGCATTGCAGATATTCCTTCAGCGACTTCAACTCCAGGCAATCTTTGTCGGGCATGTAGCGAATCGTGAGCACGCCAAAATCGGGCAACCCAGTCTTCGGACACACCGAGGTAAACTCGGGATCGTCGACCACGATCTCATATCCGGGAAACTGGTTGGGCCAGGTCTCGATCTCGGGAAACTTCGCGTCGAGACCGGCGGAGGCGTGCTCGGGCGTGTAGCGCGGCGTCTTCGGCATGGAGCCATTGTAACGGCTGCCCACTTGAAGACGCAGTCCTGTACGGGAAGAAAGACTTTTACTGCGGAGCATGCAGAGAATGCCGCGCAGTTCGCTGAGTATTCTGGGTACTCTTGAGACCCACGCTGAGCCACTCAATGCAGCCGAAGTGCCTTCACCGGCATCCAATGAGGTACCGTGCTGGAAGCGCTTCCCTGTGCCGTCGCGGCCTTCCGGATGGTAAATTACTGCTTACACTTATTCCTGCCGCACCTTGAAAGACAATTAGTTGGCATCGACAAACAATTCGAACGCACCGCCGCGCCGGCGGTGGGTCTGGGCCGCGTCCGCAGTCATCATTATATTGTTCGTGCTCTATTCTTATTTACACCAGACTCCGCTCAAGGTTCGCGCTGCAACCGTGGAGCGCGGGCCGATTCGCAGCGTGGTTTCCACCAACGGCAAAGTAGAGCCCATCCGCAATTTCGAGGCGCACGCTCCCATTGCCACGACGGTCAAGCGCCTTCTGGTGAAAGAAGGTGACCACGTTCGCAAAGGCCAGCTTCTGCTTCAGCTTGACGACGACGATATACGCACCCAGGCCGCCCGCGCGCAGGCGCAGGTGAAAGCGGCGCAAGCCAACGAGAACGCGCTTAAGACCGGCGGGACCCAGGAAGAGGTCATCACGCTGAATTCCCAACTCATCAAAGCGCGCAGCGCCCGCGATGCCGCCCAGCACAACCTCGACGCCCTGCGCAAGCTGCAGCAGGACGGCGCCGCTTCCGCGGGAGAGGTTGGTCAGGGAGAAGAGACCCTGCAGCGCGCCCAGGCCGACCTGAACCTGCCTCGAGCGGAAACAAAAGGATCGCTATTCGCAGCCGGAAGTCGCGCACATTCAGGCGCAGGCGGCCGAGGCGCAGGCGGCTTATGATGCCGCGGAAGATGCGCTGAGCAAATCCACCGTCCGCGCTCCCTTCGACGGCATCGTCTATTCCGTGCCGGTAAAAGCGGGGGCATTCGTGCCGGCGGGAGACTTGCTTCTGCAGGAAGCCGATCTTTCCCGCGTGCGGGTGCGGGCTTTCGTTGATGAGCCCGATGTCGGCCGCTTGCAGGTCGGACAGAAAGTTGAAATCATCTGGGACGCAATTCCCGGCCGGGTGTGGACCGGTACCGTCGACACGGTCCCGTCGACGGTGAAGTTGCGCCTGAATCGAAACGTCGGCGAAGCCACGTGCCTGATCGACAATCAAGATCTGCGCCTGCTGCCGAATATCAATGTCGGCGTCACCATTGTGGTGGCCGAACACAAGGACGTGCTCACGCTGCAGCGCGACGCCATGCGCATGGACGACAGCAAGCCTTACGTCTACAAAATCGTCGCCGGCCACGTGAAACGGCAGAATGTCGAATTTTCACTGCAGAATCTCACTCGCGTCGAGATCACCTCCGGGCTGTCCGAGGGTGACACCGTGGCCTTGCCGGCGGAAGAACCGAAACCATTATTCGATGGCGCCGCCATTAAAATCGTGCCCTGAGTTGCCGGAGGATCCTGCCATTCCACTGCTTTGCTGGCGCAATCGATTTCTGCCGCTGATTCTGCTGTGCTTCCTCCCTTCGGCATCTCTGGCAGGTTCTGCCAAGGAACTTCTGGCAGCCGGGAAAGTGGATGAAGCAATCCGAATTTTGCAACTGGAGACCAGCCGTCCCATCGCGGATGCCCAATCGTTCAACCTGCTGTGCCGCGCCTATTTCATGATCGACGAATGGGATCGCGGAATTCCTCAGTGCGAACGCGCCCGCAATCTCGACCCCAACAACAGCCTGTATGAACTCTGGCTGGGACGCATCTATGGCGAGAAAGCCGATCGCGTTGGTTTTTTCACGGCCGCCGGTCTCGCCAGGAAAGTTCGCAACTCCTTCGAACGCGCGGTGGAACTTGATCCCGCCAGTTCCGCCGCTCGCACCGACCTCGGGGAATTCGACGCGGAGGCTCCCGGGATTATTGGCGGAGGCAAGGACAAGGCGCGAGCCCAGGCTGCAGCGCTCATGCCGCTCGATCCGGCGCGGGGACACTGGCTGCTGGCGCGGATTGCGGAAAAGGACAACGACCCAGTTGCCGCCGAACGGGAATACCGTGCCGCCATCGCGGACAGTCATTCGGAGGCCCGCTCCTGGCAAGATCTCGCAAGCTTTCTCTTTCACCGGCGTCGGCTGGACGAGATGGAGCAGGCCATCCGTTCCATGGAATCGAGCCCCGTCGAGCATCCTGAAGCGCTCATGTACGGTGGCGGTTTACTGCTGCGCGCCGAACGCGACTATCCGCTGGCGATGCGCCTGTTGCGCCGTTATCTGGCCTCGCCCGTGGAAGAAGCGCCGGCTTTCAAAGCGCACGAACTGCTCGGGCAATTGCTGGAAAAACAAGGTGACCGCCCCGCCGCGGCTGCCGAGTTTCGCGCAGCCTTGGCGCTGTTCCGCAACTACGTTCGGGCACAGGAAGACTTGCGGCGCCTCGAACCGTAAATTGTTGCGATTCCGTTTGCCACAGTTCTGCTGCTGCACCGGATAATTACGAGGCTCAAAAAGGCGTGGAGCTCGAATCCGGCATTTAGAATCTGGCGTGCATCCAATTTGTTCATACCGTCATTCGCAGATCGCTCGGAGAGGGACGCAATGAAAACCTTTTGCTGCGGTGCGCTCACCGTAAAGTGGATTCTGGCAATTGTGCTTGTTCCGGCCACGGTACTGGCCGAACCTGTCCCGCTCAAGCGCGTGGTCGAGCTCGCGTTGTCGCATGCCACCGGCGCGGCCGTGGCGGCCGCCGAAGAGCAACGCGCGTCCGCCACCTATCGTGAGTTGCACAACAACTACATCCCTCAGGTCGCGGTCGGCGCGGGCCTGGGATATTCCTACGGCTTCCCTCTGGCTTTGGAAGGCTCGGCGCCCGCGCTGTTCAATATCACCACGCAGTCGGCGCTATTTGAGCCGTCGCTGCGCGAGTCGATTCGCGCCGCCCGCGCTGATTCCGCCGTTGCCGCTCTCAACAGCAAAGATCGAAGAAACCAGATTATTCAGGATGCGGCCCAAAGCTACGCGGAACTCGCCAAGTGGGAACAGCGTCTCATTAAACTTCAGGAAACGGAAGCTGATGCGAACAAGATCGCAGCAGAAGTTGCCGAGCGCGTGAAGGAAGGCGTCGACAGCGAACTGGATCAGACCAAGGCGCGCCTTTCCGCTGCCCGCGTTCGCTTGCGCATCGCCGAAGCGCAAGGCGCAGCGGACGTTTTGCGCCAGCATCTTTCCGCGCTGACCGGCCTTTCCGCGGCTGCCATTCAGACGGATCCCGATTCCATTCCCGCCCCCCCGCCTCTACCGGCAAATGAGCAGGAGACCAGAGATACGGCCAGCTCCAATCCCAGTGTCCAGGCCGCCGTCGAACATGCGCGCGCGCAATATTTGCGTGCTCAGGGAGAGCATCGCGCGCTGTTACCCAGCATCGATTTCGCTGCCCAATATGCCTTGCTGTCGAAGTTCAACAACTATCAGAACTATTACATCCCCTCCAAACCGTGCGTGACCGCCCTGGGCGAATTCCTCTGCGTCACGAATGCCTTTCAACAGAACAATGCCACCGTCGGCGTGAGCATTCGCTTCCCCATTTTCAATGCGGCGCAGCGTTCCCGCGCGCAGGCCGCCGACGCCGATGCCCTCAAGGCCTCCAAGCAGGCCGAGGCCGCGCGCAACCAGGTTTCGGAGGAGACACTTCGGCTGCAGCGTTCCGTGGTGCAAATGCAAGCGGCCCACGATGTTGCCCAGCTGGAATATGAAATTGCCGAAAAGCATCTAGCCGCTGTTCATACTCGCATGGATACCGGCACCGCCAACCTTCACGATCTCGACGATGCCGAGTCGCAAGTGAGCGAGCGCCTCATCGCCCTGCAAGATGTAGCCTTCGAACTGGAGCGCGCAGAACTCGGCCTGATGCGGTCAACCGGCGACCTGGAAAAATGGGCCCTGGGAAGGTAGGAGTGCCGCGTCCCAATGCAGTTGGTGAAAGGATGGAAAGGGCACCACTTTAGTCGTGCCGTCAGGACCGATCGTTGCGCACGGCTTTAGCCGCTGAGGGTGTTCTTCATAGCAGACGGCAAAGCTACAAATCTCGGGCCCGCATCTCTACAGCTTCCCCCGCAGCATCTTCACCACCTGCCGGATCGCCTTCTCATTCCGCCGGTACCAGCGCCATTGCCCTTGCTTGGTCGCCTCCACCAGCCCAGCCCTGGTGAGGATCGCCATGTGGTGCGAAATCGTGGGCTGTGAAAGATGAATTCGCTCTTCGATCTCTCCCCCGCACAGGCTGGCGCCCGTGGCAGCTTTGTGTGGAAATGTCCGGGCTTCTGCCCCGCCCTGTTTCAGCACGAGCAGAATGCGGCGCCGCGTGGGGTCGGCAATCGCGTGCAAGGCGCGGTCAAGGGAAGTTTCAGCGGACATGGTGAAATAGGAATAGCGCGTAAATCGATGAACGTCAATCTTCAAAATCAAACGGCAGCTACACTCACTTCACTTCTTCAAGATGGGACTGTATCCATCCGCAACCAGCTTGCTGCGCATGGCCTCCGCGTCTTTGACATCGGAGAACGGCCCCAACTGCACGCGAAACAGCTTGTCATTCGCAGCCGCGGAGGCCACGAATGCCGGATACTCTTTCTTCTTGAGCGCGTCGACCAGCGCATCCGCGTCTTCCTGCTTGCTGACTGCGGCGACCTGCACGAAATATCCGGAGGTAGGCATGGTCGTCGCGGGATCGACTCCGCCGCTCGCCGCCGCCGTGGGCGAGCCTCCACTCGCAGCCGCTGAAGCACCCGACGTGTCGGTCTTCGTATCCGCCGGCGGCGTCAATTGCGGGTTCGCATCCTTCTGTTCCACTGATTTGTAGAAGGTCATCGGCGGATTCGCCGCTGCTCCGCCGCTCGCTTTGTTCGTGTTGGAAGAGACCTGCGGCGTGGCCGCGCTGGCCGCGCTTGCGGTCGGCTCTGCCTTCCGGCCCAGCGAGTATCCCAGCGCGAAAAATAGCGCGCAGATCCCCACCAGCCCGAAGAACAGCACCAGCAGCTTTCCTGTCCCGAGTGTGATCTCCGTGTCTTGTACCGAAGCCATAGTTTCAACCCCAAGTTCGCACGTCCGACCAGCTCTTACGCCGTCTTCGCCGGCGCCACTTCCTCGCCCGCCTTTCCCATCAATTTCTGAAGGCCTGAGAAGAAATCCACCGGCACGGGGAAAATGACCGTTGTATTCTTCTCGACTCCGATTTCCGTCAGGGTCTGCAGATAGCGCAACTGCACGCTGACCGGCTCACCCGAGAGCAAATGCGCCGCGTCCACCAACCGCTGCGCCGCCGAGAATTCGCCTTCCGCGTGGATGATCTTCGACCGCTTCTCGCGTTCGGCCTCGGCCTGCTTGGCCATGGCGCGCAGCATCGACTCCGGCATGTCCACCTGCTTGACCTCCACGTTGGTGACTTTCACGCCCCAGGGCGAAGTGTGCGTATCGAGGATGCTCTGCAGCCGCAGATTGATCTTGTCGCGATGCGCCAGCAGTTCGTCGAGTTCCTGTTCGCCCAGCACCGAACGCAGCGTGGTCTGCGCGAATTGCGACGTCTGATACACGTAGTTCGAAACTTCCACCACGGCCTTCCGGGGCTCGATCACTCGAAGAAAGATAACTGCATTCACCTTCAACGTGACGTTATCGCGCGTGATGATGTCCTGCGGCGGAACTTCCAACGCCTCCTGCCGCAGCGAAACCCGCACCATCCGATCCACCGGCACGAACACCAGAATCACGCCGGGTCCCTTGGCCGCTGGTAGCAAGCGCCCGAGCCGGAAGATTACCCCGCGTTCATACTCCGCCAGAATTTTGATGGAACTCAGAAAGTAAATAACCACAACGACGATAATGATCGTGGTAAAACCACCCAATATCTCCGGCATGAAGCCTCCGCTCAGGGAGCGACAACGCCCCTACCGCGGATTGTATAGCAGCGCTAGGAAAGCGGAGCGCAAATCGCATCCAGGGAAGTTGCCAGCCTTGATGCGCGGGATATTCTTTTCCTGTCATCCTGAGGCCCGCGTTCTTTGCGGGCCGAAGGACCTATGCAATTTGGCGCCGCTGATCAAGGGCCAATAACCGCGAAGAAGTTACACGAAGGATAACCAAGAAGGTGTTTTCCTTCGTGAACCTTCGTGCCCTTCGTGGTGATTGGCTTAAGCGACCTTCTGTGCAGTGACGCGCAGGGTGACAAAAACTATTTTGAGGCAGTAGCCCGGCTTTATCTCGCCTTCGCCACCTGAATCCGGCTCGCGTCCACCGTGATCGAACGCTGAATCTCCATCTCGATCGACGTTCCCACTTCCAGCTTCAATTCCGGACCATGCTTCAGCAGCGCCCACGCAACGCCGCCCGCGATTCCGGCCAGCCCACCATAGCGCGCGCCGTTCAGCCCGCCCGCCGCGACGCCCGCGATGCTGCCAACGGTCCCGCCCACGGCCGCGCCCTTCGCCGCATCTTCAATCCGTTTGCCGGTGTCCTTGTCCTGCTGGATCGTCCCTTCCGAGTCCTTCACGCCGTTATTGTCCGCACCCGGCGTGTTGTCCACCGATCCCGGCAGCATCACCGTGTACCCGCTCGGATAGATCATCGATGTGAAGTGAATCAGCATCTCCGCGCGCTTTTTCGAGCGCCCTGCCTTTTCCGTGTGCATGATCTTGCCCTGGATGTAAGTCCCGGCCGGAATGAGGATGCGTTCATTGAGCACCAGGGGAAACGCCGTCTGCGCATAGACCGCATCGCCCTCGCGCGCGTTCTTGGTCGAGATGGCCTGCGCCAGGGTTAGCGGGACTTTGGTTCCCGCAGGGATGACAGCCACGTTTGGATCAGACGCCGCCGCAGAGTGGGGAGCAGAAGCCTGATTCGCTGGAGCAGCCTGAATGCCGAGGCCCGGAGCATCGGCCGGCTTCGGTGGCTTAGCAGCCTGGCCCCAAGCCAGCGCGGAAGTCAGCAGCATCATCCATGTCACGCGCATGTTGCACCTTCCCACGGCCCTGTACCGTCCCGAGAGTAGCACGGCTTAGCCGCTAGGATGCGCGCTTTTTGCGGGGAGTTATCCCAGTCCAGGGCGCACTATTTCCGCTCGGCTTTCAGTTTCGCGATTTTTTCCTGCGCCGCTTTCCCCAGCGCAGCCTTGAAGTCGGCATTGCTCGCATCGCCGGGCAGTAACTCCACGCACTTCTGCTCTGCCGCCAGCGCCAGATCGTTCTGTCCCGCCGCCAGATAACCGTCGCTGAGGCTGTCCTCGGCATTGGCCGACGCCGGATACGCTTCGGTGTTGAGCTTGAAGAGCGCGATGGCGTCTTCTTTGTCGCCAGCCTGAAGCCGGTCATAGCCCAGCAAGTTCAAGGGAAGCTCCGCGAAAATAAGCGCGTCGGGATCGCGCTTGCGCGCAGCGTGAAATAACTGCGCCGCTCGCGCCGAGCCGCCCGGCTCATTTGCCATCGCCCAAAACTCGGAAACCTCCGTCTTTCGCGGAGTAACGGCATCTTTCGGATTCACCGGAGAAGTGATCAGCGTATCCACCAAGAAGGCGATGATCTGCTGCACCAGTTCGGGATGCGGACCGAATATCTCGGTGCCGTGCCGGCCATCTTTGAATCCGGAAAACTTCGTGCGCGGATTGCCCGAGAGATCGCTGAACCAGCGCATCAATTGCAAGGTCGAGGGGTTGTACTCGTCGTCCGCGGCGGCTGCCGTGAAGATCGGCAACTCGGGCTTGTGCGCAACAAAGTTGATCCCCGCGACATTGCTGGACCCAGCCAGTAGAACCAGCGCCTTCACATCCGGATGTCGCTCGGCCAACTTGATCGCGTTATTGACGCCACAACTTCCTCCGCCCGCGGCGATGCGTCCCTTGTCGACGCCGGGCTGAGCCAGCAGAAACTGGTACGCCGCATCGAAATCTCCCGGCCATTTCTCGCCCAACTCCTTCAGCACCTCCGGAGATCCACCCTCAAAGCGCGGCCCGCCGCTTTCTCCAAAGCCGCGATTGTCGATGGTCAACGCGTTGATACCCGCTTCGCTCAAGCCCACGGCGACCGGCTCCCACGACTTTCGCGTGGTGTTGCACATGTGCAACAGCAGCACTCCCGGCCCGGGCTTCGCCGCCGCGAAGAAAGTGGCGCGGAGCTTGGTTCCGTCCGGCGCAAGGATGTCGACCTCTTTCCTTGAGGAAGTTTGGGAAGCTGCGAACCATGAACAAAGCAACAGGGAGAGAACAAAGCTAAAACGAAGCATACCGTCACCTCCGCGCCGCCAAACCGAAAGAAGTTTAGCCTTATTTGTAAATCAAATACTTCTCCCGAATCTTCTCAAACTTCTCCAAATCCCCCATCCAATCCTGCGCGATCCTGCGAGGATCCTGGCCCGCCGCCAGCGCCCCATACACACTCTGATTCACCAGCAGCGCCTGCATTTTTTCGATCTTGAAATCTGCTGCGTAGAGCTTGTGCAGCGCGGCCGCCAGCTCAATCCCCAACTCCGGCCCATCGAAGCCGTTGCGGTCGGTCAGAACAATATTCACTCCCTGGCACGCTTGCCCGCTGTACACGCTGGCCGCCGGAGTAAAGGTCATCGGCACAAAGCGCACGCCCGCAATCCCGCGCGTGTTCAGGTAGGCCGCGAATTCTTTGCTCTTGATCCAGGGCGCGCCCACCAACTCAAAGGGAGTATCCGTCCCGCGTCCCACCGAAACATTCGTGCCCTCAATCAGCGCCACTCCCGGATACAGTGCCGCTTCGGTTACGCTGCGCAGATTGGGCGACGGATTCACCCACTCCAGCCCCGTCGAATCAAACCAATCGCCGCGTTGCCAGCCCTCCATCGGCACCACCGTCAGCTTGGCATTAATGTTGCGCTCGGCGTTGAACATCTTCGCCAGTTCGCCCATGGTCATCCCATGCCGCACCGGCACAGTCCAGTAATTAGTGAAAGTCTCGTGCCCGGCGTCCGTCTCCGGGCCTTGCACAAACGATCCCGTAATCGGATCGGGACGGTCGAGCACGATCAACTCAATTCCTGCCTTGGCCGCCGCTTCCAGAAAATATCCCAGCGTCGTCTCGTAGGTATAAAAACGCGCGCCCGCATCCTGAATATCAAAGACAATCGCATCCAGCGTTCGGAGCACGTCGGCCGGAGGACGCCTCGCCGCGTCCGTCGGCCCATACACGCTGTACACGGGAACACCGCTCGCCGCGTCTTTCGAGTTATTGATGTCGGTCGTGTCCAGGGTTCCGGTCACGCCGTGCTCCGGACTGAAGATCGCATCCAGCGAGACTCCCGGAGCCTGCGCCAGCACATCGATGGTGCGCTTGCCGGAAGCGTCGAGGCCCGTCTGATTCGTCACCAGCCCGATATGCTTCTTCCCTTCCGCCGCTTTCAGCACGTCGAAGCCATGCTCTTCCAGCACGTCGATCCCGTTCTTCACTGTGCCATTGCGCGCGCTCATCCGCCGGGCCGCCGAGAACGCCTCGTTATACCCGGTGATACTCTTCCAGCGCAGTGCCTCCTTCTCGTCGGCAGTTAACGGCAGAGCCGCGGCGATTTCCGTGGCCACCTTTACGCGCAGGCCGATCACGTTTCCCTTCCCGCGCGGATGCACCGCGTTGGTCAGCAGAATGATGTACGTCCGCGTTGTCGGATCGATCCACAGCGAGGTGCCCGTGAATCCCGTGTGCCCGTACGATCCCACGGGCAGTAGATCGCCGCGATTCGACGAGAACGGAGAATCAATGTCCCATCCAAATCCGCGCAGTATCGGCGCTGACGGCGGCGTCTGGGGCGACGTCATCTTGGCTACGGCCTCGGCCGAGAGAATTCCGTCGCCGCCATTCAGCAGCGCCTGCGCGAATTTTGCCAGGTCGTCGCCCGTCGAAAACAATCCCGCATGCCCCGCCACTCCGCCCATGCGCCGCGCCGTGGGATCGTGCACCACGCCCCACAGCATGTGCTCATTCTCGTCATACTGCGTGGGAGCGATCTTCGCGCGCCATGATGCTGGAGGAAGATAGCGCGTGTGCGTCATCTTCAGCGGCGCAAAAATATGCTTCTCGGTGTAGGCATCCAGCGTCTCGCCCGAGACCTTCTCCACCAGCGCGCCCAGCACAATAAAATTGATGTCGCTGTAGACGAACCCCGACCCCGGCGTCGTCTCAGGAGGCTCGACAAATGCCAACTGGTAGGCCGTATTCTTCCCTTCCCATGGAGTCGTCAGATCCAGATCGGGCGCCAGCCCCGAATAGTGTGTCAACAACTGCCGTATCGTGATGTCTTCTTTCCCGTTCTGCGCAAATTCCGGCAGATACTTCGCCACCGGATCGTTCAACCGCACTTTGCCCTGCTCCATCAGTTGCATGACCGCCGTCGTAGTGGCAATCACCTTGGTTAACGAGGCGAGATCGAAAATCGTATCCAGCGTCATCGGCTGGCGCCGCGGCTCCAGCGAGCGCTCGCCATAGGCCTTGCGGTAGATCACTTTGCCGTCGTGTCCAACCACCAGCACCGCGCCGGGAATATTTCCGTCGGCGATCGCCTGACGAATGATCGCATCCACATTGCCCAAACGCACGGGAGACGCCGCGGCCGATCCGCTGGCGGCCGGAACCGAAGACGCTGATAATACCGATCCCGCGGCTAGACACACCAAACCGCACATGACAGCGAGAAAGAAATGATGGGTAGTCCTGGGACTTCGCACTCTGTGCTTCTCCGATTCAAAATAAAACGTGAAGAATTAAGGATGCTTTGACTGTACACAACCCCGGCGAGTGGCTCAAGAAACTCAAGTAAGGGGTGCCACATTCGACACAACCCGCTCGACCCTGAGTCCGGTTAGTTACGAGCCCTGTCGAAGGCAATCTTTATTCTCCCGAACAACTCTGCTATAACCCGCACAGATCGATAAAATTCAAGGAAGCCTCGTTCTGCACAGTGCCTCTATTCTCGTCCCCGACTTCGCAGATCAGGACATTCGTTTTGCTGCCTCGTTTTCCATCCTTCGCCACGCGATCGAGCAACGCACCTTCCCTGCCGCTTCGATCGCGGTTACCGTGAAAGGAAAATTGCTGGCTCTGCAATCTTTCGGCAGCTTTGTGTTTAGAGACGATCTAGAGGGTGCGCCGTCCAAGCTCAGCTTGGGCGGGGATTTTGATTCCGCAGTCAAAACGTCCACGCTTTTCGACCTGGCCTCCCTGACCAAGCCCGTCGCTACCACCACGATGGCAATGATTCTTTATGAACGAGGCCTGCTCGAACTTGATGCTCCCATCACCGGGACGATCCCCGAGTTCCGCTCCGACAGCAGCGGCGCCGCCGATCCGCGCCGCAGCGAAGTCACCTTCCGCATGCTTCTGGCGCATTCTTCCGGCCTACCAGCGTACGAGAAATTATTTCTCCGCGCCCATTCGCGCGACGAAGTTCTACATGCCGCCTTCACCACGCCGCTCACCGCCGACGCCGGCGCTCGCGCCGAATATAGCGACATCGGATTCATCATCCTCGGCAAAGCCCTGGAGCGCATTGCCGGAGAGTCGCTCGATATCTTTTGCCAACGCGAAATCTTCGGCCCGCTAGGAATGGCCAACACGGTCTTCAATCCCCCATCGTCGGTGCGTCCAAAGATCCCACCCACCGCCGACGAACGAACCGAACAATGTGGCGCGGGCGCCCCCGCCCGCGAAATGCAAACGCCACCAATGCAGCCAGGCGTAAGCCCAAAGGTTCCCCGGAGCACGTGGCGCCAGCGAATTATCCAGGGCGAAGTCCAAGACGAAAACGCCTTCATCCTCGGCGGCGTTGCCGGACACGCCGGCCTTTTCTCCACGGCCGAGGAACTCGCCATCTTCGCGCAAATGTTTCTCGCCGGAGCCGGTCCCATCCTGCGCCCTGAAACCATCTCGCTCTTCACGCGCCGCGAATCGGAGCCCGCCGGCATTTCCCGCGCTCTCGGCTGGGACACGCCATCATCACCCTCGCAATCGGGAAAATATTTCGGCCCCCGCTCTTACGGCCATCTCGGCTACACCGGCACATCGCTCTGGATCGATCCCGATCGCCAGCTTTCCGTCACGCTGCTGACCAACCGCACGTGGCCCGATTGCTCGAATCAAGCCATCAAGCAAGTGCGCCCGATCTTTCACGACGCCATCGTGGAAGCGATCCTCTAGGCGCAACGCCGCGCCCAACAATGACTCCGCACCGCGGCGTCGAGCGTTTAGAATGAATCCGCTATTCAGATTCACAATTGATTCGCACCTCATAATCCAGGGCCCAGTTCGAAAGGCGCAAGACTTGACTCGAACCCGTACTGCGAAATCCGATCTTCGCCATCTTCCCACCGAACAAATTCTTTCCAGCGCGCGCGGTCTCGATCAGATGTCGTCGCTCGAAATCGCCCGCCTCATGAATGACGAAGATGCCACCGTTGCCTCTGCCGTCCGCCGCGCGCTTCCGCAAATCGCCCGCGCCATCGATCTGGTCGCCGCCGGCATTCGCCAGGGTGGTCGCCTCATCTACGTCGGCGCCGGAACCAGCGGACGCCTCGGCGCTCTCGACGCCTCGGAAATCCCGCCCACCTTCAACACCGATCCGCGGACCGTGCAATACATCATGGCCGGAGGCCCCAAGGCTCTCGGCGCTTCCACCGAAGCCAGCGAAGATGACACGGCGCTCGCGCTCGCCGAAATCAAAAAGCGCAAGCCTCGCCGCCACGACGTCGTCTTCGGCATCGCCTCGAGCGGACGCACTCCCTTCACCATCGCCATCGTCGAATACGCGCGCCACTCCGGCGCTCACACAGTTGCTCTGACCTGCAATCGCAACTCGCTGCTCGAACGCGCTGCGGACTTCGCCATCGTCACCGAAGTCGGCCCCGAAGTTCTCGCCGGATCTTCGCGCATGAAGGCCGGCACCGCGCACAAAATGGTTCTCAACATGATCTCCACCGGAGCCATGACGCGCCTCGGCTACGTCTACGGCAACCTCATGGTGAATGTCTGGACCAAAAATGAAAAGCTGATCCAGCGCGCCATCGTAATTGTCGAGCAAGCCACTGGAGCCGATCACGAAGCGGCCGCACGCACCCTGGCCGCCAGCGGAAACCGCACCCCGGTAGCGGTGGTAATGCTGGCCGCCAACGTAACCCGTTCGAAAGCTGTAGCCGCCCTGAAAAAAAGCCAAGGCCACGTCCGCCAAGCAATCACCCTGGCACAAGGTTAGAGCGGATGCCCCATTCTAAAGTCGCGCATTATCCGACTTTAGAGTGGGGATTTTGATCCCCAAATCCTCTGTGTACTCTGTGTCCTCTGTGGTGAAGATCTTGACTTTGACTCACCCGTCCTTGTCCCGAAGTTCCCCCCGAGTCAACCATCCCTCCGCCCAAGTCCCGTTACAATCAATCCCTAAGGATTCCTCATGGATAAATTCGTCATCCGCGGCGGAGAGCCGCTGCTCGGCACGGTGCACATCAGCGGCGCGAAGAACGCCGCGCTTCCCTGCATGGCCGCCGCGTTGCTCACCGACCAGCCCGTCATCCTCGAAAACATTCCGCAGGTCCGCGACATCCAGACCACGCGCAACCTGCTCGCCGCCATGGGCGCCGAAGTCGAACTCGGCTACGGACGCGCCCACCACCGCACCAGCATTCACTGCGCCAACCTCGCCAGCCCCGAAGCTTCCTACGAACTGGTGAAGACCATGCGCGCCTCCACGCTCGTGCTCGGCCCCCTGGTCGCCCGTTACGGACGCGCGCGCGTCTCTCTTCCCGGCGGCTGCGCTATCGGCGCTCGTCCGATTGATCTTCACATCAAGGGCCTCGAAAAGCTTGGCGCCAAGATTGTCCAGGACCACGGCTACGTCGAAGCCAGCGCCATCCGCCTCAAGGGCGCCGAAATCGTTTTCGACAAGATTACCGTCACCGGCACCGAAGACCTGCTGATGGCCGCCACGCTCGCCGAAGGCGAAACCATTCTGCAGAACTGCGCCCGCGAGCCCGAAGTCGCCGACCTCGCTGCCCTGCTCAACAAGATGGGAGCGAAAATCGAAGGCGCCGGCAGTCCCACCATCCGCGTGAAAGGCGTCAGCCGGCTCAAAGGCGCCAAGCATCGCATCATCCCCGACCGCATCGAGGCTGGAACCTTCATCATCGCCGGCGCCATGACCGGAGGCGATCTCAACATCGCCGGCTGCGATCCCGCGCATCTCGGCGCGCTGCTCAGCAAGCTTCACGAAGCCGGAGTCAAAACCAAGGCCGGTGCCGAGTCCGTCCGCGTCATGGGAGACAATCCCTTCACCGCCGCCGACATGTCCACCGAAGAGCATCCCGGATTCCCCACCGACTGCCAGGCGCAATTCATGGCCCTGGCCACACAGGCCGAAGGCACGTCGGTCATCACCGAAAATATTTTTGAGAATCGCTTCATGCACGCGCAGGAACTGGTGCGCATGGGAGCGAATATCAAGATTGAAGGACGCCGCGCCGTGGTTCGCGGCAAGACTCCATTGAGCGCCGCCGCCGTGCTGGCCAGCGATCTGCGCGCGTCGGCTTCGCTCGTCCTGGCCGCCTTAGTCGCCGACGGCGAAACCATCATCGACCGCGTCTACCACATCGATCGCGGCTACGAGCGCATTGAAGAAAAATTGAAGGACGTGGGCGCACAAATCAAGCGCATGGGCGAAATCTTCCCGAAAAAAGCCGTAGCCGCAAAATAGAATCATGTCGCCCCGGACGCATTTGTCCGGGGAGGTTCGGGTGGCGTAAGCTGGCTGCTGAAGGCCGTAGTATAAACAGAATGTTTCCAGTTCCTTGGTTTATCGTCGTGCTTTACTTAGCCGCCTATGCACTCGCAGGGATGGCGATTGGTGCCACTACGGGATGGCTCGTTTCTCTGCTTACAAAGGGTGATCGGCAGAGACTGCTGAAAGATGCACTACTTGGGTCGTTTGGATACTTGGCTGGATTTTTTGTGTGCATATTTATGCCGTGGCCCCAAAACACCGTTGTAACCCGGCTAGAGGGAGGCGGCTCAGTTGCAACAACCATGAGCAGGTATCAACACCCCGAGCGCGTCGCTATCGTCATCGCAGTGCTCTTGCCGTTGCTGTACGAACTGTCTCGGCGGAAAGAGCGAAAGGCCACCACCGCTGACGTAAGCACACCTTAGCGCCCACTGATCAAACAAGTGTTGCTTCCTCGTGGCGTACGAAACTAGTGCACAGCAGCCATTATCCCTCCCGCGTCAAGCACCGAATCATCTCCCGATGCTGCGGATACTGCGCGCTCAACTCCTCGCGCCTCGCCATCTCGAAATCCGCAAACTCAAATCCCGGAGCCACCGTGCATCCCACCAGCGCCCACGACTTCCAATCCGCCACGTGCGAGGCGAACCAGCACCCCGCCCGCACCACGGCCTGAAACGTCTGTCCGGCCTCCGGATCACTTCCCAACAGAATCGAAGAATACGATCCCGCAGGCTCGATCACATGCACCACCAGCGGCGATCCGGCGTAGAAGTCGATCGCGGCTACGAGCGCATTGAAGAAAAATTGAAAGACGTGGGCGCGCAAATCAAGCGCATGGGCGAGATGTTCCCGAAAAAAGCCGTAGCCGCAAAATAGAATCATGGAACCCCGGACGCATTCGTCCGGGGAGGTTCAGGTGGTTGCGGGGAGTCCTGCTCGCCGCACTAAGGCAATGAATCCCGGGTCAGAATGCAAGGGGTACAGAGCCGTGGTCACGTTAAGGAAGGGTATTTGACTTTCGTGCTCGCGGTAAGACTTCTCCAGATAGCGGATCGCACTGCCGTGGTCATTGATGGCAGCAAAAACCTTCGCTACTTCAAAGGCAGACACGTACTTCTTCGCCGAACGCTCCTCGAGGCGTTTCACAATTCTCAGAGCTTCCGTTCGGTCCCCCGCCAGGCCAAATCCGCATGCCAGATCTGCCAAGGCCCGGGTATTCTCCTGCGACAGGTCAACCTCCTTCTTCAGCTCTTCGATGGCCTCCGGCCACATCTTCTTGGCTTCATAGACTCTTGCCAGAGAACGATGGGCGGGCACGAAATTCGGATCCATTTCCAGAACTCTTTTATCGATCGCCATGGCCTGATCGTATTGCTGATTGGCAAGATATTTCCCCGCCAGCGTGGTGTTGATCGAAAGCGACAATGGGTCCAATTCCTGCGCCCGTTGAGCCTCATGCAGAGCTTCGGGAGATTGCTCCATGGCCTCTAGGTAGTAGCTGTACCACTGGTGGGCCGTGGCGTAGTTCGGATTTAATCGCAACGCCGTCTCAAACTCAGTCCCCGCGGTCTTCCAGTCCCAATCGTAATAAAACGCTACCAATGCTTTGGCGGCATGCCCCTCCGCCACGGAGGGATCCAGCGCAATGGCTTTGCTGGCAGCCTGGCGGGCTCGCGTCTGCGCCACCTCCGCCGGCAACACATCTGACCCGAGGATGGAATACCCGTCTGCCAAGCCGGCGTAGGCAACCGCCAGCTTGGGGTCCAATGCCACCGCCTGCTGGAACAACTCAATACTCTTGGTGAGCGCCTCCGACGATCTCTTGTTCCAATAGTAGCGGCCTTGGAGGTAGGTTTCGTATGCCTGGGGATTGACCACGCTCGATCCGCTCGGGTTGCCGAACGCCGATTGTGCGGCTACGCGCCCTCGGGCCTCTTCCACGACGTCGTGCGCTACCGAGCTTTCCAGCATTAGAATGTCGCTCAATTCACGATCGTAGACATTGCCCCAGAGATACCGATCGCTGGCCGCGTCAATGAGTTGCACCCGAACCCGCACCCGACTCCCGACCCGCTCCACTGTCCCTTCGACGAGGGCATCTACGCCCAACTCCTTCCCGATTTGCCGGGCTGGCTTGCTCGTGCTCTTGTACTGCATCGCTGAGGCGCGGGAGATCACGCGCAGATCTCTGACTTGCGCGAAATTGGTGATGATCTCATCGGTCATCCCGTCGGCGAAGTACTCCTGGTTCGGGTCGCCCGAAAGGCTCTGCAAAGGCAGCACTGCCAGAGAATCGTAGGCTTTCGCTGTCAGCCCGCCGCCGCTCTTGCGCACCTCGAAGAATGACCGGAGACTTCGAACCGAACCAACCGAAGCCAAGAGCACGGCTGCGGCCAACACTGCATAAGCCAAAGAAAAGGGCCAAGGGGCAAGACGCGCTGGCACTAACTTCGCGATCCCACTCGCACCGCCTGGGGGTGTCACGGAGTTGGTCTCAAGAATGTTGCCTGGGCTCCCCCCGAGATTTTCAACCTGCACCGAATCGGCGGACCGCGTGTGCGGCCCATTCTTGGCGGGGGTTTCCACCGGTGCGATAAAGCGGTAGCCCAGTCTGGGGAGCGTCTCGATATACCGCGGTTCGGAGGCCGAATCGCGAAGGACGTGGCGGACTTTCTTGATCGAAGTATTGAGTCCGTGCTCGAAATCGACAAAGGTATCGGACGCCCACAATCGCTGACGGATCTCGTCGCGAGTTACAACTTCACCCGCGTGCTCCAGCAGTGCGACCAACACGAGAAACGGCTGACCGCGCAGCTTGACTCTCGTCCCGTGTTTGCGGAATTCCTGGGAGTCCTTCCGCAGTTCATAGGGCCCAAAGCGAAATACTGAGTCCGCCCTACTCAAGATCACCCCACAGCCCCCTAAGTGCCGGTCATTATAGCAAGACTTTCTCCTGGACGGTCTATCAAAAATTGTGGTCCGACCGATCGAATCTGTTTCGGACAGGAAGTAAGCCCCGCCTCAACAGTGCGTCGAACTTATTTGTTATCAGTCTGTTACTTGCTCACCAAAGAATTCACCCCCAATTTACCTCGAACCTATTGATGGCCGCAGTCCGACGTGACAACTTGTCGCCGGGGGCTTGTGGAGGTGCGGAATGACGTACTTTGATTGCTTTGTGCTCGGGGCATGGATGTTCGCGATTGGATGGTTTACAGGAGCCATCTACATGCAGAACCATAACGAAAAAGCGGAAAGCCCGCGCGTCTTCGGAAAACCAGAACCGTGGCCGGATTGTGAGGCATTGCGGCTTCCGGCCGTGCCCCACGCTGTAGCAGCGGATTGACAGTTTGTGTGGGAACCGAGAGCTGCTCCGAGCCGGCAGGGACTGCCGTGCAAGAACCCCATAGCGTTCCACGCCGGTTTGAGCGTGTCGCGTTGGGAAAGGACTGGGATTGAATGGGGATTGAGAGGATAGATCTTCCAGCGCAGCTCCGGCGTGTTCGCGCTGCTTTCGACAAACAACTTGCCGATGCTTTGCTCAACAGGACAGACCTGACTCACGCACAGATCGAAAAGGAATTTGGCATCAGCAACACGGTTATTCAACGCGTAAGCAGGCAGTTCAACATCAGCCGTCGTCGCACTCCGGAGAGATCGGCCGCTGCGAGGTCAAGTGGAAGCGGCGTCGGGTAGATACGGCCGTGTGCCGACCAGGCGCCTTGCTGTCGCCAGTCTGCCGTTGTCCCCTGATCCGTCGGTCGTAGCTGGGCTGTGCCAGCCACCAGCCTAAGGTAGCGCACAGCAGCCATTACTCCTCCCACGTCAAGCGCCGAATCATCTCCCGATGCTGCGGATACTGCGCGCTCAACTCCTCGCGCTTCCCCATCTCAAAATCCGCAAACTCAAATCCCGGAGCCACCGTGCATCCCACCAGCGCCCACGACTTCCAGTCCGCCACGTGCGACGCAAACCAGCATCCCGCCCGCACCACGGCCTGAAAAGTCTGCCCGGCCTCCGGATCAGTTCCCAGCAGAATCGAAGAATACGATCCTGCAGGCTCGATCACATGCACTGTCAGCGGCGATCCGGCGTAGAAGTGCCATAGCTCATCAGACCGCAGACGGTGAAATGCGGAGAAGTTCTTGCCCTCGAGTAAAAAGTAAATCGCCGTCGAAGCCGCCCGGACTCCGGAGAATCCCGGCAAGGCCTCACGCCCAATCAGCAGATCTGACTTGTAAGTCTGCCGGAAATATCCACCCTCCGGATGCGCCTCCAGCTTCAACTTCTCGATCCAATATTCCGCATTCATGCGCATCATCGGCGGTGGGTATTTTTAGCTCGCAACTCGGCACTCGGGACTCGCGACTTTTCTATCAGTACGAAGTTGTCACTACCGGATCCTCCGGATATGCCGGCATCCCAAATTCCGGAACGTCCAGCCCGATCTCTTCCGACTCCTGCGGAACGCGCATGCTCTTGAACTTATTCACCAATGAGAACACGATGAAGGTCGCCACAAACCCCCACACCGCGTAAATCGTCGCTCCCATCAGTTGGACCAGGAACTGCCGGCTGTCACCATGAATCAATCCAGTCACGCCCTGTCCGGCGCGCCCTAAATAACTCGCCGCCCCTACTCCGTTCCATCCCGCGCCATAGGTGCCATCGGCAAAGATGCCGACGCAAACGCCGCCCAACCACCCGCAGTATCCATGCACCGAAATCGCGCCGCAGGGATCGTCAATCCGCAGCACGCGTTCATTGAACAGCACGCCGCCGCACACCAGCGCGCCCGCCAGGCTCCCGATAATCACCGCCGAGGTCGGAGACACGAACGCGCACGACCCCGTAATCGCCACCAACCCGGCCAGCATCCCGTTGCAAGCCATCGTGATGTCGGGCTTGCCGAACAGCGCATACCAGATCAGCATCGCGACCGCCGATCCTGCCACCGCCGCCAGGTTGGTATTCACCGCGACCACAGAGATGCGCAGGTCGGTCGCGCCCAGCGTCGATCCGGGATTGAATCCCATCCACCCAAACAGCAGAATAAACGTGCCCGTCACCACGTAAACCACGTTGTGCGCCGGGAAGACTCGAATCTTTCCTCCCGGCCCAAACTTGCCAAAGCGCGGACCCAACACAATGGCCAGCGCCATCGCGCAGAATCCTCCCACCGCATGCACCACGGTCGAGCCGGCGAAATCCACATAACCGTGACCCAGATTCATGCTCGATCCCAGTTGCGACAGCCACCCTCCGCCCCACGCCCAGCAACCCGAAATCGGATACAGAATTGAGCCCACAAAAAGTTCGCAAAGCAGAAACGCCCAGAACGAAATGCGTTCGCAGATCGCGCCGACAATGATGTAGCCGGCCGTCTCCATGAACACCACTTCAAACAGCGCCAGGCAATTGCTGCCCGCATCGTAGGCCGGGCCGACCAGAAAGAATCCCTTGCCTCCGATGAATCCCCACTGGCCGCTGCCAATCAGAAATCTATTCAGCGTTGGAACTCCGCCCAAATTCGTAGGTGCGGCGTTTATAGCAACCGCTCCGAACTGGAATGCGTATCCCACGGCGTAATACGCGAGAAAAGCAAACACGTAGGCCGCGAAATTCAGCATCATCAAATGCGCGGCATTTTTCTTGCGCACCAGGCCGCAGGTCAGCAGCGCGAAGCCGGCCTGCATGAACAGCACCAGGTATCCGGTATTCAAGGTCCAGGCAAAGTTGGTCGCGACCCGCACGTGGCCCACGCTGTCGGCGAGCTTGGCGGCCAGCGGCTCTTTCGCCGCCTGCGCCTGGTACTCGTCGAAAGCTTTTTTGTTCTTGGCGTAGTCGGGCGCGTTCTTGTCGGTGGGCTCGGGGACGACAAAAGGATTGCCCGCGGCATCGACGGCGGAATTCTTGTCTCCCGTTGCCGTTCCCGCCGGATCGGGTTTGACGCCGTCGTCGGCCCGGCCCCACGCGGCCAGTCCCATCACCAGCACCAACGCCAGAAACAACCGGCTCCCGGCGCATGCCAACCATCCCTGCAGAGAGCGTCTCTCTGCTCCGTTGATCATTGTTGAGGGCTCCTTGTATTCGAGTCGCACACCAATCCCGCACACCATCGAATTTGGGTTAATGGGCGAAAGTAAATTGAGCCCTGCACTGCGTCCAATAGAAATTTCTTATCGCAAGGATTGGAAAATGGCGTAGGAGGGAGGCCGCGTCGCCATATCGCGGATCGAGCCGGAAGGTCCCAGAAAAAACCTGGCACCGGCCGGCACGGAGCAGTTTGCCCGGTGCCTTTCGGTGCCTTTCTCCAGAGAAACAGACTAGAGAAACAAACTTGCGCAGTCTTACTTCACGAGAATCTTGCCATTCGCGTCGAGCGTGCCCTGCACACGGACCCGCTTGCCGTCGAACTTGGCCACGTCGCTCTGATGATCGATGTCATACATCTTGCCGGAGTCGTCTTTCAACATATACTTGTCGCCCTGCTTCACGACCGTGCCGGAGAAGGTCTGAGTGTCAGTGCCGGTTGCGGTTGCACCGGGCGAACTCTTGGAGCCCGATTCCGGAGCGTTGGCGTCCGGTGACTGCGAACTCGGCTGCTGTGAACTCGGCGTCTGCGCGTTGGGCGTCTGCTGTGAGGCCGGCGGCATCTCCGGCGACGGGGCCGGTTGCGTCTGCGGCGTCGTCTGATCTGGCGCCGACGTCGACGGTGTGTTCTGGGCTTGAAGCGCGCTGCCCCAGGAGATCATTCCAATGGCGATCGCCAGGGTGGCGAGAAAGGAGAGAGACTGAATCTTTTTCACAAATCCTCCAGGAGCCCCTGCGGCTCTTCCGGACTACCTAGCAACCGGTTTGCCATGAAACCGCAGTCGATTTCTCATGTTCTGCCCATGCATTGCAACGGCACAGTTTAGCTGCAGTTCTCGGGAATGACCAAGTGCGCATGTCAGCGATGTTTCCTGGGCGGCTACAGGAGATGCTGTAGCCGAGACGACGCGTGTCGCCACCAATGATTGATTTTCAGTGGGAATAGTTTTCGCCCAGCGAGCAAGAAATGCATGTCGAAATTTCCGCTGGACTCATTCGAGTCAACGAAAGCGGCCAAACTGGTGGGCAAAACGACGAGAACGAAATTCTTCGTGTACCTTAGTGCCCTCAGCGGTTCACGCATTTGACGTTCGCATCCGGCGCTCTACACATGCAAAGAAAAAGGACCGCAATCTCTGCGGTCCTCTTCTTTATCTTTTATCGGTGTGAATCCGTGAAGATCCGTGGCGAAAGGTTTTAGTGCCGCCCACCGCCGCCACCATGGCCACCGCCGTGACGTCCACCACCGCCTCCACCGTGACGTCCGCCGCGCCCGCGGCCGCGCCCGCCACCTCCGCCTCCGGGACGACCTCCACGGCCACCGCGATCTCCACGATCACCGCCCTGCGGACGGTCGCCCCCGCCTACATGCGGTGCGCCTTCGCGGTTGAAGTTCGGCTCATCGGATTCCTCCGGAAAGTCGCCGCCGCCTTCAATCACCAGTGTCCCCGCCGGTGCAGGCTGGCCTTCGCCCGCCGGAGCCGCCGGGGCAGGAGCTTCCCCGCCACCCATCTTCGCGCGCTGCTCTTTCAGAATCGCCTTGCGCGACAGCCGGATGCGGTTGCCTTCCACCGCCAGCACCTTCACCAGCACCTGGTCGCCTTCCTTCAGCTCGTCGCGAACATCAGCAATCCGATGCTCGGCTACTTCACTGATGTGCAGCAAACCTTCGGTGCCCGGAATGATTTCGACAAACGCGCCGAAATCCGCCAGCCGCGTGACTTTCCCGAGATAAGTCTTGCCGACCTCGGCCGTCGCCGTGATGTCGCCGATAATCTGCAGCGCCTTGGCCGCCGACGCCTGATCGCTCGACGCCACCTTCACCAGCCCGGAGTCTTCCACGTCGATCTTGACTCCCGTCTGCTCCACGATCGACCGGATCATCTTTCCGCCCGGCCCGATCAGGTCGCGGATCTTGTCGGTAGGAATCTGCACGGTATAGAAGCGTGGCGCGTAATCGGAAATCTTCTCGCGCCCGCTCGAAATCACTTCCTCCATCTTGCCGAGGATGTGCATCCGCCCGCGCTGCGCCTGTGCCAGCGCTTCACGCATGATCTGCGCCGTAATGCCGCCGACCTTGATATCCATCTGCAGCGCCGTGATTCCATCGCGCGTTCCCGCGACTTTGAAATCCATGTCGCCGTAGTGATCTTCCGCGCCCGCAATGTCGGTGAGAATGGCGTACTCTTCGCCCTCCTTTACCAATCCCATCGCAACGCCGGCCACGGGAGCCTTCAGCGGAACGCCCGCATCCATCAGCGCAAGTGAAGCTCCGCAAACGGTCGCCATTGACGACGATCCGTTCGACTCGAGAATGTCGGAAACTACGCGCATGGCGTAAGGCCACTTTTCTTCAGTGGGCAGCACGGCCGAAATCGACCGCTCCGCCAAAGCTCCGTGCCCGATTTCGCGCCGTCCCGCTCCACGCATAAATGCCACTTCCCCAACCGAAAACGGCGGAAAGTTGTAATGCAAGAAGAAGCGCTTTTTGGCTTCGCCTTCGAAGCCTTCCAGGCGCTGCATATCGTCGCTGGTGCCGAGCGTGGTCGTGACCAGGGCCTGGGTTTCACCGCGGGTGAAGATGGCGCTGCCGTGGGTGCGCGGCAGAACTCCGGCTTCAATCCAGATTTCGCGGATCTCGTCGAAGGCGCGCCCATCTGGACGCCGCTTCTGATTGATCACCGCTTCACGGAAGATGCGCTCGCGCAGCGTCTCGTAATAGTGATTGAGTTTCTGCTTGGCTTCTTCGTCGTCTTCCGGCAGGGCTGCAGCCAGCTTCTTCTTGATTTCCTTGACCAGCGTGTAGCTCTCCGCCTTGGGATGCTTGTTGGTGTCGAGCGCGTCGGTCAGATCCGTGCCAACCTTGCCTCTCAGATCGTTGTAATACGCGTCGTCGAACTGCGGAGGCTCAACCTTGCGCTTTGGCTTCCCTGCCTTGTCGCGCAGCTCGTTGATTGCAGCGCAGATTTTCTTGATCTCGGTATGCCCGAACTCGATGGCGTCGACCACCGTCTCTTCTTTCACTTCCTTGGCGCCCGACTCGATCATCACGATGCCTTCGGACGTGCCCACGACCATGATGTTGAGCAGGCTCTCGCGCATTTCGTTGTACGTGGGGTTGACCACGAACTGCCCATCGACCAGGCCGACGCGGACCGCGCCTAGCGGACCGAGGAACGGAATATCGGAAACATGCAGCGCGGCCGATGCGCCATTGATGCCAGCCACATCCGGATCGTTATTGGTGTCGGCAGAGAGCACGAACGCGATCACCTGCGTCTCACACTTGAATCCTTCCGCGAACAAGGGACGGATCGGGCGATCGATCTGGCGGCTGGTGAGCACTTCGCGCTCGCTCATGCGGCCTTCGCGCTTGATGAAGCCTCCGGGAAAACGTCCGCCGGCGTATGTGTACTCGCGGTAATCCACGGTGAGCGGGAAAAAGTCGATGCCTTCGCGCGGGTCGGCGTTGGCGGTGGCAGTGGCGAGAACCACGTTCTCGCCGATCCGGACCACGGCGGATCCGTGGGCCTGCTTGGCTAATTTTCCGGTTTCAAATGAAATCGTTTTGCCGCCGGCAAGGCTGACGGTTACTACGGTAGGTTCTGGTTTCATGAATTTTCCTTCGGAGTGCTCGGAGCGGTAAGCCGAGAGTGATGAGCAATCAGTGAAGAGCGATGAGCAGGCGGGTGGCCTACCCTTCGCGGTTTTCGAAGGGTGAGAGTTCCAGCGGATGCTGGAGACACCTCACCCGATCTCAAACTGTGGAATGGATCGACAGCGCTTGAAAAACGCACGTGTGGAGATTTCCTCGATGCCGTCCGTCTCACCAGAGACGGTGCTCAGAAATAGCCCGGTAAAGATGTTGGGTGCCCCATTCTAAAATCGCGCCTTTTGCGGTTTTAGAGTGGGGATTTCCGGACCAAGCTACTTGCGGATGCCGAGTTTGGTGATGACGGTCTTGTAGCGCTCGGTATCGTATTTCTTGAGGTAGTCGAGCAAGCTGCGGCGCTTGCTGACCAGCATGAGAAGCCCGCGGCGCGAGCCGTGGTCTTTCTGGTGCGTCTTGAAGTGCTCCGTCAACTGGCCAATCCGTTCGCTAAGCAGCGCGATCTGGACTTCTGGGCTGCCGGTATCGCTCGCAGTTCGCCCGTACTGGTCAATGAGGGATTTCTTTTGCTCTCTGGCTAACACTAAACTGGTGCACTCCTGTTCTTAATCGATTGTCTATGTGACAGTTATGAGAATATCACGGCGAGTTGGGGAGCGTAAAGGATGGCGCAATTTCCGTCTAAACCGAGCTTCCCACCCGTTTACCGCTACCGCCGCTGACTTGCGCGGCCTTCCTCCCCGCCGACGCGCCAGACCGGCCGGGTGCCCCATTTCTCGCGCGTTCTTTGCGCGAGAAGTGGGGCTTTTCCCCCCACTTCAGTTACTCCCTCACCCCGTCTTGTCCCGAATCTTTTCCTCCCACCACTTCCAGTCGTTGATCCGAACCAGCCCATCTTCACCATACGCGTAAGCTCGGTAACTGCTCCACTTCCAGTCCTCGGGCTTCTCAACCAATCCCCGGACCACCGGATTCCGGTGCATGTATTTCAGCTTCTCCACTTCTTTCCGTTGACTCCACACATTGAAGTCATAAAACCGGCGCTGCCAGAGACGGTTCGGTGCAGGAGGGCACCCCATAGCCTGCCCTGAGCCTGCCGAAGGGTCTCGCGTTCTTTGCGAGACGTGGGGATTTTGTTGACTACTCAGGACCCGCCGCACAAATCCCAACTTCACGGCCTGCACAACCGTCGAAGGATCGCCGATCTGAGGCTCGGAAATCAGCATGTGCACATGCTCAGGCATCACCACATACCCGACGACGCCAAAGCGATACCGCTCGCGCATCACTTCCAGGACGGCAAGGAGCAGGTCTCGTGTTCGTTCCGTATCGAGCAGCGGCCTGCGCCGATAGCAGCTCCAGGTAATAAAGTGGAGGCCTCCGGTACCGTAGTAGCGCTTCAACCCCCATGGCATGAAGCCAGAGTAGAGCGGCGCACAGCCGTCCGGCGGTGATCGGAACACATGCGCCCATTTTTTCCGGGCGGAGAGTTCATAATGGGAAAGTCAAAAGCCCCACTTCTCGCGCGAAAAAGCCGCGCGAGAAATGGGGCACCCGGCCCACGGTTCCCATGCTGTGGGCTTTTCGTGGCTCACGAGGGCTACAATATTGTTTTTCTCCCTCGGGAAAAGACCTTTATGAGATTTTCGGAGAAATACGGGTTCAAGCCTGTACGCGAAAAGCTACAGCTCGACGAGGTCGATACAGACCTCCGGACTTCGCTTTGGAATGTCATGAAGTTGCAGGTCTGGGATGGTTCCTACGTCGATAGCATGAATTCGCCGGGTGCCCCATTTCTCGCGCGTCCTTTGCGCGAGAAGTGGGGGTTTTCCCACGACTTCAGTTACTCCGTCACCCTGTCTTGTCCCGAATCCTTTCCTCCCAGCAGGTTCCTCACCGCCGCCTCTCGTCGGTTCGGAATGACATCCCCTATCTTTGGGTTTTCGAATCTTGCTTTTCCACAGCTCTTATCTCGCCCACTGTGACGAACAACCTTTACTCGCAATATCCGCCAGTGCAAAACTGGAACCGTGCGCCCAAACGCTCTCGAAATGGAATCGGCTCTCCCTGGGAAAGGCTCCTTTCCTCACCTCAGCGAATCAGCGAATCGCCTAACTCCTTATTCCGGAATATTTTACGTGCAAGTCTTTTATATACAAGAATTTGCGAACAGCAATGTCCGTAAAAGTCCGTAACTCATAGAAAATAGATACTTTATCGAAATCGATCCGAAAAAAATGTGGGGGGGCCCCGTGGCCGTGCAGTTAACAGTTCATCCAATCGCCACCGCTGCCAGAAGATCAAGAAAAGAACGGCCCCAGCATCGGAATACGGACATGTGACGTCGGCCATCTTCGGAAAATCACTTTCCTGTTGCCCGTCCCCTTCCCTCGCGCTAACGTGTAACGCCCGCAAAATCGTTCGCCAGGAGTTCACATCTATGTCCGCAGACGAAAATATTCAACTCATGCGACGCTGGTTTCAGGAAGTGTGGAACGAGGGCCGAATCCAGACGGTTTACGAATTGCTTTCTCCGGACGGAGTCGCCAAGGGACAACGAAGCGGCGAAGCGGAAATGCGCGGGCCAGAGGAATTCGCGAAATTCGTAAGTGAAATTCGCGGCGCGTTTCCGGATATACAGGTCAAAGTCGAAGACGTGTTCGGAGCCGGCGACAAGGTCGCTCTGCGCTGGTCGGGCGTGATGACTCACACGGGAGATGGTCTCGGGCTCCGCGCCAGCGGCCGGACCGTGCGCTCGGGAGGAATTTCGATCGCCCGCATTGTCGACGGAAAGATCGTTGAGGGCTGGGATCACTGGGATCAGCTCGGAATGCTCGAGCAAACCGGTGCATACAAGCCGGCCCTCGCCGCGGCGTAAAGGATACTGGGAGGCCTGGCTGCTCGTGCCGGGCCTCGCCACTCGCGAGACGGCACAGAGGTTCATCGACTGCGACGATCGTCCGCTTCCGGAATCCGCTGCGCTATTCGAATTCCAGCATGACGATTTCCGGATTCGACCCCAGGCGCAGCGGCGGTCCCCACGTGCCCGCGCCGCTCGAGGTGAACACTTGCATTTTGCCGATGCGGCTCAGGCCATACACAAACTGGCGGTAGATGCGGCGCGCCATCCAGTTCCACGGAATGAACTGGCCAAGATGCGTGTGGCCCGACAGCTGCAACGAAAATCCGGCCTCTTCCGCAACTTCCGGATGATCCGGAGCATGGATCAGCAGAATGCTGGCCCGCTCCTGATCTAAGCGCACGCCGCGCAGCACAGATGCCAGCGAGCCGTTCGCGCTTCGATAGGGCACGCCCACAATCTGCAGGCCGTCCAGTTCGACTTTCTCGTTGCGAAGCACGCGCACGCCCGCAGCCGCCACCGCATTCAGATAGCGGCTGTCGTCCCCAAACTGCTCGTGATTTCCGGCGACAAAATAAACGCCGTGCGGCGCCTTCAGATTCTTCAGCGGCTCGGCCGCCCGCGCCGCGTCGATGGCCGTTCCGTCATAAAGATCGCCCGCGATGAAGACCGCGTCCGGTTCCTCGCGCAGAATCTTGCGAATGATTCGCCTCAGGAAATTTCCATTCCTGACATGCCCGAGGTGAACATCGCTGAGCAACGCCGCCTTCCGCCCGCGCCAGGTCTCGGGCAAATTCTCAAGCTGTACCCGGATGCGGGTGATGCGCGTCCAGCCAGCGTTGAACACGCCATAAAGCCCGCCCGCTATCGCGATCACGAACAGCACCTCGACAATGGCATGAAAATCCCAATGGTAACCGGCCAGCGTCGCGATCCCATAGCTAACCCAGGCCAGAACCCCCGCCAGAAAAAGAAAGGTCAGCAGCCCCACCCACACCGCCGCCACCCGGTAAAAGGCGCGCACCAGAGGATTGGTATAGGAAAAGGCAAGGAGCGAAGCCGCCACGAAGCTGACCGAAAGCAATCCAACCGCGACCTCAAGCCAAATCGTGTGGCTCGGTGGGCGGCCAAAGGTCCACGTCTCGTAGAAAAAGAAGTGAGTAAGAAACAGCACGGATTGGACAATGGCTATAAAGATGACGAAACGCTTTCGCAGGCGCATTGGCAATTAGATTCAGCATCTTATCCTTCGGATTCGTTCCCCACGGAAAGGCTCAGAGGCGCGGCGAATGGAAATCGAATGACCCATCTCTGAAAACTATACAGAGATGGCTGTATAGGAATACTCTCGCGCGCGAGTAGAACAGCGGATCGCTCGTTTGCCCGGGTCAAGAGTAGTACTTTCGCCGAAGCAGGTAATCTCCGAGGGCCAATCTTGCAACAAAGGATAGTGCAACCAGCAAAAGTCGTAGAGTTATCGTCGCCTAAAACTGAGCCGGCGCAGGGCGCGGAGCATTGCCTGCGGCACAGCGATCAAGTTTTCCGTCTGCTGGTGGAGAGCGTTAAGGACTATGCCATTTTCTTACTTGACCCCAGCGGAAGAGTGGCCACTTGGAACCAGGGAGCCGAAAGGATTAAAGGATATAAAGCGAGCGAAATCATCGGAGAGCACTTCTCGTGTTTTTATCCGAAAGAAGCCCAAGAAAGTAAATGGCCCGACCGGGAACTGGAAATCGCCAGTAAAGAGGGGCGGTTTGCCGATGAAGGCCTGCGCGTAAGAAAGGACGGTTCCACGTTCTGGGCGTACGTAGTCATCACCGCGCTCACCGACGAGACCGGAGCACTGCAAGGCTTCTCCAAAGTCACGCGCGATCTCACCGAGCGACGTAAGCTGGAGGAACGCGGCCGCCAGCTCAACAAGGAGTTGCGGGCACGGGTGACCGATCTGGCGGAAACCCAGCGTCTGGTCGAACTGCGAACCCTGGAATTGCAAAAGCTGTCAGCGGAATTGTTGCGCGTGCAAGACGAAGAGCGGCGCCGCATGGCTCGCACCCTCCATGATGACCTGGGTCAGGAACTCACCGCCCTTAAGATTGCACTCGAGGTGCAGAATCGTGCGCTACCGGGCGTCAACAGTAATCTCTCCCAGCCCATCGAACTGGTGGATAGCTGTTTGACCAAAGTGCGCAGCATGTCTTATCTATTGCATCCGCCCTTGCTCGACGAATCTGGGTTACTGGCTGCCTTACACTGGTACATCGAAGGCATCAAGACGCGAACCGGGCTGCAGATCTCGTTCGACTACAATCCGCGCCTGTTCTCGCGCCTGCCCCGCGACCTCGAAACTGCCATCTTTCGTGTCATCCAGGAGTCCCTCACGAACATATACCGGCATTCCGGGAGCGAGGACGCCCGCATCGAAATTGAGCAGGACCGCGACCGGGTCAAGGTCCGGATTCGCGATTTCGGAAAAGGGATCCCGGACAAGAGCCAACTTGGTCCTAACTCGGGCGTCGGCATCAGCGGAATGACGGAGCGTGTAAAGCAACTTCACGGTGACTTCAGAATCTCCCGAGCAAATCCTGGAACTCTCGTGGAAGCATCCGTCCCGATCCTTGAGAGCACTTAGCCGTAACTGAATCGCCCTTCACTATCTCTCCCTATCTCGCTCCTAACCCGGGTGCATGCAGCACTTAGGTCAGAATTCCGCTTTGCGGATTCGCACTAACAGTAAAGCCCCGATTTGCTTGACATCCAGCGCTTCGGGCGCTATTGTTCGCCCTAGGATTGGTGCGATTAGTTCGGGCCCACGCGACCGATCCGTGATCCCTTCTCCCTCCCAAACGGCCCTAAAACTATTCTGCTATGGCATCGTGAGGGCCGACTCATGTGTAGCCACCGTCTTCGCAATTCCTCTATTGTGCACATCGCTCTTATCGCTGCCACCGTTCTCAGTGCCGGTCTTCTGCTGCCCAGCCCTGCCTGGGCAGGCATCGGCTTTCAGCCGGTGAATCCGGAAGAGTTGAGGATGACGAGCGAGCCGCAGGCTCCGGGCGCTCCGGCGATCATTCTTTACCGGCAGGTGGACCGAAGCGACGACCGCTACACGCCGCATGAAGACAACTATTTGCGCATCAAGATCCTGACCGAGGAGGGCCGCGACCACGCCAACGTCGAGATCGTCTTCTCCAAAGGCTGGGAGGACATTACCAACATCCATGCCCGGACCATCAAGCCGGATGGTTCGATCGTCGATTTCGACGGCAAGGTATTCGAGAAGACAATCACTAAGAACCGGGCGGAAGCAACTTTAGTGAAAGCCTTTACCCTGCCCGACGTTCAGGTGGGCAGCATCATCGAGTATTTCTACACGGTTGACTACAAGGAGTATTACATCTTTGATTCCCACTGGATTCTGAGCCAGGAATTGTTCACCAGGAATGCCAGGTTTTCCCTCAAGCCCTATAACTACGACAATGAACTTCACCTCCGTTGGACCTGGCAATCCCTGCCTCCAGGCGCCGAGCCGACGCAGGGTATCCGGGGCATCGTGGAGATGGAAGCCCACAACATCCCGGCCTTTCAACTGGAAGACTTCATGCCGCCCGAGAATGAATTGAAAGCGCGTGTGGATTTCATCTACGACCGGGAACTTCCGGAAAACCAGCCGGACAAGTACTGGCAGCGCGTGGGGAAGAAACGGAATGGGGCCCTCGAAAGCTTCGTCGGAAAGCAGAAAGAAATGGCAGAAGCGGTGGGGCAGATCGTCACCCCGAACGATCCCCCAGAAGTAAAGCTGCGGAAAATCTATGATCGCGTGCAGCAGATTCGCAATACTTCCTACGAAATCCGTAAGAGCGAGCAGGAGGAAAAACGCGATAAAGAAAAGCCTCCCGGCAACATCGCGGAGATCTGGAAACGGGGCTACGGCAATGGACAGCAGCTGACTTGGCTCTATCTCGGCCTGGCCCGAGCCGCGGGCTTTGAGGCCTATGGATGCTGGGTTGCCGACCGCAGACAGTATTTCTTCAATCCCAAGCTCATGAAGAGCGAAGAGTTGGATGCAAACGTAGTGCTGGTCAAGCTGAACGGCAAAGACCTTTACTTTGACCCAGGCGGCGCTTTCACTCCGTTTGGGCTGCTGGAATGGTCGGAAACCGGGGTGATCGGGCTGCGGCTCAGTAAAGATGGCGGAAGTTGGATTCAGACCACACTGCCAGAGGCCTCCGAGTCGCAGATTCGCCGCGAGGCAAAGCTGAAGCTTTCCGATACCGGGGATTTAGAAGGAGTGCTTACAGTCACCTACACCGGCCTTGAAGCAATGTATCGCCGGTTGAAAGAACACCACGAAGACGACACCGCGCGAAAAAAATTCCTGGAAGAGTCTCTGAAAGACCAGATTCCCGCGGCCGCCGAGCTGGAACTGACGAGCCAGCCTGATTGGAACGCTTCCGAGGCGCCTCTGGTAGCGGTCCTGAATCTTAAGATCCCCGGTTGGGCATCCAGCGCGGGCAAGCGTGCCTTGCTTCCAGTTGGATTCTTTACCGCCAACGAGAAACACATCTTTGAACACGCCAACCGCGTTCATCCGATCTATTTTGCATACCCCTACGAGAAAATCGACGACGTAACCGTGGATCTGCCGCTAGGCTGGCAGATCGGCAGCATGCCCGCCCCCAAAATTCAGGATAGCCACGTCGTCCTTTACTCGCTCAACGTTGAAAACAACAAGGGCAGCGTGCACGTGGTCAGGAAACTGAATGTGGACTTTCTGATACTGGACACGAAGTATTATTCCGCATTGCGAAACTTTTTCCAGGTGGTGAAAACCGGTGACGAAGAGCAAGTTCTTCTGCAGCCTCCTGCCGCATCGGCCAGCAATTAACTGGCTGCTGAGCGTGGCATTTCTTTCCCTGGTGGCCCCGTATGCGGCTGCCGGCGGCGATGCCCCCCCGTGGATGCACGCCCAGGTCAATGCCGCCCTGCCGTCTTACGATGACAAGACGGACGCTGTCCTGTTGTACTCCGAGACCGATGTCACCGTGATTTCGACCGACAAGATCAGGACCACGGTGCGCGAGGCCTACAAGATTCTGCGACCCGATGGCCGGCGTTACGGGACTGTGTCCGTCTATTTAAATCCTCAGCGTAAGGTCAAAAGCCTGCATGGCTGGTGCATTCCCGCCCAAGGCAAGGATTATGAAATCAAAGACAAGGACGCAATCGAAGTTTCCCCGAACTTCGAAGGGGCAGAACTGATCTCCGACGTCAAGTTCCGAGTCCTGCACATCCCGGCGCCCGATCCCGGAAACATCGTTGGCTACGAGTATGAAGTGGAGGAGCAGCCGTTCTTTTTGCAGGACGAGTGGGGATTTCAGGAAATTGATCCGGTGCGCGAAAGCCACTATTCCCTGCAACTCCCCGCAGGTTGGGAGTTCAAAGCCTCCTGGCTCAATCACCCTGAGGTCAAGCCCACCGAGACCGGAAGCAACTCCTGGAAGTGGACCGTTACCGATGTGAACGCCATTCGGCATGAGCCGGAAATGCCTCCCTTCAGGGCAGTAGCTGGCCAGATGGTTCTGACCTTCTTTCCGGCGGGAGGAAGAGCTCCCACGGGATTCGCCACATGGGATGACATGGGCAAGTGGTATTCAGGGCTGCTGGCCGGACGCATGGAAGCCTCTGCTGAACTCAAGCAACAGGTCGCCGCCCTCACTGCCGGCAAGAACACTCCGCTGGCCAAAATGCAGGCCATCGCGCGGTTCGTGCAACGTGATATTCGCTATGTGGCGATTGAACTCGGAATTGGCGGCGTTCAGCCGCACCCGGCGCAGGAGGTCTTTGCCCACCGCTATGGAGACTGCAAAGACAAAGCTACCTTGACCCGGGCGATGCTGCGCGAAATCGGCGTCGAGTCATACCACGTCCTCATCAACACCGAACGCGGTGCCGTTACCGCCGAAACGCCTGCCTATTCCGGCTTTAATCACGCCATCCTGGCCATCAAGCTGCCGGATGGTCTCAACGATCCATCTCTGGTTGCGATCTTGCAGCACCCCAAGCTGGGCAGAATCCTGTTTTTCGATCCCACCGACGAGATGACGCCTTTCGGACAGATCAGCGGGGAGCTGCAGGACAACTATGCGCTCATGGTTACCGCGGATGGCGGAGAATTGATTGCATTGCCCCAACAGCCTCCGGCCATGAACAGCATCGAACGCACCGCCAAGCTGACGCTCGATGACAGCGGTACGCTCAAAGGCGACGTCAAGGAAGTCCGCCTGGGACAACGCGCCCGTTCCGAGCGTTGGGCCTTGCGCGCCGTCACGAAAGACACCGACCGCATCAAGCCCATCGAAACCCTGCTGTCGAATTCCCTTTCCAGCTTTCGCATTACGCACGCCAGCATTATCAATTTGAATCTCACCGACCAGCCGTTTGGCTTCAACTACACGTTCGAATCACCCGCCTACGCCAAGAACGCGAGTGGTCTGTTGCTGGTGCGTCCCCGGGTTCTGGGCAATAAGGCATACGGCTTTCTCGAAACCAAGGAACCGCGCAAGTTTCCCATTGAGTTCGACGGACCGGCTCGCGACACCGACACTTTTGAGATCACGATTCCAGCTGGATATGAGGTCGACGATGTGCCGCCGCCGGTCGACGCCGACTGTGGTTTCGCCAGTTATCATTCGAAAACGGAAGTGAAAGGCAATGTGATCGATTACACGCGCACGTTCGAAGTAAAGGAACTGAGCGTGCCCGTGAACCGTGCCGAGGAATTAAGAAAGTTCTACCGCATCATCGCCAGCGACGAGCGCAGCACGGTTGTCCTGAAAACGGCGGCGAAATAGGCGGGGAAATTAGCGGGAAAGAAACGCTCTGCGCAAATGCTGGCTGCCCCCCAGGGATTCGAACCCCGATAACCTGCTCCAGAGGCAGGTGTCCTAGCCGTTGAACGAGGGGGCAGTCTGTTTGTTGGAAGCCCGTGCTGACCGACTTCATTTTATTGTTCCGGACAGAGCGCGGTCAACCGCGAGCGGTTTCAGGTAGTGGTGCAAGTTTGAAGCGTGGGGCATCCCGAAGCCTTGCGCTTTTACCAGCGGGGCGAGGGATCTCTGCCCGATCAGTCTGGGGCGCGCGGGAGATCCCTTCGGCTTCGCGCTGTCGAAAGTCCCCACTTCTCGCAAAAGCGGCGAGAAATGGGGCACCCATTTTAAGTTCTGCGATCGTTCGTCTTCCCGGTCCCGCGCGCCCAAACTGAATCCAAAATAGATTACAGTGAGTATTGAGGAGATAAAGAATGTCCACGTTGCTGGAGCGGGGCGGCGCAAGCACTCTCGATTACGCCGAAATTTCGCGGCGGCCACTGGAGCCCGAGCAGTGTGCGCTGGTAGTCATCGACATCCAGGACAAACTGCTTCCGCCAATTTTTCAGAAGGAACAACTGGTGCGCAACTCGCAGTTGCTGATTCGCGCGGCTGGCATTCTTAAAATTCCGGCGCTGGTCAGCACCCAATACGCGAAGGGCCTGGGAGGAATCGTCCCCGAGATCGCTTCCCTGCTGGCGGGCAGCACACCCGTCGATAAAACGCTGTTCTCCTGCTTTGGCAGCGATGCCTTCTGCGCATTGCTCAAGCGCCTGCCCGGCAACCGCAACACGCTGCTGCTGTGCGGCATGGAGAGCCACGTCTGCGTGACGCAGACCGCGCTCGGCGCATTGCGCGAAGGCTATCTCGTGCATGTGGCTTCCGACGCCGTCAGCTCGCGCACGGAATGGAATTGGAAGATCGGCCTCGATCGCATGCGCGGCGCAGGCGCAGTGATTTCTTCGACCGAGATGATGATTTACGAGTTGATGCGCTCGTCTTCGTCGGCGGCGTTCAAAGAGCTATTGCCGCATCTCAAGGGATAAGGTTTCAAAGTTTCAAGGTTTCAGAGTTTCAAAGTAAGTAACATCGGCTCGTCTTTGAAACCATGAAACTTTGAAACCTGATCTGTCACGCCTCTGGCTGCTCTGCGGCCTACTCTTCTTTCTTCTTCACCCGCACTACCGTGATTTTGGCGAAGCCCTCCTGAAATGATGGCGGTTTGAGCTTGGCTGCCATGCGCCGCATCACGTCTTCGGGAACGACCCGGTCGCGGCGCTGGTGCCGCTCGACGCAGACCTCCAGCGGGACATCGAAGAAAACCGCCTGCACTTCATACTTGTAATCTTTCGCGAGCTTGATCCAATGCGCGCGTTCCTGCGGCGTCAGGTTGGTGGCATCGACATAATTCATCGGACGCTTGGCGATCAGGCGCGCTTTCAGCATCGATCGCAGGTTGGAGAAGACGAGATCCTGAAAGCGCTGTTCGCGGACGTCGTCAAACAACAGCGACCGCACCATGTCACTGGAGAGCGGAACGATGTTGTGCCGTTTGAACCATGTGCTCTTGCCCGATCCGGGCAGCCCGATGGCGAGCACGACAATTCCTTTGGGCGGCCGCGGCGGAGCTTCAGGAATGGCAGCCGGCGGCGTGGCAGCTAGCGGCGCCGAAACCGCAGCCGCGGCGGTGTGTGCTTCCGGCTCTTCGGAACCTTCGGCCGCTTCCCCTGCAGTGTCAGAGATCTGCCCTTTCGCCGCAGCGGGCGCAAACGCCTGCGCCACGGCCTGTTCGCGTCCACGGCCTCCGCGCCCGCGTCCACCGCGGCGGCGCCGGGCTCGTCCACGTGAAGTTTGTTCGCCCGCGGATGACACTGCAGCCGGCCGACGCTCCGCTGGCGCAGCCTCTTCCTCGGCACGTCGCGATTCCACCACCGGCTCGGGAACTTCGTTGCTTTCCGCTTCGCTGGCTCGCGCTTCCGCCGGGGGAGCGGCTTCGGCATCAAAATAGGCGGGCTGCAGCGGCGGAGGCGATGCCTCGCCGGCCTGCTCCGGATCTTTCTTTTTGCGGCGCTGTAAGCGCTCGCGCATCCATTTACGCATGTTCAGGCTTGTAACACACTTGGCCGCAGGGTCGCAATGCGCTGGGATGCACAGTGTAGATGCTCCAAGATAATGTCACCCCATAACTGCAACGAGATTCTGTCACCCTCCAAGGATGGTGACGATGAGTCAGAAAGAGTTCCAACGAGTGAAGGTGATTGAAAATGCAGCAGGCGGGAGGCTGAGCGTACGCGAAGCCTCCCGCCTGCTGCATTTGAGCGAGCGCCAGGTGCAGCGGCTCAAACGCCGCTACCGGCCTGATTCGGTGGGCTGGGTGCAGCACGGCAATCGCGGACGCTCCGTGCCCTGGGCAGTTACGCCTCCCCAGAAGCATTTGATCTTAACTTTGGCGCGCGGCAAGTATCAGGGCTTCAACGATTCCCATCTGACGGAAAAACTTTGCGCCGAGGAGGGCCTCGGACTCAGCCGGGAAACCGTGCGCCGCATCCTGCGAGCCGCCAAGCTGGGCTCTCCGCAGAAGCGCCGGCCTCGAAAATATCGCTCCCGCCGGCCTCCCCGGCCGCGTTTCGGTATGATGGCGCTCACTGACGCCAGCCGCCATGACTGGCTCGAAGGCCGCGGCCCCGAGCTCACCCTCATCGGCTTTCAAGACGACGCTACCGGTCAGATTCTGGCCGCTCACTTCCAACTCGAAGCCGAAAACACGGTGGGCTATCTTCGCGCCCTGCACGTCCTGATCACCACTCACGGCGTTCCCCTCAGCCTCTATCGCGACCGCCACTCCATCTTCCAGCGCAACGATTCGCACTGGACCCTCGCCGAACAACTCGCCGGAAAACAGGCTCCTACTCAACTGGGACGCGCTCTGGAACAACTCGGCATCCAGCAGATCCCCGCCTACTCACCCCAAGCCAAGGGCCGCATCGAGCGCGCCTGGCGCACTTGCCAGGACCGCCTGGTCAGCGAACTTCGCCTGACTCAGGCGGCCACCGTCGAGCAAGCCAACGCCGTTCTGGCCCGCTTCTGTGCCGATTACAATCAGCGCTTCGCACATCCCGCCGCCGACGCCTCCTGCGACTTCCGCCGCCTGCCCCGCCGCTTCGATCTCGCCCGTTGCCTTAGCTTGCACTATCAGCGGGTCGTGTCCGCCGATCACACCGTCACTCTGGGAGCGCAGTCGATCGCCCTGCCCCCCTTGCCCGGCCCTCGCGGCTATGCCGGAGAAACCGTCGAACTCTCGCATCAGCTCGATGGCGTGCTGCGCATCTTTCGCGGAGATGTTCTCCTGCTCGCCCGAACCTCGCCCCTGGAAGAACAGGCCGCCCGCCGCCCTGTGCATATCACTTCCGCACAGAAACGAAAACCCGCCACGCCACGCATCTACAACCTATCCGGCCGCCCCGCTTTGGCGGCCATAACTTAAAGATAAGGGGTGACAAAGTCTCGTCGCAGTTAATACGACATTTTCTGGTTGCAACAACATCTCTGGCTGACGTTGTGTAGATGCTCCAAGATAATGTCACCCCATAACTGCAACGAGATTCTGTCACCCTCCAAGGATGGTGACGATGAGTCAGAAAGAGTTCCAACGAGTGAAGGTGATTGAAAATGCAGCAGGCGGGAGGCTGAGCGTACGCGAAGCCTCCCGCCTGCTGCATTTGAGCGAGCGCCAGGTGCAGCGGCTCAAACGCCGCTACCGGCCTGATTCGGTGGGCTGGGTGCAGCACGGCAATCGCGGACGCTCCGTGCCCTGGGCAGTTACGCCTCCCCAGAAGCATTTGATCTTAACTTTGGCGCGCGGCAAGTATCAGGGCTTCAACGATTCCCATCTGACGGAAAAACTTTGCGCCGAGGAGGGCCTCGGACTCAGCCGGGAAACCGTGCGCCGCATCCTGCGAGCCGCCAAGCTGGGCTCTCCGCAGAAGCGCCGGCCTCGAAAATATCGCTCCCGCCGGCCTCCCCGGCCGCGTTTCGGTATGATGGCGCTCACTGACGCCAGCCGCCATGACTGGCTCGAAGGCCGCGGCCCCGAGCTCACCCTCATCGGCTTTCAAGACGACGCTACCGGTCAGATTCTGGCCGCTCACTTCCAACTCGAAGCCGAAAACACGGTGGGCTATCTTCGCGCCCTGCACGTCCTGATCACCACTCACGGCGTTCCCCTCAGCCTCTATCGCGACCGCCACTCCATCTTCCAGCGCAACGATTCGCACTGGACCCTCGCCGAACAACTCGCCGGAAAACAGGCTCCTACTCAACTGGGACGCGCTCTGGAACAACTCGGCATCCAGCAGATCCCCGCCTACTCACCCCAAGCCAAGGGCCGCATCGAGCGCGCCTGGCGCACTTGCCAGGACCGCCTGGTCAGCGAACTTCGCCTGACTCAGGCGGCCACCGTCGAGCAAGCCAACGCCGTTCTGGCCCGCTTCTGTGCCGATTACAATCAGCGCTTCGCACATCCCGCCGCCGACGCCTCCTGCGACTTCCGCCGCCTGCCCCGCCGCTTCGATCTCGCCCGTTGCCTTAGCTTGCACTATCAGCGGGTCGTGTCCGCCGATCACACCGTCACTCTGGGAGCGCAGTCGATCGCCCTGCCCCCCTTGCCCGGCCCTCGCGGCTATGCCGGAGAAACCGTCGAACTCTCGCATCAGCTCGATGGCGTGCTGCGCATCTTTCGCGGAGATGTTCTCCTGCTCGCCCGAACCTCGCCCCTGGAAGAACAGGCCGCCCGCCGCCCTGTGCATATCACTTCCGCACAGAAACGAAAACCCGCCACGCCACGCATCTACAACCTATCCGGCCGCCCCGCTTTGGCGGCCGTAACTTAAAGATAAGGGGTGACAAAGTCTCGTCGCAGTTAATACGACATTTTCTGGTTGCAACAACATGCGCTGGGATGCACAGCGAACCAATTCCGCGAGCGTACCCACGCGCAGTGCCGCGACAATTCAATCTGCGGCCTCTAGAATGACCCCTATGTCGAATGAGATTCCCTCCGCCCTGCGCACGCAGAAATATATTTCTCTGACCACCTTCCGCAAGACGGGAGCCGGAGTGGCGACTCCGGTGTGGTTCGGGGAAGAAGATGGCAAGCTCTACGTGATGACACTCAGCAAGATGGGCAAGACCAAGCGGATTCGCAATAACCCTCAGGTGCGCGTTGCGCCCTGCACGATGCGCGGAAAAGTCACCGGACCAGATTTCGCCGCAACCGCCCGCCTGCTTCCGAAAGAGGATTTCGCGCGGGCACGCAAAACCATCACCCGCAAGTACTGGATGGCCTGGATCACGCAGCCCTTCTCGCGGGCCGATGCGTTTGTGGAAATCAGTTTCGACTGAGGCAAGGTTTCAAAGTTTCAAGGTTCCAAGGTTTCAAAGTTGCAGAGCTTCCAAGGCTACAGGCTGGAAAAAGATTTAGGTTTTTTCATTGAAACTCTGAAACTTGAAACCTGCCCTTTCTCACCAATCCCCGGTCGTCAGATATTGATGAATCGAGTTGGCCGCGCGCCGTCCCGCGCCCATGGCCAGAATCACGGTCGCGCTTCCCGTGACAATGTCGCCTCCGGCAAACACGCCCTTGCGCGTGGTGCGTTGGGTCTCTTCGCTGGCCTGAATATAACCGCGCTTGTTGGTGCCCAGGCCCGGCGTGGTGCTCTGCACGATCGGATTCGCGCTGGTCCCGATCGCAATCACTGCGACCGAGAGCGGCAGATCGAATTCCGATCCTTCCTTCGGCACCGGCCGCCGCCGCCCGGAGGCATCGGGTTCGCCCAGTTCCATGCGGACGCAGCGCGCCGCGGTCAGCCATCCTTTGCCGTCGGAAAGAAATTCCACGGGCGCGGTCAGCATCTGGAAATCGATTCCCTCCTGCCGCGCGTGATGCACTTCCTCGGCCCGCGCCGGCATCTCGGCATCGCTGCGCCGGTAGATAACGTACGCCTTGCGCGCGCCCAGCCGCAGAGCCGAGCGGATCGCGTCCAGGGCCGTGTTGCCGCCGCCGATCACCGCTACGTCTCTGCCCTTCAGATCGAGCATGGGCTCGTCATACACAGGAAACTTATACGCCTTCATCAGATTGATGCGGGTCAAAAACTCATTCGCCGAATATACGCCGTTGAAATGCTCTCCCGGAATATTCATGAACTGCGGCAGGCCCGCGCCCGTGCCGATGTACACCGCGTCGAAGCCTTCTTCTTCCAGCAATTCGTCGATGGTCACGGTTCGTCCCACGACCACGTCGGTTTCAAACTCCACGCCCATTTCGCGCATGTAATCGATCTGCTCGCGCACGATCTGCTTGGGCAGGCGAAATTCTGGAATGCCGTACACCAGCACGCCGCCAATCTCATGCAGCGCCTCAAACACGCGCACCTTGTGGCCCTTCTGGATCAGGTCCCCAGCAACGGTAAGGCCCGAGGGCCCGCTGCCCACGATCGCAACTTTCTTTCCGGTCGGCGGAGCGTTCGGCACCACGTGCGTTCCCATGCGCTGTTCGTAATCGGCGACAAAGCGTTCCAGATATCCGATACCCAGCGGCTTCACCTTCTTCGACAGCAGGCATTTGCCTTCGCACTGATCTTCCTGCGGACAGACGCGCCCCGTCACCGCCGGCAGCACGTTGGCTTCGCGGATCTTCGCCGCCGCGCCGAGAAAGTCCCCAATGACAATTCTCTGGACGAACTCCTTCACGTCGATCCCTACCGGGCAGTTGTCCGTGCAGGTCGGCTTGGCGCACTCCAGGCAGCGCAACGCCTCCTGTTGTGCCAGTTCCGCGCTGTAGCCGAGATTCACCTCTTCAAAATTGTGCGCTCGCACTTCCGCCGGCTGCTCAGGCATCAACTGCCGAGGAACCTTGATGCGCTCCTTGGGCAACAACGGATTCGCCGATTTTTTTGCTGTGGGACTCATCGTTGCTCTCCTTGCCCCGCCCCGGACGTTGCGCTACACGCGTGCGTCTCGTCGCCGGACGCGTTCTTCCGGGCGTTGACAAACTCGGCCATCGAGCGCTGTTCCGCATCCCGGTACATCGAGTTACGTTGCACCAGCACCGCAAAATCCACTTTGTGCGCGTCGAACTCCGGACCATCCACGCAGGCGAACTCGCTCTTACCGTCGATCATCACGCGGCAGCCGCCGCACATGCCCGTACCGTCGATCATGATGGGATTGAGGCTGACCACGGTGTGAATGTTTTCCTTGCGCGTGACCTCGGCCACCGCCTTCATCATCACGATCGGCCCGACCGCTACGACCAGGTCGATGCGCGTGCCGTTATCAATCAACTGCCGCAGCTTGTCGGTGACGAAACCCTTGTCGGCGTAGCTGCCATCGTCGGTGGTGATCATCAGCGCGTCGCTGACGGCACGCATCTCGGGCTCGAGGATGACGAGTTCCTTATTGCGCGCGCCCACGATCGACAAGACGCGATTCCCCGCGCGCTTCATCGCCGCTGCCGTGGGATACGCCATCGCCGTACCCACTCCGCCGCCCACCACGACGACCGTCCCATAATTCGCAATCTCTGACGGCTTGCCCAACGGCCCGACCACGTCGAGAATCGAATCCCCGGTCTCCAGCGAGTTGAGCAGGTTCGTGGTCTTGCCCGCCGCCTGCACCACGATGTTGATCGTGCCGCGCTCCGGGTTGGAGTTCTCGATCGTGACCGGAATCCGCTCGCCCTCTTCGTAGATCCGAAGAATGACGAACTGTCCGGGCTTCTGTTTGCGCGCGATCCGGGGCGCTTCGATGACGAATCGTTTGATCCCCGGCGCAAGGAATTCGGCGTGGATGATTTTGAACACAGACGCTCCGCGAGGTGATTAGGGCGACAAGTAAAGACACCACGATTGTGTTCGGAGCGCCTCAGGATAGGCTGTGATTCTGATCACAGAGCGGTGTGCGACGGCTCCGCGGGCGCACATCGGGAGCCGAAGGCCTTTCAACTCCAAGGCGTAGACGCCGATATGGTACTTATCGCGTTCCCGAGGAGACCCAGTGCCGTTCGAAGCGAAGGTAAAGCTCCATCCAGACGGCAGCATGCTGATACCTGCGGCCTTTCGGAAGGCGCTGGGCCTGAAGGCCGGGGATGAAGTCGCCGTGCGCTGGGAAAGCGGCGAATTGTGTATCGCGAGAGCAAAGCCTCGCATTGACGAGGCACAGCACCTTGCTCAGAAACGCACAAAGCCACAAACAAAGCGTCCTCGCGCTGCCAGGCGCCGCTAGATCTCCGCTCTTTCACGCAACGCCAACCGGTGCAGCTCGCTTCGCGTTTTCTACGCGGTACGCCGTGTAGAACGTTTGCATATATGTCGTCCACCAAATTACCGACATCACGGCGTACTCCGGTTTGGCGTAAAAGCCGTAGGCCTTTTCGAGTGTCCAGAACACCATGGCGCAGATCATTGCCCACCGATGACCTCGAAAGATAAAAGCCCCCAAGCCGAGGAACAATACTGCGTCAACCAAAGACCACGCGTCCATCCAGCCCACGCAGACAAAAATAGTCGTGACTATCGCGGACAACGCCAACAGTATGGCGCTCAACCCTCGTGCCGATTTGACCATGCCAAGCGAATCGTACTCACGGACTTGCCTCTGCAGTTCATCGGGTTCAATCTTCCACCAGAGAAGCCAGTGATAGCGAATCTTCTGCGAGCGTTCTTCCGCCATGCTTCATTACCGTTCGGTTGATCAGTTGATCCAATCATTTGTAAAAGAGCTTGTCCAGTATCCGGCTGCAAGTGGTTCCGCCTCCCGGACTGGACCAGCAAGATCCGGGTGCTCCGTCCAGCTTCCTAAAATCATCAATACTCTTGTTGTGAGCTAGAAGCCAATCCTTCGCCTGCTTGCGCATTTCGCCGTCGCCATAGCTTTTCGGTTCGTACCCGGACGCCTTCTGTTTTCCAGCGGATTTGGTATCGAATGGGACTGCTATATCGTAAAAGAGCTGGCTAACCAGTTTGGACGTGAAAAGTCCAGTGCTATCGTCAGCGAGCTTGTGAATCTCGCATACAATGGGCTTCAGTAGAGTAAAGGCATCGTCGCAAAAATAGCACCGCCTAATCTTGCTGACCTCCAATGGCAAGCTATTGCCGTGCTCGCCCCAGTTAGACCACCGCCGCCTGATTTCACGCAGCAACAATACAGCGTTTTTCCACTCCTTGGGCATCCCGGACCGGGAATCGTTCTCCACATAAGCGACGAATGCCTGCGCGCCCCTAACCCACAAGTTGCAATAGTGTGAAAGAAAATCTCGGAATTTAACATCCGGCCGCAGAGTCCAGACACCGCTGCATCCCACCTCGCGACAGAAACACTTCGGCGTACACTCCGCTTGCTGGAAAGTACAACAACCGTCAAGAAACGGTCGCTCGTAACGGGGATATTTATGCTTTTTCCTCATTGCGGCTTGATTGGAAAGGGAAACAATCCGCCTCCAATCTTCGTCGGTCAGGGAATCAATGCGTGGCATGGAAGCTGTATTCTAGTTCTCTTCCGGCTTGAAGATCACGCCCTGGCTGGTTTTGCTGTTCATCACCACGCGCAAGGGTTGCGAGAAGTGCAAATGCCGCACGCATCCGTGCTCTTCGACCGCGGGCTGCTGGGTCAGCCATTGCCAGTCGATCGATCCTTCCCCGGCATCGGGATTCACCGTGAAGTATCCAACCTGAAATGCGGTGAGATTTTGAAAGAAGTGACTGCCCTGCGAGGGCGTGACGCGGAAGTCGCGGAATCCGGCTTCGACAATGGCGCGCGCTCCGGAAATTTCGTCCCACTCAACGGGAATGCCCAGCCAGGGATCGTTCGATCCCCAGCGCCCGACCCCGATCAGGAGGTATGGACGATTCTCGGAATTGAGCGTGGCATTGAAGCGGGCGACGGCCTCGGCCACTTCCCGGCTGCGGCTGCGCTCGAAACGGTGCGAATCGACCATGACGATGTCGTGCAGATTCTCGATCCGCCCATTGCCTAAAACCTTTGTGCTCTGGCAGACGATCTGCGCCGGATCGACCTCCCCAATCGCGAGGTCCTGATGATCGCGCGCGAGCGTGAGCGGCCGAATCTGCAGGAATCCAAACTCGGCAGGCTCTTCCCCGTGCGGCAGGCTGACGGCAAACTCAATCTCGACCGGATTGCCCAGCGCGTCTTCGCCGGCGCGTACCAGCACCTCCAGAATCGCCGCCAGGGGAAAAATGCCATGCTTCAGCATGGGCGCAAAGGTCACCAGGCGCGAGCCCGGCCGGCTCAGGCCGTCGTAGACTGCGTGATTGTCGGCGGAATAGGTTGAGCCGACGGCGTCGAGCGTGCCATCCGCCTCGGCGGCGTCGAGCCCGAAGCGCACCTCGCGCAGGTGGCCTTGCCCTCCGCCATGAGGGACGCCATCGAGTTCGAGCGCGCAAAATTCCGTCTGCGTGTTCGCCAGAATGTCTTCCACCGAAGAGAACTGCAGCAGGTTGCGCGGATAGCGCGGACAGAAGTTGATGCACTTGCCGCCATCGACCACGGTGCGCCCCAGGCCCAGCGCGACGGCGGCGATCCCGTCGGAGAACGTCATCGGTTCCACGGGATAGAAGTTGTGCGAGCGCACCACGCCCGAGAAATCAGGATAGAAGCGCTGTCCGTGCGGCGTTCCGACCACTTCCTGCAGGATCACCGCCATCTTTTCCTCTTCCAGGCGGTAGGGCGTGGCCCGCACATAAGCCTTGGCGTGCTGGCTGAAGGTCGAGGCATAGACGCGCCGGATCGCCTCCGACAATTCCTCGAGCCGAGTCTCCAGGCTCGCCTGCTGGTTGCCCAGCATGAACGTTTCGTACACCCCGGTGAACGGCTGGTACTGCGAGTCTTCGAGCAGGCTGGAAGAGCGAACAGCCAGGGGATAACGGACCTCTTCGAGAAACGCTTTCAGATTTTCCTGCAGCGTACCCGGAAGCGGCGAATCCAGAAAGCGCTGCTGAATTTCGCTGTCGTCGTCGCAATGCAGGGCGAAGTCGCTGAGATTATTCTCCGCCAGAAACAAATCGAACATGTCAGTGGCGATGACCACCACAGGGGGAACGGAAATTCGCACTCCGGAAAAGCGCTTGCTGATGCGCCGGGTTCGCAGCAAATGCCGGACGAAAGCCAGCCCGCGCGCCTTGCCACCGAGCGAACCGGAGCCGATTCTCAGAAAGCTCGATTGTGAGGGCTTGAAGGTGTCGGGCTTGAAGTCGCCGATGAGGACTTCGTTCTGCTCGCGGCGGTAGTCGTTGATCGACGCGATCAGATCGCTGCGCAAATGCTCGGGGCCGCTGAAATCGGAAACCTTGCGCGGCCGCAGCTTGGCCGCCAGCGCGAATTCCGTGCGCGCCATCAGCCAGTGCGAAAAGTGATTACGCTGCGCGTGGTACATCAGGCTGGCGGCCGGAATCGTCTGCAGCTGCTCTTCCAGTTCGTTCAGATCCTTGGCGCGTCCCACTTCACGCTGGTCGGGCATGCGCGGATCGGGATTGATAAAGACAAAATCGCCGAAGCCGAATGAATCGGTCAGAATGCGGCGCAGGTCTTTCAGCAGCGTGGGTGAGCGCTTGCGCAGGAACGAGTAGCCTTCCGCATGAGCCCGCGGACGAAACTCGGTCCGGCTGGTCTGCAGCACGATGGGGACGTCAGGCGTCAGGCTGCGAACCATGCGCGCTAGTTCGAAGCCCGCGTCCGGACTGAGCTTGCCGTCCCATGGAAATTCCACGTCCGAGACCAGCCCGAAAATGTACTCGCGGTATTCCTGCACCAGCTGTGCGGCTTCTTCGAAGTTCGAAGCTAGCAGAATCTTGGGCCGGGCCTGCATGCGCACCAGCTTGTGCGCCACGTTGATGCCTTCCTGAATCACGCGCCGCGACTGCTTGATCAGCTCCGTATAGATGACCGGCAAGAATGACGAGTAGTAGCGGATGTTGTCCTCGACCACAAGCAGGACCGGGACGCCCATGGCGCGTGTGTCGTGCAGCACGTTGCGCTTGTCTTCCACATACTTGACGATGGCGATCAGGATGCGCGCTGTTCCCTGCCAGAGAAACACGCGGTCGATGTCGGTGACCGGATTGCGCGCCACGAAATTCTTGATCTCGCGGTAGTCGTAGCCGAGCACCACCACGGGAATGTCGAGCCCGGCGGCCCGCACTCTGCGGGCAAGATCGGCAGCATCGGTGTCGCCGACCGCGAGGTTGGTGACGATCAGATTGAATTGAGGATTGGACTTGGCCAGCTCGACCGCCTCGGCGCAACTGGAAACATGCGTGATGCCGGGAATCTGCCGCAGGTTCAGCTCGAGCGATTCGTCGATGAGCAGTTCGTTGAGGCGTCCATCTTCGCGCAGGATGAACGAATCGTACAGGCTCGAGACCAGAAGAATATTCTGGACACGAAACGGCATCAGGTTCTCGAAGCCTTCAAAACGCTCTTCAGCATCAAGAATGGGCGCGGCGATGGGCAGCGGACACATGGACGTTAAACAGTAATCATAGTCCGGGACGCGGGAGAATCAAGGTGAGCGAGATCACCTGTAGTGAAGGAAAGATGGGGACGGACAGGCCATCCGTCCCCTCCGTGCGTTCTTACTACTGGGTGAATTCCGCCAGCTTTCGTAGCTCGACAGTCGCATCACTGGCGGCATCCTGTTGCAACCATCCCAAGTGTCCGGCACCGAAGATGACCAGAATCTTGTCGTTCGGCGAATCTATCAACTTCACGATGTTGTGGTAGATGCGGATGTTTCGCTGATACCACGCCGCCAGCAGATCAGGGCCGGCATAATCGACCGGATCGCCGAAAGGCACAATGGAGTAATAAAACGCCACCCCTTTCGCCGACATGGAATCCGAATTGAGATACTCGAACATCTGCAGCACCGTGTGCGAATGCAGGAATTCGTCTTGCTCCTTCACCTGCTTGCCCATCGTGTCATCCAACGCGGCAAATTTCTCTCCCAACCCATTGGCTTTGGCGTAATTGACGACGCGCCCCCAGGGGAAATCGCCCTCTTCATCAACCGGATAGATCGTCTTGTGACCCACCTCCTTGGCCAGCCGATATCCGATCTGGTCGGTCTCGTTCCCCGAGAGCGTGTATTTTCCTGCGACGTAGTCGGCATATTGCTGCGTTACCCGTTCGCTCCCTACATCCGCTTCAATCGCAACCTTGGTCGGCTGGAATCTCTTCAGCACCGCGACCAATTGTGCGATTTCCTGCTGTCGTTTCGGCGCCAGCACGTCGTCAGCCTGCATGTTGTGGATGTCGCGTCCCGGATTCGCCATGTGATAGGTGCCCAGTACCAGTATCTCCGGACGGGCATCCGGTTGGCACCAGGAAACGGTTGAGATGGCAATTACGGCCAACGACAGAAACATCTTTCGCATCTTCTAACGCCTCGATCGGATGTACGACGGGAAGATGGGAAAAGTTCCTGATCGTGCGCCGGACGGCGCAAGATCGTCTATGTCTTCTATATCTATATCTTCGAGCGTAGATGGAGTGTTCGCTCCCTCAGCCGGGTGCCCCACCTCGTCGCTGCGTTTGCGACGGAGTCTGCCCTGAGGTTGTCGAGATAGCTCCTAGCGGCGCTCCCGGATCGTTCCCAGGAATGCCTCTCGCGATGCGTATGGCGGCGCTAGAACGATGCAACGGAACCTCCCTGGCTCGAAGGTCGTCCAGAAAATCCCTCGCTCTGGGGGCAAGGTAAACCGATTCAACGGCACACTTTATGTTGTTTGTTATCAACATGATACATGACTTTATTTACACACCGCTTAAACACACAAAGCGGCTTCGTTTCAATGGCTTAACGTGCATTGCACCTTTCAAGGTGCAGGCACTGCTCGACGGGGGACTTGACTTTTTTGCCCTCCGGAAAAGGCCGCCAGAATTTCACGACTGTCCGTGGATTGACCTTCGCCTTGGCGAGCGCCAGACCGCCAGACTGCAGCGACCTTACAATATTCGCACCTCCTCATTCGTCTACAGCAGTGAATGAATGACGCGGCGAGCCCGCTGTACATGGCAGTCGAGGCGATTTCTCTCGAGCGGATGGCGCTCGAACGCATGGTACTCGAACAGGACCAGCGCATTTCCGAGGTAGTCAAGCGGGAGCAGTCCCGGCTGCGCAACTTCATTCGCCGGCGTGTGCCCGACCCGCTCGACACGGAGGACATTCTGCAGGACGTCTTCTACCGGCTGGTGGAAGCGAATCGCCTGCTGATGCCGATCGAGCACGTCACCGGCTGGCTGTTTCGCGTCGCGCGCAACCGCATCACCGACCTCTTCCGCAAGCAGGAGCCGGAAAACTTCAGCGACATGGCGGTCGCGGATGAGGACGAGGACGGCGACTGGACGCAATTCGAAGACCTGCTGCCATCTCCCGATGCAGGGCCGGAGGCGCTTTATGCCCGCAACGTGCTGCTCGATGAGCTGGAGTTGGCGCTCGACGAGTTGCCCGAGGAGCAGCGCGAGGTGTTCGTGGCGAATGAGTTCGAAGGCCGCAGCTTCAAGCAGATCTCCGACGAGACCGGAGTGAGTTTGAATACGCTGCTGTCGCGCAAACGCTATGCGGTGCTGCGTCTGCGCGAGCGCTTGCAGCAGGTGTACGACGAATTTATGAAATGAGGACGAATATGAGAAAGAAATGGTATTGGATCGCACCGCTGGCCATTGTGGCGATTCCGCTATTTATCTTTGTTGGCGGCGAAGTGGTGATGCACTTGTGGAATTGGCTGCTGCCTCCGCTGTTTGGCTGGCGAATGCTTACCTTCTGGCAAGCCCTGGGGTTGTTGCTGCTGTGCCGGATTCTGTTTGGCGGGCTGCACCATGGCGGCCCGGGAAGGCATGGCGGGCGCCGCTTCCGCGGACGCTGCCGCAACATGAGTCCGGAAGAGCGGGAGAAGTTTCGGAAAGCGATGGATGAGGGCTACGGCTTCGGCCCCTCTGCAAGCGGCAAGGCAACGCCGTCGGCGCAGTGAGATCTGAGATCAATGTGGGGACAGCCGCCCTAGGCTGTTCGTCGAGCGAAGCTCGACAGCCCGCTGCGGATTATAGACCACGAGCCTCAGGCCGCTTTGAGAATGTCGTCGATCTCGTGTTGAGTAGCGAGGATGCCAACGCTCCTCGCCCCCTCTTCGGTGGCAAAAGCTCGCGCAGGCATCAGTTCGCTAAAGGGAACAATCACCCTCGTGCCTCCCTTCGTGACATACGCGTACATCGAAACGGTGCCAGGATTCTTGAAAAATAGTAACTCAATCGTGTAACCGCGATAGTCTTGGGTCTCTTCCCAATCGGGCTTTCTTTCAGGTGATGGGGCCATGTACCTATTATCGCACTCTCGCGGCTTGGAAAACCGTCGGGGTGAGGGTCGCTGTGTTACGCTACCGGGCAAATCGAGCAGGAGAGACAATGACTAAACGACTTATGCTGGGATTACTCGTGCTGACGATTTTAGCTTTCGCCAGCCCGAACGTTTTCGCCGATGATTGGGGTTGGGCAGTCGGCGGGGACGGGAATCAGCTTATTGCAGCCTGCAAACCGGCTGTGCAGATATTGGACGAGCCCTCACGAGAGTTCACAAAGCAGGAAGTTTACAGGATCGGGTACTGTCAGGGGCTCGTGTCTGGCGTGGCCGACACAATACAAGATGGCAGCCTAATGGCCATTCCTAGGGGTCAGATGGTGCGAGTCGTAGAGAAATATCTCGCCGACCATCCCGAGAAACTCTCTCTGGCGGCTGTTTTTCTTACACGCGAGGCTCTAGCGAAGGCCTTCCCGAAGGTGCCGAAAAAATGAGGCGGCATTCGAGTCTACGTTGCCGGAGTGGTTTTCGCTATGATCGAGAAGTGTGAAGTGCTGGCGAGGATTATCCTAAGGTGGAGCGGTACATCAGATCTCGTTTGGGGCCGGTCGCGGTTGCACTGCTGGACGTTCTCGGAATGAAATATCTCCTTGAGACGATGTCGTTATCGCAGATCGCCGAGCGGGTCATGGATCCCCTAATCGGGCATGCTCGCGACGCCGGGAACGTTGACCTGGAGTTGGCTGGTTTGACGGAAGCGGATCTTGTAAGGCTGGGATGGACTGAAGTCGATGAATCGCTTTGGGCTTTATTCGTCTCCGATTCGATTTTTATTGTTCGTCCGCCGGGACAGGACGATGCTTCAGGTGGCCTTGCTGTCATTTTTCTCGCCCATAAGGTCGCGCACCTAATTGCGATGGCAATGGACAGTGGCATTCCTCTTCGAGGCGCCATTGCGTACGGCGAATGCTTCGTCGGGACGCGGGGTCAAGTGTTCTTGGGAAAGCCCTTGGCTGAGGCATATCTATGGGGTGAACGTCAGGAATGGATCGGTGCGATGCTTGCACCGTCAGCAGTTGACGCGCTCTGCGGGACTGACCGAAACATTTTCAGGTCGATGCCAAGTCCGGACCTATGCGAGTATGAAATTCCCCTTAAGGGAAACGTTCTTCGGCCGCCTTTGTGCGTGTCTATTGACTGGAGGCGTTCCGGGTTTTGGGGGCGCAGGCCTCCAAAAATCACCGGAAGGGAGCCAATCGATGTCGTAAGGAAGATAGACAATACGCGAGCGTTTTTTGAGACCCAGCGTTCCGGCACGCCGCATTGATCACCTACACGAAGCGGCCCGTTCCCTTCAGCAGATTACTTGAGAAACTCCGCCGGGGCCGCAGGCCGTCGGGAGCCGAAAGCAAAATCCCCACCTTTGCCGCAAAGAACGCGGCAAAGATGGGGCACCCGCCGGTTAGGCTCATTGCATCATAAGCCAACCCATTCCGGGCGTTTCTCGCTTTTTACACCGTCTCGAACTCTTGTCGAAATCCCCCAGGTCTCGCAACACCGGCGAGACCTGGGGCACCCATTTTCGTTGTGTTAACTTCACTACTAACTACACCAGGCCCTGATCCAGCATCGCGTTGGCTACTTTCAGGAAGCCGCCAATGTTGGCGCCGTTCACCAGGTTGCCGGGCGTGCCGTATTTCTCGGCCGTTTCGAAGCAGTTCTGGTGGATGGCGATCATGATCTTGTGCAGACGGTCGTCGACTTCCTCGCGAGTCCAACTCAGCCGTGCGCTGTTCTGGGCCATTTCGAGGCCAGACGTGGCCACGCCGCCCGCATTGGCAGCCTTGGCCGGTCCGTATAGGATCTTGGCATCGAGGAACATCTTGGTCGCTTCGAGCGTGGATGGCATGTTCGCGCCCTCGGCCACAACCTTGATGCCATTCTTCAACAGGTTCGCCGCATCTTTCGCGGTGATTTCGTTCTGCGTGGCGCTCGGGAAAGCGCAATCCGCCTTCACGTTCCACAGCGGGTTGTGCTCCAGCTTGATGTCGGTGGGCATGAAGATCGCTTTCTTGAACTTGTCGGCGTAGTCGCGAATGCGTCCACGCTTCACGTTCTTCAGCTCCATGACATAAGCCAGCTTCTCGCGATCGATCCCATCCGGATCGTAGATCACGCCATTCGAGTCGGACACGGTCACCGGCTTCGCGCCGAGATCGAGCAGCTTCTCAACGGTATATTGCGAGACGTTGCCGCTGCCTGAAACCAGGCAGATCTTGCCTTCGAGCGTCTGCTTCTTGCTCTTCAGCATTTCGCTGGCAAAGTACACGCACCCATAGCCTGTGGCTTCCGGACGAATCAGCGATCCGCCCCAGCCCAGGCCCTTGCCGGTCAGGACGCCGGTGAATTCGTTGCGCAGCCGCTTGTATTGGCCGAACAGGAATCCGATCTCGCGTCCGCCCACGCCGATGTCGCCGGCCGGGACGTCGGTGTCGGGGCCGATGTGGCGTTGCAGTTCGGTCATGAAGCTCTGGCAGAAGCGCATCACTTCATTGTCACTCTTTCCCTTAGGGTCGAAATCGGATCCGCCCTTGCCGCCGCCCATGGGTAGCGTGGTGAGCGAATTCTTGAACACTTGTTCGAACGCCAGGAACTTCAGGATGCCGAGATTCACGCTGGGATGGAAGCGCAGTCCGCCCTTGTAGGGGCCGATGGCGCTGTTCATCTCGATGCGGAATCCACGATTGACTTGAATGTTGCCCTGGTCGTCAAACCACGGCACGCGGAACATAAGGACGCGCTCAGGCTCGACAACTCTTTCGAGCAAACGCGCCGACTGATACTCGGGATGCTTCGCAAGGACCAACCTGAGAGAGTCGAACACTTCAGCAACCGCCTGATGGAACTCGGGCTCGGCGGGGTTCTTCGCTTTCACACTGATCATCACGGATTCAATGTAGTCTGCGGGAGTTTTCACTCCCGGAGGTGTCATCACGGACGTCATAATTTTCCTACCTCCGTAGGTACAGCATAAACATAATTCCGCTCTCCATTGTCAGCTTCTAATGAAACCCGGCAGTGATAATTCTCACGGGCAGGAGTGATCAGGGTCACGGGGGGGTTAACATGCTGCGGATTCAAGCCGTTGCGAAGAGGGTAAGAATGCCTGGTTAGTGATTCCACGGATACCTCCCGTAGCAGCCTCGTCATCCTGAGCTGTTGCAGCCTTGTCGGCCTGAGCGCCTTTGTCATCCTGTCTCTAACGAAGTGGTAACCTGTCTAGCGCAGCCGCAATCGCGGCACGCCATTGCGGAGTCCAAGCATCCCTACCGGCATCCATGCAGCATGCTAAATATGGAGCGCCGGGGCAAAGGTCCGGGAGTCGGAACGAAACTAGGGTTGCTTCGACTGCGAACGACCTGTAGTTCGCAAGGTCATTCTACCGCTCAGCAGGACCGGATTGCTGCAGGGAACGGCACCGTCACAGAACCGATGCCTCGCGTCCTCATCATCGCCTACGGGAACCCTCTGCGGTCCGACGACGGCGTGGCGTGGCACGCCGCCGAGGCGTTGCGGCAGGAGTTCTCGCCGGCTGAAGTCGAAATCGCCTGCCTGCACCAACTGGCACCGGAACTCGCGGAAACCGTCAGCTGGTTCCCGTGCGTCATCTTTGTCGACGCGGCGTCTCCGCCGGAAGGCCATCCTGGCGAGATTCGCGTGGAGAAGCCGGGCGGCAAAGATTCCGCGGAGTCCGGAGGTCCATTTTTCCACGCACTGTCTCCCCACGCAGTCGTCCGTCTGGCGGAAAAACTTTACGGCGCGAAGCCACGCGCTTTCTCGGTAGCCATGGCCGGGCAGAATTTCGATCACGGGGAATCCTTATCGCCGGCAGTTGCCTCCGCCCTGCCGGATCTCGTCGCCCGGATCGAAGCATTGGTACGCGATTGGGACGACGCCCGCTAAATTCATCCGCTACGAAGGGCACGAAGTATCACGAAGGTTTTTCGCGTCAAGCTTTCCTTCGTGTATCTTCGTGTCCTTTGTGGTTATAAAATCAAGGCGATCTCGCTCGCCATGCCAGTCGCCTCCAAACCCGCGCTGCAGCGCCTGCGCATCACCCTGCGCGGAGCGGTGCAGGGCGTCGGCTTCCGGCCCTTTGTGTACCGGCTGGCGATTGAAATGTCGCTGACGGGGTGGGTGCTGAATTCTTCCTCCGGGCTGGTAGTGGAAGTGGAAGGTCCGCAGGGCGTGCTTCGCCGATTCGAAGAGCGCATCGAACGCGAGCGTCCCGCAGTCTCGGTGGTGACCACGCGCGAGTCCGCGTGGATCCCGGCCGAAGGCTCGACGCGATTCGAGATCCACGCCAGCGACGGCGACACCGGAAAATCGGTCAACGTGTTGCCCGATCTCGCGACCTGCGCCGATTGCCGCAATGAACTGCTTGACCCCGCCAATCGGCGCTTTCAGTATCCGTTTACCAACTGCACGAATTGCGGACCGCGCTACACCATCGTGGTCGACATTCCGTATGACCGCCCGAACACGACGATGCGTGATTTTGTGCTGTGCCCGGCGTGCAAAGAGGAATACGAAAATCCCGCCAACCGCCGCTTTCACGCCCAGCCGAATGCCTGTCCGGTGTGCGGACCGAAGCTCGATGGCACGATCGCCGATGTAGCCGCGGCCCTGCGGAAGGGAGCAATCGTTGCGCTCAAAGGCATCGGAGGATTTCAGCTTCTGGCCGACGCCCGGCAACCGGCGGCCGTAGCGCGCCTGCGCCAGCGCAAGCATCGAGAAGAGAAGCCGTTCGCGCTGATGATGCCGTCGCTCGAAACGGCGCGTGAATATTGCGAGATCGCGGCAGCGGAAGTCGAACTGCTCGAATCTCCGGCCGCTCCCATCGTGCTGCTGCGCCCCAAACCCGGCACCGACATTGCCTGGAACGTGGCGCACTGCTCGCCCTATCTCGGCGTGATGCTGCCGTACTCGCCGCTGCATCATCTGCTGATGCGGGAGTACCCGTTTCCGCTGATTGCGACCAGCGGCAATCGCAGCGATGAGCCTATCGCCATCGCCAATGACGAAGCGGCCGCTCGCCTGAAAGATATCGCCGACCATTTTCTGATGCACAACCGTCCGATCGTCCGCGCCTGCGACGATTCGGTCGTGCGCCTGACGCGCGGGAAAGCCGGCATTCTGCGCCGCGCCCGCGGTTACGCTCCGCTGGGAGTTCGCGTGGCTCGCGCCGTGCCGCCGGTGCTCGCCGTGGGTGGACATCTCAAGAACACGGTAGCGATCGGCGTTGGGCAGGACATTTTTCTCAGCCAGCACATTGGAGACCTGGAAACGCTCGAAGCCCGGCAAGCTTTCGAAAAGGCGATTGCGGATCTCTGCCGCCTGTACAGCTTCAAGCCGGAGGCCGTGGTGTGCGATCTGCATCCCGACTACGGCTCGACGCACTGGGCGGAACAATCGGGACTGCCGGTGATCCGCGTGCAGCATCATCAGGCGCATGTGGCGGCGTGCGCGGCAGAGAACAATATCGACGGTCCCTACCTTGGCGTTTCGTGGGACGGCACCGGATACGGCCTCGATGGCGCGATCTGGGGCGGCGAATTTTTCCACGTGGAGAGCAATCATTACGAACGTGTCGCCCACCTGCGCCCCTTCGGTCTACCCGGTGGCGATACCGCAGTGCGCGAAGGCTGGCGCTCGGCAGCCAGCCTGCTGTTCGAGTTAGAAAAGAAAGGAATCCCACGTCTCGCAACAGCGGCGAGACCCGGGGCACCGCACGTCAACGAGGATGAGTTAATTCGAGATGGGGTGCCCCACGTCTCGCTGTTTTTGCGAGACGTGGGAACCACGGAGCCCTCGACAGGGAAACCCCGATCGGATGCCGCGCGGGTTCGTTCTATGCTCGAACGCGGAATCAATGTGGTGCCGACTACAAGCGTGGGCCGATTGTTTGACGCCGTCGCCTGCATCGGCGGCATTGCTCGCGAGAACCGCTTCGAAGGTCAGGCCGCCATGCTCCTCGAAAATGAAATTGGGGCTTTGCGTACCGAAGAGGCGTATCCTTTACCGGGTGGGGACTGGGGTCCGCTTATTCCGGTGGTGGTAGCCGACCGGCGTGCTGGAGTCCCGGTTTCCGTGATCGCGGCGCGATTCCACAATGCGCTGATCGCGTGGATTGTGGAAGTGGCCGGGCAAAGTGGTTTGAAGCAGATCGTGTTCAGCGGCGGAGTCTTTCAGAACCGCTATTTGACGGAGCGGGCCGCGGCAGCGCTCGAAGCGCGCGGATACACGGTGCACACGCACCGGCGAGTTCCCCCCAACGATGGCGGCATCGCGCTGGGGCAGGTAGTGATGAGTCAACCGTAGCGCCGGTGTCCCGCCCACGCCGTTCTCGGCTCGCACCGACAGCGAGCGCAAGATGCGCTCGCGACAGCCGGCGAGACGCCGGCGCTACGAAGAGGAAGAACGATCGGGAAGGGCATGCCTTCAGGCATGCCGCAACGAAGCGGTTAAGATTTGCGGCTTTAGCCGCTGGGAGACTCTCTCATGTGCCTTGCAGTTCCAGGCCGATTGGTTGAAATCATCGATGGAGGCGACATCGCCTTCCGCGTCGGCAAGGTCGACTTCGGCGGCATCCGCAAAGATATCAACCTGGCGTACACTCCCGAAGCCGAGGTCGGCAAATACGTCCTGGTCCACGTCGGGTTCGCGATCAGCGTCATCGACGAAGACGAGGCCAAGCGCGTCTTCCAGTACCTGGAGGAGATGGGTGCATTGAAAGAGGAACTCGGTGAAATTCCTCAGTGAATATCGCGACCAGAGAGCCGCCGAACAGCTAGCGCGAGCCATCCATCTGAAAGTCAAGCACCCGTGGACCATCATGGAAATCTGCGGCGGCCAGACCCACACCATCGTCAAGAGCGGCCTGGAAGATCTGCTGCCGCGCGAAATCACATTGGTGCACGGGCCCGGTTGCCCGGTGTGCGTCACGCCGATCGAGTTGATCGACAAAGCGGTCGCCATGGCCAAGCGCCCTGACGTGATCTTCTGTTCGTTCGGCGACATGTTGCGCGTGCCCGGATCGTCGAAAAGCTTGTTCGACGTGAAGGCCGAAGGCGGAGACGTGCGCATTGTCTATTCGCCGCTCGATGCGCTGAAACTGGCGAAGACTAATCCGCAAAAGCAGGTCGTGTTTTTTGCTGTGGGATTTGAAACGACCGCGCCAGCCAATGCCATGTCGGCATGGCAGGCCGACCATGACGGCGTCGAAAATTTCTCGCTGCTGGTGTCGCATGTGCTGGTTCCTCCCGCGATGGAAGCCTTGTTGTCGTCCGAGAGTTGCGTGGTGCAGGGATTCCTCGCCGCCGGGCACGTCTGCACCATCATGGGCTTCGAGGAATATTTCCCGATTGCCGCCAAATACGAAGTCCCGATCGTGGTGACCGGATTCGAGCCGCTCGACATTCTGGAAGGCATTCACATGACGGTGTGCCAGTTGGAAGAAGGTCGGCACGAGGTGGAGAACCAGTACAGCCGCGCGGTGCGGCGGGAAGGAAATCGCCCGGCGCAGAAAACCATTGCGGAAGTGTTTGAAGTCAGCCCGCGCGAGTGGCGCGGCCTGGGCGAGATTCCTGCCAGCGGATTGCAGCTGCGCGGACGTTTTCAGAAATACGATGCCAACCGCCGCTTCCCGTTCTCCGGCGAACCGGCGCACGAATCGCCGGAATGCATCAGCGGACTGATTCTGCAAGGCATCAAGAAACCTCACGACTGCCCGGCGTTTGCCGTGAAGTGCACGCCGGAAAATCCGCTCGGCGCTCCCATGGTATCGTCGGAAGGCGCGTGCGCGGCCTACTACCACTATGGCAGACGCCAAAACACCAGCGTTCAACCTCAGTTGTCCGGTACCCCGAGTCGCTGACGATCGCATCGTTCTGGCGCACGGAGGCGGCGGACGCCTGACCCATCAGCTCATCGAAAAGATTTTTATGCCCGCGTTCTCGAACGACATGCTCGAGCAGCGGCACGATGGCGCGGTTCTGCCCATCAATGGATCGCGTCTGGCTTTTACCACGGATTCATTCGTAGTGCGCCCGCTGATTTTCCCCGGCGGCAATATCGGAGATCTGGCCGTCTTCGGCACGGTGAACGATCTGGCCATGTGCGGCGCTCGCCCGCTTTACCTGAGCGCGGGATTCATTCTGGAAGAAGGCCTGGAGATGGAGACTCTGCGCACTGTGGTTTCGTCGATGCAGAGAGCCGCCGCGAAGGCGAATGTCAAGCTGGTCACGGGAGACACGAAAGTCGTCGATAAGGGCAAGGGGGATGGGATATTCATCAACACCTCGGGCATCGGAGTCATCGAGGAGTTCCCGGGTCTCGCAACCCCAGCGAGACCGGGGGCACCCCCAGTGAAGAAGGACGAAACAACGGAACCGGGGGTGCCCCACGTCTCGCCGATTTTGCGAGACCCTTCGGCAGGCTCAGGGCAGGCTGTGGGAGAGGGGCCGGCCATGATCGGACCTGCGTCGGTTCAAGTCGGCGACGCAGTCATTGTCAGCGGTGACCTCGGACGCCACGGCATCGCAATTCTCTCTGTCCGTGAAGGACTCGAATTCGAATCGCCGATCCTCAGCGACACGGATTCTGTCTGGCCGACGGTGGAGGCCCTGCTGAATGCCGGAATCGAAATTCACTGCCTGCGCGATCTGACCCGCGGCGGTCTGGCAACCACGCTGAACGAAATTGCCGGCGACCGGAATGTCTGCATCAAGCTGGAAGAGACCTTGATTCCGGTCGACGAGACGGTCGAGAGCGCCTGTGAGATTCTCGGCCTGGATCCGCTGTATGTGGCGAATGAAGGACGCTTCGCGGTCTTCGTTCCCCCGGCGCAAGCCGACGCCGCGCTTGCAGTGATGAAGAAGGTCCCGGTGTCCGCCGGATCCGTACGCATCGGCAAAGTCGAAGAGAGTCCTGGCCGCACGGTAGTTTTGCAAAGCCGCATCGGCGGCAACCGCGTGGTCGACATGCTGAGCGGGGAGCAGTTACCAAGAATCTGCTAGGCCTATGAATGCCATTCGAATTTTCGGCGTCCACGCCGGAGTGCCGGCAAAATTCGCTTGACAGAGTACCACGTCGTTAGAGACAGCATGACAGGATTCGAGTACTTCTAGCGCACAACTTCGTCCAGCACTCCGCCATCGGGGCCGATCAGTTGGATCTGCAGATCCATCTGGCCGAGCGCGTGCGTGGAGCAGCTCAGGCACGGATCGTAGCAGCGAATCACGGCCTCCACGCGGTTGAGCATGCCTGGAGTGAGGCGGTTGCCCTGCACGAAATGTTTGGCCACCTGCAGCACGCTGCGGTTCATAGCCAGGTTATTGTGCCCGGTAGCGATGATCAGGTTAACCCAGCGGATCAGTCCCTGCTCGTCGATCTTGTAATGATGGAAGAGCGTTCCCCGCGGGGCTTCGCAGGCGCCGACGCCTTCGAGCGCGTTGGGCCGGGCAACCGCGCGCACGTGTTTCGAAAGAATCTCGGGATCGTTCAGCAGTTGCTCCAGGCGCTCGATGCAGTAGAGAATCTCGACCAGGCGCGCGTGATGATAGTGGAACGAGCTCAGCACCGCGGTGCGCTGCAGCTCGTGAAATTCTGCCAGCTCCTGATCGGCGCGTGGCGTACCGCAACGGTCGGCTACATTCAGGCGCGCCAGCGGCCCCACGCGATACACTCCTTCGGGAAAGCCCTTCGGCTTGTAGTAGGTGGATTTCAAGTAGCTCCACGATTCCACTTTCTCGCCGATGTAATCGGAATATTGCGTGGGATCCAGATCGTCGGCCACCACGTGTCCGGAGGCGTCGACGATGCGCAGCTTGCCATCGTAAAACGTGAGGCCGTTGTCCTTTTTCACGATCCCCATGAACATGGTGGGAAAGTTGCCGAAGGTGGAGATTTCCTCGCGGAAGCGCTCCATGATGCTCTTGAACCATTCCAGAGTGCGCTCGGCGATGGCCAGAGCGTCGGGCAGAGACCACAGAATGGCGTCGCGATTGGCTTCGGTCAGAGGCTCGCTGACACCGCCGGGAACAATCCACGCCGGATGGATGCGCTTGCCGCCCAGTCGCTCGATAATCTTCTGCCCGAACTGGCGCAGGCGGATACCGTCGAGGGCAAGCTCGGGATTCGTCTCAGCCACACCGAAAATGTTGCTCTTGGCAGGATCGGCGTCCATCCCCAGTAAAAGATCGGGAGACGACAAATGGAACAGGCTCAGCGCGTGCGATTGCGTCACCTGGGCCAGTCCGAAGATGCGGCGCAGCTTGTCGGCCGTGGGAGGGATGCGCACCGCCAGCAGCGAATCGCAGGCCTTGGCCGAGGCGATGAGATGGCTCACTGGGCAGATGCCGCAGATGCGCGCCATCAGCGAAGGCATCTCGTAGAACGGGCGGCCTTCTGCCAGCTTCTCGAAGCCGCGAAACTGCGTGACGTGGAAGCGGGCGTCCTCGACCCGGCCGTCTTCGTTCAAGTGCAGCGTGATCTTGGAATGACCCTCGATGCGCGTCACCGGATCGATAACGATGGTGCTGCCCTGCTTCACGAATAGCTCCTAGCTTCTGGCTTCTAGCTTTTGACGTGCTCACCGATATATCGCAACAGAGGAGCGATATGAACTAAGTTATAGCTAACATCCCCGGACTGCCCTCTCGAAATCAACTTCATGAAATCGACGTCATCACTCAGACGTCCAACATCGGTGCCGATCGGCTTCCTGGACATCTCGTGCAGCTCAGCAACCGGCACATGCCAATAGAGGTCTTTACCAGGCTCAAGTTCGACCGTCTCGATTCTCAAGTCTTCGATCATGTGATCGAAAATTGCATTTATCGCGTCTCTCAGTTGCCTCAGGTCAATTTGTTGGCTCATCGTTTATTCCGCTCATCGATCTACGAACCAAAACGCGTCTTTAATGCCACATCCGGCATGCGGCCTTCCAGTAACTCACTCACCACGTAATAAATAGTGTCGGCCGAGGGCGGGCAGCCGGGAACAAAAATGTCGACAGTGACAAACTCGTGGACCGGGCGCGAGTTCGGCAGCAGCGCGGGGACGACCTGATTGGGAACGCCGGGATCGAAAGTCACATTCTCGCGATAGGCCCGGTCATACACCGCCTTGGTGCCAAACGGATTACGCATTCCGGGCACATTGGCCGTTACTGCGCAATCGCCCAGCGAGATCAGTATCTTGGTGCGTTCGCGCACCAGTTTGATCTTGTGCAAATCTTCCTCGCTGCTGACCGCGCCTTCCACCAGCGTCACATCGACGCTCTCAGGAAATTCCTTGGCATCGACCAGCGGGCTGTAGACCAGGTCGGCCGCGCCCGCGATGGCCAGCAAGCGCTCGTCCATGTCGAGAAACGACATGTGGCAGCCCGAGCAGCCGTCGAGCCATACGGTGGCAATTCGCTTCTTACTCATGATCCCCAGTCATAAACCACGAAGGCCACGAAGTTACACGAAGGAATTCATTGCGCGGCTTTCCTTCGTGTGACTTCGTGGCCTTCCGTGGTTCAAGGTTCTCATTCGTTTTCTTCCCGCATCATCTTTAGATAAGGCAGGAACTGGCGCCGCTTGAGCATTTCGGCGACGGAGCGTCCCTTTTCAAACAGCGCGCCCGTGGGACACACCTGCACGCACTTGCCGCAACTGGTGCAGCTTTCCGACTGTCCCCAGGGCTCGTTCAAATCGGTGATGACCTTGGCGCCGATGCCGCGTCCCATAATGTCCCAGGTGTGCGCGCCTTCGATTTCGTCACACACCCGCACGCAGCGGGTACACAGGATGCAGCGGTTGTGGTCGATGACGAAGCGCTCGTGCGACGCGTCCACGTCTTCCTTGGGATAGCGATAGGGGAAGTGCACGTGCGTGATCCCGAGTCGCTGCGCCAGCATCTGCATCTCACAATGGCCGTTCGAGACGCAGACCGAGCAGACGTGATTGCGCTCGGTAAGCAGCAACTCCAGGATCATGCGGCGATAATTGTTCAGCCGCTCCGAATCGGTGGTGACCTCCATACCCTCTTCCACCGCGGTCACGCAGGCGGGAAGCAGCTTGTTCTGGCCTTTGATTTCGACCAGGCACAGACGGCAGGCGCCAACGTCGGAAAGGCCGTCCATTTCGCACAGCCGCGGAATGAAAATCGCGTTCTGCCGCGCCACATCGAGAATGGATTCTTCCTGGCGTCCGGTCACATCGCGGCCGTCGATTTTGAGCGTCTTGACTGTCGCCGCCGGCCTCATACAGCTTCCTCCGCGACCTTATCGCAAACTCTCGCAGGACACTTGTGCTCTTCAATATGCGCGCGATACTCCTCGGCAAACGAGCGCAGCGTGCTGACCACCGGATTGGGCGCCGACTGCCCCAGCCCGCACAGGCTGGTGTGCTTGAGCAGATCGCAAAGCTCTTCCAGCATCTTTAGGTCCTGCGCGGTCGCCGTCATGTTGCCGATGGCGGTGAGGATGCGGTGCATCTGGTAGGTGCCCACGCGGCACGGAATGCATTTGCCACAAGATTCCGTCATGCAGAAATCCATGAAATATTTGGCGACGTCGACCATGCACGAGCTCTCGTCCATGACGATCATGCCGCCCGAACCCATGATCGATCCGGCCTTGGCGAGCGATTCGTAGTCGACCGGCATGTCGAGGCACTCAGACGGCAGGCAGCCGCCGGACGGGCCGCCGGTCTGCACAGCCTTGAATTTGCGGCCTTCCGGAATGCCGCCGCCGATTTCGAACACCATCTCGCGCAGCGAAATTCCCATGGGAACCTCGACCAGCCCGGTATTTTCGACGCGGCCGGCCAGCGCGAAGACCTTGGTCCCTTTACTTTTTTCGGTGCCGATCTTGGCATACCACTCGCCGCCATTGCGCAGGATGGGCGCGATGTTGGCGAAGGTTTCGACGTTGTTGATCAGCGTGGGCTGGCCAAACAGCCCTTCCATCGCGGGATAGGGCGGGCGCGGGCGCGGCGTGCCGCGCTTGCCTTCGACCGAAGCGATCAGCGCGGTCTCTTCACCGCAAACGAAGGCTCCGGCGCCGAGGCGAAGATCGATGCGGAAGCCAAAGCGCGTGCCGCAGATATTGGAACCGAGCAGGCCAATGCGCTCCGCCTGGCGAATGGCGTTGCGCAGGCGCTTGATGGCCAGCGGATATTCGGCGCGCACATAGATGAAAGCTTCCGTGGCGCCTACCGCGTAGCCGGCGATCAGCATGCCTTCGAGCACGCGGTGCGGATCGCTCTCAAGCACACTGCGATCCATGAACGCTCCCGGATCGCCTTCATCGGCGTTGCAGATAACATATTTCTGCGTGCCCACCGATTTCGCGACCGTGCTCCATTTCAGGCCCGTGGGATAGCCCGCGCCGCCGCGGCCGCGCAGGCCGCTGCGAGTAACTTCGTCGATCACCTCGCGCGGCGACATCTCGGTCAGCACCTTGATCAGCGCGGCATAGCCGTTGGCGGCAATGTAGTCCTCGACACGATCGGGATCGATGACTCCAGAATTTTCCAGCACGATCTTTTGCTGCCTTTGGAAAAATGGGACGTTGGTGGGACAAACCAGACGCTCGACCGGAGTGCTCTCCAGGCTGTCCAGAATCGCGGGACCGTCGGCGGCTTCGACCTTCTTATAGAGAACTCCCGCGCTGGTCGAGACCAAGGGGCCTTCCGAGCACAGGCCCATGCAGCCCACGCCCTTAACCTGGCAACGATCTTTCGCTCCGCGCTGGTTGACTTCTTGATCGAGCGCGTCCTTTACTGACTGGCTTTGGCACGACAAGCATCCGGCGGCCACGCAGACATTCACGCGCTGCGTAAACCGGCCCTGCTCGGCCCGCTCGTCTTCGGCAATTTGCTCCAGTTCCTCGGGCGTCATGCGAGAGTCCATTTCTTCAGGTGCTCGCGGATGGCCGAGGTTGCGACCTTGCCCGCGACCTCCTGATCGTAGACCACTGCCGGAGCCAAGCCGCACGATCCCAGGCAGCGCGCTGTCAGCAGCGAGACTTTCTTGTCGGGCGTAGTCTCGCCGGGAACGATACCCAGATCGCGCTGCACCGCGTCGAGCAATTGCGGCGCGCCTTTGATGTAGCACGCCGTCCCCATGCAGATCACGCAGGTGTGCTCGCCCGCCGGCTTGAGGGTAAAGAAGTGATAGAACGTGGCGACGCCGTAGGCTCGGCTCAGAGGCACGCGCAACGACATGGCAACATAGCGCAGCGCTTGTACGTCGAGGTATCCGAACGCCTCTTGCACCGTGTGCAGCGTCTCAATCAGGCCGCGCGCCTGCTGGCCCTGCCGCCGTATGGTGGCGTCGACCAGCTTCCAGCGCTTGTCCTGATTGGGAGGAGTAGGCTTTGCAACGTAGGAGTGCATATCCGTTCGTACTCGCAGATGAATGCCGCATGAAGTGATGAAAACGAAAGTTACTCAGCGAAGAACTCTTCATTCTAGTCCTCGCCCTGAGCCGTCACAACGCTTCCCGAAGAAATTTCGCTCGCTCAGTATCATTTCGGTCCACTCGTCAAGAATGGATCACGGCAAGTAGGATCTCAGTTTGAAATCCAGAACGGTTCAGGCTTGGCGTCATCCCGACCGGAGTCTCTTTTCAGGCGGAGGGAGGGATCTCCCTACGAAGTCAGGGGGAAGGAGATCCCTCGGCCGGCTGAAATGCGCCGGCTTTCGGGATGATCCTCGATGAGCGATACGCAAAATTCAAAGTGACACACTATCTCGCGGCACACATTTCCGCATCATGCTTCCCGTTCACCTCAACGCCCGGCAGAGCGGAGATCAGAATCAGAGTCGCATCGTCTTGCAGTTGCGAGTTGCAGAATCGCTTCACGTCCAGCAGCAATTGCGACTTCAGTTCGCTGGTGGACGCGGCCGCATACTGTCGCACGCCCTGAATCAGGCGCTGTTCCCCGAATTCTTCGCCGCCGGGAAGTCCGGCTTCAGTGATGCCGTCGGTAAACAGCAGCAGGCGATCTCCGGAATCGAGGCGCACGCGAGAGTCTTCATACTGCCAAGCGGGAAAAACGCCCAGCACGGCGCCGCCGCTATCGAGTTCCTGAACTTGTCCACCGGCGTGGATCAGGATCGGCGGCAGATGTCCGGCGTTGGAGTACTGCAGCGTCTTTTCCGCCGCGTCCAAAACGCCATAAAAGAACGTCACGAATTTTCCCGTGCCGATGCTGGAGCAAAGAACACAGTTCACCCGCTGGCACAGCTGCGCAGGCAAGGTGGACTCGGCGGCAAAGGCACGCACGCTGGCTTGCACGTTGGCCATCAGCAAAGCGGCAGAAATGCTTTTACCCACTACGTCGGCAATGCAGATGCCCAGCCGGGTCTGGCTCAGCCGGATCACATCGAAATAATCGCCGCCCACCACGCGCGCCGGTTCCCATGCGCCGGCAATGGCGAATCCGGGAAGCTGCGGGATCTCCTTGGGCAACAGCGATTGCTGAATCTCGCGCGCCTGCTCCAATTCTTGTCCGTGGAGCGCGCGTTCGGCAGCCTCCAGTTCAATCGTCCGCTGCAGTTCGCGGTTGCGCGATTCCAGCCGCTCGCGCGTCCTGCGATACAGTTCGGTGCTCACGCCCACGATCATCGTTGCCATGAACGGCAACTTCCACCCTCCCTTCAGAAATTGCCACAGGGTCTGGCCGGGAAGCCGACGGAGCGGAAACTCGATGGCGTTCACAACTCCGACGCCGACGACTGCGATGACAAAGATCAGCGCCATGTAGATCGCCCAGGAATGCAGCGTGCGCTTGCGTTTGTAAAGAAAGCCGAGGTAATCGTTCACCACAGCGATCAGGTTGCACAGGGGCAGAGTGTAGATGAGGGTGCTGCTGATGTCGGCCGGACGGTCCACCGCCCAGAGCGCGGCATAGATGGCCACAGCGATAGCGATGTAACTCTGCTGGCGGCGAACAAACCGCCTCCACGGAAGTCTCTGGATCAACGAGGTGCCGCCGCCTGTTCGAAGCATTCCACTCTCATTCGCGGATGGTCAACACCGGACAATGCGCCTGGGCGATGACGTGATGCGCCGACGACCAGGGCAGGTGCGTGCTGCCAATGTCTGCCGCAGATCGTGCGCCCAGAACGATCATGTCGGCCTCGCGGTCGGCGGCAACTTTCAGGATCCGCTCCGCCGGCGAACCGAATTCGAGCACCGTCTCCGCCGGATACTGCAGTGCCGCGTCCGCCGGAATCAACGCTTGCAGCCGGCGAACTCCGTCTTCCATCGGCCCCGGTCGGCTCCCGAGTCGCGTGTAGTCCTCGATCACGTGCAAGAGCGTGAGGCGCGCGCGGAATTCTTCCGCGAGTTTGACCGCTCGCTGCGCGATGCGAGCCGCGCTCTGGGCGAGGTCGGTGGCCAGCACAATTTGCTGCAACTCCAGTTCCAGCGGAGCCAGATCGTGCCCGCGCTTGGGGAAAGCCGGCAGCCTGGCGTGTCCGGAAACTCTCGGCCCCACGGTCAACACCGGGCAAGGAGCGTGGCGCAGAATGTCCTCTGCAACCGAACCCAGCAGCAATTTGCCCAGGCCGGTGCGGCCATGCGTGCCCACGACGATCATGTCAACCTGGTTGTCTTCGATGATGCCGTTCAGGTTTCGCCAGACCTGCCCGTGACGCACATAGCTGCGCTGCGGAATGCCTTCGAGGCGGATGGCAATCTCATCCAACTTTTCCTTGGCTTCGGTGTGGGCATCTTCATAAATGGTGCCCATGCTGACGTAGTCCACGCCGCCGGTCACCAGCAGCAGGCTGGCGTCGGACAGAACATGGACGATGTGCAGCGTGCTGCCATAGTGCCGGCAAATGGCGGCGGCGTAAGGCAGGGCGGCTTCAGAACTTGCAGAAAAATCAGTAGCGAACAGGACGTTCTTCACCGACACCGCGGACGAAGGTCCGGCAGCCTTGCGGTCGGCAGTCGCGTTCGGGACCACTTCGAGATGGGCTTCGACGAGTGCCATGACACACCTCCTGCACCCGTTCTCAGGATCAGCCCTGAGTGACTCGCGCAGATATGCCGCCTGTCACGAGTTTTCGTGATTGAGATCACATCTCGGGGCCCGCAGGCAGTTACCAAATCCCGGAATTAGACGCGCCCCTTCCAGTACCTTGGCTTTCGGCTGGTATGAGCGACCGCCAGGATCTGAAGGTTTCCGGAAGGTTTCTCCCGATAGACCAAGATGTAGGGAAAGTGTCTGAGCAGAAATCTGCGGGTGTGGAAGTCAGATTCGGCCCAACGGTCAGGTGCCTGCAGAATCTGTCCCAAGGCGCTTTCAACCGCGGCCGAAAAGCGCAAGGCCGCGTCGGGACTGCGCCGCAAGTACCAGTCAAAAGCCGCGTCGTAATCAGCGGCTGCTTCCTCATGGAACTCGACTATCTCATCGGGCATGAGGGAGCTTTGCCAGGTTGCGCTTCTTCACGTCGTCCCAGGGCACGGTCTTTGCTCTGCCGGAGTCGAGTTCCTGAATTCGCTTCTCGATCTCAGTTCGCCAGGCCGCCTGGATACCTTCATCCAGTTTGCCGCCCAGGTTGGAAATCAGGGAATCCGCCAAGGCCTCTTGTTCCTCGACCGAGAGGGTGAGCGCTTGCTCCAGTAGTTTCGATACTTCCGGTGTCATCTGCGCCACGGATACCTCACAGCATGATTGTATCGCGACGAGGTCGAGCGAAAAGACCGGACGCGCAAAGGACGCAAGTATACTCTGAGGTTCCGGCATTCAACGCTGATCGGGACCGGAGGACGCGATGAAGAAGTGGGGATTGGTTGTAACTCTCGTCTACGCTTTGATCGTCCTGGGGCTGCTCGTGCCAGCTACGCTGCTTCTGATGGCCCGTTCGACTCCGGCATGGAGTAGTTACAAGGAGTTCTATCAGGCGTGGGGTACCTGGATCATTGCCGGCGTCTTCGTCCTGGGCCAGGCGGTTCTGCTCGGGCTGAGCGTTGATACGACCCAGCGGCGCGTACAGTCCCGGACGCCCATTGTTCTTTCTGCTGTCACCGTGGGTTTTTTCCTGACCGTCATAACCGTGGTTGTGGTGGTGGCTGCCTTCCTGGTGGTGTGGGGAGAAAATAAATTCCCGGTTCTCCGCGACCTGACCGGCGTTGCAGCCACGATCAGCATTACATGGATCGCGTGGGGCATCCTGTTTTATCTGTTCGATCGGAATTCGACGACCCGGCGACCCGTGCGCTGTCATGGCTGTTTCGGGGGAGCGTGCTCGAGTTGCTGGTCGCGGTGCCCTCCCACGTGATCGTGCGTCGCCGGCAGGATTGCTGTGCTCCCTTGGTCACCGGCTTCGGCATCACCAGCGGCATCGCGATCATGCTGATGTCGTTCGGGCCGAGCGTGCTGTGGTTGTTCAAAAAGAGGATGGAGCGGTATTCCGCAGCGAAGTAGGAAGTGGGTGCCCCACTCTTGTCCCTCCGTTTTTGGAGGGACAGGGTGGGGATTTTGACTTTGAACGATCAGCAATTCGAAGTTCAACGTCAAAGGCTCCGCCCTGTCGCACAAGTCGCGACAAGGATCGGGCACCCGAATTGTAACTATTGCGCGAAGCCGTCGGCTTGGGTCACGGCGCCGATCGCCACCGTGTGGTCGATGTAAAGGCGTCCGGCGTCGAGGGCCTTGCGGTCGAGTTCGAGCAGCGCTGGATTTTTTACCTTGGCTTCCAGAACCTTCATGGCTGTTGACGTGGCCAGGCATTCGGTCTCTTCCAGCAACGCGCCCATCATGACCACGTTGGCGACCTTTGCCGAGCCCAGCTTGTCGGCAATCTCCGAGGCCGGGATGCAGACCACCTGTGCTTGCGGAGTGACGAAGTCTTCGGGCAGAGCGTCACGGCCGTAGATGATCGTGCCGCCGGGCGCCACGCTCGCGGCAAATTTGCGCAGCGACATTTCATTCATGGCGATCACAACGTCGGGGCGCGAGAGCACCGGCGATCCGATGCGGTCTTTCGACAGGCACACGTGGCAATGCGCGCTGCCCGAGCGCATTTCGGGACCGTAGGACGGCAGCCAGCTTACTTCCAGCCCTTCCCGCATGCCCATTTCGGCGAGCAACTGGCCGAGCAGCAGCACACCTTGCCCGCCGAAGCCGGCGATCTTGATGCCGAGATGGCGGAAATGGTGCTGGCGTCCCGGAATCATCGCTTCCCGGGCAGCCTTGCGCTCGCCCTCAACCAGTTCCTGCACGGTTTTATGCGGCGGCGCATTGGTCTCGACGATCTCGACTTTGCGGTCGCGAAAAACTTCCAGCGGGAAGTTGGGGATCATTTTTTCCGCCACCCACTTGCGCGCTTCGACGGGATCTTTGCCCCAGATGGTCGGGCAGGGAGAAAGAATTTCGACAAAGGTGAAGCCCGCGCCGTCACGCTGCAGTTCGAGCGCTTTGCGCACCGCCCGCCGCGCCTTCATGATGTTCTTGTTGTCCGACAGCGCGACGCGCTCGATGTAAACCGGAGCTTGCAGCGACGAGAGCATCTCGGCCATGTGCAGCGGGAAGCCTTCGTTGATGGGACGGCGTCCCCAGGGAGAAGTTGTCGAGCGCTGCCCGACCAGCGTGGTGGGCGCCATCTGGCCGCCGGTCATGCCGTAGATCGCGTTGTTGACGAAGAAGACAGAAATCTTTTCGCCGCGGTTGGCGGCATGCACGATTTCCGCTGTGCCGATCGCCGCCAGGTCGCCGTCTCCCTGGTAAGCGATCACCATCTTGTCGGGGCAAGCCCGCTTCAGACCGGTTGCCGCCGCCGGAGCGCGTCCATGCGCTACCTGCACGTTGCCCACGTCAAAGTAGTAGTAGGCGAAGACGGAGCAGCCGACCGGGCTGACGAGAATCGTGTCGTTCTGCACACCAAGATCTTCCAGCGCTTCGGCGATCAGCTTGTGCGCGACGCCGTGCCCGCAGCCCGGGCAATAGTGCGTCTGCTGCTTGAGATCGGACTTGCGTTCGTACGTCGGATAGAACGTTTCCGCCTTCTGATGGACGATCTCGTATTTCTCAGCGCTCTGTATTTCCTGCTGGACTACATGGTCCGCCATAATTTGTTCCCTCGATTTTGTGTCATGCGTCCGGGGCCACACGAACACATCACACGGACGCCGGCACCTGCTCTGTAATCTTTTCCAGCAATTCCTCCACCGACGGCACGTTGCCGCCCACCCGGCCGTAAAACTCCACCGACCGCTTGCCTTCGAGCGCCAGCCGCACGTCTTCCACCATCTGCCCGTTGCTCAGTTCGACCACCAGCAGTTTCTCAGCGCGCATCGCTTCCTGCGCCAGGGCCTTCGACGGGAACGGCCACAGCGTGATCGGACGGAATAATCCCACGCGGATTCCCTGCCTGCGCGCTTCGTCCACGGCCGAGCGCAGCACGCGCGAAATAATGCCGTAGCCGACCACGAGCAACTCGGCATCCTCGGTGCGGTACTCTTCCCAGCGAGTTTCGATCTGCTGGGCGCGGATGTATTTTGCTTCCATGCGCCGCTGGTGCTCTTCCAGATCATCGGATTCCAGGAAGATCGAGCTCACCATGTTCTTGCGGGTTTCGGCTGTGCCCTTCACTGCCCACGGTTTTTCGGGAGCAAGGATCTCGCGGTATTCCAGATCGAGCGGCTCCATCATTTGCCCGACAAAGCCGTCGGCCAGCACGATCGCCGGATTGCGATATTTGTCAGCCAAGTCGAAGGCCAGGACGGTCAGGTCGGCCATCTCTTGCACCGACGCGGGAGCGACCACCAGATTGCGATAGTTCCCGTGACCTCCGCCCTTAACCATGGCAAAGTAATCGCTCTGCTCGGGGGCGATATTGCCCAGGCCAGGGCCACCGCGCATCACATCGACGATCACGCAAGGCAGTTCCGCGCCCGCCAGGTACGAGATGCCTTCCTGCATCAGGCTGAGCCCGGGTCCGGAAGAAGCGGTCATCACGCGCACTCCAGCCGAGGCCGCGCCGTAGACCATGTTGATGGAAGCGGTTTCGCTCTCTGCCTGCACAAACGTGCCGCCTACTTCGGGCAGATAGAGCGCGGCCGCCTCGGCCACTTCGCTGGCCGGAGTAATGGGATATCCATAGTAGGCGCGGCATCCTGCCAGCACTGCGCCCTTGATGACGGCGACGTTTCCCTTACACAGTTGCCGCATGATCGCCTCCAGTTTCAGCGCGAGGAGCCTTCGGCGGCGGAGCCAACCGGTACACCGTGATCGCTCCCGGCTCCGGACAGCAATAGAAGCAGATGCCGCATCCGGTGCAGTCGTGTCCGGTGTAGCGCGCCGGATGCACGCCGTAATGGCTCAGCTCCGGAGCCAGTTCCAGGCATTTGGGCGGGCAGGATTCCACGCATAGCCCGCATCCTTTGCACTCTTCAACGTTGATCGTGATATTGCCGCGCGCTGGGCCCGACATTTTTCTTCACCTCGACACTGCCGTTTTAGACACCTGCGGAGGCTGCAGCCATTTCGTCTTCTCGCAATAGGCGTACAGCTCTGCGCGGAACTTGGGATGCGCAATCTCGATCAGCGCCTTGGCTCGCTCGCGAATCGATTTGCCGTGCAGATACGCCACGCCGTACTCGGTCACGATGTAGCGGACCAAGCCCCGCGAAGTCACGACTCCTGCGCCGGGATCGAGCATGGGCACGATCCGCGAAATTGCCCCGTTCTTCGCGGTCGAAGAGATCGCGATGATGGGCTTGCCGCCCCTGGAACGCGAAGCTCCCCGCAGAAAATCCACCTGCCCGCCGATTCCGCTGTAGAACTGGTTGCCGATGGAATCGGAGCAGACTTGCCCGGTCAGATCGACCTGCAGCGCGGAGTTGATCGCCACCATGTTGTCGTTGCGCGCGATCAGCCCCGGATCGTTCGTGTACGCCGTGGGATGAAATTCGAAAATCGGATTGTTGTCGACGAACTCGAACAGGCGGGGCGTGCCCAGGGCGAATCCGAGGATGATCTTGCGCGGCTTGAAATTCTTGCGCGCGCCGGTCAGCACGCCCGCTTCAATCAGCGGGATCACGCCATCGGAGACCAGTTCGCTATGCACGCCCAGATCCTTGCGGTCCATCAGCAACGGCAAGACGGCGTCCGGAATGCCTCCGATGCCGGTCTGCAGGACGGAGCCGTCATCGATCAATCCGGCCACGTTGCGGGCAATGACCACCTGCAACTCGCTTACCTCCGGCCTCTTGAGGGCGCATAAGGGACGCGACGACTCCACAATGGAATCGATGTCGCCGACGTGGATGAAGCTGTCGCCGTAGGTGCGGGGCATGTGATCGTTGATCTGCGCCACCACGTGCCGGGCGCACTTGGCCGCGGTCAGAGTGGTATCGACGCCGACGCCGAAGCTGCAATATCCGTGCGAATCGGGCGGCGAGACCTCGATCAGCGCGACGTCGAGCGGCATCTGTCCGCTTTCGAACAGACATTCGATTTCGCTGAGATAAATCGGAGTGTAATCGGCGCGGCCGTCGTTGATGGCTTGGCGCACGTTGGCCCCGATGAACATGGCGTTGTGGCGGAAATGCCCCGCCATCTCCTGCGCCACATAGGGGGCGCAGCCCATGGTCATCATGTGAACGATTTCTACGTCGAAAAGATCGGGGGCGCGCCGCATCAGCGCCTCGACCAGCGTCTCAGGCTCGGCACATCCCGGCTGAATGTAGACGCGCATGCCGGATTTCACGCACCCCAACGCTTCGTCCGCCGTCTTCAGCCGCCTTTTGTATTCCATCTCCCATGACATCGACATCCCGTTCCGCTCCCCTAGCTTGCCCTCAGCGCCGCCTTTTCCTCGGCCATACGGGCAGCTGTTTCCTCGTACCCCACAGCGGCATAATAAATTGCCCGATCGAAAAACATCTCCAGCATTTGCAGAAGTTCCAGCTCGCCCATGATTTCGACTGCCCGGTCCATCACTGCTTCGCTCTTCAGGAACTCCCAGAGATTCTCTTTGGTGAGCACAATGGCCTGCACTACTTCGCTGAGCGGCACCCGCTGCTGGGCGCGGCGCACGCCAATCTCGCGATAGCGATGCTCGATATCCAGTTCGTTTTTGCCCAGCAGCCACTCGCCCAGATGACGATAAATCTCGTAGACCCGCTCGCGCAGTTCATGCGCGGGAATGTGACGGAAATGACTGACCTGGTCGCTGCTCTGAACTTTTTCTTCCAGCCCCAGAGCAAGCGCATCGGCGTGCGACTCGATCAAGCGCACCAGCCTGTAGGAGAACATCATAGGCACCCCCTTGTTGCGGCCGACCGGCCCGGCATCATACTCCAAGCTTCGCAGTCTCCTGTGCGCTCCAGCCCTCCACCGGCACTTTCACGGTCTCGACCGTGGGTTCCAGGGTTTGGGGGACGCTAATGGCGCGGGAGATCATGCAGATGGATTTCGCCCGGCGCAAAAGAGCGAGCCCGGTCTCGCGTTGCTCTTCAAAATTCACCGTCAGCCGGGGACGGATCAGGATTTCGTTGAAATTGCATCCGGCGGTGCGGCTGCGGCGCACGCTGCCTTCGATTTCTACTTCCAGATCGGTGAATTCGAACTTCGCACTGCGGGCCACGTCATGAAACGTGGTGGTGAAGCATCCAGCCAGGGCACAAAGCAGCAGTTGCTCCGGAGTCCAGCGGCCTTGCAGGCCGCCCAGTTCCGCCGCTTCGGAAAAATGAATCGTGTTTGGAGAGGACTCGCACTTCGCCAGTCCAGTGCGGCCCGAGGTCCACCAGGCCGAAACGCGATAGGTATATTCTGCAGCCATATTCAGACTCCCTGGCGCGGTTCAGGCGCCTTTCCTCTTCCTAAGACGTCAGCGAGAAGATCACCGTGATAGTGGTCTCCACTTCCACCGGCGTCCCATTCAGCAGATACGGCTTGTAACGCCACTGCCGAACCGCGGCAATGGCGGCCGGCACCAGCATGGGATGGCCACTCACTAATTGCAGGTTCGTGATCTGTCCATTGACATCAATCACCGCACTCAGAACCACGTCGCCCTGCACACGCGCGGCGCGCGCCAACGGCGGATAGGACGGCTCCACGCGGTGGATCAAAAGCCCCTTTGTAACGCCCTGAGAAATGCGGATGCGCTGCGGCACGACCGGAACGAATTTGGGGGTTGCCATGTTCGAGGTCGCGTTCACGATCCCTCCGATCACCCCTCCCATTTGCCCGCCAGCAATGCCGATTCCACCCACCACGCCGCCCGTAACTGCCATCGGCGGCGGCGCCTCTTCTTCCTTAATCATCTCGACTTTAGTTGGAATTTTGGTCGGGGTGCGCAGCCCGCCGGTGGAAAGCATGTCGGTTTCCAGCTGGCGCACCACTTTTTGCACCTGCGCGGCGGCCGGCGGTGGCGGCGGCGGCGGTGGCGGCGGCGCGACCAGGAACGTCAGCAACTGTGCCTTGGGCAGGGCGTCGGTGAACACCAGCGGAATGATCAGCATTATGCCGATGGCCACGCAATTGAAAATAAAAGATGTAGTGGTGGCAAAGGCCCGGCGCTTGCGGGTCTCGCCAAAGTCCAGCAGGCTGTCGGAGAACATGACCCGCGGCGCAAACGCCGGTGCCGTGACCAGTTCCTTTCGCGGCAGGACCGCAGCCCCTGCGCGGCTTTCTGATTTGACTTCCTTTACCTCTGGCTCGTGGATTTCGATTGTGCCCATCGGAAACCTCCCTGCCTCACCCTTACGCCCCCAAAATGGGGGTCTGGAAGACGCTCGTGCGGCTACATCTTCCTTGATCTCCAAAGACATCTTCCTCGAAGGCTGCTTTAGGGCAAATGGCGTGCGTCACGGCTGTTCGTGATCGAAATCACGATTTGGCACTTTTCCCTAAACCGAAGTAACTCAGATGGATGAGTGGGCCCAGGTCTGATCGACGGCGAGCGAGGCGAGGTTGCGCATCACCGCGAAGAAGAGGCAAAAGAAAAGTAGAGAAGCCTCGAAGCCAGGAATTGCGATTCAGTTGACCGACTTGACCGAAGCCTGGTCCAGCAGCACGAACGAGCACCCGCTGTACTGATAGCATCCCAGAATTCCGCGCTTCACGAAACGCGACGAAACCCCATCGGGCGCGGGGAACTTGAAATGGACGCTCATCAGTTGCTTCCCCTGGTTCTTCATCTTGTCGGATCCGCTGATGAACTTAACGTCGGCGAGCTTAAACGCTTTCGCCGTGGCGTCGGAGGAGAACAGAAGAAAGAACTCGGCGCTTTCGGTCCCCGGCAGGAAACGTGGCAGATTAAAAGTGCGTTCGTGAATCACGATGTCGGAGGGCTCTGGACCAGCCGGCGATTTCGCGCCGCCGGCGATGTGCGCCAGATTTTCTTCGGCTGCCTTGGTCTCTACTTCGTATTGGTTTAGAGAAAGACTCTGTGACATGGGAATGCGGGCGATGGCCAGGCGGCACATCTGAATTCCGGCGGCGGCCTGGTGCGTGCGCCGATACAGATGGCACAAATGCCCGGCCACCACTCCATCCTGCGTCAGCTTCCAGGAAGCCAGCAAGTACTGCTCCGCCGGACCAAAGTTCGACATCCTCTCGTTGACCCAGCCCAGGGTGTCCCAGTATGCGGACAGCGTGAAGATATGTACCAGGTCTTGGCTGTGTAATGCCGGCAATGTAATCTTCTGCGATTCCTCTTCCGTCTGCTGCACCGCTTTCTCGGCGTATTGCAAAGCCAGAGGCAGTTCCAAATCCGCTCCCGCCATCTGATAGGCGATGTTGTTCAGAGAACGTCCGTCGGGATTCATTTCCGCGACTTTCTGGAAAGCCGTTGTCGCCTTTTCGCGTTGATCGGCGAGCAGATAAGCCGACCCCAGCGCAGCCTCCAGGCTGACCGAATTCTTCTCATTGGCCCGATTCCCCTCGATCTTGATCGCTGCCTCGAAGGCCGCCGCCGCATCGGAATACTTGTTCAGCGTCATGAGACAGTTGCCCAGGTTTGTCGGACCATCGCCATCGTCGGGATGCGCTTTTATGTAGTCCTGCCATATGGAAGCCGCGTCGGCGAAGCGTCTGGACGCCATCAAGCTGTATGCCGCCGCCTTGCGAACGGCCGGCTCGTCCGGAGCTGCGGCAATCGCCTTGTGATAGGCTTCGAGGGCCGCGTCGTCTTGCCTCTGGGTGGAAAGAATCTGCCCCAACTGCAGCCAGGCCCGGGTAAATTTCGGATCAGCCGCTACGGCGCGGTATAGCGACGACACGGCGGTTTGCAGATCGCTCTTGTTCAGAGCTGTGCGGGCCTCGCCCTCCAGGCGCGTCGCCTCCCCGTTGGAACTTTCGGGCAAATTCCGCAGGCCTGCGAGCGTATTCATCGCGGCACCAGTCGGATTTGCGGCTACGGCAGAATTCGAACCGGAGAGCAAAGGGATAAACACCCCGCGCTCATCCTCCACCATTTTCGCGAATTCCTTGTAGAGTTCCCGTTCGCCGGCCGGCACTTCGCGCATGAACGTCTTCACGTGGCGGTCGCTGATCAGCTTGCCATCCTTAAACTGCTGGGTGGCGTCGAATTCGGCGAAGTCACGTTTCACATGGATAGCTGCGGGTAGCTCGGGCCGGTATCCGGAAGGAAGTTCGAGCTGACTGTGAAAGTTGATCTCCGATGGTTCACCCAGCCAGATCGGCCCCAGCGGAAGCGCGTCGTCATCGCTCGAAGCGGGCAGGGAGACCATCGGTTCTGGCGCCACGATCCGCTTGTTCGGCCAGTCTCCGAAATCTTTGCGGGCGTAGTGATAAGAAAAATGGAAGGGCTCATCGGTTTTTTCCGGAGAGCTGGCGGTGACCTCGCTCACGTCTCCGCCGAATCCCAGGCTGAACGAAATCCGCTGCCCAAGCTCTTTCCATTGCGGCAAGGGCACGACGCGAAAACCGGCGCGCAAGAAATACTCCACGTCGCCGCGAGCCGAATATGTAGCAGCTCCCTCCAGCGCGCCGGCGTCGCTCAACTTCGCGTCCATATTGAAAGTCTGGATGGTCGGATAAGGCAATTCCGCCGGCGTGTTGACCAGCGCCGCCGGCTTGTCTTTCCAGATCGCCAATACCTGCTTGTCGCGCAAAGACGGCAGCAGGTACTGGTAGGGTCCCACTTCGGCGGTGGAATCGAGCCATACCAGGCCTGACGGGCGCGGCACGACGGTGATTACGTGGTCAAATTGCCCCGGCGACGGCACGTCCGGATCTACCTGGCGGCTGCTGCTGATCAGTGCCGGATAGGCCGGAATTCCCACGGCGCTCAGCAGCGACGCCAGCAGGGTGTGCTTATCTTTGCAATCGCCGTATTGATTCTCGAGGACCGCTTCGGCGTTGTGGGGTTGATAGCGTCCGATGCCGAAAGCGATTCCGATGTAATGAAACTGCCGGCTTACATAGTCATAGACGACGCGCAGTTTCGCGTCGTCGTTGGGAGCGTTCCTGGTCAATTCCGCGGCCTTGGCCACAATCTCGGGTGATGGCTTGACGCGGTCTTCCTGTAGAGCGCCATACCAGCGGCCGACATCCTCCCAGCGGGAGAAACTGCTGAGCAACACGTCAGGCTGGGGCAGGCGTCCGCGAGCCCGTTGCCAGAGCTTCTCTGTGGCTTCGCGTTTATCGGTGTCATCTTTGTGATGGAGGCTGGTGCTGTGCCACGTGTAGATCCGGTACGCTCCGGCTTCGCCGACCACGGGAGCAATTTTCGGACTCTTGATCTTGATTTCGCGATCGCGAGGAACCGAGATCTCCAGTTGTTCGTCGAGAACAATTACGTTCTGCATGAACTCGTAGGCGGCCCAGAATTGTCCGCGAGCCAGAGGCTTGGTGGTCTGGCTCAGGACGCGGTATTCGAGCACGTCGCCCGCGCCAAGAGCCTTGACGGCCACATGTTTTTCGTGGAGATCGCTGTAGAACGGCGCCTCGCGCGTGATTTGCGAGGTCATGTCCTGGATGTTCTCCGCCGGGGTTTCCACGACGGATCCATCCGGCTTGCGCACCCGCACGTAGTCAATGGTCAACGTACTGGTCGCACTGGCGTAGGAAAAGTTCAGGACTCCATAGGCCTGCACCCCTGCCTCGGACTGAATGCGAACGCGGGCAACGATCTCGGAGGATGAGGTGCCGTCGGTTTCAAATTTCTCTTTGTTGGAAAAGAGTTCGACGACGGATGCTTCCTGGGAGTATTCCGTCTTCCGAGCAGCGACCGGCGTTCCTGAAACCTGAGCCAACGAAGAAAAACACAAACTGAGCAAGATCAGCGACAAGCGACCCAAAGGCTTCAACATAGGTTCGGCCTATTATTCAGCATCCGGCAAAAAAGGCAAGTCAATCAGTAGGATCGAATTGCAAAGTACTCAGAGGTTATGAAAGGAGCTATCTCGGGAAAAGGAAAAAGATGGAGCGGGAGACCGGGATCGAACCGGCGACATCCAGCTTGGGAAGCTGGCGTTCTACCGCTGAACTACTCCCGCCCAAAAACAGCTTATCACCGCCGGACACCGCTCTCAACCGGTACTCTTCTGGTGATTCGTTTGCACCATTCGTGCTTAAATAGTCGCTTTGCCACCGGCGTTCGTCCAATTCGCGTTGAAGCCAGGAGAGCTATGCCCTTTTTCACTTCGCATTCTTCGCGCCGTACGTTCTTGCAGAACACCGTGACTGCCAGCGCCGCGGTGGCCTTGAGGCCAGCCCTTAGCGCGGCGCGTGAAGTTACGGCCGCCGCCGAAATCAAGCCCTTCGAGTTGGAGGAGATCACGATCTCCGAATTGCAGGACGGGATGAAGTCGGGGCGCTTCACGGCACGATCGCTGGTCGAACAGTACTCCGCGCGCATCGACGAAATCGATACTCCGCATAAAGACAAGCGCGGCCCGGCGGTGAACGCGATCATCGAAATGAATCCTGATGCGCTGGCGATCGCCGACAGCCTGGATGCCGAGCGCAAGGCCAAGGGTCCGCGCGGGCCGCTGCACGGCATTCCGCTGCTGATCAAGGACAACATCGACACCGCCGACCGCATGATGACCACGGCCGGATCGCTGGCGCTCGTGGGCTCGAAGCCCGCCAAAGATTCTTTCGTCGCGCAAAAGCTGCGCGCCGCCGGAGCGGTCATTCTTGGCAAGACCAATCTGAGCGAGTGGGCGAATGCGCGTTCCAGTCACTCGGTCAGTGGATGGAGCGGGCGCGGCGGACTCACGAAAAATCCTTACGCGCTCGACCGTAATGCTTGCGGATCGAGTTCTGGCACGGGCGCCGGCATTTCCTCAAATCTGGCTGCAGCCGGCATCGGCACTGAGACCGATGGCTCGATCGTTTGCCCATCTTCCGCGAATGGGCTAGCAGGCATCAAGCCGACTGTGGGTTTGGTGAGCCGCTCGGGAATTATCCCGATCTCTCACAGCCAGGACGGTGCCGGGCCGATGTGCCGCACGGTGCGTGATGCCGCGATTCTGTTGAGCGCGTTGACCGGAATCGATCCTGAAGATTCGGTAACTGCGGCCAGCGCCGGAAAAGCGCAGCCCGACTACGCACTGTTCTGTGATCCTAATGGATTGAAAGGCGCCCGCATCGGCGTAGGCCGCAAGTATTTCGGATTCAACGATGCCGTCGACGCTTTGATAAACCACTCGCTGGAAACGATGAAGCAGCAGGGCGCAACCCTGATCGATCCTGCCGATATTCCGACTTTCGGCAAATTTGATGACAGCGAAGCTCTGGTAATGATGTATGAACTGAAAGCCGATTTGAACGCCTATCTGGCGCGACTTGGACCCGGCGCGCCGGTGCATAGCTTGCAGGAGATCATCGAATTCAACGAGCGCAACCGGCAGACAGAAATGCCGTATTTCGGCCAGAATTTATTTCTCAAGGCTCAGAGCAAGGGGCCACTTACGGAGCGGGAATATCTGGACGCGGTGGCGAAGAATCATCAGCTGGCCCGCGCCGAGGGCATCGATGCGGTGATGGATAAGTACCATCTCGACGCGATCGTGGCTCCGACCGGAGGTCCGGCCTGGCTCACGGATCTGGTCACGGGCGATCATTTTTCCGGAGGCAGTTCGAGTGCGGCTGCGGTCGCGGGCTATCCTAATATCAATGTGACTGCCGGTTCTATCTTTGGCCTGCCGGTGGGTATCTCCTTCTTTGGACGGGCCTGGAGCGAACCTACTTTGATCAAACTGGCCTACGCGTTCGAGCAGGCGACTAAGGCGCGGCAGGTGCCGCGCTTCTTGCCCACGCTGGAACTAAGCTAGAATTCAACCAGCAAGCGAGGTTCGACGTGCCTAAGTATTGCGGGCTGCTGCTGTGTCTTATGCTTTCTTTCGCGTACGGGCAGGATGTTTCTCCGGGTTATCCCTTGATTCGCCCGAATCAGGAAATTCGGGTTCCCGATCTTCCCAGGCTGAAGGCGCGGAACAAAGACCGGTCGGACGTGCTGTTAACCTCGCTCGATATTATCTTTCACAATCACGAGATCTGTTGCGGCCGAGACTCGGCGCTGGAAGACAGCGCGCAGCAAGCCGATCCGCGAGTGATGAAAGACATCGTCGCGAAGTTACAAGGCCGGCATCTTCTGGGCGATGGACGGCCAATTACGGTCAGCGTCACCGACATGATGCCGTACAGCGCGAATCCCGTGGCGATTGTGGACCAACTGGCCAAGCAGCACGCTTTGCTGATGATGTGGAACTCCCGTCTGTACGTCCTGGCTGGCGCCCTGTACGACGAATCCGTTTATGACGACGGGACGCGAATAGATACCATCGATAAGTTTTATCTTCTGGATACGAGATATTCCGATGGCCGCCGCGAAGTGACCTTCACGCGCACCAAGGATGACTGGAACGACGTGCAGGGATTGCTGCTGCTGAGCTTCGCACCAGAGTAAAAAATCGGACAATCTGTCGATAGTGGCTCAGTTTGAAATCCTGAACCGTTCAGAATTGGCGTCATCCCGACCGGAGCCGTTTTCCAGACGGAGGGAGGGATCTCCCACCCGCGAAGTCAGGGGAGAAATGAGATCCCTCAGCCTGCGGAAAGGCGCCGGCTTTCGGGATGACCATGGATAAGCGATTCCGAAATTCAGAGTTAGCCACTACCGGTCTTTCTTCTAATTTTGCATTGTTCGAGGTACTTTGTCTGAAAGACGTGTTAGCCTTGGACTTAGGAGGGGGTACTAATGGCGAACCTGAATAAGGTAGTCACTTCCCTGCGCTCGGAGTACTCCCGTCTCCAACAAGAGATGGAACGTGTAGGGAAGGCATTGAACGCTCTCGGCAATCTGAACGGGGCCAAGCTCAAGCGGGGCAAGCGGGTCTTGAGCAAGGACGCCCGGGAACGAATCGCCGAGGCGCAAAGGCGACGCTGGGCCAAAGTGCGGAAACAGGCCAAGCAAGCCAAGTCGTAACCGTCGTGCTTTCGCAAGCACCGCAGACGCCTCGTTCGTAACTTCGATAAAAAACTTACGAGCGAGGCTAACGCGGATCGAATGAGTACGGGTAAGAACTAGTACCGTCCCTGCGGCTCGCGTCAATTTCCTTCTTCATTCGGCACTCCCGTGCCGGGCTTTTACATAGCGTCGCTACGCGGCTGGAAGCTGGCGTGTCCCACCGTGCGTTTTCGACGCTGAGTTTCGTAACGCTTCCATCGCCGACAGCTCCCACTGGGGCTTACTGAGTCACGTGGGGCGAGCGCAGTTGCATCTTGACCGCGACGGAGAGACGGCGGATGCCTTCGTGAATCTGCTCCGGCTGGGAATGGGAAAAGTTGAGGCGCATGTGGCGGCCGCCTTCGTGGCCGTTATTGGCGTAAAAACTGTCGCCGGGCACAAACGCGACTTCTTCGGCCAGCGCGGCGCGGAACAGCGCTTGCGAGTCAGTGCCCTCGGGCATTGTGACCCAAAGGAAAAGGCCTCCCTTGGGATGGGTCCAGGTGACTTCCGGCGGGAAATACTGGTGTAGAGCGTGCAGCATGGCATCGCGGCGCTCATGGTAAACCTGGCGGATCAGCTTGACGTGCTGGTCGAGGAAGCCGTCGCGAGCGACTTCATAGGCGACGTACTGATTGAAAGTGGAAGTGTGCAGGTCGGCCGCCTGCTTGAGTTGCACCAGCTTGCTGATCACGTCTTCTGGGGCAACGATCCAGGCCAGGCGAATTCCCGGCGCAAGCGTTTTCGAGAAGGTGCTCAAGTAGATGACGTTGCCGAGGGTGAATCCGTTGTCGCGGCGCAGGTTTTCGCGGTCGAGCACGACCAGCGGGGCGATGTGCTCACCTTCGTAGCGGAGCTGCCCGTAAGGATCGTCTTCGATGATGGGAATGCCGTACTTGTCGGCCAGAAGAATGAGCTGGTGGCGACGTCCTTCGGAGAGAGTAACGCCAGCGGGGTTCTGAAAATTCGGCAGAACATACATGAATTTCGGGCCGGCGCGAAGGCTGGAATCAAGCTGCTCGGTGAGCAGGCCATCGTCGTCGACAGGCACGGAAACGTACTGGGCGCCGTACACGTTGAAGGCCTGCAACGCGCCAAGATAGGTGGGCGCTTCGACGAGCACGCGGTCGCCGCGATTGATGAGCATCTTGCCGATCAGATCCAGAGCCTGCTGGGATCCAGAGGTAATGAGAACATTCTCGGCGCTGGCCACGATGCCGTAGCGGGCAATGTTGCGGGCAATCATTTCTCGGAGAGGTTGATAGCCTTCGGTCATACCGTACTGGAGGGCCTCGGAACCGTGCTCGGAGAGGACTTTGTGGCACGCTTCTTCGAAGCGCTTGACCGGAAAGACATCTGGGGCTGGAAGTCCGCCGCCGAACGAAATGATTTCCGGCTTCTGCGTGACTTTCAGAAGCTCACGAATCGCGGAACTCTTGACTCCCAGGGTGCGCTGCGCGTACCGGGACTTCCAGAGCGTCGACATGAATCCCCCTCAAGAACAGGTTTCAAAGTTTCAAGTTTCAAGGTTTCAAGGAAAGGCCTCAAAAGGTCTTTGAAACATTGAAACCCTGAACCTTTGAAACCTTGCTACTTACAGCTTAATCCTCTCCGATCAGTTCTGGTTCGACGGACACGTGACCTTGGGGATGCGCGTAGGTGTCGTTTTCCTGCGCATCGACCACGGCGATGGCTGCCACATTCACTACGTCTTCAGCGGTCGCGGCGCGCTGCAGCACGTGGACGGGACGGCTCATTCCCATGAGGATGGGGCCGATGAGCTCGCCGCCGCTGACCTTCGCCGCAAACTTGCAGGCAATGTTGGCCGAGGCCAGATCGGGGAAGATAAGAACGTTGGCTCCGCCTTTCAGGGAGCTGAAGGGATACAGTTCCTCGATCGTTTCCGGCGACAGCGCTTCGTCGGCCATGATTTCGCCGTCGACAATGAGGGTCGGATCGGCGTACTTGATCATCTCGACTGCCTTGCGAATCTTGGTGCAGATCGGGTGATCAACGCCGCCGAAGCTGGAGAACGACAGCATGGCGACCCGCGGCACGAGATCGAAGCGGCGGGCCATGTGTGCGGTGCAGAGGGCGATTTCGACCAGATCTTCGGCTGTGGGCTCGATGTTGACGCTGGTATCGGCGAGGAAGAAGACTTCGCCCTTGCGGGTGATGACCGCGTAGCAGCCCGAGACGCGGTGCAGGCCTTCGCGCATGCGCACGATCTGCAGCGCGGGCCGGATGGTGTCGGGGAAATGCTGGGTGACGCCGGAGACCAGCGCGTCGGCATCGCCCATGTGAACCATCAACGATCCGAAGACGTTGCGATCGTTGAGCAGCGTTTCGGCTTCGTGCAGAGTGACGCCGCGGCGCTGGCGCAGGCGGAATAGCTCTTGAGCGTACTGTTCGCGGTGGTCAAAGGCGGCGGGATCGACGATCTTCATGCCTTCGAGATTCACGCCGTACTCACGGGCGCGGGCTTGAATCTTGGCGGCATCGCCCAGCAGGATGGGATGGCCGATCTCCTCTTCCACCAGCGTGTGGCAGGCGCGCAGGATCTTTTCGTTATCTCCTTCCGGGAATACGACCTGTTTGGGATTGGCCTGTGCTTTGTGGATCATGGTGCGCGAGACTTCATAAGCTTTGCCGAGTCTCTTTTCCAGCTGAGCGCGATAGGTGTCGAGATCGATGGGTTCCTGGGCGACGCCGGTTCGCATGGCGGCTTCGGCGACGGCCGAGGCCTCCCACATCAGGACACGAGGATCGAATGGCTTGGGGATGAGATATTCGCGGCCGAACTGCAGACGCGGCACGCCATAGGCGCGGCAAACGGAGTCGGGAACATCTTCTTTGGCCAGATTGGCCAGGGCACGCGTTGCGGCCAGCTTCATCTCTTCATTGATGGCGGTGGCGCGGACGTCGAGAGCGCCGCGGAAAATGAAGGGGAAGCCGAGAACATTGTTGACCTGGTTGGGATAGTCGGAGCGCCCGGTGGCGATGATGACGTCGGGGCGAGCCGCCTTGGCGTCGTCGTAGGTAATTTCGGGATCGGGGTTGGCCATGGCGAAAACGATGGGATCGGGCGCCATCGACTTCACCATATCCTGAGTAAGAGCGCCTTTGACGGAAAGTCCGGCAAAAACGTCGGCGCCGGCCACGGCCTCGGCCAGCGTGCGCAGCGGTGTCTCCTGGGCAAAGCGCTCTTTGTATTTGTTCATTCCGTCTTTGCGGCCGTGGTAGACGACGCCCTTGGTGTCGCAAAGAAGGATGTTCTCGCGCTTCACTCCCAGGCGGACATAATGCTCGGCGCAGGCAATGCCGGCGGCTCCGGCACCGTTGAAGACCACGCGCACCCGGCGAATGTCTTTTCCCACAACTTCTAAAGCATTCAACAAAGCGGCGCCGGAGATGATCGCGGTGCCGTGCTGGTCGTCGTGGAAGACGGGAATCTTCATCGTCTTGCGCAGTTCTTCTTCGATCTGGAAGCAGTCGGGCGCTTTGATGTCTTCGAGATTGATTCCACCAAAGGTCGGCTCGAGCAACTGGCAGAGCTTGATGATCTCTTCCGGATCGTGGGAGTTAACCTCGATGTCGAACACATCGACATCGGCAAAGCGCTTGAACAACACAGCCTTGCCTTCCATAACGGGCTTGCCGGCGAGGGCGCCAATATCTCCCAGGCCGAGGACAGCGGTTCCATTGCTCAGCACGGCGACCAGGTTTCCGCGGCCGGTGTATTTATAGGCGTCCTGAGGATTTTTCTGAATTTCCAGGCAGGGCACGGCGACCCCAGGAGTGTAGGCGAGGCTGAGATCACGCTGCGTGCGGCAGGGCTTGGTGGGTGTGACTTCAATCTTTCCCGGGCGGGCCCCATTATGATAATCGAGAGCCTGCTGCTTGCTGATCAACATGATTTCCTCCGTAACCTCTGGCGCCGGGTGCTGCCAGCTTTCGAAGCAGCGACCTGCGGCATGAAACTTAAACTCGTATGGTCAGCACCGGGCACACGGCGCGGCTGACGACTTCCGAAGCCACCGGCCAGGGCAGATGCGACGACCACGATGCGGCGCGCGACTTGTGCACGCTCATGACAATCAGGTCGGCTTCGCGCTCCTGGGCTTCGCGCACGATCGCTTCCGCGGGATGCTCCCAGCGAACCACGATCTGCGGCGTGCACCAGTCTTTCGCGTGTTCCGGCATCAGCCCTTCGATGGCGCGCCAGCAACACTGCTCCACCGAAGGCCGGTGCTGCCAGGGAACCAGGGGCACGGCCTGCAGCACGATGAACTCAGCCTGATTTTCTTCCGCTAGCGAAAGCGCGTAGCGCAGGACCGGCTCAGGATCTTCCGCCAGATCGAGCGGGCACAGAATGCGGTGCAATTGCCAGTGTTCGGCATGCTGGACTTTCGGCCCAACGGTCAAGACGGGGCAGGTTGCGGTGCGATAAATCTTTTCGGCCTCGGAGCCGAGAATGAGCTTGCCCATCCCGTGGCGTCCGTGCGTGCCCAGCACCACCAGATCGACTTCATGCTCGTGAATCATGGCAGGAATAACTTCGGCCACGTCGCCGCGATCGAGCAAAGTGCTGCATGGAAGCGCAGCGAACAGACGGTCCCGCATGAATTCGTCAAGCTGATGCCGGGCGGCATGCCAGGCCTGATCGTCCTCGCCGAGGAAACGGTCGGTGACAGCCGGGTGAAGCGCTTGCGGGGCGATGGAATGGGCCACCAAGATCGTGGATCCATAGACATCGGCCAGCGCCCGGGCGAAGGGCAACGCGGCCCGGGAAGCGGTGGAAAAATCCGTAGGAACCAGGATTTTTTTGAGGGACAGACGGGCAACTTGCGGGACGGTAGGCATGGCGTAACTCCTTGCGGCGCAAGCTTCGGCCGCTAGAGAGAATCCATACCCATGGGTATATGCGGAGGTTGTTTCCCGAGCAGTGATCCCGGTCACTGTTTGTGGTGAGTGTAGATTCGTCGCCTAGGCCTCCACTCCCGCGCGGGTGCGCGTGAAGTTGGTCAATACCTCGGCGAGTCCGGGATGAGTCAGATCTTCCACCTCGTACGTGACCCGCAGGCTGGGTTTATTCAGTTTGATCAAGTGGCCCAGGTTGATCGGGGTTGCGACCAGCACCAGATCAGAGGGCACGCGATTGACGGTCTCTTCCAGTTCATGCCGTTGCATGGCGCTGTAGCCCATCGCGGGGAGCAAGCTGGTGAGATGCGGATAGTGCTCATAGGTCGAGCGAATGGACCCGACGGCGTAGGGACGAGGATCGACCAGCTCCGCCGCTCCACACTGCCGGGCAGCCACCACTCCGGCACCGTAGGGCATTTCGCCGTGAGTCAGCGTGGGGCCGTCTTCGACGACCAGGACTTTTCTGCCGCGAATCAGTTCGGGCTCGGAAACCGCGACCCGGCAGGCCATTTCGACGATCTTCGCTTTGGGATTCACGGCACGGATATTGTTGCGGACCGTTTCCACGTCCTGGGCCGCTGCGGTGTCCACTTTGTTGATGACGACCACACTGGCGCGGCGCAGATTCACTTCGGCGGGATAGTAGGCGAGCTCGTGGCCCGCGCGGTGCGGATCGGCGACCACGATTTCCAGATCGGAGCGGTAGAACGGGGTATCGTTGTTGCCGCCATCCCAAAGAATGATGCCGGCTTCTTTCTCCGCCTGGCGAAGGATGCGGCCGTAGTCGACGCCGGCGTAGACGACGATTCCCTCGCGCAGATGCGGCTCATATTCTTCTCGCTCTTCGATGGTGCACTGCTGGGAATCGAGATCATCGAGCGTAGCGAAGCGCTGGAGCGCCTGGGCGGCGAGATCTCCGTAGGGCATGGGATGGCGAACCACGACCGGATTCCATCCCTGGCGCCGCAATTCGGAGGTCACGAAGCGCCCGATCGGGCTCTTGCCGCACCCGGTGCGCACGGCGCAAACGGAGATCACGGGCACAGATGCCTCGAGTTGCGTGCGTTCCGAACTCAGCAGCCAGAAATCGGCTCCGGCGGCCACGGCGCGCGAGGCCACGTGCATCAGATTGGGATAGGAAATGTCGCTGTAGGAGAACACCACCGCGTCGATGTCATGCTCTTTGATTAACCGTTCAAGATCTTGCTCTTCAAAGATCGGGATGCCAGCGGGATAGAGCGGGCCAGCCAGTTCCGTGGGATAGCGCCGGCCGGCAATGCCCGGAATTTGAGTCGCGGTGAAACCGATGACGTTGTAGTCCGCATCTCCGCGAAATACGACATTGAAATTGTGGAAGTCCCGCCCTGCGGCACCTAGTATCAGGATCTTTTTCGGTTTCATGAATTGAATTCCCTCTTCTCTCTTCCCTCTTCTCTCCGTGGCGCAGACTGTTGCTACGCTTTCGCCCGCCAGCGATCGCGTTGACGAAAACTTACTCTTTGGGACTTCTGCGCCACATGGGAACGCAGGGATTCCAGGTATGCACGTCTTTCTGGAAATTGCTGCCGGACTGTGAGGCTCCGACCGTGCTCAGTTCCTCGACTGGGGATTTCAGAAGCTCGGTTATGTATTTTTCGACCTGCTCGCGCAGTCGCGGATTTTTCAGGGCTTGGACCAGTGCGGGATTCTCGATATGGGTGAATCCGCCGCAGAGCGGACACTTCACAACGTCGTCGTTAACCATCGCCAGCCTCGTGGATTGCGGGGAGTATGCGAAAAGGGATGCCGGTCAGCATCGGATCTCCGCTCTTTCATTACAGAAGGAGAGGCAATTTGGGGCAGTGACAAGGGTCGCGGCAGTTTGTGACGGGAGTCACAGATTGGGAGGGGTGGCGGAGAAAGCGAGACTGATGGTTTCAAGGCGAAATTACGCGTCTCGAGACAGTCCAATGTTTTCAATCCTGAGACGCAAATGGTGGACTCTTAGGGAGTTCTGGACTTCTTGTATTAACTATGGTTAACTACTTATTATCAGCCACGATTAACGCACTACGCATTTTGATCGGTGGGGTAGTTTCTGGGGTTCACGATGCAATATGTCCGCGCTGTTCTAGGCATCGCTGTTCTTTGCCTGCTGTCGATCCCCGCATTCGGTCAAGGGGAGACTACAAGTGCGATTCAGGGGCAGGCGAGCGATTCCACCGGAGCCGTGGTTTCCGGCGCCACAGTATCCGTCACCAGCCTGGATACGGATTCGAAGCGTAGCGTGAAGACAGACGAAGCGGGTCGGTTCAATTTTCCCCAGCTAAAGCCCGGTTCGTACAAGGTCGAGATCACCGCTCTGGGCTTTGAGCCACAAACGGCGAACAATGTCTTCTCGGGTCTGGGGCAGAAGCAGACGGTCAACTTCACCCTCCGAGTGGCGCATTCTAGTGAATCCGTGGAAGTGAATTCTGAAGCTCCCATCATCAATCCCAGCAATGCAAACACGTCGACGACTCTGGACGCGCCTGCGCTCGAAGACCTGCCCAACCCGGGCGGGGATATGACCTATCCGTTGCAGTTCGCCCCCGGCGCCCTCATCAACACTGCGGGAAGCGGAAATGACTTCGTCGGCGGCACGAATGGATATGGCAACGTGGAGTTCAACGGATTGCCTGCTATCTCGAACGGCTACATCGTGGATGGCCTGGAAACCAACGATCCTCTGACGAACCTGAACAGCGGTCTCTCGACCAATCTTGTGTTGGGACTGAATTCAATTTCGGAGGTGACCGTCAATACGCTTTCTTATTCCGTCGATCAAGGCCGGTACGGTGCGTCTCAGGTCAACTACGTGACAAAGTCCGGCAGCAACAAGTTCCACGGGAACCTCTACGAACTGTGGAACGGTGCGATCCTCAACTCTGCGGACTATTTTACGAATGCTACAGCGGGCAACCACAAGCCGGGCTCCGCGGTGAACCATTTCGGGGGCAGCCTGGGTGGGCCGATTCTCCGCGACAAGCTGTTCTTCTTTTTCGATAGCGAGTGGGTCCGAATAGCACTTCCAATCGTAACCCCTGTAACTGTACCAACTCCTGCCTTTCAGCAATATGTGCTGCAACAACTTCCCTCCGGTGGAAGGGATTCGATATCCGGCTTAACCTACGCGCCAGCCCCGGAACTCGTTCCCTTTTACCAGAAGATGTTTTCGCTGTACGGCAACACCAGCGGAGTAGCACTGCCGATATTAGGATGCCCCTTCAATGCAGACGGCTCCCCAGCTTCCGGTGGCGATGGCTGTGCCAATCGGCAAAGCGTTTCTCATTCCAGCGACGACCGCGAGCAGGTGCAGACCGCTCGAATCGACTACAACATCGACACAAACAACACCGCGTGGTTCCGTTTTCAGGCTGATACCGGATTGCAGGCTGCCTACACCGACCCGATCAATCCGCTGTTCAATGCCATTTCGCCGCAGCCGCTGTACTCCTTTGCAGCGGGCTACACCCACGTGTTTTCGCAGAATCTGGTGAACTACTTCAATCCCGCTTTCTCGTGGTATTCGAGCCTGTTCGCGCCCAGCAATTTTCAGAAAACGCTGGCTGCCTTTCCCATCGTGCTGCAAGGTAGCGGAGCGAATGCGCCGTTCACGACTGTTGGAGGGCTGGACAATACCTGGCTTCAGGGCAGGCGAGCTTCGAGGTTCTTCATCAACGATAATCTGGCTTGGAGCCGGGGATCGCACGAAGTCAGGGTCGGGACGAATATTCGAATCTTCCGCCTGAATGATTTCGACTTCGGCGAGGGCACGGTTCCTCTCATCTCGTATACGGACTTGCCACAGTTCATCTATGGCGTGGCATCTACGGCGACAAAGACATTCCCGACCAATGTGAATGAACCGTTCAACTTCCTGAATATCGATTTGTACGCACAGGACACGTGGAAACTCACGAAGAAGCTGACGTGGACGATTGGCCTCCGGGACACATTCAATTCGAATCCGCTGAATCCTCATAGCCAAGTGGGACGCCTACGGGGATCGTTTGATTCCATTTCGCACGATGTGAATCAGCCGCTCAGCGACGCGATTCAGACGCATCTTGGCAAACTGTTCTCTTCGACACCGCTCGCAATCCTGCAACCGAGAACCGCCATTGCGTGGCAGGTCGAGCCGAACACTGTGTTGAGAACTGGCTTTGGATTGTTTAGCGATCTGCTGCCGGGAACGGTGGCGGATCTGGTAGGGATGAATCCGCCATATGTGCAAACGTTTCAAGGCGGTCTTCTGGGAACCGTGGGCGGAGCGGCGATTGCGCCGGGAGTGCCGAATAGCGCGGTAGATGCAACCATCGCCGCCAATCAGAGATTCACATCGGGTTTCGCGCAAGGGCAGCTTTCTTGTGGGTCTGCGCCCGCGAACCCGGCCTCATGTCTGCCTCCAGTTGCCATTACTGCCGTCCCTACTGGCAAACTCCATGCCCCCTACTTCATGCAATGGAGTCTTGGCCTTGAGCATCAAATCGGGACGACCGCCAGCGTTCAGGCACAATACGTCGGAACCCGTGCCGTAAATCAGCCGTACACCACGCAAGTCAATGGCTATCAGACAGTATGCGCCGGATGCTTTGCGCCCTTTCCGTATCAGAATCCCAACAATTCGGCATTTAGCCCAACCGATCCTCGCTTCGGCGCAGTCACGCAATTCTCGACTGGAGCCAATAGTCACTACAGCGGGTTGCAACTGACTGCGATGAAACGTATGGGGCATGGTCTGCAAGGGCAGGTCAACTACACGTGGAGCCATTGCCTGGACACCGTCTCGAACGGCGGCTTCCTGCAATTCTCTGCGGGAGGAATTCTGTCACCGCTTCCGGGCGATCTTCACCGGGATTACGGCTCCTGCGATTACGACATCCGGCACAACCTCACCGGACAGTATGTGTACCAGCTTCCTTTCAAAGTGCGAGGCCGCTCGCTTGGCTATGCCCTGAACGGCTGGCAATTGTCGGGCACAGCGTTCTGGCACAGCGGAGTTCCCTTTTCGGTTGGGAGCACGCCGTATTCGGCGAACGGAAAAGGAGTCGTGCAAGGCGGCGGCCCACAATTCGCCAGTGTTGTACCGGGTGTGCCTCTTTACGAGCACCATCCGATTTCAAGAATTACGCAGCCCGGAACCGTCCAGTGGCTGAACCCAGATGCGTTTGCTTCCGCCGTCGATCCCAGCACGGGGGCGTGCAATGGCGGGGACACTCCGCAGACTTGCCAATTCGGAAATCTGGCTCGCAACGCCTTGCGCGGCCCTGATTTCGTGTGGAACGATTTCTATCTTACGAAGTGGTTTCCTGTAACCGAGCACCTGAAGATGCGCTTTGATGCACAGTTCTTCAATGTCTTCAATCATCCGAACTTCGGTACTCCGAGCATGGTGCTGGCAGGAATACCGGGAAAGCCGTCTACGCAGACAGGTTTCGGCGCCCTGACCTATACCACGTCACCTCCAACCGGGTTGCTCGGAGTGGGATTAGGTGGGGATAGCAGCCCACGAATGATCGCATTTCAGTTGCGCCTCGAATTCTAGCGCGATATTCCATGGGGTTGTTCGATCTTGTAGGGCGGGGCCCCGTTGCGGGGTCAACGAGTGATATCCGGATGTTACGCCAGTTGATCTGGTCCTGTATGATATTGCGCGTGACACCACACAAGCCTTTAGGCTTTTACCTCATCGTAATCGGGATTCTGGTGTTTGTTTTTGCACGCGAGATTTCTACTCTCAAATCCTCAGCGTGGGCACGTATTCTATCAGCGCCATCCTCGGGCAGCAGAAAAGAATCCTTTGTCGGTTCATGCCGGGACGGAGCGAAGTATCCGTTTGGGTGCGGTCATGTGGCGCATAGTAGGAGCTGCCATCGTTCTCAATGGCTTGACCCGGCTTCAATGAGCGTAACCGGATGTTTCGCCAATTGAGCCGAACACTTCGGGCAAAATAATCGCGTGACTACCGTAACTGCCGAGCAGTGCGGCGGTGTTCTAATATCCTCATGAAGATGTTCTCTTGGCGTTGTTCTCTGGCACTCCTACAGGTGTGTTTGGCTTTGCCTGCATTCAGTCAGTCCCCATGCGAGATGCCGGGGCCTATCCCTTTTCAAGATCACGGCAAGTGGGGATATTTGTCAGGCGCAGGAATCGTCGTTGCAGCCCGATTCGACTTCGCGGGACTGTTTACCTCAGAGGTGCAGTTGCCTGTGCTGCGAGACTGAGCGCAGCGACTTCGATCGCGCGCCTCGTCCTTCGGAGACTCACGTGCGACCTTGGAACGTAGAACATTCGAGGGCCAGCCGGGAAGCTGCGTTGCCGTATACGGCAGCGTTGGTGGCCAGCGCACACTTGTTCATCCTGCATCTTTCGGAACGCCCATTCCCAAGCCGTTCGCCTATCTCGAGACTGCTTCAGCCGTTACAGCGCCTTGCACGGCTGCCTTCTTCCGCCAGCGCACGGCGGCAGCGTGGTTCTTTGGAACGCCCGCTCCTAGGCAATAAACGCCTCCAAGGCGACCTGCGCTGATACGTGGCCATGCTCCGCAGCCTTCTCCCGCCGCTAGCACGGCTTTCTCCTCATCCTTCGGGACTCCCTGGCTAGGTGATACGCCTTGGCAAGTGGCCATAATGTGCTTGTACGTCACATGTCTTCAGCCTTACTCGTGAGTTCGGTAATGCTTTGTCGCGTGGACCGCTGGGCAATCGCGAGCAAACGTGAAAACCAGGCGTACAACAAGGTATGCCAGCGAGCAGTTGCGTGTAACGATCCCAGCAATACTGGCATGTTTCAGCGGTCTAGTGCTCCGGAAATTAATGAGAACGACGTCCAGGTTCGCTATCGCAGATGATAGCCTGACGCACATTTGGGCCATTACACGTTTTGAGCGCTGGTCAATGAGCGCGATCGGGATTGCTTCCGATGGACGGCGTCATGAGCGGGGCGCGCGCGACTCCCATCACAGCCAGTTCCGAGCAACGCCGCTGCGCCGGCAAAGTCAGTGACCCTGCGTACTTCATTCCGTGATTGGGATGGAAGTGGGCCAAAAGTAATCCTGCGCTCGTTTACGGCGATTCCCCTTCCCTGCTAACATCATTGGTTTACTACTTCACCGTAAACGACATCTGTTTTTGCCCTTCATAAATCTACGGAGGAACCATGGCAATCAAAGTAGGGATTAACGGTTTCGGACGAATCGGCCGCAACGTGCTGCGCGCTTCTCTGAAAGACCCCAACCTGGAGTTCGTCGCGGTCAACGATCTGACGGATCCGAAAACGCTGGCCCACTTGCTGAAATACGATTCGGTACTGGGCAACCTGCCGAACCAGGTGTCGGCGGGCGCGGACAGCATCACGGTCGATGGCAAGACGATCAAGGTGTTCAAGGAGAAGGATCCGGCGGCGCTGCCCTGGGAGTCGGTGGGCGCGCAGGTAGTGATCGAGTCGACCGGACGCTTCACTGACGCCAACGAGGCAAAGAAGCATCTGCGCGGGCCAGTGAAGAAGGTCATCATCTCGGCTCCGGCGAAGAATGAAGACGTCACGGTCGTGCTGGGCGTCAATCATGAGAAGTATGACGCGGCGAAGCATCACGTGATTTCGAACGCCTCGTGCACCACGAACTGCCTGGCGCCGGTCGCCAAGGTCATCCAGGATGAATTCAAGATCGTCTGCGGCACCATGACGACGATTCACTCCTACACCAACGACCAGGTGATTCTCGACTTCCCGCACAAGGATCTGCGACGCGCGCGGGCGGCTGCACTCAACATGATTCCGACTTCAACCGGGGCAGCGAAAGCGCTCAAGCTGGTGATTCCGGAACTCGGCGGCAAGATCGATGGATTCTCCATGCGCGTGCCCACGCCCAACGTTTCGGTGGTCGACTTCGTGGTGTGGGTGGAGAAGAAAACAACCAAGGAAGAAGTGAATGCGGCGCTGAAGAAGGCGTCCGAGTCGGGACCGCTGAAGGGATATCTGGGGTATGAAGAGCACGAACTGGTGTCGTCGGACTATAAGGGCGACTCGCGTTCTTCGATCGTGGATTCTCCCTGCACCATGGTGGTCGGCGGCAACTGCGTGAAGGTGATCTCCTGGTACGACAATGAGTGGGGATATTCCTGCCGCGTGCGCGACCTGATCCACTACATCGCGAGCAAGGGCCTGTAATACCGTAGCGCCGGCAGCTTGCCGGCTGTCGCGAGGGCATCTTGCCCTCGCGTGCGGAGGCGAGACGCCCCCGCGACAGCCGCTGGGACGGCGGCGCTACTTTCAACCTGGGCGCTACTTTCCAATCTGAAAGAGGACTCCAGCCATGTCCAAGCTTTCCATTCGTGATCTGCCGCTCAACGGCAACCGCATCTTCATGCGCGTCGATTTCAATGTGCCGCTCGAAGACGGCCGCGTCATGGACGATACCCGCATCCGCGAAACCCTGCCCACGATCGAATACGCGCTGCGGCATGGAGCGCGGCTGATTCTGGCCTCGCACCTGGGTCGTCCCAAGGGTAAACCCAATCCGAAGATGAGTCTCAAGCCGGTGGCCGAGCGCTTGCGCATGCTGCTCGATAAGGAACTGGCGCGCGGCGAAAACGTCGGGTTCTGCCCGGAGTGCGTTGGGCCGGAAGCGGAAGAGGTCGCGACTCAGCTTGAGAAGGGTCAGACGCTGTTGCTCGAGAACCTGCGCTTCCACGCCGAAGAGGAAGCCAACGACGAGAAATTCGCCCGCCAGCTGGCGAACCTGGCCGAGTACTACGTGAACGATGCGTTCGGCTCGGCGCACCGCGCTCATGCCTCGACGGCAGGCATCACTAAATTTATGAAGCAGTGCGCTGCCGGACTGCTGATGGAAAAAGAGCTGAAGTATCTGGGCAAGGCGCTCGCCGATCCGGAAGAGCCGTTTGTCGCTATCCTCGGCGGGGCCAAAGTCGGCGACAAGATCGGCGTCATCCAGAATTTGATGGACAAGGTGAACGTGCTGATCATCGGCGGTGGCATGGCTTACACCTTCCTTAAGGCGAAGGGACAGGAAATCGGGAAGTCACTGCTCGAAGCCGACAAGGTCGACCTGGCAAAGCAACTGCTGGCCGACGCCAAGAAGCGGAACATGAAGTTCCTGTTGCCAGTCGATCACGTGGTCGCGTTGAAGCCGGAGGCGAATGCCGTTGTCCAGCAGATTGGCGAGGGGCAGGCGATTCCGGCCGACAAGATGGCGCTCGACATTGGGCCGAAGACGATTGAGTTGTTCTCGGAAGAAATTTCGACGGCGCGGACGATCGTATGGAATGGGCCGATGGGTGTATTCGAGGTTCCGGGATTTTCGCGCGGAACGTTCAAGATCGCGCACGCGGTGGCGGAGAATGCCGGCGCGATTTCGATCGTGGGCGGCGGCGATTCAGTCGCGGCGGTGAAGGCGGCGAATGTTGCGGACAAGATCACGCACATCTCGACGGGCGGCGGAGCGTCGCTGGAGTTTCTGGAAGGGCAGAAGCTGCCGGGAGTCGAGGCGCTGACGGAGAAAAAATGAGGCTAAAGCCGGTCGAGGGTCAGTTGATCGGGGACGCCGCCGAAATATTTTTGCAGCGCCCTCACAAAGACATCGTCGTCCGGTGACACTTGGGCGAACAGAGTCATCGACGAGCGGAACTTGAGATCGTCGGGAGATCCAAAGATCTGTTCGACTGAGCGATCTTCTACCCGGAGAACCAGCTGCGTACATTCTTTCAGCCGCGGGCCAAGAACAGGGTGGTGGAGGTAAGCGCTCGCTTCATGGCGCGAGGCGATCGCGAATTCGACCGAGATCGGGCTTCGTCCCAAACCCCTGATTTGCGGAAAGATGAACCACATCCAGTGGCTTGTCTTTATTCCAGCGCGCAATTCCTGAAGCACGCGCTCGAAGACCGAAGATTGCGCCTGGATAAAGCGATCCAGATTGTAAGGGTCAGGAGCCAAGCGGTCTGACAGAACGGAAGACATAGGTTGCGATATAAGCGGAATCATCAGTTTAGTGCAGGAAACGTTCTTCCACCAGGAAGACGGAAGCGGGCGAATTTCATAGGAAAGGCTTAATCCATGCGAGAAAAAGTAATGGCCGCCAATTGGAAGATGTACAAAACTCCCGACCAGACGCGCGACTTCTTCCGCGACTTTCTGCCGCTGGTGTCGGGACACAGCCGCGACGAGATCGTCGTATGCCCGCCGTTTCTGGATTTGCCCGCGGCGCTGGAGGCAGCCAAAGGATCAAACGTGGCGATCGGAGCGCAGAATGTTCACTGGAAAGAAGAGGGAGCCTTCACCGGAGAGACATCGGCGGTGCAACTGCTCGCGCTGGGCGTGAAGCACGTGATCATTGGGCACTCGGAGCGGCGGCAGTATTTTGGCGAGACCGACGACACGGTGAACCTGCGGCTGAAAACCGCGCTGGAAGCGGGATTAACCCCGATCTGCTGCGTAGGTGAAGTGCTCGAAGAGCGCGAAGCCGGCATGACGGATGACGTGCTGCGGCGGCAATGTGTGCGCGCCTTCCACGCAATTTCGGCAAAGAAGGCGGCAAAGCTCGTGGTGGCCTACGAACCGGTGTGGGCGATTGGCACCGGCAAGACAGCGACGCCGGAACTGGCGGCCGAGGCGCATGCGGTGATCCGGCGCGAGGCTACAGAAATCTTCGGGGAAGAATTCGCGGGGCAACTGCGCATTCTTTATGGCGGGTCGGTCAAGCCCGACAATGTTTCGTCGCTCATGGCGCAGGAAGAGATTGATGGCGCGCTAGTCGGGGGAGCGTCGCTCGATCCGGCATCGTTCGCGAAAATCGTGAAGTACTGAGTCTGTCTTGTCATCCTGAGCGGAGTGGTCGTCCGCGAGGGCGGACGACCACGCAGTCGAAGGATCCCTATTCCCTGCTCTCGCTTGAGCCGCGTAGGAATTCGTTCGCGGGTTTCTCCCCAAAGTTCAGTACCGCGGGTAGGGATCCTTCGACTCCGGCCATGGGCCGCGAAGCGGCCCACGTCCTCCGCTCAGGATGACAAAATCCTCAGGTCCGACGCCCTTACCAGACAAATCCTCAACAACTTACTCGACTCCTAAGCTCGACAATGCTTCTTCCAGAAGGGGCGCGTCGATGTTGAGGCGGCGGCCGCTGGCTTTCACGTCTTCCAATTCGTCGAAGGCGCGGAAGAGGCGGAGTTTGACGGCGGCATATTGTTCAGCATCGTTCAAGGGACGGCCGTGAGCCGCGGCCCAGGCGGCGCGCGGCGCTTCCGGCAGAAATATGCTGACCGAGTAGGTGAGCTTGCGGTCGGAGGTGACATCGAAGATGAATTCGGTAGCGGGCGATTCGGGATCGTCGGGCAGGGCGGCGCGTTTGCCCACGAAGTAGTACTGGTAAACGTATCCCTGGGCGCCGGTGTAGGTCTTGAGGCGGCGAACCGTCATGCGGACATTATGGAACGATTGCACTTGTTTTGTCGTTGGCGGCGGCAACAGCGGCCTAAATCTTTTGCGGGTTCGACCGATAGATTCAACAGGGAGAACTCCGCATGTCCCTGGAGTGGTTCTGGATTCCGCTTGGCGTTCTGGCCGTGCTGGCTCTATACCAGCAGTTCCGCATTTACTCCATCCGTCGGCAGGCGAAGAAGAACGAGGAACTGTTCCAGATCGTCACGGAAAATGCCGCCGACATGATCGCATTGGTCGACGTGAAGGGGCGCCGTCTGTACAACAGCCCGGCATACGAGAGGATCCTGGGGTACACGGCCGCCGAGTTGGGCGAGACTTCGGCGTTTGAGCAGATTCATCCCGAGGATCGCTTCAAAGTGCTGGAGGCGGCGCGCGAGGCGCACGAGACCGGCGTGGGACGGCGGCTGGAGTATCGCATCAAGCATAAGGATGGGAACTGGCGAGTGCTGGAATCCGTGGCCAGCACGGTGCGCGATGCCAAGGGCATCGTGGCGAAGCTGGTGATCGTGAATCGCGACATCACCGAGCGTAAGCGCGCGGAAGAGCAACTCGAACACAATTTATTTCACGACACCTTGACCGGATTGCCCAACCGCCGGCTGTTTCTGGATCGCCTGCAGCATGCGTTCGCCCGCGCACGCCGCGATGCCGGGCATTCGTACGCGCTGGTGCTGGTAAACATCGACCACTTCAAAGTATTCAACGAAACTCTGGGAACTGCGGCGGGAGACCGGGTGTTGCTGGAAATCGGTCGCGCCATCAGCAAGTGCCTGCGGGAAGACGACACGATCGCGCGGCGGGAAAGCAGCGCCGGCGTGGCGGCACTTTCGAGACTCGGGGGCGACGAGTACACGCTGATACTGGATGCGGTGAGCGATCCCAGCGACGCGATGCGGATTGCCAAGCGCATTCAAACCGCGGTAGCGGAGCCGTTCTTCCTCGATTCGCGGGAAGTGCGGGCCTCGGCCAGCATCGGCATCGCATTGGGTACGTTGGCGCATGAGCGGCCGGAAGACGTATTGAAGGATGCGGACGCCGCCATGCGGCGGGCCAAGGCGCTGGGGGGATCGCGCTGCGAAGTATTCGACGAAGCCATGCACACTCGCGCGGAAGGACGCTTGCGGCTCGAGGCAGATTTGCGGGCAGCGCTTTCCGCGCGCCAGTTCCGCATTCATTACCAGCCGGTGGTGCGATTGGATACGCGCGCGGTGAGCGGATTCGAAGCCCTGCTGCGCTGGGAGCATCCCACGCAGGGGATTATTTCTCCTTATCGCTTTATCGAAGCGGCGGAGGACTCGGGGATTCTGGTATCGATCGGACACTGGCTGATGCTGCAGGCGTGCCGGCAACTGCGGGAATGGGAGCAGAGCGCCTTCCCGCCGGAACCGCTGCACATCACGGTCAACGTTTCGGCGCGGCAATTCGCGGATGCGCGGCTCGCTTCCGATATTCAAGATGCGCTGCGGGAGACCGGCATTGATCCTGCGCGTTTGCAACTGGAGATGACGGAGAGCGTGGCGGCGGCGGATCCGAAGCTCAGCGTCACGGTCATGGCCCATCTGAAGCACATGGGGATCGCGGTGATTCTCGACAATTTCGGGATTGGGGCGGCATCGCTGCGCGTCTTGCGGCAGTTTCCGGTGGACGCGTTGAAGATTGACCGGTCGCTGGTCCGCGAGATGCAGACGGATCGGTCGGCCAGCGACATGGTGGAGATGATCGTTACACTGGCGCACAAGATGAATCTGCGCGTGATCGCCGAGGGCATCGAGACGGTGCGGCAATTTGAACGCCTGCGCGAGTTGGGATGCGAGTTTGGCCAGGGATATTACTTTTCGCAGGCTCTGGACGCAAAAGCGGTGGGGCCGTTCTTGCGGCAGAATGTGGCCGGATCGCGGGGGGCTGGGGCAAGCTAGGGTGCTTGTGTGCTCGCGATTGCGGCTCCTGGATGCGACGTCGGGATCTCCTGAAAGAGCCAGATCAAAGACAAATTCGACACCAAGAGCAAAATCAAAAGCGGCGGACAGGAGTGTCCGCCCCACACTTCAGCGCGTGCCGTTTCCCGGCGAGACTACTCTTCCATATTCCGTGGCGCGGCTGAGGCGGTCGAACATGCGCCAGGTTTCGAGTGAAACCTTGCTGATGGCATCCTCTCCGTCGCGTTCGTTGTTGAGAAAGCCGGTCATGACGCAGATCACGTAGGGCCGGCCCTCGACGAAGACTATGCCCGAGTCGTTGCGGACGGCTTCCAATTCGCCGGGCTTGTTGGCAATCTTCAGGCCGGCGGGCAGGTCGCGGGGAATGAACGAATCCTTGTTCGTGCTGAGGACTTTGAAGAAATCTTCGGTCGATTCTTTGTTCAGCACTTTGCCGTGATAGATGGCGTCGAGAAGCAGCATCATTTCGCGCGGGCTCGAGATGTTCTCGCGGCCTTGCTTGGCGGCATCGAGATCCATCATCTTGCGGCGCAGGCGAGTGTGGGTCAGGCCGAGCGAATCGAGCATTGCATTGACGTTGGCCATGCCGACGCGGTCGATCAGCACGTTGGTGGCTGCATTATCGCTGACGGCGACCATCATCGTGGCAAGATCGCGCAGCGTGACGCGAGTAACGCCGGGAGTCAGTCCGTTCATGATGTCGCTGTCGGGCACCAGGTCGGAGGACTGCACGGTGTATAGGTCGGTAAGTTTGAGCTTGCCTTGTTGGGCCTGCAGATAGAGGTTGGCGAGGACCGTGATTTTGATGGAGCTGGCCTGGGCGAACACTTCGTCCTCGTGCAGGAGGTAATGATGGCCGGTGGTGAGGTCTTCGATGGCGACTCCCATGACGCCGTCGAGATGCTGATCGACCTGCTGGATGCTCGCTTCGAGCTTCTGCCAGAGGATTTTTTGTTTGGCGGCAGAGGGAGCGGCGGTCTGGGCGACACAGGTCGATATAAATACTGCGAAAAGAAGAAAGCGTTTCATGAAGTGGTTCTCCTGGAGAGTCCTTTATACGCCGCTGCCGGGCTTCGCCCGGTGAACAGCCGAGGGCGGCTGTCCCCACATATATCCTTATTCCAGCATGCTTAAAATCTTCATCCTTCAATCTTGGCTTCGCGCAAATGCTTCACCGCTGTCTCGGAGCTCACCGGCGAGTAGTAAACCTCTTTGAAAGTGTAGGAGCGTGCCTTGGACGTGAGGACGGGAAGAATCTCGATGTGCCAGTGGTAGTCTTCGTCGATGGTTTTCCAGTAGCCGAGGTTTTTGGACGGATGCAGGCTGCTGGGAGATGTGTGCAGCACGAGATGGAATTCTTCGGTGACGGTGCGAATGCGCTGCAGGGTGCGGCGCAGCAAGGCGGCAAGATTGGTGCGCAGGCCCGGCTTGTTCAATCCCGTGCGCTCGAATGAGGCATCGTGGTTGCGCGGGAGAATCCAGGTTTCGTAAGGCACGCGCGGGGCATAAGGGCCGAGCGCCAGATAATCGCCGCGAGCTTCAATGACGCGCTGGGCCTGCCGCTCTTCCTGCTGAATGATGTCGCAAAAGACGCAGCGCTCCTTGCTGATGAAGTATTCGCGTCCGGCGCGCAGTTCGTAGAGCACGCGGCGCGGGACGAACATGGTCGCGGTAATCTGCGAAGTGGGATGGCTGAAATCCTGGCCGGCGTTCTTGCCGTAATCCTTGAAAAGGCTGACGTACTTGATGCGGGGATCATGTTTGAGATCGAGAATACGTTCGGCGGCGAGGCGGAGGAATTGGGCAATTTCGTCGTCGCTGGCATTCCAGAGATGGCGGTCGTGGCGGGGATTTTCGACCAACACCTCATGGGCGCCGACCGAGTGCATGCGGTCGTAAATGCCATCGCCGCGCCGGTCGGGCTCGCCTTCGATGCGGTACAGCGGCTTGGGATGCACCACAGAGCGCGCCGACCAGGGAGTTCCCGGAGCATTGGGGGACGTGGCGATAACCTGCAGGGCGGAGTCAGAACAGAAAAGGCAGGTGGATTCGGCGCGCGGTGTGGCTTCGCCCGGATCGTCTCCGGTGATGACCCAGGAGCGGGTGATGGGATCCTTGCGCAGCTCCATAATGATGAGAAGGAGAACACCCGGGGAGAGGCGGAGTCAACTCGGATTTATCGCCATAATTTTCCGCAGAGGCATGGGAAATGACGCAGGAGAGATGGACGATGCTTTGTTATAATCCGCCGAAGCCCGCTTAGATGACCGAGCCGTCCACTCCGCTGATGCGGCAGTATGCCGCGGTTAAGAAAGAACATCCTACCGCACTTCTATTCTTCCGCCTGGGAGACTTCTACGAGCTGTTCTTTGACGACGCCGTAGTGGCGGCGAAAGAACTGCAGATCACGCTCACCTCGCGCAATAAGGAAAAAGGAATCGCGGTGCCCATGTGCGGTGTGCCCTATCATGCAGCCGAGGGATACATCGGCAAGCTGATTCGCAAGGGATTCAAGGTCGCGATCTGCGAGCAGATGGAAGATCCACGGCTGGCGAAGAAACTGGTGCGGCGGGAAGTGACGCGCGTGGTGACTCCGGGGACGGCGGCGGATTCGTCGCTGGGATCGGAAGAAAACAATTTTCTGGCGGCGCTGGCTCAGGTGGGAGAGCGGGTCGGATTTGCTGCGCTGGATCTATCCACGGGGGAATTTCGGGCTACGGAGTTCTCGGGGGAAAGTGCGCTGCGAAGAGTGCAGGAAGAGTTGGAGCAACTCCGGCCTAAAGAGCTGCTTTACGGGTCGGCGGCGCCGTTGTTCGAGCTAGCGGGCAGAGAGCAGCCGAGCTTCGCTCGGCCGGACAGCCGGGGGCGGCTGTCCCCACATGGTTCATCTTTCACCGAGACCCCGCTGGATGATTGGATTTTCGCTCCCGATCATGCGCTGCCGTTGCTGGAAAATCACTTTGGCGTGTTGTCACTGGAGGGATTTGGGCTTGCAGGACGGACGGCTGCGGCATCGGCGGCGGGGGCGATCCTTTATTACGTGCGGTCGACCCAGCGCGGGTCGCTTGATCACGTGGACCGCATCGGCTGGTACGAACGGCAGAATTGCCTGGTGCTGGATGCGGTGACGGTGCGCAATCTGGAGTTGATTGAGCCGCTGTTTGCCGCGACCGATGCCGGAGTGACTTTGTTCCGCTCGATCGATGCGGCGGTGACTCCGATGGGAAAGCGGTTGCTGCGAGCCTGGCTGCTGCGTCCTTCGCTGGATTTGGCAGAAATTGGTGGCAGGCTGGATGCGGTAGAGGCTGGCGCGAAAGATCTGGTCGCGCGCGAGGAGTTGCGGCGCGCGCTGGATGGAGTGCTGGACCTGGAGCGACTGCTGAGTCGGGTCACGCTGGAGACGGCGAATCCGCGGGACGTGCTGGCGCTGGCTGGTTCGCTGGCGAAGATTCCTGCAGTAAAAGGCGCGGTGGCACGACTTGGCGCGCCGCGGCTGCAGGCGTTGCATGGCCTGCTCGATGAATTGGGCGATCTGCGGGAGCGGATCGAGAAAACAATTGTCCCCGAGCCGCCGTTGAGTTTTGCGGATGGTGGAGTGATCGCCGCGGGCGTGGCTCAGGATCTCGATGAACTGCGCGAACTGTCGCGCAACAGCAAGGCGGTGCTGGCGCAGATCGAGCAGCGGGAGCGCGAGCACACCGGGATTTCGTCGCTGAAGGTCAAATTCAATTCGATCTTCGGCTACTACATCGAGATTTCGAAGGCGAACCTGCATCTGGCTCCGCAGGACTACGAGCGCAAGCAGACGCTGGTGGGGGCGGAGCGCTTCACGACTCCGGAGTTGAAGGAGTACGAGACGAAGATTCTCGACGCGCAGGAAAAGATTGTCGAGATTGAGCGGCGGCTCTTTACCGAGTTGCGGACAGCGATTGCCGGCGAGGCCAAGCGCATCCGGCAGACTGCGCTGGCTCTGGCCGAGGTGGATGTGCTGGCGTCGCTGGCGCACATCGCAGCGCTGCGGAATTATTGCCGGCCGCAGTTTGTCGAGGCGGCCGGAGAACTGGAGATCATCGAAGGCCGGCACGCGGTGATTGAGCAGCAGGAATTGGCGGGAGGCAGCGAGCGCTTCGTCCCCAACGATTTGTACCTGAACAGCACTACGCATAATATTCTGCTGCTGACCGGGCCGAACATGGGGGGCAAGTCTACGTACCTGCGGCAAACGGCGCTGATCGTGATCCTGGCGCAGATGGGATCGTTTGTGCCGGCGCGCTCGGCGAAGTTGAGTATCGTGGATCGCGTGTTCACGCGCATCGGGGCCAGCGACAATCTGGCGCGCGGGCGCTCGACGTTCATGGTCGAGATGACAGAGACGGCGGCGATCCTGCATACGGCGACGGCGCGCTCGTTGATCCTGCTGGATGAAGTGGGACGCGGCACGTCCACTTATGATGGGCTGGCGATTGCGTGGGCGGCGGTGGAATATCTGCACGCGCGGGTGCGAGCGAAGACTTTATTTGCCACGCATTATTTTGAGTTGACGGAGTTGGCCGAGCAGCTCTCGGGCGTGAAGAACTATCACGTGTCGGTGAAGGAGACGGGCGGCGGGATCGTCTTCTTGCGGAAAGTCGAGCCCGGCGCGGCCGACCGCAGTTATGGAATTGAAGTCGCCAAACTGGCCGGGCTGCCGAATGAAGTGGTGGAGCGGGCGCGCGAGGTGCTGGCCGAGCACGAATTCGCGGAACAGCAGGCGACCGCGCATCTGTCGCCGGGTGCGACGCCGCCAGCGGCGCAGTTGACGATTTTTACCCCGTTGTCGCAGCCGGTGCTCGACCAGCTGCGCAGTGTGGATTTGAACCGGCTGACTCCGCTGGAGGCGCTGAATTTGCTGGCGGAGTTGAAGAAAGAAATCTGACCACAGGGGACACAGAGGAGCACGGCACGCAAGATCTTGGACAGCTTCTGATCGTCGGCTTCGAGGGCACCGAAATGAGGGCTCGCCTTCGCGCCCTGCTTCAACGCTTGCAGCCGGCGGGCGTCATTCTCTTTGCGCGCAATATAAAGAATGCCGAGCAGACTTGGCGGCTTTTGCGCGAGTGCCAGAGATGCGTCTCCGCGCCGCTGTTCAATTGCGTTGATCTGGAGGGCGGAAGCGTCGATCGATTTCGCGATGCGCTCGGGCCCGCGCCATCCGCAGCTGAGGTATTTGCCAGCGGCGACCGCAAATTGTTTCGCAAGCATGGCCAGATTATCGGTGCGAACTGCCGCGTGTTGGGATTCAACGTGGATTTCGCACCGGCGCTCGATCTTGCTTTCGAGGCGTCGCGCAACGTTTTGGGATCACGCGCGGTTTCGGCGGACCCGCGCCGCGTGATCGCATACGCGCGCGAATTCGTCGCCGGGCTTGAGTCTGCCAAGGTACTGGGATGCGGCAAGCATTTTCCGGGACTCGGCGAGGGCAAGCTTGATAGCCATCACGAGTTGCCAGTAATCGAGAAATCGCTGAAGAGACTATGGGCTGAGGACCTGGTTCCCTACCGCACGCTGCGGCGGCAACTGCCGATGGTGATGGTTTCACATGCAGCTTATCCGCAGGTGACGAAGACGAAGATTCCGGCATCGCTGTCAAAGATTTGGATCACCGACATTTTGCGGAAACGCATCGGCTACAAGAACCTGATTGTGTCGGACGATCTGGAGATGGGCGGCGTGCTGTCGGCGGCGCCGGTGGGAGAGGCCGCAGTCGAGTTTGTGCGGGCGGGCGGCGATCTGTGCCTGGTCTGCCATCGCGAGGACTACGTGCTACAGGCCCATGAAGCGCTGGTCAAAGCTGCGGAGCGCGACCGGCAGTTTGCGCGGCGCGTGGCGGAATCGGCGCGGCGTGTGGCGGCGTTCAAAAAGAAGTGGGGCAGCATGCTGCGTGCGGGGAAAGAGCCGTCCGTAGCCATGATAGAAAAGTTATCGCGGGGATTGTGGGAGTTTGGAGAGCAGGTGTGGATCGAGGCACTGAACCGCGCAGAGTTGGGGCGGCGGAAGGCATGAACCAGGCAATGACGGTGGCCGGTGTGATGAGCGGGACTTCCGCCGATGGGATCAATGTTGCGCTGGTGCGGATTGCTCCGAAGACTTCGGGCTTCCGCGCGAAGCCTGGACAGACTGCCGGCAGGGGCGGGCGAGAGCGCCCGCTCCACACCATCCCACTCCACACGATCTTGGGACATGGGGAATATCCTTATCCAAAAAAGGTTCGGGCGGCAGTGCTGGCTGCGATGAATGCGACGCGGGCTAGCGTTGCGGACTTGTCGCGGCTGAATTTTCTGCTCGGCGAACTGTATGCGGACGCGGTGCTGGCAACCCAGCGGCGCTTTCGCGTGAAGGTGGATTTGGTTGGATGCCACGGGCAGACTCTTTATCATCAAGGCGAACCGGTATTGTATCTGGGGCGCAGGGTCACGACGACGTGGCAGACGGGAGAGGCCGCAATCATCGCAGCGCGCGTGGGCGTGCCGGTGGTGTCGGACTTTCGTCCGGCAGATTTGGCGGCGGGCGGCAAGGGAGCGCCGCTGGTTCCGTATCTGGACTATCTGTGGTTTCGCGATGCGCGCCGGGGCCGGATCGTGCAGAACATTGGCGGCATCGGGAATCTCACTGCGATTCGGGCGGGAGCTGCGGCAGAGAGCGTGGTGGCTTTCGACACCGGGCCGGGAAATATGGTGATCGACGCCGTGACCGAGAAATTATTCGGGACGCCATTCGACCGTGGGGGAAAGATTGCCGCTGCAGGCCAGGTGATCGAGCCGGTCGTGGCTGCGATGTTGCGTCGGCCATTTTTTCGCAGGGAGCCTCCGAAGACGGCGGGGCGGGAAGAATTCGGACGCGAATTTGTGGCAGATTTTCTACGCGCCTGCGGCCGTGCCCGCAAGCGGGATGTGGTGGCCACTGCTACGGCCCTGACCGCGCGGTCGATTGGCGATGCGGTGCGGCGTTTCGTGATCGCGAAAGCGGGGGCGAAGCATTCGTTTCGTGAAATGATTGTTTCCGGCGGCGGAGCGCAAAATGCGACGCTTCTGGCGATGCTGGCCGAGTTGCTTGCGCCCATGGGCATCGTGACGCGATTTTCCGACGAGTTCGGTCTGCCTTCCGCTGCGAAAGAGGCAGTCGCGTTTGCGGTGCTCGCTTATGAGAGTTGGCACCGTCGGCCTTCGAATATGCCTTCCGCTACCGGCGCTCAGCACGCGGCGGTTTTGGGGAAGGTTTCGTATGCTTAGCCCTGCGGACTGGCCTCGCCTCTCTTTCAACGTCAAAGGTTGTTACCACGAAGGCCACGAAGGTACAGTAAGGAAAACTCGGCGCGGATTGCGGGTCCGGCTTCTGGTTCCATCAGGCTTAGCGGCGGTCTTCCTCACGCTGCTCTTCCCTCTTCTTTCCTGCTCCAGCAAGCCTGACCCCAACACGCTGGTTATGATCATCGAATCGAGCCCGACAAATCTGGATCCTCGCGTGGGCATCGATGCGCAGTCAGAGCGCATCGACAACCTGATTTTCGACGATCTGCTGTCGCGGGGCGACGACCTGAATGTGGCGCCCGGACTGGCTGAGCGCTGGGAAATTCCCGATCCGCTGACTTACATCTTTCACCTGCATCGCGGCGTGCGTTTTCACGATGGACGACCGCTCACTTCCCGCGACGTGAAGTGGACGTTCGATTCCATGATCGAGGGCACGGTTCGCAGCACCAAGACCGCGAACTACAAGTATGTGGATCACATCGACGCGCCTGACGATCTGACCGTCGTGTTTCGGATGAAAGAGCCCGACGCGCCGCTGCTGTGGAACCTTTCGGACGGCGCGATGGGGATTGTTCCTTACGGCAGTGGCGATGAGATGACGCTGCATCCTGTCGGGTCCGGGCCGTTCAAGTTCGTGAGCGCGGAAACGGACCGCGAAGTGATTCTTGAAGGCAACCCTGATTATTGGGGCGAGAAGCCCAAGCTGGCCCGCGTGCGTTTTGCGGTGGTGCCGGATGAAACGACGGAGGCCCTCGAACTGCGCAAAGGGAGCGGGGACATCGCGATCAATTCGCTGACACCCGATACCGTGGTGACTCTAGCGCGCGATCCGCGGCTGAGGGTCGAGCGGGCGCCAGGAACCAGGCTGGCGTATCTGGGATTTAACCTGCGCGATCCGATTCTGAAAAATGTTCGCGTGCGGCAAGCGATCGCGTATGCGCTAGACCGGCGGCCGATGATCGAATATTTATGGCGGGGTGAGGCTGAGCCGGCGCGCAGCATCCTGCCGACGCAGAGCTGGGCTTACAACGGCGACGTGCCGGCTTACGAGCATGATGCGGAAAAAGCGAAGCAGTTGCTCGACGCCGCCGGATATCCTGCGGTCGATGGCGTGCGCTTTCATATTACGATGAAGACTTCCACCGATCCAAATACGCGCCTGATGGTGGCGGTCATGCAGCAGCAGTTGCGCGCAGTGGGCATTGTGCTGGATATTCGGAGCTTTGAATTTGCGACGTTTTTCTCCGATGTGCAGCATGGAGCGTTTCAGATCTACGGGCTGCGCTGGATCGGCGGCAATGAAGATCCGGATATTTTCGAGTATGCATTTCATTCGTCGAAATTTCCGCCCAACGGAGCGAACCGCGATTACTACTCGAATCCAAAGGTCGATGCGCTGATCGATCAGGCGAGGCGCCAGGTCGATCCCAAACTGAGGAAGCCGCTGTATGCCGAGGTGCAGCGCATTCTGGCCGAGGACGTGCCTTATATCAATTTGTGGTATCTCGACAACGTGCTGGTGCATAACAGCCGGGTGCGAGATATCCAACTGAACCCGGCGGGAAATTTCGACTTTCTGCGAACCGCGAAACTCACACCTTAGGGGCGAGTCGACAAGCCTCGTTTCTGGAATGGAATCCGAGCAATAAAGCCGGCAAACATTTTTGTTCCGCCGCCAAACAAAAAGCGCATAATCCAGTTGAGAAATGTTGTTGGCAAGGAGCGCCGTGGAGATTCGCGGAGCGCAGCGGTTCGGCGTGCATCTTTCGATTGGCTGCTTGTTGTGGGCCCTGTCAGCCGTGGGCCAGCAAATTCCTGACACACCGGAAGTTCCTTCCCAGTTCAAGCTTGATACGGAAATGGCGGCACGCTTACGTCCGCAACTCATGGCGCAGAGCACAGACTCGGGCGAGCGCTATTCGACCGGACCTCTCGTTCTACAGCGACTGGTCGAGCAGCTTACTCCGGAATCCAGTCTGAAGATTCATTGGCAGATGCGAATCGTGCGCAACGATCGGCTCAATGCTTTCTCGTCGCGGGATGGAACGATTTACGTCACCACTGGGTTGGCCAATCTGGCAGGGCAGAGCGCGGGATTGTGGGCGGCGATCCTGTCGCACGAGATGGTTCACGTAGTGCGCGGGGACCGGGCGCGCCGCGATCTCTACGAGAAATATCTGGAGAACGGCAAAGGCAGCACCCTGATGCTGGGCGATCCCAGTCTGCCGTCGGCTTCCTGGTCGGACTCGGAAAAAGCCTCGGCCGATCTGGGACGATTCTGCCGCCAGATGGAACTGGAAGCGGACCGGGCAGGGCTGATGCTAATGGCGGGGGCGGGCTACCATCCCGACTTCGTGCCAGCGCTGCATCATTTGCTACACGCTCGAGGGAGCGGGCCGAGCAACGCTTCGATCTATGCGATGCATCCCTGCTGGGAAGAACGGGACCGGGAGTTAAGCCGCGCTTACGTGGAAGCCAACATTGCCTTCGAACACCGCTGGCCAGAATCGTACGCGTCTCCGGGCGGCAACCCTCCGGTGGTGGTGTTTGCCGACCAGCCGACTGTCAAGAAAATCGGCGCGCGGCAATGGCAACTGCGCATTCCGTTGCGTTGCCAGAACCTGGCAGGAGCTGTGGAAGTCGTGTTGCGGTCAGATCCGGAGAGGCAGGAGCGGAGGCTCGACCGCCTGCCGGACTTACCAGAATCTGATGGCATAGGCCACCAGCTCACCGGCTGTACATCTCCCAAGACCAGCGTCACCTTCACCCTCGACGGTTCCGAATCCACGGAGAGCGGCGGAACCCAGTGGACCGACGTCTACATCGTTGACGCATGGGGCGCGGTGCTGGCGCGCGCAGATCTGCCCAAGATGCCGCGGTAGCGAGTCACGATACCATCCATTCTGTGGCCGCGGGCGCGTGTTACCATCGACTTTTGTCGATATCGCATGCGCATTCTCTTCATCGGCGACATTTTCGGACGGCCGGGACGGAACATCGTCAAAGACCGGCTGCCGGGGATCGTGCGCGAGCGCGGCATCCATCTGATCGTCGCCAACGGGGAAAATTCCGCGGCGGGATTTGGAATCACGCCTTCCCTCGCAGAAGAGTTGTTCGAGCTGAACATCGACGTGATCACCACCGGAAACCATGTCTGGGACAAGCGCGAGATCGTCGATTATTTCCAGATGGTCGAGGGCAACGGGCACGGTCCAGCGCGGCGCGTGCTGCGTCCGGCGAATTATCCGGCGGACATGCCGGGTTCGGGAGTGTACCAGGGGTTTAAGGGCAAAGTGCCTTACGCGGTGATCAACTTGCAAGGGCGCGTGTTCATGGCCTCGAATGACGACCCGTTCCGTACCGCGGATGCGCTCCTGCAGAGGATTGAAGCCAAGGTCATTCTGGTGGATATGCACGCGGAAGCGACTTCGGAGAAGATTTCGCTGGGCTGGTATCTCGATGGACGCGTGACGGCGGTCGTCGGCACACACACGCACGTGCCCACAGCGGATGAGCGCGTGCTCCCCAAGGGCACGGCCTATATCACCGACGTCGGGATGAGCGGGCCGTATGACGGCGTGATTGGCGTGAAGAAGGAATTGGTGGTGGGGAAGTTTCTGAATGGGATGCCCGTGCGCTTTGAGCCTGCGACCGGAGACGTGCGATTGTGCGCCGTGGTCATCGATTGCGACGAGGATACGGGCAAGGCTCAAAAGATCGAACGGCTGATGCTGTCGTAGGCGATGTTCTTCCAGACATCTCGTAGGTCCCGGCAATTCATAACATAACTTTCGATTTCATCCTGAGCAATGCGAAGGACCCACGCATCGCAGATTCAAGTACAGAGGTCCTTCGCTTTGCTCAGGAGAAACGAATCGTGCAAAGAACGAATCCTCGAACGTTCCTCTGTTTGTTTTGGCCCAGTTTGTTTTGATCCAATTTGTTTTGATCCAGTTTGCTTGACCCAGATTGGTCTGGCCCGGCGAGGTTGAGACCAAAGGTACCACGTCCTATTGGCTGGTTCGAGGAAAGCTGGAGCAGGTTAAAATCAGGGAGCAATGCGCCGCAGATCTTTTATTTTTGCGATTGCCATACTGGTGGCTGGCCTCAGTGTATCTGCCGGCGCCGCCGCGGACGACCAATCCCCTGCTCCGCCGGTTGCGTGCAATAACGGCCTGGTGGGCGGCGTGAACTGCATTGTGACGAAGAGCGATTTGAAGGAGGCTAAGGCCGCATTCCATCGCGGCGTGAAGCTGCACAATCAGGAAAAGCTGGAAGCAGCGCTGGCAGAATTTGAAGACGCTTCGCGCCTCGCGCCACGCAATGTACAGTACCTGACGGCCCGCGAAGTGCTTAAGGCGAAATTGGTTTTCGGGCACGTCCAGGCCGGCAATCTGCTGATGATCCAAAACGCGCATGCGCAGGCGGCAGCGGAATTTCGCGCGGCGCTCGAACTCGACCCGTCCAACGAATTTGCCAAAGAGCGTCTCGAAGAGGCCACGCGCGAGAGCACGCCGGCGCCCGTCAGGATCCTGCCGGCACGCGTGACGGATTCCGGCGAAATCCATCTGCAACCCGGCGATAGCCGCGCAACCTTCCACTTCACCGGGGACACTAAGGGCCTGTTCAGCCAACTGGCGTCCGCCTACAGCATGAAGGTGGAGTTTGACGATTCGGTAAAAGCGCGGCAGGTGATGTTCAATGTGGACAACGTCGACTTCTTCACCGCGCTGAAGCTGGCCTGCGAGGTCAGCAAGAATATGTGGGCGCCGCTCGGCGCGCGCCAGTTCCTCATCGCCGAGGACAAGCCGGAAAATCACCGGCAATATGACCGGATGGTTCTACGGACGTTCGTTCTGCCGGCACACGCGACGCCGCAAGAGTCCACCGACCTCGTGACCACGATGCGGAACATGTTCGATTTGAAATTCATGAGTTCGGGGCAGAGCGCGGATACGGTGGAAGTCCGCGGGCCGCAAGCCGCCGTGGATGCTTGCGCCAAGCTGATGGAACAACTCAGCCAGGAGCGGCCGCAGGTGATGTTCGATGTGCGCATCTACCAAATCAGCCACCAACTCACGCGCAACATCGGCTTACATATTCCGGATACGTTCAACCTCTACAACATTCCCGCGGTGGCGTTGGCGGGGCTGGCGGGTTTGGGCGGGCAAAATATTCAGCAACTGATTAACCAGCTCATTTCTTCGGGTGGCATTAACCAGGCGGGAAGCTCGGCGCTCTCGGGCCTCCTGTCGCAGCTGAGCGGACAATCGAATTCCATCTTCAGCCAGCCTCTGGCCACGTTCGGCGGCGGTCTCACGTTTATGGGACTGAGCCTGGACAATCTGGCGGCGCAGCTTTCCGTCAATGAATCATGGGTGCGGAGTTTGTCGGATCTCCAGGTTCGCACCGGACAGGGCGCGGAGGCGACGTTCCACGTGGGCGAGCGCTATCCGATTCTGAACGCCAGTTATGCTCCCATCTACAATTCGCCGCAGATCGCTCAGGTGCTGGGAAATCAGAGCTACACGGCGCCATTTCCCTCCGTCAGCTATGAGGATTTGGGGTTGAACATGAAAGCGAAGCCGGTAGTTCACGGCGATGGATCTGTGAGCGTCGCCATCGAACTGCAGGTGCGCTCGCTCACGGGCCAGTCAGCCAATGGAGTCCCGGTGATCTCCAACCGGGAGTTCAAGGGCAGCATCAATTTGAAGGACGGCGAGCCGGCGTTCGTCGCCGGTCAAATCTCCCGAAGCGACACCCGCTCGATGGCTGGGATCCCGGGCCTGGGGCTGGTGCCGCTGCTGAATCAGGCGATGGTCACCAACACAAAAGAAGAAGAGGATGACGAACTGATGATCGCCATCACGCCCCACGTGCTTTCAAACTTCACCCGCAAGACGCCGGAAATCTGGGTCTCGGAACGCTAGGCTGCAGGGCCGGAATGCGATTCCGAAATTCCTTCCCTTCTTCCTTTACGCAACGCAGCTTTAGAGCAGCGCTGGCGAAACCACACACTACTGTGACTTCGCGGCGAATTCGACCAGGCTTTTGTAGATGTCCAGCATGTGAGCGTCAACCGTTCCGATTCTGCGGCCATTAATAAACAGCGTGGGAGTGCCGGTAACGTCGACCGATTTGCCCAGGGCTATCGAGGCGTCGACATGAGCTTTGGTCTCTGGCTTGGCGGCGCAGGCGGCGATGTCTGCGCCTTTCAATCCCACTCCATCGGCGATGGCGGTAAGCTTTTCGTCCACATTTTCGGCGGTAATGTCAGTCTGGGTTTCGTAATTCTTGGCAATAAATTTCCAGAACGCGTCATTGGAGGCGCGGCCGACGCAGTCGGAATACGCCGCGCCCTTGGCCGCCCAGTTGTGCATTTCCAGCGGAAAATTCTGAAACACGAAGCGGGCCGTAGGTTCGGCTTGCACCAGCGCCTCGATCGTAGGCTGCGCGGCTTTGCAGGCGGGACACTGCAGATCGCCAAATTCCACGATCATGACGGGAGCATCCTTGGGACCGCGAGCAGGTCCGGTAACACCCTTCTCCAATATCTTTTTCACCGGATCAAATGGCTTAGCGCCGAAGGGAATGATCTCGCCCACCAGTGCGTGCTCACCGTCCGGTCCGACGTAGAAGCGGGTCAACTGCTGGCCTTGCTGGTTGGCGAGAACGACCGTGACCTCGGCCAAGCCAGCGATGGGCGATGGCTTGATGCTGGCGATCTTCCACGTCAGGTTAGGTTCATAGCCAAACGTCTGATGCAGGAAGGCATCGACTGTGGCTTCGGAAGGAAGATGATCGGCAGCGTTCGGGGCCGGCTTGGCGACGAGAGAAGGTTTGGGAGCCGCTTGTGCTCCGGCAAAAATGCAGGTTAGACCGAGAAGAGAGATTAATGTCAGAAAACTGCGCATGGATTCCTTTCGTGTTCTTGGGACTGGAAGGGCGATGGTCACAATCGCGTCGTAATAGGATACGTCAGATTCCGGGATTCAGGCTTCGCTTCTGGCGGCAATCGGGAAACGGCGTCCGTAGCCGAAGGCTTTGGGAGAAATCTTGAGACCGGGGGCGGCCTGCTGCCGTTTGTATTCGGCGCGATCGACCATGCGAATGACGCGCCGAACGACTCCGATGTCGAAACCGCGATCGGCGGCAATCTGCTCGGCGGAATGCAAGTCCTCCACGTAATCTTCGAGCACGGCATCGAGCACATCGTAGGGCGGTAGCGAATCGCTGTCTTTCTGATCGGGGCGCAACTCGGCCGAAGGCGGCTTCTCGATCGTGTTTTGCGGAATGACCGCGCGCTGCGAATTCACGTATTCGCTGAGCCGATACACCAAAGTTTTGGGAACGTCAGAGATGACAGCCAGGCCGCCGACCATATCGCCGTAGAGCGTGCAGTAGCCCACGCCCAATTCACTCTTGTTGCCGGTGGAGAGCACGATGGCGCCAAACTTGTTGGAGAGCGCCATCAACAGCGTGCCGCGCGAGCGGGACTGAATGTTTTCTTCTGTCACATCTTGTTTTTGTCCGGCGAAGACCGTCTGCAGGGTCTGGCGATAGGCTTCGTAGGCGGGATTGATGGAAAGCAATTCAAAGCGGATGCCGAGATTCTTCGCCAGGGATCGGGCATCGTCGATTGATCCTTGCGACGAATAGGGGCCCGGCATGCCGACCCCGATCACATTTTCCGGACCGATGGCGTCGGCGGCGATCACGGCGGTCAGCGCGGAATCGATGCCGCCACTCAGGCCGATGATGGCCTTCTGAAATCCGCACTTACGCATGTAGTCGCGGGTGCCGAGCACGAGCGCGGAATAGGCGCTCGCTTCGTCTCCGGCGATCTGCTCATGCATGTCGCCGGATAATGTTTGCGAGTCGAAGTAGATGAGATCTTCGGCGAACGAGCGGCCCTGGGCTATGATTTTGCCTTCACGATCGAGCACCATGCTGGAACCATCAAACACCAGGCTGTCGTTGCCACCCACCTGATTGACGAGGACGACGGGAACTTTATGCTGGCGCGCGATGCTGGCCAGCATGTCGCGGCGCAGTTCGCGCTTGCCGATCCAGAAAGGCGACGCGGAGATGTTCAGGACAAAATTTCCGCCGTTGTTGATCAGAGCTTCCACGGGATCGACGGTGTACAGGCGTTTTTGCCAGAACTGCTTGTCGTTCCAGGCGTCTTCGCAAATGGTGAGCGCCATGCGGTTGCCGCAGAACGAGAACAGCTCCTGACTCCTCGCGGGCGCGAAATTCCTCATCTCGTCAAAAACATCGTAAGTGGGCAGCAGCATCTTGGATTGAATAAAGGCAATCTTTCCATCCATCAGCAAGGCGGCGGAATTCATCACCGACTTCCCGGCGTCGGCTTGCGCGGGCGTAACTAAACCGCAGATGACCGCGATTCCCCGAGTTTGCTCGGCAATGTGCTCCGCCGACTCGCGGTTCCGAGCGACGAACGACGAACGCTCCACCAAATCGCGCGGCGGGTAGCCGCAAACCGATAATTCAGGAAACAGGATGAGCCCCGCGCCGGCCTGCTGAGCCCGGCGCGAGAAGTCGATGATCTTGGACGCGTTGCCCGAGAAATCTCCGACCGTGGGATTGATTTGTCCGAGCGCGATCTTCACAGATCAAGTGTAACGGGCCGAGGGGCGAGATTGCATCAAGGCCGTCCAGAGCCTCTGTGACAGGAATATGCGGAATCACGCCGTGCCGCGGCTTCCACCTGCTACAATATCGATTTTGCAGTGAAACGGAGGAAGCATCGTGCGCCTGCGTATGCATGCAGCGGTAAAGTGTCTTCTCACTTTCTCTCTCACCTTCCTCATCCTGAACTCATTCCCTTCGGCCGCACAAGCTAACAAGTCACATCCGTGGATGAACCCCAATCTCTCGCCCGACGAGCGCGCATCGCTGGTGGTGAAAGAGATGACGCTCGATGACAAAATCTCGCTACTGCATGGCACGGGCATGGTCGGCCTGAGCCCGATGAGTCCGCTCTCCGTGCATTCAAACGGCGGCGCGGGATACGTGCCGGGCATTCCGCGGCTAGGCATTCCGGCGATTCAAATGTCGGACGCGGCCTACGGAGTGCGGGCCAGCGGCGAAAATGGGCGCTATTCCACCGCTCTGCCCTCAGACATTGCGGGTGCCGCGAGCTGGGATCTCGACGCGGCCTACGAATACGGAGCGCTGATCGGCCGGGAGCTGCGCGCCCAAGGCTTCAACATGTCGCTGGGCGGAGGCTGCAATCTTACGCGCGAACCGCGCGACGGACGGACGTTCGAATATCTGGGCGAAGATCCCATTCTCGCCGGAAAGATGGTGGGCTCGGTGATGAAGGGCCTGCAGGCGCAGCATGTCATTGGAGACATCAAGCACTACGCCTTGAACGATCAGGAAAGCGGGCGGAATGCGGTGAACGTAAATATCGACGAGCGCTCGGCGCGGGAAAGCGACCTGCTGGCCTTTGAGATCGGAATTCCAGAGGGCAACGTCGCGGCGGTAATGTGTTCGTACAACCGCGTGAACGGCGATTACGCCTGCGAAAACAAATACCTCCTCAGCGATCTGCTCAAGAAGGATTGGAACTTCAAAGGCTTCGTGGTCTCGGATTGGCAAGCCACACATAGCACGGAAAAAGCGTCGGCCGCCGGTCTTGATCATGAGGAGCCGGGCTGGATCTTCTATAGCGGAGCGTTCAAAAAGGCAGTCGAGTCGGGCAGGATATCGAAGGCCGAACTCGACGACCATGTGCATCGCATTCTGCGCTCCATGTTTGCCACGGGGGTGGTCGACGATCCTCCGCAAAAGAGCGTGGTCGATGTGATGAGAGGCTTTGAGGTCGCGCAAAAGATCTCGGAACAGAGCATCGTTTTATTGAAGAATGACGGCGCACAGCTCCCGCTCGACGTTTCGAAGATCCACAGTATCGCCGTGATCGGCCCGCATGCGGACGTGGGAATGATTTCTGGCGGCGGCTCGGCACAGGTGGATCCGCCGGGAGGAAACGCGATCATGCCTCCGGGCAAAGGGCAGACGCGATGGCTGGAGCCAATGTGGTTCCCGACTTCGCCGCTGAAATCGATTCGGGCGAAGGCTGCCGGAGCGAATGTGCAGTTTGATTCCGGAGCCGATCCCGATGCGGCAGCTAACCTGGCCAAGAGTGCCGACGTGGCAATCGTCTTCGTCTATCAGTGGGAGAGCGAAGATATGGATCTGCCCAGCCTCAGTCTTCCCGAGCATCAGGATGAATTGATCGCAAAGGTGGCAGCCGCCAATCCGCATACGGTCGTTGTTGTGGAGAGCGGCGGTCCGGTCACGATGCCGTGGGCCGGGCAGCCCAGCGCGATTCTGGAAGCGTGGTATGCGGGGAGCAGCGGGTCGGATGCGGTGGCCAACGTGCTTTTCGGAGATGTCAACCCCAGCGCGAAACTTCCGGTGACGTTTCCTCGCAGTGATGCGGATCTGCCTCATCCCACGCTGGTGAAGCCGCCGAAGGAGTCAGTTCCAACTCCAAACCAGCCAGAACCCTGGAAGCAGATCGCCGCGGGGCTGCCTCCATTTCAGGTCACCTACGACGAAGGCGTGAAGGTGGGCTACAAGTGGTATGACGCGGAGAACAAGCCGGTCCTGTTTCCGTTCGGATTCGGGCTCTCGTATACGACATATTCGTACTCGAACCTGCACGTGACGCCGGGCAAAGCTCCGCGCGTTACATTCACCGTGACGAACACGGGGAATCGCGCCGGAGCCGAAGTGGCAGAGGTCTACGCTTCCTTGCCAGCGGCGGCGGCGGAGCCTCCGAAGCGGCTGGTGGGATGGAGCAAGGTTCCGCTGAAGGCGGGCGAGAGCAAGGAAGTGACGGTCGATGTGGATCTGAAATATCTCTCGATCTTCAACGTGCAGCACAACGGCTGGCAGCTGATTCCAGGAGAGTACGGCTTCATGGTGGGAGGCTCTTCGCAGAACCTGCCGCTAAAGGAGTCGGTGAATCTGAACTAACTATAAAATCTGACCGTAGTTCATGCGGCAGGAGCAGCGCCGCCGAAACCAGCGCTACTCCTGCCCTTCCGCGAATACCGTGTGCTTGGGCTCGGGCATCGGCAGCGATCCCTTCTGATCTTCCCACAACACCCGATTCAAACGAGTGGCCCCGGCTGCGTCGGGACGGGAGAAATCCATTCGCGAGGAAATCTCGGCGCCGGGCGCGTTGTGCCGGTTCGTCTCGTAGATCAGGCCGTTCTTCTGATTGCGGTAGTCCGCCTTGTATGGAAGCTGATCGCCGGGCCCCTTGAACAATCCCGACATCACCGGAGCGTAGGCGTCATTCTGATTCATCGGCGGAAGGCCGAGCAACATTTCCATGGTGTGAATCAGGTTCACGGTCGTGAAGAAACGATGCTCGACGTTCGTCTGAGTAGCCGATCCCGGAGAATATTTGCTGACAACGAAGGCGATGGAGCGGTGGGCGTCAACGTGGTCGGCACCATCCTGGGCATCGTCTTCCAGAATGAAGATTGCCGTGTCATCCCAGTAGGGACTATGCGAGACGGCGTCGATGACCCGGCCGAGGGCAAGGTCGTTGTCGGCGATATTGGCCGCGGGACGGGCGAGATTGGGCCGCGTGCCGCCAGTGTGATCGTTGGGCAAGTACAGCAGAACAAACGAGGGCAGTTCGAACTTCTCGCCTTCATTCTCCTGGCGAGCGCGAACGAACGCGCCGAACTCGTTCAGAAATTCGTCGGCGCGAAGCTGGTCAGGATAATCGGTATTGAAATCCGGGAACAGAGGATCGAACTGATCGCGCAATTCGGCCTTGGTCGGCTTCACCCCGCTGAATAGAGGCACGGCCCACGGCCACGGACTCCGGCCACCATGTGGATCGCCGACGTTGGGCGGGAGCGTGCCGCCCTGCTGCACACTGGTCCGAGGACATTTCGTTTCCTGCCCCGAAGGAGTTCCCTGCTTGGGGCTTGGCGTCTTCAACTTCTCGTTGCACCACTCCGCGTTTACGAATTCTCCGTAATCGCGAAAGCTCACGTGATTGCGCGCGAGATTGTCCCAAAGAAATCCGGTGGAAGGATCGTCGACGTCGGGCATGTTGTGATCGAGCGGATACTCGTCGGCCACCTGTCCCTGGAAATCGTAGGTGCGCTCTTTGCCTCGATAGGCAATCTGCCACGTCTTTTCGTTGTAATCGCTGGTGATGGCGGCGGTAGACCAGAGATGCCCGTCGCCGGAAACTTCGCCGCTGTCGTAGAAATTGTCGAGCACGCCGAATTGCAGCGCGAGTTTGTGCTCGTTGGGCGTGATGTCTTCGCCGTACATGGTGAGCGAGGGATCGCCGTTGCCGACTTTGAGGTCGCCAAGAATCTGATCGTAGGTGCGATTTTCCTTGATGACGTAAATGACGTGCTTAATCGGGTTTTGACCTGAGGCGAAGATGATTTTGCCGGGATCGCTGTGGAAGAGGTTATCGCGCTCGACGGTCTGGGTAAGCTGCGGAAGTTGGGCCAGCGTTGAGGGAATATTCAGGCGCGCAATCGATCCTCTGAGCAGGGTGGGGATGTAAGGATGCTCTTTGTGTTTCGTTTCGTAGACGGTCTTGCCCATGTCTTTGTTCGGGCGCGTGCCTTCTCCCTTGGCGGTGGCGATGAGGAGATCGTCGCCGTGAACTGCGAGAGCCGAGGGGTACCAATCGGTGGGGATGAAACCACTAGGTAATTGCCAAAAACCTACGCCCCCGCCAAGGACAGCCGGAGCATCGAGTGTTCGGAAAACAGCAACTGCATCGAGCGAAGAAGCTGCTACGAATAACTCCCTTCCACTGCTGGAGAGCGCCAAGGCCGTGGGCACGCCGGCGCTTCTCATCTGGTTTGGCAGGTCTGTGCTGTAGAACCTGATATGGCTACCGCTCTTCGTCGATATAGAATCCACGCCGTGGCTATTCGAGAGGGCAATGTACAGGGTGCTTTCGTTGCGATCCAGCAACAGCGCTGTAGGATGCGAACCAGGAGCTAGTGGGTTCTGCGGTTTCTCGAGATCGAACAAATGCACGGCGTACGCACCCGTCAGGTCGAGTTCTGCAACCTGCGACGAATTCCACAAGCTGCACCAGGCGCGGCGACCGTCGCGGGTTGCAACGCAGGTGTAGGGATAAGACGACGGCACCAGATCGCTGGTGCTGAGATCGAACGTCTGCAGGATCTTTCCATCGGCGGCGTCGAGCAGTACGACGTTGTCGGAGAGATTGTTGGCGATCAGGAGTTTGTCGTGGCCTCCGTCGGAAATCACCGTCATTCCGGCGGGATATGGGATCGCCATGTGTGGCGGGGCTTTCAGGCCGACGGCTAACTTCTTTTCTGTCGACAGCGGCTGAAGAGGAATGGGAATGAATCTCTGGGGCGCGACCTTCCCGCTGGTGAAGCTGTAAACCGCGATGCCATTTCCGGTGTCGCCCGATTTTGTTCCGGTGGGATCGGACAGCGAGCCGACCGACGCGTAGAGATGCTTTCCGTCGGAACTGAAGGCGAGTCCGAGGAAATAGCTCTGGTGGGCTTCGTCGCCGAGGCGCGCGTCCGGATAGTCCGCAATGTGGTTCGTCTTTAAATCGAGAACCGCGATGGATTGATGGGCGAGAGTTTCCTGCGTTCCGTATCCGTCATTCAAGAGCGCCGCGTAGCGGCCATCGGGGCTGAGCACCATGGTTGCGGGAAAGCTGTTGGTGCTGCCGATGCGGCCGGGACTGGGGACGGTGAGCATCTTGCTCGTGGGCAGATTGATCGAATGATCGGGCGAGGCCGATTGGGCGAGAGCGGCAGCGGCGGTCAGCAGGAAATACATTGAAAGACGGCAGAACGAACGGATCATGGCGCCTCCGCGGAATAGGAAGTCAGAAACGAAAGAGGTGATGAGCGTAATGCAAGCGGGCGTGAACGGTCAAAAATGAATCAGGGCTCCGAAAATCTGTGGCGTCCCTACGGGACTCACTGACTCTTCTCGCGCTACCCGGCACTTACGTGCCGGGCTTTCACATCCCGCCGCTTCGCGGCTGAGACGAGGAACGCTCGAAACGTCCAGGCGCAACGCTGTCGAGCTGCGCTCGACCGGACAGCCGAGGGCGGCTGTCCCCACGTGGAAGTGCCCACATGCGAGCCGTTTAGATCCCTGAGGCCCGGCTGGTGGGCTGGTCTGTTTGCTGGCTTTCTTCTTCGGGGTGAACGTTGTGACGCACGTCGGAGCCTTGTACCCAGAAGATGACATCCTCGGCGATGTTGGTGGCGTGGTCGGCGACACGCTCCAGATTGCGAGCGACCAGCAGCGCGTCGAGTGCCTGGCGCACAATGTCCGGGCGATCGTTCATCGTCTTGACCAGCTGAATGAAGGCATCGTCGCGCATGCGATCGATGACGTTATCCATTTCGAGAACGGCTTGCGCGAGCTCGACCTTGCCTTCGATAAACGATTCCAGGGCGCGGCGCACCATGGCGCTGACCGCAGTGCCCATGCGGGCAATATCCACCGGCAGATCGGCAGTAGGCAGTTCGACCATGTCCATGACGCGTTCGGCAATGTTGACTGCCTGATCACCGACGCGCTCCAGGTCGGAATTTATTTTGGTCACGGCCAGGATGAACCGAAGATCGACGGCCATGGGCTGCTGCATCGCGAGCAGGTCGAAGGCGGCTTCATCGATCTCGCGCTCGGCGGTGTTGATGAGGCTTTCGCTTTCGAGCACCATCTGGCAGCGCGTCAGGTCGCGCTCAACGTAAGCCTGGCGGGCGCGATCCACCGCCTGCTCCGCCATTCCGCCCATGCGAAGCAACCGTTGCCGCAGATCGTCAAGCCCTTGCTGAAAGCGCGTGCGCATTCTCAAACCCTTCCTTATTCGAGTCTTTCTTATCCAAACCTGCCGGTGATGTAGTCTTCCGTCTTCTTGTCCGACGGCTTGGTGAAGATCTTTTCGGTCTTGTCGAACTCGATCAACTTGCCCAGCAGGAAAAATCCAGTGAACTCGGCGACGCGCGCCGCCTGCTGCATGTTATGCGTCACAATTACGATGGTATACCGCTCTTTCAACTGAAAAATCAACTCTTCGATTTTTCCGGTGGAGATGGGATCGAGGGCAGAGCAAGGCTCGTCCATCAGCAGGACCTCCGGTTCGACGGCAAGGGCGCGGGCGATGCACAGGCGCTGCTGCTGCCCGCCGGAGAGGCTGGCTCCAGATTTCTTGTGCAGATGATCCTTGGCCTCCTCCCACAGCGCCGAGACTTCGAGGGAACGTTGCACGATTTCGTCGAGCTTGCGGCGATCGCGGAATCCGTTGAGCTTCAGGCCGGAGGCGACGTTGTCGTAAATCGACATAGTGGGAAACGGATTCGGCTTTTGAAACACCATGCCCACGCGGCGGCGCAACTGGGTGGCCGAAGTTCCGTCGTAGGCATCGATTTCGCCGATGCGGACGCGGCCTTCGACGCGAGCTTCGGGAATGGTCTCGTGCATGCGGTTGATGCATCGAATGAATGTCGACTTGCCGCATCCGGAAGGTCCGATGAGCGCTGTGGCATGATTGGCCGCCACTTTGAGATTGATGTCGTATAAAGCCTGACCTTTTCCGTACCAGGCATTCAGCTTTTCGACTTGAATTCCGACTCCCATAAGTTATGCCGCTCCGAACGTGCCTCGGCGGACCACGTACCGCACAGCCGCGACCGCGGTGACGATAAGAATGATCAATACCAGAGCCCCGGCCCACGCCTGCCGGTGCCACTCGTCATAGGGAGAAATTGCGTACACGAAAATCTGCAGAGGCAGAGCTGCCGTCGGCTCGTTGTAGCGAAGGTTCCAGAACTGGTTGCCGAAAGCGGTAAACAGCAGCGGCGCGGTCTCTCCGGCCACGCGGGCGAAGGCCAGCATGATCCCGGTGATGACGCCCGACGCTGCCGTGCGTAAGACGATGGAAAGCGTAGTGCGCCAGGCCGGAATACCCAAACCGTAAGCGGCTTCGCGCAAGGCTTGTGGAACCAGCAAGAGCATTTCTTCAGTGGTGCGGCAGATGGTCGGCACCATCATGATGGCGAGAGCGACGCCGCCGGCCAAGGCCGAAAAATGCTTCTGATAGAGCACGACGATGGCGTAGGCGACAATGCCGACCACGATCGAGGGTACGCCATTTAATACATCCGCGGTGAAGCGAATCGCGCTGCCGAAACGATTGCGGCCGAATTCCGCGAGATAAATGCCGGCTCCCACGCCGAAGGGCACACCGATGATGCTGGCAATGGCGAGGATGAAGACCGATCCTACAATGGCGTTGGCCATGCCGCCGCCGACCTCGCCCACTGGCTTAGGAAGCTGCGTAAGGAATGCCCAGTTGATCGAGCCGATGCCTCGATAGAGGAGATAGCCGAAGATGGCGATGAGCGGAGCCAGCACAATCACCACCGTAGAAACAGCGGCCGCCGTCATCACGCGGTTGGTCACCCGGCGACGCAGACTGATGGGCTCCATGACCTGAACGGAAGCGATGGCCTCAGACATGTCCCCTCGCAGGCTGGCCGCGGGTTACGCTCCACACCAGCAGTTGCGCCAGCGCGTTGACGATGATGGTCACAAGAAAGAGCGCCAGGCCGATCTCGATCAGAGCCGACAGATACGTGTCCCCGGTAGCTTCGCTGAATTCATTGGCCAGGACGCTGGCCATGGTATATCCGGGCGCAAACAAAGACTTCGCGATCTCGGGGCGGTTGCCGATCACCATGGTGACGGCCATCGTCTCCCCGAGGGCGCGTCCGAGGCCGAGGATGATGCCGCCGGCGATGCCTGCGCGGGCGTTGCGCAGGACGCCGACACGAATCATCTCCCAGCGCGTGGCCCCGAGGGCGAGCACGCCTTCCCGCTGATTCTGCGGGACGACCATCAGCACTTCGCGCGTGATGGAGGAGATGATGGGCACGATCATGATCGCCAGGATGGTGCCGGCGGCGAGCATACCGACGCCGTAGGCGGGACCGACAAACAATCCCGTCCAACCCAGAGTTTTCCCCAGAAACGGCTCTACGTAGTTGCTGAGCAGAGGCACGAGCACGAAGATGGCCCAGAGTCCGTAGATGACGCTGGGAATGGCGGCCAGCAATTCGACGAAGAACGAGAGCGGGCCGCGAAGGGCCTTGGGGCACATCTCGGTGGTGAAGACGGCGACTCCGATCGACAGCGGAACCGCGATGATCAGAGCTATCAGCGACGAAACCAGCGTGCCGTAAATGAAGGGCAGAGCGCCAAACTGCTCGGTGACGGGATCCCAGTCGCTGGTGGCGAAGAACTTGAAGCCAAAGGCATGCCAGGAGAGGCTCGAGCGCACCATCAGTTCGTAAACGATCAGAATCAATAATACGAGGACAGACAAGCCGCAGACGGTAATCGCGGCGCGGAAGACACGATCGGGAAGCTCGCCGCTGGAGGCCTTATGGAGCGGCGCGGCCTGAACCGTCATTGGCGTAACCTTCGTGGCTGCAACTGGTTGCGGACCAGGCATATCAGGCCGTGAGGATGCTCGGTTGGCCATCCCCTTCACCGTAGCAGAGAGTTGTTACAAAGGTGTTAAAATGAGCCAAGGTTTTTTGGGGTACGGCGTTGGCCTGCTTGGTCAGAATTTTCCAAATTTGAGCGAGTTTGGGAGTCTGGAGAGCTCACAGGCCTGAGGCTTATTTTTCTTTTGGATCTTGACAGGTTTTTTACTACATTTATGGCAATTTCGTCCGAACACGTACAACGCATTTTTCGTAAAACCGAACGCGAGCTGGATCGACTTTCTTTGGAGAAACACGCGAAAGCCGTACACGGCTTTCGTACTTCTGCGCGCCGTTTGGAGACTTTACTGGAGGATCTCTCGCCTCGTCGCGATCGCAATCAGAAAAAGCTGCTAAAAATGTTGCACTCAATCCGGCGGCGTGCCGGGAAGGTGCGCGATCTCGACGTGCAACTGGAAGCTCTGCGCAGCTTGAAAATTCCGCAAGAACCGCGGCGCAAGACCCAGCTGATGCAAGGCCTGATCGAACTTCGCCTGAAGCATGAAGTAAAGCTGCGGAAGTTGCTGCATAAGAGTGACATCCGAGAGATCAGCAAACGACTCAAACAGGCGTATAAGACTTTCGGATCGGAGGGTGCGCGCGATCCCCTGGCGGTCGCGCGGCAGACGCTGGCCTCGGCGATCGCTGGCGGCTCTTCGATGGACGCGGAAAAACTGCACCGCTGCCGGATTGGTGTGAAGCGAGCGCGATACGCCGCGGAATTAGCAGAGAAATCCCCGGCCGCAACGCGGTTCATCGCCGAATTGACGCGCATGCAAGACGCGCTGGGCAACTGGCATGATTGGCAACTTCTTACCGAAACCGCGAGACGGCGACTCGGGGAAGTCAACCAGTCTTCCTTAGTAGCACTGCTGCACAACGTTACCCAGGGCAAGTTCCGCCAGGCGGTAAGGGCAGTTAGCACGCCGGAAGCCGTTAGAGTCGTGCAAACCATGCCTTCGGATGCGAAGTCGGGCAAGAAACCGATGTCGGTTATTGAAGAAGCTGCGGCCTAGTTGCTCTGCAACCTTCAACGGTGAGTGCGGCGCATGGATCGCGGCGCCAAAAAAATATCCAACCACTAAACCTGCGGCGCCAAGCGTCTCGAAACTTCGGTGAAGCTTTTCCCTTCTGCGGTACACTGTGGGGCTTCGTACTATGCCCACGTTTGCCGCGGTCGATATCGGTTCCAATTCCGTGCGGCTGAAGATTGCGCGCCTGCAGGCGGGGCGACTTCACCCTCTGCACGAAGACCGCGAAGTCACCCGCTTAGGCGAAGGCGTTTTCAGCTCTGGATTTCTCGCGCCGGAATCGATGGCGGAGACGGTGAAGGTGCTGCGCCGATTTCACCGGGCCACGCAGCAGATCGTCACCGACAGCGTGCGCGTGGTGGCGACCAGCGCTCTGCGCGATGCGCATAACTCGCAAGCGTTCCTGGAATGGGTGCGCTCCGCGACCGGATGGCGAGTCGAAATCATCTCTGGGGTGGAAGAAGCGCGGCTGATTCACCTGGGGCTGGTCTCGGGATCGCGGGTCGATCGTTTCCCCACCTTGCTGATGGATCTTGGCGGCGGCAGTTGTGAATTGACCGTGACGCACGGCGGGCATATCCGCGACGCTGCCAGTCTTCCGCTGGGCGCGGTGCGGCTGACCAATGAGTTTCTGAGTCACGATCCCGCACGCAAGGGAGAACTGAAGCGCCTGCGCGGATTCGTAGCGCGTGAAGTGAACCGCATTGTGGACCGGATCGCCGCCGCCCGAGTGAGGAATGTCATTGCGACCTCGGGCACAGCGGCGGCGTTAGCGGCGGTCGCCAGCCATTTGCGGCGCGGCGAAAGGCGCCAGCGGAACATCGTATCGCGGGCGGAGATGACGCGAATCGCGAAACGGCTGGCGCGGCTTCCGGTGGCCGAACGGAGGAAGATCGAAGGCATCGGGCCGCGGCGGGCGGAAATCATCGTCGCAGGGGCCGCGGTTTATCACGAACTGCTCGACCGTCTACATCTAAAGGGATTCCGCTACTCGCCTCTAGGATTGCGCGACGGGATTTTGGCGCAGATGGCGGCCGACTATGACCGGAGCACGCGGTCGGGGCGGCAAATCGAATCGGAACGATGGGAGTCCATCATCCATGCCGTCGCCCATTACCACATCGACCGCAAGCACGCTCTCGATGTTCGCGATGCCGCGCTGCTGCTTTTCTCGGCGCTGCGATCGGTGCACCGTTTGCCGCCGGAATATCGTGAGTGGCTTTCGGCGGCCGCGATGCTGTATGAGGTGGGAGATTACGTGAACCGGAACGGGCGGCACCGGCACACGCACTACATTATTTCGAACTCCGAAATTCTCGGTTATACCCCCCAGCAACGCCGGAACATCGCGGCGATCGCCCGCTACCTGGGAAAGACGCGTCCGACGATGGAAGACGGCCCGATGAAATTGGTCGACGGCGTCGATCGCCCCGATGTACAGAAATCGATTGTGCTGCTGCGGTTGGCGCGGGCTCTGAACCTCGGGCGAAGCCGCGCCGTCGAGAAAGTGCGGATCGGCGTACGCTCGGCCGAGGTCAAGCTAACTCTGCTACCGCGGCGGCGCATGGGAGTCGATCTGGAACTGTGGGCGATCGAAAAAGAGCGCGACTATTTCCGGGAAGTGTTCGGACGGGAGCTCTCGACGGCTGTGTCGTAGAGCGTGCGCAACACTTTCGGCGTCACGCACCATTGCAGAGTACCCGAGGTTCGCCGCATCTCCACCTTGGCAACCGCGCCCTTCTTTAGTTCCAACGAAGCTTCGCAGCCGGAGTCGCAGATGATCGCGCCGAGGAACTGGCTCAGGTTGGGATTATGTCCCACGACCATGATGGCTTCCTGTCGCGAATATTTTTCCAAAAGCTTGCGGAAGTCGGCGAGACCGGCGGCGGGGCGCAGTGCGGCGTCCACCTGCAACTTGCCTTCGTAGCCCAGCTCGTTTCCCACCAACGAAGCGGTCTGGGTGCAGCGCTTCAGAGGGCTGGAGACGATGACGTCGACCTGAACATTTAAAGCCGCGAGGGCGCGTCCGATGTAACCACATTGCTCGATGCCCTCCTTGTCGAGAGCTCGTTTTTCGTCTTTTTTGGGATTGGCGAGGTGCTCGCCGGCGCTGGCGTGGCGCAAGAAGTAGAGGATCATTGCCGCTTATCGTTCCCTTTCCATCACTACTTTACGCCTCCGCGGCGAAGCGGGAGCGGGGAGCAAGGCCGGAGCCTTCCCTTCCGCCACGCTCATCAGGAAATCCTGCGAGCTGAACGCAGCGGCGCCCGTGGGCGGACGGCGGTTGCGTTTGCCGTGCAGGGGCTGCCAGGCGCGGATGTAAGTGGCGTCACGGAGCAGCAAGCGGGACTTGCGATTGTCCATCAGGTAGGCGTCGAGGATTTCGTGGCGCACGCGCTGGCGCAGCATTTCGTCGCGCAGCGGCACCAGCACTTCGACGCGTTCATAAAGGTTGCGGGGCATCCAGTCGGCGCTGCCGATATAGATTTCCTCTTCGCCGCCATTCGCGAAATAGTAAATACGGCTGTGCTCCAGGAAACGACCAACGATGCTGCGCACGCGGATGTGATCGCTGACCCCGCGCACACCGGGGCGCAACGCGCAAATCCCGCGCACGATCAGATCGATTTCCACTCCCGCCTGGGAGGCGCGATACAGCGCTTGCACAATATTCTTGTCGAGCAGCGCATTCATCTTGGCGATGATGCGGGCCGGCTTTCCCTGGCGGGCGTGCTCGGCCTCGCGATCGATCAACGCGATGCACTTCTCGGCCAGGTCCAGAGGCGCGACTAGAAGCGGCTCGTAGCTGGGATTCTCGGCATAGGCCGTCAGGAAACTGAAGACGTCGTGCACGGCCCGCGTGATCTCCGGATCCGCAGTGAGCAGGCTCAGGTCGGTGTAGATTCGCGCCGTGGTGGCGTTGTAATTGCCAGTTCCAATGTGCGCGTAACTGCGCGTCACGCCGTCCGGATCGCGGCGCACGAGCAGCGACAGCTTGCAATGGGTCTTCAACCCCACCAGGCCATGAAAGACCTGCACCCCGGCGTCCTCCAGATCGCGCGCCCAACGGATGTTCGATGCCTCATCGAAACGCGCCTTCAATTCCACGACCGCGGTGACTTCCTTGCGCGAGGCGGCGTCGATCAGCGAAGGAACAATCAGGGAATGCTCGCTGGTGCGGTATAGCGTCTGCTTGATGGAGAGCACGTGCTCGTCCGCGGCCGCAGCCTCGATGAACGAAACGACGGCGTCGTACGAATCGAACGGGTGATGCAGCAGGATGTCATGTCCGCGCAGTTCTTCGAACAGATCTTTCGATTTCGCGGTCAGGCGCAATTCGCGCGGGGAGAACGTCCGGTATTTGAGGTCAGGGCGATTCACCTGCTCGTAGACGTTGAACAGGCGGAGAAGATTGACCGGACCGTTGACCGGAAAAACCTGCCAGGGATCGAGCTCAAACACTGTGCGCAGGCGGTCGATGATTTCCGGATCGGCATCGGCCTCGATCTCCATGCGCACGGCGTCGCCCTTGCGGCGGTTGTGCAGTTCGGTGCGGACGGACTCAAGCAGGCTGCGGGCTTCTTCTTCGGCCAGATACAGATTGCTGTTGCGGGTCACGCGAAAAGGCGCGGAAGAAACGATGTCGTATCCGTGATACATGCGGACCGCATGATGCGCAACCAGGTCGGCGAGAAAGATGAAGTCGACGGTGTCGTGCGAGGGCAGGCGGATCAGGCGCGGCAAGGCGCGGGGAACGGAGACGACTCCGGTATAAGTCAAGGCGGAGCGCCGACGCCGGCGCAACAAAAAGGCGACGCACAGCGCCTTGTTGATCACGCGCGGAAACGGATGCGCCGGATCAACCGTGACCGGAGTCAGCAGCGGATCCAGTTCTTTCTCACAGTATTCCTCAACAAAACGCAGCGCTTCGGAATTCAGTTCATGCAGACCCAGCACCCGGATTCCGTTCTCACCGAGTGCGGGACGCAGGCGGGCATTCCAGCAGTCGTATTGGTCGTCGACGAACTCGTGAGTCAACTCGTTCAGCGTGTCTCGCTTGGCGGCCAGAGTCAGGCCGTCGGGACCAGCTTCGTTGTAGCCGTCCTCGATCTGCTGCATCATGGCAGCCACGCGGACTTCGAAGAATTCGTCGAGATTGCTGGCCGAGATGGAGAGGAATTTCAGGCGCTCGAGCAGAGGATTTCCCTCGTCCTCGGCCTCCTCGAGGACGCGGCGATTGAACGCGAGCCAGGAAGTGTCGCGGTTGAGAAAGTACTGAGGGTTATCCAGTGAAATGCGGGCCATGGACGCGCTTGCTGAAACAACTCGTGTGAATCGCAGCTGCCCAGGGGAGTACTAAGACGGTGCCGCCAGGCAGTCAGGAACCTCAGTATAAAGCATTCGGCTGTGGATCGTTCGGCCATGACTCAAGGGCGGTGCGATGCCTCGTCGCGAACAAAAATGCGGCACTCGGACGACCGGTCCAAGTGCCGCTGATGTTGCCTCGACTCGTGATCGCCTCGTCCGTCTTACGGGAAGTAATAACGGAACGAGGTCCATACCATGTTATCCACAGCTTTCGGCGAGATGCCCGGTCCAGTAGTGCCATTGTTACCAGACCAACCCATCCTGGTGAAGTAGGAGTACTGAACTCCCCACCGCAGTCCGCCTCTGTCTCCTTGAATAATCTTATGCCAAAACCCAAGCGTTCCTTCGACGATGAGACGGGTGTCTCCCGCGCAGGTCCCGCCGCCAGAAGGAGTCAGCTGGTTGGACGGCGGATTCTCCGTGCTGCAACCAGAGTTATTGGCAAAGGGCGAACCGTATCCACCAATTTGGTTGAGTTTGAATGAGGTCGTGGTAGTTGCGGGAATCGCCGTAGTTGTGGTAGTGCCTGGGATGGCCGGGGTCTTCACGATCGCAATGCTGTCGTAGCCCTTGTATGCTGTTCGCCATCCGTACTCGCCGCCAAAGTCAGCGTAGATGTCCAATTTTCGATTGGGGTGCAGGACCAACTCGCCAAGCGCATGGCTCGTGCGGATCAGGCCTTGCGTCCCATCAGGTCTCAGCGTTAAATCGGCGATCTGCGCGCTCGCGTAGCGGCCGATGCCATCCCCATACGCCCCCTGAACGGCGAATTCAGCCTTTTTCCCAGCAACGGGCAAGCGTAAGCTGCCGCCGAACCCGCCGCCCTGTCGCGAATCGTTAAATGCTCCCACAGAACTGGGTGTGGTGGAAGCGTTGATGGGGCAAGCAATCGTCGTTGGAGTTGCCGGAGGATTCGTATCGCTTGCGTTCGTGCCTACCACCGCGCACGGGTAGACTCGATTGCGGAAGTCGCTAAAAATCCCGTACAGCTCGTAATGGCCCCACCCCGGATCGGCCGCTGCCTTGAAAACAATGTCCGGAGTTTTGTTGAAGGAATATCCTGTCGTGTCAGAGAAGTTCAACAAGCCGCCGCCGGAACCCGGCCCGTCGACAAAGGCGTTCCCCACCGTCGTAACCGTAGCTTTTCCAAGGTCTGTGGTTGTAACCGCAGAAAAACCTCGTCCACCGATGGTGGCCTGTGGCCCTTCCACGGAAACGCCGAGAGCGAACTTGCCGCCGAAATCTTTAATTACTCGGAAGCCATACTGCCGCGCCCAACCGAAACCCACCTGGTATTGCGGGTCAATGGTCATGGGCAGAACTTCCGTGCGGTTAGCGATTCCTTTTCTGTTTTCCGTCAGCAGCGTCCATTGCTGACCGCCCGTGAATGTCCAGCCACTGTTTAGTGCAGCCTGGGCGTACAGCACCCTCTGACGCATCACGTAGCTGTTGCTCTGCCGATTGTTGGAGGTCACGCCCGTTCCCAGGAAGTCCATTTCGTAGTATCCCGTCAGTTTCAGGGGCCCGGTCTTGCCTTCAGCCAGCAGAGAGAGGCGGCTCTGACGAGCGGTGAAGTCGCTTTCATTAATAGAGGCCAACGCACTTCCCGGATACGGAATGCTATTGAAGGGCGTATTGATGCTCGATTCGGTCGCGCGTTGGCGGGTCACCGTTTCTGCCGCGACGAAGCCTCCCGGAGTGATGGTGATTCCCTTGTAATGGAGGGCTAAGGGACTCTCCGTGGCTGCGCGAACCTGCTTTTGGGTTTCCTGCAGAGTGGTCGCGGTATTCGCGGCGTTGGATTTCAGATCAGTCACGTCGCTTTTCAGTTCAGTGACCGACTGTTGCTGTTGGGTGGCGGCGGCCTGCGCGGCATCGGCCTTGCTGGCGGCATCGCTGGCAGCGGATTGGGCTTGCTGCACCGCCTGATCTTTGTTGCTCAACTGATCTTTCAGTTTTTGAATCTCCTGTTGCTGCCGCGCCAAAGCTGCCTGCTGCGACGCGACGGCGTCTTTCAGCGCCTGAACGTCAGCCGCGGTGACCGGGGCTGCCTTCTTCTTGGGAGTTTTTTTTGGGGGGCTGGTTTGAGCAACCGCTGCTGTGACCAGCAATAAAATTGCGCAGAACCTCATCGCAGACCTCATCATTCTTCTCCTTTTTTTTCGCCAATCAAAGTGGAACTTGTGCCCCGTACGGCGGGTTGCTATCTCACTTGCTTGATCGCTTCCTTCTCTTTCGCCGCAACGTTCTCGGGAAGCGGCGCATACGCGAGCGCGGTGGTCATCTTTTGGCCGTCACTCACCATCCAGTTCAGAAAATCGGACAAAATCTTGCCATTCGCCGCATTTTTGGATTGCACAGGGATCAACAGCCAGGTGAAGCTGGAGATCGGATAAGCGTCTTTTCCCGGGGAATTGGTTATGGAGACGCGAAAATCCGCGGGCATCTTGGGAGCCGAAGCCGCGGCGGCGGTCACGCTTTCCAGAGACGCTTTGATGAACGCTCCCGCTGAATTTCTAACGCTGCCGTAGGTGATGTTGTTCTGGATGGCATAGATCAATTCGACGTAGCCGATCGATCCTGGCAACTGCCGGATCAATCCGGCGACGCCTTCGTTGCCTTTGCCGCCCATCCCCAGAGGCCACTTCACGCTGGTGTCCGCGCCCACCTGGCTCTTCCACTCGGGGCTGATTTTGGACAGGTAGTCGGTAAAGATGAAGGTGGTGCCACTGCCATCGGATCGATGCACCACGATGATGTCTTTGTCGGGAAGATTTACGCCGGGATTCACGGAAACGATTGCTTTGTCGTTCCACTTGGTGATCTTGCCGAGGAAAATTCCAGCTAAGGCGTCGGGGGTGAACTTCAGTTCTGCAGTCACGCCCGGGATGTTGTACGCTGGCACGTCTGCGCCCAAGACGGTGGGAAGATTGAGAATTTTTCCCTTATATTCCTGCAATTGTTTGTCGGTCATCGGCATGTCGCTGGCGCCGAAGTCGACCGTGCCGGCGGTTACCTGGCGGATGCCGCCGCCGCTTCCAATCGATTGATAGTTGATTTGCACTTCGGGATGAAGTTTGTGGTATTCGCTGAACCACTTGGAGTAGATGGGATAAGGAAACGTCGCGCCCGCCCCGTTCAGCGTGGTCTGCCCAACGACCGGCATAGCCAGAAAGACGCACACCAACAGCAGCACAGATTTGCGCATTGTCAAGGCATTCCTCCTCAATGAATTGATGAAACGGTTCTATCGGCGCAGTGTTAAAGGATGGTTACAAACGGGTGAATTTCTGATGAATGACTTGTGGGATTCGATCCCGATGGGAGGAAAACATGGGAAAGCACCGCCTGGTCTTAAGCTCAGTGGGCGGATTGCAAGTGAGTGATCTCGCGCGGAAACAAAGTGTTACTGGGGAATTCGCTCTGCAGGCCAGCGAGCAGTTCGATGGCGCGAGCCTTATCCTTCTCGCGCACGTAGGCAATGGCCAATAAAATCCGCGCAAAGGGCGCGAGATAATGTCCGTGGTCGGCAGTGGTCTGGAGATCCGCGATTCCGCCTTGCTTGTCGGCGGGCAGACCCCCCATGCGCAGCAGCCAGCGCACCGGAGCAGCCATGCTGCCGATGATGTACTTGCTGAAGCCAGTGGCCAGCAGCGCGTCATAACAGTTGTGGCAGACATTCAGCAGGCGCTGGGCGGACACAGACGCCTCTTTGGTGTAGTGCAGCGAGGCCAGATTGCGCTTCTCGATGAGGGCAGCGTAATCCGCCTGCAACCCCGACGACAGCGTCAGGGCAAAAAGAGCATCAGGATCTTTTGAGTTTTTGGCGAGGCGGGTATGGGCGAGGTTCTCCGCCCGGGTAATCGCATCGAGGAATTGATTGTGCACTGCGGGATCAGGAGTCAGCTTTGGGCGGGCAAAAAAAGAATCATTGTTCTCATAAAACTGCGCCTGAAGAACTCCCAGCCGATCAAACTCAGAGAACAAGAATCCGGCCGCCTGGCTCACAGGGCCCAGCGGATCGTCGGGATGGATTTTCTCCCACGCCTCGAAGTCTTTTTGCGCCCCGGTAAAATCCAGGTTATAGAGTCCGGCGAATCCCCGATCGAGAAAAGAAGATGGGGCAGGCTTGGCAAGATCCACGGCCGCGGCGACAGAAAGGGCGCAGAGAAGCCAGGCTGTTGTCACCAGCGCCCACCTGCGCGCATCTAAATACCGACTCATCATCCGGCACTCGCACTCGCAATCTATTCCGAGTCTTTTGTCACCGCTCGATTCTTAGTAGCCATTTGCGTTGACTGAGGTTTCTTCCAGTTTGATGACGTTGGCAAGCAATTCATAGCCCTACGATGTAAAACTTTTGTTAATCTGCCGGGATGATCCCGGTTCGAGGAAGCGCGATTCCATGAGCGATCCGCAAATAAAATATGCTCCGGGTTGGCCGGGCATTCCGCCGCGCTGGACCTCCAGCGCCAAAACCGGCATCGGCACGGCCCTCAACCAGCACAGCAAGGTATGGTTCACGATCAGCCACGGGATTTTGAATGAAGTTTACTTCCCCCGGGTAGACCAGGCCTGCATTCGCGACATGGGTCTGCTTGTGACCAGGGGGCGGGACTTTTTCTCAGAAGAGAAGCGGGATTGCTCGTACGAGAACCGTCCGATCCAGCCCGGCATTCCGGCTTTCGAAGTGATCAACACTTGCCGCTCCGGTTCCTACCGGACCCACAAGGAAGTTTTCAGCGATCCCTACCGCAACGTGGTTCTGCAAAAAGTGCGCTTCGAGCCCTTGCAGGGGAAACTCTCCGATTACCGGCTCTTTGTTCTGCTGTCACCTCATCTAGCGAATTGCGGTTATGGAAACACGGGCTGGATCGGCGATTACAAGGGCCTTCCGATGTTCTTCGCCGAACACGACGGAGTCACCATGAGCATGGCGTCGTCGGCTTCATGGGGGAAAGTTTCCGTGGGCTTTGTGGGAACCTCTGACGGTTGGCAGGATATTTCGCAGCACTTCGAGATGCAGTGGGAATACACGCGCGCGGAGAACGGCAATATTGCGTGTACGGGCGAAATCGACCTGACAGCGTGCGGCGGAGAGTTCGTGCTCGCGCTGGGATTCGGCTCGATTTGGACCGAAGCCGGACAACATGTACGTTCGAGCCTGCTGGAAGATTTTGACGAACTGCGCGAGCATTTTGTTTCCCAGTGGAACAACTGGCAGACAACGTTGCTACCGCTCGATCAACCCCTGCGGCAACACGATCTGTATCGTTCCTCCACAGCGGTCTTGCGCACGCATGAATCGAAGGATTTTCTGGGAGGCATCATTGCCAGCCTTTCCATTCCCTGGGGCTTCAACAAAGGCGATGAAGATCTGGGTGGATACCATCTGGTCTGGCCGCGCGATCTGGTGGAAACCGCGGGCGCGTTGCTGGCGGCCGGAGCGGTCAGCGATGCCGTCCGGGTGCTGCGCTATCTGGAAGCCACGCAGGAGACGCCGGGAAATTGGGCGCAGAACCTCTGGCTCGACGGACGTTCCTACTGGGGCGGCATCCAGATGGACGAGACTGCGTTCCCTATCCTTCTGATCGACCTTTTGCGCCGCGAGGCGCCGATGGCGCTAGGAAAGCTCGATCGCTGGTGGCCCATGGTACGCAATGCCGCCAGTTTCATCATTCGGAACGGACCGGTCACCCAGCAGGATCGCTGGGAAGAAGACGCGGGCTATTCGCCGTTTACTCTCGCAGCTGAAATTTCCGCGCTGCTGGCCGGGGCCGACATTGCCGACCTTACCGGACATTCCGAACAGGCGCAGACCATGCGCGACACCGCGGACGCCTGGAACGCCAACATTGAGCGCTGGGTCTACGCCAGTGGAGGCGATCTGGCGCAGCAACTCGGGGTCGAGGGATATTACGTGCGGATCGCTCCTCCGGATAGCGATGGGGTGGCTTCGCCCACTCAGGGATTTGTTCCGATCAAAAATCGTCCACCGGGGCAGGACGGCGAACGCGCGTATCACATCATCAGCCCGGACGCGCTGGCGCTGGTGCGCTTTGGCCTGCGCGCGCCTGATGATCCGCGGATTGTAAACACGCTACGCGCCATTGACGCGCTGCTGGCGGTGGAACTTCCCCAGGGGCCGTGCTGGTATCGCTACAATGGCGACGGCTACGGCGAACACAAAGATGGCTCCCCTTTCGATGGCACCGGCATTGGCCGCCCTTGGCCGTTGCTGGCGGGAGAGCGCGCCCATTACGCTCTGGCCGCGGGACACTGCGACGAAGCCGAAGCCCTGCTCACCGTGATGGAAAATTCCACGGCCGGACAAAGCCGCCTCTTGCCCGAACAGGTGTGGGACGCGGCGGACATTCCCGCACTCGAACTGTTTCGCGGCAAGCCGTCGGGGTCGGCTTGCCCGCTGGTCTGGGCGCATTCGGAATACATCAAACTGCGCCGCTCAATTCGGGATCGCAAGATTTTCGACCAATCTCCACAAACCGTGAAACGTTACCTGGTCGATAAGCATGGGCGGCAACACTTCGGCTGGAGGCTCAACAACAAACCGCGCACCGTCCCGCGCCATCAGACACTGCGACTGAACCTGCTTTCGCCGGCGCTCGTGCGTTGGAGTATCGATAACTGGAGCACCGCGCATGATACCGACACGCACGATACCGGACTGGGGATTCACACGCTGAATCTGCCGACGGCCTCGATGCCGCCTGGCGGACAGGTCGTGTTCACATTTTTCTGGCCGCAGGAGAAGCGGTGGGAGGGTAAAGATTATCGCGTGACGGTGGAAGAGAGTTGACGTCTTGCGAAGCCGGATAGCAATGAAGCTATCCCGGGTCCGAGTCGGGCGCTGAGCTTTCCGGATTCGAGTAGGACAGTTCGACGACGGTGCAATCGTCATTCAGAGGATTTCCCGCGCAGAATTCGGTAACTGCGCCGAAAATTCCTTCCAGCGTAGGAGACTTCGAGGCGGCTGCCTCCAGACGGAAATCTTCAAAAAACTCTCCCATCGCGTTTTCCGCTTCGGTGACTCCATCGGTGACCAGAATAAAGCGATCGCCGAATTTCATCTGGCAGGTGGCGCTTTCGAAAGTTGCATCCGGAAGCAATCCCACCGGGACATTGCCGTGCGGAGGACGGATGACTTCCCCATTACAAACCAGCAACGGAGGCACGTGGCCGCAGTTCACATATTCCAGTTCCCCATCGCGACGCAGGCGGGCCAGCAGAACCGTGGCATATTTTTCGCCGACCAGTTTGTCGGTAAAAAAGCGGTTGACGGCGGTAACGACGTTGAGCAGCGGCATTCCGGTGCTCAGATGAGAATAGATCATTCCTTGCAGGGTCGAAGCCAGCAGAGCGGCTGAGACTCCTTTGCCGCTGACGTCGGCCAGAACTACAGCCAGCCCTTCCTTTGTATTCAACGCATCAAAGAAATCGCCGCCGATTTCTTTACAAGACAAGTTCCTTCCACGCAACCGGGCGAACGGCACTTCAGGAATTTTTACCTGCATCAGCCGTTGCTGGATACTGGCCGCGATACTCAGTTCCTGCTGGTAGCGTCGCGCTTCTTCTTCGGCCTGCACCAGGCGCGCGTTTTCGATGAGCGAGGCGGCTTCTGTCGCGATCGCGTGCAGAATGTCCTGGCCGATGACGCTGATGTCGCGCGAGGCAAAACGCGAGTCGACGTAGAGCACTCCCAGAGCCTGCGCCGCGTTGGCGGCAGCCGCCGGCTGGGCTTCGCGAGTGGCGTGCACCTGCAGCTTGCGCAGCGGAATGCAGACCACGGTCCGCAAATCGTAAGCCACGATGCTCTGCCTTCCTGCCATGTCGAGGGATTGGCTGGTATCGGTCAACAGAAACTCGGAGTTCGCCCGCATCGATTCTTCCAGGATAGAATGCGAGATCGTCTTGTCGTCGAGCAGAGGCTCTTTCTTGCGGTTGCGGCCGGCGGCGAGCCGTAACTTCCCTTCTTCATCCTTCAGGAAGACATAAGCGCGTTCGGCTTTTGTCAGTTCTAGGGTAACGTCGAGCATTGTGATCAGGATTTCATCCAGTACACCGGCCGTGTTCAGCTTGCGCGCGGCTTCGAGGAAGAGGCGCAAAGTTTCCAGCTCGGTGGTCTCGGCCTTGATGCCGATGCCGGAAATCTGGCTGAGAAATTCGCGCGCGGTGTTGGACGATTTATTCGCCGGGTTGAACAGGATGTACGCGGAATCGCGCGCGCCAAATTCGAGCCGGTCGCCGCGCTCCAGCTTCTGGCGCTGGATGCGCTCGCCGTTGACGAAGGTGCCGTGCTTGCTGCCCAGGTCCACCAGGAAAAACTCCAGACCCTCCTGCATGATCTGGGCGTGGTCGCGGGAGACGCGGGGGTCCGCGATCACTAAATCCTTGTCCACTTTGCGGCCCACCGTGAAAGGCGTGCGGTTCAGAACGATGTTTTTTTGCTCGCTGCCCTGCACAAAGACCAAAGCAGGAAATACTCCGGAGCCGGAGCCGTGATGGCTGTGATGACTGATGGAATTCAGGGCCATGAATGGTTTTGGCGCGCCATTGCCCTCGCCGCAGGCCACAGACGCCTGCTTGCGATGGCTCTTGCGCATCAAGAGTACTCTGACGCTGCGACCTACCGCAAGCTTTCTGCCCGGTTCAGAGGCGCGGGAACGGGGCTTTTCGTGGGCAGCAGACGTCGGCCCGCCAGCAGCGTCGCCACAGTCGTCACAGGGATGGCCAGGCTGGTGTAAAGCGGAAGGGTCCAAGCCTTTTCAACGACCGGACCGCGCAAAAATGCTAACGAAACTGCTAGCGCTCCCGCGGCCAGCCATGGCCACAACACTGCCAATGCCGTGAGCACAATCAGAAACCGCGACAGGAGATTTCTTTGCCAGAGCGGTTGAATCCCTTGCAGAATCCACAGCAACCCGGGCACTAGCAGAATCTGATTGTAGGGCGCGAACATGGGGACGACGACCAGCGCGGTCGCCATCACCAAGGAAAGCGCCCAGCGGAATTCCGCGGTGTCAGCGGCGGAGCGGCGGATCTGCCAGAGCAGAACGAAGACTGTGCCCACAAGAATCACCGAGACCACCCTGCCCCAGAGCGGCGTCAACGCCACATCCAGTACCGACCGCCCACCGCCAGTGTAGAGATAGTATGCGGCAGAGGCGGCACGAAACTCGCGAATCCATCCGGGAAGCAAAAATTCTGCGCCGATGACGAGGACCGTCATTGCGGCGGTGAGACTCCACAGCAACCGCTGCCGTTCTTTCCAGTTGCCGACCACCCACATGCACAGCCATGCGATCACGAGGACGACAAGCTGAGGCTTAACGCTAGCAATGGCCAGCAGCACACCGGCCCAAGCCAACCTTCTGCGGACGATCCAATACATCGACGCGGCAACCAGCGCGGCGACCAGCAACGTCAATTGCTGCAACTTGAAACCCTGGATCGCCGGAAAGCATCCGGTCACAACTACGATCCAGACCAGTTGCCAGGTAGCCGAGAGGCGCCATCCCAGCGCGCGCAACCACAAAGGAACCGAGACCGCGGTCAACAGCACGAGCAGCCATAGAAAAATCCTTTGCGCGATGGGGAACGGCAACCCCACGGTGGGCCCAAGCACGAGCACGATGTACAAAGGATAGGCAAAGGCCTGCTGATCTCTGGGATCGTTGGGGCGCTCGGGATCGATGGGACGTCCGTAGTATCCCGCCTGAATTTCACGGGTGATGTCGGAACTGTAGGGATCGCGGCCATGCAACAGCAATTCCCTGGCACCGAGCCATCGAGGATAGAGATCGGAGAGATTGCCCCGCGGGATTCCCTTCGCCGCCGACTCGGATTGCTGATGCGGAATGGCGACCCGCTGCACCCAGATCCACATGGCCGTGGCCATCAGCCCGGCCACGAAAATTGCGCACGATTTCTTCAGCATTTCAGGCAAGGGCAGAGACCGTTGCGTGCGCTCCCGCGCGCTCTCTCATTCGCAGAATCTCTTGGCGCATGGCATACAGCCACCACAAAATAAAAATCGCGATCACATTGATGTGCTCCCAGCGCAGCCACAGGTAGAACCACAGCGTACTGATCAACAATGGCACGATGGGCAGGATCAGCGCGATCCGCTGTGCTGAGGACTCGGCAGATTCGCGAAGCGAATGATCGATCGCCAGCGCGATGGGCAGCACCAGCAATGCGAGATCATAAGTGTTGGTGCTGTAGCCGACAAAAAGCGCAGAGGTCAGGGCGAAGGCGAAAGCCATTTTCTCCAATGAACGATTTACCGCGAACCTTCCCATGCGCACGGCGATCGCCAGCAACAGAATCGAAGCGGCCAGGGCCAGAGCCGGCACAAGCCAGCCGGTATATTCCTTTGTCGACCAGCCGGCTATCAATCCCAACAGGTTGGGCAATTGGCGAAAAGGAATTCTTCCCAGTCCGGGCTGCGCCAGGACGCGCCACGTAAATCCCGGATACGCGAGCGCCCCATGCCAGCCTACGATGGCCAGCGAAATCAGGATGGCCGCGGAAGCCGTCGTGAGTATCCCCAGCAGGAATTTTCTGCCTCGCCACAGAACCAGTACAACTGCCAAGGGAAGAATCAGGTGGTACTTGAAAAGGCCCGCGCCGATCCAGAGTCCGGCGGTGAAGTCCGCTCCTTGCTCCCACGCGCGGAAAGCAAGCAGCACCACCACGAGCAGGAGTAGGGCGTCCTGGCCCTGATGGAAATTGGCGATAACTGGAGAGAACGCCAGCAGCGCCAGATACAGATCCAATCCGGAGATGTGGCGCAGGCACTCGACCGAGGAGCGCAACAGGCGCACCACGCCGAGCAGGATTCCCAGGTTCAGCCCGTTCCATACAACAAAGGCCGCCGCGTACGGAAGAAAAGTTAGAGGCAGAAAAATCAGGGCTTCGAACGGCGGGTGGATATAGGGCAGAGGATTGTGGCGAGTCTCCGCATCGGCGGCAAACTCCCGCTGCACGGCCAGTTGGGCATGCGGATCGTACAACTGAAATCCCCGCCCTTCCCGTAGCATCCGCCCGGCGGTGTAGTACACGGTGAAGTCGGGATCTCCGCGAGCCACTGCATGGCGCAGATTCCAAAGAAAGAACGCGTGGGTTGCGACCATCGCCACCAGGAAAAGGCGGCCAACCGTTTTATACGATCGAAGAGGAATGGGATGCGTCCCTGATCACTGAACAGACGAACGGCGCGATTGTATCGTGACACCATCATTGGTTGCTATGTTTGGGCCCATGGAGTCATCCCGAGGGCCCGCGTTTTCACCAGCGGGACAAGGGATCTCGGGCTGCATCTTCGCCGCGGAGTTTCGGAACTACGGAGATCCCTGCCTCTGCCTGAAAAGCGGCTCCGGTCGGGATGACGCCGTCGAGCGATGAAGGGGCTTCCTAAGCAGGGGAGCGTTTATGCTTCCGGCGGAGGTTTCGGGCCAGGGGTCTCCGTGGCTGCCCGGTTGCCTAGGGATGTCCCTAAAGTTGCAAGAATTTGTCACTTTCTGCCGGGATGCGGTTATGATTAGCGTAGTTTGAGTGGTGAGGCAGCCACGAATCGGTGTCCCAGCCTGGGCTCCCGAGAAACCATTCTTAACCATCACGCTTGGCAGGAGAAAAGGACAATGTTCAAACAGATTGTGCGCAGACTTTGGTGCGAACAGCAAGGGCAGGATATAGCGGAATACGCGGTGATGCTGGCGGTGATTCTGGTCATCGTGGTCGGAACCATACGGCTCATCGGATCCAATGCCAACAATGTGTTCTCGAATGTTGCCAGTTCAATTCAATAGCAGAGCGTCGCGTCGGGATCACCAAAAGAAAGCATCGTCCGCGTTCGGTCGGCAGACCACGGTTTTGCTGTCGCCCTGGCAGCCGGTTAGTAATTCGAAGGAAATGGCATGAATCGGACACGTTTGTTAATGATCGGATTTCTCGCCGTGGCTATCGGCTTCCTTGCCAGTGTGTACGTGTACAAGAGCTTGGGAAAGGGCGGGGGCGACGCCGGCATTGAGGTAATGGTCGCCGCCAACGATCTGCAAGTCGGCCAGCGGATCGACGAACACGATATCCGGATTATCCGCATTAATCCCGCCGATCTTCCGCCCGGCGCGCCACGGCGCCGCTCCGATGTGCTGGGGCACGGCGTCATCGTTCCCATCTCAAAAGGCGAGTTTATTCTCCCCAACCGGCTGGCGGGCGAAAATGCGGGCTCGGGGTTGCCTTCGTTAATTCCGCCCGGCATGCGCGCCGTCTCGGTACGGGTCAATGAAGTCGTATCGGTAGCCGGATTCGTGACCCCGGGAACGCGCGTAGACGTGTTGCTGACCGGAACCCCGGCGGGTGGCTCCGACGAAGAAACCACCACGGTCCTGCAAAACGTTGCGGTGCTGGCCTCCGGACACACGCTGGAGCGGACTTCCACCGGAGAAGCGCAAACGACGGCGGTGATCACGCTTCTAGTCACGCCCGACGATGCGCAGCGGCTCGCGCTGGCCAGTTCGGGACACATTCAACTGGCCTTGCGTAACCCGCTGGACACTAAGCAGCAGGATGTTGCGGCCTTCAATGCCAGAGGCTTGTATAAGATGGCAGCGGCAGCGGCCCCAGCACGGGCGCCGGTGCATCATGTGCAGACCGCAAAAGCTACGCCGCCTCCTCCAGCCTCAACGGGCGTGAGCGTCGAGGTGTATCAGGGTGACAAGAAACCAGACATCGTCAAATGCGGCGACAACGGTTGCGAGGCCAAGTGATTCGTTCAGATGCGATTGCGCGATTTATCTTCGTCCAGGTCAGCCGGGTTCTTCACGGGGGAATAATTCTGAAGATGAATGTTCGCTCGATTTTGCTGTTAGCTCTGTTGACCGCCGTCTTCGCGTGCCCAGCGTTCCCCGAAACTCAGCAACAACCGGATGCGGCAGGCCAGACGCAAGCACCAGTTCAGCCAGAAACTCCGACGGCAACGCTGCCGCCGCAGTCTCAGCAGCCGCAAGGGGCAGCGCCGTTGCGCGTGATGGTCGGCAAATCGCTGCTGATCAACACAACGGAGCGCTTGAAGCGCATTTCAGTTACCGATCCGAGCATCGCGTATGCGCAAGTTATCACGCCGACCCAGATCCTGGTCCACGGTAAAACTCCAGGAGAAGTATCGCTTCTTATCTGGGATGAACTGGAGCGTTCGCGCAGCTTCGATCTTCGCGTCGATGTCGACGTGAGCGCCTGCGCGGAGGAAGAGCATCGCGTATTTCCCGACGAACAGATCTCCGTGACGCCTTCGCGCGCGGCTATCGTGCTCTCGGGACATGTGTCCACCGAAGATGTCTCTAAGCGCGCCGGGGAGCTGGCCGCCGCCTATTCCCCGAAGGTCGTCAACGTGCTCACCTTCGGTCCCGTGGGAGCTCAGGAAGTGTTGTTGCAAGTCAAGTTTGCTGAAGTGGACCGCTCGGCGCTGACTCAGCTGGGCGTAAATTTTCTTTCCACCGGCGCAGCTAACAACATCGGCACCGTCACCACCGGGCAGTTTGGCGGATTCGGGTCGCAGAGTCTGACTACCAACAGCGGAACCGCCGGCGGCACGGGCGCTACCACCAGCACCGGGCAGACGATTAATAACGTTTTGAACCTGTTCATCTTCCGCCCGGATATCAATTTCGGGGCAGTGATTCAGGCCCTGGAAACAAAAAACCTGCTGCAGATTCTGGCCGAGCCCAACCTCATCGCAGTGAACGGGAAAGAGGCGAGTTTTCTGGCGGGAGGACAATTTCCCTTCCCCATCGTGCAGCCGGGCGCTGGATTTACCGCGGTTACGATTTCGTTCAAGGAGTTCGGTGTACGCCTGCAATTCACTCCAGTCATCATGCCGAGCGGCAATATCCACTTAAAGGTGGCTCCGGAAGTCAGCACGCTGGATTTTGCCGACGCGCTCACCATCTCCGGTTTCACCGTCCCCGCCCTCAGCACACGCAAAGCGGAGACGGAGTTCGAATTGCAGGATGGACAGAGCTTTGTGATCGCGGGCTTGATGGACAACCGCGTGACCGACATCTACAACAAGATCCCTGGACTCGGAGACATTCCGATCCTGGGCGCATTTTTCCGGAGCAAGAGCGTACAGAGGAGCAACTCCGAACTGATGGTGCTGTGCACGGTGCGGCGCATCTCACCCAGCAACGAGCCGATCCCTGGGCCTAAGACTCCTCAGCCCTACATGGATAACAACAAGTTCGACAAGCAGGTCGGCGGAAAACCTGCGCAAAAGTAGCTCGCGACAAAACAGTGCGGTACAGTTGGCTTCAATCCTTCGGACAGTAGCATGCCAGAGCTTTCAGTGGTAATCGTGGCCCCGGACAACGAACAGCGAGCTTTGCTGCAAGTGCTCGTGGATGGCACGAGTGTGGCGCGCACCGCGCATAGTTGCGCCAGTTTTCCGGTGGGAGCCGCTGACCCGGTAATGCGGCGGGTGCGCTCTGCGACTCCGGATGTGACCCTGGTGGATATTCCCAACGACAATCCCTCGCTGGCCCTGCGCGCGATTGAATTGCTGCATCAGGAAATGCCCGACACCGCCGTTTTCGCCATCGGAAGCCTGAACCATCCGCAAGTCATCGTCAACGCGATGCGGGCCGGGGCGCGCGAATTTATCGAGCGGCCCACCAACACCACAGATCTGTTGGAAGCCTTCGTTCGCCTGACTGCGGCGCAGCGGCGCGGGCGGCAGGAAGGGCTGCGGGGAAAAGTCTTTTCGGTGATTAACGCCAAAGGCGGAAACGGCGCCACTACCGTGTCGGTGAATCTCGCGCTGGCGCTGCAGGCGGCGTATGGGCAGACGGCGCTGATCGATTTGGCGCCTCTTGGACACGCAGCGCTGCACATGAATCTGAAGCCGGTGTTCAACGTGTCGGACGCCACTCGCAATCTGCACCGCATGGATGGCTCGCTGCTGGAGAGTTTCATGACGCGGCACGGCGGCGGACTGCAGTTGCTGGCCGGGGCCAATGTGCCCGCGGCCGTCGATCCCTCGACCGCCGATTTCGTGCGCCTGTTCGACATGCTGGTGTCACATTACCGCTATGTCGTGGTCGACGCCTCGTCGAGATTCGACGCCGCCAGCCGGCTGGTGGCCAGCCTTTCGGAAACCGTGCTGCTGGTGGCCTGCAGCGATGTGGCTTCGCTGTGGAGCGCGGCCCGGGTGAATCAGTACCTGGCGGAAAGCGGTGGCAGAGAACGGGTTCGGCTGGTCCTGAACCGGTTCCGCAAAGTGCCGGGATTCAGCGAGGCCGACGCCGAAGCCGCAGTCGGCGCGAAGCTGCTGTGGCGGGTTCCCAACCAATACTTTGCGATCTCCAGTTCGATTGACCGGGGCACTCCGGTGATGGACCAGAGAAGTTCTGAAATTGCCCGCTGCTTCGCGGGCCTGGCGCAGGAGTTGACGCGCAACGATGTCGACGTCAAGCGCACGGCATGGTCGTTATTCAAGTCGGTTTGAGGAATCTAGGGGCCTATGGCAAATCTGCAATCGTTCGAGCGTACCGACTACCAGCAGGTCAAAGCCGACCTGCATCGCAAGATTCTCGATCGTCTCGACCTGGAAAAACTCGGCAAGACCTCCGGCGATTCGGCGCGCGATGAAGTGCTGGTCGTCATCCGCAGTGCCGTCAATGGCGAGGTTGTCCCCCTCAGTTTCGCGGAACGCGAACGCCTGTCCCGCGAGATTCTCGATGAAATCTTCGGGCTGGGACCGCTCGAGCAGTTGCTCAAAGACACCAATGTGTCCGACATCCTGGTGAACCGCTTCGACAAAGTTTATGTGGAGAAGGGCGGCAAGCTGGAACTGACTCCGCTGTCGTTCAAAGACAACACGCATTTGATGCAGATTATCGAACGCATCGTATCGCGGGTCGGACGCCGCGTCGATGAATCTTCTCCCATGGTGGATGCCCGCCTGGCCGACGGATCGCGCGTCAATGCGATCATCCCTCCACTGGCGCTGGATGGACCCTGCTTATCGATCCGGCGTTTCGGACGCGAGCCGGTCACGGCACGCCAGATGATCGAAAACCAGACCTTGACCGAATCGATGCTGGAACTGCTCTCGGCCATGGTCAAGGGCAGGCTGAATATCCTGGTCTCGGGGGGCACGGGCGCCGGCAAGACGACCATCCTCAACGTGCTATCGGGATATATTCCGAACTACGAGCGCGTCGTCACTATTGAAGATGCCGCCGAACTGCAGCTCAAGCAGGAAAATATTGTCCGCCTGGAAACGCGTCCGCCCAACATCGAAGGCAAAGGCGCGGTGCGCCAGAGGCAGTTGGTGATCAACAGCCTGCGTATGCGCCCCGACCGCATCGTGGTGGGCGAGGTGCGCGGCGAGGAAGCGTTCGACATGTTGCAGGCCATGAACACCGGCCACGAAGGGTCGTTGACAACGGTGCACGCCAACTCCCCGCGCGACGCCATGGCGCGTATCGAAAACATGGTGTCGATGGCGAATCTGAATATTCCTGAGCGCGCTGTGCGCCATCAGATTGCGTCGGCGGTTCACGCCGTCATTCAGATCGCACGCCTCTCCGACGGCACGCGCAAAGTCGTGACCATTTCCGAGATTACCGGCATGGACGACGAGGGATTGATCGCCATGCAGGACATTTTTGTATTTGAACGCACCGGCATCGACGAAAACGGCAAAGTTCGCGGAGCCTTTCGAGCCACGGGGACTCGTCCGCAGTTCGCCGATCGTCTAGCCACTTCCGGCGCTCGCTTGCGGCCGGCGTTGTTTGAATCGAAGTCTGAGGTCTGACATGTCCGCGGCCATCGCAGCCCTGATTGTGTTTGTCGTCGTTGCCGGTGCGGCGTTTGCTCTGGTGTCTCTGGTGGATCAGCGCAACGCGCGCGCCCGCCTGCTCAAGGAACGCCTGGCCAACGAGCGCAAAGCCCCGGAGCGCGCTCCGGAAGACGAACTGGCGTTGCTGAGGGATGAACAACTCAGCGAAATCCCCGCCTTCGATTCCCTGCTGCGGCGTTCGGCGCGCGTTTCCCAATTGCAGGAGATGCTGGCCCAGGGCGGGCTCAACCTGCGCGCCGGCAACTTTCTTGCGCTCTCTGTACTGGCGGGCGTGGCCGCGTGCCTGGTCTCCTACATCCTCAGCAAGCGACCGGAAGTCGCGGGTGTAGCGCTGCTCATCGGATTCGTACTTCCCTATTCTTATGCTGCCGTGCAGCGCAACCGGCGTTTCGACAAATTTGAGGAACTTTTCCCCGAAGCCATTGACACCCTGGCCCGCGCCGTCCGGGCCGGACATGCCTTTACCACCGCGCTGGAACTGATTACCAACGAGGTCGCGGAACCGGTTGCGGGGGAATTCCGTCAACTTTTCGAAGAGCAAAAATTTGGCATGCCGGTGCGTGATGCGCTGATGAATCTCACCGAGCGCGTGCCGCTGGTCGACGTTAAATTTTTCGTCACCGCCGTCATGCTGCAGCGCGAGACCGGCGGCAATCTGGCGGAGATCCTCGACAATCTTTCGTACGTGATTCGGGAACGCTTCAAGATCCAGCGCCAGGTGCGGGTTTACACTGCGCAAGGCCGTCTCACCATGGCCCTGCTAATGGGCATGCCGCCGATTATCGTGACCGTGATGCTGTTCGTCGAGCCCAGCTTTATTCGCCCGCTGTTCGCGGATCCGATCGGCCATTACCTGCTGGTGGCCGGAATCATCTTGCAAACCGTCGGATATTTTGTGATCCGAAAAATCATCAAGATCCAGGTGTAGAGATCATGCCATTGGTTTTAGTCATTGTCGTCTTCGTCACGGTGGTCATGGCGGTCTTCGCCTTCGGCGCGGCCGTGGTATCGCCAGGCTCGGTGCTAGGCGCTCGCCTGCGGGCTCTCGGAGGCCAGCCGGCCGCACAGGCGGAGAACAAACCGGCGATGCGCGAGCGCATCGAGCAGGCTCTCGATCCTCTCGGCAAAGCCATTCCACTTTCTCCAGCTGACGTTTCACGTACGCGGCGCTGGCTGATCCAGGCCGGTTACCGCGACGCCGTGGACGTGAACTACTATTTTGGCTCGCGTCTGCTGATGGCCGGAGCCGGACTTTTCGCCGGGCTGTTCCTGGCCGGCCTCGACAACGTCCCTCTCATAGTCGGCCTTGCCGGATTTGGCTTTCTGCTGCCGCGCTTTATCTTGAAGCGCATGATCCGGGCGCGCCAGCAGCGGATTCGCCTCGGCCTACCGGACGCTCTCGATCTCACGGTGATCTGCGTTGAAGCCGGACTGGCGCTCGACCAGGCACTCATGCGCGTGGGCCAGGATTTGCACCATGCCCACCCTGATCTCAGCGATGAGTTTGCCCTGGTGAACCTGGAAATGCGCGCGGGCAAACCACGCGCCGAAGCTCTGCGTAATCTGGTAGAACGCACCGGGGTTGACGACATCCGGGCTCTTGTGGGTACACTGATTCAAACTGATCGCTTCGGCACCAGCGTTACGCAGGCTCTGCGCGTGCATTCCGACGCGCTGCGCACGGAACGCAGACAGCGCGCCGAAGAGCAAGCCGCCAAGACTACGATCAAGATGGTTCCCCCACTGGTAATTTTTGTTCTGCCATCGATCATTTTCGTGACCATTGGACCGGCGGTCATCGGATTGATCCGGCAGTTGGGTCCGGTTTCGATGCCTCGTTAGAAGACGCGGGAAAGGAAATCGGCCGCAGACCAAATGGGGGCAGTAATGAAGTTTTCGGCGCGAGGGCAAGCCTTCAATCGAACCCGGGGGGCATATCTCGCCACCGCCCTCGCCGTCGCCGACACGCACTGGACCCGCTTCCGAGGCCTGCTGAGTCTGGCTTCCGATGACTTCCGTAACGGCGACGGCCTCTGGCTTGTCCCCTGCCATGGCGTTCATACTCTGGGCATGGGGTTCGCCATCGACGTGGTTTACCTGGACCAGGCCTTAACGGTGATTCACATCGAGGCGCAACTGCGGCCATGGCGGATCGCGCCGCTGCGCAGACATTCGCTTTCCGTGCTGGAATTGCCCTGCTCCACGATCACGGCAACGCAAACCGCGGTGGGAGATAAAATCGTAATCACGCTCGCGAAGGATTCCAACCAGGCTTCCGCTTGAACCCAACTCTCCAACTCGAAGAACCTGCCGTACAGATCCACGATAGTCCACGGCTACTGGTGGAGTGGTCCTCGCCCGCTCAGGAATTCCTGACCTCCATCAAGCCAGCCCTCGCGCGCTCCGAAGCACGGCTGGCGGGCGAGGCTCCATTTGGGCTGGTTCCGCTGCGAATCATGATTCCCTCCTATGTGCTGGAGGCGTTTATGATCCTCGCGGCGATTTTTGTGCAGATCAAGATCGAGCAGTTGCGGCCCTACGTCGCGCCCAGACTGCAGAGCCACGACGTGATCTATTACACCGGCGACGAGTTGCCGCGCACCGAGGATCTGGGCGGAGCCGAAGCAGGAACTTCAGGCCGTGCGGGCGGCGACGAGGCCTATCATCGCAGCCAGACCATCAAGATTGCGCGCGGCGGATCGCTGGTCCCCGAAGTAGTGGACGCCCCGAATCTCAAGCTGCCTCCATCGCACGATCCTGTGGCCAACTTGCTCGCGGTGCGCCCCGATGCGGGCCCTCCGCCGGTAGAAGGCGTGCGCTCTTCGCGGTCGATGCAGAATTTAGCGGCCGTAGTTCCTCCTGCTCCCAATGTGGTTCGCGACTACACGCGCAACGGCACGCAAATTGATTCGGTGATCGGACCGGCGCCGTCGGTCACTCGCGAGCAGCCTCTGATCGCGCCTAACCTGAGCGCCATATTAATTGCTCCCGCGCCCAGTGTTGCCAGCGATCAGCAACTGGTGGCGCCGGTTCTGGTTCCGGCCGTAGTTCCTCCCGCACCAAGAGTGACGCGGGACCGCACGCGCGCCACGCCGTCTTTCAACGCTGCTGTGGTCGCGCCCGCTCCTAATGTCACCGGCGAGAGCAGCCGCGCCGCTCAGACGCTAGCGGCCAATGTGATTCCGCCGGCGCCCACGGCGGCCGTTCCGGAGATTTCCCACGCCCCGGTTCAGATGATGAATCCGTCCATCGTGCCTCCGCCAGTGTCGGCACCCGAGCGCGCGACGTCGCGAACCTCGAAGCTCACCATGCCTGCGCCAGTGGCGCCGCCGCCTTCGGCCGATATCACAGCCGATGCTCGCCGTCGGGCGGGCGGAGCTGTTCCCGATCCCTCGCGAACGGTTGTGCCTCCTCCACCGACGCAAAGCGGTGGATCGTTCATGAGCAGTCTGATCGGCAAGATCTTCGGACCTGCGGAAGTCGTGGCTCCGCCGCCGGCGGTGAATTCCCATGAGCGGGGTGGATCGCCTTCGTTTGCAGGCAACGTGGTGCCCCCGCCACCGGCTGCGCAGGAGGGATCTCCGCGAACCCGGGGAACGGGAGGATCGATGTCGTCGAACGTGGTTGCGCCTCCCCCCTCGGTGGGCGTGGCCGGAGGAATGGGCAATCAGACCAGAAGCGCAGCGCCGTATGCAGGCACGCCCAGCGTGGTTCCACCACCGCCTTCCGTTGCCGGAATGCAGGGTGGTACTGGAAACAACGGCGGCGCCTCAGGGATGGGCGGAACGCTGTCGGCGAACAATGTGGTGCCTCCACCGCCTTCGGTTGCTGGAGCATCGGCCGCCGCAGGTTCGGGATTAGGGCGGAGAGGAGAAGGCCGGGGCTCTCCGATGGACGCGGGAGCTGCGCTCGCTCCCCCGAAAAGCGGCGGCAGCGGATCTAATGCTGGTGCCGTGATTTCCAGCCGGCCAGGTTCGAAAGTTGGACTGCCAATCACCGGCACCTCCGGATCGCTCGCCATGTCGCCGTCCGGCGGAGACAAGGCAGGCATCGGCGAAAACGGCGGAGGCGCGGGCATCAGCCGCGGCAACGGCCCTGGCAGCGGCATCTCCGGCGCGGGTAGCGGCGCGGCGAAATCCGGTTCGGGACACGGCTCGGACGCGAATGCTCACGGAGGAATTTCGCCGACGAGCGGCCCCGGCGGCGCGGGTAACACGGCCTCAGGAACGCCTCCGGTGCGCGGCGTAGAGATCAGCGGCGGCAGCAGCATCGTCACTCTGCCCGGATTTGGATCCGATCCGGCAGCCAACGATCCGTCCACGCCCGGACGCTCGTCCCTGAAGCAGCGGCAGGAGCTGAATGTAACCGTAGTGGCTACAGCTACTTCCGGAGGAGCCTTCGAGCCCTACAAGAGCCTCCTCCATGGCGAGCAGTACACCACTTATCTCGATACCTCGCTGGGCACGGTAGTGATGGAATTCTCCGACGAGAGTTCGACCGCGCATCCCTTTGGCGGGGCTCTCACCGCTCCGGTGCCCATCCGCACCGAACTTGCCCAGGGCTTACCCCACGCCCGCATGGTGGTCACCTGCAAGCTCGATGCCTACGGAAATCTGAGGAACGTGCGCGTTCTGGAAGCGGGCCCTGCAGCCATGACAGCGAAAATCGTCGCCGCCTTGCGCAGTTGGAAGTTTCAGCCTGCCATGAGAAGCGAGAAGCCCCTCGAAGTCACCGCCATTCTTGGATTCGGGATCGATACCAACGACCGCTTCTAGATCGCGGTTCTGCGGAACATTCCCGACAACGTAAAATTATTTCAAGCGGCGTCTCGCCCGGCGATTTGGTGGGATGCTTCCCTTCTCCGGCGATTCTTTCTCGATCACATCCGACAGTTTATGCACTGGCCGGTCGTTAGCGGACGAAAGTTGCCGGCCCGCGGCATTCGCGGTCAGTCCTTGCGCGGTGTAGATGGTCTCGTTGAAAACTCCGCTCGCATTGACTTCCGCCACGGCAAATACGCCGTGGGGCACGCCGTTGATGAATGCGGTCGCGATGTAATCCCCTACCATCAATCCGTTCTGCGAGGTCGGCAGCCATCCGAGTTGCATCGCTCCGGTTAGCGCAGTGGGAGTGTTCCAAGTCGCGCCTCCATTCGCCGACGAGATGTAGCCGACAAACAGCTGACACGTCGGCGCGGCGCAGGCGCTCTGTGAGTAATAGTAATAATGCAAGCCGACGTGCGAGGAGGCTCCCGAAGTTGCGGGATCGATGCCGATCCCAGGAATGAAATGATCGACGGTGCTGGAAACATCATCGATCGGAATGCGGGTGACTGCGCTCCAGGTCACGCCGTCGGCTGAAGTGCTGTAGACCAGATCGTTGGTCAAACACGCGGAACGGAAGCGGCAGTCTTCCCAAACCACCCAGATCGTTCCAGCGCCGTCAATCGCGGCAGACGGCAGGGGCCCGCTGCGGATGCCCCCCGCATCGGCATGGAACTGAATGTTGGAGATGGTTACCGGATCAGACCAACTCGCACCGCCGTCGCTCGAACTGAATGAGGAAATCGAGTTCGTTTCCAGCGGCACAACCACGGTTCCGTTAGGCTGAACCAACGGCTGTCCGCCAATGCCATGCGCCAGGCTGCCGGTTGCCACTGGAGCGCCCCAGGTCAGGCCGCCATCGCTGGAAGTGCTCATGAAAATTTCGTCAGCGACCGAGGGATCGTCCCACTGCAGATAGCAATTGCCATAATGCGGGCTGCTCGCCCAGCTATCACACACGATCCAATTCTTGTCTGAACTGGGCGCGGACGGATCGACGCTGACCGGATTCAGCCAGGTGAAGCCTCCGTCGGTCGACCGGCTCACGGCGACAGCCGGCGTTTGCGACGTGTTAGAAATCGGCAGAGAGGCGATCATCCACACGCCCTGCTTCGCATCATAGGCGACCACGGGATCGCTGGCGGCATCGTACGCGCCGCTTCCCTCACCCGTCGTCAGTCCGGGCAGGAAGCCGTGGCTCCAGGTTGTGCCGCCGTCGCTGGACGTCGCCCACCCGATGGCGGTGGCGCCTCCAGGAGAGATGCGTCCCGTCTGAAAGGCCGCGACGAGTGTCGATCCCTTGGCCAGCATGTGCGGCTCGACTTCAGTGGCATGCTGTCCGGGCGCGACGGTGAAGGGATCGGAACTGATCTCGGTAAGATTCGGCCCGACCGGGTTGACCGGCTGCGTGGGAGTGGTGGACGAGGAAGGCGAGGAAGACGAGCCGGAACATCCGGCCAGCACGAGCAGCAACGGAGCCAGCCAGAGCGCCTTGCTTGCGCTGCGGAAACATCTAGGCTGCGACTTTGTGAACATTCTTATGATCAGTATTCCGAATGTGGCAATGATCCCCTGCGCGGGACGCCTGCATCCAGCCGCCAGAGAACTTCCATCATCCGGGGGATTGCGCTGAAGTTCAATATGAAAAGAAATACGCTGTACGACGGTTTGGCTCGTCAGTCGGCGGCCTTGAACATGACCGCAACCTCGTCGACGTAAATTCTCTTCCATTCATGCGACCCGGCAAGCACCGTGGCCAGAGCCGATTTCCTTGGCAGAACGATGTAGCCGGCGGGATGCTCGCGCAAGAATTCATCCCAGCCCTCCTGGGCTCGCAGAAACTTTAGATACGAGCGCAAAAATTGTTCGCCATATAAATCATGACGGTCATCCACGACGACCTGCGCTTGGGGATAGAGACGGTAGATCAGATATCCGCCCCAGTAGTCCGGAGCGAGGATCGGAGCCGTCACATCCTGCGAGCGCAGGTAGTCCACAGCCTGCACCGGCATTCGCTGAGGATCGAAGTGCGCATCCATCCACTGGGCTGAGCCAACGCGTCCGCCATTGGCGGCGACCGCGAACGTAAAAACGATTGCAGCAAGCGGCCACAGGTGGCCGCGCATCCTGGTTTCGATGGCCAGCATTCTCTGCGAGAAGTTTTCCGCAAGTCCGATGGACGGAAGCCGCGGCCCGATCACCATCCCCAGCAAGATCGCCGAAATCGGAATATTCCGAGACGCATACAGTCCCGCATAAACCGCGAACAGCACGACGAGTACGTGGCTGAGAGACAACTTCCGCCCGCGGGCACTCAATACTGCGATCGACAACAGCAGCAACGCCAGAAAACATTTTTGCGCAATCCCGTGGAAGTTCGGCGACTGAAACTCGTCGATGTGATCGATGAGGAAGCGATTCGAGAGATAGTCGTAAATGTGTGCGTGCAACTTCCATCCATAGGGATTGACCAAGCTGGCCAGTGCTGAAAACAAGCCGACCGATGTCAAAGCTCGCGCGCGCTTGCCGGCCGCGATCTTCCGCAGCGACTCTTCGATGCGGCTTTCGCTGGAACCAAGCCATGTCCACATAGATCCCAACCAGAAAATTGCAATCAGCACGAAGCCCAGCAGAAATCCGCCATGCACGTTGACCCAGACCAGCATCGAGGCCGGCAGAACCCACAGCCAGCGGCTGCTCAGCCCTTCGTCTGCGATGCACTTACGCTCGGTGGAATCGAGGATCCAAAACCAGGCCAGCGTAAAGAGCCAGCTCAAAACGTGGGGCCTGGCCAGAAAGTGAATCGTGGACGCGGAGATCGCCAGCAGCACCAGCGGGAGAGCGGCAAACAGGTTCGTGCCGCGCCGGACGAGAAACTGAAACATCCCACTGAACACGGCGGCGATCACCAGGGCCGCGAACAAGACAACGCCGTTTAATCCGAACGCGGAATCGAGGCCCCCCACCTTAACGTCGTACAGCCATTCCCATGCCAACCACGGCTTGCCATTCATCGTCGAAGAGAAGCTGTCCACGCGCGGAATCGTGTGCGAGGCCAGAATGCTTTGCCCGGTTCGAATGTGCCAGCCGATGCCGGCATCGCCCAGCAAGCGCACCGACAGCGGTGTGAAGACCAGAACTCCAAGCAGGGCCATGAAGATGAGATCGGCGATCGAGGGCAGCAACCAGCGGGCTGGCTCAAAACCTGCTTTTCCTCGGGAACCCAAAGAACTTATGGAACCGTCTGTCATCGCGTGAATCTTATAGGTGGGAGGCAGAGACAGCAAGATGACCAACAACACATTGCCTCGCGTGGTGATTGTAGGCTCCGGCTTCGGCGGCTTGAACGCGGCTCAGGCCCTCGCCAAAGCTCCGGCTCAGATCACGGTGATCGATCGCAAGAATCACCATACCTTTCAGCCGCTGCTCTACCAGGTGGCGACTGCCGGTCTTTCTCCCGGAGAGATTGCCGCGCCCATCCGCTCCATTCTGCGGGGACACAAGAATATTGAGGTCCTGATGGCGGAGGTCATTGGCTTCGACCTCGAACAGCGGATGGTGGAGACGCCGGAATTTCACATTGCGTACGATTACCTGATCGTGGCGGCGGGCGCCCGCCATTCATATTTCGGGCATGAAGAATGGGAAAAACTTGCGCCCGGCTTGAAGACGATAGAAGACGCGTTGGAAATCCGGCGCCGCGTGCTGCTGGCGTTCGAATTGTCGGAACGGCAGGCGGCGGAGGGCGTGACCGCGTCTCCGCTCAATTTCGTTGTCGTAGGCGGAGGCCCTACGGGAGTCGAACTGGCCGGCACGCTGGCGGAAATCTCCCGTCACGCTCTGGCCCACGAATTCCGCTCCATCGATCCGGCGCGCACTCACATTCTGCTGATCGAAGGCGGCCCGCGAATTCTACCCGCATACGCCGAAGATCTTTCGCGCAGCGCGCAGGAGCAACTGAATTATTTAGGCGTGGAAGTACGCACTTCGACGATGGTAACTCGCGTGGAAGCCGGCGCGGTGGACATTGGCGATACTCGGCTTCCGGCGACGGTTGTCTTGTGGGCGGCGGGAGTCGCGGCTTCGCCGCTGGGGAAAAAACTGGGCGTTACGGTGGATCGCGCTGGACGCGTGCCCGTGCAACCAGACCTGAGTCTTGCCGGGCATCCGGAAGTTTTTGTGATTGGCGATCTGGCCGAAGCAAAGGACGAACACGGCAAGATGCTTCCCGGCGTCGCTCCCGTAGCGATGCAAGAGGGCAACTTCGTCGCGAAAGTCATTCGCGCGGAATTAGAAGGCAAGCGTGGAACGTCAAGCCCGCGTCCAGCCTTCCACTACTGGGACAAAGGCAGCCTCGCCACCATCGGCCGCGCTGCCGCCGTCGCCCAGTTTGGAAAGATTCACATCTCCGGATTCCTGGCGTGGCTGTCGTGGCTATTCGTTCACATCCTCTTCCTGATCGGCTTCCGCAACCGTCTGCTTGTCTTCATCCAGTGGGCGTGGTCGTATGTCACCTACGAGCGTGGCGCCAGGCTGATCACGGGGAGCGCGTTTCTGCCGGGATGGAGTGACGCCACAACCTCCGTCCCCGTCGGTGGAGCGCCGGCAAAACCGCAAGAAATTCAGGCTGCCGCGCGGAAATAGAGAGACAATAGACTGGACAGCGAAAGCGTCTCTTGCCTGGCTGTGTCGCACACCGCATCGGGCACGGCATTTCGCAGAAAACTATGAAGAAAGCTCTTATTCTGCGTTTGTTCTTGTGCACCGTGGTCGCCGCTCTCATCTCCTCACCGGCTTCCGCCGAGATCCTGAAGGTAGTCGTGGATGACACGATCCAGCCCATCAGCGCGGAATACATTGCTCGCGCTCTTGCCGAGGCCGACCGGCGCCACGATCAGGCGGTTCTCATCGAAATGAATACCCCCGGCGGCCTGGTAAGTTCGACGCGGGAGATCATCGAAAAAATTACTTCATCGCCCGTGCCGGTGATCGTTTATGTCACTCCCGCCGGAGGCCACGCCGGTTCGGCCGGAATCTTCATTCTTGAATCCGCCGACATTGCGGCGATGGCTCCGGGAACGGCCGCCGGGGCCGCGCATCCCGTCACGCTGATCGGCCCGGTACAGGTCAAGCCTGATGATGAGATGAACCGCAAGATCGAGAACGATGCTGCGGCCTTGATTCGCTCGTTCACCTCCAAGCGCGGGCGCAACGTGGAAGCCGCCGAGAGCGCCGTCCGCGAATCGAAATCGTTCACCGAGCAGGAGGCGCTCGCGCAACACCTGATCGATTACATCGCTGCGACTCCTGAGGATCTCTTCCGCCAGATGCAGGGGAAATCTTTCAAACGGTTCAACGGAGAAGCCGCCGTCCTCGACCTGGCAGGGCAGCCGATCGTTCCCTTTGAGATGACGCTGAAAGAGCACATCATGGACGATCTCATGGATCCGAATGTCGCGTTCCTGATCCTGGCCATCGGCGCGCTCGCGCTGTATGTGGAATTCAACCATCCCGGGGCAATAGTACCGGGCACGGTGGGCGTGGTCTTTATTCTGATCGCAGCTTTCGCGTTGAATCTTCTGCCCACTCGCTTTGCGGCTTTGGGCTTGATCCTGGGAGCGTTTGCGCTGTTTGCCGCGGAGGCCAAATTTGCCAGCCACGGAGTGCTTACCATTGGCGGAATCGCGTTGCTCACTCTGGGCGGATTACTGCTCGTTGATGCGCCGATTCCGGAAATGCGCGTTCACCTCGTCACCGCCTTGGCTATCAGCATTCCGCTGGGTGTCATTACCGCGTTCCTGATGACGATCGCGCTGCGGGCGCGCCGCAACAAAGTCGTCACCGGGGAACAAGGACTGGTGGGGGAAACCGGCGTCGCACAAACCAATCTCTCGCCGCAAGGCAAAGTATTCGTGCACGGAGAACTGTGGGATGCGATAGCTTCTTCTCCGCTGGCTCCCGGGCAACTCGTGGTTGTTCGCGCCGTCGACGGCCTGATTTTGCAGGTTGAGCCGCTGGCAGCCGTTCCGCCGCGACCCGCGGAAGCGACCGCAGTGGTCTAGTCTCAGTTTAAGCGCGCACTTACCGAGCGCTCACTTCAAGTTGAATAAAGCGTTGACATGCGCGGTCACGGTCACGTTCTGCGGATTGAATTCCTCCGTGGGTGCAGGAGCGGCCGCGGCTGCCATGGAATTCATAGCTCGCGCCATGCGAGGTATGATTCGAGGATTTTCAAACGTGTCCACCGAGGCATAGGAAAGTTCTCCTAGCGCGCGTCCGCTGACGCGGGCGATGGTTTCGGCGGAGTCGTGCGCGCGCCGGTAGGCATCTTCGACTGCCCGGTTCTTCGCTTCCTCCATATTTTCGAGGAGGTAGCTGAGAGTCTGTGTTTCGCTCACATTCGCGTCTGCCAGTTGCTGCGTGATCGGGCCGATCTTGGAAAAATCCTTCAGCTTGAGAGTGACATCGGTCGTGACCCGGTAGCCCACCAGATGCTGCTTCGGCTTCCAGTCATACACCGGTTGCACGGCGAAAAATCCCACGGTCGCCACTTTCGGATCCAGACCATTCGCGCGCAGCACCTGCCGTACCTGCTCCACATTTTTCGAAGCTTCCTGATAGGCCGCCTGCGGGGTCTGCTCCTGCACGGAAACATTCATTTGCAGCAGCGCGGTATCGGGGGCAGATTCAAATTTACCGTCCGCGCCTACATAGACCGTGTTCGCCTGCGCGGTAATTGCGGGATGATCCTGCGCAACGGCAACACTCATGGTTAGCAGTAACGATATGAGGACAGCGCGGGCAAATTTCATTGATGTGCCTCCGCAGCGATTATCAGATATGGGAGCATCATTCCCAAATCATCTGCTGTAAAAAGAACGCCGTTTCGCGAACATCTTGCGCTGGATGATGAGCGTCGAGGAATCAGATTTAGCGGCAGGTCGCGAGCCTAGGCCCCCACGTGAGGGCCTGCGATGGCCAGCACATCGACTTGCAAGCTTGCCGAATGTAATCCCGCCACAGTGGTGGCGGGCAGCTTTCCGCTGGCCGGCAACATGCCCACGGCGCGGTTCTTTCCCGATTCTTTGGCGCGATGCAGACCGCGATCGGCCAGGGTGAGCACTTCTTCATAATCGACGGCACGGGGATTGTCGGGGAACCAGGGGAATGCGGCCCAGCCCAGCGAACAGGTCCGGTGAATAGTTTCTCCGGATGCGCCGACCGAGAACGGGGCATCGGCCACAGCGGCCAGAACGCGCTGCGCCAGCAGTTCCGCCTCGCCGCGGTCGGTATAGCGGGACACGATCAGAAACTCTTCGCCGCCCCAGCGCACCAGGACATCGGAATGCCGGATGGAAGTACTCAGCCGCTTCGCCATCTCGACCAAAACCTTGTCGCCGACGTCGTGCCCGTACCGATCATTCACTTCCTTAAAGTTGTCGGCGTCGATCAGGTAGAAGACGAGATCACGCGTATGGGGATCGTGCTGGTCGGCATGCGAGCGCAGCGCCTGGCCGACGTCGCCTTCGATGGTAGCCGAGAAATAGCGACGATTACGCAGCCCGGTCATCGGGTCGGTCAGCGACGCCTCTTGCAGCACGACATTGGTGCGCTCCAGTTCCCGGTTCAAGCGGCGATGCTGGATAAACAGCAGCGCCGCCATCAGAAACATAGTGGCCAGCGTGATCAGCACCCGAAACCTTGAAACCGAATGCGGAAGCTTGGGGTCCAGCAGGGCGTAGATAGCGAGGATTGGCAAAGAGAGTACCGCCACCATCGCCAGATTCGACATCCAGGTCCCATACGAATCGTCCGTCGAACGTACCGGGGAAGGCGACAAATCCTCTCCCCAAAAAGTCACGGCGGCGAATATCGCGAACGAAGACGAATATGGAATGTCGTACCAGCTGCCGGTGAAATACAAATCTTTCTCGATGGCGCGATTCAGCAGGTAAAAGAAAAATGAGTTGAACACCGCAGCGCAAAAGAAAATGCCATAGAACTTCTTCCATCTTCCCGAAGTCCGCAGCCAGAAAATTCCCAGCACCAGGGCGAACGCAATGTTTTCGCCCCACGAAAGCATGTCGAAGTTCTGGTTGTAACCATCCTGGTTGACGGAAACGTACTGCCACGACATGACCAGTGACACGTAAAGATAGAGCCACCAAAGCAGCAGCAGGAGGAAGTCGAGGGCACCGAGGCGGAGTTTGCCTTCGGAGGGTTCCAAGTGCGGCCGCAGCAGCAACCCGGCCATCATGGGGGCTCCGGCCAGAAACAACAGTGCGTCCGCGGGATGCATCTGCGGCATCCTCTGATGCAGGATCAGGTCGTAGACGACCCAGACCATCTGGTCGCTGAACCACAGCGTCCATCCCGCGGCCTGCAGGATCCAGAACCAGCGAACTCGCCCTTTGCTCGCGACGCCCTGGTTGGCGAAGGCCAACAGGGCGACCAGCATCAGCAACGCGGTGGTGATGTCGCTGATGGCGATGCGCGCCATGCCCTGAGGCAGAAGCAGGCAGCCCCCGGCCAGCAGCGCCGTCAGCAATCCCGCGGCACCCAGCAAAATAAGTTTCAATCGAGCGCGCCCCTGCAAAGTTGCCCCACCTTGGCGAGCGGATTTAGCCCTTGGCCCCAGTCGAATAGGCGATGCGGGAGATCTGGGCGTCGATGTCTTTGCGTAAATCTTCCCAGAGTTTCTCCGGCATCTCGAGAAAAGCGCTGACCACGTCAGGATCGAACTGCCGTCCAGACCACTTCTTGATTTCCTCGCGCGCCGCCTGATAGGTCTGCTTCGGCCGATACACGCGGTCTACCGTGATCGCGTCCAGCGTGTCGGCGACAGAGAATATGCGTGCGCCCAGCGGAATTTCTTTGCCTTTCAGGCCGCGCGGATAGCCGGTGCCATCGAAGCGCTCCTGATGGGAATAAATAATGTCGCAGGCATCGGCCAAGAACGGAATCTTTTTGACGATCTGATATCCCTTGTAACAGTGCTCCTGCATGATCGACATTTCATCCGGAGTCAGTTTCGCGGGTTTGCGAAGAATGGCATCCGGAATGGCCAGCTTGCCAATGTCGTGCAGGAAAGCGCCGCGGGCGATCGTCGGAATCTGCTCCTGCGGCAGTCCCATGTTCTTGGCGATGGCGATCGTGAAGGCGGTGACGCGCCGCGAGTGGCCTTCCGTTTCCGCGTCCTTCAGATCGAGCGCATCGCCGAGCGCTTCCAGCGTCATGTCGTAGGAACGCTCCAACTCGCGAACCGTTGCTTGCAGTTGATCCGTGCGGGCTTTGACCAGCGATTCCAGATTGGTCTGATAAGTCCGGTTTTCAACTTTGAGACGCCGGTTTTCCAGGGCCCGGCTCACCGTGTTCAGCAATTGCTCGCGCTCGAACGGCTTCAGCAGATAGTCGTACGCTCCGTTGCGAATGGCCGCCAGCGCCACCGAGATATCGTGCACGGCGGTGACCATCACCACCGGCATGTCGGGATACTTTTCCTTGGTCCGCTCCAGCAGTCCAATGCCATCCAGATCGGCCATCATCAGGTCGGAGAGCATTAGTTCGAACTCTTCGCCCGAGGTCAGGACGGCCAGGGCCTCCATGCCGGAAGCCGCCTCTTTGCAGAGGTATCCGGCGGCCCCCAGCATCTGGGCAACGATTTCCCGAATCGGTTCTTCGTCGTCAACTACAAGAATGCGATCTGCCATAGGGGCACACGAAAGTCTATCGGCGATTGTAACCTCTACGCGAGATTCCGAAAGTAATCATTGAGGTCCGGAAACTCCATCGAGAAAGGCCCGGACCGTGATATTTAGAAGCGAGGAACACCTACGCCTAAAGCCTAAAGCGATGAGCGCGTCCCTTTGGTCCATCTGGAATTCGGCAGCAAAGCTGGGTCTGGCCCGGCCCTCGACGGCGGAATGGACCGTCCTGATCCTGCTGGGTGCTTCGCTGCTGGCCCTGCACGCGTTTCGCGAAAACTATCTGAAAATCTGGGTATTCGGCTGGACCGCTTTCCTGGTTTCGCGCCTGGCGGAACATTGCGTAGCGTCCAGGATCCCGGCGCCCTTCGATCTGGTGGTGGTGCAGGCTGCGTTCGTGCTGGCGGTGGGACTGCTGGCGGGCGCGGTACTGGCCTATATCCGAAACCGCGATCTCATCCTTCCCTTGACGGTCATCACGCCGGTGCTGGTGGGTTTCAGCGGAGCCCGCGTGCTTCTGTGGTCCGATTCGCTGCCGCTGCGCGTGGCCGTGGAAGTTGGGTACCGCATCATCCTGCTGACGGCATCGATCGCACTGCTGCGCGCCCGTCGCGGACGCTGGGAGCCCGCGGCCTGGCTGCTCGCCTTGACCCTTCCTCTGATTCATCTTTCCTGGAGCCCGTTCACCGACGGCATTCCGGCAGCCGCGTCCCTGGCAATTGAAATTGTGGTCGGCACGAGCATGCTGTTGGTGGTGCTCGAACATGCCCGGGCACGTGCCGGCCGCTTGCGAGCCATGCAGGCCATTACTGGCAGCATCGCCTCGGCGCAGCAGTACGGCAACGTAGTGCAGCGCGCGGTGGAAGAGTTACAGCGTGTGGCGAATGTGCGCGCGGCGTGGTTCCGTCTGGTCGAAGGCGGGCATCTGGTCGCGACCCATGCCGTGGGCCTCTCGGCAGAGTTCCTCCGCGACGCCGGCTTCGCCGAAGTCACCGAAGACATTTCCAAGCTGCTGGCCCAATCGGCTCCGCTCGTTTCCTCAAGCAAACAGGCGAGCCAGGAATCCGTCGAATGCCTGCAGCGGGAAAAAATTCGTCAATTGATTACCGTGCCCGTCATCGGCAACAAGGCTCCCGTAGGCTTGCTGATGCTGGGTCAGTCGTACGGCCGCGAGTGGACGCCGGAGGAGCTGGAATTTCTGCAGGCCTGCGCCAAGCAGTTGGCCCTGGCGGTAGAAAACTTCCGCCTGCTCGAGCAAGTATTGCGCTCACAGCGCCAGTGGATGAATACCTTCGATTCCATCCACGACATCATCCTCGCGCACGATGCCGACTTCCGCGTCATCAAGGCCAATCAGGTTTTGCTCGAACAACTCGGGCAGGCTTCTGCCGACGTGATCGGCAACACCTGCGACTCGGTCCTGCCGCACACTTTCGGAGAATGGACCGGCTGTCCCTACTGCGCCATGGGCGGCGAGGAAGAATTCACCGAGGGCGCCGACCCCTGCTTCGGCGGCTTCTCTGTAGTTTCCACGTCCTCATACACGGAGCAAGGCAGTCCGCAAAAAGGGACGATCCACGTCGTCCGCGACATTACCGACCGCCGTTCCGCGGAAGAGAAATACCGCCTGCTGTTCGAGCAGGTGCAGGAAGGCGTATACGTCGCCAGTCCCACCGGGCAATTGGTCGATTGCAACGACGCTTTCATGCGCATGCTCGGCTATAGCAACCGTTCTGAGCTGATGGTCCTGAATCTGGACGCGGAAATTTGTGTCGACCCCAGGCAGCGCGAAGCGTTCCGCCGCGAAATTGAAACGCACAACTACGTGCGCAACTTCGACGTTACCCTGCGCCGCAAGGATGGCACGCTGCTGCTCGCCGTCGAAAGCAGCTTCGCCACCCGCAGCGCTACCGGCAACATCGAGCGCTACCAGGGCTTTGTTCTCGATATGACCGAGAAGCGCCGGGCCGAAGATGAGATGCAGCGCCGCAACCGCGAACTGAATGCGCTGAATGCCATGGCGGTGGTGGCGGCGCAATCGTTCGACCTGGACGAAATTCTGAATCTCACGCTTCGTCAAGTCGTGACGCTGTTTGGCGCCGAGAGCGGCACCGTTTATCTTTCCGACACCGACGCGCCCACCTACCGGCGGCGTGCGGCCTGGGGACCGCGCAGCCGCGATAAGGGACGTCCCGCGGAGTTTTCTTTCGCCGAAGGCTTTGGCGATCTGGTCATGCGCTCGCGCGCCGAAGTGGTCACCGCCGAATACATGCCGCACTTGCCGCCGAACGTGGCTGACTTCCTGCGTTCCGACAGCGACCGGGCCTGGATCTGGGTGCTGTTCTGGGGTAAGGAGAGTCCGGTCGGCCTGATGGGCCTGTGCAGCACTCCGGGATACGAATACTCCAGCAACGACGAAAACTTGCTCGTCGCCATCAGCCGGCAACTGGCCACAACCATCGAGAAGGTTCGCCTTTACGAAGAGACCTGCCGCGCCTACGAAGACCTGCGCAAGACGCAGGAGCAACTGCTGCAGAGCGAAAAGATGTCGGCCGTCGGGCAGCTCATTGCCGGCGTGGCCCACGAGCTGAACAATCCGCTCACCGCCATCCTCGGATATGCCCAGCTTCTCGAAAGCGAAGGCCTGAACGAGCGCGCGCAGGATTACGTCGCGAAACTGTTCAAGCAAGCGCAGCGCACCCATCGCGTGGTGCAGAACCTGCTGTCGTTCGCCCGCCAGCGCAAGCCGCAACGCGATGAGGTCGACATCCGCAAAGTGCTCGACGAGACTCTTGCCCTGCGTGACTACGATCTGAAGATCAACAACATTCGCGTGGAGCGCGATATTCCTGCCGAACCTGCCCTGGTGATTGCCGACCCACACCAGATCGAGCAAGTTTTCCTGAACATCATCAACAACGCGCTCGACGCCATTCTCGAAACCGGACGCAACGGCAAGCTGAAGATTCGCGTCAATTGCCACGGAGGCCATGTTTCGACGCAGTTTATCGACGACGGTCCCGGCATTAAAGAGCCCAAGCGCATCTTCGATCCTTTCTATACAACGAAGAGCGTCGGCAAGGGCACCGGGTTAGGCCTCAGTATCTGCTACGGCATCGTGAAAGAACATGGCGGCGACGTCACCGCAAATAATCATCCGGATGGCGGCGCTGTGGTCGAAGTTCGCCTGCCCGCTGCGGTGCCAGCGACGGTCGAGGCGGAAGCGCCCAAGCCCGTGCCGCGGCAGCATGAAGGCGCAATCCATGGCCGCGTGCTGCTGGTCGAAGAAGAAGAGGCCGTGCTCGAGTTCGAGCGCGATGTGCTGGCCGGTGCCGGCGCTACGGTCATCACCGCCAAAAGCATTCAAGACGTGAAGACCCGCCTGCTCTCCGAACCCTTTGACGCCGTCATCATGAACGGCAAAATGCCGGGCCAGTGGAGCGTCCAGGAATCTTACACGTGGCTGAAAGACACCTGCGCCGGGATGGAGCACCACGTTCTCTACACCTTCTCCAACAGCGTGGAACCCGGCGAAGGACGCACCTTCCTGCAGGAAAACAGCATTCCCTACCTGGTCAAACCCTTCGAAGTAGCCGAACTTATCAGCCACGCCCGCAAGTTGCTGCAGAAGGCCCAGGCGGCGACAGCCGGCACGGATTAACAGCAATCCGGCAAGTCGCAGTTGCGCGAAGAGGTTACTGATCTTTGAGTGCATCGTCTGCCGCACGAGTGAACTCTTGGATCGCGTTGAGCCACCCGTCCTGGTGTGCGAGCAAATCTTCGATCCTCACGTTCGCTCCGCCTTTGGCCACATACCACCCATTAGGGCTCGCGGTTTCTTTTACGTGAGCACTGGGTACCAATGATGCAACTTGCTTCAAATATTTGTGGCTGAGATCGCGAAGTCCAGCAGCATCCGCCTGTCCGTTCAACAATTCGGTCCAAACCTTTCCGGAAGTCGTTATCGTTCCGACATTCCACGGCCGCTTCTCGTCTACGCGCGGATAGTGGATGATCAATGAATCTTTGCCAAAATCGATAGTAGCGCCAGTCCTCTGCAGCCGTGTAGCGAAATTTCTCAGGTCATCCACCACCGTGCGCGGCGTGGTTGCCGACAGCTGCTCGTAGAACTTTTCCTCGCTGATCGTCGTCGGCTTGGGAGCGTCTTTTGGGGCTGAAGGTTGTTCGACAGGTGCGCCAGCCACGATTCGCCCATTTTCAATTCTAACAATCGCTCGATCGATGTTTTTCGTTCTTGCTAGAATTCGGGGCTGCACGAGATACCCGCCCCCTGATTCGGCGGATAGTGCGTAGATCGCCAACTCGACTAACCCCAGCGTGAAATGCATTCCTGCATGTTGTTGAAGGAACCTCGCGATGAGCTCAGTTCCCGTCTGTATTCCATCTCCGATCACCAGGAGTAGAAAACGGCCCCTTTCAAGATTTCGCGAAACAGCGTCGATGAAGCGCTCTTCACTCATCTCTGCGCGACCAGAAACCGAGGATACCGTTTGGTAAAGACCACCCTTGGGGCGGGCCCGGCTTCCGTCTGGCATCTCGGCTTTGGAGATTGCATCTTCGAGATCCTCGTAAGAGAACGCGGACAGATCCTTAGCGTAATCGATGACTTGGCCAATCACTTCGCGCCGGGCCTCTGGATTTCTGAAAAGTTTGGTTTCGCCAATTATTAGATCCCCGTCGGGAGTGGCATAGACATTGTCGACAAAACCCGAGGGAAGAGGCAGTTCCATGCAGATCGAAACAACGTCTGTAAAGGCAGGTTCAATCTGTTCGATGGGCAAGACGTTCGGATATCGAGCTACAAGTTCCTGGATCCAGCGCTCTTTGTAAGCATCGTTGCTTCCGTCCTTTTCGAAGCGAATACGCTTAAGACTCTTTGCAGAAGCCGTTTCCGTGAAGTTGGGAAGAATCAGTGGGTTACCGTACGGCGTGTCGGCCATCTTTATTCCTCGCTACAAACCTGAGGATTGCACTCCGAGCGATATCTTATCGCAAGGAGCGAACGCACCGGACTAGCTACGATACCGAGTACCGAACTCCCACAGCCGTCCGCACCTTTCCTCCGCCCCAATGCGCTAAACTAACCACAGACCCATGTCCCAATTCGTCCACTTGCACCTGCACACCGACTATTCCCTGCTCGATGGCGCCTGTGACGTCGAAAAGCTCTGCCAGCGCGTGCAGGAACTCGGCATGCCCGCGTGGCCATGCTCGATCCCGGCAACATTTTCGGCGCGGTGCACTTCGTCAAGCCACGCACACATTCAGTAAGCCGGCTATCCTTCGGGTGTAAAATAATTTCGTGACGGAAGAAGTATCTGCCATCCTGAAGAAAGCGCTCGCTCTACCGCCCGAAGCGCGTGCGGCCATAGCTGACTCGTTGCTTGAGAGTCTCGATCAATCCACGCCTGACGAGGGCGCCGAAGAGGCATGGGCAGAAGAGATTAGCCGCCGCATCGACGATGTCGATTCCGGCAAGGTGCAGCTGATTCCTTACGAAGAAGTACGGCGCCGCCTGTCGGCGCGGCTGTCCGATGCCGGCGAGTAAGCCTTACCACTTTCACCCCGAAGCGTGGGCGGAATTCGAAATTGCTGAATCCTGGTATCGGCAGCGAAGCCCTGACGCCGCTCTTAGATTTTTGGCCGCCGTTTACGACGCTTTGGAAGAAATAAGGCAAAGTTCCCAAACCTGGCCGGAGTATTTGCACGGCAGCCGAAAATTCGTCCTGCGGCATTTTCCGTACCGTATCATTTATCGTGAAAAGGAATCGCGAATCGAGATTCTCGCCATCTCGCACAGTCACCGCCGACCGGGGCACTGGCTCAAGCGACTTTAGGAAGCGGAGCAGAGGGTACGACCAGTTTGCCCCGGAATCCCACAGCCGTCCACACCTTTCCTCCGCCCCCAATGCGTTAGACTAGCCACAGACCCATGTCCCAATTCGTCCACCTGCACCTGCACACCGATTATTCCCTGCTCGATGGCGCCTGTGACGTCGAAAAGCTCTGCCAGCGCGTGCACGAACTCGGCATGCCCGCCGTCGCCATGACCGATCACGGCAACATTTTCGGCGCGGTGCATTTCGTCAACGCGGCGCACAAGCATGGCGTGAAGCCCATCGTCGGCTGCGAACTTTACGTCTGCAAAAAGGAAGACCACCGCGCCGCTCCCGAAGGCGACACCTACAACCACCTGCTGGTGCTCGCCGAAAACGAAGAGGGATACCGCAACCTGGTCAAGATCACCTCCGAGGCTTCGCTGCACGGCTTCTATTACAAGCCGCGCGTCAGCAAGAAATTTCTGGCGGAGCACTCCCGCGGGCTCATCGGCCTCTCGGGATGCCTGAAGGGCGAAGTCGCCGAGCGCCTGGTGGAAAACAATTACGAAGCCGCGCGCGCGGCGGCCGGAACCTACACCGACATTTTCGGCAAGAACAATTTCTTCCTTGAGATTCAGGATCAGGGCCTGGAACTTGAGCACCGCATTCATCCCGGCCTGTTCAAGTTGGAACAAGATCTCGGCCTGCCGCTGGTCGCGACCAACGACAGCCACTACCTGTGCGAAGATGACGCGCACGCGCAAGACGTGATGGTCTGCATACAGACGGGCAAGTCGATCCGCGACACGGCGCGCATGAAGTTCGACGGCACGCAGTTCTTCGTCAAGAACCACGAAGAGATGTACCGCGTGTTCAAAGACTCGCCCGACGTGCTGACGCGCACCGTCGATATTGCCGAGCGCTGCAGCCTGCGCCTCGAAAAAGTCGCGAACCCGTTTCCGGAGTTTGAAGTTCCCGCCGGTTACACCATCGACAGCTACTTCGTTCACGTCACGCGTGAAGGATTCGCCCGGCGCATGGAAACGCTGCGCCCGCTGAGCGAGCAAAGCAAGCTGAAGCACTCGCATCACCGACTACGAGCAGCGCCTGGAGCGCGAACTCGGCATCATCCAGCAGATGAAGTTCCCGGGATACTTTCTGATTGTGTGGGACTTCATCCGCTACGCCAAAGATCACGGCATCCCGGTCGGCCCGGGCCGCGGATCGGCCGCCGGATCGCTGGTCTCGTACGCGCTCGGGATCACCGACATCGATCCGCTGCAGCACGAGTTGCTCTTCGAGCGCTTCCTGAATCCCGAGCGCGTATCCATGCCTGATATCGACATCGATTTCTGCATGAACCGCCGCGGCGAGGTCATCAATTACGTCACTCAGAAATACGGCCGCGATAACGTCGCGCAGATCATCACCTTCGGCACCATGGCCGCCAAGGCCGCGATTAAAGACGTGGGCCGCGCCATGGACATTCCCTACGCCGACGTCGACCGTATCGCCAAGATGGTTCCGACGCAACTCAACATCACGCTCGATGAGGCGATCGCAGACTCGCCGCAACTGCATGAAGCCTACGAGAAAGATCCGCAGATTCGGGAATTGCTTGACACCGCGCTGAAGTTGGAAGGCCTGGTCCGCAACTCCGGAGTCCACGCCGCCGGAGTCGTGATCTCGCCGCGGCCGCTCACCGACCTGGTTCCGCTCCACCGCACCAAGAACGACGAAATCGTGACCGCCTTCGACATGGTCGCCATCGACAAGTTGGGCCTGCTGAAGATGGATTTCCTCGGCCTGACCACGCTCACGATTCTCACGGACGCGCTCAAACTCATCGAGCAGAAGCGCGGTACGCCATTAACGCTCGAAGAGATTCCTCTGCAGGATGAAAAAACTTACCGCGAGGTCTTCTACAAGGGCTTAACCTCCGGCGTCTTCCAGTTTGAATCGAATGGCATGCGCGACGTGCTGCGGAAGTATCAGCCGAATTCCATTGAAGACCTCACCGCCCTGAACGCGCTCTACCGTCCCGGCCCGATCCAGGGAGGCATGATCGACGATTTCATCGACCGCAAGCACGGCCGCAAGAAAGTGGAATACGAACTGCCGGAGCTGAAAGAAATCCTCGAGGAGACGCTGGGCGTGATCGTGTATCAGGAGCAGGTGATGCAGATCGCGAACCGGCTAGCGGGATATTCGCTTGGTGAGGCCGATCTGCTCCGCCGCGCGATGGGCAAGAAGAAAGCCGAAGAGATGGCGCAGCAGCGCGAGCGTTTTGCAGAAGGCGCGGCGCAGCGCAAATTCCCGCCAAAGAAGATTGAGAAGATTTTCGATCTCATGGCGCAGTTCGCGGGATACGGTTTCAACAAGTCGCACTCCGCCGCCTATGCCCTGCTCGCCTATCACACGGCATATCTGAAGACGCATTATCCGGTCGAGTTCATGGCCGCGCTGCTGACCTCCGTCACCGGATCGACCGATGACGTCGTGAAGTACATCAACGAGTGCCGCGAGATGGGCATTGCCGTCGAAGCTCCGGACATCAATGTCTCCGACGCCAACTTCACGCCGCACGGAGAGTCGATCCGCTTCGGCCTGGCCGCGGTGAAAAATGTTGGCGGCAACGCCATTGAATCGATTGTCGCTGCGCGCAAGAAACTCAGCCGTTTCAAATCGATCTTTGAATTTTGCGAGCACGTCGACCTTCGCCTGCTCAACAAGCGCGTTCTGGAATCGCTGATCAAGAGCGGCGCCATGGATTCGCTTGGCCGTCGCGCTCAACTCATGACCGTGCTCGACAAGGCCATGGAGCAGGCGCAGAAAGCCCAGCGCGACGCCGAATCCGGCCAGCATGGCCTGTTCGGCGTCTTTCAGCAGGAGGAAGCGGCAACGCAGAACGACATTCTGCCCAACGTTCCTGACTGGGACGAGCACACGCGCCTGGCCGCCGAAAAGGAAATTCTCGGATTCTTCATCAGCGGCCATCCCCTGCAAAAGTACAAAGACAAGCTACAGGATCTGCAGGCGCTTAGCGTTGAAGAACTCGCCGCCATGACAAAATCTACGGGCAAAGACGAAACCATCGTCACCGCCGGCATCATCGGCAACGTGCGCGTGCTCAAATCGAAGCGCGGCGATTTTTACGCGCAGGCCACGCTCGAAGACATGTCGGGCTCTATCGACATGATCGTGTTCCCGGAGGCTTACAAGCGCATCGGCGAGAAGGTGAAGCTGGAAGTTCCGGTGCTGGTCAAGGCCGGCGTGCGCATCGAGGAAGGCGCCAATCCCAAGATCACCGCCGCCGAGATCATGCCTCTGGAAGATGCGAAAGTCCCATTGCCGCGAGCCATCCGCATTCGCGTCATGATTGACGACTCTGGCGAATCCACCGTCGACCAACTCCACGGATTGTTCCTCGAACGCAAAGGCGAGGCCAAAGTATTATTTGACGTGGAGCGCCAGGGGGATTTCATGGTCGTAATGGAGGCGGACGGCTATAATGTGCTTCCAGACCGCACCTTCATCGCCCGGGTCGAACAGTTGTGCGGGCGCGGCAGCGTTCGCATCATCAGCTGAACTAGCTGGTGCCAGCCGTTCTGAAAGGGTGCGGCTTCAGCTGCGCCGCTAAAGATTAAAATATAATGCGCCTTGAGGCGCTGATTCCGTCGACCATGGCAGCCACCGAAAAAGCGCAACAGGAACTGGAACAGATCGAACGGCAAGTCGCAGAGATGGAGTCTGCCAGCCCCGATGACGGAACTCGCCGCGAGATTGCCAAGCTGCAGGAGCGGATCGACCAACTTCGCCGAGAGATGAACACCCCGCCCACCGCCTGGCAAAGAACCGAACTGGCACGCCATCCGCAGCGCCCGCAGTCGCTCGACTACATCGAACGCGTCTTCACCGATTTCAGCGAAATTCACGGTGACCGCGCGTTTGGCGACGACGCGGCAATTATCACCGGCATGGCACGGTTTCACGGCGATGAAGTGCTGATCGTGGCCACGCAAAAAGGGCGCGACATGAAGCAGCGCGTCCACCGCAATTTCGGCACGCCTCATCCCGAGGGTTACCGCAAGGCGATCCGCGTGATGCAGGTCGCGGAAAAATTTAACCGCCCCATCTTCACGCTGGTCGACACCGACGGCGCGTACCCCGGCATTCATGCCGAAGAGCGCGGCCAGGCCGAGGCCATCGCTTACAACTTGCGCGAAATGGCGCGGCTGCAGGTTCCTATTATCGCCACTGTGATCGGAGTCGGCGGAAGCGGCGGGGCTCTCGCGATTGCGGTTGCCGACCGCGTGCTCATGATGGAGAACTCGATTTACTCGGTCATTTCCCCTGAAGGCTGCGCCGCCATCATGTGGCGCGACGCCTCCAAGAAAGAGCTGGCCGCAGAAGCCATGCGCATCACGGCTCCCGACCTCAGTGAGCTTGGATGCATTGATGACATCGTCCCCGAGCCGGAAGGCGGAGCCCATCGTGACCATGAAGCCGCTGCCAACCTGCTCGATGCGGCCTGGCAAAAGCACTATGGCGAATTGAAAAAGCTCCCCCCGGCAGAATTGGTCGCAGCACGATATAATAAATTTCGCAATATCGCCCAGTTCTACAAGACCGAACCGTGAGTCCGCGGGCTTTCTTCCCTCGTTGCCAACCAGGTTCCTCCGGGCTCCAGACAAGCGATCTGCCGCGACTGGGCGGCGCACTCCGCCGTATAATGAGGAGTCACTTCTTCTGCAATCCATAAATCCGGGCGAATGGGTTCCGCCCGCAACTGAAGGAAGGTGTTGGGATGGCCACTACGGATGTCGTGCCCCTGGGATCCTCCGGCGGCACCGGGCGCAAGAAAATTGTCAACGACATGAGCATTCAGGTTGCAACCGTGAATGGCTCAGGCTCACAAAGTTCTAATACCGTTTTATTGCGCAGTATCTTTCAAATGGGCGTGCCCGTTTCCGGCAAGAACATGTTCCCTTCCAACATTGCCGGACTTCCCACCTGGTACACGATTCGGGCCAACAAGCACGGCTACATCGGACGCAAGAAGGAAATTGATTTCCTGGTCGCGATGAATCCGGAGACGGCCACCGAAGACACCATGTCGCTGGCTCCCGGCGCGTCCGTGCTTTACGACGAGCCGCTCCAGTTGCACAAGCTTCGTGACGATTTGGTTTTTTATTCCGTGCCCTACGACAAACTGGTGGCGCAGGTCTGTCCGGAAGCCAAGCTGCGGAAGCTTGTCAAGAACATGGTATACGTCGGCGTCGTGGCCAACCTTCTCACCATCGAAATGGCGGAAATTGAGAAGGCCATCCGCAAGCAGTTTGCCAAGAAGGCCAAGGCTGCCAATTTAAATCTTGCCGCGGCGCAGGCTGGATTCGAATACGCCAAGGCCAATCTCGAAAAGCGCGGCGCCTTTTACATCGAGCGCATGAACAAAACGGCCGGCAAGATCATCATCGACGGCAACTCCGCCGCGGCCCTCGGCTGCATGTTCGCCGGTTGCACCGTCGTCACCTGGTACCCGATCACTCCTTCGTCGTCGCTGGTCGAGACCCTGATCGAGTACATGAAGGAATACCGCATCACGCCCGACGGTAAGGCCACGTTCGCCATCGTGCAGGCCGAAGATGAGTTGGCCGCGATCGGCATGGTTATTGGCGCTGGTTGGGCGGGCGCGCGCAGCATGACCGCGACGGCCGGTCCCGGAATCTCTCTGATGGCTGAATTCGCCGGACTCGCCTACTACGTCGAAGTTCCGGGCGTCATCTGGGACATCCAGCGCGTCGGGCCGTCGACGGGCCTTCCCACGCGCACTTCGCAGGGAGACATCCTCTCCACCGCGTTTCTGTCTCACGGCGACACCAAGAACATCATGCTGATTCCCTGCTCCGTCGAAGAATGTTTCACCATGGCGACGGACGCTTTCAATCTGGCGGAACAATTCCAGACGTTGGTGTTCGTGATGTCCGATCTCGATCTCGGCATGAACAACTGGATGTCCGATCCATTCCCTTATCCCACGGCGCCCATCAAACGAGGCAAGGTGCTGAGCAAGGAAGATCTCGATCGCCTCGGCGGATTTGCCCGTTATCAGGACGTCGACGGCGACGGCATCGGCTACCGCACGCTGCCCGGCACTTCGCATCCGGCGGCCGCATATTTCGCGCGCGGCAGCGGACACAACGAGAAGGCGCAATACAGCGAGCGCGCCGACGACTTCGAAAATAATATGGAGCGCCTGAATCGCAAGTTCGAAACTGCGCGCTCCTTTGTGCCGCGACCGGAGATCGCTCGAGGCGATCATGCGAAAATTGGCATTATCGGCTACGGAACCTCGCACTGGGGCATCACCGAAAGCCGCGACCAGCTTCGCGACGAATACAAAATCGAGACCGATTATCTCCGCCTGCGCGCCTATCCTTTCACGCGCGAAGTGCACGAGTTCATCGAGCAGCACGAGCGGGTTTACGTGGTCGAGCAGAACCGCGACGCGCAGATGCTCAGCCTACTCAAACTCGATCTGAAGCCGGAGTTGATTGCACGCCTGCGCAGCCTCGCGCACATCACTGGACTGCCGCTGGACGCGAGGTCCATCACCGACGAACTGACCAGCATGGAGGGCAAGTGAGCTGGTCTGCATAAAGAAGGCTTTTGGGAAGGGCACGAGTTTTACTCGTGCCGTTAACAACACGATTGGATCGCGGCTTTAGCCGCTGAGGGAGAACAACCAGATGGGCACCACCTCCGTCGAGCCCGGAAAAACTGCACCCGCGCCGAAGACCAACCGCATCGGCCTGACCGTCATTGAATATAAGGGAGGCAAGACCACCCTGTGTGCCGGCTGCGGCCACAATGCGATTTCCGAGCGCATCATCGAAGCCATGTATGAAATGGGCGTCGAGCCCGAGTTCGTCATCAAACCGAGCGGCATCGGCTGTTCGTCAAAGACTCCCGCTTATTTTCTGAACCGTTCGCACAGCTTCAATGCGGTCCACGGACGCATGCCTTCGGTGGCCACCGGCGCCTTGCTCGCGAACCGCAAGCTCGTGTGCATCGGCGTGAGCGGCGACGGCGACACGGCTTCCATCGGCGTCGGGCAGTTTGTTCACCTGATGCGGCGCAATCTGCCCGTCATCTACATCATCGAAGACAATGGCGTGTACGGCCTGACCAAGGGACAATTCTCGGCCACCGCCGATCTGGGCTCGAAGCTGAAAACCGGAGTGGTCAACGATCTTCCGCCGATCGACACCTGCGCGCTGGCGATCCAACTGGGCGCCACGCTCGTCGGCCGGTCATTCTCGGGCGACAAGCGCCAGCTCAGCGCCATGCTGAAAGCGGCCATCGCGCACAAGGGTACGGTTATGCTCGACGTGGTTTCTCCCTGCGTCACCTTCAACGATCACGAAGGCTCGACCAAATCCTACAAGTACGTGAAGGAGCACGAAGAGACGCTGCAGGACGTCAGCTTCATCCCGCACTTTGAAGACATCAACGTGGAATACGATGCCGGATCCACGATCGCCGTCACCATGCACGACGGCTCCCGCCTGCATCTGCGAAAGCTGGAAGAGGACTACGATCCGACGGAGAAGATCCGCGCGATCACGCGGCTCACCGAGGCGCATGACAACGGCGAAGTGCTGACCGGCGTCTTCTACGTCAACCCGGAGGCTCCGAACTTCATCGACATGCTGAACGTGGTCGATCAGCCACTGGCGACGCTTCCCGATTCGATGACGCGCCCCGGCAAGGACGTGCTCGACGCCGCGATGGAAGAACTGCGCTAGCCGCCTGTTCACTAGTATTCTACGAAGTCTCGTTCGGATTACGTGCTCTTCCGCCGCGGTTCGCCGGTGTGCTCCGGATTCTGGCCGGGCTCGGGAAAGTCGGAGTCCGCATCCTTCAGCATTGGATCCTGATCGCGATGCCCCAGTTGTCCCTGTAAGCCGATGTTCCCCGCAACTTGATGATTCTCCGTCTCGGTCGCGCCTTTCGTCAGATCCTGGTCCACTTCTTTCTGCGCCATGAATGCACCTCGTGCCATGAGTAAGAGACTATGTACAGAGATAATTGCTTTGAGCCGCCCCTCGAAAGTTAGTCTATTCCCGCCGCTTTTCGAATAGAATATTTATTTGTTGGGTAGTTTCCCCCTGAAAAGAGGGTACATGAAGACGTTTTTTTTCCTGCTGCTGATGGCATGCTTCGGGTTGGGCACAGCCGCGATGGCCGACGCGCCCCACGCTTCCCTAACGTACGTGAAGAAACATGGACGCAAGGGTCACAAGGCTACCCGTCACCACGCCCACGCGGCCACCAAACACAAAGCTCCCAAGCACACCACGTAGCGCTCCGGCCAATTCGGCCGAGCGTATCGATGTTACCTTCCCGCGGTGCTCACTCCCAGCTTGTGCAAGCGTTCCCGCGCCTGCAGCGCCTCAGGCGAGTGCGGATAGCGCTGTACCACATGCCGCAACTCAGCCACGGCGTCGTCCTGCTTGCCCAGTTCGATCAGGGCAAAACCCTTCTTCAACTGGGCTGACGCAGCCTTGTTGCCGCTGGGAAAATTCTGTACCACCTGATCATAGCTCTGCACTGCCTGCTGGTAGTTCGCAGCCTTAAATTGCAGTTCTCCAAGATAGAAGTAGCAGTTTCCGGCAAGATCGGTGTTGGGATAGTACTTGATGTAATCGGAGAATTCCTGCGATGCCAGGTCCGGTTTGCCCCCGTTGTAATCGCGCAATCCGTTGTTATAGAGCACGTCCGGAGGCGGCGCCGACGCCGCGGCTTGTTGCTGCGCCTGCTGCTGCGCCTGTTGGGCCTGGATGCTTTGCTGCGCCGACTGCATGTCTTCCAGCTGCTTCGAAACCTTTGCCAGCCGCACCTTCAGCTCGTCCATCGTGTCATTCAACGCCTGAATCTGCCCGGAAAGCTGATCCAACTTTCCGCCGCCGTCGGCCTGCTGCTTCGCCAGCGTCGTCTGCAGCGCGTTGAGCGCGTTGGCGACTTTGTTGACCGCATCGGTGTCCTGCTCGACCAGATTCCTCATCACGCCCATGCGCTCATCGAAGCTGCGTTGCATGGCCGTCATCTGCTCCTGCAGCTGTTGGACCTGCGTCTGCAGTTGCACCATGTCTTTGTTGACGCTCCAGGCGGGAACTGCTCCCAGCCAGACTACCGACAATAACGCGAGAAACAGCGACATACGATGTGGTTTCATAGAGATTTCCTGAACTGTTAGATGCCTTGATTGTCCCACAGGCAGGGATCATTCCCACACACAAACATCCCAATGGAACCGGAAGATTCAATGGACGACGGCAACCTTTTCATGCCGGTCACCTTTACGCCGATCTCCGGGCACACTACAGCGCTTCTCCGAGAATAGGGATGGGGGACGCCGTGGCGTCCCCCACAATCGCTATTTCTGGTAGACGAAATGGCCGCGGCGGTTCTGCTGCCAGCAAGCTTCGTTGCTTTCGGTGCAGAACGGTTTTTCCTTGCCGTAGCTGATCGTCTTGATGCGGCTGGCGCTGATCCCGAGGGTGGTCAGGGCGCTCTTGACGGAACTCGCGCGCTGATCGCCCAACGCCAGGTTGTACTCGGTGGAACCGCGCTCGTCGCAGTGTCCTTCAATCGTGAAATTCATGTTCGGATGCTGCGTGAAGAACTGCGCATCCGCCTGCACCGACGCCTGCTGGTCGCCGCGAATGGCGGACTTGTCGTAGTCGAAATAGACGTCCTTCACATTCTGGCTGAACAAGTCTTCATCGGTGACGTTCGCGGTGGGCGGGGGCGGGGGTGGCGCCTGGGTCACGGTCAACCGCGCGGTCGCTTCCTGCGTGCCGCCCGATCCTTTGGCCACCAGGTGATAGGTGGTCGAGTCGGTCGGCGAAACGCTCTGCGATCCGTTCGGCTGCACGGCGCCAATGCCGTCAATCGAAACGTCGGTCGCGTTGCTAGTCTGCCACGTTAACGACGCCGACTGTCCCGCCTGAATCGTGTTGGGATTCACCGAAATCGACGCGGTCGGAGCCGGTGGTGGCGGCGGGGGTGGTGGCGGAGGCGGAGCCGCTTTCTTTCCGCAAGCGCCAAGCATCAGGAGAGCGCCAAGTGCCATCATCAACAGAATCCACTTCATATTGAGTTGCTTCACTTTGTATTTCCTCCCTACGACCCAATTATTGCGGGTCAGACGAAGTCATTTGGATTTTCTTGCGATTTACTATTTCCAACTCCAATTCGGTTGCGAGTTGCGTCCAGTAAAAGTCAATTGCTGAACCTTGGTGCCATCGGCCAGCATGCTCCAGATTTGCAAGCTTCCGGAGCGGTTCGATTGAAACACGATGTGCCGGTTATCCGGCGACCAGCAGGGGAAATCGTTGCGCCCGCCGTCGTGCGTGAGCTGCACCCACTGCTTGCTGGCGATGTCCATCAGATAAAGATCGGAGGCTCCCGGCTCGCCCGGCCCGTACTTGCGAACCCAGGCAAATGCCAGAAACTGCCCGTTCGGCGCCCAGTTCGGCGACACCGCATATCCCTGATCGGTCATGCGCTGCTGGTTCGTTCCGTCCGCTTCCATGGTATAAATCTGCGGCAATCCGGTACGGCCGCCGACGAAGGCGATCTGCGAGTTCGTCTTCCGGTTCCACACCGGAGCCACATCCGGGCCGCGGTCCGTCGTCAGCCGCCGTGGACTTGCGCCGGAAGCATCCGCCACGTAGATTTCCGTATCCGGCTCGCCGCCGCGGGAAGACGCAAATGCGAGCTTGGTCCCGTCCCCCGACCAGGCGGGCGATAAGTTCGTCCCCCCCATCCGCGGAAAACTGACCATCCGGTTGAGCTCGAGCGAGAACATCAGCAGCTCCCACCCATTTTTTGTCAGAGCGCTGAACACCAAGCGCGTTCCATCGGGTGAAATGCGCGGAGAAAGCGCGATCGATCCCAGATGCGTGATCTGGTGCTGGTTCGACCCGTCATAATCCATCGCCCAGATTTCTTTGTGGCCGGTGCGGTCGCTGACAAAATAGATCTGGGTCTCCGCAATGCCCTGAATGCCGCCGCCGAGCCGGTAAATAATTTCGTCGGCGAACTTGTGGGCCATGACTCGCGCGGCTGTTTCGCTGGCCGTGTCGGCGTACTGCTTGCCCAAGACTTGCGGCGATTGGATATTCTTGACGTCGTACAACCATCCCTGCACCGTCAGCTTCCCGCTCGCCACTCCCAGGTTTCCGAAGGCCAGCATGCCGGCGTTAGGCGGAGGCGCGTTCCACGCCATGAAGTTCACTTCGGGCGGTTGCCCGGGAACTTGCAGCGGATAGAAGCTCTTGGAGACCAGTTCGACTACGCCGGAAACATCCAGGTCGTTCCATAGCGTGTCGTTGAAAGTCTTGAGCAGCGCGGTATTTTGCGGATCGCTGGTAGCAGGCTTGAAATCGGGAACCGCCAGCCGTACTTTCTCCACACCCAGGCTCGTCCCAGTCTTGACCCAGTCCTGCGCCAGGAGAACCGAAGAAAGAAAACAGCAGATACCGATCAGAACGAGAGTTCGCACCAAGCCATGGAACACCAGGCCGTGGAAGCTGACTGGCCGGCGCCGCGAGATTGATCTATCGGCCTCGTCCATCCGTCTCAGTAGGAATTTCGGGTACAACAACATCGTATTCCGATAGGTATTGCTTGGCAAGATATTGTCCACCGTTGGAAAACATTTCATCCCAATAAAGTCCCCATTGTGTGCCCATTTCCGCACAACGTGTGATTTACGTACCCAGTTGATTACGGCTGATAAGTACCTGCCGAAATCATTTTTTGTAATCGAACCAGTACTCGACCGAAATCTTATTGCCAGAATAATCCCCGGGCAACGGACCAAAAGTATCAATACGCTTCAGGGCACGAACGGCCGAATCATCCAAAGACGGTACGCCGCTCGACTGCTCAATCTGCACATTCATCGGATGGCCATCGCGCGCCACGTCGAACGTGATATACACCCGCTGCGCCGACGTGATCCGCGGATCGACTTCATACCTCAGCCAGTTCTCCGAAACTTTCTGCTGGATCACATGCACGTACCACGCGTATTTCGTGCCAAAATCTCCGCCGCCTCCGGTAATGCCGAATCCGCCCTTGGCGCCCGCGGCGCTGAACGTCCCGTAGGGTCCGCTGACCGGACCGCCTTCTCCGAAAGCGACCTGGTTGCTCTCCGGTTCCGGTTCGGCCGGAGCACTTTTCTTGGCCACCGTCTCTTGCTTTTTCTTGGGCTTGACCTTGGCATTCTTGCCTTGAATCTCGATCGCGTCCGGCTCTTTCTCCTGAATCTTGGGCTCCGAATGCGTGATCCCTTTCGATTCGTTGGCCAGAACGTTTTGCGTCTGCGCCGGGTTCGCCGGCAGCGGAACCGTACTCACCAGCGTCGCGCCGATGGCATCGCCGCCTCCGCCGGCGCCCCAACCTTCGCCGCTAGAGCGAGAGAAAACGCCGAAATAGATCAGCAGATAGATCAGCAGCGGGATTCCGACGTGCAACCCCGCCGACCACGCCAGCGCGCGTCCCCAGCGGTCGTGCTCGAAATAGATGTCAGCGCTTGCTGCCATTTTGCTCTAGAGGCTGCGTCACAATGCTGACGTTGGCAAATCCCGCCTGCTTCACCGCATCCATCACGGTGGCGAAGGCGCCGAAAGGAACGTTCTCATCCGCCCGCACGAAAATGGATTGGCCTCGCGGATCGCGGATCTTCTGCCGCAGCTTGCTGCCAATCTCATTGATATTGATGGCGTCGTTGCCCAGAAAGACACGCTGATCTTTATTGATCGTCAGCACCAGCCGCTCCTGCGTGATTTCCTTCACCGTCCGCGTTTTCGGCACGCTGACGTCGATCCCAGACTGCAGCACCGGAGCCGTCACCATGAAAATGATCAGCAGCACCAGCACCACGTCGACCAGCGGAGTGATGTTGATATCGGCTAGCGCGGTCTGAGTGCGCCCGTTGGAGGCGGTGAACGCCATCAGCGCCTCACATCCGCCGGAACCTGCGCCTGGCTGTGCTCAACGGCATTGAGCACCTCCAGGGAAAAGTCATCGCTGCGGGCGGCCAACTCGCGGATCGATGCGCCGATCAGGTTGTAGGCAATCACGGCCGGGATCGCCGCCGCCAGGCCGGCTGCCGTGGTAATCAGAGCTTCGGAAATTCCCGGAGCGACCGCCCGTAACGTCGCGGCGCCCGCAGTGCCCAGTCCGTGAAACGCGTCAATGATTCCCCATACCGTGCCGAACAGTCCGACGAACGGAGTGACCGCGGCCGTAATCGCCAGCCACGGCACGTTGCGCTCAAGACGCGTGATCTCTTCCGAGGCTCCGATCTGCATGCCGCGCTGGATCGACACCAGGTTGCGCAGGCCTCCGCCCGACGCCGCCTGCCGCCGGAAGTCTTCGTAGGCGCCTTCAAACACGCCCACCAGCGGGCTGGGCTTGAACTGATCGGCTATCGCGGCGATGTCCTGCAGCCGTTGCGCCTTGCGGAACGCGCGCACGAAGCGCCCGCTCTGCATCCGCGCCCGCCGCAGCAGGCTCCATTTGGTCAGAATAATCGCCCAGGAAATCAGGCTGAACGCCAGCAGCATCAGCAAAACCAGCTTGGCGACCGGACCACTATTGGAGATCATGTCGGCGATTTCGCCGCCGACGAACGCTGCCAGCAAGGGAAAAAATTGCATTGGTTTTTAGGAGAATGCCTCTTCTGATTATAGATGAATCGCGCCCCGCGATTACCCACACGTACCTGATCCGCTAACGGATATGCACTACTTATTCTCGCCCTCTGCGCGCGGATCGCGGTTGGTCAATACCCATTGCACCGTCATCGGTGCCCAATTTCTTGTTCCTCCAGCTTTCGGATCTCCTCGCACAATACGCGCGACGCGCGACCGCTATTGCGCGCCAGGCGTATTACTAGCAGCCACAACCAGGGACGCACCGCAGCAAACCACGCGAACCTCATCTCGTGGAATCGTCCTGCGGAATCGACAAAGCGATCCGTCGGCGGAAACTCAAAATCAAATTCGTCGGAGATCACCTTCAGCGCGACGAAGCCCACGCCTCGCGCTTCCGCCGCCCGCGCCACCGCCGCGGCTTCCATATCCACGGCCTGCGCTTGATAAGATTCGCGCAGTTTCACCTTCTGCGCCGGAGTCGCCACCGCCGGATAGCTGACCAGAACGCCATCGCCGCCCGCAACCTGTGCGCTGCTGCCGTCCGCGGCATTTACCACGCGCGCCGCGCGCATGACTTCCCCAACCTTGAGCCGCGGATCCAACGCTCCGGCATAGCCGGCGGAATAGACAACGCCCGGCTCGTAAAGCACGATCACTGCCTCGGCGGCCCGCCGCGCCGCGTCGGCGCCGATTCCTCCGCATACCAGCACGATTTCCTCTTTTTCAAAGAAGCGAAATCGGCGCCCGTCATATTCCTTCTCGCTGACGCACCAATGCTTGACCAGCGGCCGCACCTCGCGCTCCAGCGCCGCCACAATGGCCACTCTAGACATATCCATTGGACCGGAACCAATCCACCGCCCGCTGCAGCGCATCTTCCACCGGAACCAATTTCCATCCCAGCTCGCGCTCGGCCTTTGCTGAGCTGGCAAACATTTTTTTCTTGCCCATGCGCACCGTGTCGACGGTGGCACGCGGCTCGCGGCGCAGCAGGCCACCGGTAATGGCCTCATCCACCACTCCAGCCGCGAAGCGCGAAGATATACGGCAGCTTCACCGTCGGTGAGCGCAGCCCCGTGAGCTTTGCCAGCTTATCCAGAATCTGCTTCAGCGTCAGATCTTCTCCGCCCAGGATGTAGCGCTCGCCGGACTTCCCTTTTTCCAGTGCCATGATGTGGCCGCGCGCGCACTCCCGCACATCCACCAGGTTCAGCCCGGTCTCCACGTAGGCGGGAAATTTTCGTTTCAAGAAATCGAGGACGATGCGCCCCGTCGGCGTCGGCTTCACGTCCTGCTCTCCCACTGGCGTCGTGGGATTCACCGTCACAACCTGCATGCCGCCGCGTCCCGCCTCCAACGCGATCTGCTCGGCCATGAATTTCGATCGCTTGTAATGGCCGATCATATCGGCCAGCGCGACCGGAGAATCTTCGTCCGCCGGTTTGCCGTCCTCGGTAAATCCGATAGTCGCCACGCTCGACGTGTACACCACGCGCCGCACGCCGCTCTTGCGCGCCGCTTCTAGAATGGCCCGCGTCCCCCCGACGTTGCTGCGGTACATCTCCGCCGGATCCCGCACCCAGAGCCGGTAGTCGGCCGCCACGTGAAAGACCGTATCGCACCCGGCCATGGCTTTCTCCAGCGACGCCGCATCGCGCAGATCGCCGGTCGCGGTCTCCGCCTTGAGTCCCTGAAGATTTTTTAAATTGCTGGTAGGCCGCACCAGCAGCCGCAATTCCGCGCCTTGCTCCGCAAGAACACGCGCGACGTGGGAGCCGAGAAATCCGGTGGCGCCAGTGACAAAAGCAAGCATTCAGAAGTTAGCATTCAGCACTCAGCCAGAGTTGTCAATGCTCGAACCATGTCAGCGGTGGACGTCATCCTGAGCGGAGCCGCTTTTCAGGCGGAGCGAAGGATCTCCAGCGCCGCAGATGATCAGGTAGAGATCCCTCGTCCCGCTGAAAAACGCGGGCCTTCGGGATGACACTTACGCAGAATGACAGTCGCGCAAGCAGTCAACGTTAGTGATCCCGTACTGGCTAATTGCTAATTGCCGCTTTTTCCATCACCTTGGCATACGTGGTCAACGCCAGCAGCGGGAAGTATTCGCGGTAAAGGTGATACATCAGATAGAAGACGCGCGGGAAGCCCGTGCCCGTGAAGAGCTCCTCATCCCACGATCCGTCGTTATTCTGCGTGCGCATCAGATAGGCCACGCCGCGCGCGACCGAATCGCTGCGCGTATCGCCGGCAGCCAGCAATCCCAGGATCGCCCACGCCGTCTGCGACGGCGTGCTGTCTCCCTGCCCGCGTAGAGTCGGATCGTCATACGAACCCACCGTCTCGCCCCAGCCGCCATCGGCGTTCTGCACCATGCGCAGCCACTCCGCGCCTTGCTGGACCGAGGGTTCGTGCAAGTCCATGCCAATCGCTTCCAGCCCGCGCAGCACCAGCGCCGTGCCGTAAATGTAGTTCACGCCCCAGCGCCCGAACCAACTGCCATCGGGCTCCTGCTCTTCTCTTATGAACTGGATCGCCTTCTTCACCGCCGGATGATCCTTGGTGTAGCCGTAAGTCGCCAGCATCTCGAGAATGCGTCCCGTGATATCGACCGTCGGGGGATCGAGCATGGCGTTGTGATCGGCGAACGGAATGTACTGAAAAATCATGCGGTCGTTGTCTTTGTCGAACGACGCCCAGCCGCCGTTCTTGCACTGCATGGAGAATATCCAGTCGATGGCGCGCTGCACCGACTCGAGCTGGTAGCGTCCGTTGGGATGTTCCACCCGGCTCAGCGCCAGACAAACCATCGCGCTGTCATCCACATCGGGATAAAACTCGTTATTGAACTCGAAGTACCATCCGCCCGGCTGGCCTTGCTTGTTCTTCACCTTCCAGTCTCCGACGTTGCGCACCTGCTTCTGCAGGATCCAGTCCGCGCACTTCACCATTCGCGGATCATTGGCCGGAACCCCGGCCTCGCCGAGCGCAAACAGCGCGTACGCCGTGTCCCACACCGGAGACATGCAGGGCTGCATGCGGAAAGTGTCTCCCTCTTCGATTCCCAACTTTTCGAATTCATCCATGGCGCGAATGACCTGGGGATCGTCCAGCGAATAGCCCAGGCAGCGCAGGGCGATGATGGCATTCATCATCGAGGGATAGATTGCGCCCAGCCCGTCGCTCATTTCAAAGCGTTCGAGCATCCATTTCTCTGCGCTCTTCAAAGCGATCGAACGCAAGGGCCGGACGTGGACCCGCTCGAACCAGTGCGTGATGCGGTCCAGCACGAGAAAGAAGTTGCGCCACGAAACCAGCTTCTTCGCCCAATGCAGGTGCATGCGCGATTTCTGCATCCCGCCGACAAACAGTTCTTCCACGCCCATCTCGCGCGGAATTTTCTTGAAGGGCTTCTTGGCGTAGCAGATCGACAGCGGCACCAGGATGGCGCGCGACCAGGAAGAAATTTCGTAAATATTGAACCAGAACCAGCTGGGAAACAGCACGATCTCCGGCGGAATGGCCGGGACTGCGTCGTAATCGTATTGCCCGAAGAAGCACAGATAGATCTTGGTGAATGTATTGACTTCGGTGACCCCGCCCATCTCCAGAATCTTCTTGCGGGCGCGCTGCAAGACGGGATGGTCCGCGCCATAGCCGGCCAGCTTCAATCCAAAATAAGCCTTCACCGAAGCGCTGATGTTGGACGGTCCGCTGGCATAAATACTCCATCCCCCGTCTTCGTTCTGATGCCGCACAATCCAGTTCGCCGCCCTCTGGAAACGCTCCTCGTTGCCTGTCCCCAGCAGCGTGTGCAGCAGAATGTAATCCGATTCGAGAGTGGTGTCGGCTTCCAGCTCTCCGCACCAGTAGCCTTCTTCGTGCTGCTGCGAGAACAGATACTTGCGCGCAGCCGCGATGGCCGTGCCCACGCGGCCGGTCAACCCCTCAATTTTTCCAAATCGCAGCTCGGGATTAGAACCCAGAACACCGGCAGGCTTGCTTGCGTCGGGGGAGGTTTTATCCATATTGTTTACAGCTCCATTAGTTCGCAGCCGGAGCGGCGGCGATCGCTTCCACAATCTCCGGCGGCAGGCCGAAGCGCACGTTCTCCGGCATCACTTCCAGCTCCTGCAGGTTGTCGAAGCCTTTCTCGCGCAGGAATGTGACCGTCTCTTCGACCAGATGCTCCGGGGCAGACGCGCCCGCGGTCAGGGCGATGGTCTTCACTCGCTTCAACCACTCCGCCTCGATATCGTTGCAACTGTCGATCAGATGCGCCTTGGTGCCCAGGTTCCGCGCCACTTCGACCAGCCGGTTCGAGTTTGAACTGTTTTCCGATCCCACCACCAGCAACAAATCTGCCTCGGATGCGACCTGCTTCACCGCGACTTGCCGGTTTTCCGTCGCATAGCAGATATCTTGCGCCGCCGGCCCTTTGATGTTGGGGAATTTCTGCTTGAGTGCCGCGATGATGTCTTTGGTTTCATCCAGGCTCAGCGTCGTCTGCGTCAGATAGGCCACGCGGTTGGGATCGGGCACGCTCAAAGACTTCACCTGCTCCGGCGATCCTACGACCTGGGTCACCAGCGGGGCCTCGCCCAATGTCCCAACGACCTCATCGTGATCCTTATGTCCGATCAGAATCAGCGAATAGCCTTCCTTGGCAAACTTCACCGCCTCCACGTGGACCTTGGTGACTAGCGGACAAGTCGCATCGATCACCCGCAGCCCGCGCCGCGCGCTATGTTCGCGAACGTCCGGCGAAACGCCATGAGCGCTGTATATGATGCGTTCGCCATTGGGCACTTCGTCTTCGCTATCGACGAAGATCGCGCCCTTGCCGCGCAGTTCCTCCACCACAAAGCTATTATGGACGATCTCTTTGCGGACGTAGATCGGCGGTCCAAACGCCTCCAGCGCGATGCGCACCACGTCGATGGCCCGCACAACCCCGGCGCAAAAACCGCGAGGCTTGAGCAAAAGTAAAGTCTTGCCGTTGGTCTTCCCTAAGATTCCAGCCACGATTGAAGTCCGCTCCTCTTCGCTTCCTCACTTCACCAAGAGCACGAAGTATCACGAAGCAAAACCACTTCACCGCAGCCTTTCCTTCGTGTGACTTCGTGTACCTGGTGGTTCATGTTTTTTTTGTTTTTCTCTTTTGGCTCTCTGAAACTTGATGCCCCAGAGCACCCGATCGATCCAAGCAATTCGCATGCGAAGTGCGCCGCCGCTATGATCTTAGATGCAAGATCGCCCCACCCATTCTGTACCTTCAGGGTACACTCTTCCCCATTGAGACGATACTAATAAACTACTGGAAAGTACCGGGATGGTCAACGTAAGCCACAGAAAGCGCAAGGATTAGCAGCGAAGTGCGCGAACCGGCAGCCGAACGGGAGTTCACCCGCCCCGGGGTCTCAAGCTGAACGAATGACGCGCACGGCCAAAGCCGAAATTGTCCGCGCGCAGATCTCTTCCGGCGACCCGGTTGCGGTAATGTGCACCAGCAGGCCCAAGTCGCGGTAGAACTTGATCAATGGCGCCGTGCTCCGATCGTAAGCCTCCAGCCGCACGCGAATCGATTCCGGGCGATCATCCACCCGCTGGTAGAGCTTGCCCTCACAGCGATCGCAACGGTCCGCAATCTTCGGAGGTTGTTCGGTTACGTGATAAACGGCCTTGCACTTCTCGCAAGTGCGCCGTCCCGCCAGCCGAGCCACAATCTCGCTGGTCGCCAAATCGTAATTCACGACCGCCGTCAGGATCACTCCCTCGCGATCGAGCAACTGCTTCAGCGATTCCGCCTGCCCCAGCGTGCGCGGAAATCCATCCAGAATGAAGCCGCCTCTGCAGTGCAGGCATTCGCTGCGCTCGCGCACCATCTCCCACACGGTCGCGTCGGGCACGAGTTCTCCACGCCGCATGAAGCCGAGGGCATCCTTCATCGCCGGGCTAATTTCGCAATCGCTCAGGCTTCCCGCCGCGCGGAAGACGTCGCCGGTGGAAAGATGGCAAGCGCCCAGACGCCGGTGCAACAGGTCGGCCTGCGTACCCTTGCCGACGCCGGGTGCTCCCAGCAGAATCAGTCTCCGGGGTTGATTCACGCGCGGTACAGATTCGCATGGCGAGGCCGGACCCTGCAGCCAGGCGGAGCGGTCGTGGTTGGAAGAAGTCATCCCGAAAATTTATGCGGGGTTCGTTCCCCTCGCTGTGACGCGAATCACACCACCCCGCTTCCCTAAACACAGGGCCAATAGTGCCTTACACGGCACATGGCACGCTCGTGCCATGCCCTCCCCGCGCCCGTGCCATTGTCAGTGCACGCAAATCGTTGCACTATATTCCCGTATTTCGACAAGACTACTCAGGTCATGTTGGAACTTAGCCAAACCCGATCGGTGGTTAGCCCGCAGGCGCGGATCGCCGCCCGCAACCAGCAATCTCGCAAGCTGTTGATTGCGCTGGGACTTCTGCTGGCTGCCCTGGTCGCCGTGCTGATCAACGACCGCCAGTTCTGGTTTGGCACCGAGCAGGCCACCATCGAGTCGGATATGCCGGAGACTCAGCCCGTGGCGCAGAACGCTCCGGCGCCGGTAGTGATTCTCACGCAGCCCGTGACTGTCCCTGCGGCCCGGAAGCTTATTTCGGCCCCGAGGGTTGAGGCCACCACTGCTCCTGCCGAGTCTCCCGCAGTTGCCACGACGCGGACGGCTCTGCCTCCGCTGGATGTGGAAGTGGTTGCTGGCAATAAGCACAGCGAGATTCATCCGCCCGCGCCCGCCAAGATTGAAGTTCCTTCGTCGTCGCTGACAGCTTCCAGTATTCAGGCCGCTCCCAGCATTCAGCCGGTGACCGAAGCCGCCCAGCGTGAGACCATCACCCGAACCGCCGCCATTCAGCCTCCGCAAGCCTCGTTCCGGACGACTTATCCGGTTCTGGCGCAACACATGAATGTGCAAGGATCGGTTGTACTGCAGGCGGTCATCAGCGCCGATGGCTTGATTGAAGACTTGAGAGTACTGAGCGGGCCGGCCATCCTGTCCGCCGCCGCGCAGCAGGCCGTGCGCGAGTGGCGCTTCAAGCCAATGTTCCAGAATGGTCAGGCCGTCGAGAGCAAGGCGAAGATCACGGTGAACTTCAGTATCAAGGTTGCCGACAGCACTCCGAAAGCCACGCTGGCCGACAGCCGGCCTGCCGATCACTCCCTGCTCACCCGCTAATCCTTCTCTGGATCAGCCGTTCGCCCGAATCATCTGCTCGGCATGCTTTCGTGAGGTTTCCGTCAGCTTGGCGCCGCTCAGCATGCGTGCCACTTCCTCGGTGCGTTCTTCACCCGTAACTTCGCGAATGCCGGTGCGGGTCCGTCCACCCGACTCTTTCTTCTCGATCACGAAATGATGATCGCCAAAGGTTGCGATCTGCGGCAGATGCGTGACGCATAGCACCTGGTGGGATCGCGCCAGCGATTTCAATTTCTTGCCCACCGCCTCGGCCGCTCGTCCCCCAATGCCCGTATCGATTTCATCGAACACCAGCGTCTTCTGGGCCTCGTGGCCAGCGCGCTTCCTGCCCGCAGGATGCGCCCCGGCATCCACGCTGGCCTTCAGCGCCAGCATGACTCGCGAAAGTTCGCCGCCTGAGGCGATGTGTTCCAGTTGCCGTAACGGCTCTCCAGGATTGGTCGAGATCATATAGACCACCTGATCGATGCCCGCCGCGCCCCACGAATCCTCTTCTGCCGAGCTTGTCATCTCGATGCGAAACGTGGACTTCATGGCCAGATCATTGATCTCCGCCTCCACCAACTTTTCCAGCTTGCGTCCAGCCTCCGCGCGCTTCTTCGAAAGAGTCTTCGCCGCGCGCAGGTATTCTTCGGCGGCCTTCGCCATCTCGGCGCGTAGCCGCCGCAGGATTTCGTCTTTGTTCTCGACCTCTGACAATTTGCGCGCGACCTCAGCGCCAAACTCGATCACCTGCTCAAGCGTCGGGCCATATTTGCGCTTCAGACGATCGATCAGCGCCAGCCGATCCTCTACTTGCCCCAGATGTTCCGGCGACGCGTGAATGCCTCCGGCATAGTCGCGCACGCTGGCGCCTACATCCTCAACGCTGATGCGGGCCGCATCCAGGGCGGCCAGCGCCTCCTGAAATTTTGGCTCGTAGCGGGCAAGCTCCTCGATCTGCTTCTGCGCGGCCCGCAGCGACGACGCCGTCGAGCCATTCCCTTCGTACAAAAGATCGAAGGCGTTCATAGCCGCGTTATAGATTTTTTCGGCGTTGGCGAGCACGCGCTTCTCCGCCTCCAGACGCTCGTCTTCGCCCGGCTGCAGGCGGCCCTCCTCGATCTCACGCTTCTGAAACATCCACAGATCCACCAGCCGCAGCCGGTCCTGCTCCCCGTGCTCCAGTTCGTCGATGTGCGCGCGAATCTGTTTCCAGGCCTGGAAAGCCTCTGCAGTCGTTTCTAGCCGGCTGCCGGCAAAGCCATCCAGCAACTCCAGACGCGCCGGGCCATCGAAAGATAAGATCGATTCGTTCTGCGCGTGAATAATCGCGAGATGGGGCGCCAGCAGCCGCAGCACAGCCACGGTCGCCGGCTGGTTGTTTACAAACACTCGTCCCTTGCCGCCCGCGGCAATCTCGCGCCGCAGAATGAGCGAGCCGTCGTCTGACTCGTCGAGCCCGTTCGCTTCGAGGATCTTCGCCAGACTATCTTCGGCGGCTTCATTCGATTCGAACACTGCCGAAACGACCGCACGCTCGGCCCCCGTGCGAACCACCTCGCTCGACGCTTTCTCGCCCAGCAGCAGCGCCAGCGCATCGATCAGGATCGATTTCCCCGCCCCGGTTTCGCCGGTCAGCAAGTTCAATCCGTGACCAAATTCCACCACCAGATTGTCGATGACGGCATAGTTCTCGAGCCGCAGTTCAATCAGCACAGGCCATCCTGGAAAGCGAAAGTTTTGCGCAGCATAGCACGAAAGCCGAAGTTTCACCCTGAAGGTTTGAAGCTCGATGCAAGAGTGGAAACATGTGGGGACAGCCGCCCTCGGCTGTCCAGCCGCGACGGTTTCGGTCGTGGCTTGCCTGCATTGAAGAACCTCTAAACTTCGCCGATGGCCCAGCTCAACAATGGTCCCGTGAGCTTTTCTCAGCGCCCTCTGCGAGATTTCTCTGCGGCCTCTGCGTTTAAGATTTTTTTCCCCGCAGAGATCGCTGAGAAACCAGCAGGAGAAGGGCTCCGGGACCCCAGCCCTCGATTTGCACCAAGCGCCCTGCTATCATCATCTAACAACCAACTTCATGGCCATCGCCGGACAACCTGCGGTCGAAGATCCTCCGCATTCCATCCCCACCACGATGCACGCCGCAGTCTACCGTGGCGTAAATGATGTCCGCCTCGAAACCGTGCCCGTCCCAAAGATCGGTCCCGGCGAGATGCTGCTCCGCGTGCATTCCTGCGGCGTCTGCGGCACCGATCTGAAGAAGATTTCTACCGGCTCCCATTCCGCTCCACGCATCTTCGGACACGAAACTTCCGGCGTAGTGGCCGCAATCGGCGAGGGCGTCACGGATTACCGGCCCGGCGACCGGGTGATGGTCTTCCATCACATACCCTGCCGCGAATGCTTCTATTGCCGGAACAAGACCTTCGCGCAATGCGCTACTTACAAGAAAGTAGGCTGCACTGCCGGATTCGCGCCTTCTGGCGGCGGCTTTGCCGAGTACGTCCGCGTCATGGACTGGATCGTCGAGCACGGCACGGTTCGCATACCGGATGGCATCTCGTTCGAGCAGGCTTGCTTCGTCGAACCCGTCAATACTTGCATGAAGGGGGTGGAGGCCCTCCGCCTGCGCCCAGGCGAATCCGTGCTTACCATCGGTCAGGGCCCCATCGGCATCATATTGAGCGTATTGGCCCGCCGGACCGGGGCCAGCTTAATTACTTCCGATTTATACCCCGAGAGGCTTAAAATGGGATCAAGTTTCGGGCTCGACAATTCCATAGACGCTTCCCGGACGAATGTTGTCGACCGCGTCCGTGAATTCACCCAGGGTCGTGGCGCCGACGCAGTCATTCTTGCGGTGGGCGGCAATTCCCTGATTCGTACCGCGATGGATGCAGCTCGTCCGGGGGGACGGATTTTGCTATTTGCTCAGACGCAGCATGGCGAGGCTGTGATCGATCCGGCAGCCATCTGTGTGGATGAGAAGTCTCTGGTGGGGTCCTACAGCGCCTCAGTCGACCTGCAAGACGACTCAGTCCGCTTCGTGATGAATCGCGAGATGGACCTGGAAAGGCTGGTCAGCCATCGCTTCCCGCTCGAGCAGAGCCCCGAAGCGCTGGAGTTGGCCGCCCATCCCCGGCCTTCATCGATGAAGATTATGATTCAGCCCGGCAGTACCTGGAAGAGCGGTATTCGGGAAGGAACTTCGCAGTGAATGGAAAAATGACGGCTGCCGTCCTGTACGGCAAAGAAGATCTGAAGATTGAGAAGGTTCCCATACCTCGCGTCGGAGACGGAGAGGTTCTGGTCAAAGTCTCGGTCGCCCTCACCTGCGGCACGGATCTCAAGGTCTATCAGCGCGGCTATCACGCCCGCATGATTGTTCCGCCGGCGCTTTTCGGCCACGAGTTGGCCGGAGTCATCGAGGAAGTCGGGGCCGGCGTGAACGGCTTCAAGAAGGGCATGCGCGTGGTCGCGCTCAACTCCGCCCCCTGCCAGATGTGCTTTTACTGCTCCAAGCATCAGGAGAATCTTTGCGAGGATCTTCTCTTCAACAACGGCGCCTACGCGGAATACATTCGCGTGCCGCGCCGCATTGTCGAAGCGAACATGCTGGTCATTCCACCCAACGTCACTTTCGAAGACGCGGCCATGACCGAACCGCTGGCCTGCGTGCTTCGCGGCCTGCATGAAACCGGAGTGGAGATCGGCGACACCGTGGTGATTCTCGGCGGCGGACCCATCGGCCTGATGTTCGTGCAAGTCGCTCGCGCCATCGGCTGCAACGTGATTGCGGTAGTCAAGCGTGACGGGCAGGTGGAAGCCGCCCGCCTGATGGGCGCTCATGAGATTATTCAGACCACAAAAGTGACCAACGTGGTGGACGCCGTCCGCGCTCTTTCTCCGCAAAAGCGCGGGTGCGATGTCGTCATCGAAGCCGTGGGCAAGCCCGAGGCCTGGGAGTGGGCCGTGGACATGGTCCGCAAGGGCGGCACGGTGAATTTCTTCGGCGGCTGCGCCAGCGGAACCAAAGTGCAGCTCGAAACCAATCGCCTGCACTATTCTGAAATCACGTTGAAGGCTACGTTCCATCACACGCCGGAAACCGTTCGCCGGGCGTTCGGATTGATCGCCGCCAAAAAGATTCGCCCCACGGACTACATCACCGGCGAAGCGCCCTTGTCGCGGCTGCAACAGGTTCTGCGGCATATGCTGAACCGCGGCAACGACATCAAGACGGCAATCATCCCCGGCCACTGACAGCAATTGTTGATTTTTGATTGTTGATTTAAAACCACACTGTCCATTGCGCAGGCTTTACATTCAACAATCAACAATCGTCATGCAACCATGCCTTTGAACCCCGCCACCCAACTCGGCCCGCTCGCGCCCGCAACGCTCGGCTGGAGCCGCCTGCCCGCGGACTACGCGATCCCGGCCACGCCTCCGACCCTCGCCGAGGCCCGCGAATACTGCGCCCGCCTGGCTCGCTCGCACTACGAAAATTTCTCCGTCGCCAGCTGGTTCCTCCCCCGCCGCTTGCGCCAGCATTTCTTCAATGTCTACGCCTATTGCCGCATCTCCGACGACCTGGGCGACGAAGTCGGCGACAAAGCCGCCTCGCTCGAGCTGCTCGATCAATGGCAGCACGAACTCGACGCCTGCTATGAAGGCACTCCGAAGCATCCGGTATTCGTAGCCCTGGCCGAAACCGTTCGCCAGTTCGACATTCCCAAGCACGAATTTTCGGATCTGCTGATCGCCTTCCGCCAGGATCAAACCATCACGCGCTTCGAGACTTTTCAGGATGTCCTCGCCTACTGTCACTATTCCGCGAATCCCGTCGGCCATCTTGTGCTTTATCTCTGCGGATATCGCGACGCCGAGCGCCAGCAGCTTTCCGATTTCACCTGCACCGCGTTGCAGCTCGCCAATTTCTGGCAGGACGTCAGCGTCGATTATGAAAAGGGCCGCATTTATCTTGCACTCGAAGATCTCCGCCGCCTTCAGGTCAGCGAAAACGACATCGCGCAAAAGCAGAACACGCCTGCCTTTCGCGCGCTGATGAAGTTCGAGGTCGAGCGCGCCCGCGACTGGTTCCGTCAAGGCCTTCCGCTGATCTCCAAAGTCGATCGCGAACTGGCTGTCGATCTCGACCTGTTCAGCCGCGGCGGCCTGGAAATTCTCAGCGCGATTGAGAAACAAAACTATGCCGTTCTCGGAAATCGCCCGTCGATTTCGAAGACGCGCAAGCTCGCGCTGGTTGGCCGCGCAGCCATGTCCAAGCTCTTCTCCGGCGCCAGAAGAACTCACCGGGATCAGCCCAACCAGAGCGGGGTAAAACAAATATGAGCGCGGGCACGCAGCAGGTCCCCATGCCCTGGACGCCGGCGCCGCCGCAGCTCGTCATGGCCTATTCCGTCTGCAAGGGCATAACCCGGACGGCGGCCAAAAATTTCTACTACGCTTTTATGGTGCTGCCGCGGCGCAAGCGCGAGGCCCTGTGCGCGGTCTACGCCTTCATGCGCCGCTGCGATGACATCACCGACGATGCGTCCCTGTCGCTTCCTGAGCGCCGCCAGAGGCTCGACACCTGGCTCGACGCCCTGCATCGCGCTCAACAAGGCGAGCCCACCGACGATCCCATCCTGCTCGCCCTTACCGATGCCCAGCGCCGCTTTACCATTCCCGCGGGACTGCTCGATGAACTCGCCCTCGGCACCGCCATGGATGTGGAGCAGTCCGAATCTTCGGCTCAAACCAGCAACACCCCCGGCCTGACCATTCAGTACAGAACCTTTGAAGATCTCCGCCTTTATTGTTATCGCGTCGCGTCGGTCGTGGGCCTGGTCTGCATTCATGTTTTCGGATATCGCGATCCCGCGGCGGAAGATCTAGCCGAACGTTGCGGCCTCGCCTTCCAGCTCACCAACATTATTCGCGATGTGAAAGAAGACGCGAGCATGGGACGCGTCTACTTGCCCGAGGAGGATCTGGCAAAGTTCAACTTATCAGTTGCTGAACTGCTCGCGAGTCCTGATCCCGCCCGCTTCCGCCCGCTGCTGACATTGGAAGCCGATCGCGCCCGTGAGTTCTACGCGGCCGGCGATGAGCTGATCGGCTACATCTCCGAAGACAGCCAGCCTGCGCTATGGGCGCTGGTCACGATCTACCGTCGTCTGCTAGAACGGATCGCCGAAAAACAATATGACGTCTTCACCGCGAAGGTCGCTCTGAGCAGGTGGGAAAAGTTGCGAATCCTGGGGAAAGGCTTTCTCAAGCGAATCCTGTGACCCCGCGGGTAATGTCATTCCGACCGAAGCGAAGCGTAAGCGAGCGCAGTGGAGGAACCTTAGGGTTTGCTCCTTTGCGCCTTCCATGAGTTCTCGCAAATCTGACCGATGCCCCCCACTCAACCCACCGTTGCCGTCGTCGGAGGCGGACTCGCCGGACTCGCTGCCGCCTGCGCCCTATCCAACACGGGTTTTCACGTCACGCTCTTCGAGAAGCGCCCGTTCCTCGGGGGCCGCGCCTCGTCCTACGAGCATCCCGGAACCGGCGAAGTGGTCGACAACTGCCAGCACGTCCTGTTTCGCGTCTGCACCAATCTCGTCGAATTCTACGAACGCATCGGCGTCGCCGACCAAATCCGCTGGTACGATGAGATGACGTTCATCGAACCGGGCGGTCGCACTTCGAAGATGAAGTCATCTTCCCTTCCCGCGCCGCTGCACACCGCGCCCTCGTTTTTAGGATTCTCATTCCTCACCGCCGCCGACAAGCTTTCCATCGCGCGCGCATTGGTTCCCCTCACGCTCACCGAGCAGCGCGACACCGGACAATCCTTCCAGCAATGGCTCGATCGCCACGGCCAGACCAAAAACGCAGTCGAGCGTTTCTGGCGCCCCATCCTGATCAGCGCCCTGAGCGAAGAACTCGACCGCATTTCGATTTCCTCGGCAGCCCAGGTGGTGCGCGAATCGATGAAGTCTCCCGCGGCCCGCCAGATGGGCGTTCCGGCGCTCCCTCTCACCGATCTCTACAACGCAGCCGGAGAATATATCCGCGCCCGCGGCGGCACGCTGCATTTCCGTTGCCCAGTGGAAGGTTTCGCAGCCAATGCCGCAAGCGTTCAATTGCACCTCCGCAACCAAAATTCGAAAGAGAGTACCCCGCCCTTGGATCCCGAAGCGGGGGCCCCACCCTTGTCCCTGCGTAGTTTGCAGGGACAGGATGGGGACTTTGACTTCCTGATCCTGGCCCTGCCCTTCGAAGCTCTAGACAAAATTCTTCCGGAATTCCCGGAAAGCGCGCCCATCCGTGAACAAATCTCCCACTTCGAAAGCTCTCCCATCACCGGCATCCACCTGTGGTTCGACCGCCAGATTTCCGACCTCGACCACGCCGTGCTCCTTGACCGCACCATCCAATGGATGTTCCACAAATCGCGCCTGCAGCCCATGCGTGCGCAAAGTGGAAATACAGCTTCCGAGGGCAGCTACATCGAACTAGTCGTCAGCTCTTCCAAAACGCTGATCGACAAATCTCGCGCCGAGATCGTCGACCTGGCCTTGCAAGAAGTCCGCGAATTTTTCCCCGCGGCCCGTCAAGCCAACTTGCTGAAATCCACGGTGATCAAGGAAGTGAACGCCACGTATTCACCGCGCCCCGGCATCGACGCCCACCGTCCCACGCCCATCACCGCATGGCCGCGCGTATTTCTTGCGGGCGACTGGACTGCAACCGGATGGCCCGCCACGATGGAAGGCGCAGTGCGCAGCGGATACCTCGCGGCTGAAGCCTTGGCCCTTGCTGCCGGAAGGAAGGATCTGCGTTTCCTGTCTCCCGATATGGCGGCCACTGGCCTGATGCGCCTGTTCTCCTAAAGCCCGTTAGATCCGTCACATCTCCACCCCGATGTCACAAAAGACGCGACGTTACGATGGTCCACCGACCTCCCGACCGGCTAAACTCTCCCCCGCCCTCGCCGATACAGATGACATGGACGTGCGGGAGTTGGAGCCGAGAACGGTCATGTGGGCGGTCGCCGAAGTTCTCTGGGAAGACGGCGGAACGCCGAATCGCGCCCCCGCCACGATGGAAGATACGTCCCCGTCCGGGGCCTGTGTTCGCGTTAAGCGCCCCTTCAACGTGGGCGCAAAGGTCACAATCAAATGGCATCGCGAACAGTTCTCGGCGATTGCGAAAAATTGCCGCTCCGATGGCCGAGATTTTCTGTTGGGCGTGCGCCGCGAGGCCGACAGAAACTGCGTGCAGCCGGGACTGCCTTCCAATCCCCAGCCGACACCGGCCGAGCCGGCTCCCTCTGACCCGCCCGCAGCAGCCACAAGAAATGTTCCGCCAGCATCGGAAACCCAGAAGCTGAACGCCGCTGCACGACTAGAGATTCGCCAGCGCAGCGAACCTCCTCCGCCGCAGAGAATTGCGAAAGCACGTTCCGCAGAGGGCGTTGAACCCTTGAAAGAAACGCGGAACACTTTGATGCCGGTCCCGGCAGATGTTCGACGCCCGCAAGCGCCCGCGGAATCGGCGCCAGCACGATCCCCTGACTCAGCTTTTTCTCTTCAAAATCCAGGCCCGTCCTCTCGTCACGAAAGGAAAGTTATGTCATCCAAATCGGTCTTTCCCAAATTCTGGCGCCGCCAGCAGGACGAAGACGCGCCCAAGCATGCCACACTCAAGGAGGCTCCAGTGAATTCATCTTCATCCAAGGCACCAGCCGCGGAAGCGCTCAGCGGACCCGGCAGCGACCTGCTTTCCTACGACGACATCTATCATGCGGCCGGAATCATGAGCCCGCGCTCGGGATACGGCATCCACAAAGTCGTCGAGATGCTCAACAGCCAGCGCATTCGCGAGCTCTCCACCGACATCAAGCGCGCCTCGGTGCTGATGGCGCTCGATGCCGCCGGAACCTCCGTCGACGACATGCTGCAGGACGCGACCCGCCGCCAGCAGGCCCTCAATGCCTATGAAGCAGCCCAACGCAAACAGCTAGAGGACTTCGAGGCGCATAAGTCGCGGGAGATTACCGAGATTGAGGCTGAGATGGAGCGCATCCGCGCGCACTATGCGCAACGCATCCAGAACAACCGCGATCAGATGGCGCGAGAGAAGGAAACGCTGCGCAACTGGCAGATGGCCATGCAGCACGAGAGCCAGCGCATCTCCGAGGTCATCGAACTCTGCCGCAAGCAGCCGGCCGCAGCCACTGCGGCCTCGCCTGAGTCTCCGGCAACCGCGGCCGCGGAGAAGGCTTCGTCAGCCCGTGCATGATCCGCTATTTCACTTTGATCTATTTCACTTTGATTCGGCGGCACGCGACCAGCAGCCTGGTCCAGGGATCATCGTCGAGCCGGCTGATCTTCACCACCGGACGTCCGTTGGTTGTGTCCTGAATAAATTGGCCGTCGCCGATGTACATGCCGGTGTGCGTGATGCGTTTCGCCGAGGCGCCAAAAAATAGCAGGTCCCCCGGCTGCAGATCATTTCTCTCCACCGGAACCACGCCGCTCCACGCAGCTTGCTGGTCGGCATCACGCGGCATGTTGATGCCCCTTGCTCGCACCAGCATCTGGGTGAAGCCAGAGCAGTCGAAGCCGAAGCTCGATCGCCCCCCCCACAAGTAGGGCAGCCCCAGAAAACGCTTCCCCAATTCCATCGATTCAGGAATCGACATCGGCTTCGGGTCCCCGACCACATCGCCGGCCTGAATCCACGCGTTCCGCCGGTCCGGCAGATAAACCTCGATCCATCCCTCGTGACTTTGATCTTGCTTGGCCGTAGCCTTGTTTTCCGCAGTCTTATTCGCGGCATCTGATTTTTCAGCAACACTCTCCAGCCGCGCTCCAAACGGAACCGTCACCACCGGCTTGTGCCGGGTCGCGTCGGGCTCGTTGTAAACGTTGGCGAAAAGGCTGTCGACCTGCACCACGGCTCCCGATGTGGCATAGCCCGGCCCGCTCAAAATGATGCGCAGATGCCGGCTCGGCACCCATCCCATGTAGCGATCGTCGGTCTGAATGCGTGACCACTCTCCGCGCGCCACCAGCAGCTTCACATTGCTGCCGTAAATAGCCTGCGACACTACGTCGGACTTGTCGCTGGGATGCGAATACATGTTCGTCACCGGAACCACCACCACCTGCGTGTTGGTCACGGCGAAGGCGGCGTGCGCCAGAAGCAGCGCCAGCAAAACGCTTCGAGGGCCGAAATGGCTAGTGCGACGGAAGCACATACGCGTGATCATCCGGATCCATGGGTAGCAACCGCCGTCTCGGCGGCTGTCGCGGGGCGTCTCGCCCGCGCAGGCGAGGCCAAGACCTGTCCTGAGCGAAGTCGAAGGATGGCCTCGCGACAGCCGGCACCATGCCGGCGCCACGTTTCTTGGAGTTCGATAGTACTGGAAAGAAGCGGCGAACATCCAGTCGGCAGAGGCCAAATAAATGCTTGGTGGAACCGCCTTTCCAGCGCTAGATCCTTAGGGGTAGGCCAGCCCAGATCATAGATTGTAGCGACGCCTTCCAAATCGATTTCAGATTTCCCACCCTTCGACTCCGCTCAAGGCAGGCATCTAAAAACGCGACGTGCTGTGTTCTACGTAGGCTTCCAGCCAGCCGAGCACGCGCTTCCAGCCTTCACCGTGGGAGGTGGCGTTGGCCAGATCGCCCGCGAACCCTTCCTGCGTCACACGCACCAGCGTTCCCGTGCCCGATTTTTTCGGTCCGCTGGGATGTAGCGCGTTCACGGTTTGCGCTTCGAGTTCCCAACGGACGACCGTTTTCAGCTGACCGCTGTAACTGCTGATCCAGGTGTGGACCAGCAGGCGTGGCGGATCGACTTCGAGATATTCGCCTTCCACGTAGAAGGCTTGGCCGTCGGCGCCGAGGCCATCGCTGCGCCACTTGCCGCCCGGGCGTACATCCATAGTGGACTTGGTGACGTGGTAGAGGCCCGATTGTCCCCACCACTTGGGAAGTTGCGCGGGATCGCTGATCGCCTGAAAAACGCGCGCGGGCGGCGCGGCGATGAAAATTTCGGCGACCACGGTGTTTTTGTCGGGCGTAATCGTGGCGGTGGCCATGACGGTCTCCTGGCTTCGAAATCGACAACAGAGGCTAAAGCCTCTTCAGTTTTTCAACATCTCACGCGGGCTCTTGCTTTCTGCAATGGGGCCTGTGTCATAAGTAGTTTTTGGAAGGGCACGACTTTCAGTCGTGCCGCTACCGGTCAGTAAGAACGCGGGCTTTAGCCCCTGAGGGCCTCACGTCTTGCGTTGAAGACCCGTCCCACGCTTCCGCAAACGTCTTCAGCATTCCGACCACTTCCGGCCAACCGCCGCTGTAATCTTTGCGGGCGATGGGCAGACTGGCGAGGCCGCTATGCGTGACTTTCACGCGCGTACCGCTTCCCCGCTTTTCCAACTCCCAGCGGACCACGGTGCGCGCGGACTTGTCGTCGTGCCAGTTCGCGATCCAGGTGTAGACCAACAGCCGGGGCGGGTCGCATTCGAGTATCTCGCCGTGGCAGTCGAACTCGCTGACACCGTTGACCACGATCGATCCTTTTTCGGTTGCGTAGGAATACAGCCCGCCCACGCGTGCGTCCATCTTCCAGAATTTGGCCGGGCATTCCGGGCCACGAAACCAGCGCTTGAGTTCGCCCGGATCCGAGAGGGCCCGGAAGATGCGCTCGGGCGGAGCTGCGATCTGGATCTCGCTGATGATCGCGTCTTGATCGCGCCTAACGATTGATATCGCCATGAGTGCTCTCCTTCATCTTTCAATTCAGTTCAAAAAAGGCGGACGAGCGCGCCCGCCCCGAAAACACTTTATGCCTTGCGGTGCAGGTCGAAGATGGCTTTGTGTTCTTTGCCATGATCGACGAAGGTCCATTCTTCAGTGTGATGGTTCTCATCGAGCACCGTAAGCACCATTCTCTGCATGTGGCCGGCGTCAGAAGTCGCCAGGTTCGTCGCGTCGACGTAGCTGAAAGTGATGGTCTTGCCGTCGGGCGAGAGGCTGGCCTGCATGCGTGGCTGATTTCCAGCTCCGCAATAGTGCATCAGCAACAGGCGGTTCGGCCCGTCGAGGTGGATCATGCTGATCATATCTTCCTTGGGATCGAGGATTTCGCTCATGACGGCGGACCCGCCGGAAACCACTTTGAAAGTCACCTGCAGCGTGTGGCCGTCGGGAAGGTGTTGCTCCCAAGTGCCGGGCATGTTCTTAATGGCGTTGAAAGCCTTCTGCGCATCGGTCTGCGCGAAGGCGGTGGCCGCTGGAAGCACGAGCGCGATCGCAGCGAGGATGACGAGGCGAATTGGTTTGTTCATTTCCGTTTTCCTTTCTGTGAAACAGATTTGGAGGTCGGGGAAATGCTGTGGTGCTGGGCGGCTCCGGTTTCTTGCGCATGCTCGGCTTCAACGAACGCTTTCAGGTCATTCAAGCTCTGCGTCCAGAAAACGCGGTATTGCTCGATCCATGAGTCGACGGCACGAAGCGGTTCAGGGCTGAGTTGGTAGACACGGTTGCGGCCTTCGCGATGCTCGCGGACAAGGTGCGCTCGTCGCAACAGGCGCAGATGCTTGGAAATCGCAGGACGCGACACCGGGAATGCCCTGGCAATTTGTCCGGCAGGCTGCGAGCCGCGGCGGAGAAGATCGAGCACGGCTCGACGCGTGGGATCGGCGAGGGCCTGAAATGTGATCTCGCTAGCCAGGGAAGCGGAATATGTAACCGAACGGTCACGCATAATGCGTAACTGTACGGTTACGCGATGCCAATGTCAAGAAGTTTTTGCTCACAGTCGAGATTCTCATCATTCCTTTTCACGCCCTGCGAAAGACGAGAGTCAAAATCCTCACCCTCATTTCGCATATACCGCGAAAAGAAGGACGGGGCACCCGGAGTTCCGGGCGCGTAAAATGGAGATTGCTCCTCCCCTGGGGGTGAAGGCCATGAGCACTGCACCCGCCTTCCGAGTGTCGCGCCTCCTCTCCGTTGTGACTTCCCTTCTTTTGTGTTTTCCCGTTGTTCTGGTTTCGCCGGCGGCCGCGCAACATGGCGGCGGCGGTGGCGGTGGTCACTTTGGCGGAGGTGGACATTTCGGAGGCGCGCATTCGGGAGGTGGGCATTCCGGAGGTCATGCTTCCGGACATCACTCCCGCGAAAGCCATACGGGCGGCGGCCACTTCCATTGGCTGCGCTTTGGATCAGGCAAACACTCGAGGGAAAGAGCAGGCTCGGATGCGGCGGCAGGTATGTCATCGCCGATGTGGAACTTCAGTACGGCGCGAAGCGCAACGACGCGGAGGATCTCGTCGACGCTGCTGTGGTCTCCTGCGAGGTTGCGGCCCGAGTCGGGCGGGCGCGCGCTATTCGTGAACTCTCCGCGCAGGTTGCATCGCGGGCGATTCTTCGGGCGGTATCCTCGGTTTGCATCGTCGGGATGCTTCTTCAACGGAGTGAGCCAAGTCTGTTTCTTCGAACCGTTTTTGCCGCTGCTGTGGTTCGACGATTTCGATTACGGGTTTGGCTTCGGCGGAGGCTGCTTTGGCGGAGGTTGGTTCGGCGGAGGCTCGACAGATGCGGGCGACGATTCCCAAGGAATGGATCAAGCCGATATGTCGGGAATCTCGCAGCCAATGAATCCCGCGGATGAGACTTCCGCCGGTGAGAACACGGTGGCGGCGAACGCAAGGGCGCAAGCCGAAGCCGACGCGCAAGACTGGGACTTGGGACCGGACGTGTTCGTGCTGGTCCTGCACGACGGCACGACCCAACTGGCGAAGAGCTACTGGGCGGCTGATGGCTACCTGGAATACATCAGTCCGGATGGCACACGCAGCCATATCCCGCTGAACGCACTCGATCTGCAGAGCACCGTCGTTCGCAACGAGCGCCGGGGAGTGCCATTTGTGCTCCGGTCAACGCCGGCGGGAAATCAGTGAATCCAGAGTAGCAAAAAAGCGCTGCGCGTTCTTTTGCGACGTTGCCGCTAAGGCTGCTTGCCGTCGGACACAAGCTTGAGGAAGGCCTGGTGGACTCGGGTGTCTTCGGAGAGCTCAGGGTGAAAGGTGGCAGCCATGGCTCTTCCTTGCCGGACGGCGACGGGATCGGATCCTTCGGTGGCCAGCACTTCGACGCCATCGCCGACGTGAGAAATCTTGGGCGCTCGAATGAAGACCATTTCGAGCGGCGATTCGGTGAGGCGGCCTTCCAGATCGCGCAGGAATTTACCTTCGCGGATGGAGCTATCGATCTGGCGTCCGTAGGCGTTGCGGCGGATGCGGATGTTGAGGGCGCCGAGTCCGGCTTGCGAAGGGTTCTCCACTTCGGTGGCGAGAAGAATGGCTCCGGCACACGTGCCGAAGGTGGGCTTGGTTTTTACGAATTGCTTTAACTTTTCGAAGCCGGCTGCACCCAGGAGTTTGAGGAAGGTGCCCGATTCGCCTCCGGGGATGATGAGGCCGTCGAGCTGGTCGAGTTGGTCGGGTTTCTTGACGAGCACAACTTCGGCGCCCAGCTGTTCGAGCCGGCGGCGGTGCGCGTCGAAATCGCCCTGCAGGGCCAGGACTCCGATCTTCATAGGAAAATTCAAACCAAATCCTGAACCGCCAAAATCAAAAGCTTCACCACAGAGGACACTGAGGTCTCACAGAGGACGCTGGGAGTATGTGCTCGTCCCCTGGGTTGATTTTAACGGATGGACCTTTGCCCAGCCTCGGATGGGCTTTTTTCGCCCCCGGGATCAAAAGTTAACCACGGAGGACGCTGAGACAAACTAATTCTTAAGCTCGGGCAAAATTCTATAGCTGCCTCGATCCTGGGAGTTACATCTTAATCGCGGAACAAGGAGGTCTGGTTATGGCCAGTGCAAAGCAAACTGCTGCCGCGAGAAACAATATCAAGAAGGCGGTTGCGGCTGCGAAGAGAAAGAAGACGATCGCACACAGGTTAAGACACCACCCGGCTTTTACCCGCTTGCTTGGCGGCAATTGCGGCACTATACTTCGCGCAGATTTTAGACTGTTCGACTCTTGAGGTTCTGGCCGTGCGTTATCCCATCGCGTTGACCGTCATCCTACTGGCCTTCATTTCATATCCTGCAGCAGGGCAAGTGCTCAGCATCCCCGGGGCCGGGAGCAAATTCAGCAGCGCAACAGAGTTAGGTCCGCTTCAGGCGGCGCAAATGGATTTCAACCTGTTCACAATCAATAGTCAGAACCCGGATAACACGCCGCTGGAGGGGCAAAGCGGGTCGATCTCCAAATTCGATTTAAAGGCACCGGGAAAAGCGCGGCGAGAATACGACAAAGGCTATCAATTTCTGATGAAGAAGGATGCGCAGAGTGCGATCGAGCACCTGAAAATCGCAACCCAGATCTATCCGAACTATGTAGCCGCGCACAACGCGCTGGGAACCGGATACCTCAATCTGAACCAAAACGCGCAGGCGCGGGACGAGTTTGCGCAGGCGGTTGCGCTGGACGATCACCTGCCCAGCTCATTCTTAAACCTGGGATGCGCACAACTGGCGCTAAAGGACTATGCGGCAGCTGAAGAAACGCTGCGCAAAGCTTCTTCGATTGCCCCACTGGACGTACAACTGCAATTGGCACTGGCGTATGGCGAATACGTAAACCATGATTATCCCGCGGTGCTGGCGACGGCACGCGAAGTGCACGCGCGCAAGCACCGGTCTGCCACGGCAGTGCACTTTTTTGCAGCAGGTGCGCTTGAGGCGCAAGGGCATCTCGACGATGCGCAGCACGAACTGGAAACCTTGTTGCAGGAAGATCCGAAGTCCGCTTCAGCGGCGCAGTATCGCCAAACCCTCGAGGATCTGAAGACCGAGAAGGCGAGACTCGAAGAGGCGAAATTGCATCCTGCGGAGCCTGTCAAGTTCACCTTCAGCCAACCGGCCGAGCCGACGCGGCAACAGGCGATGGGCCAAGCGCAGGCCATTCTGCAAGGCATCAAGGAAAAGAACGAGATCGCGGAAGCGGAAGCGGCGCTGGAACCAGTTTGCACAACCTGCAGCGCCAACGAACCAGTTACAGCTTCGGGCGGAGGCGCGATTGCAAACGCAAAAAGCGCCAAGCCTGCTGGTTCGGTATTTCGCGTGGCCGTGGACGAAGTGGCGTTTTTCTTCGCCGCGACCGAGCACGGAAAATCGGTGACCGATCTGGAAGCTTCGGAAGTGAAATTACTCGACGACAACAAAGCTCCAACGGTGCTGCGCTCGTTTCGTAACGAATCGCAACTGCCGTTGCGGCTGGGTCTGGTGATCGATACGAGCGATTCGGTGACCGGGCGATTTTCATTCGAGCAGCAGGCGGCGGAGAAGTTCCTGCAGAAGGTGGTTACCGGCGCGAGCGACCAGGCGTTCGTCATCGGAGTAAACAATTCTGTGCTGCTCGTGCAGGACTTCACGTCTGATCTGTCGCTGGCCGGACACGCCGTCAACCAGCTTGCGCCGGGAGGGGGAACGGCGCTGTGGGATGCGGTGCAGTTCGCTGCTCAGAAATTAGGTAATCATCCCGAACCCGAGCCAGTAGCGCGGGTTCTAGTGGTGATTAGCGATGGCGGAGACAATTCGAGCAGTGCCACTCTGAAAGAAGCGATCAGGAGCGCGCTGGTTGGACAAGTCGCGGTCTACACGGTGAGTACCAGGGATTTCACTGATGACGCGCAAAGCGCACTCTTGGGCGATCGTGCGCTGCGGACCCTTTCCGATCTCACGGGAGGGGCAGCGTTTGTGCCGGGGTCCATTCGCCGGCTCGCGAAAAGTTTGACCGACGTGCAGCAGGTGATTCGCGGCCGCTACATGGTGTCGTATCAGCCGGCCGAGTTTGCGCGCGACGGGCGCTACCGGACGATCGAGATTAATGCGCAAAAGGATGGGCATCCGCTGAAGATTTTTGCCCGCAAGGGCTATTACGCGTCGGCGGCGGCAGCAACGTCAGCGACGCCTTGAGTTTTGCCCCTGAGTCAGCGAGAGTTAGTGGATGGGATCGCGCATGGCCGCTCCCAGCAATTTGCCGGGTCCGGATTCCTGCACGAAGGCGACGAGGCGAAGATTCTTGGGATCTTCTCCGGGCTTGAGTTTGAGCTGAACGTCGTCGGAAAACGTTTTTCCCTTCGAGAGCTTCCCTACTTTGGTCAGCTGCTGGACCACCCCGACGTGGACCAGGTGCTTTCCTCCATTTTCTCCGCGCAGGACTTGCGATTCCACATGATCGAGGGCCAGCGCCACATAGACGTCGGCGTTGTGCTTGCCGGAATTGACGTCGGTTTCGACGTGCGCGCGCACTAACAATGGGTTAGCAGGGTCGACGGCGACGCTGGTGATGCGAACAGGAATCCTGGGAGCGGCGCGCTCTTTTTCAAGAACGTCCTGGATCTGCTGCGGATTCTCGAGGCTGACCTGCTGGTCGCCGTTGATGATCATCTGCGGAGTGAAGACGTCTTTTTGTCCTAACTCGCCCTCGTAGGAACTTTGGCGCTCGGTCAACGCGGCCGAGGAGTTGGGATCTTTCCAGCCTTGTTGATCCCAATAGGTTACGTGCTCGCTGAGGACGATGAGTTGCGCGCCCTGGATGGGCTGGTAGGTATCGAGCTTCTGAACGAAGACGTCGGCGGGAGGACAGCTAGAGCAGCCTTCAGAGGTGAACAGTTCGATGACGATGGGAACGGCTGCGGCCGGCGGATTATCGGGACTGGCGTTGGCAGGAGGAGTGAGGGGCAAGATCGCCGCAAATAAAAGCGCGGAAAAAGAAGAACGCGCTGCCCTGCCCAAGAACATGGAAAAATTCTAGCACAGGGGCAGCCGGAGCCAGTCTAGCGTTGCGGCCCGGGCGGAGGCGGCGGACACTAGAATCAAAATACCCATCCTCTCGCGAAAAGCGCGAGAAGGGCGGGGCACCTCAAGGTCAATACAGGGGACAATGCTTTGTAGTACAAAGTTATTTGTAGTAGTCTTCACTGTGGGTTTATGGAGGTGACGCTTGGACCCAGTTTCTGCCCTGCCGTTGAGTGTTCAGATTCGTAACCGATCCCGTTCCATGGGACTCAAGTTGCTCGTCGTCGGCTTTCTGGCGCTGCTGATGGCGATTCCGGCCTTCTTCGTGAGCGACATCGTTCAAGAACGCACAACTCGGGCGAAGGAGGTAGTGCAAGAGGTCGGCAACCGCGTGGGCGGGCAGCAGACTTTTCTCGGACCTGTGATTGCGATTCCCTACACGGTCCCACCGAGTTACAAGGGGGCACTCACTTCGCGGGGAGTGTATGTCGTCTTTCCGATTGAGGGGGATGCGACGGTGAGGGTGCGCACGGAGGAACGTCATCGATCGCTGTTCAAGGTTCCAGTGTTTCAGGCGGATTTGAACTTTGACGCGGCCTTCGATCTTGCTGGCGTGCCGTCGGCGGCGCCGGTAGATGCGGTGCTGGACTGGTCTCGTGCGGCGATCGTGGTGGGCGTCAGCAATGCGCACGGAGCGCTGGCCGATGGCACCCTCACCGTGAATGGCAAGACGCTCACGTTCGTGCCGGCGGAAAATATTGGCGATGCGAACAGCCAGCAACGGCTGCCGCTGACCTACCTGGGAGTGGCGGCCAACAACATCGCGCAGCCGAATGCAGTCTTTAAGGTGAACGCGGCGTTGCGTTTCTCCGGCGCACAGCGACTGGCGGTGCTTGCCTATGGCAAGACGTCACATGTGACCGTGGAAGGGGATTGGCCGAGTCCGGGCTTCGATGGATCCTTTGTACCGGTCAAGCGAACGGTTTCCGCACAAGGATTCAGCGGGGAATGGCTGGTGCCTTTCATCGCGCGGGGAGTTCGCGCCGAGGGCACCAACACTGCGGTCAGCACGTTGGACAGCGCGGCGATGGGAGTCTCGTTGATCGAGATGGCGGATCCCTATCAGTCGGTGAATCGTTCGATGAAGTACTTACCCCTATTTGTGGGGCTGGTATTTCTCTCCTATTTCGTTTTCGAGGTCACGGCTCGCAAGCGGGTGCATCCTGCACAATATGTTCTAGTGGGCTTGGCGCAGCTGATCTTTTATCTGCTGTTGCTTTCGCTGGCGGAACGAATTGGATTCGATTGGGGATTTCTTATGGCGGGCGGCAGTACGGTGCTTCTGCTATCGGCAAACACGAATTGGATTTTCAAGAGCCGTGCGCAGGGATTTCGCGCTCTAGTGGTATTCAGCTTGCTTTACGTTTTCATCTACCTGCTGTTGCGGCTTGAGGATAATGCCCTGTTGGTGGGGGCGGTCGCGAGTTTCCTGGCGGTGGCGGCGGTGATGTATTTCACGCGCAAGATCGATTGGTATAGCTCGATTCCATCGGGCGGCGAGCAGGCGTCTGCGGTTCCGGCGCGGGAGGGGGTGTAGCGGCGTTGGGTGGGAGATTTCTCGCCCCGCAGTGCGCCGCCGCCGGCTAATCTCAGCACGCTCCCCATCGCTTCGCTCAGGGTCGCGGGGCGGACGAACGCGTCCGCCCCTACTTCGATTCGGCGCGAGCTACTTGCTGATGGCTACTCCGTTGAATGCGGCTACGCCGATTGGGTTTGAGGTTGCCATGAGAGAAAGGTCGCCGTAGGTGTCGATGGAGAAGACGGCAACGCGCGCACCACTGCCGTCGGCCGCGGTGTAAATCACAGCCAGCCATTTGGCGTCGCGCGACACGGTCACGTCGGTGGGAACGCCCGGGAGGGCAACGTTTTTATAAAATGTGCCGCCCTGCCCGTCGGTAAAGAAAATGGAGATGGCCTGTCCCGGACTGTTTCCCGAGTACCACGCGTTGCCCGGCCCTTTGGCCATCCAGCAGGGGGCATTGCTCGGATACGCGGGCTGGGGACCGAGTATGGGAAAAACGTCCCCGCTTTTGTCGACGAGGGCGAAGCTGTCGGGACTGTGCGCGGGATTGAATCCGAGAACGTCTCCCCAGAACGCAGCGCCGAGCGGAGTGTTGTTGGCGTCACTGGGCAATGTGACGGAGGAGCTTGTGCCGGTGAGCGCTCCCTGGGCTGAGAGCGGCAATTGCAGAACCGAACCGGACCCTAGCGTGACGGCGGCCCAGGTCTGACCGGCAACGATTTGTGCTCCCGAGTTGTCGCTCAGAGAAACCACCGTGCCGTTGAGGCTTCCAGCGGGCCAGGAGTGGCTCTCCGCGCAATTCGATCCAAGAACGAACGCGTCATGGGCTTGCAAATCGACCGAGACTGGCTTCACACAATCGGGCGCGAGAGCGACGGTTCCGGCGACGCGAATCGAATGCTCGTCCCGAACCAGGCGCGTGAAATTATTGGAACCGTAGTTGACGACGGCTCCGAAAGCATCGCGGAATTGCACTGCGCCCGCGTTCCCAGAGGCGCCGCCATTGCCGCCGGTGGGCAGCGCGCTTACGAAGTTGAGCGAGGGAGTGCCGGCCGCGTTCAGTTTGAACACAACCACTTGATTGCCGGCTGCATTGTTGGTGCTGGTGAGCAGGAAGATATCGTTATGGTCGGCCGCTAGAGCCGACGTGGCCGCCAGGAACAAGATTGCCAGCACTTGGCTGGCGCGAGACAGATTGATATTCACGGTAAATCTCCTCTGGTGGTTTCGGTTCAGTTCTCCCGTTGTGGATGGCGGGGACGGCACACTTCAGTGCATAGTTAGATCAGCGCGGAGAAATCTGCGGCCGACCGAGTGACAGAGCTAAGTTGTGGATCCCCGGTGCTGCTGCTGTTTCAATGTGCGCCCGATTTGCGGGCGGCGGAAATCGGATGCGGGAGTGAGGGGAAGGTTACACGCGCAGGGTAATTTTTTCGGCGAACTGGAATGCACGGCCCTTCCGGATGGAGCCGATTGTGTGGCGGAAAGCTCTGCCCCTACTTTCGCGGACTAGAAAAGACGGTCCAGATCGCGTGCGCCGTCAAGATCAGCAGGACAAACACTTCTTTGTGATCGAAGTGATATTTTGAAGAGCAATGCTTGGGAATATAACCCGTTCCGCCCCGGTAGATCGTGATACCGGGTGTTCTATGGCCGATCGCAGGTTTCTGGAACGGAGAAGGCCCGTTTTAGACGAAGCATGGCGAGCCCGCAGCACTTTCGATTCATGGGGATCGAGCTTTGAGAAGTCTTCGACTGTTGTTCGGCCTTATCTCCTTGCTAGAAACGCAGTCTCCACTTCGAGGACGAAAATTTAACTTTTTGACGCTTAATTTGGAACCGGAACCTGCCACCGCCTACTCCAGACCTAATTCGGCGATAGGTGCTGCACTGCGGCGCGCAGGGCAGCGCGTCGGCCTGCGCTTGCGACCGCGAAGGCTACGGGGACTTCCCGCTCACTGGAGAGCGTGGGATTAAGTCCTTGCCGGCGGATTTCAAAAGCAAGCGAGCTTCTTGATATTCAATTTTCGATGTCGCCCTGGCGATTCGGCCACCAATTGCCTCCTCGATTTTGATCGCCGAGGCGGACAGCCGTGCTTTGTGCCATCTTGGTGAGTTCGTGCACGTGCTCGCTAGGAGTGCCGACCAATCGCGGTCGCTACCGGTGTCCTTCTACATATTGTTTCAGGGCTTCGGGGAGAGAGATGTTTAACGAGGTCATGGGTCTTGGCTCAGAATCTTTCAATTTGCACATTGGACGTATGAAGGTGAGCGCCTTGAGGTAATCGACAAGGGGTTGGCCGAGGCGCGAAGCAAAAATGGCTTTGACGTCACGATCCCTCCGGCAGCAAAAGCCCTGATCTCGGAGTATGCCGCAGGCTTCCGCATTCCCTGCGAGCAATTTGCCGAGGTCGTTCGAAGAAGCCGCCGGATTACCGATTGATCTCGACGATGTGATCGGGGCAATTCAACAGGCCGCGATCTTTAGCACAGCTCGGACTGAAGTACTTCCACGAATTATATTTTGATCAGATCGGATCGGATGAGTACAGGGGTGTTCTCCGGGCAATGTCCGGTAATAGTTCGACGGGCGGGTCCGAAGGCGAGCATCCGACAGTCCACAGGCTTGAAAGACTCGGCAATCAACAATGCAATTACCGTCGCTAAGAAGTCGCCACATTTAGTGCCGAGACCGGAGTCGCAGGCTCTCATATTACTCTACAACATCTTTTGCGTTTGGATCCAGCGTTTTCCAAAGCTCACGAAGAAATCCAGTCCTCCATCCAGACTTCACCCGCGAACACTTGAACCCCTGTCTACCATCCTCTGGTTTGCAGCATTTGGGCTTCGTCCAGGGCACTCACCGCCAGGCCTTTCATGGCTCCAGTGAGGTTTTCGCTGACTTCAAGTAACACTTTAGGATCTTGATAATGCGTGGCGGCCTGGACGATGGCGCGGGCGCGCTTTTCGGCTTCCACCGGGGGAGCGAAGGCGCAGGTCTCATCGAAAGGATGCTTCTCGACAGAGTGCGTGCAGTTTGTACGCGCGCCCATGAAGATTCCGCTGCCGACGAAGACTGCTTCGGCGCCTAGCTGCATGACGAGGCTGGCGTCGGCGGGAGTGGCGATGCCTCCGGCGCTGAAATTCGGGACGGGAAGCTTCCCTGTTTTCGCGACCATCCGGATCAACTCGTACGGGGCCTGGTGTTCTTTGGCTTTGGCGAAGAGCTCTTCCTCGCTGAGCACGGTGAGGATTTTCATCTCCTGCACGATCTGGCGCATGTGCTTGACGGCGTGAACGACATCTCCGGTGCCGGCTTCGCCCTTGGTGCGGATCATGGCAGCGCCTTCGGCGATGCGGCGGAGAGCTTCTCCGAGATTGCGCGCCCCGCAGACGAAGGGGACGGTGAAGGCGTGCTTGTCGACGTGATGGGCTTCGTCGGCGGGAGTGAGGACTTCGGATTCGTCGATGTAGTCGACGCCGAGTTCCTGCAGGATCTGGGCTTCCGCAAAATGTCCGATGCGGCACTTGGCCATCACGGGGATGGAAACGGCGGCCATGATCTCGCGAATCTTTTTAGGGCTGGCCATGCGGGCGACGCCGCCTTCGGCGCGGATCTGCGCGGGCACGCGCTCGAGGGCCATGACGGAGACGGCTCCGGATTTTTCGGCGATGATGGCCTGCTCGGCGTTGGTGACGTCCATAATGACGCCGCCTTTGAGCATCTCGGCGAGGCCGGTCTTGAGGCGGAGGCTGGTGTTGCCGTTGTTTTGGGACATGTGTTTGAACCCGTGGATACCTTTTCGCGATCGCGAAGGATGCTGTCAACTCTCGGCTGTCAGCTCTCAGCTAACCCTTATTCGGATGATCCTGGGAGGGGCTTCGCCGCTAGTTCATTGTAACGCTGGGGGAGGATTTGCGGAACCCCGGGCAAATGCGCTTGCCCACACGAACAAATTCCCGAATTCGGATAGTCGACAACAAAATGGCCCGGAATGTGCGCCGAGTCACCGCAATTGCTCGGTTGACGATGACACGATCTCGTCCGAGTGAGGCGTCTCAGGCCCTCAGGTCTGAGCGAAAGGAATGAAAATCGTGAAACGAGTCTTGCTATGTGCTATCGGAGCTATCCTGCTCACCGGCTTGGCGATGCGCATACGCGATTCGGTTGACCCGCCACGACCGAAACCGGATTATGCGAAGACCGTGTCCGACTTTCGCCGTATCCTCATCGAAGCCAACCTAACTGGGGAACTCCGTGAATGTCTTGGGAAGCCACTCACTCCGCCGCAGATCGAGCGGGTCCGCAACATGACAGCGTACGAGACCCAGCACTACTTTCGCGGCTTGGCTCACGGCGAGAAACAGACAGAATGCCAAGTACGAGCGATGGTCGACTGTGAGACCGCACACCCGGGGGAATGCGTTCCGAGCCCGGACGAGTAGCGCTGGCTGCAGCAAACTGCCGAGCTTCGCTCGGGCGGACAGCCGAGGGCGGCTGTCCCCACACAACCCGAGATCTGACAGCTATCTCTCTACGAATTTTCCGAACATCTTTTCTGGGTCGATGGCGATGAAGATGCCTTTGCTGCGGGCCAGGACTTCGCCTTGCTCGTTCATAATTTCAGCCAGGTTCACATGCTGGCGGCCGTGGACGCTGACTTCCCGGCCTTCCACGCGCAGCGGCTTGTGCAGCGGAACGGGCTTGAGGTATTCCACCGTCATCTCTTTGGTCAGGGCTACAACGTGGCGAAGCTTGTTGACCTTGCCCATGGCGTCGTCGAGAATCGAGGCGATGATGCCGCCGTGACAGTGGCCGGGAGGGCCGGTGTAGCGGTCGCCGAGGTTGAAGTGGCAGATGAAGGTGTTGTGCTCTTCGTCCAGCGTGAAGACAAGACGCATTCCGTCGGGGTTGTCGGGGCCGCAGACGAAGCAGGTGTTCTTGGGAAGTTTGAGGTCCTTGGTTTCGTGGCCGTGGGGCTTGCTGGGCATGTCGGGATTTTATCGCGAGATGTCAGGGAAAAGCTTTGGAGCGCTGAGTTCGCTGAGAAAGGCCGCTGAGAACGCTGGGAAAAGCTCTGGGATCTGGATCACGCGTCTTCTTTCTGGGCCCGGATTCCTGTATACATATCGGTTTTGTGTTCTTACGACCAAACTACTCGTTTGATGCACACACGTTGCATAGGTTCTTTTGCGGGCAAAATGCGCCCGCCTCAGGTGACAACACGCTGAAATGGAGCATGACATGAAATCGTTCGCTACTTTTATTTTCGTTCTGGCTGTATTTTTGACGACGCCGCTGGCGGTAGGGGCGCAGGAGATTGTTGATAAGGATGCCGCCAAGCCGACGGCGTCGCCGACCGCGGCTGCGCGCGGGAAGAAGGCGGTCAAGAAGGATGAGAAGAAGGAAGAGACTGCGGACCAGAGCAAATGCAAAAGCGGAGGACAGGAGTGTCCGCCCCACAGCGAAGCGGACAAGTTTTCCGGACTGAAGTTCCGCTCGATTGGCCCGGCGGTGGCTTCGGGGCGGGTGATGTCGATTGCGGTGAATCCGCGAAACAAGTTTGAGTATTACGTCGGCGTGGCGTCGGGCGGAGTCTGGAAGACGATAAATGACGGCACGACATGGGCTCCGGTGTTCGATGCGGAGGGATCGTATTCGATCGGCTGGGTGACGCTTGATCCGAATGATGCGTCGGTGGTGTGGGCGGGAGCGGGCGAGAGCAATTCGCAGCGCAGCGTGGCTTGGGGCGACGGAATTTATCGCTCGGATGATGGCGGAAAAGACTGGAAGAATTTGGGGCTGAAGAAGTCGGAGCACATCGGGCAGGTGGTGGTGGATCCGCGGGATTCGAAGGTGGTGTATGTGGCGGCGGAAGGTCCGCTATGGGGCCCGGGCGGCGATCGCGGATTGTATAAGACGACGGACGGCGGGAAAAACTGGAAGGCCGTGCTGACCATCAGCGAAAACACTGGCGTGAGCGATGTGCAACTGGACCCGTCGAATCCCGACATTGTGTATGCGGCGGCGTACCAGCGCCGGCGGCATGTGTTCACCATGATCGACGGAGGGCCGGAGAGCGCGATTTACAAGTCGACCGATGCCGGGGCGACGTGGAACAAACTGACATCGGGATTGCCGACAGTGGATTTGGGAAGGATCGGGCTGGCGGTTTCGCCGGCGGATCCCAACGTGGTGTACGCGACTATCGAGGCGGAGGATCACAAAGGTGGAATTTTCCGATCGAACGATAAGGGCGCGACGTGGGAGCGTCGCAATGAGTTCGACGAAATCGGAATGTATTACGCGCGCATCTTTGTCGATCCGAAAAATGCGGATCGCATCTTCGTGATGAATGTGCAGCTGCGGGAATCGCAGGACGGCGGCAAGACGCTGCATAAAGTGAATGAAGTGAATCATCACGGCGACAATCACGCGATGTGGATCGATCCCGAGGACACGAAGCACTGGCTACTGGGGTCGGACGGCGGGATGTACGAGACGTGGGATGACGCCAAGACGTGGGAGTTCAAGGCCAACCTGCCGACGGTGCAGTTCTATGACGTGGCCGTGGACAATGCGCTTTCCTTCTATCACGTGTGCGGCGGGACACAGGACAACTTCTCGTGGTGCGGTCCCGAGCGCACGCGGAACGTGAACGGGATTGTGAATTCCGATTGGTATGTGACCACGGGCGGGGATGGATTCCGGTCGGCGGTGGATCCGGTGGACGCGAACACGGTGTATTCGGAGTCGCAGTATGGAGTGCTGGTGCGGTACAACGTGCCCACGGGGCAGGAGCTGCTGCTGCAGCCGCAGGAAGGAAAGGGCGAGCCTCCGCTTCGCTGGAACTGGGATTCTCCGGTGATCATCAGCTCGCATTCGCATACGCGGCTGTACTTTGCCGCGAATAAATTGTTTCGTAGCGACGATCGCGGGGATTCGTGGAAGGCAGTTTCGGGGGACCTGACGCGGCAGATCGACCGCAACAAGCTGCCGGTGATGGGGAAAGTGTGGGGTCCGGATGCGGTGGCGAAGAATGCTTCCACTTCGTTCTACGGAAATATTGTGGCGCTGTCGGAGTCGCCGAAAAAAGAAGGGCTGCTTTATGTGGGAACCGACGATGGATTGATCCAGGTTACGAGCGATGGCGGGGGAAGCTGGACGAAGTATGAAAAGTTTCCGGGCGTGCCGGAGATGACGTATGTGTCGCGGCTGGCGGCGTCGAAGCACGATCCGAACACGGTGTATGCGGCGTTTGACAATCATAAGAACGAAGACTTCAAGCCGTATTTGCTGAAGTCGGTGGATGCGGGAAAAACTTGGACATCGATTGCCGGGGACTTGCCGGAGAACGGTCCGGTGCTGGCGTTTGCGGAAGATCCGGTGAACGCGAATTTGCTTTTCGCGGGCACGGAGTTTGGCGCGTTTTTCACGATCGACGGCGGCCGGCATTGGGTGCAACTGAAGGGCGGGCTGCCGACGATTGCGGTGCATGACATGGTGATCCAGGCGCGCGAGGGAGATCTGGTGATTGCGACCTTCGGACGCGGATTTTATGTGCTCGATGACATCACGGCGCTGCGGCAGATGAAGGCGGGGGCGACCGATCAGGCGGCGATGTATCCGGTGAAGGATGCGCTGCTGTATATCGAGCGGCATCCGCTGGGCGGGCCAAAGAAAGGCTTCCAGGGAGATGCGTTTTATGCGGCGGAGAATCCGCCTTATGGGGCGGTGTTCACCGCGTATCTGAAAGAGAAGATCAAGACGAAGAAGGAGAAGCGGGAGGAGGCGGAGAAAGAAGCGGCGAAGAAGCATGAGACGCTGCCCTATCCGTCGAATGACGAATTGCGGGCGGAGGCCGAGGAAGCGAAGCCGGAAGTTTATTTCGTTGTGTATGACGAGAGCGGGACGGCGATCCGGCGAGTGGACGGGAACAGGGAGGCGGGATTTCAGCGGGTGGCGTGGGATTTACAGTATCCGGCGGCGCAGTTGCCGAAGCCGCCGGAGGAGCAGGAGGAGGAGTTTCCGGATGCCGCCGATCAGGGGCCCCTGGTGCTTTCGGGAAATTATTCGGTGAGGATGTTCGAGAAGGTGGACGGAGTAGTAACGGAAGTGGCGGGGCCGCAGGCATTCAAAGTGGCGACTGAAGGATTGGCGGGCATGAGCGCGGTGGATCGGGCGGAGCAGGAAGAATTTCTGCGCAAGGTCACGAAGCTGTATCGGGCCGTGGCCGGGGCGCAGAAGACGGCTGAGGATGTGAGGTCGCGGCTGAAACAGATCCGCGAAGCTTTGCAGTACACGCCGGCGGTGGAGAAGCAGTTGGGGGCGGTTGCCGACGGACTGGATCAGCGCGATCGGGAAATTCTGCGGGCGCTGCGTGGGGACACGGAGATTGCGAAACTCAACGAACCGGTGCCGTCTTCGATTCATGATCGGGTGAATTCGATCATGGAGGGCGAGCGCTTCTCGCTGGCGAAGCCGACGCAGTCGAACGTGGATTCCTACAACATCGGGGCGGCAGAATTTACGGATGTGCTGACGAAACTGCATGCGCTGGTGGAAGTGGATCTGGCGAAGCTGGAGAAGGATATGGAGGCGGCGGGCGCGCCTTGGATTCCGGGGATCGTGCCGGAGTGGTCGGAGAAGTAGACTTCTCGGCCACGGATTGGCATGGATTGAAGAAATTAACCACAGAGGGCACGGGGTTACACAGGGGAACCTGGCGGGCTTACGGTTGGGCGTCGCCCCAGAAAAAGCTTTCACCGCGGAGATCGCTGAGGACTCGCTGAGTACGCTGAGAGACTGCTGCTTTTGTAGAGAAAATAAACATCGCCTCCGGTGAGGGGAGGCGGCGCCCATCGCCGGCGGATTTTTTCTGACAGTTGCTTGCTTTTCGGATGTGAGGCTGTGGTAATATCGCGCCGACTGGTGCTTGCGTTGTGGGACGCGAGTGCAGCCGTGGGGAAATCTGTTCGCGTCATCCTTCGGATCTGGGGGACTGGGGAATGGGCCTCGCGTTACTGGCTTTGATCTGGCTGATCACTCTGACCAGCACGTACTTCTTCGTCGCAAAAACCTGGTGGCTACCGGTCGGCGCTTCAGCCGCCGCGGGATGGATTGACCATCAATTTGCGCTCACCTTCGTGATCATGGGGATTGTTTTCCTCACCGCGCAGCTCGGGTTGGGATACATCGTCTGGAAATGCCGGGAGACGCCGACATCTCCTCCGGTTTCGTATTCTCACGGGAATACCAGGCTGGAAATCATCTGGACGGTGCTGACCGCAATCCTGTTTATCGGGCTGAACCTGATGGGAACCAATGTGTGGGCGAGCCAACGTTGGGATGCCGCCGAACCTGGCGCAGTGCAGGTAGAGGTCACGGGCATGCAGTTTGCGTGGTACTTCCGCTACCCCGGGCCGGACGGGAAATATGGCGCCACTAGCCCGAAGCTGATCGATCCGTCGTCGGGCGGCGAAGCGGCGGTGGGATTGAATCCCTCGGACCCCGCTTCGAAGGACGACGTGGTTACGGGAACGATGTATCTGCCGGTGGATCGCGAGGTCGACGTGAGCTTGCGATCGGTGGATGTGATCCACAGCTTCTTCGTCCCGAACCTGCGCTTCAAGCAGGACGCGGTGCCGGGCTTGAACATTCATATGCACTTCAAGCCGACCGTGATTGGCGAATACGAGATTGCCTGCGCCGAATTGTGCGGGCTGGGACATTACAAGATGCACGGCATGGTCCACGTCGTCAGCCAGCAAGATTATGACAAGTGGCTGGCGGCACGGGAGGCGGAGAAACAATAAAATGGCGACCCCGGCTACGGTTCACTCGCACGCTCCTCAGGGTTTCATCCGGAAATACATTTTCAGCCTCGATCACAAAGTTATTGGTATCCAGTATTTCTTTCTCGCGCTGACAGCCGTGTTTGTCGGAATGTTCCTGTCGCTGCTGATGCGCATTCACCTGATCTGGCCGCAGGCGGTGTTGCCGCTGGTGGGCGAGATCAAGCCCGAAACTTATCTCAGCCTGCTGACCATGCACGGCACGATCATGGTGTTCTTCGTGCTGACGACGGCGCCGCAGGGCGGCTTCGGCAATTACATGCTGCCGATTCAGATTGGCGCGCCGGACATGGCGTTTCCCGTCCTGAACATGCTTTCGTTCTGGACGACGTTCGTCGGGTTCGTCGTGATCATTGCCGCGTTTTTTGTGACCGGTGGAGCGCCGCTGCATGGATGGACGGGATATCCGCCATTGAGCGCTGTGCAATCGGCAGGGCCGGGTGAAGGGTTGGGCGCGGATTTGTGGATCACGAGCATTGCGATTTTCTGCGTGGCGTCGCTGATGGGAGCGCTGAATTTCATTACCACGACGCTCGATCTGCGGGCCAAGGGCATGACGATGATGCGCATGCCGCTGACCTGCTGGTCGTGGTTCATCACCGCGATTCTGGGACTGCTGGCGTTCGGCGTGCTGCTCTCGGCGGGAATTCTGCTGCTGATGGATCGCAACCTCGGGACCAGCTTCTATGTCCCGTTGGTGGTGGTGAACGGTACCGTCATGGGGCACAAGGGCGGATCGCCCTTGCTGTGGCAGCATCTGTTCTGGTTCTTTGGACATCCGGAAGTGTACATCGCGATTCTGCCGGGCATGGGCGTGGCGTCGCAGGTGCTGTCGACGTTTTCGCGCAAGCCGATTTTCGGGTATCGCGCCATGGTGTACGCGATGCTATCGATCGGATTCCTGGGGTTCATGGTGTGGGGCCATCACATGTTCATGAGCGGGATGAGCCCGTACTCGGCCTTCGCGTTTTCGATTCTGACCATGTGCATTGGCGTGCCGTCGGCCATCAAGACGTTTAACTGGCTGGGCACGATGTGGAAGGGACGCATACGGTTTAAGACGCCGATGCTGTATGCGATCGGATTTGTGTCGCTGTTCGTTTCGGGCGGGCTGAGCGGGCCGTTCCTGGCGCAGCCGGTGCTCGATATCCAGTTGCATGATACGTATTTCGTCGTAGGCCACTTCCACCTGATCATGGGCGTGGCGGCTATCTTTGGAATTTTCGCCGCGACCTATTACTGGTTCCCGAAGATGTTTGGGCGGATGATGAATGAGACTTGGGGCAAGGTTCACTTCTTCATCACGCTCGCCGGCACGTACGCGATCTTCATGCCGATGCATTATCTGGGTATGGCGGGACAGACGCGGCGTTATTCGCAGTTCACCGAAGTGGCATATCAGACGAAGTTGATCCCGCTGCAGACGTTCATGACGTATGCGGCGATCATCACGATTGCGGCTCAGTTTATTTTCGTGATCAACCTGTTCTGGAGCATGTTCAAGGGACCGAAGGCCAGCGACAATCCGTGGGAAGCGACGACGCTGGAGTGGACGACGGCGACTCCGCCGCCGCACGATAATTTTGGCGGGAAGACTCCGGTGGTGAATCATGGGCCGTACGAGTATGGAGTGCCGGGAGCGGCTAAGGATTTTCTGATGCAGACGGATCCGGTGACGCAGGCGGCGCATTGAGAGTCAAAGCCCCCACTCTAAACCTGGCAAAGAACGCGACGTTTAGAATGGGGCACCCAGCATCCTAAGCACGCGGCAACCTGTTTTGCGTGGCGACGCACTAAGTAGTTATGGCAACTTACACACCAAGCACTCCGGATCACGACATTGGGCAGAAACCGCCGGCGCCGCCGGTGACGGGCGGTGGAGATGATGGACGCGGCGGCGACGTTCCGGATTACGGCGCGCGGTTGCGGCGGGCGCGGCTGGGATTGATCTGTGCGGTTTCGACCGTGGGGATGGTCTTCATCTCGTTTACCAGCGCGTACATCTTCCGGCGCGGGCTCCCGACTTTTGACGGCGCGGTGAACAGCTACGTGCGCGATTGGGGCCAGGTCGATCTGCCCTGGCTTTTGCTGGCGATCAACACGGCGATTCTGCTGGTGAGCAGCGTGACCATGGAACTGGCGCGGCGGCAATCGGCACGGCAGGCGGCGCTGGCTCCGGTGAAGTCCATCCCGGGAGTCTCGCTGGGGGATGAAAAGAATTTTCCGTGGCTGGGGATCACGGTTCTGCTGGGTGTGAGTTTTCTTGTGGGACAGTGGCTGGCCTGGGGAGAACTGCACAATCGGGGATTTTATGTGGATACGAATCCCAGCAGCTCGTTTGCGTTTCTACTGACGATTGCGCACGCGATTCACCTGGGCGGCGGGATGCTGGCGTTGCTGTGGGCGGCGAGCGCTTCCCTGCTGCGAAAGCCTGTCGAAGCGCGGCGGATCGTGGTGGACATTACCGCGTGGTACTGGCATTTCATGGCCGTGCTGTGGATTTATATTTTTGCGTTGCTGGGGTTTGCACGATAGTGGGTAGTGACCCGTGGCTAGTGGTCAGCCATCCACGCCGTTTCTTCACTGATCACTAGCCACTGACCGCTGGTTAAAGGGGGAACTTGAGGAATGGCTGACGCCACGCTGGAGCATGATGCGGTTCATGGCCCGCCCGTAAGTGCGCACGGGGCGGCGGGGGAATTTGAGGCTCCGCTGTTTGGCGCGTATTCGAAGAAGGTGGGGATGTGGCTGTTTCTGGCCTCGGACTCGCTGACCTTCGGAGCGCTGCTGTTCGCCTTCAGCTACAACCGGATTTACACCAACCCGTGGCCAACGCCGTTTCACATCCAGAGCATTATCAACTCCACGGTGATGACGGCATGCCTGCTGTCGAGTTCGCTGACCATGGTGATGGGAGTGTTTGCCGCGCAGCGCGGAGACCGGGCCTGGACGCGCAACTGGCTGCTGGCGACGATGGCGTTTGGCACGGCATTTATCGTGCTGCACGGGATGGAATGGTCGAAGCTGATTGGCGAAGGCCTGACGATTCCGGGATTCCCCCATCCGGCAACCGCGGCTGCAGGCGAACTGGCCGACGTTTCGAAGAACGTGCCGCAGTTCCCGGCTACGTTTTTCGGGCTTACCGCGATGCACATGCTGCACGTGACTATCGGCGTGATTTATCTGGGCGTGGTTTCGTTGCGCAAATTGTTTTTGCCGATTCTCGGAGCGATCTGGCTGGCCGGATTTTTGCTGATTCCGTCGGACAACGTTTTTCACTACGGCATTCATGCGCTGCTGATTGGGCTGGTGGTAGCGTCGATCGTCCTGTTTCTGAAGCCGAAAGATTATGACGCGCACGATGTGGAAGTGGCTGGGCTGTACTGGCACTTCGTCGATCTGGTGTGGATGTTTATTTTCCCGTTGGTATATTTGATGTCGACCAAGATCTCGTAGAGCGCTTACCAAAGAGGGGCACGGGGAACACAGAGGGTTACGGGAGGAACCGACGATGCACGATGTCGCCAAGCACGACGATAGCAAGGGCCAATACTTCTGGGTATGGGGAGCGCTGCTGGCTCTCACCGGAATTGAAGTGGTGCTGGGGTACAACCAGGTATTCGCGCCGTTGCGCATGCTGGAGGTGCTGCTGATGCTGTCGGTGATCAAGTCGGCGCTGATTATCGGCTACTTCATGCACATGAAGTTTGAGACGGCGCTGATGCGGTGGATGATCACGCTCTCGGTGGTGACGTGCTTCACCATCATGTATTTCTTTTTCTTTCCGGATGCGAACCGGATTATCCAGTTGGGAGTTCACTAGGGCGATGAAGCACTGGGGAAAAGTCCGCCTGGTGGGGGCGTTAATGCTGCTGGCCTTTTGTACGTCGCCGGCATTCGCGCAAGGGTGTGCGATGTGCCGGGCGAATGCCAAGGCCACTCCCAAGGAAGGCCAGCGGGCGATTAACCGGGCGATTCTGGTGATGCTGCTGCCGCCCCTGGGGATTATGGTGTTCGGGGCAGGATTCGTGGTGCGGTACGTGCGACGGAGAGATCGGGACTCGTAATTCGGATTCATCCCCTCAGCGGCTAAAGCCGCGACTTCTTTGCAAGCCTTACGGCACGACTGAAGTCGTGCCCTTCCCGTTTCTCCCTCTTCCCTTCTTCCCTTCCTTCTGTAGGGCACGAAGGTTCACGAAGGAAAAAACTCGCGATTTTCTTCGTGGAACTTTGTGTCATTCGTGGTTGATCCTCTTCTGCCCGCCTGCGAATCCTCGTCCGCATTTATAATAGAAAGATTCTCTGTTGGTGAAATCCGGCTCTGTAGAGCTGGACGGACCAATGCGTCTATCACCACACGTTTGTATCGGCCCTTATTCGATGTCTCCTACTTCTACGCAGACGGAAAGCATTATTGTTCGCGGCGCCCGGGTTCACAACCTCAAGAACATTGACTTTGAGGTCCCCCACAATAGTTTGACGGTAGTGACCGGCGTGTCGGGATCGGGCAAAAGCTCGCTTGCCTTCGACACCATCTATGCCGAGGGGCAGCGGCGGTATGTGGAGTCGCTATCGGCCTACGCGCGGCAGTTTCTCGAGCGGATTGAGAAGCCGGACGCCGATACGATTGACGGGATCGCGCCAGCGGTGGCGATCCGGCAGAAGAATACGACGCGGAATCCGCGATCGACGGTGGCGACGGCGACCGAGATCTACGATTATCTGCGACTTCTGTTTGCGCGCGTGGGGCGAACGTATTGCGCGAACTGCGGGCGCGAGGTGAAGAAGGATACGGTCGATGAAGTGACGGATGCGATTCTCGCGCTTCCGGCCGAGACGCGGTTGCAGGTTTTGTTTCCGCTGCAACGCGGTGGGGCGCAAGAGGCCCGCGGATCATCTATGTCAAACTCGCTGAAGGGGACGTCAAAATCCCCACCCTCTCGCGAAAAGCGCGAGAAGGGTGGGGCACCCGCATTGACGGATGCTCTAAAGACGCGGTTGTTTGATCTACGGAAGGGTGGGTTTAACCGGCTTTATCAGGGTGGGCAGGTTTTTGAGTTTTCTACGCCGGAGTCTTTGCTGGATCTTGATTTTTCGCGGCCGGTGTTTGTGTTGGTGGATCGGTTAGTAGTGTCGGCTCAGTCTCGTTCGCGCGTCGTTGATGCGATTGAGACTGCTTACCGGGAGGCTGGCGAGGTTATTTTTGAGATCCCACAGAGTGAGGAGATCGACACAGTCGCGGGCGGGGGCGCCCGCTCCACACTCGCACAGACTTTGCGCTTCTCGTTGCGGTTTGAGTGCAAGGCTTGCAATTTGCGGTATGAGGAGCCCGAGCCTCGGCTGTTTTCCTTTAACAATCCTTATGGAGCTTGTCCGAAGTGCCAGGGATTTGGAAATACGATCGACTTCGATTTGGATCTCGTCATCCCCGACAAGTTGAAGACGCTGGCTGAAGGTGCGATTGAGCCCTGGACCAAGCCGAAGTACCGTCCGCTGTTTACGGATTTGAAGCGGTACGCGAAGCAGGCGGGGATTCCGCTCGACATGGCTTGGATCGATATGGCAGAAGAGCATCGCAACCTGGTGCTCAATGGCGAAGGGAAATTTCTGGGAGTGCGCGGATTCTTTGCCCACCTGGAGCGGAAGAAGTACAAGCTGCACGTGCGCGTGTTTCTGAGCCGGTACCGGGGATATTCGGTGTGTTCGGAGTGCAACGGGTCGCGGCTACGACTGGAGGCGCGGCAGGTCAAGATCAGCGGGAAAAATCTGTGCCAGGTTTGCGCTCTGACTGTCGAGGAAGCGTCGCGCTTTTTTGAGTCGCTGGAACTGAGCGCGGAGGAAAGCGAAATTGCCGATAAGCTGCTGGAGGAAATTCGGGAGCGGCTGCGGTTTCTCAACGACGTTGGGCTGGAATATCTGACGCTGGATCGGCTGTCGTCGACGCTATCAGGCGGAGAGGCGCAACGGATTCAACTGGCGACATCATTGGGATCGCGTCTGGTGGGAACGTTGTATGTGCTGGACGAGCCGTCGATCGGGCTGCATCCGCGAGACACGCACCGGCTGGTGAAGATCCTGCAGGATCTGCGGGACCTGGGGAACACAATTCTGGTGGTGGAGCATGATCCGGACATCATGCGGGCGGCGGACCGCATTCTGGATTTAGGACCGGGTGCGGGAGAGAACGGGGGCAAGCTGATTGCAGCGGGAACGTATGACGAGATCGTGCACAACTCGGCGTCGCTGACCGGGCGATACCTTTCCGCGGATCTACGAATTCAGCCGCCGGCGACGCGGCGCAAGCCGGGGCCACAGCAGATCACGATGAAAGGCATACGAGCAAACAATCTGAAGAATGTCGACATCCGCCTTCCGCTGGGAATGCTAGTGGCGATCACGGGCGTGTCGGGATCGGGCAAGTCGACGCTGCTGCATCAGGTGCTGTACCGGGCGCTGGCGCAGGCCAAGCAGCAGGCGGGCAACGGGAGCGGGGCGGGAGCGGCGACGGCGGCGACATGGGAGAGTCTGGAGGGAGATCAGTTCATCGAGGAAGTGGTGCTGGTGGATCAGTCTCCGATTGGGCGCACGCCGCGATCGAATCCGGTGACGTATATCAAGGCGTTTGACGCGATCCGCGAGCTGTTTGCGTCGCTGCCCGAGGCGAAGCGGCGCGGATTCTCCGCAGGACATTTCTCCTTCAACATTCCGGGAGGGCGCTGCGAGGTTTGCCAGGGCGACGGCACGGTTACGGTGGAGATGCAGTTTCTGGCCGACGTCGAATTGATTTGCGAGGAATGCAAAGGGACGCGGTACAAGCCGACGGTGCTCGAGGTGAGATATCGCGCGAAGAATATTCATGAAGTGCTGAACCTGACGGTGAAAGAGGCGCTGAAATTTTTCGCCGAGGCGCCCAAAATTACGGAGAAGCTGCGCTCCCTTGAAGAGGTTGGCTTGGGATATCTGCGGCTGGGGCAGTCGGCGACCACACTTTCGGGCGGCGAGGCGCAGCGGATGAAGCTGGCGGCGCATTTGCAGCCGGCATCGCGGGAGGCAGCGCGATCCAGCGGCGAGAAGTTGAAACGAAAGCTGCTTTACATTTTCGACGAGCCCACGACCGGACTGCATTTCGATGACGTCAGTAAATTGCTGGCGGCGTTCCGGCGGCTGATTGAGGCCGGGGGATCGATTGTGGTCATCGAGCACAACCTGGAAGTGATCAAGACGGCGGACTGGGTAATCGATCTCGGGCCGGAAGGCGGAACTCGCGGGGGAAAGATTGTGGGAGTGGGGACGCCGGAGGCCATCGCCAAGCTGGCGGGCTCTTACACGGGTAAGTATCTGGCGCGTATCCTGAACGGCAACGGAGCATCGCGTAGCAATGGGCGTTCGTAAAGGGCGAGTGCTGCTGCTGGCGGCCATTCTGGCCGCGGGCGAAGTCGCGGGAGCGCAGGCTGCTGGCGGGAGCAGCGCGCAGAGTTCGTCACCGGCGCCGTCGCAGAATGCAGAACAGGCGCCCCCGGGGAGTTCTTCGTCTTCTCCTTCGCCTGCAGGTTCTTCATCCAGCAAAGCTCACCATAAGACGACGCATCATACGGAAGTAGTGGAGGAAGTGGAGGGTCCGCCGCCGGAGTTAACCAGGGCGGAGGGATTCATTCAAAAGCAGGATTTTGCGCAGGCTCAACCGCTGCTGCGAAAAGTGGTGGAGAGTGATGCGACGAACTACGTGGCATGGTTCGATCTGGGATTTGTGGAAAACGGGCTTGGGCACACCGGGGAATCGATTGCGGCATACCGGAAATCGGTAGAGGCGAAGCCGGACGTATTCGAATCGAATTTAAATCTAGGATTGCAGCTGGCGAAGAGCGGACAGCCGGATGCGGAAAAATATCTACGTGCGGCAACGCAACTGAAGCCGACGAGCCACGTGGCCGAGGGTAAGGCGCGGGCGTGGCTTTCGCTGGCGCGGGTGGTGGAAGCGGCCAAGCCGGAGGAGGCTATTGCGGCCTACCGCGAGGCGGCGACGTTGCAGCCAAAGGATCCAGAGCCTCATCTCGGCGCGGGGCTCTTGCTCGAAAAAAACGGGAAGTTTGCGGACGCAGAGCGGGAGTATAAAGACGCGCAGGCGCTGGATCCGTCCTCGATGGATGCGGTGATCGGGCTGGCGAATATCTACATGCGGGGCCGGCGCTTTCCGCAGGCCGAGGCGGAGTTGCGCAAGGTGCTGGCGGCGCATCCAGACCAGGCTGCGCCGCACATTCAGTTGGGCCGCGTCTTGGCGGCGGAGGGCAAGAACGACGGGGCGATCAGCGAACTGGAGGCTGGTGCGAAGCTGGATCCGGCGGACGTATCGCTGCCCCGCGAACTGGCCGAGTTGTATGCGACGGCGGGGAAAAACGAGCAGGCGGAGGCAATGTACCGCACGCTGCTTGCAACACATCCCAATGATGGCGACCTGCACGAGAGGCTGGGGCAGAGCCTGCTTCGGGAGAAGAAGTTCGGCGATGCGCAGCAAGAGTTCCTGATGGCGGTGAAGTTGAAGCCGGACCTGGGAACGGCATATGGAGATCTGGCGTTCGCTGCGAGCGCGAACAAGGATTACGTGCTGACGTTAAAAGCGCTGGAGGCGCGCGCGAAGCTGCTGCCGGAGATCCCGATTACGTATTTTCTGCGGGCCACCGCGTATGACAATCTGCGGGATGAGAAGAAGGCGACGGAAAATTATCGTCTCTTCCTGCAAGTGGCCGATGGGAAGTATCCTGAGCAGGAGTGGCAGGCGAAGCACCGCCTGATTGCGCTGGAACCGAAGAGATGATCGCGAGCCGAGTTTGAACTTGGGTGGGAGATTGAGTAGTCGAGAACCAGAGTCCAGGAAGGGCCGAGCGTTCGGGCAGGCGGGAGCGCCTGCCGAAAATCGTGCCGCTGCAGAGAAAGAAGCGCATCTTGACAGGCGGAGGGTTGGTCGCCTATTAGGTATGGCCGTACTGTGCGCGTTGGCGGCAGCGATCGCGGCGAAGGCGATTCCACGAGTTGAGCCCACCGTGGACCAGTTGAAGGCCGAGGTCAGTCCGGCGAAGGTGGGAGACAAGGCGAAAATCTGCGTGCAAATTGCGCAAAAGCAACTGAACGAGACCGACAGGCTCTATGCGGCCTCCGATTATGAAAAGGCGCAGGCGGCTCTGATGGACGTGGTGACGTACTCGGAACTGGCGCGGGACTATGCCATCCAATCGCACAAGTATCAGAAGCAAACAGAAATTGCGGTGCGAGAAATGACCCGCCGACTGAGTGAGATTCTGCATTCGCTGGGGCAAGGCGATCAGCCGCCGGTGGAAGACGCGTTAAACCGGCTAGAGCGGGTGCGCGACGACTTACTGTCGACAATGTTCAAAAAGGGTGTGCAATGAGGTGCAGGAATATTTTCGTGGCCGGATGCCTGCTCCTGGCGGCGGCTGCTCTGCCCGCGCAGCGGCGCCGGGATCCGCTGACCCAGTCGGAGATCGACCAGATCCGCGACACCAGTTGGGAGCCCAGCCTGCGGTTGCCGCTCTACGTGCAGTTTTCCCGGGCGCGACTCGTGAAGATGGAACAGGTGAGGAGCGATCCGAAGGTGAAGAATCGCGCCCAGCAGACGCACGATCTGCTCGATGATTTTCAATTACTCTACGACGAACTGAACGACAATGTCGAAACTTATATTGACCGGCGCGACGACATTCGCAAACCCCTCAAGATCATCATTGGTGCGGATACGGAATTTCAGGCGAAGCTGCTGGCGCTGAAAGACGCGGCAGGCGTGACGCCGAAAGAGGCACAGCAGTACGAATTCGTTCTGACCACCGCGATTGAGACGGTCGATAGCGCGACCGAGGACCATCGCAAGCTATTGGAAGATCAACAAGAGCAGGCCAAGCACAAGAAGCTGAACCAGCATCCGGCGCGGGGGACGGGAGTGAGTCCGGAATAAACGCGGTGCCGTGTTAAGCTACGCTCACTGTGCGTGAAGGGCTGCACGAACTTTTCCAGGAAACTTATAGCGAGCTGCGGCCGGGGACTTCCCTGCCTGAGCTGAAGATCGAATTCTTTGCATTCGCGAACGTGAACAATACGATCCGGCTGCGCCAGGGCAAGCTGCTGGTGCGGCTATCGGATCTTTTGGAAGGCGCGCCGGAGACGGTACTGCGCGCGATTGCGCATATTCTTCTGGCCAAGATGTACCGCCGACCGATTGACCGCGGGCATGCGGCGCGCTATCGGCGATATGTGGCGAGTCATGAGATTGTGCGCAAGGCGCACCTAGTACGGCAGATGCGCGGGCGCAAGCGGCTGCTATCGGCACACGGGCGGTTTTATGACCTCGAGACGGTCTTCGAGGAGTTGAACACGCGGTTTTTTCACGGGCTGATGGCGCGTCCGCGGCTGAGTTGGAGCCTGACCAAGACGCGGAGGATTCTGGGACATTACGATCCCGCGCACAATGCCATCGTCATCAGCCGGATTTTCGATCATCCGGGCATCCCGCGGTATGTGCTGGAGTACATCGTGTATCACGAGATGCTGCACTTGAAGCATCCGGTGAAGTTGCGCGGAAGCCGGCGCTGCGTGCATTCGGCGGAGTTTCAGGCGGAGGAGAGACTGTTTCCCCGCGTGACCGAGGCGAATGCGTTCCTGAAGCGACTGTAGGCCCGATCAGGGCCTTCTCCCTTCCCGTTCACGCAATTTCCGTGGTGGGCTAATAACTGGGCCGGGACAGACGAGGGCGGCTGTCCCCACAAAAATCTCCACTCAGAGTCCACTTTCAACCTCGAGAATGCAATTCTCACGCAAACTCTCTCGCCTTCGGTGGTGAGACGGAATCCCAAGTCATCCGTCTAAAAGCTGTACACTGGAGGTTCGATCGGTGCGGCTGAAAGCTGCACCCTTTCAAGACCATAGGCGGACCCCTTCAAGACGATTATGAGACAGGTTCCGAAGGGCCATATCAAACACGAATTTTTCCTTCTACTTTCCAAGCGGAGCGATTCATGAGACAAATCTTTGGCTTTTTTATGGTGGCGATGATGTGTGTTGCTGGTAGCGCGATTGCTGGCTCGGCGCAGGATGCGTCTGGGCCGGAGACCCACGGCATTGCGGTGGGCAACATGGACCGCTCGGTGAAGCCGGGCGACGATTTTTATCTGTATGCGAACGGCGATTGGATCAAGCGCACGGAAATTCCTCCGGATCGAGCTGGGGTCAATGTTTTTTCCAGGCTGTCGGACATCAGCAACAAGCGGACGGCGGACCTGATCGAGGAGATTGCAAAATCGAATCCCGCGGCGGGGACACCCACGCGCAAAGTGGCGGACCTGTTCAATTCCTACATGGACGAGGCGGGGATCGAGTCTAAGGGGCTGGCGCCGCTGAAGCCGCATCTGGATGCGATCGCCGCCATCCACGACAAGAAGGAACTGGCGCGGGCACTGGGCGAGACGCTGCGCGGCGACGTGGACGCGCTCAATAACACCAACTACCACACGGCGAATCTTTTTGGCTTGTGGGTCGCGCCGGGATTTCACGACTCCGGGCACTATATTCCGTACCTGCTGCAGGGCGGGCTGCAGTTGCCGGATCGCGAATATTACCTTTCCGAAAGCGAGCACATGAAGCAAGTGCGCGAGCAGTATCAGACGCACATCAGCGCGATGCTTAAGCTCGCCGGCTTCTCAGACACCGACACGCGCGCCAAAGATATTTTCGAACTGGAGCACGCCATCGCACAGACGCATCGCACGCTGGCGGATAACGAAGACATCCATAAGGCGGATAACGTCTGGAGCCAGGCGGACTTTGCGGCCAAGGCTCCGGGATTGGATTGGGCGGAATATTTTCGCGGAGCGGGCCTGAGCCGCGAGAAGAGCTTCGATGTGTGGCAGCCCGAGGCGTTCAAGGGCGAGTCGGCGCTGGTGGCGTCGGCGGCGCTGGAGACGTGGAAGGACTGGATGGCATATCACATGATCGAAGCCTATGCGGGGGTGCTGCCGAAAGTGCTGGTAGAGGAACGATTCGCATTTTTTGGGAAGACGCTTTCCGGGGCGCAGCAGCAACGGCCGCGATGGCAACTGGGTGTGTTTGTGGTCAACGGATTGCTGGGCGACACGGTCGGGCAAATTTACGCGCAGAAATATTTCTCCCCGGAAGCGAAGGCGCAGGCGCAGGAGATGGTTGCGAATTTGATCGCGGCCTTCCGCAAGCGCATTGAGGCGCTGGACTGGATGAATCCGGCAACCAAGGCGGAAGCCGAGGCCAAGCTGGGAACCCTGTATGTAGGAATTGGATATCCGGAAACATGGCACCAGTACACGAGCTATGAAGTGAAGGCGGGCGACGCTTTCGGAAACGTCTGGAGGGGAAATCTGTCGCACTACCAGCGGCAAGTGGCGAGGCTGGGCAAGGCGGTTGATAAGAAAGAATGGTCAATGACGCCGCAGACGGTGAATGCGGTGAACCTGCCGTTGCAGAATGCGCTGAATTTTCCGGCTGCGATTCTGCAGCCTCCCTTCTATGATCCGAAGGCGCCCGCTGCGGTGAATTATGGGGCTATCGGTTCGGTGATCGGGCATGAGATCAGCCATACCTTTGACACCGAGGGCAGCACGTTCGACTCGAAGGGAACTTTGCGGAACTGGTGGACTCCGGAAGACCTGAAGCATTTTGAGGAGGCCACAGCCAAACTGGCAGCGCAATACGACACGTACAAGCCGTTTCCCGATCTGTCGGTGAACGGGCGGCAGACGCTGGGGGAAAACATTGCGGACTTGGGCGGCATCTCGGCGGCCTATGACGGCTACAAGGTGTCGCTCGGCGGCAAAGCCCCGCCCGAGCAGGACGGATTCTCTGGCGATCAGCAGTTCTTCATTGCGTTCGGGCAGAACTGGGGATCGAAGACGCGGGAAGCCGCGCTGCGCCAGCAGGTGATGACCGATCCGCATTCGCCGGGGGAGTTTCGTGCCGCGGAGGTGCGGAATATCGATGCGTGGTATGGAGCGTTCGACGTGCAACCGGGGGACAAGTGGTATCTGGCTCCGGCGGAGCGGGTGAGGATCTGGTAGGAACATTTTGCGTCAGGTGAGTTGTGGAGCGGACACGGCGGACGCCGTGCCCGCTTTTTTAGTGGCTGAGTTTCCAAAAGTCACGGCTCTTTATCCCTGGATCCCGGCTACACCCTCGCGATCTCTGCTGGGAGGAAAAGCTTCACCGCAGAAATCGCCCAGAGTTCACCGAGGAAATACAGGGAATTCGGACAAACGGTGGGCCGCCGCGTCTTTTCCCAAGTGTGGACCTGCGCCGGTCCCGGGGGTAGAATGACGCCGATAGAATGCGCCCAGCGCGCGGGGCGTGAATGATCCGGGCCGAACCTTTCTGCCGCTGAGGGCGCCAATCTCAGAGAGGTGTTCCATGAAAAAATTAATGTTCGTGATGACGCTTCTGGCGTCAGGGGTGCTGTGTGCGCAGACGCCGTTCGATGGGACGTGGATGACCAAGCTGGATACGGCCAAATTTCCCACGAAACCCGACAAGTATTCCCTGAGCAACAACATATATGAGTGCCTGACCTGCGTTCCGAAAGTGTCGGTGAAGGCGGATGGCAGCGAGCAGAAAGTAACCGGACATCCGTATTTCGACACGATCGCGGTCAAGGTGGTGAATGCGAGTTCGGTGGAGATTATCCAGAAGAAAGAGGGGAAGGTGATGTACAGGGATACGGCAACCGTCTCGTCCGACGGCAATACGCTGGATGACAAATTCACTGACACCAGCGGAACGCAACCGGTGACCGGGGAAGTTACGTCGAAACGCGTGGCGTCAGGAGCGGCAGGTGCGCATGCCCTGTCTGGATCGTGGCGCACCGAGAAAGTCGACACCGTCTCCGATAACGGCCTGACGGTCACGTATCAAGGGACAGAGAATGGGCTGAAGATGTCGGACCAGAACGGTAACAGCTACGACGCGAAGTTCGACGGGAAGGAATATCCGATCAACGGAGATCCCGGCCACACCATGGTGTCGCTGAAGCGAGTCGGCAATAACACCATTGAGGAGACGGACAAAAGAGACGGGAAGATCGTTGGGATTTTCCGCATGACGGTTTCGGCGGACGGGAAATCCATTGCAGCCGAATACAACGATAAGCTACACGGGACCAAGACCAGCTTCACGATGGAGAAGAAGTCGTAAAGTCATGGGCGCGGAGAAATGGATCCGCGCCCGCCGTTTCCTGCGGACTGGGCGGCTTCTACGCGCCCTTTGCGCGGAGAAAAAGCCTTAACCGCAAGGAACGCTGAGGATTCGCGGAAAGCGGTGAGGAACTCCTGGGTTCAAAGGGTAAGGTGTGTCTGGTATCAGTCCGACATTTCCGCGGAAAGGCACTTCCCTGCAGGACTTAACCATTCAGAGCGGAATTCGCACCGTGTGATCCTAATCACATGCGGTTGTGAGGCGGCGGATTGACGGGTCTGGCGCGGGCAGACTATCCTTGAAAGTTGAAATTGAAATTCATTTTCAAAATCGTTTTCAACTTCCACGGTTAGGAAATCATCGAGGATTCGTAAATGCTTCAGGCATTCATCGTCACATTGCGGGAAGGGGTCGAGGCGGCGCTGATCGTCGGCATCACGCTGGCCTATCTGACCAAGATCGGGCGCGCCGAGCTGCGCAAAACGGTCTACGCCGCGCTGGTGGCCGCGTTTCTGGGCAGCATTGGCGTGGCCATTGTCATTTCCCGCACCCACCTGAACGAAGACGCCTTTGAAGGCTGGATCATGCTGGTGGCCGCTTTCTTCGTCGTGACCATGGTGGTGTTCATGATGAAGACGGGGCGCAAGATGAAGGGGCAGATCGAGGGCAAGGTCGGGCTGCTGGCGGGCAACGACGCCTGGTTCGGGCTGTTCATTTTCATCTTCCTCATGGTGCTGCGCGAGGGCGCGGAGACAGTGCTAATCCTTTCGGCGGTGACACTGAACTCGACCGAGCTGATGAGCTTTCTGGGGACGCTGCTGGGCGTGCTGGCGGCGATTGCGTTCGGCGTGATGTTCGTGAAGGGCAGCGTGCGCATCAACCTGCAGAAGTTCTTCAAAGTGACGACCGCGATCATGTTCCTGGTGGCGGCGCAGTTGCTGATCTCCGGGCTGCACGAGCTGTCGGAAAGCGGAGTGATCGCGTCGTCGAAGCGGGAGATGGCGATTATCGGGCCGATCGTCAGCAATGACTGGTTCTTCTTCGTCACGATTTTCGCGATGGCGGCGCTGATGGTGCTGTTCGAGGCCAAGCGGCGCGCGCCTGTGGTTGCTCCGGATGCGTCTCCGGCAGAGCGACGGAAAGCCGCGTGGAGCGCCCGGCGCGAACGCTTGTGGATGGGATCGGTCTACACATTCTCGTTCGTGTTTATTGCGATGGTGACGGCCGAGTTTGTGTACACGAAGAATGTGAGCGCGTTGTCTCCGGCGACGGAAGTGGCATTCGTCAACGGGAAGGTCTCGATCCCGCTGACACAGGTTGCGGGCGGCGATCTGCATCGCTTCCAGGCGCTGGAAAAAGGGACGGAGGTACGGTTCTGGCTGTATCAGAAGCCGGACGGGAAGATTGCGACGGTGTTCGATGCGTGCGAGATCTGCGGCGCGGTGGGATTCTACAAGAGCGGCAACGAACTGGTGTGCAAGAACTGCGGGGCCCCGATCAATCCGCAATCGGTAGGAAAGCCTGGAGGATGCAATCCGATGCCGCTAAAGGCGATGCAGACAGCCGATGCGGTGATCATCGAGGAGGCCGACATTGCGGCGGGCAGCCGCATGTTCGCGCAACAGTAGCCCATGTTCGTGCGGATGGTATACGAATCGTTCCGGCGGCAGAAGCGGCGGAAACTACTGGCCGGAGCGGCAATTACGCTGGGCGTGACGGTGGCGACCGCGATGATCGCGGTGGCGACCGACATCGGAGACAAGATCAACCGCGAGTTGCGGACGATTGGCGCCAATCTTGTAGTCACTCCTCAAGAAGATTCCCTCGATCTGGAAATTGGCGGCGTGAATCTCAAGCCTCCGACGGACGGAGCGTTTCTGAACGAAGCCGACCTGCCGAACATCAAAGGCATTTTCTGGCACAACAACATCACGGGATTTGCGCCCATGCTTCCGGTGACGGCAGTGGTAGAGCACGGCGGAAAGCGGCAGGACGTGACGGTGCTGGGCACCTACTTTGCCAAGCAACTGGCATATGGAACGGAGCGCTTCACGACGGGGGTGCGCGATACGCATCCCTGGTGGAGAGTTGCGGGCGCGTGGCCAGCGGATGGCTCGCAGGATGTGCTGGTTGGCCAGAGGCTGGCGGTGAAGCTGGGTTTGCAGGCACGGGATACGGTCACAGTGGGTGGTCGGCGATTGCATGTGAGCGGAATTTTATCGACCGGCGGCGCAGAGGACGATGAAGTGGTTGCGCCGCTGGCTCTGGCGCAGGGAATTCTTGGCAAGCCAGGAGCGGTGCGGCGGATTTATGTCAGCGCGCTGACCAAGCCGGAAGATGCGTTTGGGCGGCGCGATCCCAAAAGTCTATCGGGAGCGATCTACGATCGGTGGTATTGCACGCCGTATCCGCAGGCGATTGCGCTTCAGCTCACGGAGGCGATCCCGCACTCGCATGCGGACCAGATCCGGCAGGTGTCACAGAATGAAGGCGCGGTGCTGACGCGGATCGAGGGGCTGATTTTTCTGATCACGCTGGCAGCGCTGTTTGCCTCGGCACTGGCCGTATCGGCTGCGATGGCGACGGCAATTTTCGAGCGGCGGACAGAAGTGGGATTGATGAAAGCTCTGGGCGCGGGGAAACTGGCGATAGCGTCGGTGTTCTTTGCCGAGGCGGCGTTGCTGGCGCTGGTTGGTGGCACGCTCGGGTTTGCCCTCGGTAGCGTGCTGGCGCATCAGATTGGGCATTCCATATTCAATTCGGAGATTTCGATTCCTCCGGTGCTGCTGCCCGTGATTCTGACGATAGCGGTGATTGTGACGTTTGTGGGCAGCGCGGCGGCGATCCGGAGGGCGGTGGGACTGGATCCGGTATTTGCGCTGCGAGGTGAACTGTGAGCGCCCCAATGTCGCACCAGGCGCGGGATCTGGCGGCGCGGCGGGAGCATGCGCCGCATACTTCGATGTTCGTGCGCATGCTGGTGCGGGCGGCGATTCTGCGGCGGGGACGGGCAGCGTCGGCGTTGTTCGCCATGGTGGTGGCGGCAGCCGTGGCGACGGCCATGCTGAACCTCTACGTCGATGTGCAGGCGAAGCTGCGGCGGGAGTTCCGTAATTACGGGGCGAACATCATCCTGGTGGGAAAAAACAGCGCTTCCCTTCCCGCGGATACGCTGACACGGGTAGATTCGATTTTGCAGGGACGCGGGATAGCGGCGCCATTCGGAATGATTGTGGCGCGGACCGCGGATGGGCAGCCGATTGTGGTTGCGGGGACGGCGTTTGATCGAGTGCAGAAGTTGGATAAATGGTGGTCGGTGACCCGGTGGCCGGAGGATGTTCCCGCCCTGCCAGGATCTGGAAGTCCAAACGAAGGTCAAAATCCCCACTCTGTCGCACAAACCGCGACAAGGGTGGGGCACCCCGCTTTAGTTGGGGTTCGCGCGCTTCCTGTGGTTGCGCCTAAGGGGCAGGACTTTGAGCTTACTTTTCAGGGCAAGAGCTTGCGGGTGGCTCCGGTTGGAACGGTTCGAACCGGGGCGGCGGAGGATAGCCGCATTTACTTGTCGCTGGCTGATTTTGAGGAGTGGACGGGCGTGCAGCCTTCGACTGTCGAGGTGGCCGCGAATGGATCGCCGGAGGAAGTGGGCGGGATGCTGAACGAATTGGCGACGGCGATTCCGGCGGCGGATGTGCGCCCGGTGCGGCAGATTATGGAGGGCGAGGCGCGGGTGCTGGGCAAGACGCGAGCCACGTTGCTGGCGGCGTCGGCGCTCATCATTCTGACGGCGGCGTTGTGCGTGCTTTCCACGTTAATGGGATGGGTCTTTGACCGGCGGCGCGATTTTGCGATCATGAAGGCGTTGGGTGCGTCCACGCGGCTGTTGAATGGATTCTTTGCCGCAGAGGCTGCGGCGCTGGGAGCGATGGGAGCGCTGATCGGATTTGTCGTGGGGATTGGGATCGCGGCATGGATCGGGCGCGCGAACTTTCACGCTGCAGTGGTGCCGCGGTTCAGCGTGCTGCCCGTGGTGCTGGCGGGTAGCATGGCGGTGACTCTGCTCTCGGCGATCCTTCCGATTTCGCTGCTGCGGCGGGTGCAGCCGGCGGTGATCCTGAGGGGAGAGTGAAATGATCCAGATCAAGGATGTGACCAAGCTCTACCCCGCCAAGGAAGCGGGCAATGGATCGGGTAAAGAGAACGGCTCGATTCACGCGCTCGATCACATTTCGCTGCACGTAGAGGCGGGCGAGTGGCTGTCGATCATGGGGCCGTCGGGCTCGGGAAAATCATCGCTGGTCAACTTGATTGGATGTTTGGACCGGCCATCCTCGGGCGAGATCTGGCTCGATGGACAGAATGTGGCGGGGATATCTTCATCCGAGTTGAACCGGGTGCGCGCGGAAAAAATTGGGTTCATCTTTCAGCAGTTTCATTTGATTCCGTTTCTGACGGCGGTCGAGAACGTGATGCTGGCGCAATATTTTCACAGCATGACCGATCAAAAAGAAGCGGAGGAAGCGCTGGCCCGCGTGGGGTTGGGAGATCGGGCGCATCATTTGCCGTCCCAATTGTCGGGCGGAGAGCAGCAGCGGGTTTGCATTGCGCGGGCGCTGATTAACGATCCGCGAATCATTCTGGCGGATGAACCGACCGGCAATCTGGATGCGCAGAATGAAGAAATCGTGCTGCGGCTGCTGCGCGAGTTTCATCAGCAAGGGCGCACCATCGTGATGGTGACGCACGATCCGGTGGTGGCGCGGCTGGCGGACCGGCGCATTGAGTTGCATCATGGCAAGATCGCATCACAGGAAATTTTCTCCCTGGCAGACGAAGAGCAGCTCGATGAAGTTTTGGAAGAGTTGTGGGTGCTCGCCGAACATGGCGAGATCGCCGAGGTCGAGCGCATGGAAGTGCACGGCGCGTTGCCGGTGAGCATGGCGATCGAGGAGATGATTGAGATGGGGCTGGTGGTGTCGGCGCCTCATCCTCCGGAGGCGCATGATCACAAGCCATTTGTGAATCCGTGTCACGATGCGTTGAAACCAGTATCGGCCTCGGTGGGCGATGGGACGATGGTGGTTGAGTTGACGCCGCGTGGGCGAGAGCGAGCCGGCAGCATCATCCGGCGGCACCGGCTGGCTGAGCGGCTTTTCACCGACAGCCTGGCGATGGACAGCGAGACCGAGATTGAGCAGCAGGCTTGCAAGTTCGAACACATTTTGTCGCCGGAGGCGACGGACAAGATCTGCACGTTCCTCGGACATCCGCGAACCTGCCCGCATGGAGCGCTGATTCCGCCGGGGCCTTGCTGCGGGAATGCTGCAGTCTCGGTCGGAACAACTGGCGAGAGGAAGGCCGTTCGATCGAAATAAGTCGCAAGCGGGGATTCGCAAAACTATTCGTGTGGAGCGGGCACTCTTGCCCGCTTGCCTGCAGCACCACAAAACCAGCGGGCAAGAGTGCCCGTTCCACACGATCCACAAAGGACACTAAGGTACACGAAGGAAGGCTGAACACTTCGGGTTACTCGGGTCCTACCTCAGTTCCGTTTATCATCAATTCAAAATCATGCGACGTCCTACGATTGGCGTATTTGATTCTGGGTTTGGAGGACTGACCGTCCTTAAAGCTTTACTTAAACTCATTCCCGGGTCGGATTACTGCTATTTTGGCGATACGGCGCGGCTTCCCTACGGATCAAAATCGGTGGAGACGGTGGCGCGCTATGCCGTTGAGGCCGCGCATTACCTCGAGCTGCAGGGCGCGCAGATGCTGGTGATTGCGTGCAACACGGCCACGGCGCTGGCGCTGGACCAGATTACTGCAGCGGCGCATGTGCCGGTCGTCGGCGTCGTGGAGCCGGGGGCGCAGGCGGCCGCGGTGGCAACGAAGAATCGCAAGATTGTTGTGATCGGTACGGAGGCGACCGTCAGCAGCCACGCTTATCGCAAAGCGCTGGAGGCGCGTGGACTCGAAGCGCGGGAGAAGGCTTGTCCGCTGCTGGTTCCGCTGGTGGAAGAGGGATGGGTGGAGCACGGCGTGACCGAGCAGGTGGCGCGCATTTATCTGGCAGAGGCGTTCACCGACGGATTTCATGAGGCGGATACGCTGGTGCTGGGATGCACACATTATCCGCTGCTGAAGCCGCTGCTGCAGCGGGTGACGCCGGGGCATGTGGAGATTGTGGATTCGGCGGAGTCGACGGCGCGAGCGGTGGCGGCGCAATTCCGGCAACTGATGCCTACGCCAGGCGATGCAGAGGAGAGGCGCGCGACGCCGCGACTCCGATTTTTCGCTACTGATTCGACTGAGAAGTTTCAGCGGCTGGGAGAGCGGTTTCTCGGGCACCGCATCGAGCATGTCGAGCATGTCGATTTGAAGGAGTAGGGTGGACTTTGTTTGTGTGGAGCGGGCACTCCTGCCCGCTTGCCTGCAGTGCCACAAAACCAGCGGGCAAAAGTGCCCGCTCCGCATAATCCGTGTCAGCGGCCTCAGTACAGGTGGAAGTCGACTTCTACAGCGATCTCGACGCGAACCGGGTGGCCATCTTTCATGGCGGGTTCAAACTTCCAGTTTTTGACCGCTTCAATTGCCTTTTCGTCCAAGCCCATGCCCAGGCTGCTCAGGACCCGAATGTTGCTTGGGCGACCATCGGTTCCAACGATCAGGCCCAGCGTGCAGACTCCCTGATATTTCGCCTTGCGGGCTTCCTCGGAAAACTCCGGCTCAGGAGCATAGATGGTGTGAGGCGGAGAAACGCCGCCGCCGACGTGGAAGATGCCGCCACCGGTGCCGCCGCCTTCGCCAGGACCAAAGCCGGGGCCAGTGCCCGATCCCACTCCGCCGCCGCTGCCACTGCCAATGCCGCCGCCCGCTCCCGTGCCGTTCGACGGCAGCATGGCGTGAGCCATGGGATCTCCAAGGTTGGGCATGTTGTTGGACGCCAGTTTGACCTCAGGCGGGATGACCACGGTGGGCTCGACCGCCAACTTGGGATTCTGATTGCGAATCACCACGACAGGAGGCGTGATCTGCTGCATGGAAAACTTCGGCAGCTTGCCCTTGGTGGCCTGCAAAACGTCGCGATCACCGCCGCCGCCACCACCTCCGACTTGCGTCTTCGAGGGTTTCAGATCGGGCAGGTCGCCGGGATCAACTAAGGTTACCGTAACTTTTTGCGCCGGGGCTGCACTGACCATGCGACGCCCAATCAGGGTTCCGGCAACGATGACGGCAACGATCAGGACGTGCACGCCGGTGGAACCGAGCACGCCGCCCCGTTTGTAGTTGTAGAAACCCCAGATGTCTTTAACGGGCTCGGGTTTGCATTCGAGCTTGAGAGGCGGAAGCTTTTTGGGAAAGAAAAATTCGTCCAGTTCGCGGAACAGGGACTTATAGAGCGGCTCCTCGTAGTCCTTGTCGGTAATGAGCAGATTTAGTTCCGGCTCAGTGCCGGGGACATTCGGATTGACTTGATCGGATCCCATAATTCCCGTCTGGATATTTCAGCGCCTGTTGTTGCGGAACATTGCGTAACTTGCGTAACACTCGCTCACTAGACAGATGAGCGGCGCTCCCGACAAGTTGCTTGCAATTCAGCTCGATTTTGCACTGGCGAGCCGACCCATCACCCCCATAGTTCAGGGACGCCTGGCTCTTCCTGCTTTTTGAAATTGTACCTCTAGTCGGGACGTTGCGACAGTGCATTTCTGTGGAACCGGCAAGTCTCGGAAAGACATGCCCAATCGAAGGCGGGGCGCATGGACGTTCCCCGCCCTACCTCCCTATAATGAAAAGATTCAATCATTTGGGAGACCTGACCGAGTGCCGCTCGAACTGAAAGCGACCATCAATTTGCCGAAGACCGCCTTCCCCATGAAGGCCAACCTGCCCCAGAACGAGCCCAAAATGCTGGAGCGCTGGGAGCGGGAGCGGATCTACGAGCGCATCCGGGAGGCGAGGAAGGGCGCGCCCAGGTACATCCTGCACGACGGGCCTCCATACACTAGCGGGCCGATCCACATGGGCACGGCGCTGAACAAGTGTCTGAAAGATTTCATCGTCAAATCGAAGACCATGGCGGGATTCGACGCGCCCTACGTGCCGGGATGGGATTGCCACGGGCTGCCGATCGAGATCAAGGTCGACAAGGAACTGGGCGGAAAGAAGCTGCAGATGGCGCCCACAGCGGTGCGGGCCGCGTGCCGGAAGTACGCACAGAAATATCTCGATCTGCAGCGCACGCAGTTCAAGCGCATTGGCGTGTTCGGAAGATTCGATCGTCCGTATGCGACGATGACGCCGCAGTATGAGTCGGTGGTTCTGTCGACGTTCTTTTCGTTTTACGAGAACGGATTCGTCTACAAAGGGCTGCGGGCCGTTTACTGGTGCATGCATGATGAGACGGCGCTGGCTGAAGCGGAAGTGGAATATGAGAACCACACCAGCAGCACGGTCTGGGTGAAATACCGACTGCTGGATGATCCGTCTGCGATTGACGCGGCGCTTGCTGGGAAGAAAGTTTCGACGATCATCTGGACGACGACGCCGTGGACGCTGCCGGCTTCAATGGCGGTGGCATTTCATCCGGATGAGGAGTATGTGGCGCTGGAGTCGGGCGACGAAGTTTACATCGTGGCGTCAAAGCTAGCTGCGGAAGTTGCGAGCAAATGCAACTTGGCGGATCCGCGTCCCCTGGCGCATTTCGCCGGGCGCAAGCTGGAGCGGCTGAATTTTCAGCATCCGTTTCTCGACCGCAAAGTTCTAGGCGTGCTGGCGGATTACGTCACGATGGACACGGGAACCGGCGTGGTGCATACCGCGCCATCGCACGGCGCCGAGGACTTTATTACCGGCATGAAATACGGGCTGGACGCGACGAGTTACGTCGATGAAAAAGGAATTCTGCGCAACGGCTTGCCGGAATATACGGGCAAGCGCGTATGGGATGCGAACCAGCCGATCATCGATCTGGTGAACTCGCGCGGCGCGCTGCTGCATACGGAGAAGACGGAGCACTCGTATCCGCATTGCTGGCGCTGCCATAATCCGGTGATCTTTCGGGCGACGGAGCAGTGGTTCATCTCGATGGAAACGCCGATGCCGGGCGGCGCGGGCCGTGGTCGAGGTTCGGAAATGGACACGCTGCGCGCGCGCACCTTGGCGGAGATCAAGAAAGTGAAATGGGATCCGGCGTGGGGCGAAGAGCGGCTGTCGAACATGATCCAGACGCGGCCCGACTGGTGCATCTCGCGGCAGCGTGTGTGGGGCGTGCCGATTGCCGTGTTCTTGTGCGTGGGGTGCGGCAAGCCGCTGAATGATCCCGCGGTCAACCGCAAGGTCGTCGAGCTTTTCCGCAAGTCGGGAGCGGATGCGTGGTTCACGCCGGAGTCGGACGCGATTCTGCCGGAGGGAACGAAGTGCCCTCATTGCGGCGGCGCGAAGTTCGAAAAAGAGACGGACATTTTCGATGTGTGGCTGGAATCGGGGGCGAGTTATTTGGCGCTGGTCGATGACGAACCGGATTATCCCTGGCCTTCGGATTTGTATCTCGAAGGCGGAGATCAGTATCGCGGATGGTTTCAGTCTTCCCTGCTCTGCGCCATGGGCACACACCAGACGCCTCCTTATAAAGGCGTGGTGACGCCGGGATGGACGCTCGACGAAAAAGGCCAGGCCATGTCGAAGTCGCGCGGCAATGACGTGGACCCGGTGGATATCTCGAGCCGGCTGGGCGGAGAAGTGGTGCGGCTGTGGGTGGCGTCAGTGGACTTCCGCGAGGATGTGGTGGGGTCGGAACGTTTGATGCAGACCTCGGCGGAAAACTACCGGAAGATACGTAATACGTTCCGCTACATCCTGGGGAACCTAGAAGGATTCGATCCGGCGAAAGATGCGGTTGCGTTCGACGAAATGGAGTCGATCGACCAGCATATGCTGCGCCAGACTTGTGCTCTCGCGACCGATGTAAAGAACTGGTACGACGAATTCGCGTTCCACAAGATTTACCAGCGCGTCAATAATTTTTGCATTGTGGATCTCAGCGCGTTCTACTTCGACGTTCTGAAGGACCGCCTCTACACCTTTGCGCGAAAGTCTCATGCTCGCCGGTCCGCCCAGACGGCGATATGGCGCATTGGCGAAGCGCTGGTTCGTCTGCTGGCGCCGATCATGAGCTTCACTTGTGAGGAAGTCTGGCAGTATCTGCCCAAGATCGAGGGGCGCGCAGACAGTGTGCACATGGCTCAGTTCCTGGCGAGCAGCGACATTCTCGGCGACGCTACCGGGCTCGTTAAGCCGGTTGACCCTGCCCAGCAAGATGACTGGAGCAGCCTGCGTTCGGTGCGCGACCAGGTGCTGAAGGCGCTGGAAGAATCGCGCAACGCGAAGCTCATCGGCACCGGACTCGAGGCCCAGGTATTCATCACTGCGTCCGATCCGTTGTTCGCGCTGTTGCAGCGCTATTCGCCGCAGTTGCGGTATCTGTTCATCGTGTCGCAGGTCACGCTCGCACAGGGTTCAGGCAACGGGACTGGCGGAGTCCACGTTGAAGTAAAGAAGGCGGACGGGGCGAAATGCGATCGCTGCTGGAATTACTCGACCCACGTCGGCGAAGACAAGACCTATCCCACGGTCTGCGAGCGCTGCAGCGCGGTGCTGAAAGAATTGGAAGCCTAGCGGCCTTGATGAAGACCACGACTGCCCGATCACTCCATTTTCTAATTGCTCTGCTGGTTGTGCTGCTGGATCGCTGGACGAAGCGGCTGGCGGCGGCGCGCATCGCGATGTACGCGCATATCCAGATCATTCCGGGATTTTTTCAGCTGACGCACACCGAGAATACGGGCGCGGCGTTCAGCCTGTTCGCCGATTCTCCGTCGCACTGGAAGACGGCAATGCTGATCGGATTTTCGGTTCTTGCGATGCTGGTGGTGTCGGTGCTGCTGTGGAAGCAGTCGCACGCAGTGACGATCACCGGCGTCGCGCTCTCGCTGATATTGGGCGGCGCGGTGGGAAATCTGTGGGACCGCGTGGCCAGCGGGAAGGTCGTGGATTTTCTACTGTTCTACGTGAAGCAGTATCAGTGGCCGGTATTCAATCTGGCCGACAGCGCGATTGTGGTGGGGGCGTCGCTGCTGGTGATTGAGATTTTGTTTCATAAGGCGCCGGCGAACTAGGCTTCCGCATCCCCCGCCCGCCTTCGAACACGCTCGCTCAGCTCGCGGCGCGGACGAATGCGTCTGCGCCTATATTTTCCGTTATCCGTTCTGATCCGTGTGAATCCGTGGCAAAAAAATTATGGCGTGCCGTAGAGCTGGCGGTAGACGCTGGCGTTGCGCATGATGGCTTGGACGTATTCGCGGGTTTCGGTGAATGGGATCGATTCTACGAACTCCGGCGAATCGCGGTAGGGGCCTTGGCCCATCCACTCTTCGACGCGGTCGGAGCCGGCGTTGTAGGCGGCCAGAGCGTGTTCGAACGATCCGCCAAACTTGTCGACCATGCCGCGGAAGTAGCGGGTGCCGAGCTCAAGATTCATCGTGGGAGTATAGAGCTGGCTGGAGTTGTAGTGCCTCACTGATTCCTGGCGCGCCACCACCCTGCCGGTTTTGGGCAGCAGCTGCATGAGGCCGACGGCGTTGGCGCGGGAGACGGCCAGCGGATTAAATTCCGATTCCTGCCGGATCAGCGACGCGACGAGATACGGATCGAGGTTGTTGGCGGTCGAGAAGCGTTTGAGATCCGACCAGTAGGGACGCGGGAAAAGCGCTTCCCAATAGGGCCGGGGCAGCATCGGGATGTCGACCGCGAAGTAACTCGGAACCGAGTGCTTCATGACCTCGATGGCGCGATCGTAGTGGCCGGTGTCGGTGTAGAGCTGCGCGGTTTCCGCCGGCGCCCAGCTTCCGCCTTCCTGACTGGCAGCGGCTTGCAGTTCGCGAACGGCAAAATCGACCAGGCCGCCGTTGCCCAGCAGTTTCGCCTTCTGCAGATGGAGATCATCATTGGGCGGATCTTCGAGCTCGATCTTCTCCGCATGCTCCAGCGGCGGAATGCGATCGAGCAACGGATACTGCCCGGGCGCATCAGTAGCTGGCGGCAGATTTTTCAGGCGGTCGCGGCCGAGTTCAGCATAGTAGTAGTTGCGATAGCGGTCGGACAATTTCAGATAGAAGGCGCGCGCCATGGCGAAGTCGTGGTCTTCTTCGGCAAGACGGGCGCGCCAGTAAAGAGCATTCGAAGTTTCGTTGCCCGTGGGATAGAGTGCGATCTGCTCTTCGAATTGTTTTTTCGCTTCGTCATTGCGGCCCTGGCGCAAGGTGAGCCAGGCGGCCTTCCAGTGGGCGTACGAAGCTCTGGCCCCGGTCGGAAAGCGTTGCTGCAGTTCGCGGAAAGAGTCGAGCGCCTGGTCGTACTCGTGATGCACCAGATGCAGGTTCGCGGCCGAGAGCAGGGCGGATTCGAGCCAGGGACTGGTGGGCGCGGTCTGGCGAAGTTCGTCGACCGCGTGGTAGAAGGCGTCGTTCTCGTCGGAGGCCCACGCGATTTCACCGAGAATGTAGAGGCGCTGGGCCAGTTGATCTGCAGTGGCGCCGGGTAACGCTGCGAGTTCAGTTTTGGCTTCGCGGTTATGGCCGCTGCGATGCAAGGCATCGGCAAGTGCGAGCACGGCCGCAGGACGCTCCGCCGCGCTGGCATGGATTGCGAGCTCGTGATATTCGTCCGCCGCATCAGCGTAGCGGCGGGCTTTCATCAGCAGGCCAGCACGCGTCTTGAGCTGCCCCGGCGTGGGCTGCGACGAGATGGCAAGTTTTTTCAGCTCGGCGTAAGCCGCATCGGCCTCGGCAGAGATGGGCATGTTGTAGTAAATGTTGGCGAAGGCCTCAGAAGCCTTTGCGGCCTGCCCGGATGCGGCGAGGGCTTTGCCTAACTCGAGTTCGATATCCGAGCGGGGCGGGAAGCGATCTTTCGCGAGCAATTCCGCGGCTTCGGGGGCGCGGCCTTCGGTCAGCAATCCGGTCGCGTAACCGAGGTGAGCATCACGCACCAGCAGCGAATCGGGGTAGGCGGCGCTGAAATTCGCGAGCGTGGCGAGGCCTTCCGCCTGATGCCCGGTTTGCAGATAGCAGGTGCCGAGATAATAGGCGACGTAATCGCCAAGATCTCCGGCAAGCGGCTTGGCGCGGTTGAGAGGATCGATGGCCTTGGCGCAATCGTGATCGAGAACGTGGGCGTATCCCACGACCACCCAGGCGAGAGCCCCGGCGTCCTCTTTGGCGTGGGCGCGGGCATAGGCTTCGACTCCGGCGTATCCGGCGGCAGTGCGGTCCTGAACCAACTGCTGCGCCATGAGCCGCAACGTCGTCGAAGCCACGAAGGCCTGACGAATGCGGCGCACGCGGGGAGACATGGGGCGATGACGGCGCCGCCTGGCGGCGCTGTGAGTCGTGGGCGTCTTGGGTTTAGCCGTGGTGGAAGGTTTCGCGGTGGACTTGTGCGCTGGAGATTTTGCTGCCGATTGATCGTGCGGTTTCCCCGCGGGTGTGGACGTTGGGGTTTCGCGTTGCTGGCCGAACGCAGCCGGGATGGCTACGCTCGCGAGCCCGCCGGCCAGAGCGAAAATCCAGAACTGCTTGAGACCCAATCGAACCACTTTTTCTTTTTTCGCGCGGAGACGCGAATGCCAGAACCTGAAACTCAGCGGCGAAAGCCGCTTGCTACATTACTGCTCTCGCGGCGCGACTAAAATCGCGCCCTTTCAAAATATCCACCGAAATTGAGTATACGGTGGAAGGGTTGGGAATGCGCGACAAAGGGCTTGCGTTTCCCGGCTCCTTCCCGATTCAGGTTACTTCTTGAAGTTCGCGCCCATCACCGTTAAATCGTCTTCGGCGAGGCTGCGAATGACTTCCTTTTGAAAATAATCTCCAGTCGCGGCCGTGGTGTTGCCGTAACGCTTTTGAAATGTAGAGCGGCTTTTTTCGATGTCTTCCTTCAGGCGATCGTAAAGATCGCGGTTGCGGCGGCCTTCCGCAACTTTCGCCTGGTTGTAGAGCTTGATCTCATCCACTAGCAAGCGGGCGAAACGCTGCGCCTTGCGGTTGGTGTCGGCGTCTTCGGCGGACAGTCCGGCGAAGGGGTCGGCGGCTGGGGCCGCGGCGGCGCTGGCGGCTGCGGCATGAGCTGAAACCTCGACCACTTCGGCGGCCGGTTCGGGCTCGGGCGCTGGTTTGGGTGCAGTATGCTTCGGCGTGTGCGCCGCGAAAGGATCAGGGAAAGAACTGACCGTCTGCACAGGCACAGGCGCGGGAGCACGTTCCACGCCGGCGGCGCTTTCTACGACTTCCTTCTGGGTCTGCTTACGCAGCGAAACCACTTCCAGCCAGGTGCTGGTGGCCATTACCAGGATTTCTAGCGGAGCAACATCGAGCGCGCCATTGGCGCCCCCGTCAGCGTAAAGCAACGCGGCAACTTTTTCTTTGAGAACCAAGGGCAGGACGAGAATCTGTTCGTTCTCGGGTCCGCCGAATTGTTTGACGAAACGGCGGTCCATCTCCGCGATGTTGGCGGGAGTGACGACGCGATTCTGAAAGGCGTGGGCGACCGGGCCGGAGTTGATATCGAGAGGAAAATCTTTGACGGAGTCGTCATCTCCGAGGCCGCGGCCTTGCCATCCGGTGGCGGCTCCTGCCTTCACGACAAAGAGTGCGAGGCGAGCCGCGTAGGAGCTTCCAGTATCGAGCAAAGATCGAAGAATTTCTTTTTGCGTGGCTCCGGCGTGGATGCTGGACACGGATTGGACGAGGCCAGCCGGAGTCTGGCTTCCCGCTGCGGATCCAGCGCCGGGCTCGAAAGGCGGCAATTCCGCCAAGACTTGCTCGACCAGTTCCGATTGCAACTTGGGAAGCTGGCGATCCAGAACTTGCGCTACCGCGTGCTCGACGATTTGCTGAAGCTGCTTGCTCTCGGCCATCGCTTAGAAAACCATTCTTATTCGGGAATCTTCGATACCGCTTCCAGCAGCAAATGAACGCTGCCTTAATCGCTGATTATACGGCACTTGTGTGTCAGTAGAAGGGTACTTCCGTAACCCAAAATGGAGCTCGCTAAAACTCTAACGCAAACTTTTGCCGCCGCCTATGGCAAAGCGGTTGGGCAAACGGGCAGGTTACCAAGTAGAATAATAGCTTCGAGTTCGTGGTCTCGTCATTGGATGGGGTTGAAACTCTACGTGACGATGCTACACGACCGGGAAAATACTGCATCGTTGGAAGTATGGGAGCCATCCAAAACAAACTGGAAGGGCCTGTTAGCGAGGAGCTGTCACTCGTACGGGCGGCCAAGCGGGGCGACGACGCGGCCTTCGAAGAACTGGTGCGGCGTTACGACCGCAACGTTTTTCGGATCGCACAACACATTACGCAGAACCGCGAAGATGCGGAAGACGTGGTGCAGGAAGCGTTCCTGAAGGCGTACGGCAACCTGGCAAAGTTCCAGGAGCAATCAAAATTTTACACGTGGCTGGTCCGGATCGCGGTCAACGAAGCGTTGATGAAATTGCGCCGGCGCAAGCCCGAGCGCACGGTTTCGCTGGATGAAGACATTAAGACGGAAGACGATTCCCTTCCGCGGGAGATCGCGGACTGGAGCCCGAATCCGGAACAGCAATATACGCAAGCGGAATTGCGCGAGATTTTGAGTAAGACCATCCAAGGCCTGCCCCCGGGCTTTCGGACGGTGTTCGTGCTGAGGGATGTGGAAGGGCTGTCGACCGAAGAGACCGCCGCCGCATTGGAATTGAGCGTGCCGGCGGTGAAGTCGCGATTGTTGCGGGCGCGACTGCAGCTTCGCGAACGGTTAGGCCGCTACTTCCAAAGGCGCGAAGGCGAGAACGGCAAAGCGGGGGCGAGAGATGGAGATATCAAAAATGGCGATGTCGCGAGCGGAGATGGCAACCAGTGAAATGCTCTGAGTTCCTCAATGAGCTGACCAGTTATCTGGACGGCGTCCTCGACGAAAAAACTAAAGTCGAGTTAGAAAATCATCTTTCCTGGTGCCACAACTGCTACGTTGTCTGCGACACTACCAAGAAAACCATCGAGATCTACCGCGATTCCCAGCTCTATGAACTGCCCGAAGATCTTCGTAGCCGATTGCGTTCCGCGATCATGACCAAGTGTCAGCAGCACAAGAAGCGCGGCCCGCAGAGCGTGTGATCGAAATCGCTGTGCCTGCCCGCGGCTGACCGGTATCATCCCACTCATGTCGCATCGTGTGTGTCCCTGGTGGATTGGCTATATGTTGGTGAGCCCTGTACGGCGATGGATGCAGGGCGATCCGGCACAATTGCTCGGCCCTTACGTGCGCGAAGGAATGACAGTGCTCGAGCCCGGGCCGGGAATGGGATTTTTCACGATTCCCCTGGCGCGTTTAGCCGGTGCGTCAGGTCGAGTGGTAGCCGTTGATCTGCAGCCAAAAATGATTGCGGGCTTGAAGCGGCGCGCGGCGAAGGCGAACGTGCTGGATCGGATCGATGCGCGAATCACTTCGGCTGAGACGATGGGAATCAGCGATCTTGCCGGCAAGGTCGATTTCACGCTTGCTTTCGCGATGGTGCATGAGTTTCCCGACGCCGGTCGATTCTTTACGGAGGTCGCGCTCGCGTCCTCGACACACGGGCAGCTTTTATTGGCTGAACCGAGTGGCCACGTCGACGATCGGAAATTTGAAGCAGAGCTCGCAGCGGCCGCAAGCGCTGGATTTAGATTGGCCGAGCGACCGACGATTCGACGAAGCCATGCTGCATTACTTCGAAGGGAGTAGAGCGTGTTCCAAAAGTGGGTTGCGTACGATCTGGCGTCATTGACCTCAGCGGCTAAAAGGCCTGCCCTTCTCAAACCTATTTTGCAAGAAGCTGAAATCGCGAGGATCGATCCGGCCACCACTCTGCGCGAGGAGTGAAGGTCAGAAAATGGCGGCGTTTCCGCCGCCACTTTGAGGGTTCCATCGTCTTGGCGCCGAAGCGCTACTTGTGCTCGTAAGCCGTGACTCGACCGAAATCGTCGCGGTGATCCTTGGCCACTGTCAAGGCCTCCAACATGCCACCGATCGTGGAACCTGCTTTTTCGGACGCCATCAGATCGGCGAAAAACTTGTCCATGGCCGCACCGTCCGGGAAAAGCAGGGCGAGGTTGTACCCGCCCGGAGCGCTGGTGTGGATGTCCTGTTCATCGATGTTGTACATGGTGAGCGTGCCGTTGGCGATCGCGGAATCGAGAAAGGGCTTAATGCTTTTCATGAGAAGGCCCTCAAGCGCTTCCCCGTCCCCGGGCTTGGCCTGGTAGAAGCCCACTCGTAGATAACCGGTGCCATTCGAGACTGTATTGCCGCCGTGCGCGATGGTGTGGAGAAACAAATCGGAGTGCTTCGTCGCGCTGACAAAGCTGGCGTTTGTGGCCGTGGTCCACTGTTCCTCGAGCGCCTTCAGGAGATTGGCGCGGCTGGTCGCTGTGAACCAGTCGGCGTGCGTGTCGCCGTCCTCTTGGTGCACCCGGACTTCTTCGTTTCCCCACGCGATGATGGTCCCGTCGGCCACCAGCTTTTTCATCCTGGCAACGTTCGACTCTTCCTGCTTGGTGAACGCGTCCCATTGTGCGCGAGGAATAGCCCACTGCGATACGTAGGTGTAATAATCTTGCGTCGTCTGCGCCGCAGTCGGCGTCAGCGCAATTCCAGCAACGAACAGAACGGCAGAACACAATGCGGTCAGGTAACGTCGTTTCATACAACCCTCCATAGAAACTTCTCGGTTTTCCGCGCCCCGCGGAGGTCTCGTGTTTTTAAGCCGGATAACGGGACTGCTGCATGAGGGGGAAATTGGCAATTCCGCCTGCGCGTGACCGTACGCGCGTTCGGCAGTACTGTCAAGCCGTTGGATGGCTAGCCGCGCCGCCGCGTCCTCCTGTCTGTTTCGAAGTTCGACTTGTGCGGTTTGACTCGCTCGAGAGGTCAGTAGGGCCGGCGTTTTTGGCTCGGGTTTGGCTTTCTAGTGTGAATTCTTGAAAAATCCCCCGTGAACGCGGTCTGCTAACCTCATTTAATTCAGGGGGTTCCCGCCGTTAAGTCTGTGGTCTCACGTGGCTTCTGTGGGAAACCGAAACCCTTTTCGCAATCCATGAATCTAAGTAAATGAGTGATGGCGTTCGCGTTTTCATTAGGAAGGGGCGATCACGCTCAATATCCCAGGGTTCGACATACGCTCAGGTATGGAAGGTGGGTCATGATTGAAAAACTAGTCGATATACTTTTCGGCTGCAGGCACGCACATTTCAGTTTCCCGGTTACGATACGCGGCGCCAAGCGGCGTCCCCAAGCTGCGGCTCTGACCGGAACCTACGTGGTCTGTCTGGAATGCGGTAAGGAATTCGCCTACGATTGGCAGCAAATGAAAGTGATTACTTCCCCCGAGCGGCATCGCGAACAGATGGCGGAACTGGCGAAACACGCAGCGTAAAAGTTTCTTCTCTGCCCCGGCTAGCAATGCGTGGCTGACCGTTGATAACGCAAATCGCGTAAAACAATGCCCCGCCGTTGAGCGGGGCATTTTACTTTTCCCGTGAACAAAGTCTTCAGCGGGCCGGATAGTCTGCCGGAATCGGCACGGGAACCCGTTTATCCAGCGGCAGGAATTCGCGCTCGCCGTATCCGGTGTACACCTGACGCGGGCGGGCGATCTTCTGCTCCGGATCGGTGATGAGTTCCTGCCACTGCGCCAGCCAGCCCGCGGTGCGCGGAATGGCAAACAACACAGTAAACATCTCGGGCCGGAAACCCATGGCCTGGTACATGATCCCGGAATAGAAATCCACGTTGGGATACAGTTTGCGCTTCACGAAATAGTCGTCTTCCAGGGCAATGCGTTCCAGTTCCAGGGCGATGTCGAGCTTGGAACTGCGGCCCGTCACCTGGAACACCTGCTCGGCGCTCCAGCGGATGATTTTCGCCCGCGGATCGTAATTCTTGTAGATGCGGTGCCCGAATCCCATCAGCTTGAGTTGGCCTTCCTTCACGCGCTTGATGTAAGCCGGAACCTTATCCTTGGAACCGATCTCGTCGAGCATCTTGAGGACTTCTTCGTTGGCGCCGCCGTGCAGCGGTCCGGCGAGAGCCGAGGCGGCCGAGGCAACCGAGAGGTACGGATCGGCCTGCGAGCTGCTCACCGAGCGCATGGCGTTGGTGCTGCAGTTCTGCTCATGGTCGGCGTGCAGAATAAAAAGAATGTCGAGGGCACGGGCGATCGCCGGATTCGCCACGTATTTTGGCTCGACCATCTTCCATAACATGTTCATGAAGTTTTCGGTGTAGCTCAGATCGTTATCGGGATACACGTAGGGGAAGCCTACGTTGTGGCGGTACGACATCGCTGCAATGGACGGCACCTTGCCGATGAGGCGAGAAATCTGGTGGAGACGGTTGGCCGGATCGTGCACATGCTTGGCGTCGGGATAGACGCTCGACAGCGCCGCAATTGTGCTCACAAACATCGCCATGGGGTGCGAGGAGTAACGGAAACCTTCCATGAACTTCTTGGTGGTTTCGTGCAGCATGGTGTGATGGGTAATGTTGTAGACCCATGAGTTCAGCTCTTTTTCAGTGGGCAGTTCGCCGTTCAGCAGCAGGTAGGCAACTTCCAGGAAGGTGCAACGCTCGGCAAGAACTTCGATGGGATATCCGCGATAGCGCAGGATGCCCTTGTCACCATCAATATAAGTGATGGCGCTCTTACATGATGCCGTATTCATGAACGCGGGGTCGTAGGTCATCAGCCCAAAATCGTCAGTGGCGGTCTTGATCTGACGCAGATCCATGGCGCGGATCGTGCCATTGTCGACCGGAACGGTGTAGGTTTTATTAGTGCGATTGTCGGTGATGGTGAGCGTGTTCTCTGGCATGGAATATATCCGCCTTTATGCGATTGCGGTTAAAACAGCATAGCCGAGCCTATGTCCAGGACCCAAGCTCAATCTGTGATTGGAATCACACGACAGTGTGAGTCCCGGATGACCAACAAAAACCGGCGGCCGCGGCCGCCGGTGAATCGACGAACCATAATCAGTTCGAATCGTCGCGCCGCTTTAAGGTTGGACGATCGTCGTCAGTTTTCCCGTCGTTCGAAGTATCGCTGGTGTTCGAAGTCCGCCGCAGGCTGGGCTTGTTGCTGTCCTTTTGATCGAGCACCTTGTGCTTGTTTTCGATCGCCGCCAGCCGCGCCTTGACGTCGTCGAATTCCGACGTGGTTACGATGTACTCCGCCTTGGCGGGAAGAATCTTGCGGATTTCTTCCTGCGATTTCTCGATCCGGTCTGGAGTCTGCGGGTGCGTTTCGAAGGCCTTCGACAGGGTGCCGGGTTTCTTCTTCTCCATGGCCTGAATTTTTTCAAAGAATGAAACGAAGGCCGAAGGATCGTAGCCCGCGCGATACATATATTGGATGCCGAGGTAATCCGCCTGCGCCTCGAATTCACGGGAGAAGTGTAGGAAGGTCAGCGGAATGCCAAGGCCCATGCCTTCATAGATGCCATATCCCAAGGCGCCACCCATGAAGATGGCGGGCAGCGAGGCCATCTGCAGCAGGTTCATGCGAGTCATTTCACGAGCGTAATGGCAAGCGGCGACGTGGGCGATCTCGTGGGCCATCACGCCGGCCATTTCGGCTTCTTCGTCGGCCGCCAGAATCAGGCCGGAGTTCACGTAGAAGAATCCGCCGGGCAGCGCCATGGCGTTGACTACATCGGAATCGATCACCTTGATGGTGAAAGGCACCTGCGCATCAGAATTACGCACCAGGTTCTGTCCGATCCGGTTCACGTATTCGGTGATGACAGGGTCGTTGATCAGCTTGATTTGCGATTCGATCTGCTGGGCGTAGACTCGCCCGCGAGCGACCTGGCCTTCGACGCTATACCAGTTCCCAACACCGCGGCCGCATCCCACGTTGCGATTGCCTACAGCATCGACATCGGTCTTGCCGCCATCGTGCTTGATCTGGCTGTCATCCTGGGTAGGCAGCGCGGCAGGCGCCTGCTTGGGTGCATTCTGCACGTCTCCAGCCTTGGGTTGACCGGCATCGGGATCGGAGGTCGGGGTCTGCGTCTGCGGCGGATTCTGGCTCGGAGCCGGCGTCTGCTGCGGAGTCTGGGTCGGATCCTGGCTCGGACTTTGAGTTTGCGCGAACATCCAGGGCCCTGCGCTGAACGCCGCCAATCCGACTGCGATTGCCAGCCATCGGAATTTCATAGGGGTACTCCTTGAGCCGATTATACGCCCGGTGCCAGGGACACCAAGTCCCTAATCTGACGTTCGATTAGACGCGCCGAGAGGGCTTCGGGTTACCCCGAAGCCGCAAAAACGTTGTTCGGTATCGTAGAGCATACTCTGACTCTGGGGCTTTCTTGCGAGGAGCAGGCCGCCGTCGTACCATGGCGCCTTCCGCAGTAAGGAGGGTTCATGTTCAACCGCCGCCATTTTCTATCGACCGCTGCCGCCGGAATTGCCGCCTCGATTGCGCTGCCGGGCAATCTTTTGGCGCAACTGGAGCGGGTTCCGCCCTTTCCGGATCGGTCCGAATTCGAAACGGACGAAGACCGCTATTGGGCGGAGATCCGTAAGCAGTTTCTTATCCCGGAGGACGAGGTGTATCTGAATAACGGGACTGTTGGTTCGAGTCCGGCGCCCGTTTTGCGCGCAATCTTCGACGCCTACAACACGACCGAAAAATTGGACCAGGCCGATCCGGAGGACTACCCGATCTGGGGATACGCGGCGTGGAACGAGTTTCGCGATCCGCTGGCCAAGTTTGTCGGCTGCACCCGCGACGAGATTGCCCTGCTGCGGAATGCAACCGAGGCGAACAGCTACATCGCCAACGGGATCGATATGAAGCCCGGCGACGAGGTACTGATGACCGACCAGGAGCACCCGGGCGGCGAGCATCCGTGGAACTTGAAGGCGAAACGCTACGGGATCGTAGTAAAGAAGGTCGCTCTTCCCCGCCCCGTGAAAGATGCCCCGCAGGTGCTGAATCTGTTCAACGATGCCATCACGTCGCGGACGCGCGTGCTGTTCTTCAGCCACATCACGACCTTTTCCGGAGTTGTGCTTCCGGCGAAGCAGTTGTGCGCTTTGGCGCGAACCAAGGGCCTTCTGTCGGCCGTAGATGGGGCGCACGTTCCCGGGATGATGCAGCTCGACGTTCACGAACTCGGCTGCGATATGTATTCGTCAAGTCCGCACAAGTGGCTGATGGCCACCAAGGGGTCGGGCTTCCTCTATGTGAGGGACGAAGTGATCGATCGCTTGTGGAACACCATCGCGACCGAGGGCTGGGATGAACCGAAGATCCGCGCGGAACGTTTTCAGCGGATCGGAAGTTCGAATGTGCCGGCGCTGTGCGGTCTGCGGGCGTCGATCAAGTTGGCGGACGAGATCGGGCTGGACCGCATTGAGCAGCGGCATCGCAAGCTGGCCGACTCCATTCTTGAAGGGATGATGCAGCGTGGGGCGGAGTCGTGGACCTCGCCGGATCCAGCATTGCGCTGCGGAATTGTCAGCGTGAACGTGCCGCCCATCGAGCGCGCGGATCTGGAGAATTGGCTCTGGAAGAACCACAAAATCCGCATCCGTGGCGGCGATCCGCACAAGCTGCGGCTGTCGACGCCGTACTACCTGCAGAAGAAGGATATTCAACGGTACCTGGAGGAGTTTGATGAGTACAAACGGGGAAAGATGTTAGCCTGACGTGTCCATGGTCACTTGTAGTTGACCATGTCTGTTATAATGTGTCTATGAAGACTATTGCTGCCGCAGTATTCAAGGCGCAGTGCCTTACCTTGATGGAAGATGTGAGGTCGACCAAACGCCCGCTCGTAATCACGAAGCGCGGCAAACCGGTTGCGAAACTGGTGCCGATGGATGATCCCGACGAGGACTTCATCGGCAGACTCAAGGGTGTTTTTGAGGTGGCCGACGACTTGGATTCCGACCCAGCAGAGGCGTGGGAGTCCGCGTTTTGATCCTGTTAGACACGCACGCGCTGGTTTGGGCGGTGGATGATTCGAAAGCTCTTTCCCGTCCGGCCGCTTCGGCGATCCGACGCGCCCGCCGTCTTGGCGGAATCGCGATTTCCGCCATTACCGTCTGGGAACTCGCCTCGATGCTGGCACGAGGAAGACTCCGGCGTTATGGCACGCTTGAGTCCTCGCTTACATTACTGCTCGAAGGGGTCATCATTCTCCCGATTACGCCGGCGATTGCCGTCCTCGCAGCCCAGTTCCCCCGTGACTATTCCGGCGATCCCGCGGACCGCATCATCGGCGGCACAGCGCGCGCCGAGGGGCTGACCTTGATTACCCATGACGAGAAGATTCGCCGCAGCCCGCTGGTCAAGACGATCTGGTGAACTCCGTTCATCCTAAGATTTGTGCGGGAACAAGAACCAGAGAACCACAAAGGACACGAAGAAACACGAAGGAATTTGCTTTCCATCTTTTCCTTCGTGAAACTTCGTGTCCTTTGTGGTTTATGGTTCTGGCTTCCGGCTAGTCGTAGTACTCCAACCCCAGGTGCGTGATCAGCTCTTCGCCCTTCAGGTGGCGAAGCGTGTTCTTCAGCTTCATCAGCTGAATGAACAGGTCGTGTTCGGGATAGAGCCCCGGCACCGTCATCGGAGACTTGAAGAAGAAGCTCAGCCATTCCTGGATGCCCAGGCCCTTCAACTCCGAGGTGCGCTGCGCCAGATCCATCAACAGCACCAGGTCGAGGACGATGGGCGCGGCCAGGATCGAATCGCGGCAGAGGAAGTCGACTTTGATCTGCATGGGATAGCCGAGCCATCCGAAGATGTCGATGTTGTCCCAGCCTTCCTTGTTGTCGCCGCGCGGCGGGTAGTAGTTGATGCGCACCTTGTGGAAGATGTTCCCGTAGAGTTCGGGATAGAGGCCGGGCTGCAGGATGTGCTCGAGCACGCCGAGCTTCGATTCCTCCTTGGTCTTAAACGACCCGGGATCGTCGAGGACTTCGCCGTCGCGGTTGCCGAGGATGTTGGTGGAATACCATCCGCTGAGGCCGAGCAGGCGCGCCTTGAAGGCGGGCGCGAGCACGGTCTTCATCAGCGTCTGGCCGGTCTTGAAATCCTTGCCGCAGATGGGCGCTTCGTTCTTGCGGGAAAGTTCGAGCATCACCGGCAAATCGACGGTGAGATTCGGCGCGCCGTTGGCGAACGGGACGCCTTCCATCAGCGAGGCGTAGGCGTAGATCATCGAGGGCGCGATCATTTCGTCGTTCTCGCGCAGCGCCTTCTCGAACGCCTTCACCGACTGATGCGCCTCGGTGGGCTCGATATAGGATTCGGTCGAGCCGCACCACATGGTGATCAGGCGGGTGGCGCCGCTGGATTTTTTGAAGTCGCGGATGTCGTCGCGCAACTGCTCGGCGAGATCCATCTTGCTCTTGCCCTTTTTCACGTTGGGCCCGTCGATCTTCTTGACGTAGTTGTGATCGAAGACGGCGGCGCGCGGCGTGATGGAAGAGAGGAATGGCTTCAACTGCTCGAGCAGGCGATAGTCGAGCACGCCGGCGTTGGAAGCGGCTTCGTACATGTTGTCTTCGAAGATGTCCCAGCCGGTGAAGACGAGATCGTCCAGTCCGGCGAGCGGAACGAATTCCTTGACCTTGGGAGAGCGGCCGTCGGTGCGCTTGCCCAGCCGGATGGTTCCCATCTGGGTGAGGGATCCGATGGGCTTGGCGAGGCCTTTGCGGATGGCTTCGACGCCGGCGACGAAGGTGGTGGCCACGGCGCCCATGCCGGGGATCATGACTCCGAGCTTTCCCTTGGCCGCTTCGATGGTGCCTGTATCCGTCTTCGGTGACGGTTTCTTATTGCCACTGGTTCGGGCGGCCAGCTTCATCTCACGGCTGGCGCGTTCGGCGTGGGCCAGAGCGGTCTCGCGATGCTCATGCTCGCGTGCTGATGCGGCATTGGCGAACTGCTTACGATGGCGGCGGCCGTCCGCGTCCCACCAGTCGGCCATGAACACTCCCGGTCTTTTCTGATACATGATGCCTCTATTCTGGTGGCGGTGGCTTGCCACCCAATATGAACTGGCAATGGTCTCATGGAGGGCGGGAGTTTGGCAAACGGATCGCCCGTGGAGGGCGGGAAAGTACAGGTCAAGTGGGCTGTGGGTGCGTGATCGGGGTTTTGAGCGCTATGGCTGATTACAACAGGTGTCGAAAATCGCCGCCGTTTGTGACGACTTCAGAGTAGTATTCGCGCATAGTGTTCGGAGGCACTCAGATGGGAAGTGTGGTCCAGAATGCAAATCGGCTAATCGCCAGCCCTTCGTCGGTTTCAGCTTGGCGAATGGTTTTTCTGATCTCTTTCACGCTGATGCTTGGCCCGGTATATCTGCATTCTCAATGTCCTGATAACGGGCAAACGAAAGTCATAAAACCCAATAAAGGCACAGGGTATTACTTTTACAGATTTCTGGGCAACAGTAGTTTTCGCTATTTCTTAGATGGCAAAACTTTTTCGTTCAACGAGAAAGACGATCCGGGCAAGACCATCATATTCATCGACAATCTTGCTTACGAATCGATCGTGAAGGATAAGGACAGGAATGACATCAAGAAATACATTAAAGGCTCAAGAGCCGAAGACATTCTTCTTGCCGAGGCAAAGCAACAGCAAGAATACGTCAAAAGCATCGCCCCTGCCATCGTAATCACGGATTTTGGAATCTCTCCCGGGGAGAAGAATCCCGATGGTAGTGAAGGGCGTGCATTTTATCTTTGGAAAAAGGAAAACCCTCCTGGGAAGGAGGCCGCAACACAGTATTTTTGTTCGACAGTGGTCAACGATGGAGTTGTCGTTTTGTCTGTCATGCTCATAAACCCATCGATTTCGGAAGATGATGTATTTCGTCAGCTCCGAGAATATACGTCACATTTCGATACGTTGTCAGGCGCCAAATGTGCGCAAGTGCTCGCCATACCGCCTGCGCCTTGACCTCTTGTGAGATTGTGCGATTACAAGCGAAAAATCCTCATGGCGCTCATTGAAGTCGGATCCAGCCATTGAGAGCGATGGCTACTCCGACTATCCGCCACATGACCGCGCCCAAACGGATACTTCGCTCCGTCCCCGCATGAACCGACAAGGGGTTCTTCTCTGCTGCCTGAGGATGACGCTGATAGAAGCGTGCCCACGCTGAGGATTTGAGGGTGGAAATTTGGCGTGCAAAAACAAACACCAGAGTCCCGATTGCTATGAGGGAAAACGCCAAAGCCTTATGCGATGTCACGCGCAAGATCATACAGGACTGGATCAATTGGCGAAACATCCCCATAGCGCTCATTGATGTCGTTGAGGGTGCACCCGAAAAGCCCCTCAACGTCCGCTGTGATCCTGGTTTCTCCGCGTTCGGTGAGACCAGGCTGGTTTAATGTCTACCGAATCGCTTGAATAGATTCTTTGCGTTGGACTCCGCCTCGCTCTTGTCGCATAGTGGAATCACTTCACGGACCAGCTGAGTCAGCCGGTTCCCGCGAAGTCGCTGATGGCGTGCCAGCCGAGTTTGCGGCACTGCCCGTCTCCTGACCTTGTCGTTCTCCACTGAAAACTGAGCTCATGCCGATCCGTTTGCGCGAGCGGCGTGCTCGTCAGACCGATGCCCTGCGGGGCAGAACAGGAGATCCCTATGACTTCCAGAGCTATGACCTCGATTCGCAGATTCGTTTATGCCGCCACGCTGGCGGCGACCACGTTAAACTTCGCGCCCAGCCTGGCCTCGGCGCAGGAACCGGCGCGCGGGCACTTCACTCTCACGCACGAAGTACGCTGGGGGAATGCGCGCGTGCCGGCGGGAGACTATGAGTTCACCTTCAACATCGGCAGCATCGCGCCGGTTCTCAGCCTTACCAAAACCAGTGGGACGCGGGCCAGCTTTATGTTCCTGGTTCCGGTAACGGACGAAAGCAAGCCGGCGGATACAAGCATGCTCGTGCTCGAATCCACGCCGGCGGGCAGCTACGTCAGCGCGATGCAGTTGCCGGACTTTGGCATGTCGTTGCACTTCGTAGTGCCCGCGCATCCGGCGGAACGGCAGATCGCGAGGGCCGCGGCGTTGGAACAGTAGTCGGTTGTAAGCAGGTTCGATTCTCCGGCCTCGCGCTGACTCTGTGAGCCTCTGTGTCCTCTGTGGTTCATGCTCTTCTTTACCGCAGAGGACACAGGGGCTCACAGGTCGCGTTCGCCCCTACCTTTGCGCTTACGTGGTTTGCGGGTGGGAGTTGCCGCGGACGTCGTCGCTTAGCACGATGGCTTCGGCGATTTCTTTCATGGGGCGGCGTTTCTGGCGGCTCTGACGCTGCAGAGCGAGGTAGGCCTGCTCTTCGTTCAATCCAAGATCGCGCTGCAGAATTCCTTTGGCGCGCTCCACAATTTTTCTGGTTTGCAATTGTTCGGCTAGGGTGGAGTTGGCGTCTTCGAGGCGCGCCAGCTCGATCTCTGCTCCGACCAGAAATCCAACGGTGGAGATCATGCGAATCTCGCGGCGGCGATAGACGTGATGCTGGCGGTGCTGCAAGTTGATGACGCCGACCACGCGTCCGCGGCACATCAGGGGGACAGAGAGAAAGGCCTCGTAGCTGTCTTCCGGCAGTTCGTGAAAAAACTGGAAGCGGGGATCATGGGCCGCCTTTTCTGGAATCGCCACCGGCTCGCGGTGAGCGGCGACCCATCCGGTAATGCCCTGCCCTACGCGAAGCTTCAGCCGGTCGACGACGTCGGGATGCGGATTCTTTGACGCGCGCAGAACCAGTTCATCGCCTTCGAGCACATAGATCAGGCAGGAATCGCACTTCACCAGCGCGGACGAAAATTCGACGACCCGGCGCAGAACTTCGTGAAATCCTTCCGCGGAATTCAGCTGGACACTGATCTCGTGCAGAACATCAACGTGTGAATCCTCGACAGATATGAAGGGGTCCATACATCGATTATGGAGACGGAGGAAATTAAGTCCAATTGCAAATTTTGATGGTAGCGATAAAGGAATTCCGTCGAGATTGTTACCGAACGTTCACATCTTTTTCAGAATTGCGGCATCGGAGTGCACTCAGAGACCTCCGGTGAATGCCGCTCAGCGTCTTCTACCGTGACTTCAGCGTGCCGGCACTGCGAGAAACCAGACGAGCATGCCGAAGAGAATCAGCGCTCCGAGAAGCGAAAACAGAGTGTGCAGCGGATGAAACTGAAAGTATGGATTGCGCGGGTAACGATGCCGGATGGCAAGCATGAGACCCTCCTTTTCGCACGCGCGTGGACGGCCCAATCAAGACTATTCTCCCACTTCGCGGTGCGGGATTCCAGTGCCGAGTAGCGGGTCGCGAGCACCGAGCAAAACCGGATGGGTTCGCTCGCGACACGGTACTCGGAACTCGGAACTATTTCTCCAGATCCATCGTTTTCACCGGCAAATCCCAGTGTGCGTCGAGGATTTCGAAGCGGCGCTGCTCTTCCCGCTGAAACGTTTCCTGATCGGGATACATCTGTTTCTGCAGCGCGGCCTCGTCGAACGACTCGTTGGCGACGGTGGCATTCTTGAACACGATGGTCACGCGAAAATCCCAGCGCCCGTCTTCGGTGGTGTGGTAGCGGGGTTGGTCCATCCAGACTTTGGTGATGCGGCCTAGTTCCATTTCTTTCTTCAGCACGGGATAGTGATTTTTCTTGAAGAGTTTGAGGAATTCGTCGGCGTGTCCCCACTTCGCTTTGTAGTAGTACTCGACGACGAAGGGATGGTCAGAGCTTGCGGATTGAGCGGGTGCGGCGATCGGCAGCGCGATGACGGCCAAGAGCAGGGCGGCTAGCGTGGGGCGCAAGGGATCCTCCTTGAATGGTTCTTTTGCTTGTACACCACGGCGGAGTTCGCGGCAATAGGCGTGGGGCGGCGGTGCTCTTGCGGTAGGGATTGTTCGACTGCGTGGCCGTTCGCTTCGCGACCGGCCGCTCCGCTCAGAATGACGGATTTACTGACGGCTGACAGCTGATGGCTGAGAGCTGATTCTGTTCTGCCAGTGGCTCCAGATGAACCACGCGGCGCCTGCGAGCAGCACTAAGCCGATCGCGGCGTCGAATTTGTGGAAGTACTTGCCGAGTTCGCGCCAGTTTTCGCCGAGTTTCATGCCGAGCCAGGCCAGTCCCAGGCACCACGGCCACGATCCCAGAAAGGTGTAGACGTGAAAACGACCGCGCGGCATGCGGGCGATTCCGGCGGGCAGCGCGATAAAGGTGCGAATCACGGGCAGCAGGCGGGCGATGAAGACGGCGAGGTATCCCCAGCGCAGGAAGAAGCGGTCGGCCAAATCGAGTTCGCGGCGGCCCATCAGAATCCACCGGCCATAGCGCTCGACCAGCGGACGTCCGCCGTAGCAGCCAATCTCGTAGGCGACCAGCGATCCGAGATTGCAGCCGATCGCGCCCGCCGTCGCCACCCAGAACAGCTTGAACATACCCCGAAACACCTGATAGCCGGCGAAGGGCATGATGAGTTCCGAGGGCAGCGGGATGCACGCAGACTCAATGGCCATCAGGATCGCGATGCCGGCGTAGCCGGTGACAGCGACGATCTTGCTGATGAAGATGAATAGAATTGCGAGAATCTTTTCCGTCATGCGCAGTGGTCAGTGGCTAGTGGTCAGTTGCCAGCAAAAGCCTTTCTGCTGTGATTGAAAAAAAAAGAGAACAGTAAGTTCACAGTGTATCGAAATTCATTTGCGGACGTGTGGAAGCTGATCACTGGCCACGGCCCACTAGCCACTGCTTTAGAACGATCCTTCCTGAGTAAACGCGTATCCGGGGAGAGAGGCGCCCTGTGGGCCCTTGGCGACTTTTATCCGTACGGTGGGCGCGTCCGGAGCGGTGATGCCGGCAGGCCTGAGCATGGCGTACTGGGTGAAGACTTCGCTGTAGACCTTGGTGACGAGGTAATCCTGCCCGTCGGCTTCGCTGCGCCAGACTTGCCCGAGTTGGATGGAATTGACGGCCACGGTTTTTTCCTGGATGTCTGGAGTGCTTCCAGAGTACCGGGGGTGGTGGGAGCCGTCAATTGCCCGGAAGGTTACCGAGGGGCAGGGATTGACGGTCCAGTCGCGAAGCGGTGTCAGAAGGCATTGGCCAGCACGAAGCTTCCATTGCTATGATGAGCGGCGACATCGAATCGCAGAAAGGATGTTCATGCCGCGCGGAGTCGTTCCCCGTCAGCCAGCCCGGACCGGGCGCCAGGATAAAGTTCGTGTGGCGCGGACACTCCTGTCCGCGAAATCTGACCACAAGCAAACCGACCGCGCCGCACGCGAACCGGCCAAGAGCAAGGTCCCGGTTTCGCGCCGAAACGCCGCGGCCAAGCCCGCGAAGGGCTACAATCCGATTGCTCCGGAGCGCGTTGCCGAAATCCTGAAGCGGTTGAACGATCTCTATCCCGAGGTGACGTGCGCGCTCACGCATGCCAGCGCGTGGGAATTGCTGGTGGCGACCATCCTTTCGGCGCAGTCCACCGATGTGAACGTGAACCGCGTGACGCCGGAACTCTTCCGGAAATATCCGACGGTGGAGGCGTTTGCGGCGCTCACTCCCGAGCAACTGGAGCCGGATGTGCGCTCCACCGGATTCTTCCGCAACAAATCAAAATCGGTGGTGGGCGCGGCCAAGAAGATCGTTGCGGATTATGGCGGCGAGGTTCCGAATGACATCGAGAAACTGCTCACCTTGCCTGGAGTCGCGCGGAAAACTGCGAACGTCGTGCTCGGCACCTGGTTCAAGAAGGCGGAAGGCGTGGTGGTCGATACGCACGTGCAGCGCATTTCACGGCGGCTGGAACTCACCAAGCAGAACGATCCGCAGAAGATCGAGCAGGATTTGATGAAGGTCATTCCCCGCGAGCGCTGGATTTTGTTCTCGCATCAGGTCATTTGGCACGGGCGAAAGTTATGCATCGCGCGCAAGCCAAAGTGCGCCGAATGCGCGCTGGAAAATATATGCCATGCCGGGGATAAGACCTGGAGCACGGTGGAGATGCATAAGGATGCGCAGGGGTAGTTCCTGCCATCCTATACGCCGCTTCCCGGCTGGACAGCTCCTTCGACTTCGCTCAGGACAGGCTTGGCGGCTGTCCCCACAAAAATCTCTTCTCCCTTTCTTTCTCTGTGCGCAGATCTGGTAGTGAGTCTTTGCTAAACTCTCTTCTGTCTGCGCCGAGGCCTCCACCTTCGATGCGTCTTTTCATCCTCTTTGCTATCGTCTTCTTCATGAGCACCGTGGTTGCTGAAACCGTGGCCCAGACGCTGCCTGTTCCGCAGGCTGTGACCGATCCCAAGAAGATTGCCTCGAAGCCGAACGCTCAGGTTGAACCGCGCAGCCTCAGCATCGAAAAGCTTTACATGACGCGGCAGATTGGGCGTTCCACGTGGTCGCCGGACGGCAAGAGCATCGCCTTCATCTCCAATATGAGCGGACGCAACAATCTGTGGATTGTTCCTGCGGAGGGCGGATTCCCGGTGCAGCTTACGGTGAGCGACCAACGGCAGACGGCGCCGGCGTGGTCTCCGGACGGCAAGTGGATCGCCTATCAATCCGATTACGACGGCGATGAGCAGTGGGACATTTTTCTGGTCTCGCCGAAGACCGGTAAAGTCGTGAACCTGACGCAGACGCGCGAGATTGCGGAGTTGAATCCGACGTGGTCGCCCGATGGGCGCTACCTGGCCTATGAAGTGAAGCCGAAGACTTCCGCGGCGTACGAGATCGACGTGTACGACATGGTGATGCGCGAGGTGAAGCACGTCACCACCGGAACGCCGCAGGATAAACGGAATGTGAATCCGATCTGGTCGAAAGATGGGAAGTTCATCGTTTATACCCAGGAGCAGGCCAAGGGCACGGATTCGAATATCTTCATCGCGGATGTGGGGACGGGAAAGAGCACGTTGCTGACGCCGCATGACGGCGAACAACTTTATTATGCGAACGATTTCGGGGAAATCGGTGTCGACGACGCCGGTACGGTCCTGTTGACGTCTAACGCAGGAAATGGCTTTCAAAATGTCGGACTGTTGAATGTCGGGATAAAGGGTGCGGAAAAAGGGTATTTCGTTCCCGACCAGATAAAGTGGCTCACGAAAGATAAATGGGAGATCCGCGCCCACGAGTTTTCGCCCGACGGCAAGCATCTCACGTTCAGCGCGAACGTCGATGGCAATGAGGACATCTACCTGCACGATCTGGCCACCGGCAAATCGACGGCGCTGGCCATTGCCAAGGGCGTGAACGAACCGGTGGGCGGGCATTCGGCCTTCAGCGCCGATGGATCGCGCCTGCTCTACATGCACAACGGAGCCACGGCCCCGAGCGATCTCTGGGTCTATCACGTGGCGTCGGGCAAGTCGCAGCAGATCACCCATTCCCTTGTCGGCGGTATTCGCTCGGAAGACATGGTCGAACCGTATCTCGTGCACTATCCCAGCCGAGACGGTAAATGGACGATCTCCGCATTCCTCTACGTGCCGTTTAACATGGCGCGCAACGGGCAGAATGCGGCCATTGTCTACATTCACGGCGGTCCGACGTCGCAGACCATGAATTCCTTCAACCGCTTCGTGCAGTTTGCGGCGAACCAGGGATACATGGTGCTGGCGCCGAATTATCGCGGGTCGACCGGCTACGGAAAGGAATTTCAGCAGGCGAACCTGTTCGACATGGGCGGCGGCGATTTGCAGGATGTGCTCGCCGGCGTCGACTGGATCAAGCAGACCGGGCATCTCGATCCGAAAAAGATTGCGGTGATGGGCGCCAGCTACGGCGGCTATCTCAGCATGATGGCCGTGACCAAGGCGCCGGAGGTCTGGGCGGCAGGCGTGCCCATTGTGCCGTTCGTGAACTGGTTCACGGAAATTGAAAACGAAGATCCGGAACTGCGGCAGTCGGATCTGGCGACCATGGGCGATCCGGTCAAGAACAAAGCACTCTACGAGGAACGCTCGCCGATCAACTTTATCGATCAGATTAAAGCGCCGCTGCTGCTGCTGGCGGGCGGGCACGATCCGCGCTGCCCGAAATCGGAGACGCAACAGGTGGTGGAGGCGATCCGCAAACGCGGCGGCACGGTCGACTACAAACTTTACGACAACGAAGGCCACGGCTTTGCCCGCGTGGAAAATCAGATTGATGCCTACAAGCGCGTAGCGGACTTTCTGCTGGCTCATGTCGTCCCGGCGGATTGCGGTTGCTCCCTCACCGAGTAGGTGGTTACAGCGGATTTCGCGAACGTTCGCTTCCTAGCTGACAATACTTCGCTGTGCCCGTGCGCATCCTCGCGATAACTTCCTCGGCACTCATGCACTAACTATTTCTTCCGTGTGATTTTTTTCTTCTACGCGAAGATCGTTCGGAGTAAACTCCAGCCTCCGCAAGACAATTTTCCCTTTCCTGAAAGACCCTTGTGCATCGTGTCGAGCACAGGGAGCAAGCGCACGTCCAACAATTTGGGGAGTTTTTTAATGAACTGGAAAAAGCTAGGGAGAGGTGTGTCCGCCGCCATCGTGCTGCTCTGCGCTGCGGTGGCAGTTGCCCAGGTGCCCGCATCGCAGCACGTTGTGCTGGTGATCGATGAGAACTCAAGTTTCAGTTCGGTGATGTCCGACATGCCATGGCTGGTGGGTCAAGGCAATGCCCACGGCTACGCCACCAATTACGAATCGGATAACGGCGGTTCGCTGCTGGATTATCTGTGGCTGGCGTCGGGCAGTTGCGAGTCGAGCGCAAACTGCGCGCTGGCCGCCGGAAGTCATGACTTCAACTGCAATGGGAACGATTGTTATTACCCGGGCACGGCCACGTCCGATCCCATCACCGACAACAATATTTTCCGGCTGATGAACAACGCCGGCATTTCGTGGAAGGTGTACGCGCAATCCTACGCGGCGGCCGGCGGCACACCGAGCACGCCCGACAACAATAACGGTACCCACTACTACCGGCGCCACAACGGCGCGGTCTGGTATAGCGACATTTTGAGCAACGTGGATGGATCGGCGGGGAAAATTGTCGATCTGTCACAACTCGCCGTCGATCTGGCGGACGCCAAGCTGCCGCGCTTCACGATTATTGTGCCGGACGGAGCCCACGACGCACACGATTGCCCCCTGGGAATGTCGAGCTGCACGGAAGCGCAACAGCTGGCGGCCGCCGACCAATTTCTGAGCGCGACGCTGGACCCCATCCTCAGCCGGCCCGATTTTCAGCCGGGCGGCACGGGCGTGATCTTTGTGACCTTCGACGAGTGCGGAGGAGGTACGGATGCGGGATGCGGCGCGGCCGTCTACACCGCGATTCTAGGGCCGCGGGTAAAGCCGCACACGGTTTCGAATATCCCCTACAAACACGAGAACGCGTTGCGCACCATCCTCGACAGTCTCGGCCTGCATAGTTATCCCGGGGCGACGGCTACGGCCGCAGACATGACGGACTTCTTCACGACGGAGGGCAGCAAGCCCGAGGTGGTCATCAACTCGCCTGCGAGCGGCGAGTCGTTAATTTCACCGGTTGCGCTGGAGGCGGCGGGCTATCCTACGGCGGGACACTCGATTGTCGGCTGGTGGGTTTACGTGGATAGCGTGGGCAAGTACAACGCCGGTGCACTGCCAACTATTCATCCCAAGATCAGCATGAGTACGGGAACGCACACAGTGGTCGCGCGCGCGTGGGATTCTTCGGGAGCGTATGGCGATCAGACGTTCACGCTGAAGGTAGAGGAGCCGCATCCAGCGGTGAAGGTGCGGACGCCGACGAACACAAGTGACATTGGCTCGCCGGTAAATATACAGGCTTCGGCTTCACCCACCGCCGGACAGACGATCAGCAAATGGTCCGTCTACGTCGATGGGAAAACGTCATACACCGCCGGCGCACTCACCGGGATAAACGCGAAAGTCGGCATGGACTTGGGCAAGCACGCGGTGATTGTCCGCGCATGGGATACGTCGGGCGCGTATGGCCAGCAGAACTTGACTCTGACGATCGCGAGCAAGCCGGCGGTTGTGGTTTCCACTCCGGCAGTCGGGGCCAATGTGGTGTCGCCGATCCATATTCAGGCGTCGGCGATTCCCAGTTCCGGCCGCTCGATTGTTGGATGGTGGATCTACCTAGATAGCGTCGGCAGCCAGCACGCGGGCGCGGTGGACTCGATTACCGCGAACATTGCGGCGGTCAACGGAACCCACACGCTGGTGGTTCGGGCGTGGGATTCGGCGGGCGTTTATGGCGATCAGACGTTTATGGTGGACGTGAAGCCCTGAATTTCGCCCGCCTCGGCGGAGGCGAGGCGCCGCCACGACAGTCGCCGAGACGGCGGCGCTACATTATTGCGCTTTCTGACCCGCCCTGAAGACTGTCCAGGGGCCGGCTTTCATGTCGTGCAGCAGCGGCTTTTGCCAGGAATATTCGGGGTGCTGCTCAAGAAACTGGTCGGCCAAAAAGTCGGCGCCGCAAGGATGACCGGCGCGTGCCACGAAGCTCATCTTCTCGACCATCGCGCTGTCGGCTGCCTTGCCTTGCACCGCGCCGCCGGGATCGTAAGCGTCCCATCCCCACTCCTTCACGCCGCGAGGCGAAGCATCGACGTGGCCGCAGAGGGAGCGTTCGTCAGGCTGATCTTTCTTTTCAAAACTGTCGACGTGGTCGGACAAAAACTGCTCAGCCATGTTTACGTCGATCTTGCCCTTGGCCTGTTTCATGATCTCTTCCCAGCGAATGTGGCGGGCGTTCGGCGACGATGAAGTGTCGTCGGGATTGAAGCCACTGGTCTCTTCTTTAATCAGCTTGGGATCGCGGGCGAAATTCGAGCTGACAAAGTATCCGTCTTTGGTGCGCCAGAGCGGAGTGTTTTTGAGCCCGAGTTCGAGGTAGGCTATCTCGCCGGTCTTACGGTCGCCGATCAACCAGTCGTTGGCGTAACCGCCGTTGTTCCCTTCTTCGATAATGCGCACGTAGTCGTCGATGCTGTTGGCGTACTGCAAGGCCTTGCGGGCGCGCATGAATTCCGGCTTGCCGTTGGGATCCCATCCTTCAAACTGCGTGATGGTGGTTTCGGCGCTCATGATTCCTGCGGAGTTCACGCCGAAGTCGTCATCGCTGACGATCACGCCCGGAAAGCCGTCCATCAAGATGCGGTTGCCGTGTTCGGGCTGGATGTCGAAGATGATCACCCAGCGCTCGCCGGCCAGGTAACTGGTCCAGTTATTGTGGGCGATCACGATCTGGTGATTTTTGGTCATGCTGCCGGTAGCGATGAAAGCGCTGCAATTGCCCGGCGCAGCCAGCTTGGGATTCTTCGCCGATTTGTTCTGCTTATTCAGCCACGGAACGTAGTAATCGGGAACCTCCTCAAACGCGTTGAGGGCCACGATGTCGTAGACGTCGAGGTTTAGGCCGTGCGCCTTCACGCCGTCGGCGATGCCCTGCAGTTCCTGCTGGTACTCGGCATCGATGTGCGGCCAGAGCACCTGGCGCGCGGTGGTGCGGAAGAATTCCCAATCGCGCTGCGTCTGGTGCGTATCGAACAGCTTGATGGCCGCAAAGGCGTCGGCAATCTCCGGGGCGAGCAGGTAACCGTGCTGGTAGCCGATCTGCGAGGGCGAACCCTCAAGGTGAACGTACGTCCAGCCACCCTGCTGGAAGCGATAGGATTTCTGCATCCGAGCGTCCGAGCCGTTTGCCGCGACCGCGGCGCAAGTGAAAACCGTAATCAGACCGAACAAACATCCATGCCGCACGATGTTTTTGAACATAGTCCCTCGATGAGTGCCTTTGATCTGGCCGCAACATTCTAGCTTACGTCGCGCTAAATGTCGGTGCGCCGGTCGGGATGGCGGCTCAGATACCAGCAGGGCATCGATCCGGCATGCGGGAACAAGGCGTGCACGCAAGCTTCCGGCTGCGGCGGATCGAAGATGAACTGGGTCTTGCCGTTCTTGAGCAGGACTGCGTAGTAATGATTCACAGTCACGGATCCATAGGGATTTCGATTCGCGGCGACGCGGATGCGGAAGACAATGAAGTCCAGGCCAAACGCCAGGATTGCCGCCGCCAGGACGGTTAAAAGCACGGCCAGGAAGAATCGCCTGATCCGTTCTCGCAGATTCGGGGGAGAAATCTGGGTCACGAGGCCAGATTATAGCGATCTTTTCGGCTCAGGCCTTGAAAGTATTTGGCGAGGGTGAAATTCCGCTCCCATCCCTTCCGGGCACGATGTTTTCTGAAATAATTCCCGCATGCAGCGAATTCTGATTGCGACTTCGAATCCCGGCAAGCTGCGCGATTTTGCGGGAGCGGCCGCGCCGCACGGCATCGAGATCGCCGGCATTCCTGATTTCGCTTCCCTGCCCCCGGTCGTCGAAGATGGGCAGACCTTCGAAGACAACGCCCGCAAGAAGGCGGAAGAGTACAGCCAGTACGCTGCCGGCGAAATCGTGCTCGCGGATGATTCCGGGCTGGAGGTGGATGCGTTGCACGGCGCGCCCGGCGTGCACTCCGCCCGCTATGCGGCCGACCAGCCGCACCTGGCCGATGAGAATACCGACGACGAGGCCAACAATGCCCGCGTGCTGCGGGAACTGAGGAAGGTGCCGCGAGAGAAGCGCACGGGCCGCTTCGTGTGCGTGCTGGCGGCGGCGCGCGATCGCAAGACGCTGGCAACGTTTCGCGGGACCGCCGAGGGAGTGATTCTCGATGCGCCGCGCGGTACGAATGGCTTTGGATACGATCCGCTATTTTATTTTCCAAAGATTCAGAAAACATTCGCGGAACTCAGCGCCGAGGAGAAGGCGCAGTACAGCCATCGCGGGGTGGCCTTCCGGCAATTCCTCGATTGGTATGAGCGTCAGTTTTCTTCCTGCCGGCGACCATGACCGAGGATGAGTTTATCGAGCTCGGCTTGCCCAAGAGTTTCTCAGCGATCTCAGCGGCCGTTCTCAGCGTTCTCAGCGTTTAAGATCTTTTTCACCGCAGAGGCCGCTGAGAAATTCCGCAGAGATCGCTGAGAAACAATACAACTAGCTTTTTAAGTGAGTACTTACTCCGCAACCTTCCTTGACTTCACTTCTTCCGGCGCTCGATAATGTGAGGTTCTTTTGTCATTGCTGGACTTATAAGGAGCTTCTGTGGCGTCAGCCAGTTCTTCTGCTCCAGGGATAACGAAGTATGTTCCGCATGGTGTAGCCCCGTTGCGTGCCGGTCAGGGATCGTCTTTTGTTCTGCGCAGGTTGCATTCCTTGACAGGCATTATCCCCGTCGGAGCGTTCCTGTTCGAACATATTCTGATTTCAAACTCCACCGCCATCACCGGACCGGAAGCGTATGCCCGCCAGGTCAGCTTCCTGGCCAACCTCCCTCTGGTGTTTTTCCTCGAGTTATTCGGCATTTGGATCCCCATTGCCTTCCACGGGCTCTACGGTTTCTATATCTGGTATCGCGGCGAAGGAAATACCGGCGAGTATCCCTGGAGCGGTAATTGGATGTACACGGCGCAGCGCTGGACGGGCGCGATCGCGTTCATCTACATCGTCTGGCATACCTACACGATGCGCTTCACCGGAACCGACTTGCACGACAATCCGATGGCCTCTTTCGGCAAGGTGGCGGCGGAAGTTCGCAATCCCTGGCTGATGGCGTTTTACATTGTCGGGCTGATCGCGGCTTCGTGGCACTTCGCCTACGGCATTTGGCTGTTCTCAGCGAAGTGGGGCATCGTTTCCGGCGACAAGGCGCAGAAGCGGCTGCTCAATCTCTGCCTCGCGTTCTTCCTGCTGCTCTCAGTGGTGGGCCTAGTTAGCCTCTACACCTTCCACTCGCGGTTCCAGGATGCCCCGGGAGTTAACGGCAATATTGTCGACATGCGCCACGCAACCACCGCGACGGGGGTGCAATAACATGGCAGCTCCGAAAATCATTGTCGTAGGCGGCGGATTGGCCGGACTCGCGGCGGTCATCAAGATTGCCGAGATGGGCGGCGAGTGCGACTTGTTCTCGATCGTGCCGGTGAAGCGCTCGCACTCGGTGTGCGCGCAGGGCGGCATCAACGCCGCGAAGAATCTTAAGGGCGAGGGCGATTCCACCTGGAAGCATTTTGACGACACGGTCTATGGCGGGGATTTTCTGGGCAACCAGCCTCCCATTAAAGATATGTGCGAGGCCGCGCCAGGGATCATCGATCTGCTCGACCGCATGGGCGTGCCCTTCAACCGCACACCGGAAGGGCTGCTCGATTTCCGGCGCTTCGGCGGGACTCTTTACAACCGCACGGCGTTCGCGGGCGCGACCACCGGGCAGCAACTTCTTTATGCGCTGGACGAGCAGGTGCGCCGGTACGAGTCCGAAGGCAAGGTGAAGAAGTACGAGCACTGGGAGTTTCTGTCGGCTGTGCTCGACGGCAATAAGGTCTGCCGCGGCATCTGCGCGATGGATTTGCGCTCGATGGAAGTACGGACGTTCCCGGCCGATGCGATCATCATCGCGACCGGCGGCATCGGAGCGATCTTCGGCAAGTCGACGAACTCCGTAGTATGCACGGGATCGGCGCAGTCGGCTCTCTATCAGCAGGGCTGCTACTACGCGAATGGCGAGTTCATTCAGGTTCATCCCACGTCAATCCCTGGCGAGGACAAGCTGAGGTTGATGTCGGAATCGGCGCGTGGCGAAGGCGGCCGCGTGTGGGTGCCGAAGATCCCGGGCGACAATCGCGATCCGAAATCCATCCCACAAAATGAGCGCTGGTACTTTCTCGAAGAGTGGTATCCGAAATACGGCAACCTCGTTCCGCGCGATGTCGCGACGCGTGCGATTTTCAAAGTCGTCTACGAGCATCATCTCGGCATCGACGGCAAGCCGATGGTCTATCTCGACCTGACGCACATCGATCGCAAGATTCTCGATAAGAAGCTGGAGGGAATTCTCGAGATCTACGAGAAGTTTGTGGGTGACGATCCGCGCGATACGCCGATGAAGATCTTCCCCGGCATGCACTACACCATGGGCGGGCTGTGGGTCGATTACAAGCAAGCGACGAACATCGCGGGAGTTTTTGCCGCCGGCGAATGCGAGTATCAGTATCACGGCGCGAACCGGCTGGGCGCGAATTCGCTGGTGTCGTGCATTTACGGCGGCCAGATCGCCGGTCCGAACGCGGTGAACTACGCGCGCGGACTACAGGCTTCCGGCGATGGCAACGGACACTTCGCCGCGGAGCAGAAAAAGCAGGAAGAGAACAATGCCCTGCTCATGAAGAATGAAGGCACAGAGAATCCGGTGAAGCTGTGGCGGGAACTGGGCGACCTGATGACCAAGGATTGCACGGTCATCCGCTACAACAAAAACCTGCAGCAGACCGATGCCAAGCTGGTCGAGTTCCTGGAACGCTATCGCAAGATCAATCTGAGCGACCGGACGCTGTGGGCGAATACCACCGTGGTTTTTGCGCGGCAGCTTTACAACATGCTGCAGTTGGCGCGAGTGATTGCGCAGGGCGCGCGCATGCGGGACGAGTCGCGCGGGGCGCACTACAAGCCGGACTTCCCCGACCGCGACGACAAGAACTGGATGAAGACGACAAAGGCATATTTCGCACCGGATGCGGATGAACCCAAGTTTGAGTTCGAGCCGGTGGACGCATCGCTGATTCCGCCGAGACCAAGGAAGTATTGAGAAATCGTGGGTGCCCCATCCTTGTCGCGGGGTTTGCGACAGGGTGGGGATGTTGACGTCGACGGCTTTATCGCTCTTTTTTGCAGGCGCGGCAAGTCAAAATTCCAGCCCTGTCCCTGCAAAAGCGGCAGGGACAAGGACGGGGCACCCGGTCATAGATCCTTCGTTTCGTTCGGATAATAAGAAGGCTAATTACTAATGGCTAACAAATCCGTCATCATAAAAATCAAGCGTCAACATACTCCCACCTCGAAGTCGTACTGGGAAGAGTTCTCTGTTCCCTACCGCCCGAACATGAACGTGATTTCGGCGCTCATGGACATTGCCGCCGACCCGGTCACGCGCGACGGCAAGGCGACCACGCCCATCACCTACGACTCGAATTGCCTCGAAGAGGTGTGCGGGTCGTGCGCCATGCTGATCAACGGCAAGGCGCGGATGGCTTGCTCGGCGCTCATCGATCAACTGGAGCAACCGATCCGGCTGGAGCCGTTTTCGAAGTTTCCGGTCGTGCGCGATCTGGCGACCGATCGCAGCGTGATCTTTGAAAACCTGAAGGCCGTTAAAGCCTGGGTTCCGATCGATGGCACCTACGATTTGGGTTCCGGACCGCGCATGACGGCCGAGGATCAGGAAGCCGCGTATCCGCTGTCGCGCTGCATTTCGTGTTGCTGCTGCATGGAGGCTTGCCCGCAGTTCAACGAGGACACGGGCTTTGTAGGCGCGGCGACCATCTCGCAGGTGCGGTTGTTCAACACGCATCCCACGGGCAAGGCCCTAAAACGCGAGCGCCTGGCGGCGCTGATGGGCGATGGCGGCATTCAGGAATGCGGCTATGCCCAGAACTGCGTCGAAGTCTGTCCCAAAGACATTCCCTTGACCAAGTCGATTTCCGAAGTTGGCGGACAGGTCATGAAACAGGCCTTGGATGACCTTTTGCGGCGTTGATTGGCAGCGACAACTCTGGGATGGTAATGCATGGGAACAAGAATCAATATCGATCAGCTCACCGAGGCTGAACTCGTTGACCTGAACCGCAGGATCGTGGAGCGCCTTCGGATCCTTCATCAGATGCATGCCCATGTGCGCATGCTGGAGTTCGGTATTGGTGAGCGCGTTTCCTTTCAGGCAGATCCTCGGGGAGTGATCGAAGGGACGCTGGTTCGGTACAACAAGAAGTCGGTCACGGTGGTCACAAACAGCGGCGAGAAATGGACAGTTTCCCCAAGCTTCTTGCGTAGACCGGCAAAGGCTCGTTCTGCACGGGATTCTTCAAAAATCATCGACGCGGATGAAATTGGAGATCGCACCGGTAGCTAGGATGACCTTTTGCGGCGCTGAATTTTGTCAATTGGCAGCAACCGGCAGATCAGAAACTTCATCCCACTCGCGCCAAGTCGTAGCTGGCAACCCACATAGGCTGGCTCCTGGAGAAGCATCGAAAGTGGCCCACAACCTGCCGCTCAATCGGTTGGGCCTCCGCCTTTGCGGGGGTCAGTAATCAGCGGTAACCATGCTGGCAGTACCGTCGCTTGGGGTACGCAAGTAACCCGGCGCAGACGGGGACGGGTTGGTCGACTTGACAGCATGGCTTAGAATACCGCTACTCGCAAAAGAGAGTGCAGGCGGTCGAGAGCGTTCGACCCCCAACGAAAACACGTGAGACGGATTGCAAGACTTCAATTCGCGCCACTCCTCCTGGTCGCACTGGTGTGCGTAGGCATGTCGGGGTCTGCCTTCGCGGTGCATCACGCCACGTTGCAGCATTCGCATCGACGGCACCTGCGCTGGATGCGCTGGAATCCGATGTTCCGGCCGTCGCATGAATCGCTGCTGATTCAGAATGCGGAAGTCGACCGGCTGAATCTGCCTCGCATCCAGGATGAGACTGAGCTCGAAGCGCTCAAAGCGGACGGTTCCTTGCTCGAGATTGAACCGGGTGAGTCCCTGCGCATCGATCCGCGGCTGGATCCTTCGCGTCGCTACTGCCGGCCCTGGACTCGCGATTTTGTCGACGATTTGAGCCAGGCCTATTTCAACCGCTTCCATCAGCAGATTCAGGTGAACTCGGCGGTGCGCACGGTGAAGGTGCAGAAGAAACTTCGCCGCCATAACCGCAACGCAGCGCCGTATGAGGGCGACACCGCTTCGTCGCACCTGGCGGGCGTGACCGTCGATCTGCAGCGCCGCGGCATGAGCAAAGAACAGATTCGCTGGATGGAGCACTACCTCTTCTATATGAAGGCGCTCGGCCTGGTCGAACCGGAAGAAGAGCGCCACCAGTGGGTCTTCCATATTATGGTCAGTGGCCACTATTCGGAATGGCGGGAAACGCAGTCGATCGTGCCCATCGAGCATCCCGAGCAGGAGAAGCCGGAGACGCCATCCAGTGAAGTTGCGCTTGGCAGCGGCACGAAGTAGCAAAGTTTCACGTTGCAGGGTTTCAGAGACGAGATTTCCTCAATAGCTCCTTCCACCGTAATTCCGGTACGATTCCCTTCTTATGATCGTTCTCATGGCCGGCCTTCCCGGCACGGGCAAGACTACGCTTGCGCGGGAACTGGCCCGGCACACAAATGGCCGCGTGCTCAGTAAGGACGAATTTCGCCATGCCCTGTTCATGCCGGAAGAGATTGAGTACTCTTCGCGGCAGGATGATTTTGTTCTGCAAATCATGCTGCGGCTGGCAGGATATCTCCTGGAACCCGATCCCGCGCTGCGAATTTTTCTGGATGGCCGGCCGTTCTCGCGCCGCTATCAGATCGAAAATGTGATTGCTGCCGCCGATTCCCTGCACCAGCCGTGGAGAATTCTGGAGTGCGTCTGCTCGGATTCGATTGCTCGACAACGGCTCGAGACTGATGCCGGGAGCGGCGTGCACCCGGCGGGAAATCGGAATTTTCAGCTTTACCTTGACGTGAAGGCGCGGTTCGAGACCATCACGTTTCCCAAGCTCGTGATCGATACCGCGGATCCGCTAGAAAAATGTGTGCGGAGGGCCCTGGAAAATCTATAACCACGAAGGTCACAAAGTTTCACGAAGGAAATCTAGCTGGTTCGACCTTCGTGAAACTTCGTGTCCTTTGTGGTTCAGCTTTTGTGCACGAACCCGTGCAGCTATTACAATCGAAAGCCTGCCCTGCAATCTTCCCGGGCGAAGAACCTATGACAATGAAACTTTTATCGATCGTCACACTCGCCTGTTCGCTCGCGCTAGCGCAAGCTCCGGCACAGCCGTCGAAGGCCGCGGACATGGTGATCAGCGCTCGGGCGCGGCAGATTCACGATTCTGCGCTCATCATTGATACTCACGCCGATACTCCTCAGCGCTTTCTCGACGAAGGTTATGACATTGGCTCGACCGATCCCAGCGATGTCGGCCATATCAGCCTTGACAAGGCGAGGCGCGGAAATCTCGGCGCGGAATTTTTCTCGATCTGGGTCGACCCGGTGACGAACCAGGGCCACTTCGCCCAACATACGTTCGATCTCATCGATTCCGTCTACGAACAGGCGGCCCGTCACCCCGACCGCATGATGATGGCGTTTTCTCCCGCCGACATCGAGCGCGCGCATCGCGAGCACAAACTGGCGGCCTGCATGGGCATTGAGGGCGGACACTCCATCGAGAACGACATGCACCTGCTGCGCGATTACTACCGCCTGGGCGTGCGCTACATGACGCTCACTTGGTCGAATACGAACGAGTGGGCCGATTCGTCCGGCGATATCGACGATCCTAAGGTGCAGCATCACAACGGGCTCACGGATTTCGGCAAGCAGGTGGTCGTGGAGATGAACCGGCTGGGTATGATGGTCGACATTTCTCACGTGGCTGACAAGACTTTTTGGGATGCGATTGCGACGACGAAAGCTCCTGTGATTGCGTCGCATTCCTCGGCGCGGGCGCTGGTCGACGCGCCGCGCAACATGACCGACGACATGCTGCGCGCGGTGGCCAAGAACGGCGGCGTGGTGCAGGTGAACTTCTTTAGCGGATTCGATGATCAGAATTTCCGCAACGCCGCGCTGGCGCAGGAGAAGGATCAGGCGGCGGCCATCCAAAAATATATCGATGACCTGAAAGCGCAGGGCAGGCCGGTCAACTTTGCGGAAGTCGACCGCATCGAGCGCGAGTGGATGGCGAAAATTCCGCGCCCGCCGCTGAGCGCGCTGATCGACCACATCGATCACATCGCCAAAGTTGCGGGCATCGATCATGTTGGCCTGGGATCGGATTTTGATGGGGTCAGCGGTGCCACGCCGGCGGGCATCGACTCGGCCGCGGACCTGCCGAAGATCACGCAGTCGCTGCTCGATCGCGGATACAGCGCCGACGACATTCACAAAATTCTTGGCGGCAACCTGCTGCGTGTGTTTCGCGACGTGGAGCGCGTAAGCCGCGAGATGCAGGCGGGGACGGCGCACTGATCACTCTCCGTAGGCTCGCTATCGTACAATGCAACGTTGCGGGTTTTTGAACGAGGCATAATTCCGGTTTTCAAGGAGCACTCATGCGAACAGCATTCGCAATTCTAGGCATGATTTTGGTAGCAGGGTTGTCGGCCCCGGCCCAGACCACTTCGAGCGCGCAGGCATCCAAGCCCAGCACGGCCGCTAAGCCCGGCACTGCGACGCACGTGGCGGCGAAGCCCACAGCCATCATTGACACCACCGCAGGCAAAATGACCTGCACGCTGTTTCCGGATAAGGCGCCGATCGGCGTGGCGAATTTTATCGGGCTGGCCACGGGAAAGAAGGATTGGAAGAATCCGGTCAGCGGCGCGACCAAGCACGGCGTGCCACTTTACGACGGCACGATTTTTCATCGCGTGATTCCTGAATTCATGATTCAGGGCGGGGATCCGGCGGGTACGGGGTCCGGCGCCGATCCAGTGAAGCCATTCAAGAATGAGACCTCGCCCGATCTGCTTTTCGATAAGCCTGGTCGTCTCGCCTATGCCAATGCCGGTCCCAATACCAACACTTCTCAGTTCTTCATCACCGAAGTGGCTTTTACCGGGCAGCAGGGGAAGATGCTGAACGGCAACTACACGATCTTTGGACAATGCGACGAAGCCTCGGTCGCGCTGGTGAAGCAGATTGCAGCAATGAGCCGCGATGCGAATGACCGGCCGTACCGCCCGATCAAGATCAATCACATTACGATTCAGCGTGGAGCTTCGAGCGCGGCAAAGCCGGCCGGCACCGCGACAAAAAAGCCGGCGGCGACAACTCCGAAGGCTCCGGCGAAATCAAATTAGTGGTCGCGGCCGCCGGGCTTCGCCCTGGCGGGACGGCCGAAGGCGGCCGTCTCCACATTGAGCGGTCTTTACATCAGCCGTCTTCACATCGGCACATTAACGAACAATTTTGAAAGGACATCATGACTCGTCAACCTGGAATGTATGCCACGTTTGAAACCAGCGAAGGAACCATCGTCTGCCGCCTGTTTGATAAAGAAGCGCCCAAAACCGTCGCCAACTTCACCGAACTTGCCGAGGGCAAGCGCGAGTGGACGCATCCTTCGACGCGCAAAAAATCCAGCGACCGCTTGTACGATGGAACCATCTTCCACCGCGTGATCCCAGACTTCATGATTCAGGGCGGAGATCCGCAAGGCACCGGCATGGGCGGCCCGGGATATCAATTTGAAGACGAGACCAAGGGCTCGCCGCACAAGTTCGATAAACCGGGCAAACTGGCCATGGCGAATGCGGGCCCGAATACGAACGGATCGCAGTTCTTCATCACGGTCACGCCGACCACTTGGCTGACCGGCAAGCACACGATTTTCGGCGAAGTGGTCGAGGGGCAGGACGTGGTGAACAAAATCACGGCCCTGCCGCGCGGGCGCAACGACCGTCCGAATAAAGATGTGGTGCTGAAGAAGGTGACGGTGGAGACGGTTTAAGCCTTAGCGATTTGCCAGGACCCGAATGCCGGTCAGCTTCAGCAGGTGGTCATCGCCGGTGATCAGGGTGAGATCAAAAACTTTTGCCGTGGCTGCCAGGAACTGATCGGCGGGGTCACCATGAGAAAAGTTGATGGATGGGATCGCGAGCGCGACATCGACTGTGAGTGGCGCTTCGATGAGTTGTAGGTCCGACATCGACTTCTTGACCCAGGTGGAGATGTCGGGCTGCACCCGGAATCGTCCTTTGCGGATCAGAATTGTTAGCTCCCACACGCTAACCGGTGAAAGCCATAGCTCATTGTGCGAATCTGCGAGAGTCCGCGCAACGCGGCTCGAAAGGCGATTGCTTTCGATGTAACTCCAAAACCAGATGTGGGTATCGAGAAGGTATTTCATTCCCGCCAGGCATCCCAGTCATCTAAGCTGCCGGTTGGTCCGACGATGTCTCCAAGAATCTGCGCCGTCCCGGCCCCCGAACCCAGGCGCCTCTTAGCTGGCTTCTCTGGCTTCGCAGGCACAACTTCGGCTACGGGTTGGCCAAAGCGAGTCAAACGAATAGGCTTGCGCGTTTTGCGGACCTCTTCGATGAGGCCCAGGCATTTGGCCTTGAATTCGGAGACGGCGACTTCCTTCATGATTCGAATTGTACTATGGTCAATGACCATGGTCAACTCTAGAAGGTAAGAGGGTAAGAGGTTACTTAGAAGGTGCCGGTGCCGAGGGCTGGGCTTGTTCGCGCAATTTCTGTGCTTGTTTGAGCGCCGCATTCCCTACTACCTCCAGTGCGCGGGCGGCGCCTTCCTTACTTACGGTGAACTCAGCACTACTCAAGGTGCCATTGTCAGCGAGGGGCGGTCCAGTCGCTAGGTGCGTGTCGATCTCAACGAACGTAGGACCTAGAACACCATCGGTCTGAAGCCGGGCGATCGCGTCCGAAGGGATGGTGAGGACATAGGGCGTGGTGATCGCCATCCGGACTTCGATCGGCAAATTCCCCGGCTGGGCGCTGACTCGTATGTCCTTAACCAATCCCACGTCCAAGCCGTCAACTCGGACACGGGCGCCGGGTCGCAGACCTTGCGCGTTCTGAAAGTGGGTACGGACAATCAGGCGATGAGACGGCCGGCGAAAGATGAACCAGATGCATGCTCCGGTGAGGAGGACGGCGATAATAAACAAGCCCTTTTTCACCCCGCCTCCTCTCCGCGCAACAGTTTACACTCCGATCACGCCGGTCAACTCTTTCACCGCGGCCGCGCTCTTGTCGAGGCCGGCTTTCTCTTCCGGAGTTAGCTTGATCTGGATGATCTGTTCGATTCCCTTTGCGCCTAACTTTACCGGGACGCCGATGTAGAGTCCGCTGATGCCGTATTCGCCTTGCAGATAGGCGGCGCAGGGCAGAATTTTTTTCTTGTCTTTCAGGATCGCCTCGACCATCTCCGTCGCGGCCGCGGACGGGGCATAGTAGGCCGAACCGGTCTTGAGATATTTCACGATCTCGGCGCCGCCGTCGCGGGTGCGCTGTACCAGGGCTTCGAGCCGGGTCTTTTCGATCAGTTCGGTGATGGGGATGCCCGCCACGGTGGAATAGCGCGGCAGCGGCACCATGGTGTCGCCGTGGCCTCCGAGAACGAAAGCCGTCACGTTTTCCACGCTGACCTTCAGTTCGTCGGCGATAAACGCGCGGAAGCGGGCGGAGTCGAGCACGCCGGCCATGCCGATCACGCGCTCGCGGGGGAATCCGCTGAGCTTGTAGGCGGCCTGCGCCATGGCGTCGAGCGGGTTCGACACAATGATCAGAATGCACTTCGGCGAATTCTTGACCACCTCGCCGACCACCGCCTTCATGATGTTGAAGTTAGTATTGAGCAGATCATCGCGGCTCATGCCAGGCTTGCGCGGGATGCCGGCGGTAATGACCACGATGTCGGAGTTGGCGGTCTCTTTGTAATCGTTCGTGCCGGTGACGTAGGAGTCGCGTTTCTCGATGGGCATGGCTTCGAGCAGGTCGAGTCCCTTGCCTTGCGGCACGCCTTCGATGATGTCGATGAGGACGACGTCGGCGAGTTCTTTGGAGGCGATCCAGTGAGCGGCCGTTGCGCCTACGTTGCCTGAGCCTACGATCGTGACTTTCTTTCGCATGATTTCCTCGCTAACTAGAAATAAAAAATCTTAACCAACGAGGGCACAGGGTTTCACCGAGGAACGCAGACCCGTCTTCCCCGTGTTCCTCAGTGTCCTCTGTGGTTCAAGCTCTTGTCTCGCTTATACCAGCACGACCGCGCCCATGTTTTCAATCATGGCGTCGGCGAATTCGCTGGTCTTGACCTTGGTGGCACCGGGCATGAGGCGCTCGAAATCGTATGTTACTTTCTTCTGTTCGATGGTGCGCTCCATACTCTGCTCGATCAGGTCGGCGGCTTCGTTCCAGCCGAGATGGCGGAACATCATCACGCCCGACAGAATCACCGACCCGGGATTGATCACATCTTTGTCGGCGTATTTTGGCGCGGTGCCGTGGGTCGCTTCGAAGATGGCGTAGCCGTCGCCGATGTTGGCGCCCGGAGCGATGCCCAGTCCGCCCACCTGCGCCGCGCAGGCATCGGAGATGTAGTCACCATTCAGGTTGGGCGTGGCCAGCACCGAGTATTCGTCGGCACGCGTCACCACCTGCTGGAAGATCGAGTCGGCGATGCGGTCGTTGATCATGAGCTTCTTCTTCCATGCGCCGTTGCCGTGCGTCTTGCCGATCCCGTCGAGAACCTCGTTCACTTCCTTCTCGACGCTTTGGCGGAAGTCGGGTGGCGCGAACTCCATGCCGGGCTCGATCATCTCGGCATTCTGCGCCACGGTCAGATTCGGATTCTTGTCCTTATTATCGAGGATCCAGCTCTCGCGCTCGGTCACCACTTTGTCGCGGAATTCGTCGACCGCGATTTCGTACCCCCACCGGCGGAAGGCGCCTTCGGTAAATTTCTGGATGTTGCCCTTATGGACGAGGGTGACTGTCTTGCGCCCGTTTTCGAGCGCGTGCTGAATCGCCATGCGCACCAGGCGCTTGGTTCCAGTCACTGACATCGGCTTGATGCCGATGCCGGAATCGAGTCGAATCTGCTTCTTGCCGCCCTTCAGCATGTCTTTGTTCAGGAATTCGATCAGGCGGGCGCAGTCGGCGGTTCCCTGCTCCCACTCGATGCCCGCGTAGACGTCTTCGGTATTTTCGCGGAAGATGACGACGTCCATGCGCTCGGGATGCTTCACCGGCGAAGGCACGCCACGGTAGTACTTCACCGGACGCACGCAGCAATAAAGATCCAGGATCTGGCGCAGCGCGACGTTCAGCGAACGGATGCCGCCGCCGACCGGAGTGGTCAGCGGGCCCTTGATGGCCACGCGGAATTCGCGCATCGCGTCGACGGTGTCGTCCGGCAGCCAGGTATCGAACTTGGCCTTGGCCTTTTCTCCGGCGAAGACTTCGTACCACGCGACCTGCCGCTTGCCGGAGTACGCCTTTTCGACTGCCGCATTGAATACGCGCAGCGAAGCTTTCCAGATATCGCGGCCGGTGCCGTCACCCTCAATGAAGGGGATGATGGGTTTATCAGGAACGTCGTATTTGCCTGCAGCATACCCAATTCTCTTGCCGTTTGCCGGAACTGCCACGCCGTTATAACTGCCTGCCATGGACTGCCTCCGCTGCCAAGATTTCTGGTATCAATCCGAAAAACCGATAATTATAAAGAATTTCAATACTGCTGACGCGTCTTAAGTGGGGCCTGTTGCATTTTTATTCAGCGGACGCTGAGGTCTTCCGCTTCGCGGCCACCCAATAACTTTGAGTCTGCTGGTTGAACCTGGAACTTACAGAGTAACTTTATGGAGATCACGTGCGACCTGAGGTGACTCCAGTCACCTTAGATCGTGATTCCGCCCACGGTTGATCAACCCGACTGTCTCCAGTGGTTATGGCATAATCTCAGTAGTTTCCCGCTTTTGGCCGAGCGCGCGGAGGTTCTCATGCTGTTCCGCTTTTTCCTCATAGGGGCGTTTCTGTTGTCGCTTTCGGTAGCAGCTTTCGCCGATGGCTCGCAGGACCGGACCCAGTTCGGCCACAACATCACCGTCGGCCCGGGAGAAGAAGTGTCGGAGGTGACCTGCTTTGGCTGCAGCGTGCGCGTTCGAGGCCGCGTGGCCGGGGATGTGACCACCTTCGGCGGCGGAATCGTTGTCGAGGATCAAGGCCAGGTCGGCGGGGATCTCACTTCCTTTGGCGGCAACCTGCGCCTGGAAAAAGAAGCCAATATCGGCGGCGATGTAACTGTTTTCGGAGGTCGCATTCATCGCGACGATTCGGCCAAGATTGGCGGCGACGTCTCCACCTTCAGCGGGACCTTCTGGCTCCTTCTGATCTTCGGATTGCCCTTCGTCATCCTGGGAGCATTCATCGCCCTGATCGTTTGGATTATTCGAATGGTGATGAATCGCGAGGCTCCGATTCCCGCGTAGCTGCGCGTCCTCGCCTTTTTTACCAGCGGCGCGTGCCAAACGTTTTGCGCACGCCCAGGCTCATGTAGCGCCCCCAGGGGCCATTGTTGCCGAGATCGGCCACGCCCAAATTCTTGTCCCTCGCGCCCAGTCGGTCGAAGAGAAAATGCTGGGTCACGCGGAATTCGAATCCCTTGTTGAGATAGATGCCCGCTCCCCACGAGTGCTCGATGCCAATCGCGTCGGGCGACCAGGTATAAAGCGTCTTGGGGACATTCTTGCCAAATAGAAACGTGGGCGCGCCGAACACCATGAACCGCCGCAGGGGACCTCGGCCGAAGGGACGCACTTCCAGAATCCCCGAAAGCATGTAGCGCGCGAACATGTTGCAAGGCGCGTTGGCTCCGCCGTACTGGTAGGCGTTGCCGGCACAGAGGTTAGGATCGATTTCGTTATGCGGCGGCGCGAGATCCAGTTGCGCCCATCCCCACAACATGTCGCGGGGAAAAAACATGCGCTCGCCCGCACCGGCGTCGTGCCACGTCCCTTGCGAACTGGTCGGTTGCGAATCGTGTGCCTGCGTGCTGAGTGAAGGGGAAACCTGCGCCTGCGCCAGAGAGATTAAGACCGGTAAAACCAGAATCCAAGCCCACTTTTTCATTTCGCCTCCGAACCCGGTTGGTGAAACGGCAAACAGAGAACGCCGTGCCATCTCTCGAAATCGAATGAGGGATAGAGAACGTTCGTGTGCCGTTGAGTAGAGCGGAACATTGTAACGTGCCACACAAATATGCCTGCGGTTCGGTCGAGGCTGCTGTGATTCGCAACGAGAAGGGAGGGCCGCATCAGGCGGCCCAATCGGCCTTAGGAGATTGAAAGGTAAGCAGATAGGCTGTGAACTGCGGCGTTCTTCCAGAATTCATATCCCATAATCGAATTCTTCCATTCATAATACGTTCACAGCGGTGAAAATCACGCTAAGTCACGGCAAAACATGGTACTAACAGTTTGGCGGAAGGATTGCACCCGAAGCAGGTACCCCGTACCCAGGAACCTTATGCCACAAGAGATCTCGGTATCGTATCAGGCGATCAAAAGCAAGGTTTACCGGTTGATTGACGCCCTCGTCGTGGGAGAAAAAAGCGAGGCAGAAGTGCAGGAATCGGTGCGACGGTGGTGGTCTTTGATCCATCCGGCCGACCGTCCCATCGCTCAGAAATATCTCCTGATGGTGCTCGGCCGCTCCAACTCGGCTCTCGACGCCATGAGCAGCGAGCTGCTGTCCGTGAGCGGATGCGACGTCGCGGCCCCGCGGATGACTGAGAGTCAGATTTCTTCCAAACGCCTGCGCGTGATGGAGCGCATCGTGAAAGAAACTTCGGGAGTCCGGACCGCGGTCTAAGCCGCGACGGTTCGCACATCGCTTCTTGCTAACCAACCGGTAGTTGCGTTTCCCACCCTCGTGAGCGCTGTGCACATTCTGCCCTCAGATGTCATAATACAGCGCGAACTCGTACGGATGCGGGCGCAGCCTGATCGCATCCACTTCTTTGGAGCGCTTGTAATCCACATACGTCCGCAATAACTCCTGCGTGAACACATCCCCTTTCAGCAGGAATTCGTAATCGCGCTGCAGGGCGTCGAGCGCATCTTCGAGCGATCCCGGCATCGAGGGGATGCTCGACAATTCCTCCGGATCGAGTTCGTAGATATCTTTATCGAGCGGCAGGCCGGGATCCATCTTGTTCTGAATTCCGTCGAGGCCGGCCATGAGCATGGCGGCAAATGCCATGTAAGGATTGCAACTCGGATCGGGCGGGCGGAATTCGACGCGCTTCGCCTTGTTCGCCGCCGAATACATCGGAATGCGGCAGGCGGCCGAACGGTTGCGGCGCGAATAAGCAAGGTTCACCGGCGCTTCAAATCCCGGAACCAGGCGCTTGTAAGAATTGGTGGTCGGAGCGATGATCGCCGACAGTGCCGGACCGTGCTTGATCAGTCCGCCGATATACCACAGCGCCATCTGCGAAAGTCCGGCGTATCCCTCGCCCGCAAACAGCGGCTGCCCGTCTTTCCACAGAGACTGGTGCGTGTGCATGCCGTTCCCGTTATCGCCGAAGATGGGTTTGGGCATGAACGTGACCGTCTTGCCGTTGCGGTAGGCGACGTTTTTGACGATGTATTTGTAGAGCAGCATCTTGTCGGCGGAACGCACCAGCGAATCGAATTTGAGATCGATCTCGGTCTGCCCGCCGCTGGCCACTTCGTGATGATGGCACTCCACGTCCATGCCGCAACTTTGCATCGTCAGCACCATTTCGGAGCGCAGGTCCTGATAGTGGTCGGTGGGCGCAACGGGGAAATAGCCCTCCCTGTAGCGCGGCCGGTAGCCGAGATTGTTCTCTTCCCTGCCCGAGTTCCAGCGGCCTTCCTCGGCGTCGATGTAGTAAAAGCCGTACTGCTCGCGCTGGTCGAAGCGCACATTGTCGAAGATGAAAAATTCCGCCTCCGCTCCGAAGTATGCCGTGTCGGCGATGCCGGTGGAGGCCAGGTAGATCTCCGCTTTCCGCGCCATGTAGCGCGGATCGCGATCGTAGCGCTGCTTGGTGACCGGGTCGACCACGTCGCAGACCAGCACCAGTGTCGGAACTTCGGTAAATGGGTCGAGCAGGTGACAGTTCGGATCCGGCTTGAGCAGCATGTCGCTTTCATTGATGGTCGCCCACGCGCGAATCGAAGAGCCATCGATCCCGAAGCCCTCGTCGAAGGAAGCCTCAGTCAACTGCTCGATGGGATACGAAACGTGATGCCAGAGGCCGGGAATGTCGGTGAAGCGCAGGTCGAGAATCTTGGCGTCGTGCTTCTTGGCGAATTCCAGGACGGTCTTGGCGTCGGGCATAAGGCTCCTTCGTGGGAGGCGAACGATCAGCGCTGAAGCGCTGCGAAAAAAATGTCGCTGGTCGATCGTCGTTTGTCGTTCGTGAATCGATTCGCGAACGGCCCAACGACTCAACCCACCGACGGATGTTTTTTCAGGCTGCTACAATCGGTCGCATTGTCGACCGACGAGTCTAAAGCCATCCCGACAAGGCTGGCAATTCGATTGTTCTTATAGCCGGGATAAAGCGCACTTTATACTGAGCTTTCAGCTGTCAGCTATCAGCCTTCAGCTGCCAGTCTCTGCGAAATCAGGTTTGCTCTGGCTGGTGGCTGAGAGCTGACGGCTGAGAGCTTGCGTTATGGACCCAAGCCCGCTGGTGAGATCGATTCCACTGGCAACTGGCCACTGACAACTGGCAACTGCTCTTATGGACTTCGACCAGCTCGAAACCTTTCTCGAAGTGGCGCGGCACGCCTCGTTTTCCCGAGCAGCGGAGAAACGCTTCCGCACTCAGCCTGCCATTTCCTCGCAGATCCGGGGAATCGAGGAGGAAGTCGGCGCCAAGCTGTTCGACCGCTCCGGCGGCAAGGTCTCGCTCACTGCCGCGGGCAAGGCCTTCCAGAAGTATGTGGAAGAAACGCTGGACGCGCGCAAGGCCATGATGGTCGCCATCGCCGAGATGGAACGCGTGCCCCGAGGCGAAATCATCGTGGGCGCAAACGAGGGCACATGCCTGCACATCCTGCCTTACGTTTTTGCCGACTTCAAGAAGCAATATCCCGACGTTTCGGTCAACATCAAGCGCGCCGACTACGCCAAGATTCTGGAGTCGATCATCGACAACTCGGTCGACTTCGGGGTGATCTCCCTTCCCGTCAACGATCCCCGCCTCACGGTGGTGCTCATCCATCGCGATGAATTGATCTTGATCGCGCACCCGCAGCATCCGTTGGGCAAATTGAAATCAGCCACCATCGCGGACGCAAGCAAGTTCCCGCTGGTCGTTCCTAAAGCAGGGCACACGCGCGACGCCATCGAGCAGATGTTCCACGAGCGCCGGCTGAAGCCCAACTTCACCATGGAACTGGATTCGAGCGAATTGCTGAAGCGTTTCGTGGCCGCCGACGTGGGCATCGGCTTCATTGCCCGCTCCAACGTGGAAGAAGACGTTCGGGCCAAAGTATTGGCCGCCATTCCTCTGGCCGATGCCCAGGTGCGCCGCGATCTGGCGCTAGTCTTCCGCAAAGACAAGGCGCTCAGCCGCGCCGCGCTGGCTTTTATTGACATTGCCGTGAAGCATAAGTCCACGCAAGAATTAGTGCCGATCCCCACCCGATGAGGAACCCGATTCCCACGTTGCTGTTGTCGTTATTGCTGGGGTTGAGCCTGCCTCTCCCGGCATCGGCCCAGAACCAGTTCTCGCAACTGCCCGCCTCGACCCGAACCCTCATTTCTATCAAAGGTACCGGCAGCAAGCGCTACTCCGAACAAACCATCGCCGCCGCCAGCGGTCTGCAACTGGGCACGCCAGTTACCGAAGACGACTTCAAATCCGCGGCGCGCCGCCTGGGCGATACGGGAGTCTTCACCGACGTCGGATACTCCTACTCATTCACCTCTGCCGGAACCAAGCTCGAGCTGCAGGTCAGCGATGTCGCCAAGTTCGTTCCCGTGCGCTTCGAAGATTTCGTATGGTTCACGGATGAGGAACTCCTGAAGCGCATCAAGGAAAGCGTGCCTTTGTTCGACGGGGAGCTGCCGCTATTCGGCAAATTGGCTGATCAGGTCTCGGACGTGCTACAGGCGATGCTGGTCGAACGGTCGATTCCCGGGCACGTAGAGTATGTCCGCTCGGGCAAAAGTGATAGCCCGGTCGACGCGATCATCTACCAGGTTTCCAACGTGGTGATCCAGATTCGCAACGTGGAATTCACGGGCGCGGCCCCGACGGAATTGTCCGTATTGAAGGCCGCGGCGCAGCGCGTCTTCGATCGCGAATATTCGCGCACTGTGTTGAGCGCGCTGGTGCAGCACCAACTGCTGCCGGTTTACTATGCGCGCGGATACCTGAAAGCGGCTTTTGGCCCGCCCGAGCCCAAGGTGGTCAAGCAGCCCTCCGAGAATAACGACGCGGGCATTCCCAATCTCACTGTCGTCGACGTGATCTTTGCGGTCACGCCGGGACAGCAATACAAGCTGAAAGGGTTGGAATGGTCGGGCAATCAGGCGCTCCCGACCGACGTTCTGCAGAAAATGGTGCACGCACGGCCCGGCGAACCGGCAAACACCGTCCGCATCGGCGACAACCTGAAAGACATTCAGAAGCTCTACGGATCGCGCGGCTACGTCACCGCAACCCTGGCCGCAAAGGCCGACTTTGACGACGCCGCCAGCACCGTTGCCCTCCACATCGACGTCAAGGAGGGATTTGTTTACCACATGGGCGAGCTTGCGATCCGCGGGCTTGACAACAGCCTGACCGACAAGTTGCGCAATGCGTGGAAAATTCGCCCCGGCGATGTGTACGACGCCACCTACCTTAGCGAATACCTTCCCATGGCGCAAAAGCTGCTGCCGTCCGCGCTCGACTGGGAAGTCTCTTCTCACGTCACCGCGAATATTGGGGATAAGACCGTCGACGTCGATCTCATTTACACGGCGAAAGCGCCGAAGTGAATATCTGCGTTTCCGTCTGTCCGGTTTTTGGAACAATCCGAAAAGATTGTTTTTCCGCCGCGCCCGTGGGCTACTCTGGCAGAGTTCGTCTGAGGTCTCGTGGCGGGACCTCGATGTTGTGCCCGGGCCCTCCCCCATCCGTTCCGGGCATTCCGCGGGGACGCGTGCCAGCGCGTCCCCGCATTTTTTCGGACGCAAAACCTTGTAACTTCCGGCGTGAAGGCGCATCTTCTAAGCGGGAGCTAGTGCCGCTGCCCGCTCTGCGCGCGGGACAAGCCCACACGAAAAAAGGAGAATCTGTGATGAATGTTCGGGTCGCGAAAGCCGGATTGGGACTCTTCAGCCTGCTGCTCGTAATCGGTATGGCGGCTTCTGCTTTTGCCGCTAGCGGGAAAACCTTCACTGGGACCGTCAGTGATTCCATGTGCGGCGCCAAGCATGCCATGCCCGGCGACGACGCCGCTTGCACCCGCGCCTGCATCTCAAAAGGTTCGAAGTATGCACTCGTCGTGGGCGACAAAGTCTACACGCTGGAAACCAGTAATAAAGCCGCACTGGCCACGCTCGACAAACAGGCCGGCGCCAAAGCCACCGTCACCGGAACCGAGAAGGACAACACCATCACCGTGAGTTCGGTCAAAGCCGATCATTAGTCCGCATTGTGGCGATGGCGTCTCGGGCTTGCCGCGTCCGAGACGCCATCGACTTTTTTTGTTCCCCGCCGCGAAATTCATCAATCGTTCACAAAGCATTGTGTTAGATTGTGCATTCTTGGACGTGACTTTTGGAGGACAGCGAATTGGGCAAAGACATGGTTCCGAAGCGGATCTTCTTCACCAAGGGTGTGGGGAAACACCGCGAGCGGTTAACTTCGTTTGAATTGGCCTTGCGCGATGCCGGCATCGCTGCGCAGAACCTGGTGCGTGTCTCTTCCATCTTTCCTCCCAACTGCAAACTCCTGGCGCGCAAAGAGGGCGTGAAGTACCTGCATCCGGGAGAAGTCGTCTTCGCCGTGGTCGCCGAAAACTCTACCCGCGAACCCCATCGGCTGCTGGCCTCTTCCATCGGCGTGGCCATCCCGGCCGACCGCAACACCTACGGCTATCTCAGCGAGCACCACTCCTTCGGCGAGACCGAAGATGCCGCCGGAGAATATGCCGAAGAACTCGCCGCCGAAATGCTGGCAACCACCCTCAACGTGGAGTTCGATCCCGACCGCTCCTGGGACGAGAAAAAACAAATCTACCGCCTCTCCAACAAAATCGTGCGCACGGCCAACGTCACCCAGTCGGCCGTCGGCGACAAGCGCGCCCTCTGGACCACGGTAATCGCTTCGGCCGTGCTCATCTTCGATTAGCGCGGGCTGCGGAAACGTTTTGGTTCCTGCGCTTGTGGGAAGGGCACGACTTCCAGTCGTGCCGTTAAGCTCGACAATGAGCCTGCGCTTTAGCGCCTGAGGTCGGCCTTTGACCTGGACGTAAGACAATTAGCGCCTCCGGCCGCTGCAGCCAAACACTCCAGCCGCCTCACCTTCTCTACTTCCAGAGAGTTGGCACTTTAGTAATCCGCGCATTCTTCCCCTAGTAATCTTTCGTTAACACTCTTCCTGTATCATGGCAGTAGAGACTAGAGATTCATGCAGTCGTTGGGAACGTGGGGAATTCCGTGGATATCGAAACTCGCAGGAAGAAACAAAAGGCTCTAATGAGGCAGATGCTTGAGCGGAAGGTTCGCTCCCGGGCGAAGCAGCTCTATGAGTCGCGTGGCCAGGGGGAGGGCCAAGACCTGCAGGACTGGTTTCAAGCAGAGTCGGAAGCCATTGAAAACAGTACGATTGCTTCGCTATACCTGCGGTCAAGCGCAGAGAAGCAGAAAGACCAGCAGAATGTTGCCGGCCAGGAACTTCCTTCCGAGGAGTGCGAAAGCACCGTCTAGCCGCCGCAATGATCCTTAAGGCATCAGCTAAAGCGTCAGCGTAGGAATCACTTCCTGACCGCAGCTTTTGTGCCCTTGCGGGCTCCCTTTTTCGCTTTGTCGAGACGCTCGATTACGGCCGCAACGATGATCGGCAGGCCGACAGTCGCGTCCACAAAAACCTCGCCAAATTTTCCGCCCTCGGACGGAGGCACAAACTTCCCCCACGAGATCGCCTCGCTGTAAGGACTGCCCGACAGCCCACCCCAATACACGGGCTCGGGACAAATCCTGAGCCCGTAGTGATAGCGCTTCAGAGGCACGTTCTCGCCCAGTCGCCGGTGCCTGAGTTCAATGAAGGGTCCGAATTGCTGCGACCAGTTGCGCGGCACGCCGCCGCCGATGGTAAAAATTCCCAGCTTCTTCTGCCGCAGCAAGGTCGCCGCAAAATGTTCCACATCTTCAAACGGGTCGAAGCGGATCTTGTGTCTTCCCGTGGACTCGCGGAGGCGGTTGTTCAGCGCCGTGTCCAGCCCCATTTCCGAGTCGCTGAATGCCGGCACAAATACCGGAACACCCTTCTCGTATGCCGACTTCAGAATGCCTCGCTGCCCCTGGGCATGCCTGGCCAAATACGCGCCGATGGCATGATTCAGCTTGTAGGAACACATCACTTCGTTGTGGTCCCAGGCTTCCAGCACGACCGACATGACCTCTTCCACGTCGTCCAGGTTCTGCTCCGGCTCGAGTGTGTCGTAGACGCGGTTGTAGCCCTGCTCGTAGAGTTCTTCGTCCGACACTTCGGGATTCGCCCGAAAATGCGCTCGTCCCGTCGCCTCGACCAAGCCATGGGCCATGAGCGCGCCGGTGGATACAATCGCGTTCACGATGCCGCGATCGATCAACTCGGTAATGATCAGTCCTTGCTTGGCAACGGTCATCGCGCCGGCCAGCGTCATCACGATGAAGGCCTCATCGTCGAGCGCCATGGCCTCCAGCACGTCGGCAGCTTCGCCCAACTGGCGGCCGGTGAACGCCGTCTTCCCCATAGCCCGGACCAGGGTGTCGATCGAAGTGACCTTGGAGAGATCTAAAGGCTCCAGTGGGATGAGCCGGTCCTCGATTGGATTGTGGAGGTGCCGATCTTTTCCTTCTCCGGCATGCTCTTGCTCTGAATGCCCGTGCGAATTGCCATGATTGCCCTGTTTCAACGCAAGCCTCCAAGCGGAATACGTTTTCCCCGACTCACTACTTTACAGGAATCTGATGGAGACGCGCTAAGGGCTGGAAAATGCGTCGAGGTTCGATGGATGGCGAGACCGAAACGCTCGCTCCGCTCGCGGTGCGGACGAATGCGTCCGCTTCCACATAATTCGGGGCGAGCACGGGTTCCCAGCATCGCTCAACGCTTATCGCTCGTTGCTCATGGCTCACCGCTTCCTTCCTGTTATATTTGAACTCGGGAGATTGCACCGCTTGCCCCCTGAGAAATTTCGCGTAGCTCTGATTCAGATGTCGTGCGGACCGGAGCCTGAGCAAAATCTGGAAAAGGCTCTCAGCCGCGCCGCAGAGGCTGCCGGACGCGGCGCCAAAGTTGTCTGCCTGCCGGAACTGTTTCAGACGCAATATTTCTGCCAGCGCGAGGACCACGCGCTGTTCGATCTGGCCGAGCCGATTCCTGGACCGACTTCGGAAAAACTCGCGGCCGCAGCCCGCAGCAACGGCGTGGTTCTGATCGCGTCGTTGTTTGAAAAGCGCGCTGCCGGCGTCTATCACAACACCGCGGCGATCTTCGATAGCGACGGTTCCCTGCGCGGCCTCTACCGCAAAATGCATATCCCCGACGATCCGCTCTATTACGAGAAGTTTTATTTCACTCCCGGCGACTTGGGATTTCGCGCGCTCGACACCAGCGTCGGTAAGCTGGGAACTCTGGTTTGTTGGGACCAGTGGTATCCGGAGGGCGCGCGCCTGACCGCGCTGCAGGGAGCGCAGGTGCTGTTTTATCCCACGGCTATTGGATGGCATCCCGCCGAGAAGGCCGAGTTCGGCGTGGTCCAGCACGATGCGTGGCGCACCATTCAGCGCGGGCACGCCATCGCCAACGGAGTCTATGTAGCGGTCGTGAATCGCGTGGGCTTCGAAACCGGAAACATCCGCGGAAAATCGGCCCCCGGCCAGGGACTCGAATTCTGGGGCGGATCGTTTTTCTGCGATCCCTTCGGCCGCGTGCTCGCCGAAGCTTCTCATGATCGCGAAGAAATCCTGGTCGGCGATGTGGACTTGAAGACCCTCGAAGACATCCGCCGCAACTGGCCCTTCCTGCGCGACCGCCGCATCGACAGCTACGCACCTATCTCAAACCGGTTGATCGACTAGAGACTTTAAACGTGGCCCATCCCCTGTCCAAGTCCTCAAGCAATGCTTTAAATCCTGCTTCGCTGGGCTGCGGCATGCCCGCCGAATGGGAGCCGCATGCCGCCACCTGGCTCGCATGGCCGCACCATCACGCGGATTGGCCCGGCAAATTCGAGCCGATTCCCTGGGTCTATGCCGAGATCATTCGCAACTTGGCACGGTATGAGCGGGTCGAGCTGATCGTGACCAACGCGGCGGCGGCGCGCCATGCCCGCAAGATTCTGGAGCGCGCCGATGCTCTCTCCGACAACATTCGTTTCCACCATTGGCAGACGAATCGCGTTTGGCTGCGCGACTCCGGCTGCATCTTTCTGAAACGTGGCGCGGGCGCTCCCGCCCGCGAAAGCTTTGGAGCACCTCTGCTCCACGCCGGCTCCCCGCACAGCGGCCACGAATTTACCCGCGCCCTGGAGCAGCACAAACGAGAAGGGCACGAGTTTACTGGTCACGCTGAGCGGCAGAAAAAAAGACGGGCTTTAGCCCCTGAGGGCCCGCTCGCGCTAAAGTTCCGCTTCAATGCGTGGGCTAAATACTCCAACTGGCGCCTGGACGAAAAAATCGGAGCGCTGATGGCCAAGGCTGCCCAGGCGCGCGAAATTCGCCCGCTCTCGCTCGGAAACCGCATTGTCCTTGAAGGCGGATCGATCGACGTGAACGGCGCCGGAACCATCCTGACCACGGAGGAATGCCTGCTGAGCAAAGAGCAGCAGCGCAATCCCGCACATGTCCCGCGTCCATTATGAAAAAGCTTTCGCCGATTATCTCGGCGCGCCGCACACCATCTGGCTGGGACGCGGCATCTTCGGCGACGATACACACGGCCACGTCGATGACCTCACGCGCTTCGTCGCGAAAGATAAGGTCGTCACCATGGTCGAGCCGAATTCCAAAGACGTAAACCATGCTCCGCTGCGCGCCAACCTGCGCCGCCTGCAGGCCGCGCGTGATCAGGATAGCCGCCAGTTGAACATCGTGGAGATTCCCATGCCGCAGCCCGTGGTTTTCGAAGGCCGCCGCCTGCCCGCCAGCTATGCCAATTTCTACATCGCCAATGGCATCGTGCTGGCGCCCGTTTTCAATCGCGCCAACGATCGCATCGCCCTCGACACGCTGGCCCAGCTTTTCCCTGGCCGCGAAATCGTCCCCATCTATTCCGGGGATTTCATATGGGGCCTCGGCGCCATGCACTGCATGACCCAGCAACAGCCGGCATGGAATTGAGAAATTGGGGAATTGAGTAATTGGGAAATTGAAAAACCTTAGGCTCTTCGCACAAAATTGGCGGGCCCTCGCGAGCCCGCCAAAAAAAAGGGGGCTTTCTAGAACCCAGGTCCTGATGGAGGAGTCGAGGGCGTACCGGAAGTTCCACCCGGCGAACTCGGACTGCTCGGCGTCGTCGAATTTGGACTTGTGGAATTTGGACTCGTCGTATTTGGCGCAGTCGTATTCGGATTCGTCGTGTTCTGGCTCGTCCCATTGGGATTGGTTTCATTGGGCGTGCCGTTGGGATTCTGTTCGTTCGTGTTCCCATTAGTTCCGTTGGGATTGGTCGTGCCCGGATTCGGATTGGTCGTGTTCGGATTCGTGGTCCCCGGATTCGTCGTGCCGGGCGGTGCTCCAGTGGGCGGATTCACTGCGCCCGTGGGAGGAGCGGTAGATCCCGGAGTGGCGGACTGGCCGCTCTGTCCCGTAGTCCCCCGTGCTGCACCACCCGGCGCTGTGCCATGGGCGGCTTGCGCGACCATCCAGGTGGCGCATAGCAAAACCACAGAAAGTAAAGTTACGTTTTTAATCGACATGATCTTAATCGACATGATAGAAGGCCTCCAGGATTGATCCGCAACGCGGATTCTTCTATCGCCTCAGTGTCGGTTCAGAACGAAGGGTAGAGTATCCGGCGGATACCTTAGAGACACTTTCAGGAAGTGCAGAGGCAAGCCGAATGCCCGTCAGAAGCTGGTTTGAGCGGGGCCACAATTACTTCCGGTATTGGGTCGGTTCCGGACCCTTCTCCAGCATCTCGCGATCCCATATCCATCCCTGGCGCGTGTAGCTCGCCAGTTCAAAATCCTGCGTGAGTTCCAGAGCGTCGGTCGGACACGCGTCCTCGCACAGCCCGCAGAACATGCAGCGGCTCAGATCGTAGGTGAAATTGGTGAGTTCCTTGCGGCGAGTTTTCTCGTTGCGCTCGCTCGAAACCACAATCAGATGCTCAGGACACGCCAGCGCGCACAGGTCGCAGGCAATGCACATGGTCTCTTCCGTGTCAGGATTCACATTGAGTCGCGGCGCCCCCCGGTAACGCTCCGCCACTTGCGGCCGCTCCAGCGGATACTGCTCGGTGTAAATCTCTTTCGGATCCTGATAGCGGAACGTGACCTTGAGCCCTTGCAGCAGATCCACGAGGAAGACTTTGCGCAGCAAGCTAGGCATGCCCATATCGGAGAGCATACCATCGAAACCGCCTTCCCCAAAGTGTCCGAGACGGCTGGTGGCGAGAAAGTACGCCCATGCCAATGTAGTTCCTCAGCGATCTCTGCGAAACCTCAGCGTCCTCAGCGGTTAAGATCTTCAGGTTTTTTCGCGGTTTGTCCTCCGTGCCCTCCGTGTCCTCTGTGGTGAGCGTTTTTTCCGGCTGTCGCAGGAAACTTTTCCCGCTCCCAGTCCGTATCCTTAACCAGAGAGAATGCCTATGAAGGCGTATTTCACCAACCTGCCAACGAGAACCTGGGTGCTCCTCGTCGTGCCCGCTCTGGCGATTGCCTATCCCCTGGGCCGTATCGTAGTTTCGGCGCTCGTTCACGAGGTTGTGCCCCAAGTCGTGCGCAGCGTATTCAGCATGATGTGAGTGGGCATGCCTGCCGCAACGATCCGGTTGCCCTACCCGGTCCTTGCCGCTTACTCTGGAACGGGAAAATGCGGGCAACGACTAACGACCAGCGACCAGCGACTGTCACCGACGAACTCTGGATGGAAGAAGCCCTCCGCTGCGCCCAGCGCGCGCTGGAGATCGGCGAAGTCCCCGTAGGCGCCGTAGTCATTTGTGACGGAAAAATCATCGGCCGCGGATGGAATCGCAACATCACCGACTGCGATCCCTGCGCACACGCTGAGATCATCGCGCTGCGCGAAGCGGGGGCGCACCTCGGTAATCACCGTCTGGGAGACTGCGAACTGTTTGTTACAATTGAGCCGTGCGCGATGTGTGCCGGCGCAATGGTGCATGCGCGCATCCGGCGCCTCGTGTATGGTTCGGACGATCCGAAAGCCGGCGCTGTGCGTTCGGTGATGCAGGTCCTGAATCATCCGCAACTGAACCACAAAGTCGAGGTTCAGAGCGGAGTATTAGCTGGCCGCAGCGCCGAATTGCTGCAAACGTTCTTTAAGAAACGTCGTTAGTCGTTGGTCGTCAGTCGTTGGCGGCCCAGCAAAGATGTCATTCCGAGCGCAGGCAAAGCATGTCATTCCGAGCGCAGCGAGGAATCTGCTTTAACTGACGGCTGAGAGCTGACGGCTGACAGCTGTTTTGTCGCGGAGAGGTGCGTGAGCGGTTGAAACGATCCGCCTCGAAAGCGGACATACCTTAACGGGTATCGTGGGTTCAAATCCCACCCTCTCCGCCAGATTTTCATCCCTTGCTCCTGGTCCAAATCCCTCATCCGAAGTTCCCTGCGATCTCAGCGAATCCTCGGCGCCCTCTGCGCTCAAAAGCTTTTTCTCGCCGAAAAACCGCCGTTCTCGTCATACTGGGAAATCCCGCTCGCTTCGCCTAGAATGCTTCTCACTCGCCCGCTGTGGGAAATCTGAGCTTCACTCATGTCAGCCACGGTCGCCACCCATCCCGACACCGCCGCCGAATTCTCCGGCAAAGTCGCCGGACCTTGCGTCTTCGTTCTCTTTGGCGCGGCCGGAGATCTCACCAAGCGCAAGCTGATTCCAGCGCTATTCAATCTGGTGCGCGCCAAGCTGCTGCCCGACACCTTCGCCGTGGTGGGAGTTTCCGTCGACGATCTCGACGCCGAAACCTTCCGCAAGCAGGTCAGCGAATTTCTTCCCACGCATGACGACGCTTCCTTCGACTGGCTGCGCAGCCGCCTCTTCTACGAGCGCGGCGACTTCGGCGACCCCAACACGTTTGCGCAACTGCGCGATCGCCTGGCCGTGATCGATGCCGCATCTCACACCGAGGGAAACTATCTCTTCTATCTCGCCACCGCTCCTAAATTTTTCGCGCCCATCGTGCAGCAACTCGGCCAGTCCGAGCTCTCGCGCCAACAAGACGGACGCTGGCGGCGTATCGTCATCGAGAAACCCTTCGGGCAGGATCTCGAATCCGCCAAGGCCCTCAACCGCGATATTAAGAGCGTTCTGCAGGAAAACCAGATCTACCGCATCGATCACTATCTCGGCAAAGAGACGGTGCAGAACATCATGGTTTTCCGCTTCGACAACGCGATTTTCGAGCCCATCTGGAATCGCCGCTACATCGACCACATCCAGATCACCAACGCCGAAACCGTCGGCGTCGAGCGCCGCGGAGCTTACTTCGACAATGCCGGAACCCTGCGCGACATGGTCCCCAACCACGTCATGCAACTGCTGAGCCTCACGACGATGGAGTCTCCAGTCTCGTTCCAGGCCGACGCCGTCCGGAACGAGCAGGCCAAGGTTCTGCACTCGCTGCAGCCGTTGAATTCCGAAGACGTGCTGCAACGCAGCGTGCGCGGCCAGTATGGCGACGGCGCAATCGGCGGCGAAAATGTTCCCCGCTATCGCTCCGAGCCGGGAGTGAATCCGGAATCGCGCACCGAAACCTTCGTCGCGCTCAAGCTGAACATCGACAACTGGCGCTGGGCGGGCGTTCCCTTCTACCTGCGCACCGGCAAGCGCCTGGCGCAGCGCCACACCGAGATCGCCATCCAGTTCAAGCGCACGCCGTTTGAGTTGTTCCGCAACGCGCCCCTCCACAAGCACACCAACACGCTGGTGATTCAGATCCAGCCCGTGGAAGGTATCTCGCTCAGCTTCGGCGCAAAAATTCCTGGCCCCGTGTTGCGCGTCGGTTCCGTGGATATGAGTTTCGAATATTCGAAATACTTCGGCGCCGACGCCTACACCGGGTACGAAGTTCTGCTCTACGACTGCATGATCGGCGACGCCACGCTGTTCCAGCGCGCCGACATGGTCGAGGCCGGATGGACCGTCATCGATCCCGTGCTCGACGTGTGGAAGGCGCTGCCTCCGCGCAAGTTTCCCAACTACGCCTCGGGCACCTGGGGCCCGGCCGAGTCCGACCAATTGCTGCAGGCCGACAATCGTCAATGGAGGACAATCGAGCCATGATCCTCGCTGGAGAAATCGGCGCGACCCGCACTCGCCTCGCCGCCTTCGAAACGGAAGGCAACCGCCTGAAATGCGTGGTGGAAAAAACGTTCAAGAGCCAGGAGCATGCGAGCCTTGCGGAGATCCTGCCGCAGTTCACGCGCTCCGAAGGGATCCCGGTGCATAGCGCCTGTTTCGGCGTTGCCGGACCGGTGCGCTCCGGGCGCAGCAAGATTTCCAATCTTCCCTGGACCATCGATTCCCGCGAACTCGCCGCCCAGCTCAAGCTCGCCTCCGTCGGCCTGCTCAACGATCTCGAAGCCTACGCCTACGGCATCGACGCGCTCGAATCCAAAGATTTCGTTGCGCTCAGCGAAGGCTCCGACGATGCCGAAGGCAACCGCGCCGTCATCTCCGCCAAGACCGGACTCGGAGTCGCCGGCCTCTACTGGGACGGATTCCGCCACCATCCTTTCGCCTGCGAGGGCGGTCACGCCGACTTCGCCCCGAAAGATGCGCTGCAAACGGAGCTGCTCATCCACCTTCAGAAAAAATTTGGACGCGTCAGTTGCGAGCGCATTCTCTCCGGCCCGGGCATCAAGAATATTTACGAATTTCTCCGCGACGCGCACAAAGCCGAAGAGCCCGCATGGCTGCGTGATCAACTTGCCGCAGCGCCCGACCAGCCGGCTCTAATCTCGAAACTCGCGCTCGAAGGCAAGGCCGAGATTTGCCAGCAGACGCTCTCTATTTTTGTAAGCGTCTTCGGCGCCGAAGCCGGCAATTGCGCGCTGCACTATATGACCACGGGAGGAATTTTCATCGGCGGCACCATCGCCGCCAAGATCGTCGACAAGATGCGTGCCCCCGAGTTCATGCAATCCTTCCTCGACAAAGGCCGAATGGAAATCCTGCTCCGCGACATGCCGGTGAAAATCATCCTGAACGATGACTGCGGCCTGCTGGGCGCAGCCCGCTACACGCTAGTGCAAAAGGCGTTCCCCAGCAAGAGCAGCGCGGCCGACTAAGGAAATGTTATGTGGCGCGGGCGCCCTCGCCCGCGAAATCTAACCAGGATAGGAATTTCGCCAGGAAGCGCCACAACCCAGAACGAGATTGTCAAAGCTATTCGCAGATCTCGATTTCGAGGAAGCCATGACCCACAATCTGCAAGACACCATTTCCCTTCTCTCCCGCACTCCCGCCGCGCTCAACGCGCTCCTGCGCGACCTGCCCGACAGCTGGACGCTCCGCAACGAAGGCGAGAACACCTGGAGCGCCTACGACGTTATCGGCCACCTGAATCATGGCGAACGCACCGACTGGCTGCCGCGCGTAAAAAGAATCCTGGTGTTTGGCGAGACCAAGCCATTTGATCCCTTCGATCGCTGGGCGCAAGAACGCGAAAGCCAAGGCAAGTCTCTGCCCCAGTTGCTGGACGAGTTCGCCCGCCTGCGTGCGGTAAATCTGGCTGAACTCCGCGCCCTGAACCTGCAGCCAAAGGATTTGGAGCGTCGCGGAGTCCATCCCACCCAAGGCGTTGTCACCATGTCGGATCTGCTCGCCACCTGGGCCGCTCACGACCTGACGCACCTGCACCAGATCAGCCGTGTGATGGCGCATCAGTATCGCGAAGCCGTCGGCCCCTGGGCGCCATTCCTGGGCGTGATGAAATGCGCTGGCCACAGCGATTGAGGATGTGTGGCGCGGGCTGGCCCAGCCATGCTCCGGCACGCCGGGTGCCCCACGTCAGTTACTCCCTCACCTCATCTTGTCCCGAATCTTTTCCTCCCACCACTTCCAGTCATTGATCCGAACCAGCCCATCCTCGCCATACGCGTAGGATCGGTAACTGCTCCACTTCCAGTCCTCGGGCTTCTCAACCAATCCCCGGACAACCGGATTCCGGTGCATGTATTTCAGCTTCTCTACTTCTTTCCGTTGACTCCACACGTTGAAGTCATAAAACCGGCGCTGCCAGAGACGGTTCGGTGCCGGAGGGTGCCCCATAGCCTGCCCTGAGCCTGCCGAAGGGTCTCGCGTTCTTTGCGAGACGTGGGGATTTTGTTGACTACTCAGGACCCGCCGCACAAATCCCAACTTCACCGCCTGCACAACCGTCGAGGGATCGCCGATCTGAGGTTCGGAAATCAGGATGTGCACATGCTCAGGCATCACCACATACCCGACGACGCCAAAGCGATACCGCTCGCGCATCAACTCCAGGACGGCAAAGAGTAGGTCTCGCCCTCGTTCCGTATCGAGCAGCGGCCTGCGCCGATAGCAACTCCAGGTAATGAAGTGGAGGTCTCCGGTACCGTAGTAGCGCTTCAAACCCCATGGCATGAAGCCAGAGTAGAGCGGCGCACAGCCGTCCGGCGGTGATCGGAACACATGCGCCCATTTTTCCCGGGCGGAGAGTTCATAATGGGAAAGTCAAAAGCCCCACTTCTCGCGCGAAAAAGCCGCGCGAGAAATGGGGCACCCGGCCGTTGTCATCAGAACAGTGAGGGGATCAGATGCGGGTTTTTCAACTCAAGGCAGATTTCAAATTTCAGAGCTTTTTCCCATATGATCCGAGCGATCCGCAAGGGGAAGAAATCGTTAAGGCAGATATTGTCCAAGGACGTAATGTGAGCAAATTGGCGACGTGGGTTCCTCCGCCAATCTTTGTTAATAAACCTGAACTTGAGAGAGGTAACTTTACCAAGGTATGGGGGTTCAATAGCTTCGCCGTCGATACCCGCGCCTGTGAAGTCTTAAAGGAGATTTTTGACGAGAAGTACGAGCTTCTGCCGTTTCTTCCTCATGAAGGCGAGACCATTTACCGTTTGAACGTTTTGAATATCGTCGATTGCCTTGATACTGAAAAGACAAAATGGAAGCTACGACCTAACGGAGAGAATTCCTTTCAGATCGAGGAATACCAGTTTGATCCGACTCGGTTTAATCAGGGAACATTGTTCAAGCTCCCAAAAGATCCCGTACACTTTGCCGTTACGGGGTTGGACGGGGACAAGCTTGATTTCAAAACGCTCGTCGAACGTGAAGGGCTGACCGGCCTCAAGTTCGAGGAAGTATGGTCCGAAGGCGGGCCGCCGATTCGAATCAAAAGTCTAGGTCAGCGGCTTCAAGGGGGGGCCTAGTTCGGCGGGGTTCCGTGGCAGGCTGGCCCACACTTGGCGCCGGGTGCCCCATTTCTCGCGCGTTCTTTGCGCGAGAAGTGGGGGTTTTCCTACGACTTCAGTTTCTCCTTCACCCTGTGTCTTGTCCCGAATCTTTTATCCCAGCAGGTTCCTCAGCGCCGCCTCTCGCCGGTTCGGAATGACATCCCCTATCTTTGGGTTTTGAATCTTACTTTTCCACAGCTTATATCCCACCCATTGTGACGAACAACCTTTACTCGCGATATCGGACAGCGCAAAACTGGAATCGTGCGCGCAGACGCTCTCGAAATGAAACCGGCTATCGCAGTAAAAGGCACTTTGCCTCGCCGGACCCAGCGAAGCGTCTAACTCCTTATTCCGGAGTATTTTACGCGTAAGTCGTTTATATGCAAGAATTTGCGAACAGCAATGCCCGCGAAAGTCCGTAACGGCACTAATTAACATGGCTAACCCAGATCGGCAGATTCCCAGCGGTAAGCTGATTTTTGCCGAGGGTCGAAAGCTCCGTTTCGCAAGCGGGGAGGTCGTCTAAGGCAGGGTGCCGGGCATGAAGGTTCTTTTCACTGTAGTCCACTGACTAGCCATGATCCCCGCTTCTGTCCTCCTTGGGGTGCGTTGTGGTTAGTTGCGCCTCTCACGAAGCGCAAACGTCTGAAGCGGCGGATTTCGCAAATCAATGGCAGTGGGTCGCCTGCTCCATGCCCGACAGGGTGTAGTATAGGGCCAGAAGATGACTAACCCAAAGCGAAAATTGCCCAACTCTGAAATTTTCGAGAGCGCGTTGCGGAAAGTTCTGCGCGTCTCCAAGTCCGATCTAACCCAGATGCTTGCCGACGAGAAGAAAGCGAACGAGGGGAAACCAAAGCGCGGACCGAAACCAAAGCATTAGCCCACTTCCCCAAAGAGTAGATCGTCAAAAGCCTTAGCCATAGATGGACTTGGAGAGAGACTGTATGTTCGCTCGCTGTCTCCGAGATTTCTATTGCAACTTACCACCCCGACACTCACGCAATGGTTGTACACCCAGAGAGTCTGATCGCGAGTCAACCCTTGCGGGAGTTGCGGCTCATAAGCGCCAAACTTCAAGTTCCCATGGTAGCTGAGATGCCGCAACGCGATTCGGCCCTTATCCTGTGTAACTTTCAATGCGTCTTTCAGGATGTCATATGCGTGCTGCTCCGCCGCGCTGCGTTTTGTTTTTTCCGTCAACGTCCGCAACGCGCTCTCGCGTTCAGCAATGGTAGCGCGGAGAGCTTCTTCCGTGCTTCGGGAGGATATTTGAAGTTCTGTGTAAATCAACCGTTGAGATCGCACGAACTCGTGAAACAGGAAAGCCGCAGCATATACGAGATAAGGCGCAACCATCGCGACGATGGATGGTTTCCAGTCGCCCGACCGGACAACACCTTCCCTGATCTGCAAGGCGAGTGTCGCGATAGCCAACAAAAGAACGATCACTTGCTCTTTGCCCCACCGCCGAGTTTCTTTCAAAACGCGGCCAAAAATTGTGCCATAATACGACTCAGACAAGTTGTACCTTTTCTGGCCCGACCGCGAATCGGGCCTTTAATTTTGTCGTGCGGTCTTTTTCTTCGGACCCCGCTTTTTGTAGTATCGATACCTCTCAGAATTGACTCGCGCTGTCCTTGCCCGTAAGTTCCGCGAACGTTAGTCGCTTGTTTGAAACCTGCGAGAGTGCCAGCAGGAAGCGGTCGGAATCGTTCAGCGGGTTGTCTTTCGTGGCGCGATTATTGAAGCGGAAAACTTGCTCATCGACGTAGCGCTCAAGGTGGAACGGTTCGACCGCAACGTAAGTGCCTTTCAGATTCCGCTTGAGCAGCGACCAGAAATTCTCCAGCGAGTTCGTGTGGACCTGTCCGCGCACATATTCTTCCGCATGGTTCACAACTTCATGAACGAACTTTTCTTTCAGGCCGTCATAGGAGACTGCTTCATCGCTGTACACCTTGCTGCCATACTTCACGTTGTTCAAGACTTCTGCTTGCAAGGTTTCGCGCTTGATGTTTGGCACAACCGTGGCGCGAACCGTACGCTGATCGCGGTCGAAGATGCCTTGCACGATTGCTTTCCCGGTAGCGCCGCCAGTGTGTCCACCCTGAGCGGCGAATCGAACGCGGCGATCCCGATGCATGTTCTTTACTTTTCCACCGACGAAAGTCTCATCGACTTCGACTCCGCTGGAATCCTTGCCGCCCATTTTAAAAACAAACGATTGCGTCTTGAGCGCGAGTCTCAGCCGATGAAGCATGAACCATGCGGTCTTTTGCGAGACGCCCAAGGCGCGGTGAATCTCGTAGGACGACACGCCGTTTTTGCAGCTAACCAGCATCCACAGCGCCGGGAGCCACTTCTGCAGCGAGATCGGGGAATCCTCGAAAATGGTTTCCACTTTGACGGAGAACTGGCGACGGCAATCGCGGCACTTCCAGCGCTTCTGTGTTTTCAGGTAGTAGGGATTGCGACCTTTGTCGCCGCCCGGAGTCCAGCAGTCCGGGCAGCGAGGGCCATCGGGCCAGCGCATCATGGCTACGGCATCGATGCAGATTTGTTCGTCGCTAAAGTATTGAATTGCTTGCTGTAAGGTCTTGGGGTTGTCGCTTGCGCTGTCCATGCTAGAACTATAGCGAATTGGCGTGGGTTAGTCAAGTTAATTATTACCTCCGTAACTTACACAAAACAGATATTTTACCGAAATCGATCCAAAAAAAAGATGGGGGAGGACCCCTTTACTGTGCAGTTAACAGTTGACCCATCGCGAAGCTGCTTAGAAAGTCCAAGGAAGGAAGCTGATGGCTCGATATCCGCGACATGGTTCGGATTCGCTTCAGACCCGGCTCACGAACTTGCGGATCGCTTCCAGCGCCGCCTCTGGCTGGTCACGCTGCGGCGAGTGGCGGCAATTCTCCAAGGCAACGACTTCCACCTTGCCCGCAACCTGCCGCTTTATCGCTTCCACCTGCGCCATGGTTCCGTACTGATCGTCCACGCCTTGAATCACCAGGACCGGGCAGGCAATCTGCGGCAGGTATTCTTCGATGTTCCAGTTGCGAAATTCCGGATGGAGCCAGATCTCGTTCCATCCCCAGAAAGTTTTGGCCGCATCGCGATGATGCCGCGCCAGCTTCTCCGGCAAATCTGTGGTCTCGAATTGCACCTTCGCCTCGGCGATGCTGGCCACACTCAAATCCTCGACGAACACATGCGGCGCCAGCAGCACCAGCCCGCGCACATGATCGTGCGCCCCGGCGTAAATGATGGCGATGGAAGCGCCGTCGCTGTGGCCGATCAGAATCGGATTCTCAATCTGCAGTTGCGCCAGCAGATCCGGCAATACGGCCAGCGCCTCGTCGTGCATGTAGCGGACCGGCCGGGGCTCGGTGAGCAGCGCCGAGCTGCCCGATCCGTAACGCGAATACACGGTCACCGGACATCCCGTCGCTTCGCACACGCGCGCCGGAAAATCTTTCCAGTGCGAGACCGATCCCAAGCCTTCGTGAAGAAAGACCAGTTCCGGTGCGCCGGGAATGCGGCCGCTGGGAAGTCGATTAAAGATGCGCTGCACCTCCAGGCTGCGGTTCTGCACCGTGATGTGAAACTTCTGAACTCGTCCGTCAAGCATCGTTCTGTGAGCGGATCGCTTATGCTCCATTCGCGGCGGAAGTCAGGTGTTTCGGTTAGGCCGTCATCTTCGGGATACTCCGCTCGCGCCCGGGCTGCATTGAAGCTCCAAGATATCGTAAGCTATAGAGAGGGAGGGTGCGTGCGCTGCTCGCGTTGTGGCAATGAAAATCCGGATGGCAACCGCTTCTGCGGCATGTGCGGAGCGGCGCTGCTGTCGGCGCCCCCGGTTGCGGCCAGCCCACAGCAGCGTCCGGCGACGCCCGCTCCGGCCATTCCCGCTGCGCCCACTCAGCTGCCATCGCGACCGCAGACTGCCGAGGCTCCGCGCAGCGCTCCGGCTCCGCAACCACAGCCGTCGATCAGCGGCCCGTCATTTCTGGGACTGAATGACCGCTCTCCGCACCGGCGAACCCGGGCCAGTTTGAGCATCGATCCGCACTCCGGTTCCAATGTCGACTACCTGCTCGACGATGAAGACGAGCCGCGGCATTTCGGAGCGGGAAAAGTTCTATTGATCCTCATCGCTCTCGGTTTGGCCGTTGGATTTGGATACCTGCGCTGGAAGAACCAGGGGCTGAGCTGGCTGAATCTGGCATCGCATAAACCTGCCGCTGCAGTGCAGAATTCCGAGACGAACGATTCGAATTCGAATGACGGGAACGCTCCCGCTTCTCCCAGTATCACGCCCGAATCGCAGCCAACGCCGGCAGCACCGTCCGGTGCGCCAGCATCCGGTGCTGCAGAACCGTCCAGCACGGCGCAACCGTCGGGAGCAGCGCAACCACCGGCGAGTTCAGCTCCGCACGGAAATCCGCCGGCCACGGCGGCGCCAACGGCAACCCCGCCTGGCGCATCGCCGGCCGCTGCAGCGCCAGCAACTGCGGCTCCGGCGAACAGTGGTGCGGGATCCGGCGACAAGGGCAATCCTCCTGCGAATCCTGCAGCTAAGCCAAGTGACGAGGGCTCGTCCGCCGCGGCCACTCAACCGTCCGCCGCTGCCGCTCCGGCGAGCGATGAAAATCCGCCAGCCGAGGCGCCGCGAAAGCCTGCGCCCAAGCCGCGTGCCGCGCGCGAGTCTTCACCCCCGGCCGATCCGGTGGCTGAAGCGCAAAAATATTTATACGGACGCGGAGCCTGCACAGGATTGCGATCGCGGACTGCACATCTTGAAACCGGCCGCCAACGCGGGGAACGCGAAGGCCATGATCGAGATGGGGGCGCTCTACTCCGCGGGATTGTGCACGCCGCACGATCTACCTACGGCTTATCGGTGGTTCGCGCTGGCTCTACGGAAAGATCCCTCGAATGATGCGGTGCAGACCGATCTGCAGAAACTCTGGAGCGAGATGACGCAGCCCGAAAGACAGTTGGCCATCAAGCTCAGCCAGTAGCGCCCGCGTCACAACCAAGCACGCAGCACAATAAAAAGCGGCCTGACCGGCATCGTACCGATCAGACCGCTAAAGCCAAGACGCAATTCTTAAAGAGTCCCTCTCAAACTTCGTCCTGCTCTTTTAATCTGGCGATGACGCTGAAATCTTCCAGCGTAGTGGTATCGCCCTTCACCTCGCCATTCGTTGCCAGTTCGCGCAACAGGCGCCGCATGATCTTGCCGCTGCGCGTTTTGGGCAACGTGTCGGTGAATCGGATGTCGTCTGGCTTGGCCAGCGCTCCGATCTCCTTCGCCACCCACTTGCGCAATTCTTCTTTCAGCTCGTTGGTCGGCTCTCTTCCCTGCTCCAGCGTGACGAACGCGGAAATCGCCTGGCCCTTCAAATCATCGGGACGCCCGACCACGGCGGCTTCTGCGACCGCATCGTGCGCGACCAGCGCGGACTCCACTTCCATCGTGCTCAGGCGATGGCCGCTGACGTTGAGAACGTCGTCAACGCGGCCCATGATCCAGAAATATCCGTCTTTGTCCTTCCGGGCGCCGTCGCCGGTAAAATACATCCCCGGAATCTGCGACCAGTAATTCTTCACGTAGCGATCGGGATCGCCGTAGACGGTGCGCAGCATGCCCGGCCAAGGCCGCTTGATCACGAGATATCCGCCGGATCCGTCTGGGACGGGCTTGCCTTCCATGTTGACGATCTCGGCGACAACGCCGGGGAACGGCCGTGTCGCCGAGCCCGGCTTAGTGGCGATCGCGCCCGGAAGCGGTGTCAGCATGATGTGGCCGGTCTCGGTCTGCCACCAGGTATCGACGATGGGACAGCGATTGCCGCCAATGGTATCGCGATACCACATCCAGGCCTCAGGATTGATCGGCTCGCCGACCGTGCCCAGCAACCGAAGGCTGCTCATGTCGTGCTTCTTGGGCCACTGATCGCCCCACTTGATGAAGGTTCGAATCGCGGTGGGCGCGGTGTAGAACACATTCACCTTGTGCCGGGCAATGATCGACCAGAAACGGTCCGGCTCAGGAAAGTTCGGCGCGCCTTCATACATCAGGCTGGTCGCGCCATTCTGCAGCGGACCATAGACGATGTAACTGTGTCCGGTGACCCATCCGATGTCGGCGGTACACCAATAGGTGTCTTCCTCTTTCAAATCAAAGACCAGTTTGTTGGTGAGATACGTTCCCACCGAATATCCGGCGGTGGTGTGCACCACGCCCTTGGGTTTCCCGGTCGTGCCTGAGGTGTACAGAATGTAGAGGGGATGCTCGGCATCCAGCGGCTCGGCGGGACAAACGTCGGAGGCCTTCGCCATTAGCTCATGCCACCAGTGATCGCGTCCGGCTTGCATGTTGATGGGCGTGCCGGTCCGCTTGTAGACAATCACGTGCTTCACCGACGGGCAAGACTTCAACGCCTCTTCGACGGCGGGAAACAACTTTACTTCTGCGCCGCGGCGGTAGGATCCATCCTGGGTAATCACGGCAGTAGCCTGCGAGTCGTGAATGCGATCGATGAGCGCGTTCGAGGAGAATCCTCCAAAGACCACGGTGTGCGTGGCTCCGATGCGGGCGCAGGCCAGCATGGCGACCGGCAACTCTGGAGTCATGCCCATATAAATGGCAACACGGTCGCCCTTTCTGACGCCGAGCGACTTCAGCACGTTGGAGAACTTCTGGACTTCCCGATGCAATTCCTGGTAGGTGAGGACGCGAACTTCGCCGGGCTCGCTTTCCCAGATGATGGCCGCTTTATTTTTTCTCCACGTCCCGACGTGGCGGTCGAGGCAGTTGTACGAGAGATTAATCTCGCCACCCACAAACCACTTCGCCCACGGGCAATTCCACTCGAGCACCTTGTCCCATTTCTTGAACCAGTGCAGTTCACCTGCCACGGCCGACCAGAACTTGTCGGGATCGTCGATCGACTCTTTGTACAAGCGGTCGTACTCGGCGAGATTTTTTACGTGCGCGTGCCGGCTGAATTCCGGGGACGGTTCGAATCTTCGCTGTTCCTGAAGGATGGAATCGATATTCATAGATTGCGGATCGATGACGGCTTTATCGGCCATGAAGAAACCTCAACGCGGAGGATTAAGAATCTTCCAGCCTGCAAAAAGCAGGCACAGAATTCGCGCAGTTTATTCTACACACGGAACCGCAGGATGTGATTGGGATCACAGCAGGAAGCTATTTCTGCAAATCCGGGGGATTGCTAGTCAGAATCCGGCGCCCGCCAAACCAGTCGAGCAGACGATCCTGAAACTCGCGAGGAGCGGCTGCGATTGCGCCGCAATGATCCGCTCCGGGAACCTCCCAGAGTACGGTTTCAGGGTCAAGGGCATGAATGCGACGCGAATGCCGCACAGGAATATTGCTGTCAATCCGTCCATGAATTAACAGCACGGGCACGTGGGTCGCGGCTACGGCGAGTTCTGGTGAAACCTGCTCCATGTTGAGCCCGTACTTCCAGCGCGCACGCAAAAAGGCAATCTCCACCAGCGGCCTTAATACCGTGCGTCCGACCCAAGGCCCCAAATGAAATGGCTGGCCCATGCGGTCGTAAGCAATCTCGCGGAAGTTCGCGAAAGCAGACTCTGCCACCAGCGCACAGAAGGGCGTTGACTCCTGTAAGGATTGCAGCAGCTGCGCAGCTCCCATGGATTCGCCCATGCCGTAGATACAATGCGCTCCGACTTCGGTTTGCAGCAGGTCGGCCCACTCGCGAATATCGCCGCGCTCGAGGAGTCCGTAGGTCGCCAGGGTTCCGCCGCTTAATCCATGGGCGCGCGCGTCGGGGAGAAGCACCGTGAATCCATGCGCGAGCAGAAGTCGTGCGTAGCCCGTCATGCCGAGGCGATTGTCGCCGAGTCCGTGAAGAAGCAGCACGGCGTCGCCATTGGGCTGCGCAGGCCGAACGAGCCAGCCGCGGAGAACCGCCGCGTCGGGAGTTGTGAGGGAGGCGTCTTGCACAACGGCGTGCAGGGGTTGAATCCACTGAGCGAAGGCCGCCGCATCGTCTGATGTCAGGCTGCGGCGCGCGGGATGCAGAGCTCCATCGGCAAGTAGGATGCCGCCAACAGAGCAGAAAGCGAGATACAACAGGAGCGCGAAGATGAGCCAGCGGAGGCGGCGGTTCCCGGTCATATGCTGATAGACGATACGGGGCGAAAGCCTTGCTAGTTCCGGCTTTCTGCGGGATTGACTCCGGGAGATTCCGCCGGGAAAACGGCGTTGGGAACGCTACCCTGCCAGCAGCGCGACTCCGCCTGCGACCAGAACGGCGGCGATCCAGCGGCGGCGGTCGACTTTTTCGTGAAGGAAAATTTTGGCGGCGAAGGCGTTTCCGATGAATGTCAGGGACGCGGCTGCTGGTGCCACCAGGCTTACATCGCCCCATGAGAGCGAAAACAGAAGACTGAAGAACGCAGCCGCCATCGCGGTCACTCCCAGAAAGAACGTTACATTGGAAAGCACGCGGCCCACGACCGTCCACAGGCCGGAGCGTTCCCACAGTTCATGCACGTCGCCGACCTGCTTCATGGCGCGCGCGATGAGAATGTCGCCGACGACGGAGAAGAAAACCACCACCAGAATTCCGCCCCAGGTGTAAAGATGCTTCATCGCTTGGCTCCGCTGGAAAGCGAGGAGGCGGGTGCGTCTTTGGCGAACGCGGAGCGCTCCGCACGGTGATGGGAGGTGAGTGCCGGCCCTCCGGCAACGAAGCTAACGCCGCCAGAAATCAAAGCGATCCCCATCCAGCGCAGGGGGCTGACTTGCTCGTGCAGGGCGAAGCGGGCAACCAGCGCAAGCAGCACGTATCCCAGCGAGGTCGCGGGCAAAACGTAAGTCAGATCGGCCCAGGAAAGCGCATTCGTATACGCAGCGAAGAAGCCTAGCAGCAGGACAATCCCGCCCGCGACCCAGGGATTGCGCACAGCCAGGATGACGCTCTGCAGATGATGGAGGGAAATGCTGCCGGTCTGCTTCATGCCGTGCGCAAGCATGGAGTCCCCGGCCGCTGCAAAGACGGTCACTCCAGCCAGCACCAGATACTTGCGGAAGGTCAAGGTTTTAAAGTTTCAGGATTCAAGTCTTCAGGTCTCAAACTCTCTGGTCCCCTCAGGCTTTCACCTTGAAACCTTGAAACGCTGAAACGTTGAAGCCTGCGGTTAGGCCTTGGCGGGCTGGGCCGACGCGGCCGCCTCGGCGTGCTTCTTCACCATCTTGTTGCGCGCGGAGCGCAGCTTCAAGAAGGTCTTCGCTTCTTTGTAGAGACGCTTGCGCTCATCCCCGTTGAATACGGCCTTCCGCAAGATGCGGAACGCGGCTTTCGGGCGGAAATAATACTCGTCATAGAAGCGGTGCACCGCCGACATAATGTCGTCGGCCGGCAGACCGGGATACTGGATGTGGGCCAACTGATGTCCACCCTCGTCGACCATCTTGTTGTCGCCGACCATGAATCCGTTCTTGACCACATGGTCATAAAGTTCGGTGCCGGGATAGGCGTGGGCCACCGAAACCTGGATGGTCTCGACGTCGAGTTCTTTGGCGAACGCAATCGTTCGGTTGATCGTCTCGTGCGTTTCTCCTGGCAGACCGAGTATGAAATCGCCGTGAATGACCAGGCCGAGTTTGTGGCAATCCTTGGTGAACTGGCGCGCCCGCTCCACGGTCGCACCTTTTTTGATGTTCTTCAGGATCTGCGGATCGCCTGATTCGTAGCCGACGATGAGCAGGCGGCATCCCGCTTCCTTCATAGCTTTCAGGGTCTCAAAGTTGGTGGTGACGCGCGAGGTGCAGGACCAGGTCAGGCCCAGGGGCTTCAATTTGGCGCAGAGTTCGATGGTGCGCGGCCCTTGAATGTTGAAAGTATCGTCGTCGAAGAAGAATTCCTTCACTTCCGGCCACATCTGCTTGGCCTTCGCCATCTCGCTGGCGACATCGTCAGTGGAGCGCTTGCGCCAAGGATGACCGCTCAAAGTTTGCGGCCACAGGCAGAAGGTACACTGCGCCGGGCATCCGCGAGTCGTATAGAGCGAAACGTAGGGATGAAGCAGAAATGGCACGTTGTAGCGGGTGACATCCAGATCGCGCTTGTAGACTTCGGTGACGTGGGGCAGGGAGTCAAGATCCTGAAGTTGGGGCGCATCGGGATTGTGCACGACCTTGCCGTCCTTCAGGAACGAGACGCCGGGAATCTGGTCGAGGGCTTTGCCCTTGGCGTAATCGACCACGGCATAGTCGAATTCCTTGCGGCAGATGAAGTCGATCTCCGGGCAATCGCGCAGAGATTTTTCGGGCAGCACGCTCACATGCGGGCCGACAAAACAAATTTTGATCCTGGGATTGGCGCTCTTGATGGCCTTCGCCAGGAGAATGTCGCCGGGGAATCCGGGCGTGGAGGTAAACAACACGAGGAATTCGTAGTCCTTCGCAATGCTGATCGTTTCCTCGCCGGAAACGTGATGGGGCGGCGCATCGAGCAGCCGGGCCCCTTCCAGCATCCCAGCCGGATAAGCCAGCCAAACGGGATACCAGAAGCTTTCGATTTCGCGGGTGGCTGGCCAGCGCGAGCCGGCGCCGCCGTCGAAATTCTCGAAGGATGGAGGGTTGAGAAACAGTGTTTTTAAAGGCATATTTTGGATACGTTCATTTTACCATTCAGGCGAGGTTATTCCGGTTTGTGACCGTGCTGCCGGAGGTTCCCCGCCCACCCTGAAACTGGCCCTAAACTCTTGATTTAAATGTACTCGCTCTGACCGCAAAAGCAAACGCACTGCAGGTCAATGCTCAATTGGATGCAGCGAATGGGCTTGAGACTCGGGTGAATGGAGAGCAGAGCTATTGGGCTTCGCTGCCGATAGGGAGGCGGAAAGTCACGCCGCGATCGTCATTGGCTTTTTCGGTGGCGGCAAGATCCAAATCCGCCAGCGGGATTTTCTGCGTACGCTGCGGAGTAAAGTTCCAAAGCGTCTGGCCGACGATGGCATAGTTCTGGATTTGCTGCTGATGCTGGTCGCGGAAAACCAGGACTGTGGGAGGGATGATTGGGGATGGTGAATCGGCGGCCGGGCGCTGATTCGAGGCGGAGGGCGCGGGCCGCGAGGAATACGAGCGCGGCGCATAGGCGTCCTGATCGCCGTCAGCCTGTTCCTGACGCCACATCTGCTGCTTCTCCAGGCTTTGCTCGTTCATCTCGTTGGCGATGGCGAGATTGTTGTTGTAGTCCTGATCGTAGGACGAATCGGAATCCCACCAATCCCACAGCCAGGGATCGTAGTATCCGGCGCCCCACCAGGGATATCCATAGCCGCCGCCCCAACATCCATAGCCGCGGCAATTATTGCGGAATCCCCATCCCGAGCGGCCGCGGCGACCGTAACCATTGCGCCCGCGAAATCCATCGTGCAAAAACGGACCGCGAGAGAAACCTCGCGCGGAAGGAGAGAAGCTTCGGGAGAAACCGGAAGCGGAACGAACTCCGCTGAAGGAATGCACTGCGCCGCCGACATGGCCGCCGCTGAAGCCGACGTGTCCACCACCGAAGCCAGCGTGGCCACCGCCGAATCCGGCGTGTCCGCCACCAAACCCTGCATGACCGCCGCCACCGCCGTGACCGCCTCCACCATGCTGCGCCCACGCGGGCACTGCCAGAAGGAGCGCGAACGCCGCAATGGCCATCAGGCGACGCATAGTAATGCCATTATAAGTCCGTTTTTTCAAGACTGGAGCAGTTTTACAATTCGTGACGAAAGCGCAGGGCGACAGAGGCGCGGGGTTGCGACCGAAATTACTTCTTTTTTCCCTTGGCTTTTTTCGCAGCCGGCTTGGCCGGCTTCTTGGCGGGCTTAGAAGCAGGTTTAGCGGGCTTGGCCGCTGGCTTTCCTTTTTCCGGCACTTTTGCCTTGGCTTGCGCTTTGGGCGCGGCAGCTGGAGAAGCGGCGACCGGTACGGGCACTGTGGCAGCTTTTCCCTTCTTGCCTTTGGGGCCGGGCTTGGCCGCTTGCGCGGCGGCTGCGGCGCTTGCTGCAGCTTCGGCTGCGGCCTTTGCTGCGCGTCCACGACGCGGTGCGGGCGGCGGAGGCGGAGGAGGAGGAGCGAAAGGCTTCAGGAACTTCAGCGTCTCGGTACGCGAACGCAGTTTTCCATCGAGCAGCAGCATGAAGACGTCATGCGCCAGCTTGGGATATTCCGGCAATTGCGGCGTGATGAGCAGCTCCGTCATTTCGGGGAGCGGAATCTTCTGCTGCACCTGGCGCCACTTCGTAAGGTAATTCTTGATTTTTTGTTCGACCGATTGCTGCTTCGCGGTGACCGCGAGGAACAGCACCATCTCCGGGCGCGCCGAACTGAGCAGTTGCCAGGTGCGCGAAGGCGTGGCGGCTTCCTTGCCCATCAGGCGCTTGGCCAGCTCTTTGGAGTGATCCTCGATGTCGCGCCAGGCCTCGACCAAATCTTTGCGCGGAATCAGCTTTTGAATGTCGCTGACATCTTTGTCGGAGAAGTGCGCGGTCAGGAAATACATGACGGCCGGGCCCGCATCGGGCGTGTAGCCGAGGTCGACCATCTGCTGGCGAGTCTTCATCAGCGTGCTGAGGCCGTTGGCGTCGACTTTGGCGACGGTCCAGCGATCATGCAGAACTTCAAGCCAGCCTTCCTTCTCCAGCATTTTTACGACGTTTAACGGATCGTCCTCGTGGGCCAGAGCGGCGATCTCGTGACCGATCGAGCTGCGCAGAATGTGCTCGATATACTTGCCTTCTTTCGCCGCATCGTAACGGGCCTGCGTGCGTTCTTCGAGAGGCCAGTGAAAGCGGGCAGCAAAGCGCGTGGCGCGAATGAGGCGGGAAGGATCTTCCAGAAAAGAATAATTATGCAGAATGCGGATGACTTTGGTTTCGAGGTCCGCGACACCGTTGAACGGATCGAGCAGAAGTCCGCGGGATCCTTCATTGAGCGAAAGCGCCATGGCGTTGACGGTGAAGTCGCGGCGGCGCAGGTCCTCGTGGATGGTGGCCGGCATCACGATGGGAGGCTTGCCGGTTTTCTCGAAGCGCTCGGTGCGGGCCATGCTGACTTCGGCGCGGGCGTTGCCGGGCAGCGAAAGAAAGATGGTGCGGATATCTTCTTCGACGGCGGTGATTTTGGCGCCGGCTTTTTCGAACTCTTTTTGCAGCTTGAGGGGATTGCCCTGGACGGTGAAATCGAGGTCGCGGATGGTGAAGCCGCTGATGATGTCGCGAATAGCACCACCGGTAAGATAAAGATTCATGCCGGCGGCACGGGCTACGTCTTGCACGAGGCCGACGCCTTTGAGTTGGTCCGGCGTCAACCGGATCTCCATCGTGTAAATGTAATCAGCCATTCGCTTTCAAGCGGCGGTCGGACCCGGGATAGCGGGCCGGACCAGCCGGGCTTTCCACAAGATTTCCACAGGCCGAAACCGCCGTACTACCGAGACCTGAGCCACGGGAATGCAAGTGGCGAAAGACAAAGTACTTATACGAAGTGGAAACTCTGCGGCAAGCTCAAGAAAATAACACAACGTTTACGATTTGGCTACTGCCAAGGCGGATTCCGGCAGAATGTCGCGAAAAAATGCGAGAATCGAAGATCAGTGATCAGTGCTCGGTGGCCAGTGATCAATGATCAGCGATCAGGCCAAACAAAGGCAGTATCAATTTGTACTGACAACTGCCCACTGACCACCGGCCACTGTTTTCATGCCCTCGACGCACAAGAAAGTAATCGTCCGGAAGATGGACCGGGATTCGGTCTCAGGATATGTGTCTCCGTCACAGTTCGTTCACGAGGGGAAACTGGAACTGCTGAATACCTCGGGGACGGTCATTGCGATGGACCTGAAGGAAATCAAGGGCGTGTATTTTGTGCGTGAGTTTGGCGATTCGGAGTCGCTGACGCGGAAGACTTTCACTTCCCGCCCCCGGGCCGAGGGATTGTGGGTGCGGCTGCGCTTTAAAGACAGCGAAGTTTTAGAGGGACTCATGCCCGCCGATTTGACCCAGACCATGGCCGAGGGATTTCTGGTCAATCCTCCCGATCAGAGATCGAACACGCAGCGAATTTTTGTGCCCCGGACGGCGCTGGAATCTTTGACCGTGCTGGCTGTGATTGGGGCCTCTCGGCGGCAGCGCCGCGGAGCAGAGGATCAGCGGCAGGTCCCGATGTTTGAAGAGTAGCCGGGGGCAGCTCGTTGTACTCTCCAATTAGAAATCCCGTGAAAATTTGCGGAAGGGTGCATCGCGATTTCGGCCGGGCGCCCTTGTTACGAAATCCGAACAGCGAGTTGAAAAGCTTCGAAACTTGATGTAGTGTGTCCGGTCCATAGGCCGATGGGCCTTGGAATCGAGTCGGACACGTCCCACCTTCCTGCTCTCTTGTTCGACTCGAACGCGTTGCAGCGCAGGTTGTCGATGCGACTTATGCGAGGGATCCCCGTGTCTTCGGCGAAGTCATTCCACTCTGCGGTTTACCTTCTGCTTTTAGGAGCAATTTTCGGCATGGCGCATTTGTGCGCCTGGGCGCAAGACTCAACCGAGGAGATTGTAGATGCTCCAAGATAATGTCACCCCATAACTGCAACGAGATTCTGTCACCCTCCAAGGATGGTGACGATGAGTCAGAAAGAGTTCCAACGAGTGAAGGTGATTGAAAATGCAGCAGGCGGGAGGCTGAGCGTACGCGAAGCCTCCCGCCTGCTGCATTTGAGCGAGCGCCAGGTGCAGCGGCTCAAACGCCGCTACCGGCCTGATTCGGTGGGCTGGGTGCAGCACGGCAATCGCGGACGCTCCGTGCCCTGGGCAGTTACGCCTCCCCAGAAGCATTTGATCTTAACTTTGGCGCGCGGCAAGTATCAGGGCTTCAACGATTCCCATCTGACGGAAAAACTTTGCGCCGAGGAGGGCCTCGGACTCAGCCGGGAAACCGTGCGCCGCATCCTGCGAGCCGCCAAGCTGGGCTCTCCGCAGAAGCGCCGGCCTCGAAAATATCGCTCCCGCCGGCCTCCCCGGCCGCGTTTCGGTATGATGGCGCTCACTGACGCCAGCCGCCATGACTGGCTCGAAGGCCGCGGCCCCGAGCTCACCCTCATCGGCTTTCAAGACGACGCTACCGGTCAGATTCTGGCCGCTCACTTCCAACTCGAAGCCGAAAACACGGTGGGCTATCTTCGCGCCCTGCACGTCCTGATCACCACTCACGGCGTTCCCCTCAGCCTCTATCGCGACCGCCACTCCATCTTCCAGCGCAACGATTCGCACTGGACCCTCGCCGAACAACTCGCCGGAAAACAGGCTCCTACTCAACTGGGACGCGCTCTGGAACAACTCGGCATCCAGCAGATCCCCGCCTACTCACCCCAAGCCAAGGGCCGCATCGAGCGCGCCTGGCGCACTTGCCAGGACCGCCTGGTCAGCGAACTTCGCCTGACTCAGGCGGCCACCGTCGAGCAAGCCAACGCCGTTCTGGCCCGCTTCTGTGCCGATTACAATCAGCGCTTCGCACATCCCGCCGCCGACGCCTCCTGCGACTTCCGCCGCCTGCCCCGCCGCTTCGATCTCGCCCGTTGCCTTAGCTTGCACTATCAGCGGGTCGTGTCCGCCGATCACACCGTCACTCTGGGAGCGCAGTCGATCGCCCTGCCCCCCTTGCCCGGCCCTCGCGGCTATGCCGGAGAAACCGTCGAACTCTCGCATCAGCTCGATGGCGTGCTGCGCATCTTTCGCGGAGATGTTCTCCTGCTCGCCCGAACCTCGCCCCTGGAAGAACAGGCCGCCCGCCGCCCTGTGCATATCACTTCCGCACAGAAACGAAAACCCGCCACGCCACGCATCTACAACCTATCCGGCCGCCCCGCTTTGGCGGCCGTAACTTAAAGATAAGGGGTGACAAAGTCTCGTCGCAGTTAATACGACATTTTCTGGTTGCAACAACAGACTCAACCGAGGAGATGATCGCGCCGACGCCGCTCATCACCGAGGCGATCGACGAGTCACGGCTCACGACCCTGAAAGGCAACACGCATCCGCTGGCGCGGCCCGAGTTTGACCTGGGAACGGCACCGGCCAGCTTGCCTATGCAGCGCATGCTGCTGGTGCTGAAACGCAGTCCGGAACAGGAATCGGCCCTGCGCAAGTTGCTCGACGATCAGCAGGACAAGGATTCTCCGAACTACCACAAATGGATGTCGCCGGAACAATTCGGCAAACAGTTTGGCCCGACCGATAGCGATATTCAGGTGATTACTAACTGGCTGCAATCGCATGGATTTGAGGTAGGAGCGACAAAGGGACGCTCGGTGCTGGAATTTTCCGGATCGGCGAGCCAGGTGCGGGAGGCGTTCCACACCACGATTCACAAATATCTTGTGAAAGGCGAGCAGCACTGGGCGAACGCAAGCGATCCGCAAATTCCGAGGGCGCTGACGCCGGCGGTGGCGGGAGTGTGGACGCTGCATAACTTCCTCAGCAAGCCGGCAAGCCATTTAGCGAAGCAACCCGTCTTAGCCAAGGTTGTACAAGGAAATAAGCCGCAAGTGACTTTTCCTGCGCAGAACGGCCAGCCCGCGCTTAACGCCCTGGAACCGCAAGACTACGCCGTGATCTACAACATCCAGTCGGTATACAACACATTCACCGGGGCGGGCGTAACCATTGGCGTGGTGGGGCGCAGCGATCTCTACGACCTCGACCAGGACGTTAGCAACTTCGGGAGCACGATCGGCTACGCCAACAACACTTTCCGGGGCGCCTACATCGACGTCTACGTGAATGGCCCGGACCCCGGCGACTCCGGCGGTGGAGACGAGGCCGAAGGCACGTTGGATACAACCTGGTCCGGCGCGATTGCTCCCAACGCCAACATCAATTTCGTGGTCTCTGGTTCGACCAATACTACCGACGGCATCGATCTCTCAGAGTTGTACATCGTCGAGAACAACCTCGCCGACATCATGACGGAGAGCTTCGGTACGTGCGAGTATTTTGCGACCGACGCACGACTGGCGGGGATCAGCGCCCTGGCGGAACAGGCTGCAGCCCAAGGCATCACCTATTTTGTTTCCGCGGGCGACAGCGGAGCCGAAGGCTGCGACGATCCCAGCAATCCTCCAGCGCAGTATCCCATCTCCGTGAACGCTCTAGCGTCGACGCCGTTCAATATCGCGGTCGGCGGCACGATGTTCAATGAAAACGGCGATCCCAGTCAGTATTGGAGCTCGAACCCGCCCCCCTCTGAAACCGCGATCGCCTACATCCCTGAAAATGTGTGGAATGAGAGCAATCCGACGAGCGGACTTTGGGCCGGCAGCGGTGGAGCGAGCGCTGGAAATGCCGGAGATAACTTGATATCGCCAACGGGCACAACGAGTGGTGTGCCCAAGCCTTCCTGGCAATTTGGCACCGGACTGAACATTCCGGCTGACGGAGTGCGCGACGTGCCCGATGTTTCCTTAACTGCCGCTGGGCATGATCCGTATCTGCTATGCCTGGAAGGCTCTTGTGTTCCTAATAGCCAAGGTTATATCTCTGTGTACTTCATCAGTGGAACCTCGGCGGCGGCTCCGTCTTTTGCCGGCATCATGGCCTTGGTGGACCAGAGCCAGGGCGGCCGGCAAGGTCAGGCAAATTACGTGCTTTATCCTTTGGCGGCTGCCCAAGCCACGCAGGGCATTTACCCTTCGCAGTGTGATGGTTCGAACACCTCCGGCGCGCCCGCCAGCACATGCATTTTTAATGACGTGACCGTTGGCGACAACTTAGTGCCTGGCGAGATAGGCTCGGATTATCAAGCGGGCGCTGGTTATGACTTGACTACCGGTCTGGGCTCGGTGAATGTCGCTAACCTGGTAAACAACTGGGGCACAGCCAAATTCAATCCCACTACGACAGCCTTGACCCTGAACGGCGGCACAACCGCCGTAACCATCAATCACGGGCAATCCATTGTCGTCGGTGCTGCAGTTACTCATTCTGGAACAATACCCCTGACCGGGGACGTCATTCTATACACGAATAAAAACATCGATCCAAATACGTTGATCCTGTTTCATTTGAATAGCGGACAGGCGAGTGGTTCGACGAGCGCACTGCCCGGCGAGAACTACCCATACAACGTGTGGGCGCACTATAGCGGCGACGGCACCTATGCTCCCAGTGATTCCAACCAGATCAGCGTTACGGTAAACCCAGAGCCAAGCACGACCACTTTGAGTCTGCAGGGCACTGATCTCAACGGAAATCCGCTTACGAGCCCGTTCCCATTCGGCAGTATCGTTTTTGTCAGGGTCGACGTTGCTGGAAATTCAGGACACGGAATACCGACCGGGGTCGTCAGCTTTAGCGACACTTTTGGCCCTTTGCCAACCGTGAATCCACAGGTAAATCCTCCAGTTCAAGTCGACGGCGTTCCGTCCCTCAATAGCCAAGGCAACACTTCGATCGGTGACGGAATTATCAGCTTCGATGCCGGCAACCACAGCATTTCGGCCAGCTACGGAGGCGATCCGAGCTTCAACACCAGCAATAGCACAACGCCCGTCACATTTTCGATTCAGCCGGGATTTGTTGTAGTTTCCGGCTTGACACCTGTAGTCATCTCAGCCCCGGGCGCGACAGGCGGGACGACAGTCGGCTTCGTCGCCTCGACCGGCTTTTCGACCGCCATCACATTCACCTGCAGCAACCTGCCGTCGGAGGCAACCTGCTCCTCGGCCTCGGCCACCGGCCAAGGACCGAATGCAGTTGTGAACGCGACCATCACTGTGACCACCACCGCGCCGCATACGACCATGCTGCACTCCAACGAGCGGCGCTATTACTACGCCGTGTTCTTGGTCGGAGGATTGCCGCTCGCAGGAATCTTCTTCGTGACTGCGCCGCGGCGTCGGCGCTGGACCATCTTTACTGGACTGATGATGTTTGCCCTGCTGGTCGTGGTGCCGGCATGTGGCGGCGGAGGCAGTTCGGCGCATCGGCAGGATCCAGGGACGCCGGCGGGAACGTATATCGTTAGCGTGACAGCAACCTCCGGAACCATGAGTCAGTCGGGCGGGTTCACGCTCGTCGTTCAATAAACGACTTTCGTCCGGCCTTCCCGCTGTGGTCACGTGTGCGTCTCTCTGGTGTAGGATTTAGTCGCATCCACATCTCATCTCCATGAAACTTTCTGCCCTCGCTGCTGCTCTTGATTTGCGCCTCGAAAACGGATCTCCTGAAACCGAAATCACCGGTCTCAACGGAATTGAACAGGCCGGGCCCGGGGATCTCACGTTCGTCTCGAATCCCAAATATTCTTCAGCGGCGCGGACTACCCGCGCTTCGGCGGTCATAGTCGCCGAGGACTTCCCTGCCATTCCGGCGGCGGTGTTGCGGGCGAAGAATCCTTATCTTTCGTTTGCGCGCGCGCTCGAGCTATTTCACACGCCGCGAAAATATTCGGCCGGAATCCATCCGACGGCCGTGGTGCATGTAAGCGCCCGCATCGGCTCCGGGGCTCACATTGGGCCTTACGTGGTTGTGGACGAAGATGTCGAAATCGGGGCGAATGCCGTGCTGCTGGCGCATGTCGTGATTTATCGCGGCGTCAAGATCGGAGACAATTTCTTCGCACACGCACATGCGGTAGTGCGGGAAAATTGTCGCATCGGCAACCATGTGCTTTTGCAAAATGGAGTGGTTATCGGCGGAGACGGTTTTGGATTCGCCAAAACGGCCGAAGGGACATGGCACAAGATTCCGCAGCCGGCGCCGGTCGTGATCGAAGACGACGTGGAGGTGCAAGCGAACTCGTGCATCGACCGGGCGAGCGTGGGCGAGACGCGGATTGGGCGCGGCGTGAAGATCGATAACCTGGTGCAGGTGGGACACGGATCGCATGTCGGCGAGGATGCGCTGCTGTGTTCGCAGGTCGGGCTCGCAGGATCGACCGAGATTGGGAATCGAGTCATTCTCACCGGCCAGGTGGGAGTAGTTGGGCATTGTAAGGTCGGAGACAACGCGATTGTCACGCCGCAGAGTGGCGTAGCGGGAGATATCCCGCCGGGCGCGCTGGTGAGCGGCGCGCCGGCCGTGGATCACAGAGCGTGGCTGAAGTATTCGGCAATCCTGCCGAAGCTGCCAGAGATTGCGCGGGCGGTGCGGGCGAAGAAAGAATAACCACAGGGGACACAGAGGTCACCGCTGGTTCTTTTTAATCCGTTTCCCTGTGCGCCCCCGTGTCCTCCGTGGTTGTCCCGCTTTGGCGGAACTCTTCCGGCAACCCGCTTTCGATGGCGGCGCGGACTTTCTCCATCAAGCATTCGCGAGAGCCGAAATCCTCGGGCTCGATCGGCGAATGAAAGATCACTTTCACGCGGCCCGGCTTGATGGCGAACCTCCCTTTGGGCATGCAGTAGTGCGTACCCACAATCGTCATCGGAATGATCGGCACGCCGCATTCTCGCCAGATAAAACGGTCCTTTCTTGAAGGGCAGGAGTTTGCCGTCGAACGAGCGCTTCCCTTCCACGTAGATAGTCATGTTGAGTCCCTGGGCGACAATGGCTTTGGCGGCATTGACGGCTTCGATGCCGGCGTCGCGATTGCCGCGATCCACTGGGAGCAGTGAAGCCATGCGCATAGCGGGGCCGAGAATCGGCGTCTTGAACAATTCCTTCTTCACCATCACCGAAGTGCGGCGCGGAATCAACGGAATCTGAATCGGGGGATCGAGATTGGAGACGTGATTGGTCATGAAGATGTAGCTACGGGAATGATCGAACTGATCGCGGCCGATGATGTCAACGCGCACGCCGGTCAGCCAGACTCCGGCGTAGGCGCCCCAATTGAAGGTACGGTAGAGAGGTCCGACGTCGCCGGTCAGGAATGCCCAGGAAAAACCAATCAATGCGGCGAAGGGCATGGATAGCGCCCAGAAGAGCAGCATGAGGATCGTGCGAATCATTTGGGGGCAGCCTCGGAAGCGCCGGGACCGTTCTGCGCTTCTCCTTTCAGCCAGGCGGCGCGGCGGGCGCGCTGTTCGGCTGTAACCTGATCGAGGTTCTTCACTTCGTATTGAACTTCCTGGCGGCTGCCGACTTTCCATTTCAGTTGGCGCTCGCCGTCGCGGCGGGATTGCACTTTGACGGAAAGCCAATCGCCAGGGTTTAGGCGCGCTAATTCCTGGCGGGATTCCTGTCCGGCGGGCTTGCCTGACAATTCGACGATGGTGTCGCCAACTTGCAAGCCGGAGCGCTCGGCTTCGCTATCAGGAGTAACGGCAACGACCGACATGGGACCACCAAAATTGCGAGAGGCGATGAAACCGGGTTCGGGGACGGTAATGGTTTCAGCCTCGACATGCAGACCGACGGAGCGCAGAAAATCGTCCCAGGGAATCTCTTCGGTTCCAGCGACGTAGTGGGTGAAGAAGGAAGCGAGATCGGCGTGGCTGATGGTTTCCGCGGCTCGGCGAACGCCGTTGGAATCGTCGAAGAACAATCCTTTCTTGGCGTAGTTGGCGTTCATCCATTGCAGGACCTCGCGCAAAGAGGCGCGGTCTGCGGTCGAGTCGCGCACGGCGAGGTCGAGCAGGATGCCGAGCAACTCGCCTTTGTTGTAGTAGGAGATACTGCGCTCGGGGCGCCGGTAATAGCTAAAGCCCTCGAGCCAGGCATCCACGCTGGAATCCTCGGCGGACTGGGTGAGGTGAGCGGGGCGGCGTTCGAGCTCCGTGATCTCGTCGCTGAGGCGGTAGAGGTACTGCCTTTCGTCAAGCAGGCCGGCGCGGAGCTGAATCACTCCTTCGGCGGTGCTGGTGACGCCTTCGCTAAACCATAGGGCGCGCGTGAAATTTTCCTTCGTGTAATCGATGGGTTCGAGCGATTGCGGACGGATGCGCTTCACGTTCCAGAGATGGAAAAATTCGTGCGCGGAGACGCTGGTGAGGGCATCGAGATTTCCCTTCATCGCTTCCGCGCTGATTTCGATGGCGGTAGAGTAGGCGTGCTCCATGCCGCCGCCGCCCGGACCTCGGGGAAAGTGATAGAAGAACGTGTAAGTATCGAACGGACGATCATTCATCCAGGTGATGGCCGCGGCGACGATGCGGTGCAGATCGGCGACGATTTTCTGTGCGTCGTAGTCGGCGGGATTGGCGTCGAAGATCACGCGGAAGTGGCCGCCGGATTCGTCGAAATCGGCTTCCTGAAACGCGCCGATTTCCACGGGAGAATCGACGAGGCGGTCGTAATTTTCGGCGTGAAAATTCGAGTCCGCGGCCTGGATGGCCATCGCAATGCGCCATCCGCTCGGCAGTTGCGTGAAATGCAGGGTTAGCGGAGAAGCGCGCCCATCCACGGGATACATCAGGATTTCCGCCAGGTTGAAGAAGGCGTGGTGAGTATTCAGTTGCGCGCCGAAAGGCCCGGGCGCATCGGCATAGACTTGATACTCCACGATGGCGCCATCGGCTGCATGGTCGATTTGCCAGCGGCTGTCGTTGATGGCGTGGACCTCGATTGCCTGCCCGGCGCGATTCTTGGCGCGAATCCAGTTGATGTATTGAGAGAAATCACGGACCTGGTAGAGAGCGTTCCAAACTGGAAGCTGGAGTTCGCGTTTCGCCGGACCCGGCGGCAACACGATTTGCACTTGCAGCAGATGTTGCTCGGGCGAGGTGAGAGAGATCGTGTAGGAGATTTGTGTCGGCGACGATTGGGCGATTGCGCACGAAGCGAAGAGCGTGGCGCAGCATGCGAGTTGGAGTTCGCGACGCAGCCAGAAATGCCGTTTCATGGCTTCCCTGCCAATTCGCGCAGGCGCGCGGGAAGTTTTTCGTAGATGCCACCGAACCCGCCGTTGGAAAGAATGGCGACAACGTCTCCGCTGCGTAGTTCCGGGGAAATGGTTTGCACGATGGCGTCGGCATCAGCAAGAAGGCGCGCCCGGCGGCCATTGTGCTGGATCTCCGCAGCCAAGGCGGGAAGCTCGAGGCGTTCGTTTTCGGGGACAGCTTCAGAGCGAAACACGCCCGCCACGATCACTTCGTCGGCTTGCGCAAGACTCTTTGCCAACTCCGTCTGCAGGACGCGACGGCGCAGAGTGTTGGAGCGCGGCTCCAGCACAGCCCACAGGCGCGCTCCAGCATAGCGCGTGCGCAGGGCCTTCAGCGTCTCGGCAATGGCTGTGGGATGGTGGGCGAAATCGTCGATGATAGTGATGCCGTTGACTTGCGCCTTCACTTCGAGACGGCGCTTCACGCTCTTGAACGTCTTAAGGGCGGCTGCAATCGCCTCGCGGGAAATGCCGCAGGAACTAGCGATGGCCGCGGACGCCGTAGCATTCCACACGTTGTATTCTCCGGCCAAGGCGAATTCGAAATCGGCCCATGGCTGACCGTCGTGCTCGACCGTCCAACGGGTGAGGGCCGGTTCGAAGCGAACATTGCTGACTTTCCAGTGGGCACGTGGGCTGGCGCCGTAACGTTCGACCGGACAGAACGCTTTGGCCACGCAGCGCTCCAGGCTCGCGCTTTCGGCAACGTTTCCGACGGCGCCATCAAAAGCAATGATCCGTCCACGGCGCGGAATCAGATTCACCAGGCGCTTGAATGCCGTTTCGACGGCATCAAGATCCTTGTAGATATCAGCGTGATCGAATTCCACCGACGTAAGAATGATGCTGTCGGGAAAATAGTGGAGGAATTTCGGCCCCTTGTCGAAGAAGGCGGTATCGTACTCGTCGCCTTCCAGAATGAAATGTTTTCCCTGGCCGAGGTGGAAGCTGGAGCCAAAATTTTCGGCGATGCCGCCGATAAGAAACGAGGGGGCGAGGCCGGCGGAATGAAAGATCCAGGCGAGCATGGACGTGGTCGTGGTCTTGCCGTGCGTTCCGGCGACGACCAGCACTTCTTTGCCGCCAAGAAATTCCTCGTGCAGTAGCTGCGGAAGCGAGCAAAACGGAATGCGCTGGTCGAGAACATGCTCGAGTTCGACATTGCCACGAGACATCGCGTTGCCGACGACGACGAGATCGGGACGCGGATCGAGGTTCCTGGCATCGAACGGCTGAGCTACTGGGATATCTAATTCGCGCAGGAAGTCAGACATGGGCGGATAGGCGGCCGCGTCAGAGCCCGTGACCCGGAACCCTCGCTGCTTGAGCATGCCTGCCAACGAGGCCATGGCCGTGCCGCAGATGCCGATCAGATGGATATGCTTGGGTCGCGTCATAGTAAGCAAAATCGATAACCACAAAGGGCACTAAGGTTCACGAAGGACACCCTTTCCGTTTTGTCATTTCACCGCTGATTCCGCTATTTTCAGGGACACCTGCGCACCTCGAACGGATAGGTTTGCTTTCACGCCGAACGGAAGTGTGATGTTGCCCGAGGTCACGTGTCCGGACGTTAGGCCGAAGGCGACGGGAACACCTAAGTCGCCGACGATTCGCTGAACGAGTTCCTGCAGAGTGTAATCCTGAGTTGCGTTTTGGAAGCAGTCGAGCATTTCTCCAAAGACTATGCCGTGAACGGAATCGAGATGTCCGCCCAGTTTAAGCTGCATCAGCATGCGATCGATCTGAAAGGGCTTGGCGGCCACGTCCTCAAGAAAGAGAATCGTGCCGGCGGTTTTGATCGCATAGGGCGTGCCTAAGGACGCGACCAGGATCGAAAGACACCCGCCGTAAAGGATACCTTCGGCTTCGCCCTCGGCGAGCGCAATTACTTCTGGATTCAGCAAAACATCCCATGGCGAGTTGCCGGATAAAGCCGACTGCCATGAATTTAATTGAACGCCGCTTTTATGCGTCCAATCCTTGGCGGCCATGGGACCGTGGAAGACGACGAGTCCCGCAGAATCAAGGAAGTGCGTCAACAGCGTGGTGATGTCGCTGTAGCCGATAAAAATCTTGGGATGAGCTTTAATCTTGGCGTGGTCGAGATGCGGCAGCAGATAATTTGCGCCATAACCGCCGCGGGCGCACAGGATGGCGCGAATGTCGTCGCGCTCGAACATTTGTTCGAGTTCGCGGGCGCGGCGGGCGGGCGATCCGGCGAAGTAGAGATCGCGCTCGAGAATGGAGTCGAAATAAAACGTCCGGTATCCGGCGCGGGCGAGGGCCGCGCATCCGGCCTCGAGATCCGACTGCTGGATGTTGCTGGCGGGCGCGACAATTCCGATCGTATCGCCGGGGCGAAGCGCTGGGGGCTTAACGGGTTTGGAATTCGAAATCGGCATTGGGCCGGCTATGGCATTGGCGGAGGAATGATCCGTTCAGCTTAGAAAGAATTCTCCTCGACAGAGCAATTGCGCGGGACCGCGCAAGAAAATGTTGCCGCCCTCCTGGCGGACGGTTTGCGTTCCGCCCTCGGCGCGCACCTTTATTGGAGACTCGGCGCGGCCCGTTGCCATCGCGGCAACGGCGGAAGCGCACGATCCCGTGCCCGACGATTGCGTTTCTCCGACACCTCGCTCGTAAAAAAGCGCGCTTGTATCATGCTTGCTGTTGACCCGGACAAACTCGACGTTTACTCCTTGCAGAAACGGCGCCGAGCGCTGGATTTCGGCTGCTTGCAACTGCCACCCGGAAACAAAATCGGAAACGAAGACGACATAATGAGGATTCCCCAACGAGACTGGGATACCGCGAACTTCCCCGCTTGAAGTCTTTATTACCAGCTCCTTTTCGACTATGGCTGAACCCATAGCGATCTCAAATTCGTAGTCCCAGTCATGGCGCGAGGTGAGAGTGCAGGTTTTCAGGCCCGCACCAGTTTGAATCGTGATCTTCTCCTTCCCTTGCTCGGCGCACAAATACGCCGCAACGCAGCGAGTGCCGTTGCCCGAGATTTCCGCTTGCGAACCGTCGGCGTTGATGAGACGGATTTCGATGTCGGCGGTGGGATGCGCCAGCATCCACTCGACACCGTCAGCTCCCACTCCATCATGGCGATGGCAGATGCGCCGAGTGAAGGCTTGAGCTTCGGAGGTGGGAATCAGGGAAAAATCAATCAACAGGAAATCGTTGCCGCAGGCGCTCGCCTTGACGAATGGGATGGTGCGGATGCCGGAGGTCACTCGCGGTCCACCCGTCCGCCGACAATACCGCGGGCCATCTCCCGGTGCATCATATCGACGAGGCGTTGCCAGTTCATGCAGGTGTTGATATTACTTTCGAAATCGCTTGGATGGCCGGATTTTATCATCCAAGCGAGGTTGTACTGCGTTTACCGCGATGATTACCGCGCGCGATAGAGGATGGCATGAGGTTGTCCGGTAACGTGGAGTTCGACCAGCGCGGGCAGATGCAAATCGTGAACGGCCTGCCAGACCTGATCGCCCTCGAAGGCGACGACGTAGTCGGCATATTGTGAAGGGTGGGCGAGAGCCCGCTCCCAAAGGCCCTCGGGATCGACGGGCTGTTTCCAGACGCGGTGATTGCCCTCGTTGATGGTGCGCTTCAAAGGAATGCCGGCGCGCTCCAGCGCTCCGACCTGGTCGCCCAGGTACATCAACAGGGTTGAATCAGGAGGCAGTCGTTCGAGCCAGCGGGCGAGTTCGATCTGGAGTTGATTGCGGCTCCGCATGTTGACTTGAGCTTCTTCGAGGCAGATCGGAGTGGCCTGCCAGACGAGAGCATAACTGGCCGCCGAGAAAATCAGGATTGCGGGAATGGAGGCGAACCGCACGCGGGGGTTCCACTTGTCCGAATGCAGAACGCCGTAAACGAGCAGCGCCATAGCGATCGAGAACGCAGGGAGCAGTTGCAATCCGTAGCGAACGTTGTAGTGCGTGAAAGGCCACCAGTTGGGAACGAAGATGGGGATGCCGCTGTAGGCGATCGATAGCGCGTAAAACGGGATGGGAAGGAGAAGAAAGAGTAAACACCAAAGTGGCGCGGCTTGCTGCGCTGCTGGCTGCTGACGGCGAGCGAAAATCAGGACGGCGGCCGCCAGCAGGCTGAGCAGAATCCATGTCCGCTGCAGCCACTGGTTCGCGGCCATGTTATCTTCCGCCGCTTTCACAAAATATATTCCGGCAAGCCCTGGATTGGCGGTTCCGGGATGGCCGGGACTGCCTGCAGTCTGGGATTTACGTTCGATCGCTTTCGCCGAGTAGGGACCATTTTCGAATTCCAGCGGATTGCGATAAACGATGCCGTTGTAGGCAAGCCACAGGGCCGGAGCGGCGGCGGCAATCAAAACGAATTTTAGGGTGCGAATTCGCAGTTTGGGATCCGGCTGCGATTCGCCGGCAGAATTTGCTGTCAACATCAACCGTAGCAAAACAAATGCGACCAGTGCAACGGATAGGAACCAACCGTCGTAACGCGTCAAGCAGGCTGCCGCAAGGCAGAGAGCACACTTCGTAAGCGCGTTGGCTTCGCCGCGAACGAATTCCGTCAAGTACACCAGCGACCAGATGAAGAGGGCCAGATAGAGTGCTTCGCCCATGGCGGTGGACTGCAGGTAGATCAGATTTGGATTGGCTGCATAGACGAGCGCGGCAATCCACGGGGCGACACGGGCTGGGCTGTCCGGCGTATCGCGGTTGAGCGCACTGCGCGTCAGGCGGAAAATTCCGATCACGCCGAAAACATAAGCGACCATCGAGGGAATGGAACCGCCCGCGCCTCGCCGCCACATCTCATTGGAGATGAGGAATGGAATCATGAGCAGGTGCGGCAGCGGCAGCCAAACCGTCCCCAACTGCAGCAGTCCGGGAGTTTTGGAATCGAAGACGCGGCGGGCGATGTTGATGTGGGCGATGGCGTCGCCGTAGAGCAGCACCTGGTCGCGCTGGGCGTAAAACAAGAAAGAGATGACCGAGGCACAACTGGCAAGCCATGCGAGCAGCCGCACTTCCGAATCCCATGAAGAATGAACGGGTTCGATTTTGCGGGACTTGCGCATCGTGGCTTGACTACTCCAGGCGAGTCAATTCACGAAAAATCTGGAAGCGAGCATCGATCTCTTCACGGGTCAGCGACTGCAGACGCTCGGTGCCAAAGCGCTCGACGGCGAACGATCCCATGACGCCTCCGTAAAACAAGGCGCGCTTCAGGACCTCGCGATTGAGCTGTTCCTGCGAGGCGACGTAGCCCATGAAGCCTCCGGCAAAGGAATCGCCGGCGCCCGTGGGATCCTGCACTTCTTCGATGGGCAGCGCGGGGGCGCGGAAAGGATGGCGGCCAATTCCGAAGGCGCCCTCGCGAAAGAAAATAGTGGCGCCGTACTCGCCGTGCTTGACGACCAGAGCCTGGGGTCCCATGGCCAGAACTTTTTGCGCAGCTCGCGGCAGATTCATTTCATGCGCCAGCATCTTCGTTTCCGTGTCGTTGATTAAAAGCACATTGACCAGTTTCAGGGTTTCGGCAAGTTCCTTGGGAGTACCCTTGATCCAGTAATTCATGGTATCGCAGCCGGTCAGGCGGACGCCGTTCATCTTGCGGCGAACCTCGGCCTGCAGGGTCGGCTGAATGTTGGCGAGGAAAAGGAAATCGGTGTCCTCGTATTCTTGGGGAATGCGCGGCTGGAAGGTTTCAAAGACGTTCAGGTCGGTGTAATCCGTTTTCGCCTCGTTGAGGTTATCGGCATACGATCCGCCCCAGCGAAACGTCTTGCCCTTGGCGCGCTCGAGCCCGCGCGTGTCAATGCCGTGCTGCTGAAATACTTTCTCCTGCTCGGAGCCAAAATCTTCTCCGACGACCGCGACGACCCGAACTTGGGTGAAATAGCTGGCGGCGAGCGCGAAGTAAGTGGCTGCTCCCCCCAGAATATTTTTTACGGTGCCTGAAGGCGAGGTGACGTCATCGAATGCCACAGAACCCACTACGAGTATGCTCATGTTTCCCTTTTTTTGGAGTTCGAGCCTGACTGCCGATTTCTGAATTTCGATTTCTGAATCTTCCGGGCAGATTTCAGCCGCCGTTCTTCAAGTACTTCCCGAGAATCAGGCTTAGCTTCTTCCGCGTTGCCGCGGGGATTTTTTTGCGATCGCTAAGGATGGCATGGGCCAGGGCGGAGCCGCATTTGCAGGAACGCTGCTGCGGCATGGCAGCCACTGTCTGGCGCACGACCTTCGCGGCATTCTCCGCATTCTTGATCAGCACCGTAACCACCTGATCGACGGTCACCGAATCGTGATGCGGATGCCAGCAATCGTAGTCGGTGACCATGGCGACGGTGACGTAGCAGAGCTCCGCCTCGCGCGCCAGCTTGGCTTCCTGCAGGTTGGTCATGCCGATCACATCCATCCCGAGTCCGCGATAGACGTTGGATTCCGCTTTGGTGGAGAATTGCGGTCCTTCCATACACAGATAAGTTCCACCATGTTTTCCTACGACTCCGGCTTTCTGGCAGGCGGATTCGACCACGCGAGCCAATTCCGCACAGACGGGGTCTGCAAAGGCGATGTGGGCGACTACGCCTCCACCGAAGAATGTATCGATGCGATGACGGGTGCGATCAAAGAATTGATCGGGAATCACGAACTCGAGCGGCTTGTGCTCGTCTTTCAGCGATCCGACGGCGGAGATGGAAACGATGCGCTCCACTCCGAGTTGTTTGAAGCCGTGAATATTGGCGCGGAAATTGAGTTCGCTGGGCAGGATCGTGTGGCCGCGCCCGTGGCGCGCGAGAAAGGCTACTTTGCGCCCTTCGAGCACGCCGCAAACGTACGCATCGGAGGGAGCGCCGAAAGGCGTTTTGACCCGAACTTCCGTGATTTTGCTAAGCCCGGGCATGGAGTACAAGCCGCTCCCGCCGATGATTCCGATCTCCGCCTGTGGCAATCAACCTCCAAAACACTTTCAGATTCGTAAAGTCAAACCTGTGATTATACAGGACGGAATTTGCGGGCAGTCTCGTCGTCTCCTGAGAAAAGCAGTCTAGGAACGGGCCTCTCTCAAGCAGGCGCTACAATTTCAAGGATGAGATTCATTGTTGCTGTGTGCGTGTGTTGGTCGCTGTGCAATGTAGGGTGGGCAAGGGAAAAATCGAAGCTTTCCGCGGAACCCGCTGTCACCGTTCCGGCAACGATCGATCACAACCGCGTGGTGATCGATGTCGGCATTCCACTCAAAGGCGGCACGACAGCGAGCATTCATGCGTGGGTGGATAACGGAAATCCGGATCTCTGGATGTCGAAACGTGTCGCTGAACTGATGGGGCTGAGCATCAGTTGCGACGGACAAACCTGTGCAGGTCATGCGAACCCGCAGGTGCCTGCGCTGGAAATTCTGATCGGCGGGATGAAAGTCTCGCTTCCGTCATCGAATCCTATAAGAATTCCTCTGAATGCGGTGATCGCACCGGGCATGAATGTGGAGCTCAACGTCCCGTCGACCGTTCTTCGCCAACACGACGTGCTGATCGACTTTCCCGAACACCGGTTCACGATCGGCGCGCCGGGGTCAATCCACTTTCAGGGGGAGCCGGCCAAAGTCGTCGTCAATGCGGAGAATGGGCTCATCCAGGTTCCCAGCAGGATCGACAACAAGAAATACAATCTCGCGCTCGACGTGGGCTCGTGCATCAGCTTCCTCTCACCGGAATTGTTCGACAAGCTTGCGGCTGCCCATCCCGATTGGCCGCACATGGCCGGTGCGGTCGGTTCGGCCAACATGTGGGGCGCCGACGAAGAAACGAAATGGAAAGTGATGCGCGTGGATCGCGTGCAGTATGGGCCAGCGTTCCTGACCGAGGTGGCTTTTGTGGAGCTATCCAAAGAAACTGCCGACTTTTTCGCCAAGCGCGCCGGCGTCGCGACGACGGGACTGCTGGGAGCGAGCGCGCTGCAGAATTTTCGGGTTGGGCTCGATTATGCGCATTCCACGGTTTACTTAGAAGTTGGCCGCACTTCCACGTTTCCTGATTTCGACGTCGTAGGGCTGATTCTGCGGCCGGAGAATTCCGGAAGCTTCACCATCCTGGGCGTAGCGGATATCGACGGGAAGCCGTCCGTGCCGGTTGGCCCCGACGGAGTTCAGCCGGGAGATTCTCTGACGGCGGTGAGTGACATTTCTGTGCTCACGTCCACCATGGGCCAAGTGTGGGCCATGCTCGGAGGAATGCCCGGACAGGAGCGCAGGCTGACTATCAGGCGAGCAGGCAAAACGTTTGTAATCACGGCGGAAGTACAGCACTTTCTCGGAGAAGTGCCGGAAGAAACGCAAAGCAAGAAAAAACGGAAGTAGGCTGAACTGGCAATAACCACAAAGGATACGAAGTCACACGAAGGAAATCCCAGGGTTCCTTCGTGAACCTTCGTGCCCTTAGTGGTTATTTGCCTTGATTGCTACCCGGTCCGGCTTATTTTGCCACTGGCTGCGTAGTGAATACTTCTTTTTCCAGAGCGGACGTAGTACCGGCGTCTAGGCTCTCGCTGACGAAAACCGTGTCGCCCTGTTCTTCGATCACGATTGTGCCTTCGTCGCTGTTCCAGACATGACGGCCGTGGACGGCGGCAGGAGTCTTCTTGTCGTCGCCTTCGGAGCTCGCAGCGGAGGCAGGCTTGGAAGCAGCATTCGCTTCCGTCGCGTGCTTGTAGCGCTCCTGCAGAGAGTGGGCGTAGATGCCGGCGAATTCGGCGGCAGATTCCGGACTTGACCAACGAGACACGTACAGCAGGCCAAGCGGAGCGTCCCCGTTTGTCTTAGCTTTTGCCGCGTAATAATACCCGCCCCGCCATTCGGGATACATCTTCTTTGACAGCGGCTTTCCGACGTATTGCTCGATCAGCACAGCGACGTCAAATTCGCCCATCGCGCCGATATCGAATTTCTTGTAGTCCTTGAAATCGCGCTTGAAATCGGGAATGTGCATGGGCTCGATTCTTTCGCCCGACAGATACGTCTCCGGTTCCATGATCTGGCGCGTGGTGTGCGGAGGATTGTGCAGCACGTCGGCGAACGCTTTTTCCTTGCCTCCCTTTTGCATCAACTTGATGACGAAAGCCATGCCGTAGGTGTAGGGAAAAGTGAGCGACTCCTTCATGAAAATCGGCGCGTCGTTGAAGACTTTGGTACTGGAAGATCCAGTCAAAGTTTCGTCTTCCATGGCGCCCACCAGGGCAGGAGAAGTCACGATCGAGTGTCCAGTGGGGGCGATCGCGTACTGGAACATCATGGCCTGGGCCTGGCCCTCGACGACGGCTTCGCGGGCATTGTCGATTTCATCGTTCTCGATGTCGGCGGGCGTGGGATCTTTCCTGATCTCTCCCAAATCCTTGTCGCCCTTTTTCATCCACTTCTGCAGATTGATGTCCTGGTCTTGCAGGGCATGGGTGAGTTCGTGGGCCATGACCGGCTCCTGTTCTTCGATCGGCACCCAGTCGAGCAGGTTCACGGTTTTGGTTTTGGGATCGTAATAGCCGGCGACCTCTTCTTTGAGCAGCGCGACCAGAAAGGTTTCCAGATCGAAGTCGCGGGGAAGCAGGCCGAATTTTTTCAGAACGAGTTCGGAGCGGCGCAGGCGTTGCGTATCCTCGTCGTTCATGTGCTTGGTGAGATAGGAAACCACTTCGTCGCGGCTGGTCAGCTTGCGTTTGACCTCGCGCTTGATGGGCAGACCGGTTTCCTTGCTATCGAATTGCAGGATCTCGTCGACGGAGTGGAAGAGTTCTTCGGCCTGACGAGGAGTGATCTTGACCTCGCCCTCTTGCGGCGGCTCTGCCGTTGGAGGCGTCGGCTTGGTGGGCTCTTGTGTCGATGGAGATTGAGGCGGCCGGGCGGATTGCTCCTGCGACTCTTGGGCCGCGATCGGGAATGACCACATGGTCACAGCCAGTACAACCACGAAAAGCAACCGGAAAATCCCCATGGAAGGCACTTCGACTCTATTCATTAAGACTGAGTTTATACGTTTCTCTATAGTTTCTCTCATGACTCTCACCAAACCTGTCAACCTGTGGACTTCAGCCGAACATGCCCGCGACTACCTTCAGCGTGCGGACTCGATTTCGCATCGCGGCGAAGGAGAAGCAGCGCTGCTGGAGTTTATTCCGCCGGGCGCGCGGCGAATTCTGGATCTCGGCACCGGCGATGGACGCCTGCTGGCGCTGGTACGGCAGGCACACCCCGGGGACCGAGGCAGTCGCCACGGATTTTTCTCCCTCCATGCTCGAGGCCGCGCGGAAACGGTTTGCGGGGGATGCTCGCGTAACCATCATCGAGCACAATCTGGATTCATCCCTGCAGCCTGGCCTGGGCAACATTGATGCTGTCATTTCCAGTTTTGCCATTCATCACCTGGAGCATGAGAGGAAGCGGGGACTATACGAAGAGATTTTTGGGGTGCTGAATTCTGGCGGGGTTTTCTGCAACCTGGAGCACGTGTCCTCTCCGTCACAGCGGCTGCACGAGGAATTTTTGCTGAGGATCGGATTTACGGTTGAGACGGAGGATCCTTCGAACAAGTTGCTGGATTTCGAGACACAGCTGAGGTGGTTGCGGGAGATCGGGTTTGTGGATGTGGATTGCCAGTGGAAGTGGCGGGAGTTGGCGCTGCTGGTGGGGATGAGGGCTTTGCTTTGATGACACGACTGTAGTTCAGGATGACACAGCCTTGCAGATAAATTCTCCGGCCTCGCGCGTGCCCAGTTTACCGCCGATATCTTCCGTGGTTTTCTTCTGGCGCACGGCCTCCAGCACTGCGGCTTCAATCCTGGCCGCCTCTTCGGCGAAGCCGAGATGCGCGAGCATCATCGCCGCCGTCAGGATCGCACCGAACGGGTTTGCAATGTTTCTCCCGGCGATCGGCGGCGCGGAGCCGTGGACGGGCTCGAACATCGAGGTGCGTCCAGGGTGGATGTTACCGCTGGCGGCCATGCCGAGGCCTCCCTGCAATCCGGCGGCGAGGTCGGTGATAATGTCGCCAAACATGTTATTCGTAACGATGACGTCGAATTGGCGCGGGTCGCGGACCATCTGCATGCAGAGCGCATCCACATACATGTGCTGCGCCGTGATCTGCGGATGGTCGGCGCTTACGATTTTAAAAACGCATTGCCACAGGCCTCCGGCATGGGTCATGGCGTTGGACTTGTCGCACATCAAGACTCTGCTGCGGCGGGATCCATCGAGCTTCGTGTGGTCCTGGCAATACTGGAAGGCGTAACGGAGGATGCGTTCGACGCCCTTGCGCGTGTTGATGTCTTCCTGGATCGCGATTTCGTCAGGTGTTCCCTGCTTGAAGACGCCGCCCGCGTCGGTGTAGACGCCTTCGGTGTTCTCGCGGAGCACGACAAAATCCACGTCTTTGGGCTCGATGCCCTTCAGCGGGCAAAGTGCCGCATCGAGCAGGCGGACCGGGCGCACGTTGGCGTAAAGGTCCATCTTGAAGCGCATGCCCAGCAAGATTTCCTTAGCATGAATATTGGTCTTCACGCGCGGATCGCCGAAGGCTCCAACGAAGATAGCGTCGAAGTCATGCGCCAGCATCTTGAATCCGTCGGCAGGGACGGTGGTCTGGTCGCGGAGATAGCGGTCGGCGCCCCAATCGAATTCGGTGAGATCCACGGCCGCGCCGGAGGCTTGGATTACATCGACCGCCTGCGGAATCACTTCTTTGCCGATGCCGTCGCCGGGAATGACGGCGATGCGTTTTCTGGCTGCTTTTTTCTGGTCCATTTTCTGGTCCACGGCTGGAACGTTAACACAATCGCTATAATCGAATACAAGTATGGGGCTTACCGCATTGCAGGCTCAGGAAGCGGGACCAGGCGCGGCGGAGGTTGCCGAGTATCGCGGCGCCACGACTGCCGCGCGATTTGGCGATCCGCAGGCGGAGTTCGCCGCATTGCGCGAACGATGCGGAGTTTACGACCTGGGCTATCGCGCCAAGATTTCGCTCACCGGCGGCGACCGCGTGCGCTGGCTGAACGGGATGGTCACCAATAACGTCCGCGATCTCGCCCCCCGCAATGGGGTCTATGCATTCCTGCTGAATCCTCAAGGACGTATCCTGGGCGATCTGTACGCCTACAACCGAGGCGAGTCCATGGTGGTGGACACCGATCGTGGACAATTGGAAAAGATCCTCGCGACATTCGATCACTACATCATCATGGATGATGTCGAGGTGAAAGATCTGAGCGCGGAAGTCACGGCACTGGGAATTGGCGGGCCGAAAGCGCACGAGATTTTGGCGAGCGCTGGATTTACGATTCCCGAGATGAGGGCCCTGCAGATCGAGTCCATCTCATGGAATGGGGTTGACTGCGCGCTAGTCCGCACGGACGATGAGCAACATCCCGCGTATGAGATCTGGCTGGCGCCCACGGAAGTGAAGAAAGTTTGGGAGGCTCTGGTCGCCGCGGGCGCAACCCCGGTGGGATCGGAGGCCCTGGAACTGCAACGTATTGTGACGGGCGTTCCCCGCTACGGAGTGGACATCCGCGAACGCGATCTGCCCCAGGAAACCGAGCAGGCGCGCGCTTTGAACTTCAACAAAGGGTGCTACGTGGGCCAGGAGATTGTAGAGCGCATCCGGTCGCGAGGCGCGGTGCATCGCAAGTTCACGGCATTCGTCGCGGATGCTCCGGTAGAGCAAGGCAGCAAGGTCGTAGCGGGAGAGAAGGAAGTCGGGGAGATTACCAGCGCAACCCGCGTGCGGCTCGCGAATGCCGACCGGGTTGTCGCGCTGGGATATATTCGGCGGGAAGTAGGCACGCCTGGCCGCGAGGTCATGATTGGGGCGGTTAAGGCGATGGCGGCGGCGTTGCCGATTACCGAAGATTCTTTTGCGCACCGGACGAGCGCGTTGCAACAACGTCCGGCATAATAGAAAGTTTTGTGTCCAGATTTCTTGATCGTTGAGGAACCTATGGCTGACAAGAAGCACGAACAATCCAGTTTCACGGTGACGGACCGGCGGCTGTTCAACGCCGACGGCGAATTGCGGTCGGAAGTGATCGAGGAGAGCGAGGCGCCAACGGCCGCGCCAACTCCGCCCAAGGAAACGTCCGCGGAAAAGACCCCGGCGCCGGTGCCAGCGGAAAAGGCTCCGGGAAAAGACGAAGAGCGCGACATGCCCATCCCACCGACCAGCGCCGAGCAGGAGGCGCAAGCCGCCGCCTATCAGCAGTCCTCCATAGATCTCGACAAGCAGGTCGAGTTGAGCGGGCATTCGGCGAAAGATTTCGAAATCACATTCGAGCGCTTTATGGCGTCGCTCTACATGACCGCGATGCTGCAACTCGGCCTGATGCGGCAGCAAGGCGGACAACCGCAAGTCGACATCATTGGCGCGCGGCAGACCATCGACACACTGAGCCTGCTCTCCGAGAAGACCAAGGGAAACCTCACGGCGGCGGAAGAGAACTTTCTGCAGAACAGCCTGTACGAGCTGCGCATGGCCTATGTGGAGGTCACGAACGCTCTGGCGCGTCCGCCGCAACCCGGGCCGGCAACGGGAACGACGGGAAGATGAAAGCGACCTTGACCGTGCTGGGAAGTGGGACCTCGATGGGGGTGCCCACTTTGGGGTGTGACTGCGCTGTTTGTCATTCCAGCGATCCGCGCGACCGGCGAACCAGGCCGTCGATCATGCTGGAGTTCGACGGCAAGGTCGTTCTGATCGACACCACTCCGGATTTTTACGCGCAGGCGGTGCGCGAAAATATCACGCAGGTCGACGCGGTTTTGTACACCCACACGCACGCCGACCACATCCTGGGAATCGACGATCTGCGGCCCCTCAGTTACCGGCATAAACCGAACAAGCTGCCGCTGTATGCGCGGCCCGAGGCGGCAGCGTTTCTGCGTCGGATGTTTGCTTATATCTTCGACGCCGACTACAAATTTGGCAGCCTGCCCCTGCTCGAACTGAAGCCCATCGACGGCCCGGTGAACGTTCTTGGAGTGCGCTTCGAACCGGTCGTGGTGATTCACGGCGAGACGCAAATTTACGGCTACCGCTTCGGATCGGCGGCCTACTTGACCGACCATAGCGAGATTCCGGATTCGTCGATGCACCAGCTCGAAGGGCTAGACATCCTGTTTCTCGATGCGCTGCGGCACAAGCCGCATCCGACGCACTCCACGGTGAAGAATTCTTTGGCCATTGTGGACCGGCTCAAGCCCAAGCGGGCGTTTTTCACGCACATCTGTCACGATCTTGCGCACGAGGCCACCAATGCGACTCTGCCGCGTCATGTGCGGCTGTCGTATGACGGGCTGAAGCTGGAGTTTGAAATATAGAGCTAATGTTGAATGTTGATTGTTGAATAAAACGTGCCGCTGCATCTGACCGGAGATTTTTATTCAACAATCAAAAATCAACAATCAACATTTCCATCGCGCTTAATGCTCGTCTTTCACAAACTCGAGGACATTCCCGCCGACTTCGGTTCCACCTTCGTCAGCGTGGGGAATTTTGACGGCGTTCACCGCGCGCATGCCCACGTATTGAGCGACATTGTTTCGCGGGCGCGGGCCGGGGGCGGGAAGACCGTGGCCGTCACGTTTGAGCCGCATCCCACGCGAATCTTGAGGCCCGAGTCGGGGTTGAAGCTGCTGACACCCTTGCCCGAGAAGTTGCACTGGCTCGAAAGCACCGGGATCGATGCCGCGCTAGTGCTTTCCTTTGGCCGCGATCTCTCGCTCATGACCCCGCGCCAGTTCGCCGAGAGCGTCCTCAAGAATGGGCTGCACGTCCGCGAGGTGCATGAAGGATTCAACTTCCGCTTTGGACACAAAGCCGCTGGCGACGTGAAAATGCTGGCCGAGTTCGGGCGGGAGATGGGATTCGAGGTCAAGGTCTATCCGGAGATGTCTCTGCGCGGAGAGACCGTATCGAGCAGCCAGATTCGACGGCTGATCGCCGCGGGGCGCGTGAGCCGGGCGCGGCATCTTCTGGCGCGTCCATTCTGCATTCTCGGCATGCCCGGCCGCGGGCGCGGCTACGGCTCGAAATACACGGTGCCTACGATCAACCTGGCGCGTTACGACGAACTTGTCCCCAAGGATGGTGTTTACATCACCTGGACGCGCGTCGGAACGGAGAGGTTCGAATCCGTAACCAACGTGGGCAGCCGTCCCACGTTTGAAGCGGAACTATTCGCGATCGAGACCCACCTGCTGAACTTTCATCCGCTGGAACTGACTCCCGAGACGGAGATCGAGATCTGCTTTCTGGAGCGGCTGCGCGATGAGATCAGGTTCCCTTCGGTGGATGCGCTGCGCGAGCAGATCGCGCGCGACGTGAAGAAGGCGCGACGGTACTTTCGATTGCTGGGGAGAAGCAAGCTCAAGAGCTAGAAGCGTTTTCCACCGTGACAGCCATAGCCGTCGAGCTTTGCTCGACCGGACAGCCGAGGGCGGCTGTCCCCACATGATTCGGTACGAGCTGCAACATTACTCGATCGGATCGACTACCACTCCTTCTCGATTCTCCGCGCCTCTTCCCGGCAACTGCACGATCATGATCGCCGACAGCACCAGAACAATTCCAAGGGTCTGGATCGGCTTGACGCCTTCGCCCAGCAACGTTGCTGTCAGCATGATCGAAAAGACCGGCTCTAGGCAGCTGGTGATGATGGCTCGGGTGGGTTCGAGATGCTGCAAGCCGAGAAAGTAGAGGGAGAACGATCCAAGCACTGAGATCATCGAAAACACGAATAGGAATCCCCACTGGGCGGGAGCATAATGAGCGGCTGCGATCTTCCACGGAGGATTGACCACGAGCCAGAAGGCGGAGGCCGAGACCAGCGTCCAAATCAGCACTCGCCAGCGGTCATGGCGGGCGAGGACACGGTGTCCGCCAACGTTGTAGAACGCAAATGAGAAAGAAGCCACGATTGCGGCAATGAGGCCGTAGGAATCGAGGCGCAGAGGAGACGCCGTCTTCGTGCCGACGATGCCAATGGTCAACGCGATGCCGGTAATCGCGACTGCGACAGCTGCAACTTTCTGCATAGTGAGCTTCTGCTGCCGGCGCGCGACCACCCAAAACAAGACCCAGACGGGCGCCGTATATTGCACAACGATGGCGATGGCGACGCTCGTCCTCTGGATGGCGACGTAATAAAAGTAATTCGAGACGGCCACGCCGAGCATGCCGACCATGAGGCATTGGATGAGATCGGGCATGGGGAGCCGGATGCGCTGCCATCCACGGCGGCCAACGAGCACGGGCAGCAGGACCAGCAGGGAGAATGACGTTCTGGTTTGCGACAGAATCAGCGGATCGATGGGGTACGCCGATTCTCCAGAGAGCGGGAGTCTTCCGGTGAAGACGGCGCGGCCCAGAGTAGCTGACACTCCCCATAGAAACGCCGCCGACGCGATGAAGAAATATCCGCGCAGGCGATGCGCCCTTGGACTGGAATTCGAGGAGTTCAGGCTTCGGTCACCGAATCCGATGATGGAGCCGAATCAAGCAACTGGTCAAGGCGTGTGGGATCAAATCCGGTAACCACTTCGATGTATTCGCCAGAAACGAATACCAGCGTGGGTGTCTCCTCGCTGTCGTGATCTTCGATCATGATCCGGCGGGCTTCAGCGTCGGTGCTGATGTCGCGCTCTTCAAAGGCGATTTCGCGAGCCTCGAGGTAAATGCGCATGAGCTCGCAAGAGAGGCAGCCGGGTTGGGTGAAGAGCAGGATGCGGGGCATAGTGACTTCAAAATCCCCACCCTAACGTCGCACAAAATGCGATGTCAGGATGGGACACCCTCCGTGTACTCGATTTCAATTCTGATCTTCGCCGTCTTCTCCAGCATCGCTGAAACCGAGCAGTACTTTTCTTTTGAGAGCCTGACCGCATCTTCCATGGCTTTGTGGGAAACCTTGCCATCCACGCGATACTTCAATTTTATCTCCGTATAGACCGCAGGGTAACCTTGGGCGCGTTCCCCTTCAGCGCTCACTTCCAGACTGGTGAACGGCTCGCGTTTCTTGCGCAGGATGCCTACTACGTCGGAGGCCGTGCAGCCGCACAGCGCGATCAGCACCAGTTCCATCGGCGTATTGGCGGTCTTCTCTTTCGCCGTGTCCAACACGATGGCATGGCGAGACGTGGAGTCTCCGATGTAGCGTTCGTTGTCGGTCCAGAGAACCTTTGCTGAAATCATTCCTTATCTCCGGTTATCCGTGCTGGGCTCGGGATGAATTAGCACACGAAACAATTCCGGCGCATCCTGCTTGAATCGTATCTCCAGCTCGGTCTGAATGTCATGCACGCGCGCCAGCGGCAGATCGTCAGGCAGCGTGCAATGGCACGAGAGAAATAGCCGCCCGCGTACTCGTTTGAAAATGAATTCATGAACATCAAGAATCTCCGGAAACTGCGCCGCCACGGTGCGCAGGCGATGCTCCAGTTCCGTATCGCCGCCCAGTTCTTCGGGCCGCTCGATCGTCGCCGGCTCGCTCTCAATGTGCGTCAGGATGTCGGAAATTTCCGGGACGTCGCGGCGCATATCGGCTTCGAGTTCGGTCACCTGATCGTGCGCGTCTTTGAGCAGCATGCGCTCGTCGAGTTCGACGTGCTGCTCGACGTGGAGACGTCCGGCAAGATCCTGCACGCTAATATCGTGGACGTTGAGGTTTCTGTGGGTGGCGACGCCGCGGATGCGGTCGAAGATATTTTCGGTGCGTTGCGCGCGCGGCAGTGGCTGCACGGTGACGTCGGCATTGGGAAGAACGCGGCGAACGGATTCGGTCACGGCCGAGACTAACTGGCCCGAACGCTGGAAGGTCACAGTGCGCGCCAGACCGACTGCGAGATCGGCGAAGTAACGATTGCCGGCCCGGCGGATGCGCACTCGATCGACTTCGAGAACGCCATCGACGCGCGAGACGGCGTCGTAGATCTGCGAGCGCACACCCGGAGGTGCGGCATCGAGCAAGGCGTCGATGGTGCGGCGAGCCAGGCGCCAGCTCACCGAAACCACCACTCCGGCAACGAAAAGTGCGGCGACCGGATCGGAGTCGCGCAGCCAGTCGATGTGATAACTGCGGCCGAGAAGAACCAGCAACAGTCCGAGCACGACCACACCGGCGGACCAGATGTCGGTGGAAAAATGAAGAGCGTCAGCTTCGAGCGCCTGGCTGTCGTATTTGTTGGCAATGCGTCCGAGAGCGCGGGAGCGCCACCAATCGACGCACATGGAAAACAACATCACGGCGAAGGCCGGCGCGGAGGGCTCGATATCGATGTGGCGGAAGAAAAGACGCAGCACAGCTTCGTAGATGATCCAGGCGCAGGTCAACAGCAGGAGCCCGGTTTCGACGAAGGCGGAAAAATTCTCCACTTTCCCGTGCCCGTACTGGTGTTCAGCGTCGGCGGGCTTGTCAGAAACTCGCACCGAGAAAAATGTCAAAATCGAAGCGATCAGATCGAGCCCGGAATGCGCGGCTTCGGAAAGGATGCCGAGGCTGCCCGTGGTAAGCCCGACTACGATCTTGAGGCTGGTGATCACCAGCGCAGCCAGAACGGAGTTCCCCGCAGCCGCACGCTTTTCGGCGCGCATCAACTCCGCGGATGGAATCGCCGGACTGCTCGACATGGAGGCATTATCGCTGCTGGGAGCGGAAAGCGACAAGCCAATCAGCCTAAGCGTCAGCCTCCCGAACTCCAGAGACAATTCGATCGCAGCGAACAAGGCAACGTGCCGTCCTTGCACGCACAGCAAAGCCTGCTGATTGTGCTAGGATTTCCTGTTTGGCGAGAACGCCTTTCGAATGAACCAATCCTGGAGGAGATCAGTTATGGGTAAGAGTTGGCTGCTGTGTGCATTGCTGGCAACAATGGCGTGGGGACAAGCCGCTCCTCCGCCCGCGCCGGCAACCCCGCCGGCCCAAGTAGACATGTCGGCGTCGGTGCCCGCCAATGCACCGGTCCTCACCATCGAGGGAGTGTGCGCTCCCCAGCCCAAGCCGGCTGCGGCTAAGGGAGCCGCGGCCAAACCCGCCTCGGAAAAAACTTCGACGAGCAAGTCCTCCGCCGATTGCAAAACGGTCATCACGAAAGCACAATTCGAGCAACTCGCCAACAACTTGGCACCCAACATCACGCCGCAGATGAAGAAACAACTGGCAAGCGTTCTGCCGCGCATCATGGCGATGGCCGACGATGCTAAGAAGCAAGGGCTGGACAAGACTCCTCAGTACAAGGATCGTGTGAAGTTCCAGACGATGCGGGTTCTGGCCGAAGCACTTCAGCAAAAGATTCAGGAAGACGCCGCGAAAGTTCCCGATGCGGACATCGAGAAGTACTACAAGGAACATCCAGAAAATTTCGAGCAATATAACCTTGACCGGATTTTCGTACCGCGCACCAAGCAGGAGGTCGAGTTCAAGACTGAGCCCGGTAAAGAGAAGTTGACCGAGGACGAGCAGAAGACGAAAGAAGCTGCCGAAAAAGCCAAGGGAGAAGAGGACCAGCAGGCTATGACCAAACTGGCGGACGATCTGCGGGTGCGGGCTGCAGCCGGCGAGGACTTCATCAAGCTACAAAAAGAGGCATTCGAGGCTGCCGGGATGAAGATCGAGTCTCCGACGGTGAATCTGCCGAGCATCCGCCGGATGGGCCTATCCCCGGCACACGCCGCCGTGTTCGATTTGAAACCGGGCGACGTTTCCCAAGTAATCAGCGATGCCGGCGGGCACTACATCTACAAGCTCAACAGCAAGACGGAAGTGCCGCTGGAGCAAGCCAAGGGCGAGATTCATAGCCGCTTGCAGAACGAACGCATACGCGAAAGCATGGACAAGCTGAACAGCTCATTCAAAGTGGAAACCAACGAAGCATATTTTGGACCGGGCGGCCCGGGAGCGATGCCGCCGAGGCCGATGCGTCCTGCGTCGGGTATGCGGCCGGGCGCACCGCCCGCCGGAGCCGCGTCTCGGTCCCCGTCCCAACCGCCAACGCCGCCCGCGGATCAACCTCCGGCGGCGAAGCCGAACTGATGGCAAAACCTGTCGTTGTCGTTACGGGTATTTCGGGCAATCTGGGAAGCAGACTCCTGCCGCTGTTAGGCAGCTTTTTCGGTCATCGGGGTGGATGTGCATCCGCCCCGCACCGACGCAGCAGCTGCAATTCGAGAGCATGGATCTGGGCCAGGAATCGTCGACCCGGGCCCTCTACGAATTGATGCGCGACACGCGTCCGCACGCCGTTGTGCATCTGGCGTTCGTGATCGATCCGGTGCGCACTGGCGTGCTCGACGTCGACCGCATGTGGCAGATCAATGTGGCAGGCACGGCGCGCGTGATGGAAGCGGTCACCGAAGTAAACCGGACCTCCGATGACGGCATCCAGCAATTCATTTTTCCCAGCAGCGTTTCCGCTTACGGGCCCGATTTGCCGGGACTGGTCACAGAAGACGCGCCGCTCGCGGCACACACGCTGCCTTACGCGATCCATAAAAAAGAGTCGGATGAAGTAGTGCAGCAGCGCTGCACCGCGCTGCGCGGATGCAGTGTTTACATCCTGCGGCCCCACATCTTCGCCGGAGCCAGTGTCGAGAACTATCTGATGGGAGCCTTTCGCGGAACGCCCAACGGAAAGAGCGAGCGGGCGGAGAAGATGCGCAAGGAAGGCAAGCGGCTACCCTGCATGCTGCCGCGCGGGCAGCGCTATCTGGACAACAAACTGCAATTCATCCACGTCGACGATATGGCGCGGCTGTTGAAGCACATTCTGCAGCGCGAACCAGAATCCCAGCGATTGACCGTTCTGAATGTTGCTGGCAGAGGCGAGCCCCTTACTTTCGCGCGCTGCATCGAGATGGCGCAGGCGAAGCTGGTACGGGTTCCCGGCAAATGGGCGATGCGCCAGGTGCTTTCTTTTTTGTGGAAGCAGAGAATCTCAGCCATCCCGCCGCAAGCCGTTCCCTATATGACCGGTGAATACACCATGAATACCGACCGGCTCCGGCGATTTCTCGGCCCGGAGTACGAACACGTCATGCGCTACACTATTACGGACGCGTTCGCCGATTCTGTCCAGCCACAATAAAACGACAGTTCAACGCGGAGTCGCCGGTAATCACGCGGTTTTCTTGCCGCGGTAGAGTCCTGCAACGCCGAATGTGTACGGCGTCCAGGAGACTTCGCTGAGTCCCGCTCTCCGCATGCGCGCGAGCATGTCTTCCGGAGCAGGAAATCGTTCCACCGAAACAGGGAGGTAGGCATAAGGGCCCCGGACGCCGGAGATAACGGTGCCCACGCGCGGCAATACCTGTTTGAAATAAAGTCGATACGCAGCGCCCAACAGCCCTTTGGGCTCGCCGAAATCGAGGATGCCGCATTCGCCTCCGGGACGAAGCACGCGAAAGATCTCGCGCAGGCCGGCGTCATAATCCGCCAGGTTTCGGAAGCCGAAGGCCGAGGTCACGAGATCGAAATGCCCATCGGGAATTGGAAGGTTGAGGGCATCAGCTTCGACCCAATCAGGTGCGGACTCCGGGGCGCAAAAGGAAGATGACTTCGCCGCCGCCCGCTGCAGCATGGCATGCGAGAAATCCGCGCCCACGATGTGGGAAGGCGACTTCCCTGCCTGGCGGCGAAGAGCGAAGGCCATGTCTCCAGTTCCGCAGCAGAGATCGAGGATGCGGGCATCAGGACGACTGAAAATGGGTTGGAAGGCGCGGGCGGTGCGGCGCCACCACACGCGATCCACATTGAACGACAACACATGATTCAGAAGATCATAGCGGGGCGCGATCGAGGTGAACATGTCGCGCACGGCGCGAGCCGCCGAGCTTTGATCGCTCGAACCTTCCGGCGCGGCGCCGATGACTGTCGATTTGTTTTCAGGCACAGAAATTCAGAATGGCGGCCTATCGTTTCTTCTTCGATTTTGAACTTTTCAGCTGCTTGACGATGCGTTCGATCTGCAGAACGTGGTTCGTGTCGTGCCCGGCAAACATGCGTACGAGGTGGGCGATGCTCTCTTTGCCGCGCTCCAGATGCATGCCGTAGTTTTCCCACGTCTCGCGGGGGATTTCCTTCAGCATGGCGAGATTGTTCTCGCGCAGCACGCGAAACACCTCGAGAGAACGTTTGGTATTGCGCTCGCGATATTCGAACACCGAGGCCCACGCATCCTGATCGAAAGGCTGAATCGTGATGCCGTTTTCTCCGATCACCGAGCGCATGCGCCAACTGGCCACGATCTCAGCATCGGCCAGGTGCGCAATGATTTCGGCAATCGACCACTTGCCCGGCTCGGAGCGCCATTGCAACTGCTTCGGCGTTAAGCCCTGAATTGATTTTTTGAGCTTTGCCGCGGTCGAGCGCTGCACCTTGATTGCATCGCGTCCTTCAACATAGCCCAGGATTCTTCCAATGTACTGCTCTGCGCTTTCTGGCATGGTGAACCTCTCTTTTACTTTCCCCAAACCCATCCGCCCCGGGAGAGGCGGCGCAACTCTTCGACCGAATCGACAATCGCCGACGTCGGAACATCGCTGGCGACTTCGACCTTGCCGATTTCGCGCGGCAGGATGAAGTGCACCACTCCGTTCTGCGTTTTCTTGTCGGATTGCAGACGAGCCAGGATTTTTCGCGGGTTCACATTCAGTTCGGGCAAGCGCCCGAGACTGAGCACCGCATCAGCGATGCGGCCCGCGGTCACGCTATCGGTGCGACCTACGGTCAGGGCGATATTCGTAGCAGCGATCATGCCCCAGGCAACAGCTTCTCCATGCAGCAGCTTCCGGTAGCCGGTTTCGGATTCGAGCGCGTGCCCGATCGTATGCCCGAGATTCAGGACGCGGCGCAACCCGCCTTCATGTTCGTCGGCTGACACCACCTCCGCTTTGAGCTTTACGGACTGGGCAATCAGCCATTCCAGTTCCCCAAGATCGCGCTTGAGAATGCGGGCGCGATTCTGCTCGAAGCGCAGGAAAAGTTCCACATTCCCGATGACGCCACACTTCAGCGCTTCATAAAGGCCGGCACGGAATTCGCGATCGGGTAAAGTCTTCAGGACTGTCGGATCAATCAGCACCACGCGCGGGTGATAAAACGTGCCGATCAGATTCTTGCCGGCGACCAGATTCACGGCGGTTTTGCCGCCGATGGAAGCATCGACTTGCGCCAGCACCGTGGTGGGTACCTGCACGAACTCCACGCCCCGCATGTAAAGCGAAGCCAGTAGGCCAGCGACGTCGCCGACCACGCCTCCGCCCAGCGCGATAATCACAGCCTTGCGGTCGGCGCCCATCCGCGCCAGTTTCTCAGCCATCGCTTCCACCGTCGCCAGGCGCTTGGAGGGCTCTCCATCGGGCATCATAATGATTTGCGGCGCAAAGCCACTCGCCTTCAGCGACTTGATGAATTTTGCTCCCCAACGCTTGCGCACGGGAGGAACCGTGACCACAAAAATGCGGCTGGATTGCGGCAGGAGTTCGCTCAAAACCGAACCCGCGCGCGTAAGCAGGCCGTTCTCGATCGAGGCCTGATAGGGACGTGGAACGACGTGGATGGTGGCTTGCGGCATTGCGTTCCCATCATAACGTATGCGTTGAGACGTATGGGTTGAGCGTCCTGCCTCCGGCGGTGATACTATTTCCCCCGGTTTATGAAGGTCCTTCCAGCTGAGACTGACTTCGTGGTGATCGGCGCGGGCATCGCCGGCCTGCGCGCGGCGATTGAGTTGGCCCAGTCCGGGCATGTCCTTCTGCTTTCCAAGAAAGAACTCCCCAACTTCAAGGCGGATGATGCGAAAAGCGATGCGGTGTGGCTGAGCGATGAGGATGAAATCAGTCTGCACCTGCAGGACACGCTCGAGTCGGGCGACGGGATTTGCAATCTGGCCGCGGTAAAGCTCTTGCTGGACGAAGCGCCGGAGCGCATTGACGAACTGATCGCATGGGGAAAGCATCACGGAACAAAGTTGGTGTTTGGACTGGAAAACGCCCACACTCGCAGCCGCGTTCTGCACGCGCAAGGGACATCGACGGGCAAAGAAATCCTGCGCCTGCTCTACGAGAAGGCACAGTCTCTGAAGCACATTTCATTGGCTCCCTTCACGTTCACGACTGACCTGATCGTAGCCGGCGGACGGACCACAGGCGTTTCTGTGCTCGATGAAAAAGGCCTGCCGCACCACATCTCGTGCACCGCCGTGCTGCTGGCTACGGGAGGCATGGGGCAACTGTATCGCAACACCACGAATCCGGAGACCGCGACCGCGGATGGCATCGGACTGGCGGTCCGCGCCGGGGCGGAGGTCAGCGATCTCGAATTCGTTCAGTTCCATCCCACGGCTCTGTACATGAAAAACGCTCCACCCTTGTTGTTGTCGGAACAATTGCGGGAAGAGGGCGCGTATTTGCGCAATTTCGAGCTCGACCGGTTCATGGGCAAGTATCATCCGCTGGGCGAGCGGGCTCCGCGGGATTTGGTTTTGCGCGCAATCGTGCATGAGATGGAAGTGAGCCGGGCCAAGGATCCGTTCGTCTATCTCGATCTCACCCATTTGAAAGCTGGGATGGTGCAGAAACATTTCGCGCGAATTTATGAAACGTGCATGGCACACAATGTGGACATCACTGAAGATGTGATTCCGGTTCGCCCCGCCGCCGACCACTCGATGGGCGGGGTCCGCACCGACCTTGACGGCAAGACGAATGTTGCCGGACTCTATGCCGCCGGTGAAACCGCCGCTACAGGTGTGCACGGAGCCAGCCGATTACCCAGTAACACGCTGCTTGAAGGGCTGGTATATGGGGCTCGAGCCGGGAGGGCGATGCGAGAGGTGAAAAAGTCACCTTCGGCAACCGGCGTTGAACCCAAGGCCGCTTACTCCAACGGTCCGGTTGATGCGGGGATGGAAGAACTGATTCGCCAGGTTCAGGATTTAATGTGGAAGGAAGTTGGGATTGTGCGCACGAGAGTAGGAATGCAGAAAGCGATCAAGAGTCTGGAAGAGATGGCGCCTAAGGTCGCACATCCGAAGACGCGTCGCGCCTACGAAGCAGCGCACCTGCATACGGCGGCCCTGCTCACGGCGCGATCGGCTGTGGCCCGCGAAGAAAGCCGCGGAAGCCATTATCGGATGGATGCTCCCGATCACGACGACAAGAAATTTCTGAAGCACTCGGTCGTGCGCGGCGGCGGCGACAAAGTTGTATTCCTCTTTTAAATTTCCATTTACTTCACTTTGAACCGGAAGCCGCGTTCTTCTTTTGATCTTTTGCAGGTTCTGGAAATGCCACCGATAGCGCCACCGAGACAAGCAGTATCGCTGCCACCACCGACAACGTCGCCACGATGGGCACCCGGAAATAATCCGAAGCCAGCATTTTCAGCCCAACCAGAACCAGCACAACCCCCAAGCCATAGTGCAGGAAGCGGAAGATTTTAATCAGGCCGGAAACCGCGAAATACAAAGACCGCAGCCCGAGAATCGCAAATACATTCGACGTGTAGACAATGAACGCATTCAAGGTGATGGCGAGAATGGCGGGAATGGAATCGACCGCGAAGAGCACGTCGGTAGTTTCGATCACTAACAGCACGATCAGCAGCGGGGTCGCGTAGAGCCGGCCACGGTCCTGGGCATTGCGGAGAAAAAAACGGCCGCCATGGTAGTCCTCGGTGACAGGCATCCAGCTGCGAAACGCCTTCACGACGGGATTGGCCGCAGGATCAATCTGGTGCTCGCCCATAATGCAGACGCGGATGCCGCTGTAAATCAATAACGCACCAAACAGGAACAGCACCCAGTGGAAGCGGAGGATCAGCCCCACTCCCGCGCCGATGAAAATTCCGCGTAGCAGGAGCGCGCCGATGACTCCCCAGAACAGGACTCGATGTTGCTGCTGTTCGGGAACGGAGAAGTAATTAAAAATCACCAGAAAGATAAAGAGGTTATCCACGCTGAGCGAGAGCTCTAAGACATAACCGGTAACGAATTCGAGAGCGCTCTGCTGGCCTTGCCAGAGGTACAAAATAGCGGCAAAGACAGCGGCCAGCGCGACATACATCGCGCTTAAGCCCAGCGCTCCGCGGAAGCCAACCACGCGGCCGGGCCGGTGAAAGACACGCAGGTCCAGCACCAGCATCCCGAGCGCGAAAAGATTGAAAAGAATCCAGAAATAGAACAAGCTGACTTCCTGGGGGCTAGGGGGTGCCCCATATCTCGCCGGTTTTGCGAGACATGGGAATGAAATCGTCCACTCCGAAAATCACCAACTCATTTTTGTCTTCCCCGTTTGCCGCTGACCCAATCGTCCCAAATGCCGTCGGCCTTCAACATCTCCACGCTGTTGCTGTCGCGCATGGTCTGTTCGATCTGATCGTGCGTCAAACGGATTCCGACCTTCTGCGGCAGATTCGCCAGCTCAAAGCTGAGCGTGGCGGCCTCGGCCACGTGCTTCTTCAGTTGCGCCAAGTCGACTTTATCGTAGGTATCGGAGACCGCATGATAGTTCTCCAGATAATTCGCTTCCTCCTGCTCGGCGACGAATGTGGGCACGCCTTCGAGCATGAAATCGAAGTGGTCCGTGCCCCATTCCATAGTGGTCAGCACATCTTTGACGCCGAACTGCTCCAGCGGAGCGATCAGCGGTTTCGCGGCGTAGAAAACATCTTTGCGTCCGCCAATCGAGAAGCCCGTAGTCTTGCCGGTTCCCGAATCGTAGACGATCACTCCCGCGGCCTTGTCGAGTTCGGCGCGATGAGCCAGCGCGTAGGCTCGCGAGCCGATGAGGCCTTCCTCTTCGCCGGAGAAAAGAACGAAGCGTATGGTGCGGCGGGGCCTTACTCCCGACGCTTTAATAGCTCGCAGCGCGTCGATCACCAGCGCGGCGTTGCAGCCGTTGTCCAGCGCGCCAGTGCCGAGTTCCCAGGAATCCAGATGCGCGCCCAGAATGACAAATTCGTCGGGCACTTCGCCGCCGCGGATCTCGGCGACCACGTTGGAACTTATAATGGCGCCGCCAATCTGGTTGGGGATGGAAAGATCGCCCCAGACGATTTGACCTGCCGCGAGCAAGCGGGCGATGCGTTCGCCATCTTCCCGCGCCACGATCACCATGGGAAGCCGGTCAATTTCCCCTGCGCCGGAATTGGTGTGGCGATAGAGGATGTCGTGCTCGCGCGTCGCCATGAAGGCAACCGCACGCACTTTGGCTTTGACCGCGCGATCGATCACCGGAGGCGCATTCGCGTATTCGGCGAACAGATCGTCCCAGGTCTTCAGGACAACGGTGTGCACCAAGATAATTTTTCCCGCAATATCGCCGGCCTTTTGGAAGTCAGCTTCGGTCCCCGCTCCGACGTCGACGATTGGAACGTGTTTCACCGGCGCTAGCGCCGGAGCCCAGGCTACGGAAACCGCTCGGACCCGAAAGCTGGTGAGAACCGTTCCCCCGCCGATCTTGGTCGGGCTGACCTCGTAGGCGGTTGTCGCCGTCATCTGGGTGTCGCCCTCAGCCCACGAGTTGGGGATCTGAAAACTCTCGGTGTGCACGCTGTCAGCTCCGGCCGCGGTGAATGCCTGCACGCCCCACTGGATCGCGTGCCGCATGGCGAGCGTGCCCGGAACGCGGCCGCCGATGTTGTCCGTCAATCGTCGCAGATTGTCCTCGAGAGGCGAGGGCTGCAGCGACGCCTGGATGACCTGATTGACTTCGTTACTGTCAGCGGGAGGATTTGCGGCGAGAGCACAAAAACTGAAAATGCAAACAAAGAACAGGCCCTTGGCAGTTCGCATATTGGATTGCCATTAGAAATGAAATTCCGGAAAAGCGCAAAAGCCTGAGAACGATGAAGAAACCAGACTTACCTGGGCGGGAGCGGTCCCATCTTGTCGAGAATGCGCGCCGTCTCGAGCATGACTCCGCCCACGATTTCCAGGCTCTTGGGGCTGAGCTTGTCGATCGTGTCCTGCGGCGTGTGCCAGAAGACGTTGTTGTAGCCGTACTGGAAATCGATGAGATCGACAGAGGGGACACCGCGCTTCACGAATGGAAGGTGATCGTCGTCCATGGGAAGCGAGCGGGCGTAGAAATGGGATTGCTCTCCCAATCGAGTGGCGGCTTCGTAGACAACTTCCTGCAGCCACGGCGTAGAGTTGGTGTCACGATCGACGTTCAGGTCGGCATCGCCGATCATGTCGGCCAGCAGAAATGCTTTTACCTTTTTCAGCGTTCCATCGGCCTGCCACTTTTCCGCGAGATGAGTGATGCCGTAGAGGCTGTCGGACATGAAATCCACTTCGTTGTCAGGCTTCATGGCTTCTTCTGCGTCATCCCACACTAGCCAGATGCTGTAGCCGTCGCGGGTCTTGCCCCGCAACTGGTTGGCAATCTCGAGCAGCAGCGCGCTGGTCGAGGCACCATCATTCGCGCCGATGTATGAAGTATTGCGCAAGGGATAGTTCGTATCGTAATGGCTGGCAAAGATGATAATGCCGTCTTTGGTGCCCGGAAATTTGGCGACGATGTTGTGCACGGGGAACTTGCCAATGTTCGTTTCGGCGGTAAACGTATCGTCTTCGACCTGATCGCCTTTCAGGTGCGCGTCGATGTAGTCTTCGACTTTTTTGTGATTGGCGCTGCCGAGGGGGCGCGGACCGAACTTCACAATTTCCTTCGCGTATTGCATCGCGCGCTTGCCGTCAATGGCAGGCAGCGGACCGCGGTCAGGAGGGAACGTCAATTTCGGCGTGTTGGCCGCCGCGGGAGCGGAAGCCGGTTGCTCTTGCCCAACATCTTTGTCGCGGCCGCAAGCTACCAGCGCCAAGGCGAGCACCAGCAGCGTGAAGGGCAGGGCGTTGGATCCGCGCATTACGCCGGCTTCTCTTTCCCTTTTCGTTTGGCGCGCTGTTTGGGATGGACCAGCCAGGCCACGCCGATACTGAGGGCATAAAGCGCGATCATGGGCGCGGCAAAAATGATCATGTTTACGACGTCGGGCGTGGGTGTAACGATGGCCGCCAGAATGAACATCACCAGAATCGCATAGCGAAAATTCTTGATCATGAATGACGGCGTCATGATCCCCAGGAACGCCAGAAAGAAAACCAGAATCGGCATTTCAAAGATCAGTCCCAGGCCCGCCACGATGCTCAGAAAGAGCTGTGTGTATTCATTGATCGTGATCATCGGCTGGAACTGGCCGTTGAATTTGACCACGAAGAATTCCAAGGCCCGCGGATAAGCGACCCGGTATCCAAAATATCCACCCAGCGTAAACAACGTGATGGTCGAGACCATGAAGGGCAGGACGTACTTTTTTTCCTTGCGGTACAGCCCAGGAGAAATGAACATCCATACCTGATAGAGCACAAAAGGCGAGGTAAGAAAAAGACCCGCCAGCATCGAAACCTTCAAGTAAAGGTTGAAGGGATCGATGGGATTCAGGTAGACCAGCTTTTCCGGCAGGCCCTGCGAGCGGAGCGCATCCATGATCGGCCTCTGCATCACGCCGTAGATGCGTTCGCGGTAAGTCCAGCAGAGAGCCGTGCCTACCGCGACCGAGATAACCGAATACACAATCCGCTTGCGCAGTTCCTCGAGATGATCGAGGAATCCCATGGTGGGCATGGAATTTTTTTCGTCTTCAGCGGCGGGTGCTTCCGCGAGCTCAGGCATGGGATTCCTGCGAGGTGTTGGAGCTTACGGCGTCGGCAGGATGAACGGCCTCGGTCGCGCCTGGTGACGATCCGTTATCCGGCGTGGTGTTCGGAGTGGCGTCCGGCGCGGCAGCGGCGGGATTCTGCTCGGTAGCGGCCAGGGTCGCGGGAGCCTCGGCCGGCTTGGACTCGGCATCGACGCTTTGGAGACTGCGACTGGTCGTACCCCGCACCGCGGGCGTGGGAGGCAGAATCGTGGGCTTCTCAACCTCAAGATGAGCGATTTCCTGCTCGATCTGCGACTTGAATTCGTTCGAGGCGCGGCGAAATTCGTTCAGAGCTTTGCCAATCTGACGGGCGATCTCCGGCAACTTCTTGGGCCCGAAGACGACGAGGGCCAAAAAGAAAAGGAAGATCGTTTCAGAAAAACTCATGCGCTTCATCATACTGCCCACAAGCCAAGCGGGCAATGCAGAGCCGCAAGAACGCTTGCTTGCGGGTTTGGTTCAAGCATACTTTGACGCAAGGCGGCAAGTTCTGCCCGGCATCAGAGGTCACGCTTTGCCCAGTTACCGGCGAATGATGACCTTCTCACCTGAGGGCCGGAAGCTAAGTTCTGCTGAATGATCTCGCTCGGGTGCGAGTGGAAGTCTGAAGATTTGGTACCACGCGTGCCGGGTTGAACGAGAGGGACGGCGACTCAAGATCAGCCCAAAGCTGCCGATCACACTAGCGAGCACGCTGTTCCCCTCGAAGGAGACTCGAATGTCACTGTCAGGTATTTCCAGCAGCAATCTTTTCAACTATGAAAGCCAGAGCGTTCAGAACAAAGCGCAGCAGCTCCAGCAGGAGTTCCAGCAACTAGGGCAGGATCTCGAATCCGGCAATCTGTCGGTGGCGCAGAGTGATTTCACGACCCTGCAGCAGATTGGCTCGAACGGCAGTTCGACTTCCAGCAGTTCGACCTCCTCAACCGCCAGCAGCAATCCCTTAGCGCAAGCCTTTAACCAGCTGGGGCAGGATTTGCAATCGGGAAATGTGTCGGCCGCGCAGCAGGATTTCACCAAAATCCAGCAGGACCTGCAGAGCCAGACGTCGCAGACCCAGGGGCATCATCACCATCATCACGGTGGAGGCGGTAGTGACCAGTCCAATTCCATCAGCCAGCTGTTTCAGCAACTGGGACAGGCCCTGCAATCCGGCAGCTTGTCGAACGCGCAGCAAATCTATAGCTCCCTGCAGCAGGACTTCGCACAGCTCGGTGCCAGCGGGACGTCCGCACCGGCATCGGGAACGGCCACGACTGGAGTTTCGGTCAACGCGTAGACGGGAACAACTCAATCAGGCCTTCATCGGGCCCTCAGGCCGGCAGGCGGTGTCCCCAGGATGCCGCCCTGCTGGCCTGGTTTGCTTTTGCTGCAAATCTCGGCTTCCGCCGCCTGAGCGCGCGCCCGAAAAACGCTGCCCCGCCGCTCTTCAGGAACCCTGCAGGCTGTCCACCGCATCTCATTGGTATGTCGCTTTCGGGAGGGGTTCCGACAGTAACCATCCCGGCCCGTAGCCGTCTAAACTGGTGATATACTGGCTATATTCAGTGCGGTAACTGGGGTGCACGAAAGCCCTCAACGAAGGAATTTTCAAGATGGCACGTAGTTCTCGCCGGTCGCTCGTCCTTGTCGTTTGTTTTCTCATTGCCTGCGGATTTCTGGGAATCCTGTTTGCCCAGCGTTCCGGCCAGCAGTCGTCGGTCACCGGCGACTCCGACGTCAAGGATAGCCTCAAGCAATTTACCGATGTTTATGCCCTAGTCGAGGACAACTACGCCGAGCCAGTAAATCCCGACAAGGCCATCTACAACGGCGCGATTCCGGGCATGTTGCACGCGCTCGATCCGCACTCGAATTTCTTTGATCCGAAATCATACGCGCTCATGCGCGAAGACCAGCGCGGCAAGTACTACGGCGTCGGCATGACGGTGGGTCCGCGCAACAATAAAGTAATCGTGATTTATCCGTTCACCGGAACGCCTGCCTACAAAGCTGGCATTCATCCTGGGGACGTCATCATCGGCGTCGACGGCAAGTCGACCGAGAACATGAGCACCAGCGATGTTGCCGATCTTTTGAAGGGCCCTAAAGGGACGACGGTTCACATCAGCATCTCGCGCGAAGGCGTCGAGAAGCCGATGGAGTTCACGCTGATTCGCGACGAAATTCCGCGCTACAGCGTCGACGTGCACTTCCTCATCAAGCCGGGCATCGGCTACATGCACGTCAACGGCTTCAACGAAACCACCGAGCATGAGGTTTCCGAAGCGCTCGATTCTTTTGGAGATTTGAAAGGCCTGATTCTCGACCTGCGCGGCAATCCTGGCGGATTGTTAAGCGAGGGCGTTGGCGTGGCTGACAAGTTCCTGAAAAAGGGACAGCTCATCGTCTCGCATCATGGCCGCGCCTCGGCCGAGAAGCGCTACATTGCGCAACATGGAAACGGCGGTAAGGATTATCCGATCGTGGTGCTGGTGAACCGGTTGACGGCGTCAGCGGCCGAGATTGTTTCCGGCGCGATTCAGGATCACGACCGCGGCCTGATCGTAGGCGAAGTCACCTTCGGCAAAGGCCTTGTACAGACCGTGTATCCGTTATCGGAGAACACGGGTCTCGCCCTCACCACCGCTCACTATTACACGCCGAGCGGACGGCTGATTCAGCGCGATTACAGCAACATCTCGCTGTACGATTATTACTACAACCGCGACGCCGAGACTTCCAACACTGCCAACCGCGAGGTAAAGCTTACCGACAGCGGCCGGACGGTGTATGGCGGCGGCGGAATCACTCCCGACGTCAGCATTCCTCCCGTGAAAACCAACCACTTCCAGGACACGTTGCTGCAGCACTACGCATTCTTCAACTTCGCCAAGCGCTATGTCGTGGATCATCATCCCACCAAGAACTTCGAAGTGGACGATGCCACCATGCAGGAATTCCGCAAGTCGCTCGACGAGGCCGCAATTCCCTACACCCAAGCCGAGTTGATGGACAACAACGACTGGCTCAAGTCGAACATTAAATCCGAAATTTTCATCGATGCTTTTGGCCAGGACGAGGGTATGAAGGTTCGTACCGAGTCCGATCCCGAAGTCGTGAAGGCTCTGGAGTTGCTGCCGCAGGCGAAAGCGCTGGCCGACAATGCCAAGAGAATCGTGGCCCAGCACAATGCCGCACCCGCCTTCAACCAGTAGTATCTGACGATTTTTCAAGTGAGCCCGGACGCGTTCCGGGCTCTGCTTTTTCGCGGCAACCGTTCCGGATCTTCGACATCGGCACGGAAAGCACACGTGAATCCGCTTACCGCGTTTGGACTGTTCGCCGTCACCGCCATGGTGCTGTGTTACGCGTTCGAGAAACGCAGCCCGTGGTTCGTCCTGGGCTTCGCGTTTTCCTGCGTGCTGGGCTCGATCTACGGATTCCTGCAGGGTGCGTGGCCCTTCGGGCTGGTGGAGGGAGTCTGGTCGGTGATCGCGGCCCGACGGTGGTGGCTTGGACGAAGTGACACGCATGCGCCCGATTCGTAGCCCTTTCGATTGCCTCAGGCGGACCGCGGCCCACTCGGGATTTTAATTACGCCGCTTCCAGCGCTTTGCGGTCCCATTTCCCTGTCGTTGCGCCGGCTTCGTAGGTGCTCTCGAGAACTCGAGCAGTGTGGTGCTCGGAGATCTCGTGCGCTGCACCTCGTCGTACATCAGCAGATATTCGCCGAGGCCGGAGTGATAGAGCGCCTGCGGCGGACGAACTTTTTGTTCGGCGAATCCGGGCGGGGCGGGCGCGGCGTAGCAATAGAAAGCGGCGTCGGTGATTTCTCCACTGCCCGGCCACCAGCCCGCGCTGATCACTTCGTGCGAGTAGGCTTCGCGCATGATTTTGCCGAGGCCGGGAGGCCAGTCATTGCGCTCAGGGGCGCGGCGTCCGGAAAAACGCGTCATCGCCAGATCGAAGCTGCCCCAGAAAAAATGCACGGGGCTGGATTTGCCGATGAAGCCCGAGCGGAAAACTTTGAATACATCGTCGACCGAGAGGAGAATCCGCCAGAGTTTCCGCGCGGAGTCGGCGTCGTAGGACGCATGCACCGTGTCCTGATCGAAGGGGATGGGATCGGGGACTTCCATCGGCATCGTCCAGATCTTCACGTCGATATCGAGGGTGCGCAGCGTGGACATCACCTCGCGGTAGAAATCGGCCACCGAACGCGGGGCCAGCGCGACGGACGCGGTCTTCGGGTCGGAGGTGCGAATGAGCAGCTTGTCTGCGTGAAAATCAAACTCCATTTCGAAGGAGCGGTTTCCGTACGGGATGATCGAGGTAGTGAGCCCGCGGGGGCTCACGTAGAGCGGCACATTCCACCAGTGATTCACCAGCGGGGTCAACTCAAGGCGAATCTTGCCGACGATCTGGGTCCACATGTGCAGCGTCGCGCAGGTATCTTTCCAGTCGGCGAGGCGAAGGGTGGGCCAGCATTCCGGTGAGTCCGCGAGATGGATGCGGCGTGAGCTAGTCATAGATCGCTCCTCTGCGTTGTTCAACAGTTTCTCACGGTTCGGGTTCGGAGACGAAGATGAGGCTGAGGAGCGGACGATTCGCCTCGATACAGTTTTATCCCGAGAAGGTTGCATCGAATGCCCGATTGCGGTGCCGAATTCGGGAACCTAGGCTGGAAAAGGATTGTATCCCGTAAAACCTTAAGGAGTTTGCCGTATGAACCGTTACCTCACCACTCTTTATCTATTGTCATTTGCCTTGGCCGCAACGTTAGCGGCTTCGGCGCAAGCGACAAATTCGAAAGCCAACACCATGTCGAAGAGTTCCGCAAGCACGACCGCTGCCGACACCACATTCGTGAAACAGGCCGCACGCGGTGGCCTGGCTGAAGTAGAACTCGGTCAACTGGCAGAACAGAAGGGCGCGACCGAAGAAGTGAAGAAGTTCGGCAAGCGGATGGTCACCGATCACACCAAGGCCGACGATCAGCTCAAACAAGTGGCGGAGAAGGAACATATCGATTTGCCGAAGGAGCCGGATGCGAAAGATCGCGCGACCAAGGCGGAGCTAGAGAAGCTTTCGGGTGAGCAGTTCGATCACGCGTACATGCGCGATATGGTAAAAGATCACCGGGCAGACGTGGCGGAGTTCGCACGGGAGAGCAAGAACGCGAAGGATCCGGAAGTGAAGAAGTTCGCAGAGCAGACCCTGCCGACGCTGCGCGAACATCTGAAGGCAGCGGAGAAGATCGCGCCCACGCAAACGGCGCAGAACGCTCCGGCGCGAGCTCACTAACGCGATCTGTTAAGCAAACGGGATTTAGCCATCGTCGCGGAAGACTTCGGCAATGGCCGCGACTAGGCCGGGAATGGTGAATTCCTTGGCCGCGATGTCGACGGGAAATCCCATCTCGCGGAGCGTGGCCGAAGTGACCGGACCGATGGAAGCGGTGAGCGTGGCGGCGAAGGGCGCTTGCTTCCTGTGATCGAGCAAGGCAGCAAAGTTCTTTACCGTTGACGAGCTGGTGAAGGTCACAACATGAGGGCGCTTGCCGGCATTGTTTAGAGCCGCCCGCAGGTGCGCGCGCGACGAGGCGGGCACGACCGTTTCGTAAGCTTCGACCACGTCGACGTGAGCTCCGGCCTTGCGCAGTTCGCGGGGGATGACGTCGCGGGCGACCTTGGCGCGAACCAGCAGAACGCGCTTGCCTTTCACCTTCGCCTTCAGGCTGCGCACTACGGATTCGGCGACGTATTCCTTGGGGACGACATCGACTTTTGCTCCGCGGTGTTCGAGGGCTTTCTGGGTGGCGGGGCCGATAGCGGCAATGCGGATTCCCCCAGCGGCTAAAGCCGTGTTTTTTTTCTCGCCGTATGCGGCACGAGTAAACTCGTGCCCTTCCCGGTTTCTCGGCAGACGTAATCTTTCCAGGCGCGCCCACATGGCTTCGACTCCGTTGACGCTGGTGAGGACCAGCCAGTCGTAGCTGTCTAGATTCTTCAGAGCTGAATCGAGCGGCTGGAAGGAACGCGGCTGGCGGATTTCGATGAAGGGGATTTCGAGCACCTGGGCGCCGAGTTTGCGCAGTTCGGCGGAGAGGGCGCCGGCTTGATGGCGGGCTCGACCTACCAGCACCCGGACTCCCTGGAGTGGCTGGGTTCGCTTAGATATGGACGCTTTGCTCATGTCAGAGTCGCGGACGAGAGCCCCTTCGACTGTCGCTCAGGGCAGGTCCGCGCCACACCATCACTCCTGCTTCTTCTTCGCTCCTAGTCCATGGTCGCACATCAGGCGGGCTGTGCCGGAGATTGCCGTCTCGGTGGCGCGGCTTAGCGAGTCGATCACTTTCTGCTGCTCGGCGCGCGTGCGATTCTGGCTGAGCTTGAATTTGGCTTCGATCCTGGTGACGTCGATTTCAAATCCCACAATGTGGTTGAGCATGCGGGCGCGGTAGGATTCGCTCAGGCTGTCCCACTGTTCGGCATAGGTGGCTTCAAACGTGGGGATGAGGTCGTGCAGCATGCTGCGCAACTCTGACGTTTCGGAGAATGTGCGCGCGCTGCCGTAGGCGTGGACGGCTCCGTAATTCCAGGTGGGCACATTTTCCTGGGTCGCGTAGTTCGTCGGCGAAACGTAGGCGTGCGGGCCGTGGAAGATCATCAGGCAGTGCGATTGTTCCTGCAGATAGCGCCAGTGGGGATTGGCCTTGGCAACATGTCCGCGGATTAAAGTGTGGCCTGCGGTTTCGCGGATGACGACCGGGACGTGGGTGGCAAACGGGCCGCCGTTCGTCGTTGAAACCAGAATCGCAAAAGGATTTGCGCGCATGAAGCCGATCGCGGTGACGTGATCTTCGACGCGAAAGTGTTCGGGGATGTACACGCGTTTCCTTCGCCTTGGGCTTCGTTCAAACCTACTCACAACCACAGAGGACACAGAGTCTCACAGGGTAAAGCTTCACTGCGGCAGCCCCTCTTTCTTTTTGACGTGAAGAATTTTTTCTACTTCGGCGATCACCGTTCCCTGTGCGTTTTTCACTTCTACTGTGAAGACCGGCTCCCATTTGGGCAACGTCTTCAGCTTCTCACGAATGTCGTCGAGTTGGGCGTCGGTCAAGCGGAATTCGGCGCGGACCGTGCCTTTGCCGGGCTTGCGGTAACGGATCGCAGCGGCCTTGTCCCAAACGATGTAGTCGCGGCCCAGGTTTGCCATCAGCATGAGCATATAGAAAGGATCGGTCATGGCAAAGAGCGATCCTCCAAAATGGGTGCCGACGTAGTTGGCGTTCCACCAGCGCAGCTTCATCTCGACGTCGATGGATTTCATGTCGGGCGCAATGTGTTGCACGCGGATGCCCATGCCGAGAAATGGCGGCCACAGATGGACACCGCGACGGAGTGCATGGGCCTGGGAGCCGCCGAGAAGCTTGAGGAGGACGTTGCGAGTCATACGACGCGAATCCCAGCGCCTGAAGGCGTGCTCCATTTAAGCACGCGGACGACACTCCTGAAGGAGTGTTCTGATACGAACCTTGTGTTCCACGCGCGGCAGATCATGGTTGCGGCGGGACGGCTAGACCTCGGCTGTAGACGGCTTCAAGTATCTGGTCGCCGCCGCGGGCCAGCAGGGCTGCGCCGGCTTCGTTGCCGAGTTTTTCGGGGTCGTTTCCATCGCGGGAATCGCGCAGGAGTTTGGAGCCGTCGGGATCGGCGACGATCGACTCGAGATGTATGAAGCTGCCACTGGGCAAAACAAAGCTCGCCTCCCGGGTCTGCCCGGCTCGTACCTCTGCGAACGCTCCGATGGGGACCTGGCAGCCTCCGCCGAGGCTGTTGAGCAGGGCGCGTTCGCAGGTGGTGGCAGCGCGGGCGGCGGGATCGTTGAGAAAGGCAAGCAGATCGCGCGTCTTCGTGTCGCCTTCGCGGATTTCGATGCCGAGGGCTCCTTGTCCGGCGGCGGGGCACATGATTTCCGCGGGGATGACTTGCTTGACCAGTTGCGTCTTGCCGAGGCGCTTCAGGCCAGCCGAGGCGAGGATAATGGCGTCGTATTCTCCTTGCTCGAGCTTGCGCAGGCGCGTGTCGACGTTGCCGCGCAGAGGATGGATATCGAGATCGGGGCGAGCGGCTTTCAGTTGGGCTTGGCGGCGCAGGCTGGAGGTCCCGACACGCGCGCCCTGCGGCAGTTCCTGAAAACTCGAATAGTGGCGGGAGCAAAAAGCATCGCGCGGATCTTGACGCTCGGTAATCGCGGCGATTTCAAATCCTGCAGGCAGTTCGGTGGGCAGGTCTTTCAGGGAATGTACGGCGAGATCGACGCGCCCCGCGGCGAGGGCTTCTTCGATTTCTTTAGTGAACATGCCCTTGGTGCCGACCTTGGCGAGGGCGACGTCGGTGATTTTGTCGCCAGTGGTGTGGATGATTTCAATTTCGATCTCGTGTCCGCGGGCGCGCAAGAGCGCGGAGATGTGGTTGGCCTGCCAGAGGGCGAGCTGGGAGCCGCGGGAGCCGATGCGGAGGTGGGTCGGGCTGCCGTTGTTGGGAGTCATTTTATGTTTGGCGGCGATGGCATTGAGCGGGCCCGTCCTACAGGGTACATGGGCCGCTTCTTTCGCCCTCCCGGGGCTTGATTGGCTTCTCGCTTGGCACCCACGGCTTGCGCCGTGGGCTGCATTCTTTCGCCGCTTCGCGGCTGGCGCTGGGGAACAACTCGGTGCCTTGCTCGTCGTGGAAACGGATGACGATACGGAAATTCCTCGCCTCGCCGGTGGTGGCTACGACCGGCGCGGGGTCCTTCGACTGCGTCTGGCGGTTCGCTTTGCTCTCCGCCAGACTCCGCTCAGGATGACAGGGCGTGAGACTGATGCTGACATCCGAGTTCGCCTGATCAAGCAAGCATTTCATTGGCGCGTACCTACTTCGTTTTTCTTTGGTGCGGGCTCTGCCGCTGCTTCTTTCCCTTTCACCTGCAGGTTGAAGAGGCGGCGGACTACGTCAACCACCGTGGTGGCTTCCGATTCCTTTGCCGCGGTCTTCAGCGTGGTGATCGGGGTGTGCATGACTTTGTTGATGATGCCGCGGGTCAGAGCTTCGAGCGCGATCTCTTGCTCCGGCGTCATCTGGCCCATGCGGCCGCGGACGCGGTCGATTTCCGCCTGGCGGATAGTTTCCAGGTGATCTTGCAACGAGACGATCGTGGGGACAACGTCGAGCGTCTGAACCCGGGCTTCGAACTTTTCCACTTCGCTGGTGATGATAGCTTCAGCGAGCTCGGCCTCTTTGCGGCGATCGGCTACGTGGCTCGAGACGGCCTGCTGCAGGTCGTCGATGTCGTAGGCGAAGATGCCGTCGAGCTTCGCCATCTCGGGCGAGACGTCGCGCGGCACGGCAATGTCGATGAAAAACATCGGACGGTTCTTGCGGCGCGTGAGGAACTGCTCTCCATGCTCGCGGCGGAAGATGGCGTGCGGCGCGCCGGTTGAGGTGATGACGATGTCGGCGCGGTCGCAGGTACCGTAGAGATCCTCAAACTTGATGGCCTGTCCGTTAAATTTTTGCGCCAGGCCGATGGCGCGATCGTAAGTGCGATTGGCGACGAAGATGGAGCCGCAACCGTGAGCCATCAGGTGGCGGGCTGCCAGTTCGCTCATCTTTCCGGCGCCGACGATGAAGACTGTCTTCCCTTCCAATGTTCCGAAGATTTTCTTAGCGAGTTCGACGGCGACTGAGGCGATCGATACTGAGGAAGATCCGACAGCGGTTTCGGTGCGCACGCGCTTGGCGACGGCAAAGGCGCGGCTGAAAAGTTGGTCGAGCTGTCCGCGAACCGCGCCCACGGCGCGGGCGGTGGCGTAGGCCTCTTTGACCTGGCCGAGGATCTGGGCTTCGCCGACCACCATGGAATCGAGACTCGCAGCGACGCGAAAGAGATGACGAACGGCGTCCTTCTCGCGAAATTCGTAGAGATGCGGATCGAGTTCGTCGGGATCGAGATGGAAGTGGTCATGGAGAAATCCGCGAAGGTCGGCGTGACCGTTGCTAGTGTGGGTGACGATCTCGACACGATTGCAAGTCGAGATAACCATGCCCTCTTCGATGCCGGGATAGGCGGTGAGATCGCGGCAGGTGTCGGGCAGGCGAGATTCCGGGATCGCCAGGCGCTCGCGGATTTCGAGCGGCGCGCTCTTGTGATTCACGCCAATGAGCTGGAATCTCATGATGCGGCGAACCTGTGGATCGCGGAGAAATAGTTGGCGGCCCAGGCGGCCAGCGCGGCTACGAAGGCGAAGGTTGCCAGGAAGGCGGCGCGGCGGCCGCGCCAACCGGAGTTCCAGCGGGTGAAGACCATCAACATGTACACGGCCCACATCAGGACCGACAGCAGAATTTTGGGGTCGAGGAAATCTACGTGGCCGTAGGTGGTTACGGCGACCACCGATCCGGTGATCAGGCCGAGCGTCATAAATGGGAAGCCCAGCAGGAGCGAGCGGTAGCCGATCTGATCGATAACTTCGAGAGCCGGAAGGAACGAAATCAGGCTAGTTGGCTTCTTGGACTTGAGGCGGCGCTCCTGCAGAAGATAGAGCAGGCTAGCTCCGAAACTGAGGACTAATGCCGCATATCCCGTAAAGATGAGGATGATGTGAGCGATAAGCCATCCCTTATGTGAGACAAATTGCGTCAGCAGCACGGGTTGCTCGTCGACGGCGGCGACAAAGGTGAGGAAAAACACCACAGGAAAGACGACGACTCCCGGCGATGTGGTCTTGTAGATGGTATAAATCACCATAAAGAACGCCATCGACAGAAACGCAAGCAGCGATTCGCCATTGTGCACTGACGCCCAGACGACTTTGTCGGAGAGAAATAGCTCAGTCAGCGAGACAAAATGAAACACCATGCCGAGGCTGGCGGCATGGAGCGCGATGCGGCTGAACAGATCACTGGTACGGGTCAGCGCGACGAAGGCGTAGACCAGTCCAATGAAGTAGCAAGCCAGTGCGAAACGCAGCCAGAGCAATGACATAGGCTTTAAGAGCAGTTCCCAGTTGCCAGTTGCCAGTTCCCAGTTCTCTGTTCCCGGCACTTGCCTGGACTAGAGTTCGGGACTATTAAAGTCTTGAATTCCACTGAGTTTACCCCAAATCAGGGCCGGAATCTTTGTTCCTGGCAACTACCCTGCCATTGTGCAGGGTGCGGTGCGCAAGGCCAACAAAGCGGGTCACTTGAGGGTGTGATTAGGATCACAGACGGAGAATTGCTTGACAAGTTCGCCCCCAGAGGCTGAAGCCTGTTTATATTTCGGAGCTGCTTTGCGGCACGAGTGAACTCGTGCCCTTCCCGGTTGTTGAGTCACTAGTCCCGACGCTTAGCTTGGTGAAAAGGGATCGCGCTGAGAGCAATTTTCCCGGGACGGTCATTTCGGCTGGCCGGAAGCGTGCGGATTCGACATGTCTGAAGGCATGGCGCCGGCGCCGTGACCGGTTCCCATCGATCCCATGTCGCCGGGGGCGAAGCAAGTGACGCGGCCGCTGGAAGCCACCCGCAACTGCGAAGGGCAATCGCCGCTCGTGAGGTTGGCCGCGGCGCCCGTGCCTTCCGACTGGACGGTGAAGAGCTTGCCCGCGGAATTGCCGGCGACGCCAACAGTCATGCCGGGCATGTCGTAGGCGACATAGAACGCGTGCTTCGACTGGCTGGCCTGGAGGGCGCAATCGCTGGCGGTTTTGGATTGGGCCTCCGCGGCGTGGATGTCGAGGCGTCCGCAATCGGTCGCCGAGGCGCCAGCATATTCCTGCAACTTCTGCTGGACGGCGTCTTGCTTTGCAGCAGCGTTGCCAGAAGAGGCGGGCGCGGCCGACTGGTTGCAGGCCGTGAGGCAGGCGAGAAGAATCACGCATAGCAAGGACGCGTTTTTCATAGCAACGTGATTGTAATCCTGAGGCGTGGCGGGCTGCGCTCTATGAATTGTGCCTCTGGGCGAAACCTGCGGGAAGCGTGCCTGCAGGGCGCGGACCCGTTCTACCTCCCGCTTGAAGTTTTACTTGAATGATCAGCAGTCATTGGTTGGAGCTTGCAATCCTATCGCGCGGGGCGGAATCGTGGTAGGGTTTTGGGCGCGGAAATTGCCGCCGGGAGGCCGGGATGAAATGGGCGCGGATGATGATGGCCATGGCGTGCCTGATCGCGCTGGTGTTTGCGCAGGGCAAAGGGGATGAGGGTCCGACGAATCAGAAGGCGCAGAAGACCTACCATCAGGCGGAAGACTACATGCATCGGCGGATGATCGGTCCGGCGTTCGAAGCTTTCAAGAAGGCCGACAAGCAGGAGGGCGGACACTGCGCGCGGTGCCAGAGAGAAGTCATTAGACTCGGAGAGCAATTGGGCGAGTGGAAGGCGGTGGAAGTGGCGGCCGAGGAACAGATCGCCGACGCGAAACAGCCGAGAGAAGCTGCGCTGGCGCACTACGATCTGGGGATGATCTTGTTTAACGAGGGACTACGGCGGCACAAGGATGAGTTCTTCAGCCGAGCGCACGAGGAAATGACGAAGGCGCTGGCGGCCGCGCCCAAGTTTCCGGCCGCCGTGTTTGCCGACGGCCGTGCGCTGGCGCATTTGAAACAGGACGATGCCGCGAAAGCGCGCTTTGCGCAATTCGTCCAGATGCAGCCCGAAGACAGCCCGGACCGGCAACGGGCGATGCTCTTTGTGAGTCAACCGGAGCTGGCACGCGCGCTGATGGCGGCGCCGTTTGCGGTCACGACGCTGGACGGAAAGAAAATCTCGCTCGACGATCTGCAGGGAAAAGTTGTGCTGATCGATTTCTGGGCGACCTGGTGCGAGCCTTGCCGCGAGGCATTGCCCCACGTTAAGGAGATCGCGACAAAATTCGACGGGCAGCCGTTGACCGTGCTCAGCATCAGCGTGGACACGGATGAGCAGAAGTGGAAAGCGTTTGTGGCCAAGAACGAGATGACCTGGCCGCAATATATCGATCACGGGTTTACCGGGCCGGTGGCGAAATCCTTTGGAGTGGAGGCGATTCCGCATACCTTCACGATCGATGCGGATGGAATCTTGCAGGACGAGCACATTGGGGACGCGTCGATCGAGGGCAAGCTCAAGAAGCTGGTCAAGCGAGCGCAGGAAAAGCAGGCGACGCAAAAACCGCAGGCACAGTGAAGACTGCTTCGAAAAACTTCGGCTGTGCGGCGCCAGACTCACTACCAGGAATCGAGGTTGCAAAGCTTTTTACCGCTGAGGTCGCTGAGAACGGCCGCAGAGAGCGCTGAGCAAATCTCCTCAACCCCACTACCCCGTGATTTTACGGCTCCGACGTTAGTTGTCGGATCAAATCCACCTCGGCTTGACGGTAGGGGGTTCCGTCGGAGCGGAAGACTTCGTGAAACCAGACGGGCGGATCGCTGAGGATGTAGGGATGCTGCCAGGACTCCCACGGATAATAGGTTTGCGTTTTACCGGCGACCAATCCCCAGTTGATGGCGCCGACGTGCTCCTGCTTGGCGATGGGAAGGATTGTGTCGAAGGTGCTGCCGACCGATCGCGCCATGTATTCGGTGCAGATCACCGGACGGTGAAATCTTCTTAACCACACGATTTCCGCTTTGAACGATTCCGGCCAGCTGTAGTTGTGAAAGGTGATGACGTCGGATTCGCGCAGCTGGATCTGCGCGATTTCGTCGAGAGCGCTTTCGTCAGCGGTTGTGTCGATATCGTAGACGCCGCTGGTGAGAGGCTGCGTGGGATTCATCTCTCGGGCCCACGCGAAGGCCTGCGGCAAAAGCGCGGCCACGAGCGCAACCTTCATGTCATTCTTCATCTCAGTTTTCGGATAATTTTCCGTCTGGTCGGAGCCGGGTTCGTTCCATATATCCCAGGCAAGAATGCGGCGGTCGTTGGCGAACGCTCCTACGACACCTTGCACGTAAGCTTTCAGACGAGGCACCTGGGCGGGATCGGAAAGAGCGGCGGCGCCGGGACTTTGCACCCACCCAGAGTTGTGAACGCCGGGAATGGGCGGACGCTGCGGGCCGAGATGCGGAAGCGGGTCCCAGCACGAATCGAAGAGCACGAACATCGGCCGGATATGGTGGCGGGCGGCGATCGTAAGGAACTGGTCGAGGCGCTTGCGGAAGCCAGGCGCGTCCTGCTGCCAGAGCAGATCGTGGAGAAAGACGCGCATGGTGTTCATGCCAAGGGATTCGGCCCAGCCAAGTTCTTTGTCGATCTGCTCGGGATCGAAGGTAGATTCCTGCCACATCTCCAGTTGGTTGATCGCAGACTTCGGAATGTAGTTGCTGCCCACGAGCCAAGGTTGCTGGGCGTACCAGTCATTGGCTTTCTCCTCAGTCCAGCGGGGAGTTTGGGCGGCCGAGCATAGGGCGACCATGGGGATTACGAACAGAAAGAAGAATGGACGTAGCTTCAAAGCGAGGGCTCCGAACCATTTATAAGCTGAGGGCGAAAATGCTTCAAGGCTAGAAGATTGGAAGCTCTCCGGCTTTGGTTTGTCCTGCTGAGCGGAGTGGTCGTCCGCGAAAGCGGACGACCACTCCGCCGAAGGATCCCTATTCCCTGCTCCGGCTTGCGCCGAGTAGAACTCGTTTGCCAGTTTCTTCTCAAAATTACTGCTTCGGGTAGGGATCCTTCGCCATGTCCTGCGCTCGGGACGAGTGTGGCCTCGTCCCGTGATCGCGCGCACAGAAATTGCCCCACACCCGACTTACAGTTATTCCCAGCAAAACCGCGTAAGTGGCCCCTCAACTTTCTTCCACGCCCGAGGAGGTCGTATGACGCTGTCCAAGCTTCGTAAGTTTCTCGACGCCCATCACATCAAATATTTAGTAATTTCACATTCGCTCGCCTACACGGCGCAGGGAGTTGCCGCCCTGGCGCACGTGTCCGGCAAAGAACTGGCCAAGATCGTGATCGTGAAGATCGACGGGATCCTGGCGATGGCGGTGGTTCCTGCATCGTTCCATGTCGATCTTGATCGGCTGAAAACCTTGACCGGCGCGCTAACGGTCGAACTGGCGTCGGAAGGTGAATTCAAAGATGCTTTTCCGGATTGTGAAACCGGCGCAATGCCGCCCTTCGGCAATCTCTACGACATGTCCGTCTATGCGGACGTGAAGCTGGCGCAGAACGAAGAGATTACGTTCAGCGCCGGCACGCACCGCGAACTGGTCCGCATGGACTGGGACGACATGCTGCGGCTGGTGAATCCGACCATGGCGGAACTGACATATCAGCATCACGCGTTGAATGCTGCGTGAGTATCGGAAATTCGCTGCAGCGGAATGAAAGCTGAGGCGGCGTGCGTGAGAGCGCACTGCCGCCCGACAAGCCGGAGAAATGCCGACCCTGCTCTATTTGCGTCCAATGCCCATGATGTGGGACGTGGCGCCGAGGATGGAAGGTTCACGCTCCACCTTTCTTATTGCTGTCAGCAGGCGCTCGCGCTGAACTGGGTCGTTCCACAAGCGGTCGAAATCCCGGGCGAGCCAGCCTGGACCTTCGATGGGAGCGATTGCCACGACCTTAAATCCAGCAGCCAGAACTTCACGGGATAACTCTCCGGGGCGATGCAGAAACGCATCGGTGAAATACATCGGATTCCCGCTGGGGTTGCGATGCTGGCCATTCTCCAGGTCACCCTGAACAATGGACGAAAAATCTGGATCGTCGAAGAAACCGTGCGTGAGTGAATCGAACAGCGATGCGAAGTGACTGATCGCGGCGCCCCACAGGAATCCCCCCGGACGCAGAACGCGATGAGCCTCGCGGAGACAGGCCAGACGGTCGGCTTGCTCAACGAGATGATAGAGCGGTCCTAGCAGCAGAACCGCGTCGACAGATTGATCGGCATGCGGCAAGGCACGCGCATCTCCGATTTCCGCCGAGGCGAGCGGATGCTCCGGCTGCCGCGCCGAGGCCTGACGCGCTTGTTCCACATGCTTCGCTACGGGATCGATCAGGTGCACCTGATAGCCGAGTGTGGCCAGCCAGCAGGCATAGACGCCGGCGCCTCCGCCGGCATCGATGATGGTTGCTGGCGCGGGAGGCAGGTGGCGGAGTATCAGTTCCCGGGAGCGCGCCTGCTCAAGCCGAAACCATCCACTCTCGAGGCGCGAGGCTTCGTCCACGTCTTCGTAATGCTGAACGATGCGCTGCGTAGAAGTTTCGTCGGCCATGACAAGGATCTCGTGCAGACTAGGCCATGCTGCCGCGACGCTGCGGGGGGCGATATCCCAACTGCATCGAGATGTGGCGCGCCGCATCCTTCAAGGCCTCGAGGATGCGCGGCATGGTCTGCGCGTTGACTTCCTGAATCGTTCCGCTCAAGCCCAGGCTGGCTTCGATGGCACCGTGCTGGTTGAAAATCGGAGCGCCCACGCAGCGCGCTCCCAGATTATTTTCTTCGTCGTCGACCGCATAGCCCTGCACGCGCACTTTTTCGAGTTCCTTCAACAGGCGGGCAACGGTCGTGATGGTCTTGGGCGTGCGCTTCTCCATGGCGCGATCCGCCAGAATCTTTTCGAGACGCTCCTGTGGAACATGCGCGACCAGAGCCTTACCTACGCTGGTCGCGTGCACGCGCATGCGCCGGCCCACCCAGGTATCCATGCGAATAAATCCCTGGGGCTCGACTTTCTCGATGTAGACCGCCTCCGGTCCGTCGAGGATCGCCAGGTGGCAGGTGAGGTGAGTTTTTTCCATCAGGTGCCGCATGATGGGCAGGGCAACCTCGCGCACATCAATCCCGCTCAGGGCGCCCCGGCTCAGGCTGAGGATCTTGAGTCCGACCCGGTATTTGCCGCTCTCGGGATCGCGGTTCAGGTAATTCTGCTTCTCCAGCGTGCGCAGGATGTAGCTGGCGGAGCTCTTTGGAATCTTTAGCTTGCGGCTGATTTCGGCGTTGCTCAAACCCTCGGGCTCGAGGGCGACGGCTTCGAGCATACCGAGAGCGCGTTCTACCGCAACCGAAGGGGAGTCATCAGGGTGAGGCATAGCCAAATCGTTATGGTAACAAAACCTGTAGGTGGACAACAAAATGAATGTACGTTCCGTATATTGAACAACAGACTTGACCGGGAATTCCAGGTATCTTACGATCCGCCAGTATTACGAATGTGTGTTCAGTATAGCGAACACACGAAACTTCCGAATCCAGGAGCTTTTTGCATGACGCCAACCGCAACCGCCGCACCGGAAACCAACGAGCTAGTCAATCCGGTGAGCAGCGCCCCGCCGAACTTCGATGCTGCGCGCGATCTTCCCGAAGGATTCATGGACTTCCTGCTTCCGCTGCACCGCGCATTTACGCTGCGGCAGCAGGAACTGGCTTACAAGCGCATCGAAGTGCTGCAACGATCGCTCGAGGGCGTCAAACCGGCGCACCGCTTCCCTTCCGACGCCGTGCGCAACGGCTGGCGGATCACTCTTCCGGAATGGTGCCAGGATCAGCGCAACCAGATGACCGGTCCGGCCGATGACGCCGAGCTCTGCGTCAAGATGCTGAACTCGGGCGCGCCCGGCGTGATGCTAGATCTGGAAGATTCGTGCGTGAACGAATGGTCGCATCATCAGACGGGCGTGGCGAATATTCTGGCCTGCCTGCGCGGCGAGCTTTCTTACTACGACAAGAAGCGTGACCGCACGGTTACGATCCAGCCCAGCGGCACCGTGATCTTTACCCGGCCGCGAGGACTGCACTTGAGCCAGGCTGGCCTGGTTGCGGGCGAGTTAGTTTCGGCATCGCTGTTCGATGTGGCGCGGATCTTTTATCAGATGGATCCGGCGCGGCTGAAGCATCCGCTCTGCATCTACATTCCAAAATCCGAAGCCGCAGAAGAGGCGCTGTGGTGGCGGGACCTGTTCCAGACGCTCGCCAAGGAACGCGGCCTGCCGCACAACTACATCAAGTGCATGGCGCTGGTGGAGTCGCATCCCATGGCGTTTCAGATGGAGGAATTCGCCTATCACCTGCGCGAACACATCATTGGCCTGAATCTGGGGCGCTGGGATTACATGGCCAGCCTGATCCACTTCAATCTCGATGATCCGGATTGGGTGCTGCCCGACCGCAATACGATTCCGTACAACGTGGCGTTCTTTCAGAACCTGCGCGAACTGATGCCGGAGATTTGCCATCACCGCGGAATTCTGGCGATCGGCGGAATGACCGCGCTCTATCCGAGCCGCGAAGACGCCGAGTTGAACGCCCGCGCACTCAGCATTCTTGAGAAGGACAAGAAGAACGAAGCCGACTGCCTGATGGATGGGGCGTGGACGGGCCATCCCGACCAGAATGCGATCGCGGTGGGGCAATTTCCGTATCCCAACCAGTTGCAGGCTCGCCCCAAGAACGCTAGCCGCTATCCCGACCTGCGGCCGAGGCCGGAGGGGGTTGGAGCACGCAGTGTGAAGGGCACGCGCGCGGCAGTGCGGACTGTGATCCGTTACCGGCACGGGGTGCTCAGCGGCCGGGGCGCCAGCTTGCTCGATGGCTACATGGAAGATCTAGCTACGGACCGGATTTACCGCCTGATGATCGCGCAGCGCGTACTGCATCGCGATCTGGTTGCCATTCAGGATGAGGACGGGAATCCGGTGAAGCATACGCCGGAGTTCATCACGCGTCTTTTCGATGAAGAGCTCGAACGGCTGCTGCGCGAGCTTCCCGCGAACTCGGATCCGGAAGAACGAGATCGTTTCCGCCGCGCCCGCGAAATCAGCGAAGCCATGATCGCCAATGGAGAATTCAACCCGGTTTAGTCAAACACTCACCCTGCGAACAATTTCAGGAATTTCAGGAGAAGAAGTAATGTCGGCCCACAAAAATGGAAACAGCAAGCAAGAACAAACTTCAACCCACGGGATCGAGACGGCGATGAGCAAGCGGGAACGCGCATCGCAATATACGCTGGCCCAAGCTGCGATGGATCAGGAGTGGAAAAAGAATCCACGCTGGAAAGGCATCGAGCGCCCTTACACAGCCGAAGATGTACTGCGACTGGGGGGAACGATTCACATTGAGCACACGTTGGCGCGCCTGGGCGCGGAGCGGTTATGGGAACTTCTGCACAACGAGCCTTACGTGCCGGCGTTGGGAGCGATGAGCGGCAACCAGGCGGTGCAGCAGGTGCAGGCGGGGCTGAAGGCGGTCTACGTCAGCGGCTGGCAAGTCGCGGCCGACGCTAACAACGCGGGCACGATGTATCCCGATCAGAGCTTGTATCCAGCAGACAGCGTGCCGAATCTTTGCCGGCGCATCAACAATGCGCTGCAGCGCGCGGATCAGATTCATCACGTGGAAGGAAAAGTGGCTCCGGGGCAGACCTGGTTTGCTCCGCTAGTCGCCGATGCGGAAGCCGGGTTCGGCGGCACGCTGAACGCTTTTGAGTTGATGAAAGGGATGATTGAAGCGGGCGCGGCGTGCGTTCACTTCGAAGATCAGCTGTCGTCGGCGAAGAAGTGCGGGCACCTCGGCGGCAAAGTTCTGGTGCCGACGCCCGAAGCGATTCAAAAGCTGGTTGCGGCACGCCTTGCAGCAGATACGATGGGCGTGCCAACGCTGATCATGGCTCGCACCGATGCGGACAGCGCCAACTTGCTGACCAGCGACATCGATGAGCGCGATCGCGCCTTCTGCACCGGCGAACGAACACCCGAAGGATTCTTCCGCATTCGCGGCGGCATCGAATCGGCCATTGCACGCGGCCTGGCGTACGCTCCCTATGCCGATCTGATCTGGTGCGAGACATCTCATCCCGATCTGAGGGAAGCGCGGCAGTTCGCCGATGCCATTCACCAGCGCTATCCGGAAAAGCTGTTGGCCTACAACTGCTCACCCAGCTTCAACTGGAGAAAAAATATCGACGAGGCGACCATCGCGAAGTTCCAGCCGGAACTGGCGCGCATGGGTTACAAGTTCCAGTTCGTCACGCTGGCCGGATTCCACGCGCTGAATCTGAGCATGTTTGAACTGGCGCGCGGATACAAATTGGCAGGCATGACAGCCTACTCGCGTCTGCAAGAGAAGGAATTCAGTCGCGAGACAGAATATGGCTACGAGGCGGTGAAACACCAGCGCTTCGTCGGCACTGGCTACTTTGACCGCGTGCAGCAGGTGATCAGCGGAGGACTGTCATCGACGACGGCCCTGATCGGATCGACGGAATCCGAGCAGTTCATGGGACACCATGAGCAGACTCGGCCGGAAAAAGGTCCGGACGCGGCCTGCCAGCCAATCCTGGGAAATTGCCCGCATACGCCGGTTAACATCGATCTGGGTCCGGAGGAGATGCTGCTGCCGTCTGGGGACTGATGTTTGCGGCGCGCACGAACTGACGTGCGCCAACGGGCGCTGCACCGGGGCCGGTCTTACGGGACCGGCCTCATGTATTTCAGGAAGTTCGACATCGTTCCTCGGAGAGTGAAGCAGGCATCCTTTGCTATAATAAAGCGCTGCTAAGAACATAAAGTTCATCCCTGTGCGGAAGTGGTGGAACTGGCAGACACACCATCTTGAGGGGGTGGCGCCGAAAGGCGTGGGGGTTCAAATCCCCCCTTCCGCACCATAATTTGCCGTCTTTTGCGCGGCCAATAAAGCGAGCATCGTCAGGAAAATTCAAAATGATTTATTTCGTCACCGCCGTGCATATCCTGGTTTGTTTCTTCATCATCATCGTCGTCTTATTGCAGAGTGGGCAGAGTGGCGACATCTCCGCGGCCTTCGGCGGACAGGGCAGCCAGACGGCTTTCGGTCCACGGGGAGCGGCCAACGCACTGTCCCGGGCCACGACCTGGTCGGCGGTGGCCTTCATGATCACGTCGATCACCCTGACGGTTTATGCCAGCAAGCGGGGTGGTCCGGGCTCGGTGTTGCAGGGATTGAAGTCGCAGCCGGTAAAGACCCAACCAGCACCTGCGAACACGCCCGCGGGATTGCCCTCGAAAAAGTAAAAGTAAACGATCCCATTCCATTTGCATACCTTCCTTTCGCGGTGCTCTGTAGGGACGCTTGTGCTGCGAGCTCCGAACTTCTGCCTTCTCCTGTGGTTGACCGTAGGCATTTCCCGGCCCGACTGTACAGAGTCGGCTGTAATTGTATTTGCCCCAAAGAGGATGTACCATCCGAGATAGACGCATTAGTCTGGAGGAATTGATATGTCCGATCGTGATGGCAATAGTTTTGTATGGTTTCTGGCGGGGCTTGGGCTGGGAGCACTGGCGGGAGTGCTGTACGCGCCGCGTTCGGGCAGCGAGACGCGGGACGCATTGCGCGCACGTGCCGACGAGGGCCGCGAATATGTTCGCAATCGCGCGAAAGAAGCGCGCGAACAAGCCAACCAATGGGCCGACAAGGGCCGCGAAGTAGTGGGCCAGCAGAAGGAACAGTTCCGCGCGGCTTATGAGGCGGGCCGCCAGGCCTATCACGAAGCCACCACGGAGACCGGCAGCTCCAAGTAATCGGGATCGTAATTCAGATCGCGCCGGCCGCTCCCTCCGCGCGCGAGTCAAGACACTTTTTGGGAGGATCGACTATGGACAAACTGACGGTCTTCATTGCGCTCACGGGGATTGCGGTATTGCTGCAGGCCGGAGTTCTGATGGCGATGTATTTCACCATGCGCAAGAGCGGCGAGCGCATGGAAGCGCTGGCCTCCGAAGTGAAAACCAAAGTGATGCCCACGGTGGAGCAGGCCCAGCAGATGCTGACGGAGATGCGCCCACGCCTCGAAGTGATTGTCGAGAATATTGAGGGCGCGAGCACGGTGATCCGATCGCAGGTAGAGCGCGTGGACGCAACCGTGACGGACGCCATGGATCGCGCTCGCCTGCAGATCATTCGCGGCGACGAACTGCTGACCCGCACCATGGATCGCGTGGAGCAAACTTCTGAGATCGTGCAGAAGACGGTGGTCTCGCCGGTGCGCCAGCTCTCCGGCCTGATGCAGGGCATCACCGTGGGATTGGAGTTCCTGTTCGGCGGCCGTAACCGGCGCAATGGCGGCAGCCGCGAGGAGCGGCGTCCCGTCCCGCAGGATGAGATGTTCATCTGACGTAATAGGTGCGCGGGTGCCCCGTCCTTATCGCGTTTTGTGCGACAGGGCGGGGATTTTGATTTTAGTGCGTGATTTGGAAAGCAACTTTGTTTGCGTTAAAACTGTTATGCGTTATCTCGTTCGAGCCCGCGTAAAGCCGGGTCGCGAAGCCGACTTGCTAAAAGCTATCGAAGACGAAACTCTGGGGCGAGGTTCCGTCGCCGAAGGCGAATACTTACGCAACATGAAGGACGCGCGCTTGTGTGCGGATCAGACGGCGCGGTGGGTCGAGATCTGCTACTGTCCCACGCCGCTCCAGGAAGAGCGTCCGTACTGGGAAGAATATTTCGACCTCACGCGAGTGCAGGATGCACATGACCGGCGGAAGTGCGAGGACGAGAACGGCACGAAACCGTGGGCGTGCGATGGTTGCGACTGCACGGCGCGGCTGGAAGAGAAGCTGAAGAAGACTGGCACGCGGTTTCTTGAATCATTGCGAAGCAGCGGGTAAAGACATGCTCGCGCTGGGAAAGTCAAAATCCCCACCCTGTCGCAAACTGCGCGACAAGGATGGGGCACCCATTTTATCTAGGCGATCCAGCCGCCGCCTACTACGATGTCCCCGTCGTAAAAAACTGCGGCCTGGCCCGGCGTAATCGCTCGCTGCGGCTGGTCGAACGTAACCAGAATTTCTTCGCCTGTCCTCTCAATCACCGCCGGCGCCGGTTCGTGGCGATGGCGAATCTTCACGGCGACGCGCATCGGCTCCCGCAGGTCATCCACCGAGATCAAGTTCACACGGTGCGCTCGCAGCGTCTTCGAATAAAGATGCTCGTCGCCGCCGACGACGACCTGCTTGTCAGCCCCGCTGATCTGGATGACGTAGAGCGGCGATCCGGTAGCGACGCCGAGCCCCTTGCGCTGGCCGACCGTGAAATTGTGGATGCCGGTGTGCTCGCCGATCACTTCGCCGCTGGTGGTGACCAGTTCACCGGCGGTGTCGGGAAGCGACTCGCCCTGCTCGGCGAGGTAGGCATCGATGAAACGCTTGTAATCGCCGCCGGGGACAAAACAGATTTCCTGCGAGTCGCGCTTCTCGGCCAACGCGAGTCCATGCTTGCGGGCCAGTTCGCGGACCTCGGGCTTGGTCATGTCGCCTAAGGGAAATAGCGTGCGGCTGAGCTGGTCTTGGGTCAGGCCGAAGAGGAAGTAAGTCTGATCCTTGCTGTGATCGGCGGGACGCTTGAGCAGCCAGCGGCCGCGAGTCTGGTCGAAGCTTACTCGGGCATAGTGACCCGTCGCAACCCGCTCGGCCCCAATCTGCTGAGCCACAGTGAGTAGCTGATCAAACTTCAAGTGATTGTTGCAGAGACTACAGGGGATCGGGGTCCGTCCCGAAAGATATTCTTCTACGAACGGACGGACGACGTCGCGCTCGAAGCGCTCCTCGTGATTGACCACGTAGTATGGGATGCCGATCTGCTGGGCGACGCGCCGGGCGTCGTAGACATCATCGAGCGAGCAGCAGCGTCCCTGGACGGACTCGGGCATGCCTTCGCGTCCGGCGAGGCGGCGCTGGTTCCAGAGCTGCATAGTCAGGCCGATCACGTTATGGCCCTCGGCGCGGAGCATGGCCGCGACAGTGGAGGAATCCACACCGCCCGACATGGCTACGGCAATGGTGTCGTTATCAGGCATTTGATAGCTGGCGCTCAGGTCGTATGCGACGCGGCTTGTTGCAGCAAGTGCTTCCATCTTTCGGGACGCGCCCAAGGACCGCTTCTGCCACTGGCACCCTCTGTTCGTTGTGGGTGCAGTGCGGCCAACAGCAGAAAAGATTGCTTCGCTCTCCGCTGCGATGCTTAAAATCACCCCGCGACGAAAGGATTCCTACCAGATAGTGCCTGCAATGCGGACAGCGCAGAGTAATGAGTCCTCTTTTCCGAGCCCGCTCTTGAATCTCCGCGATCCTGCTCTCTGGATGCTGCTCAGGCATTCACTCTCCGATACGCCGGCGACAACTCGCGAAGCCGCGCCACGGTTTCGGGCACCAAGGACAGCGCGAAATCAATATCGGCTTCCGTCGTTTGCTTGCCCAGGCTGAAGCGAATGCTGGCGCGCGCCTGATCGGAGCGCAGGCCCATTGCGATCAGCACATGTGAAGGCTCGATCGCTCCGGAAGAACAGGCCGCTCCGGTCGAAACCGCGAGCCCTTTCAGATCGAGCGCAATCACCAGCGCCTCGCCTTCAATGTAATCGAAGCGAATGTTGGTCGTATTGGGGACGCGCGCGATACCGTCGCCATTCACCACGGCCTCGTCGACTTGGGCGAGTATTCCCTGCTGCAACCTGTCGCGCATCGCGGCGATCTTGCGGTCATCGCCGCGATCAAAAGCTTCCTTCGCCAGTTTCGCGGCCGTGCCCAGGCCAACGATTCCGGGGACGTTCTCCGTTCCAGCGCGGCGCGAACGCTCATGGCGTCCTCCATAGAGAAGCGGCTGGATCTGAGTTCCCTTCTTCAGGTAAAGAGCGCCTGTACCCTGCGGCGCGTGAATCTTGTGGCCCGAGATGGAGAGCGCCTGGCAGGCGATCCGCTTCACATCAATCGCGACTTTCGCTGCCGCTTGCACGGCGTCGGTATGAAACAGCACGCCGGCTTCGGCGGCAATCTTGCCAATCTCTTCGACGCGCTGCAGAGCCCCGGTTTCGTTATTCGCCATCATGACGGAAATCAGCCTCGTCTTGGGACGCAGTGCCCGCCGCACATCCGCCGGATCGATCAGGCTGCGTCCGTCGACGGGCAGAACGGTGACTTCGCAGCCCCGCCTATCCAGAGCCTTGCAGGATTGCAGCACCGCACTGTGCTCGATGCTCGAGGTGATCACGTGATCGCCGGGCGCGACGAGCCCGGCAATCGCCAGATTGTCGCTTTCGGTACCGCCGCTGGTGAAAATAATCTCGGAAGCGCTGCAGCCGAGCAACGCCGCCACCGATTCGCGGGCGTCTTCGACCGCGGCCCGCGTCTCCTGCCCGTGATGGTGAATGGACGAGGCGTTGCCGAAGTGCTCGCCGAAGTAAGGCCGCACGGCCTCAAACACCTCAGGCAGAACCGGCGTGGTGGCGTTGTTGTCGAGATAAACGCGATGCATGCAGAACCCCATTTCTATTCTACATTGAGGCACGGATGCGCGATCCGAGCGAGCTGCTGCCCCCCCGACGGCCGAAGGCGTCCGTCGCCACGTGGTCTATTTCGGCCACCTATCGCTGGTCTAGCGGGACGTAGGGGCTGGGATATTCAGGGCCGAGATACTCGGCACGGGGACGGATCAGGCGGTTGTCGTCGAGTTGCTCGATCACGTGGGCGGCCCATCCGCTGACGCGAGAAACGGCAAAGATCGGCGTGAACAGGTCCACGTCGATTCCGAGAGTGTGATACGTGGAAGCCGAGTAGAAGTCCACATTTGCGTTCAACTTCTTGTCGGTTTTTACGAACTCTTCGATTTTGTGGGAAATATCGAACCACTTGGCCTGTCCGCTGGAGTTGCCCAGGTCGCGGGACATCACACGTAGATGCGTGGCGCGCGGATCTTCGGTGTGATATACGCGGTGTCCGAAGCCGGGAACTTTCTTCTTCTGCGCCAGCATGCCTTTCACATAGTCGATCGGGTCGGCGCCGGAACGATCGATGGCTTCCAGGATGTGGAATACCGCCTCGTTGGCGCCGCCGTGGAGCGGGCCTTTCAAGGCTCCGATTGCCGAAGTGATGGCGGAATGCATATCCGATAATGTCGCGGCGGTTACGCGCGCGGCGAAAGTGGAAGCGTTCAATTCGTGATCCGCATGAAGAATCAGCGCGATGTCGAGCGCGCGCTCGGCCGTCGGCGAAGGATGCTTGCCATTCAGCATGAGCACGAAATTGGCCGCATGCGAAAGCGAGCGCTCAGGTTCGACAACGGGATGCCCTTTGCGAATGCGATCATAGGCGGCCACGATCATGGCGATCTGCGAAGTCAGGCGAATCGCTTTATCGACATTCGCCTTGCGATCGTTATTTTTCTCTTCCGGGTCATAGAACGACAGGGCCGATACGGCTGTGCGCAGCACGTCCATGGGCAAAGCATGGCGGGGAGCGTTGCGCAACAGGGTGATGATGGAAGCATCGAGCTTGCGCTCCTCGGCGAGGCGATCGTGCAGTTCGCGCAATTCGCGGCGCGTGGGAAGGTTGCCGAACCAGAGCAGGTAGCAGGTTTCTTCGAAGTTGGAATGATCGGCTAGTTCATGAATGTCGATGCCGCGATACGCCAGGACGCCGCGATCGCCGTCGATGTAGCAGATTTTTGAAGTCGTAGCAACAACGCCCTCAAGTCCCTTGGGAGCATGAGTTGTAGTCAGATCGGACATTGGTTCTCGCCTCGAGGGCAGTGCTCAGCGTTGCCAGACCGCGCGAGCAATACGGCGCGGGGGGGCAACCTTTTTTTATACCTGAAACAAACAGCGGTGTCCAAATCGGCGGACGGCCCGGAAATCAGGCAGGCCACAGCGACAGTGCGGTCTTGCTGAGAATCTGGTTCTGCACGGACTGGCTCAGCGGGAGGGCGCGGAATTCGTCGAGATTTTTCCTGATGTCGGGCACGCCGGGGCCGGGCCAGTCCGTGCCGAATAGTGTCTTCGCCGCGATTTCCTCCAGCCGAGGGAAATACTTAAGCAAGGTTTTCGGAGGGATGCCGCTGATGTCCAGATAGACATTGGGATGCCGTCGCACCAGGAAAAATGCGGTGTGCATCCAGAGCGGGCGGCCGCCATGAGCGAGTAGGATCTTCAGTTGGGGAAAATCGACCGCGACATCATCCACGTAAATCGGATCGCCATATTTGTTGCGCGCGCCGGGGAAAATCGACGTTCCGGTGTGGAACATCACGGGAACCCCGTTGGCTTCCGCCGCCCGATAGATGATCTCCAGCTCTTTTGCGCCGCTCAGATAATCGTTCGGGAACAGCAACTGGTGCGGCGGATGGATCTTGATCATCTGCAATCCCAGCCGCAAAATCTGCTCGACATCGGCGAGAACGTTCGTGGTGTGCCGTGGATGCAGGCTGCCGCACGACAGCAGGCGCTTGGGATCTTCCTTCACGTAATCGGCGACAAACTGGTTCACGCCGCTGGTGAAACCGATCACCTCCGGAGCCACATAGTTGATGAGCATGGCACGATCAAGGCCGCTCGCGTCCATGAATTTCAGGAAGGCCTTCGGCGAGCGGCAGAATTCCACGATCTGCTCGAAATTCGCGCGCTTCTTTTTCATCAGTTCCAGCGCGTGAGGCTTGAACATCTCCATGGGCTGGATGTGAATGTGGCAGTCAGTGATCATCGGTTGCCAGTGTTCGGTGGCCAGTGGCCAGTTCGAGTGAGAAGAATATCAGAGCAACTCGTTGCTCGCTGCAGCCAGCACCGCACGCTTGGTAAAGACGCGAATCATCTCGCGACGGTATTCCGGGGTCAGCGCGGAAGTCGTCAGCGGCTTCGCGGTTTTGGCGGCAAGATCTCCAGCAGCAGAAGCAAGCGCATCGTCGATAACCTTCCCTGAAAATAATTCGGATGCGCCTTTCACCAGCACGGGCGCGGGATTGACCGCAGTGATGCCGATGCGGCCATCCGTCACGTGGCCGTTGGATCCCTTCATCACCACGGCGACGCCAGCCAGCGGGTAATCGATCGATCCGCGAACTCGCAGTTTTCGATAGACGCCGCGATAACCGGCAGAGGATGCGGGCAGGATCACGCGCGTCACCAGTTCATTCGTTTGCAGCTTGCGGTAGGTGTCGCCCAATCCGGTGTAGAAATCCTGTAACGGAATACGTCGAATGCCCTGAGGGCCGGCGATTTCGATTTCCGCATCGAGACAGAGAAGCGCCGGTGGAGTGTCCCCGGAAAACGCTGCCCAACACTTCGTTCCGCCCGGCGCCACGTGGCAGAGGTCGCCGTCTTTCTTGATGCAAAAGCCGCATCCCTTGCGCCAGGTCAGCGACTGGTTGTACCACAGGCAGCGCGTGTCGAGACAAATGTTTCCGCCGATGGTGCCCATGTTGCGTAGCACAGGCGAAGCCACCGTAGCCGCCGCTTCCGTCAGCACCGGATAATGCTGGCGCAGAAAGTCCGAGCGCTCGATCCCGCGCAGCGTGGTAAGAGCGCCGATTTCCACTCCACCGCTGCCAAGTGGCGTGATCCCTCGCAGGGCACTCACTCCCCTTAGATCCAGAACATATTCTGGCTCGAAGAGTTTCTGCCGCATGGAAGGAATCAGGTCAGTTCCGCCCGCGAGCACTCGCAGGTTGCCGCCATGCTTGGCAAGGTATGAGACAGCTTCTTCGATCGATCGGGGGCGCAGAAGTTTGAATTGCGGAAGGCTCAATCCGCGCCTCCGCCAGCCACGGGTATGTCTCGCCGGGATGGATCGAGCGGGTGCCGCTCAGGACCTTTGCCTTTAAACGACAATGAGCCGCCATGCTCGCGAAACTTCGCGGGGCAAGTCGGATCAACGCCCTCCGTCAGGTTCAACGCCTTCGCGTTTTTCTGCGCGCGCAACGCGGCCAGGACTCTTTCCGGCGTGAAGGGCGACTCGTGCAGGCGCACACCCACCGCATCGTAGATCGCGTTCGCAATCGCTGGAATGGTCGCCGCCAACGATCCTTCGCTGCACTCCTTCGCGCCAAATGGGCCTTCGGGATCGATGCTCTCGACGATGATCGGCTCGACATCCGGCGATTCCACCGACGACGGGCTGCGATATTCGAGCAATCCCGGGTTCATCAGCATGCCATCTTTCCACACCATTTCTTCGGTCAGCGCCTGCCCCATCCCCATCCAGACCGAACCGATGATCTGGCCTTCGACCGACACCGGATTCAGAGCGCGGCCGCAGTCGTGCGCGGCCCAAACTTTGTGGACCGTAACTTCACCGGTCTCTTCATCGACGCTGACTTCGGCGACCTGCGCGGAGTAGGAATACGCTGGCGATGGCCCAACGCCCGCACCCTTGTATTTGCCGCCGCGCGCTTCCTGCGGAGGTGCGTAGGAACCAGTGCCGGTGAGGGCGCCATGAAAATCGATCGCAGCTACCACGGCTTCCTCGAAGGTCATCGCATCCTTCGGGCCTTCGTCTTTGCGCTTTTGCTGGAGAGAGCCGCGAAGGATTTGGCCTTCTACTCGGCCGGAGACAGTAGGGGCCGAGCTTTGCTCGGCCGGACGGCCGGGGGCGGCTGTCCCGACATGACCCGCCCCTGCATGGACGTTGTCTCTTGTGACGACATCGTCGCGGAAGATCAATTCTTGTGGCGCGCAGCCCATCTTTTTCGCGGCGGCTACGGCTATGAGTTTCTTCACTTCCTGGGCAGCGCGCAACGTGGCGTTTCCGGCCATGAACGTTACCCGGCTGGAGTACGAACCGATATCGATTGGCGTCAGATCTGTGTCCGCCGCAATGACTCTGACGCGAGCGAGGGAGCATCCGAGTGTCTCAGCCGTGACCTGCGCGGTCATCGTGTCGGAGCCTTGTCCGATTTCGGATGCGCCGGTATAGACGACTACTCCCCCATCGCGATCAATTTTGATATTCACCGTGGAGTGCGGCATATCGGAACGAATGATGGAATTCGCCGCGCCGCTGACATAGTGGCTGCAGGCAATGCCGAGTCCGCGTCCCTTGGGCAGCTTGCCTTTGCGTTGCTGCCATCCGGAGCGCGCGACTGTTTTCTCGATGCACTCAGGTAAGCCGTAGCTTTGAACGCGCAAGCCATTCACGGTTACGCAGGGCGGCTGCAGCAAATTGCGCTGGCGAATCTCGGCGGGATCCATGCCAATTTTGACGGCAAGTTCGTCGAGCTGCGATTCGAACGCGAAGCGCACGTTGACCGTGCCATGTCCGCGCATCGCGCCGCAGGCGGGCTTGTTGGTCAACACGCGGTAGCCGTCGTACTGAATGTTCGGGATGTCGTAAAGGGCGCCAAGAAGCGCACCCGAATAGAGGATCGTGACCACGCCATAGGAGCAGTACGCACCGCCGTCTTGCACCACGCGAGCCTTTACGGCCGTGATACGGCCATCGTTCTGCACCCCCGTTCTTAAATCGATGATTGTGCGAGGTCGTCCGCGATGGGCCCAGAACACTTCCTCGCGCGTGTACGTGATCTTGACCGGTGCCTGCGCTTTGCGCGCCGCGATGGCGGCAATGATCTCCAGCGGAATAACCTCGCTCTTGCCGCCAAAGCCTCCGCCGACCAGCGGCTTGATGACGCGAATCTGCGCCATCGGCATTTCGAGGACCAGCGAGAGCTTGTGCTGCAGGTAGTACGGCACTTGCGTGGATGACCAGACAGTGAGCCGTCCCGGCTTGCCCGTATGCGGATCGATTTCGAATGAGGCCAGAGTGGAATGCGGCTCCATCGCCGCGTGCGTCACTTCGTTGGCAATGAAGCGCGCCTCAGCAATCTGGTCCGCATCGGCGAATCCCTTTTCTGGATCGCCGAAGACGTGGTGATAATCCTTTTCCAGATTGTTCGGCTTGTTATCGTGGATCAGATCGGTCTCGGCCATCATCGATTCTTCGGGATCGAAGTAGGCAGGCAGGACTTCGTAATCCACATCGATCAACTCAAGCGCCTTCTCGGCGATCGCCTCTGAAGTGGCAACCACGCAGGCCACGTTGTCGCCGACATAGCGCACCTTGTCGAGCGCCAGAGCGTGTTCGTCGTGACCAACCGGGAGAATGCCATAAGGATTGGGAGCATCTTTCCCGACGACGACTGCGATTACTCCGTCGAGTTGCTCGGCGCGTCTTGGGTCGACGCTTCTGATGCGCGCGTGCGGATACGGAGAATGCAGAATCTTGCCGACGAGCATGCCCGGGACGCTGAGGTCGTCGGTGTACTTGCCGGCCCCGGTGGTCTTCTCGGCCGCGTCGACCATGGCCGTGGGCTTGCCGATGATGGAGTAGTAGTTGGACATGGCCTAATCACTCATCGCAATTTCACGAAACGTCTTTGTCTTTTCGTCCCAGTAGAAGATACTGTCAGCGCTTTCTGTGTAGATAAAATCAATAGCGGGATGCGAGAGAACCAGATAATCCGGTTCTCCGTGGGCGCAAAACGAATCATCGTATCCTTTGCCACAGGCGGTCTCATACTTTCCCGGCTTAACCAGATCGATTCCGAAGCGATCCAGCGATCCAAGATCTCCCGCGTCGCCGAGCTTTTGCCACTTCGCGGTCGAGGCTAGCTTCACAAAGAGGGCAAATTTCTTTTCCGTTGAATTGACCAGCAACTCGGCAATGTCGCTCTTGCCGTCACCGTCGAAATCACCTTCGACTCGAAAGAATTTGGTGGGGCTCTTCTTGCGCCAAGCCGGGGATTTTTCGACGGCGTTCGCTGTTCTCCATCCTGCCGGCAAGTCCTGAGCAAGAGTTGCAGAACACAGCAGCACGGTTAGCAAGACCGCCACAAATGCCTGCCCCAAGGCGGGAACACAAGGTTCCTCCACTCTCGGAATGACAGGGTTAGAAGGGCCACTCATGTTGTCGATGTCATCGCCTTCTGCTCGGCTTTAATCGCCGATCGGATCGCTTCATACATCTGGTTGTATCCGGTGCAGCGGCAGAGATTGCTGCTGAGCGCGGCTCGCACGTCGGCCTCGGACGGATCTGGATTCTCTGCCAGAAGCGACTTCACCGTCATGATGAAACCGGGCGTGCAGTATCCGCACTGCGCGCCTCCCCAATCGCCGTAGGCCTTCTGAATGGCGGCCAGGCTGCCGTGTTCGCTGACGCGTTCGATGGTCGTGATTTCCTGTTCTTCACAGCTGGCGGCGAGCAGCGTGCACGACATCATCGCGACGCCGTCGATTAACACGGTGCATGCGCCGCACGAGGAGTCGTCGCAGCCGCGCTTGGAGCCAGTGAGTTGCAGTTCCTGCCGCAGAACATCCAGCAACAATGCGCTCGGCTCGATGGCGACTTCGTGCGAGCGGCCGTTGACCCGGAGTTCGATGAGTTCTTTTTTCACGGAAGCTTCTAGCTCCTAGCCTGCTAGCTTCTAGCGAGGGGCCAGGAGAGGGTTAGCTAGCCGCTAGAAGCTAGAGGCTGTTTCAATACACCGGCACCTTCGAATCCACGCTTCGCGACCAGGCGTCGATGCCGCCGCGCATCGACTGCGCCTTTTCAAATCCCTGCTGCCGAAGCCAGGCTGTCACGTTCATGGAGCGAACTCCGCGATGGCAGATCACGACAATCGAATCCTCGGGATCGAGTTCCTGATGCGCTCGCGACGGCACATCTCCCATGGGCATCAGCTTTGCGCCTTCGATTCGCGCCGTTTCGAATTCCCACGGTTCGCGTACATCGAGCAGCAGAAAGGCATCCCCACCATCCAGCTTGGCCTTCACTTCTTCGGCAGTAATCTCGTAGTCCATCAATTTCGCCAACCTACTTCCCAGTCCATTTTGGCGAACGCTTCTCGAGAAACGCGCGGATGCCCTCGTGAGCGTCGGCAGTCTTCATCAGATCGTCGAAATAAACCTTCTCGGCTCGCGCCAGGCCCTTGTCGAAGTGCATCGCATCCCAGGCATACGACGCCTTTTTGGCCACGCGCAAAGCCGCCGGGCTCAGCCGCAGTAACTGTGCAGTGGCCGTCTGCACGGCGGAATCCAGTTGCTTCTCGCCAACGGCGCGGGTCACCAACCCGATTTCGGCCGCTTCCCTGCCCGTAATGGAGCGGCCGGTCAGAATCATCTCAGCCGCCTGCTTCTGGCCTACCAACGCAGCCAGCGCCGTGCAAGCTACTGGAGGAAAGCAGGCGAGTCGAATTTCGGGAAATCCCCACTCGGCCTCGTCGATGCTGTATACCAGGTCGCATACCATGGCAAGTTCCGCTCCGCCGCCCAGGCAAAGTCCATGGACCGAAGCGACCGTGACCTTTGTGGTCGCTACAAGCGCGCGAATCACAGCGTGGAATTTTGCGAGCATCTCCTCGACCTTGTCGGGAGTGTGCGCCGCAACATCCACTCCGGCGGAGAACGCCTTTCCTGCTCCGCTCAGGACGACAACGGAAATGTCGCTGCGAGATTCGACCTCCGCAAGAGACCGCGCCAACTCTTCCATCATCACGATGTCGATCACGTTGAGCGGCGGGTTGCGCAGTTCAATGCGCGCGACGGCGCCCTTGATCTCGCACGAGATTCGAGTGAGCCGGGCGTCTGTGAGGGCGGTGGTCATAGGCTACAGGTTGATCGCGGACTTTCTTACTTCGCCGATCGTCGACAGCGGATCGCGTGCGCCCGTCTTCTCGGCAATCCACTTCTTTTCGGTGCCGATGATATCGAGCAGCAGCTTCTTGTCGTTCGCCGAGGGCATGTACTCGTTCAAATGTTCTTCGTAGGCGCGATCATCCAGCGGCTCGCCGGTCTGCGCATGAAACTTTTGTCCCGCCCATTTTCCGATCGCGCGACTGAATTTGATGTCGGGGGCATAGAGCTTGGGCTCGCCCGGCTTCAGATATCCATTGAAGCGCTCAATCAATCCCGCCACCTCGTCACGATAAAGGTTGCGGTTGTAGTCGTTCAGGTCGTCGAGGTCCGGAGCCTTATCGTTCTTCGGCTCGTCATAACGGCCCTTCACGCCCCAAACGTAAGCCCAGTGCGCCGACGAAGAATGATCGGTGCCAAACAGATCGTACGAACTCGAAATCCATTTATTGAGATACTTCTGAATCAGCCAAGCCGGAATGACCCTAGCTTCCACAATGCGGCGGAGTCCGTCATTGCCTGTTCCCATGTGGAAAGCTTCTTCGCGCAGCATGTACGACATGGAACGGCCCAGCGGCGCGAACGCGGAATACTTCAGCATTTGCAACTGGAACTTTCCATCGCGGTCCACAAAATCGGTGTAGGTGAAGAAATCCATCCAGTTATCGACGTCGATGTTGAAGGCGCCCAGCAGGCGCTTGTTCTCGAAGGCGCGGCGCTCCAGCATCTTCTGCGCTTCCACCTTGCCCGAATATCCAAAGTGATCGACCAGCAACGCGCACATCTGCCATCCGTGGCGCATCTCTTCAATCATGACGCGGGTAATGGCGCGGCGGTCCCAATCGGTGGGCGCATTGTCGAGCAAGTTGCGCTGCTGCTCGACGCTGGCGAATTCGGTGTCGCCCTGGTAGACGATCATGTTCATGAGCGCATCGCGCATCTGTTGCGTAGGAATCTGGCGAAGATTTTCCCACTTGCGGCGGCCTTTGTAGGAGCCGAACTCGATCTCCTCAGTGTCAATCGCGCCGTACAACGTATCGAAATGGAAGGCCTCGATATCTCCGGTATTGACGCCAATCTCTTTCCGCCAGTCGTTGAACAGGCCGATCCAGTCACTGAAGGTTCCGATTTTTGCTACTTTTCCTGGCATAGATCAACCCTCATTCATCACAGGGGACACAGAGGAACACAGGGCCGCCCTGCTCTGCTCACTTGGGTCAGAACTTCGCCCCGTGGCGGGATTGATGGTGTCGAAGGGCTTCGCTCCGTCGATCCATGCACCGCCGAGGAGCATCCGGTCCGGCTTCACATTCACTTTCTGAGCTGTCAGCATCGTTTACCTATGCCTCGAGAGCCGCGCTTCGCGCGGCGGGCGGATCCTTCGACTCCGCTCAGGGCAGGCTGCGTCCGCCCCTACACGAACTATTTTGCTTTGAAGTGTGCGGGCCGTTTTTCCACGTACGCGGCCAGCCCCTCCTTCGCGTCTTCACTCTGGAAGAGCAACTGCTGGTTCTCGCGCTCCACAGCCAGGGCCGATTCCATCGGAATTTCCCAGCCTGTCTGCACGGCGCGCTTGATGCGTCCTACCGCCTTCGCGGCCTTGTTCGGCGGACAGAATTGCCGCGCGTACTCCATGATGTTTTCCATGAAGCCTTCGCGCTCGAACATGTCGTTCACAATGCCGAGTTCCTGCGCTTCTTCGAAGGAAAACGTATTGCCGGTGACCATCAGTTCGATGGCCTTGCTCTTGCCCACCAGTCGCGAGAGCCGCTGCGTTCCGCCGGTGCCGGGCAGAACTCCCAGGTTCACCTCGGGCAGACCAATCTTGCCAGCGTCGCGTCGCGCTATGCGGATGTCCGCGGCCATGGCGATCTCGAGCCCGCCGCCGACGCAGTGTCCATTGATCGCCGCGATGACGAGCTTCGGCGTATGCTCCAGCCGCAGCAGCATCTCGTTGGCGTGCAGGCAGAAGTAATACTTGAAGGTGGGATCGACGCTGGACAGCATCTTGATGTTCGCGCCCGCGGAAAAGAACTTGTCGCCTGCGCCGGTCAGGAGGATCACGTACACATCGTTATCCATGCGGGCTTTCAGGATCGCATCATCCAGCTGGCGGTTCATCTCGTAGGTATAGGTGTTGGCGGGAGGATCGCACATTTCGATCACGGCGACGCCGCCGTCGGCGCGGTAGTTGACAAGTTGCTTCGTGCTCTCTCCGGCTGCGGGCTGCACCGTGGTTGCCATCGCTGTGACTCCTTCTCTTCGAATGTTCGCCCTGAGTCATTCTCAGGAGCTTAAACTTTTAAACCTCTAAAATCGTGCGCGCTTAAACCGTGCCCGTTTAACTTTCCTCACTGCTTTCTGCCAATTCCCCGGCCGCTCATGACACCTCGCAGGAAGATGTCTCCCATCTCGCGCGCAATCGTCGCAGCATCGGCATCGACACGCGGATTGTGCCATGTATAGATCCAGTTCATCATTCCAAATAGGCTGAGCACGGCAATGCGCGTGGTAAAGTGCAGCTTGCGCTCCTGCTTCAGCGCGTCCAGCAGCCCCACACAGATTCTGTAGTATTCCCGCTTGATGGCCGCAACTTCAGAACCGAAGCCGTTCTTCAAGGCCTCGTCTTCATGTGAGAGGACCTTCATGGCCGCCTGGTTGGCCAGGAAATATTCCAGGTGATTGAGGATAAAAATTCGTATGCGCTCTTCCGCGTCGTCCACTCCCTGCAGGCGTGTCTTCAGCCTCTGCACGATGGTGGAGAAGGTGTGCTTCTGAATCAAATAGAGCAGGCGTTCTTTGGATTCGAAGTAGTAGTAGAGACCGGCCAGCGACATGCCGCTCTCCCGCGACAGATCGCGCATGGAAGCGCCTTCGTAACCCTTTTTGCAGAAGACTTCAGTGGCGTGCGAAAGGATTTCGGCCAGCCGGCGATCGTAGCGGGTCTCCGGCTCGGGCAGTGTTCCACGGCGCTGCCGGGACACTCGGGTTGCGGTGGATGGACTCCCCATAAGTCCTCGAACGCGAATCATTCGAACGTTCGTTCGAAGATAGTATACTCCGGTGTGATCCTGATCACAAGGAGCGGGGAATTAGTTTATTTTCTTCGCGCTGCAATACGCCGGCATGGCTGCCCGCGATGAATCACGAACCCGCGTCTAATTCCTCACGTCGGCCAGCAATTGCTCGATTTCAGCTTTGAGCGCACCGGTCAATGGCAGAAACGGCAACCGGGAAGGCCCCCCGTAATAACCGTTGAAATCCATGCCGTGTTTCACCCCGGGAATGCCCAGGTCGCCCGCCACGCGCTGCGAGCACTTCACGATTCGCTCCTGTTTCAAGCGGGCCAGTTCGGCGTCGCCTTCTTTCCATGCGGCATAAATTTCGTAGCAGGCGGTCGGCGCCGGACAGGCAAACGCCAGAATCGCGCCCACCGCGCCCGCGTCGAGCGAAGGGTGCAATTGATGTGCCGCCCCCACCATCACCTGGAATCCGACTTCCTTCTGGCGGGTCTTCATTTTGCCCACGACCGTAACGGCCGAGGAAGACGGCTTGGCCTCTTGTGAACCCGAAAGCGCTCCGATCGGAACCAGTTCCCCGCCGTCGCTCGGCGCGGAGTTGGCCGCCGCAATCATGCGCGGCGTAACAGCGTCAAACGTTTCGGTGACCGTGGCGGTGCGTTTGATGTGGCGCGTACCCTCGACCATCTTGCGCACCTTCTCAACGTTGCCGCTCGATTCCTTGATGCCGATCACGTTGGGGTGCTCCGCGAGTTCGATCACGAGTTCGGCGGAAATATCGTAGCCCGTGGCCTGGGGAAAGTTGTAGATGATGACGGGAATAGGCGACCGGTCGGCCACTGAGCGATAAAACGCTAGCATGTTGGCCGGCTCCATCTGCTTCTTGTAATAGTGCGGCGTGCGCACCATGGCCACATCGTAGCCGAGTTCGGCGGCGTATTCGGTCAGACGCAATGTTTCGATCGCCGATTCGACGCCGGTGCCCGCAATCAAAACCTTGCTGGGCGCAGCAGCCTGGCGCGCGGACTTTAAAACGTCCCGCCGCTCCTGGTCGGAGAGCATAATCGCCTCGCCGGTCGAGCCGAGCACGACGATACCGGCGATGGGCGTGCGCGAGTAGCGCTCGACGTTCGATTCGAGCTTCTTGTAATAGACGTTTCCGTCGGGATAAAACGGCGTCGTGATGGGAGGAAAAATACCGTGCAGGAGCATGCCTTATTTTAAACCGGCAGCGGAGCCGCTGCGACTCTTTCCACTACCGCGCGGCCAGCGCGAGCCTAATCCTCTTGAACTGCAGGAACATCTCCGTGATAAACAGCGGCACCACCCAGCACGCCCAGGCGATGGTGATGTCGCGATCATTTTCCGGGCGCAGCTTCGAGATCGGTCCGTAGTCCTGCATAAGCCGGAAGGTCACGAACGCGAAGGTAACGACGTAGGCTCGGATCATCCACTCCTTATGGAGTGCGACCAACCCCTTCGTGATGGTGAAGTACGCGGTCCCGGTCGTCACCAGCCAAGCCACCGCCAGTCCCCTGATTCCCCACACGACGGCCCATCCGAAAGTGGTGGTCAGCGAGAGGCCAACGGCTCCGACGATGCCGGCGGCAACGCCCACGAGATAAACTCGGCCGAGCCAGCGGTGCACGTTCATATAGCGCTGGCGAAGCCCCATCCAGAACTGGAATGGCCCCGTCAGCAAGGCTAGAGTTCCGCCACTGATGTGCAGTAAGAGCCACCCGCGTCTATGCCAGTAAACATCGAACGACGCGGCGTCGTAGTGGCGGTAATAAAAAAGGACATACTTGAAAACGAATCCGACGGCCAGCATCACGATGCCGGTCCAGGCGACAACCGTCAGAGTCCGCTTAATTGTGCGATTTCCCGAGCTCGATCCAAACGGAGCGGAGATGGTGGCGTGCGCCATGGCGTCTCTCCCCCAAGCGAGATCACAGCAGGGCCGGTTTGCAGGTGGGAAATCCTACCACGAAGGTCTACTGAAATGGAATGGATCAGGTGGATTCTTGCCCAAGCTATGGCCGGACGGACGCCCCGCGTTCCGCGTGCAAGTGCTGCAGCGCCTTCACGTTGACTTCCCCCCGCTGCAAGGCGGCAATGCCCTCTGCGGCTGCGCGGGCCGCGGCCAGAGTCGTAATCGTGGGGATGCGGGCCATCACCGCGGCGCGGCGAATGGCTTTCTCGTCGAACCATGGCTCCAGCCCGGTGGGCGTGTTGATGATGAGCTGGATGCGCTGGCCTTTAATGAAGTCCACCACGTTGGGCCGGCCTTCTTTCACTTTGTAGACGCGCTCCACGTTCATTCCGGCGGATTCGATTACATCCGCCGTGCCGGCTGTGGCCACCAGCTTGAATCCCATGTCGACAAACTTGCGCGCTACGGGAGCGACATGGCGCTTGTCGTGGTCGGTCACGCTGATAAAAATCGCGCCCTGCGTGGGCAGCTTCTGGCCTGCCGCCAGCTGCGCCTTGGCGAAGGCTTCGCCGAAGTTGTCGGCGACTCCCATGACTTCGCCCGTCGACTTCATCTCGGGACCGAGCACGGTATCGACGCCGGGGAACTTGCTCCACGGGAATACCGGAGACTTCACGTAGTAGTGGCTTCCGGTATCGAGGTCGGCGCCGCGCTCGATAAAATCTGGCAGAAATTCGCGCAGTTTGCGGCCCGTCATGAGACGCGCGGCAATCTTTGCCATCGGAATGCCCGTGGCTTTCGAAACAAAAGGAACGGTCCGCGAGGCGCGCGGGTTCACTTCCAGCACGTACACTTTGCCGCCCTCGGAGCCAGTGCCTGAGTTGCCGTTTCCGCGCGGAATGGCAAACTGAATGTTCATGAGCCCGACAACTTTGAGCGCCTTGGCGAGCTTAAACGTATATTCGCGCATGCGTTCGAGCAGGTCTTGCGGAATATCGACTGCAGGCAGCACGCACGATGAATCACCGGAATGGATGCCGGCTTCTTCGATGTGCTGCATGATTCCGCCGATGACGACGTCTTCCCCATCGGACAGCGCGTCTACATCGACTTCGATCGCGTCTTCCAGAAAGTGATCGATCAGCACCGGACGGTCATGCGAGTATTCAACCGCATCTTTCATGTAACGGACGATCGACTGCTCGTCGTAGGCAATGACCATGGCGCGCCCGCCGAGCACGTAAGAGGGCCTTACCAGCACGGGATAGCCAATCCGATTCGCGCCTTCGACAGCCTCTTCGATCGAGGTCGCCATCACCCCCGGAGCCTGGGGAATGTGCAGATCTTCGAGCAGCTTGTTGAAGTGCTTGCGGTCTTCGGCCAGATCGATCGACTCAGGCGATGTGCCGATAATGTTCACGCCAGCTTGCTTCAGGGGCAATGCGAGGTTGAGCGGCGTTTGTCCGCCAAACTGCACGATCACGCCGACCGGAGCGCCCTTCGAAGTCTCGTGCTGGTAAATCGCCCAGACATCTTCGAAGGTGAGCGGCTCGAAATAGAGACGGTCGCTGGTGTCATAGTCGGTTGAGACGGTCTCGGGATTGCAGTTGATCATGATCGTCTCGTAGCCGTCGTCGCGCAGCGCAAACGAAGCGTGGCAGCAGCAGTAGTCGAACTCAATTCCCTGCCCGATGCGGTTGGGACCGCTGCCCAGGATGATGACTTTCTTTTTGTCGGTCGGCGCGGCCTCGTCTTCGTCTTCGTACGTCGAGTAGAGATAGGGCGTGAAGCTTTCGAATTCGGCGGCGCAGGTGTCGACGCGCTTGTAGACCGGCATGATGCCGTGCTTCTTGCGCAGGTGTCGAACCTTATCTTGTGTCTCAAGCCGCCAGACCTGCGCCAGACGGCCATCGGAGAATCCCATGCGCTTCGATTCGCGCAATACTTCGGCGGGAATCGATTCCATCGGATGCTTCTCCAACTCAAGTTGCTGGTCGTTGATTTCTTTGAGCTGATACAGGAACCACGGATCCATCGAGGTCATCTTGGCGATCTGCTTGACCGTGTGTCCCTGGCGAAGGGCGTAGCGCACATAGGCCAAGCGCTCAGGATGCGGCGTGACCAACCGCTGCGTCAGAATCTTCGGCTCGATTTTGTCGGCGCCCACCTTCTTGCCCGTATCGAGCGAGCGGATGCCCTTCATCAACGCTTCTTTGAAGGTGCGGCCGATGGCCATCACCTCGCCGACCGACTTCATCTGCGGGCCCAGCGTGTCGTCGGCACCGGGGAATTTCTCGAACTGCCATTTCGGGATTTTTACGACCACGTAGTCGAGCGTCGGTTCAAAGCACGCCGGCGTCTTGCGCGTAATATCGTTCGGAATTTCGTCGAGCGTGTAGCCGACGGCAAGTTTGGCGGCAATTTTCGCGATGGGAAATCCAGTCGCCTTCGACGCCAGCGCGGACGAGCGCGAGACGCGTGGGTTCATCTCGATCACGACCATTCGTCCGGTCTCGGGATTCACGCCGAATTGAATGTTCGATCCACCGGTATCGACGCCGATCTCGCGGATCACGGCAATCGACGCGTCGCGCATGGCCTGGTATTCGCGGTCCGTAAGCGTCTGGGCCGGAGCGACCGTGATGGAATCGCCCGTGTGTACGCCCATCGGGTCGAAGTTCTCGATCGAGCAGATGATGATGACGTTGTCCTTGGTGTCGCGCATCACCTCGAGTTCGAACTCTTTCCATCCCAGCACAGACTCTTCGATCAGCGCTTCGTGCACGGGGGACAGATCGAAGCCGCGGGCCAGCACCTCACCAAGCTCTTCGCGGTTGTAAGCGATGCCGCCGCCCGTACCGCCGAGCGTGAACGATGGACGCACAATGACCGGGAATCCGATTTTGCCGGCGAACTCGATGCCGTCTTTGGTGTTGTTGACCAGCGCGGACTTGGGCACGTCGAGGCCGATGCGCTGCATCGCGTCTTTAAAGAACAGCCGGTCTTCGGCTTTCTTGATCGCGGCAACGTTGGCGCCGATCAGGGTCGCATTGTATTTTTCCAGCACGCCGCCGTCGGAAAGTTCGATGGCGAGGTTCAGCGCAGTCTGCCCGCCGACCGTGGGGAGCACGGCAAATCCCGCGCCCGGAGACATCTCGCGCTCGATGCGGATGATCTCTTCCAGATATTCGAGCGTGAGCGGCTCGATGTAAGTGCGGTCGGCGGACTCCGGGTCGGTCATGATGGTGGCCGGGTTCGAGTTCGCCAGCACCACTTCGTAGCCCTCAGACTTGAGCGCCTTGCAGGCCTGGGTGCCGGAGTAATCGAACTCCGCCGACTGCCCAATGACGATGGGCCCGGAGCCGAGTACGAGGATCTTCGAGATGTCAGTGCGTTTGGGCATTTATGCAGTTTTGTTCTTCGTTCTAGCGATCGGCACTTCGGTTTTCCTAGGCGCAATCCTGTTTTGAAAGGACGCGCCTTCAGGCACCAGATCTGGGTTCTTGCTTTGAAAGGGCGCGCCTTCAAGGCGCGCCGTAACGGGCCCGTCTGGAATCACGGGCTTTAGCCCCTGAGGTGCAGGGTCTAACTCAAGTCCAGCATTTGCCGATGAATACGGATACTCTTCGGCTCGTTCACAAAGGTGCTTCCTAACCGGATTCTGTTGAATATAGATCTGATGGATCCGATAATCACTCGCGTCTCGAATGCGATGATCCGAAAATCCCTTTTGCCAGACCTCCAGGTTCGAGCCGAGTTCCTTCTTCGCGCGATACGAGAATCCGCCTTTGATGAATTGGACCGCCTTCTCAAGACTCGTTGTCGGAGTCAGTAGAACATGAATGTGATCCGGCATGACCACGAATTCGTGGAGTAGGTAGGCACTTTCACCATAGTGGTAGAGCGTGTCGATCATGAGATTCGCCCAAACATCTCGTGAGAACAGAGCCCGCCGATCCCACGTCGACGACGTGATCATGTACGTCTGGCCATTGTTCGTCGCGTGCTCTCGGGTTGGTCTCATCGCTCGACCTCAGCGGCTAAAGCCGCGAATCTTTATTCGCCACTAACGGCGCGCCTAGAAGGCGCGCCCTTTCAAAGCTCCCGACCTTGGCCTTTTGCGCCTTTCTGGGAAGAGCCACCACAGAAGGCCACCGAATATTCCGGCCTCGGCGACCGTAGTCGGCCAGAACCAAATCACTCGCCAACCGGGATACACTCGCAAAATGGCTACGAAAGCAAGGCAATGGATCGTCAACAGACAGGCAATCACAAGCCAGAAACTCCAGTGGCTCCAACGTCGTCTCGATTCACGCACCGTGATCCAGAAAAGCAGACCGGTGTAGAGTAAGAATCCGACCCAGCCGCCATCAAACCAGCGTTCTACCTGCTTAGTAATGCCCAATCGAATGGTAATCGCGAAAAAGAGTGCGAATGGGGTGAGCGCGGCGAGCGCCAAACCGATATAAAGCAGTGATCGTCGCACGATCCAGCCGAAAGTTCGTTCCTTGAACTCGAGTTCCGCGTGCGACGAGGTTGTCACCTCTTCCACTCCTCCATCATCTTCGTGAACTCTTTGAACAGATAATGCGAGTCGTGGGGACCGGGCGCGGCTTCCGGGTGATACTGCACACTGAACAGCGGCAGATTCCGGTGACGCAGGCCTTCCAGCGTCTGGTCGTTCAGATCGACGTGCGTTAATTCCACTTCGCTGTCGGCTAGCGAATCCGGATCGACCGCGAAGTTATGGTTATGCGCCGTGATCTCGATCTTGCCGGTCTTCAACTGCTTCACGGGATGATTCCCGCCGTGGTGGCCGAATTTCAGCTTGAATGTTTTTCCACCCAGCGCTATTCCCGTAAGTTGATGCCCCAGGCAGATTCCGAAGATCGGCTGCCGTCCCATCAGTCTGCGGATCGAATCCACCGCGTACGTGCACGGCTCGGGATCTCCCGGGCCGTTCGACAGGAACACTCCATCGGGCTTCAGCGCCAGCACATCTTCCGCGGGAGTCTGCGCCGGGACGACTGTCACCTTGCATCCCTCTCCGCGCAGCTTGCGCAGGATGTTCTGCTTGATGCCGAAGTCGTAGGCGACCACGTGAAATCGCGGCGGCTCGTCTTTCACTCCCACCACGGCGACCGGCTCGTGCGAGCGCTCGCCCACTTCCCAAACATACGACCGCTTGGTGCTGACTTCTTTTGCCAGGTCGGTGCCGTCCATCTTTGGAATCGACCGAGCCTTCGTGACTAGCTTGTCCGTATCGCTCTCCAGCGTCGAGACGACGCCGCGCATCACACCGTGATCGCGCAGATGCCGCACCAGCGCGCGCGTGTCGATGTCCGACAGCACCGGCACCTTGAATTGCTCCAGATATTCTTCGGCCACCTGCTGCGAGCGCCAGTTCGAACTCACGCGCGAGAATTCGCGCACGATCAGGCCCTCGATCCACGGGCGCGTGGCTTCGTTGTCATCCTGATTGGTGCCGTAATTTCCGATTTCTGGATTCGTCAGAACGACGATCTGTCCGGAGTAGGAAGGGTCAGTGAAGATTTCCTGGTATCCGGTGATGGAAGTATTAAAAACGACTTCGCCGTAGCATTCGCCTTTGGCGCCGTAGCCTTTGCCTCGGAAGACTCTTCCGTCTTCCAGCGCAAGGATAGCTTGCATTCTCGCTCCGGGGAGTGGATTTTACGAATTTTAGCAGGGAATGCGGCAGGGGCCAATAGCGTAAACAGGAATGCGCGAGGAAATCTGAGGAAAACTTCGAGGACGAGAGCAATTCTGCAGGCATGATTCGCAGCAAAAGTCTTAAATCGCAGAGTACGCTGAGGATTCGCAGAGATCGCTGAGAAATGAGACCGCCCAAGCCGAGTCGCGCACGCCCGGACTTACCGCACGCGCCCAACCTTATCCATGGGCCAGTAGCCGAACACAGCCTTGCCATAGATGAAGCTTTGATTGACTGATCCGAAATCCCGACTGTCGTTCGACATCGACCGGTGATCGCCCAGCACGAAATAAGAATGCGCCGGCACGACGGTCTCCGGATACGAGCGCGAATCGGTGTACTCTGGCGGCACGTAGGATTCATCAAGGGCCTGTCCGTTCACATACACCTGTCCACCGTCAATCCGAATCCGGTCCCCAGCCATTCCAATCACGCGCTTGATGTAGCTTTTGGAAGGATCACGGGGATAGCGGAAGACGACAATATCCCCACGCTCAATGGGTTCCAGGCGATATACAAACTTGTTCACGAAGATTCGTTCCTGGTCTTCCAGAGAAGGCATCATGCTGGTGCCTTCCACTTTTACGGGCTGGTAGAGGAAGATAATGATGAAGGCCGATATGGCGAGCGAAATGATCAGGTCGCGAAGCCACACCCCGATACCGGTCCCCATCCGCATGGGTGCGACAGCGACGGCAGTGGCCATCTCGCGGGCTGGCGCTCTCGTACCGTCCGCCGCACCCGCATCTGAATTTGCTTCCGGCATGCTCGTCTATTGTATACAGAACCTTCGCGAAGAGAAGCGGGTTGTATGCCGTCCGCGCGGCCAGGGATTTTGAAGGGTTTTGTTCAGTTCGCGGCAGTCCGGTTAGAATAGAGTGCTTTCAGGGGAATCTTATGACACACCGCCTGTTGAACAATCAGACGCTTCGCCGCGGCCTCACCTTGGCATTTCTGTTCCTGGTGACGCTCAGCGTATCGGCCCAGTGGACATCGCCGCAGGAAGACAGTGGCATTCCGGCCTACAATGCCGGTCCTCCGCCGAAAGGGACGAAGCTGCCGCCAATTCTCACCAAAGCCGATCTCTGGGGTGCGGATGCCCAGAATGCGTATCAGACCCACGCATATGAACTCGCTGCCCAGATTCCCAACGTTCTGCATCAGCAGCCTTGCTACTGCTATTGCGACCGTATGGGGCACAACAGCCTGCACAGCTGCTTTGAGAACACGCACGGCGCGCGGTGCTCGACTTGCCTGAAGGAGTTGTACTATTCCTATCAGCAGCATAAGAAGGGCAAGACCGCGACGCAAATCCGCGCCGGCATCATCAAGGGAGACTGGAAGCAGATTGACCTGCAATCGGCCGCGACGATGAACTGAAGAAGTACCGAGTCGCGAGTACCGGGTACCGAGAAAGCCCGCTGGTCACACGTCGATTCCTGCTACCACGTACTCGGTACTCAGTCGGTCAACTGGACCTCTGCCCTCACTTTGAGTGATACTTTACTGCTCGGATTCCAAGCAGGATCGCAAGGAGTTCCCCATTCCAAAGAGCACAGGAAGAGTTTTGCACATGGCTCAGAAACCTAGCGCCAAGAAGACAGTCACGGAAGATCCTCGCTACACGCAGGCTCTGCAGAGCTACGAGTCCGGCCTGCGCGCCATGCAGGAGCACAAGTTCGACAAGGCGAAGCCGCATTTTCAGAAGGTGCTCGCCGGAACCAGCAAGGAACTGGCGGATCGCGCCACGGTGCATCTCAGCATTTGCAACCAGCATCTGGAGCGTTCCGCGGCGACGCAGTTCAAAACGCCCGAAGAGCATTTCGATTATGCCGTCTCGCTGATGAATGTCGGCGATTACGTGACTGCCCGCGAGCATCTAGACAAACTGCTCAAGCTGAATGCCAAGGCTGATTACGTGATCTACGGTTTGGCCGCGCTCGACTGCCTCACCGGTCACGTCGAGGATTCCCTTCGCCGCCTGGACGAAGCCCTGCACCTGAACTCGCAACTGCGCTTCCAGGCGCGGAATGACTCCGACTTCCAGAATCTGGCGGAAGATCCTCGTTTCACGGAATTGCTCTATCCCGATCCCGGAGCCGAGCTCGACTCCGACCGCGTCGGGGAAGAAGATTCCCTCTAGCCTGCCGGGAAATCTGGATGGAATCGAAAACGGCTGAGCTCGCGACCCTCCAGCAGACCGCCTTGGCGCGCGGCCTTCGCGTAGTTGCCATTGGCGGGGGCACCGGTCTTTCTACGCTGCTCAAGGGGCTCAAACGTTACGTGCTGACGCCAGCGGAGATGCCTGCGTCCGCCGAAACCGGCGTGATTCGCGATCTCAGTGCGGTGGTTACGGTCAGTGACGACGGTGGCTCCAGCGGGCGCCTGCGTAAGGAACTGAACATGCTTCCGCCGGGCGACATCCGCAACTGCATTGTCGCCCTTAGCGAAGATGAGGCCCTGCTCTCGAAGCTTTTCCGCCACCGTTTCGATAAAGGATCAGGTTTGGAGGGGCACAGCTTCGGCAATCTTTTTCTCGCGGCGCTGACTTCCCTGACCTCGGACTTTTCCGAAGCCGTGCGGCTCTCGTCCGAAATTCTTCTTACCCGCGGCCACATCTATCCCGCCACCACGTCGAACATCGAACTGGAAGCGTTGATGGAAGATGGGACGCGCGTGCGCGGTGAAACCAAGATCACCGCCAGCAAAGGACGTATCCACGAACTATTCCTGGTTCCACCAGACGTCGGCCCAATGCCACAAACGCTGGACGCCATCGCCAGCGCCGATCTCATCACCATCGGTCCGGGATCCCTGTTCACCAGCCTGATCCCGAATCTGCTGGTGCGCGGGATTGCGCAGGCGATTATCGAATCACCCGCCACAAAGGTTTACATCTGCAACCTGATGACGCAGGCCAATGAAAGTCTTGGCCTGACGGCGGCCGACCATATTCGGGCGTTAGGCCGGCACGCTCAAAAACAGATCTTCGACTATGCCCTGATCAATCGCACTCCCGCGTCGGACGAGATGAAGGCGAAATACGAACTGGAAGGCGCCTGCCAGATTGTCAACGACCTCGACGCGATCGAGGCTCTGGGCGTTATTCCCGTCCTCGGCGATTATCTGGAAGAGGCCGGTGTGGCGCGCCATAATACTTCACGCGTGGCGCGCGATCTGATGCAGCTTGCCTCGGATCACCCAAGGGAGAATCGCCCGGCGTAATCGAATCACCGTATAGTATTTCAACGTTGTCATTCCGAGCGAAGCAAGGAATCTGCAGTCCTCCGGCGCCCGCACCGAGCTCAATTTGTAGCCCCGCAACCGCTTCCTGTATCGTGATGTTTCCGCTTCGAGATACTACGTCGTCGAGGCGAACTTCCTATGCGCTCTTCCCTGCTCCTCATCCCCGTTCTGTTGATCGCGGCCTGCCAGTGCCTCGCCCAAACCGGGCCGGAACAAGGCGGTCATGAAATTCAGATTTGGGCTGGCGGCGGACACTCCGTCGCCGGCGGTCGTGGCAGCACCGGCGCCTTCAACGCTGGACTGCGCTATGGATGGATTCTCACCGGTCCACATCTTCCCAGCTTTCTGCGCGGACGCTTCGAATATGCCGTCGATGCCGTTCCCGTCTTCCTGGTTTTCCAACCGGCGAACACGGCTTATGGAGTCGGCTTCGATCCGCTCGGTTTGAAGTGGAACTTTCAGCGGCGCGGACCTTTCTCGCCTTATCTTGAGCTGACCGGTGGAACGCTTTTCACCGATCACAACGTTCCCACCGGAACGAACACGGTCAATTTCATGGACCAAGTCGCGCTCGGCATGCACATCCTAGGCGTGAAGCGTAACGTCAGCCTCGAACTGCGCTACATGCACATCTCCAACGCCGGACTGGCCACGCCGAATCCCGGGATCAACACGGTGCAAGTGCGGCTGGGGGTCGGCAAGTTTTTTGCCCATCACGACCGCCGACGGTGACTCGGCACCGGGCCACCTTGACTCATCATGATGAGTCATGTAAACTCATAACATGGCTAAGCGATTGCAGGTGATTCTTCAGGATCCGGAATATCGGGAAATCCAGCGCGCCGCCCGCGCACGGCAAATGTCTATTGCCGAGTGGGTGCGACAGGCGCTGGCGCACGCTCGCCGTCGGGAACCGCTGGGAGACGTGGAGAAAAAGCTTGCCGCAATTCGTGCCGCGGCGAAGTACGAATCGCCGACGTCCGACATCAAGACGATGTTGGAGGAGATCGAGCGGGGATATCTCTCCGGCCATCAGCCATGATTCTGGTCGATTCCAATATACCGATGTATCTGATCGGCTCACCAAGTCCTCAAAAAACCGACACCCAGCGGTTGCTGGAAAAACTAGTCAGCGAACGCCAACGTCTGGTTACTGATGCTGAAGTTTTCCAGGAAATCCTGCATCGGTACACACTGGTCAATCGCCGTCACGACATCCAAGCCGCTTTCGACGCACTTCTCAACGTGGTCGACGAGGTCTTCGCCATTGAACGTTCAGTGATTGAGCGAGCCAAGCAGATCGTCCTCGGCTACCAGCGGCTATCCGCGCGCGACGCCGTACATTTGGCCGTGATGGAGCAGCACGGCATCGACCGAATCTTAACCTTCGATACAGACTTCGACGGCTTCCCCGGCATCACGCGACTGTCCTAAACTAAGCGGCTACCCGTTGGCGCAAGTTGCGGCCCTTGCTTGAGCCAGCTATTCTTCCTAGTCATGTCTACGCTCGTCGAATGTGTTCCAAATTTCTCCGAAGGCCGCGACCAGGCCAAAGTTGACGCCATCATTGACGCCATGAAGATGCCGGGCGTTTACCTGCTTGACCGCGAGATGGACTCCGACCACAACCGCTGCGTCATCACCCTGGTGGGCGAGCGCGAAGCCATTCAGGAAGCCGCGATTCGCGGCGTGGGCAAGGCATCTGAGTTGATTGATCTCAACACTCACACTGGAGCGCATCCCCGCATGGGCGCGGCTGACGTCGTTCCTTTTATTCCCATCGACGGCGTGACCATCGAAGATTGCGTGGCCATGGCGAACCACGTCGGCGAAGAAATCTGGAAGCGTTTTCAGATTCCCGTGTACCTATACGAAGCCGCCGCCCGAACTCCCGAACGGCAGGGGCTGGAGAATATTCGTCGCGGGCAATTTGAAGGCATCCGCGCAGAAATCGCGACCAATCCCGCCCGGCGCCCCGATTTCGGCGAGCCTCGCGTTCATCCGACGGCGGGAGCGACGGTGGTTGGCGCGCGCAAGTTTCTCATCGCCTATAACGTCTTCCTCAACACCGCCGATGTGGACATCGCAAAGAAAATCGCAAAGGCTGTGCGCTATTCCAACGGTGGCATGCGCTTCGTCAAGGGCGCAGGATTTCTGGTGCGCGGCCTCGCACAGGTCTCCATGAATCTCACGGATTTTGAGCAGACGCCGATCCATCGCGTTTTCGAGATGGTGAAGCGCGAAGCGGTTCGCTATGGCGTCATGCCCGTCTCCAGTGAAATTGTCGGACTGATTCCCAAGAAAGCGCTGGAGCAGGCTGCGGAATGGTTTTTACAAGTCGAGAACTTCGATTCTTCCCTGATTCTGGAGAACCGGCTCGCCGCCGTCATGGGAGGCAAGATGGCGATCGGCGGGCTGCGCGCCGGAGTGGAGCCGTTCGTCGAACAATTAGCCGCTCCAACCGCTACCCCGGGCGGAGGCAGCGCCTCGGCCGCAGCCGCAGCCATGGCAGCGGGGTTGGCCGCGATGGTCGCTTCCATGTCGCGCGGGAAAAAAGCTTATCTGCAGTACGAGACGCAGTTGAGCGCCGCAATCGCCCTGCTGACTCCTCTGCGGGAACAGTTGAAGGCGGCCATCGACTCCGACGCCGCCTCCTACGATTCCGTGATGAAGGCCTACAAATCCGCTCGCAGCGCTGACGAAAAATCCGGCGAGGCCATGATCGAAAGCGCATTAAAAGCGGCGACGGCCGTACCTCTGAGCGTTGCAGAAAAAGCGCACGAGGTCGCGCAGGTTGCCAAGTCGCTCGAGCCCATCACCAACCCCAACATGAAGTCCGACTTAACGACCGCGCTGGCCCTGGCCGAAGCAGCGATCACGGGGGCTCTCGCCAATGTCGAGATCAATCTGGCTTCGCTGAAAGATCCAGCCTTTACGGCAGAGGTCCGCCAGCGAACTCGCCGAATCCGGCAGTAAGGCCCGCCCGGGACTCTAAGCGATCAACCGGTCTTGTCCTTTTGTTCCGCTGAACTTGTTCCGCTGAACCAGACTGCAAGTAAAATAGAATGAAGCGATCTACAAACGACAGGTCTTAATCGCGCATCTAACGAAGTTGCGCGGATTGACCATTTTTGACTTCGAGGCGTTATGAGACTTTTCAAGATTTGCCTGGTTTCGCTGCTGCTGGTGAGCATGGCCTATGCTATGCCGCTGAATTCTTCCGCCCGGTCCTGCGTCCCAGCGGACCTGTTGCAACTGATCTCGGTGGACTATCGCGCTATGAAGGATTCCCCCACCGCCATGGCGCTGAAGCAGCAGTTAATGCCCGACAATATCAAGCAGTTTGAAACGGCGCTGAAAGGCATCGGGCTCGATCCCGAGAAAGATGTGGACACCCTGACCTTCGCCTCGTTTCGCACCGGCAAGCAGGGAGTGAAGACAGTCGGCATTGCCGCCGGCCCGTTCAACATGAAAGCCGTGCTCAAGAAAATGAAGCTGCAGAATTACAAGCCCAGGAAATACGGCAACTCCGATCTCTATCCCATGGACGGTGGCTTCATCATGAGTTTTCTGGATGACAGCACCTTGCTGTTCGGCGACGCTACCTCTATTCGGGTTGCTCTCGACACCCGCGATGGGCAGGTTCTGGGCCTGGACACCAATGGCAACATGGCTGACATGATGACCAGCGTCGACTCGGCTCCGGTGTGGAGCATCCTCGATCAGCAAGGCACACAGAACATGATGCGCTCGGCACTCGGTGACGCGGCCAAGGTCGCCGACTACGAAACGGTGAAAAAGCGCTTGCTCGGCTCCCACTACGCCATGGATTTTCGCAGCGGCGTCACTTTCGATATGGCGGTGGTTACCTCTGACTCGACCACCGCCAGCGCTGTCGCCTCGCTGCTCAAAGGCTATATGCTTTACAAGAAAATGAGCGCCACGCCAGCCGAAAAGGTGGCCGTCGATAACACGACCGTTGATTCCGACGGAGATGATGTGCAGATGCATTTCAAGGCCAACGATTCACAGTTCCAATCGCTCATGCACTCCGACCTGTTCGCGGCCGTCACGCACTGATTGCGCCGATAATTTTAAAGGCCGATTCGCCAGGCGAATCGGCCTTTTGCATTGAGACGAATTCTTTCTGGAGCGCCGATTATCGCGTATGCGTCACTTCTTCTGGCCCTTCTCTCGCGCCCAGCCTTCTTTTACCACCTGCCGTCCGCGTCCAATCGCTAAAGAGTCTTCAGGGACGTCGTCGGTGATGCAGGAAGCGGCGCCCACGTACGCACCTTTTCCAATCCGCACCGGCGCCACTAGCGTGCTGTCGCTGCCGATGAAAGCTCCGTCGTCGATTACCGTCTTGTGCTTGTGCACGCCATCGTAGTTGCAAGTGATGGTTCCCGCGCCAATATTGACCCCGGCGCCGATCTCAGCGTCCCCAAGATATGTGAGGTGATTCGCCTTCGAGCCCTTGCCTAGCCTTATCTTTTTCGTTTCCACAAAATTGCCGACGTGCGCGCCTTCTCCAATCTGGCTGCCCGGGCGCAGATGCGAGTACGGCCCGATGATCGCTCCGGCTGCGATTCTTGCGTCTTCCATCACGCACCCGGGGCGAACCGTGACTCCATCTCCGATCTCCGAGTCACGGATCACGCAGTAGGAACGCACCCGACAGCCGGTGCCAATTTTCGTTTTTCCCAACAGCTGCACATACGGCTCGATCACGGTGTCGGGCGCGATCGCAACATCGCCGTCGATCACGCACGTGGCGGGATAAAAAATTGTGACTCCATCCGACATTAGCTGCCGGCACTTCGCCAGCCGCATCTGCTGGTCGATGTCGGCCAGTTCCGCCCGAGTATTTCCCCCCAACACTTCGTTCGGCGTCGCGGTCTTAAACGCGACCACGGGCCGGCGCGCCCGGCGCAGTACCTGTGCCATGTCCGTGAGGTAGTACTCGGCATGGGCATTGTCGGTCGAGAGTTGCCCGATGTTCCCAAAGAGATCATTGACCGCGAAAACATAAAAGCCGGAATTGATCTCCTGGATTCTTTTCTGCGAAGCGCTGGCTGCCTTTTCTTCTACGATACTCTGGACTTCCGCGCTGCCGGCCCGTTTCCGCAACACGCGTCCGTAGCCGGTCGGGTTTTCCAACTCTGCGCTCAGCAGGGTCATGGCGGCCTGCTCTTGCAGATGGAAATCTCGCAGCTTCTCGATGGTCTCGGCAGTCATCATCGGGGCGTCGCCCGATAGAACGATAACGTGGTCATATCCCGACAAGGCTTCGCGCGCCACCATCAGCGCATGCCCTGTACCGCGCTGCTCAGCTTGCAGCACGAAGTTGACGCCGGTGTGCTTCATGGCTTCGCGCACGCGCTCCGCCTCATGACCCACAATTGCGAAGACATCTCGTGCCGGCACTACGTGGACAGCCGCGCGAATGACATGCTCCACCAGAGGCTTGCCCCCGACTTCATGTAATACTTTAGGAAGTTGCGATTTGAGCCGTGTGCCTTTTCCGGCGGCCATAATGGTTACAGCTATTCTTGGAGCCGATTTCGATAGTTGCGTTCGAGGAGATTTGACGCGGGATGCCGCAGTCGAGCCGGAGCGATTGCCTTTGGATTTCTTCATTCGAACTCAATATACCTCGCCGCATCGACAATGGCTATTTCCAGAATCCTGTCCTACAATCTTCCCCATTGTCTTTGGGGCGTAGCTAACGAAAACATCAGCGGAGGAAGAACGTGCCGAAATATGTCATCGAACGCGACATTCCCAATGTCGGGGATGTGACGCCAGAACAAGTCATCGCCATCTCGCAGAAGTCTTGCAGCGTACTGAACAAGCTTGGACCCCAGATCCAGTGGCTGCACAGCTACGTGACCCAGGACAAGATTTATTGTGTCTACATCGCGCCTAACGAGGAGATGGTGCGGGAACATGCCCGCCAGGGCGGCTTTCCGGCAAACCGCGTATCAGAAGTGAAGCTAGTCATCGATCCCACTTCCGCGGAAGCGTAAGCGCTACAGGCCCAGGCCGCCGTCCACCGCCAGAATTTGCCCGGTGATGAACTGCGGGGCGGTAGCAAAAAACAGAACCGCCGCGGCAATCTCTTCTGCCCGCCCATTGCGCTGCATGGGCGTCTGCTTCGCCATCTTCCGCATGAACGCGGCGGCGGAGCGCTCTCCCAGATCGATCATCCCCGGCGCGACCGCGTTGACGGCGATCTCGGGCGCGAGCGCTTTGGCCATCACCTTCGTCAGCATGTGCAAGGCGGCCTTCGACGAGCAGTAATGAGCGTGCGTCGCCCAGGGCCTGAGGCCGCCTAAAGACCCCATATTGATGACCTTCGCCTCGATCGGGCCCGAATTCTTGCCGCGCTTGCGACGCATCCATTTCAGCGCTTCTCGGCTAACCAGAAATGGCCCCCGCGTGTTGGAGGCGAAGATCGTGTCCCATTGCCGGACCGTCAGCTTTTCAAACTCGGCCGTCTCGTAGTTCGCCGCATTGTTTACCAGGATGTCGATTCGACCCAGTTCCCGCCCAACCTCCTTCATCATGGCGCGCACACTCGCCTCGTCGGTCACATCGCAATGCAGGGCAAACGCGCGCACGCCGCAAGCGGAGAGGTCCACCACAGTTTCCCGTGCTTCGCGCGCGGAATCCCTATAGGTGATCGCGACATCGGCACCCGCCTGCGCTAGGGCCATGGCCGACGCCCGTCCCAGTCGTCGCGCTGCCCCGGTCAGTAAGGCGGTCTTGCCGTCCAAAGGCTTTTGCTGGATGACTGGCATGCTGCCCATTCTACTGCCTCCCTCAGGCGCAGTTGCGGATGGTCTGACAAGCATACCTTTAACTTTCCCTCTGGAAAAATCTCGTTTCTCCACGCTAGAATCTAGCCGGCATGCCAGAGTTACGGAACGTCATCGTTTATTCTCGCAAGGGATGTCATCTTTGCGAGGTCGTCAAAGAGAGCCTATCGAAGCTCTCGCGCCGCGGCAGCTTCACGTGGCGCGAAATCGACGTCGACGCTGACGCGGAACTGCGTCGCCAGTTCAACGATGAGGTGCCGGTCGTTTTCATCGATGGCCGCAAAGCTTTCAAGTACCGCATGGACGAGCAGGAGTTTCTGCGCAGGCTGGCCGGCTAACCTGCTCGTGACATTCTCGTCGTTTCCTTTACAATCTCTCCGGACATGATGACGCGCACGGAGCTGTACGCGGAGCCGCACAACCTGTTTCTGCACGATCTGGTTCTCGCGTCCTGCCGCCGTAATCCCAACAAAACCGCTCTGGTCGATGCTTCCTGCAATCGACGGATGACCTACGCCGAATACGGAGAGACGGTCGAATCCCTGGCCCGCGGATTGATCGGCGCAGGCGTGAAGCCGAGGGACGTCGTTGCCATCTTTCTCTGCAACTCCTGGGAGTTCTGCTCCGTGTTCCACGCCACCCAACTGGCCGGCGCCATTCCTACGCTGCTCAATCCGACGTACCGCGAGCGCGAAGTACGCTATCAGCTCAAAAATTCAGGCGCCGTGCTTCTCGTTACGGACGGTGGAAATCTCGAAGGGATCAATCTCTCGGGGTTGCCGAACCTGAGGCGGATCTACACCACGCGGCAGATGGCTCCGGGCACAGAGCCCTTCGCCAACTTGCTAAAGGCCGCGTCAACCGTGTGTCCCCAGCCCGATCAACCTTCCGATCAAGCCTTGGCAGCGCTTCCCTACTCTAGTGGCACGACCGGGCTGCCGAAGGGAGTCATGCTCTCGCACTACAATCTTGTTGCGAATATCTATCAACTGCTCGGCCCGAATGCCACGGCGCTCAACTCCGCGGACACGATTCTGTGCTGCCTGCCTCTGTATCACATTTATGGCTTGAATGTGATGCTCAATCCCGCGCTGGTCCTGGGCGCGACGCTGGTACTGATGCCGCGATTCAACGTTCAGCAACTGACCGAACTCATGGTGCAGGAAGCCGTCACCATGATGCCGCTGGTACCGCCGGCCATCAACGCGCTCTGCCAGGCTGCCGAGGCTGGACAGTTTCCTCGCGATCATAAGGTGCATTGGGTGAAATCGGGCGCGGCGCCGCTGGCGCCCGACCTTCCTCGACGTTTTACGGCGCTGACCAACATCCTGGTCTGCCAGGGATACGGCATGACCGAGGCCTCGCCCGTCACTCATGTCGGCTTTCTCGATCCCGCACTGTATCGACCCGACTCCATCGGTCATCCGCTGGCGCAGACCGATTGCCGCGTTCTTTCACAATCCGAGATCGATCCCGCTGACACTCCCGACAACCTAACCGAAGCAGCCTCCGGGCAGCCCGGCGAACTGGTGATGCGCGGCCCGCAATTCATGCTCGGCTACTGGCAAGAACCGCAAGCCACAGCGGCCGTCTTACGCGATGGCTGGTACTGGTCGGGCGACATCGTGACCCGCGACCGCGAAGGTTTTTACCGCGTCGTCGATCGCCGCAAAGAGATGATCAAGTACAAAGGCTTCCCCGTCGCCCCGGCCGAGGTCGAGGCTGTGCTGCTCGAGCATCCTGCGGTCAAGGAATGCGGAGTGGTGGGCAGAGCCAATCTGGACGCCGGAGAAATCCCTGTGGCTTTCGTCGCGTTGCGCGACGGATTTGTCGACAGCCGCAAACTGGAAGAGGAACTTTGCGCCTTCGTGGCCGATCGCCTCACCCACTACAAACAGCCCCGTGAAGTCCATTTCGTCGATGCAGTCCCGAAAACTGCTTCGGGGAAAATCCTTCGACGCGAACTGCGTAAACAAATGATCTGATCGAGGTCTCCGGAAGTGAGATAGAGTCGTGCGGGTGCCCCACCCTTCTCGCGAAGTGTGCGAGAGGGTGGGGATTTTGACTTTATGGGACCACAGCGGACGCGTCGCCCAGGCCGGAAAAAACCCTATTTCGCTTTATCCTCAGCCGCCAGCTTCCGCGTCACCAGAAAGCTCCAGATCACCTGGTTGCCATCGAGGTCGTTGCTGGTCTTCCCGATCGCGTTCTCCGGCTCATATTGTTCTCCGCCCGGCCACGTGTTCCCCGCGCCCTTGATGCTGTACAGGACGACGTCCGCATTCTGCTGGCATCCATCGTAGGTGTCGACTTTCGTCTCCATGCCGCCTTTTGCATGCGCCGGCAGTTTGCTCTTTTGCGGTTTTTCCTGGCAGCGGTCAATCTTGGCCCAGGATTTGGCGCTATCTTCGGCAGACAAGGTCGGCAGGCTCATATTCTTCTCGGTTCCTCCGCCGTAAGGGACGACCGGATCCGAAGTGCCATTGATCATGACCACCGGCACTGGACGCTGCGGCAGGCAAATCATGGTCTTCGGCATGGTCGCGCCGACCGTCCCGACGGCGGCGATCCGATCTCCCAGAGCGCAGCCCAGGCGCATGCTCATAAAGCCGCCCTCCGACAGGCCCACAGCATAGACGCGCGTCGTATCCACAGAAAACTTGGTGCCCAAAGCGTCGAGCATCTGATTAAAGAAAGCAACGTCGTCGGCGTTATTGGCGGGCCTTTTCGTATCATCGTCCGGCGGATTGCGGGGATGCTGCTGGCCGCCCCCCGGATATCCGCCACCCCCGCCCGGGTACCCACCTCCCGGATACCCACCACCGGGATAGCCGCCTCCACCGGGATACCCTCCGCCGCCGTAGCGTCCACGCCTACCCGGGCCCATCCCCATGGACCGCCGCTGCTCCGCGGGGTGCACTCCAACGTTCCACCGGCCGTGCAATGCAAACGGATACACGGCGATGATGCCGTCCTTGTCCGCGAGCTGGTCGAATTGCGTGAGCCGCTCCATGTCATCGGGATCCTGGTTCAGGCCATGTAGCAGGATGACCACGGGATAATGCCGCTGTGGGTCGTACCCATGCGGCAGCCGCACCATAAACGTGCGGTCCACGTCATCGACTGTCACCTTTTCCTTAGTCTCCTGCGCCCATAGCTTGAGGCCGCCGATCAGCATCAGCCCGCAGAGCGCGAAGCTTGAGGCAACACGAATCCATTGGAAATATCGAAGTTTCATCTTGTCTCCAGAAAAGCGACCCGAGAGCCCGCCAAGCAGACAGTTCCTTTGCTTGGAAGCATCCTTTCGCTTCGAAGTTGGCCAACCCACGGAACTTTCCCCATAGCGCCTCCGTATCTTGCACTGACAGTGAAGTTCAACGCCGGCAGGCGCACCAAGCGCAGCCGGGAAGGAGAACCACCATGGAAGGACTCACCGGTCTCGCAGCAGTCATCATGTTTCTGGGCATGCCCACGGCTATTCTCGGAATGTACACCTATTATCGCGTGCGCAAACTGCGCTCGGAGGAGCGAATGGCTGCGATCCAGCGTGGCGTTGCCGTTCCCATGGAGGCCGAGCTTTCGGAGTCTGCCAGCTCCCGCCGTGCCGGCATTCTCCTGGTCGCTGGCGCCGTAGGCTACATGATTGCCTTCAGCATTGTGGCGCGCGTGGAACCGGACGCCTTGATCGCCGCCGCCTTCGGAGCGATCCCGTTCACGCTTGGCCTCGGATATTTTCTGGATTCGGCTCTGATCCGTCGCGACGCCCGCGCCTGAGACTGAGCGGTACTGGCGATAATCTTTGCCCCATCCTTCAGCTTCCCGTTTCAGGGATGGGGCTTCTGCCTTCAGGCTGGCGAAAACATCTCGACCGCCAAAATCATTTCCCGGTCAGAAATTTGTACTGCGCCTCGGTGAGAGGCACTACGCTCAATCTTCCCTGCCGCGCCAGCGGCGAATCCGCGAATAGCTTATTGGCCTTCGCCTCCGCCAGCGTCACCGGCTTCGCGATTGCCTCTCCCACCTTGATCTTCACCTGCGGATTACTGGCATCCGAAGCATCCACCGAAACCACTGATGCCGTTCCCACCGCACTCTTCTCGTCTCCGGTGTGATAAATGATCAGGCGCTCGCCCGGCTTCATGCCGCGCAGATTTTTCACGGCCACGGGATTCGAAACACCATCCCACACCGTCGTCTTCTCGCGCTGTAAGTCGGCAAACGAATAAGTTGAAGGCTCTGTTTTCAGTAGGTAGTCCATGCAATCCCCAGTTTCGCCAGCGATTCTGCTGCGCTCGGTCTTTGTCTTAATTTGGTTTCTTGGAGTCGGGCGGTGGCGTTGGATTTTGTTTGGCCGGTTCCGTCGGATGATTGTCGTAGATCGAGTACTGCCCCTGCGGCCGCTTTAACTTGACCGTGATCTCGGCCTTATCCTTTTCAATGTCGAAATCTTCCCCGTAGGTTTGAAATCCCGGCGCCAGCACCTGCACGCGCAGCATCCCGTAAGGGACGCCGTCGAAATCCGCCTTGCCGTCAGCATTGGTCTTCAGTTCCATGCCGCCGCGCTCCTGCTTGCCGGCTGCGTTCACCGGATGCATGACCACGGCCGCGTTCCGGACTGGCTTTCCGTTGTCATCTTTCACTACCGTGAAATAAATCCAGGACATTGGCCCAACGTCATCCTTATCCTTCTGCGCTGCAGCCACGCTCGCCATCGCTAGCAATAGCACCGCCGCCCCACCGATAAAACGCTTGTTCATGGATCACATTTTATGCACTTCAAGCCGTGCCTGTCACCTGCTCGCAACTCAGCCATGAGATACGCTGATCGGACATGGCCGATCGGACATGGCTGATCGGACATGGCTGATCGGACAAGGATCGCCCGCTCTTTTACAATTGCCGGGGTGAAGACCTGGGACGTAATCATCATCGGCGGCGGCATCATTGGCCTCGCGCTCTCCATCGCTTTGCGGAAGCGGGACGCAACTGTGCTCGTGGTCGAGCGTGGAGAACCCGGCCGCGAAGCCTCGCACGCGGCGGGCGGCATGCTGGTCGATTGCCTGCTCGAAACTCCGAGCGCACTGCAACCTCTAGCCACTGCCAGCGCGCGGATGTATCCCGAATTCGCGCACGAATTGGAAGTCGAGTCGGGAATGAAGGTCGACTTGCGCGATCAGGGGACGATTCTCTTCCCGGATCCGCAACATGCGGACGATTGCGAGCGCATTGGTCTGGCCGCAGCCAAACCCAGCGACTTGGAACCTGAACTGGCGGACGATCAGCCGGCATTCTATTTATGCGAACGCAGCGTCGACCCCCGCGCTCTCACAACTGCTGCGCTCAAGGCAGCAAAGAATCGCGGCGTGGATTTCTCCTCCGGAGATCCCGTAACCGCAGTGAATCTGTCCGATAGCCAAGTTACTGGGGTGAGCACGACCAAGACAAGATTCGCAGCGGACAAAGTGGTCAACTGTGCCGGAGCGTGGGCGGGACAGATCGGTCCGAATCCCTTCCCCACACGGCCCGTGAAAGGCCAGATGCTGTGCCTGGTGATGCCCTCTCGGACGTTGCTGAAGCACGTGATTCGTTCGTCGAAGGCGTATCTCATCCCGCGCAGCGATGGCCGCTTGCTGGTCGGAGCGACCGTGGAAGAAGCCGGCTTCGACAAGCGCACCGACCCGGCGACCATTCAGGGTTTGCATCGCGCTGCCTTGGAGTTGGTCCCAAAACTCCGAGACGCGAAAATCCTTGAGGACTGGGCAGGCCTGCGCCCCGGAACGCCCGACGCGCTTCCGATCCTCGGCGCAACCGCGACTCCCGGATACTATGTGGCGACAGGCCATTTCCGCGACGGTATCCTGCTGGCTCCGGTCACCGCGGAAGTCATGACCGCGGTCATCGAAGGTCGCGCTCCTGAGCACGATCTGACGCCATTCTCACCCGCAAGATTTCGCTGATTCCCGTACGCACAAACTCCCCTGCGCCCCTCTGTGTCCCCTGTGGTGAGGGGCGCAGTCAAAGATCGCGGAGGACTCGCTGAGATCGCTGAGGAACCGGTGTAGGCGAGGCAACCTGCCATTCCCTGAAAGCCTCGCCTCAAGCCACGTCCGCGCGGTTCGCGCTATACTGATCCGTTTGCTCGGACTTCCGATTCGCCGTCTTGCGTTTCCGCCGAGATCCAGATCGTCGAACGAAAGAAAGGACTCATCATGGCCTCTCCTGCCGTCGATTTTGCCCGCAGTAATCAGCAGCGTTTCCTGAACGAACTCAAAGATCTTCTCCGCATCCCCAGCGTCAGCACCCTCGAAGAACACAAACCCGACATCCAGAAAGCCGCCGACTTTGTCGCCAACGAACTGCGCCGCATCGGCATGGAAAACGTCGAAGTCATCCCAACCAAGGGACATCCGCTCATCTACGCCGACTGGCTGCACGCCGAGGGCAAGCCCACGGTTCTCTGCTACGCGCACTACGACGTTCAGCCCGCCGAACCGCTCGACGAGTGGCATACGCCGCCCTTCGAGCCCACCGAGCGCAACAACAATATTTACGCCCGTGGTGCGGTCGACGACAAAGGCCAGCTCTGGATGGAGGTGAAGGCGCTCGAAGCGCTCATGCAGTCCGGTGCCGGCAAGCTGCCGTTGAACGTGAAGATCATTTTCGAGGGCGAAGAAGAAGTCGGCGGCGAGGCCATCGAAGAATATCTGCGAAAGCAGAAGGCCAAGCTGAAGGCGGATTTCGCGCTGGTCTGCGACACGGAACTATTCGCGCCCGACCTACCCACGTTGTGCGTCGGCCTGCGTGGCCTGGTCTATACCGAGATCGAAGCGGTCGGCGCCAAGACCGACCTGCATTCCGGCGTGTACGGAGGCGCCGCTCCGAATCCGTTCTTCGCCCTGATCGAAATCATCAGCAAGCTGAAAGACTCCAAGGGCAAAATCCTGATCCCGGGCTTCTACAAAAGCGTGAAAGCCCCGACCAAGGACGAACTGAAAGCCTGGAAACGCCTGCCCTTCAACGAAGAGCACTACCGCAAGACGGAAGTCGGATCGAAAGTTCTCACCGGCGAGCCGGGATATTCCGTCCTGTATCGTACCTGGGCGCGACCTACACTCGAAGTCCACGGTATGCCGGGAGGCTTCATCGCCGCGGGGGCCAAGACCGTGATTCCGGCGAAGGCGCAAGCCAAGGTTTCCATGCGCCTCGTCCCCAATCAGGATGCTGACGACATTCTGAAAAAATTCACTGCCTACGTGAAGAAGCTCACGCCCAAAGGCATCGAGACGAAGATCAAAGTCTGGAGCAAAGGCCCGGCGTGCGTCGTCAGCACCGACAACCAGTACATCGAGGCGGCCACTGCCGCTCTGCACGACACGTTCAAGAAAGACACGGTCTTCATCCGCAGCGGCGGTTCGATTCCGATTGTCACCAGCTTCCAGGACGAGCTGAAAATTCCCAGCGTGATGATGGGCTTCGGCCTGCCCGACGACAACCTGCACGCTCCCAACGAGAAGTTCCACATCCCCAACTTCTATCGCGGGATCGAAACCATCTGCAGGTTCTTCGAGAAGCTGGGCGGGTAGATCATCTACATCAGTAGATCATCTACATCAGTGGAGCGGGCACTCCTGCCCGCTTGCCTGCAGCACCACCAAAGCAGCGGGCAAGAGTGCGCGCTCCACACCTGTCCTACGCCTTATATGCATTGCACTCGCTGATCGTCTGCGCTAGCCTTATTCTGCTCTCGCGGTTCTCCCACCTCTGTTCCCTCTCTAGCTGAATCCCATCCATTTGCTGCAATGTCTGTGCAATACAACGCGGTCGCTGCTAACCCCACACTATATATAGTGTTATATTGCTTGACCCCGCCCCAATTTCACCGTTACAGTAGCTTAACTTTGTGCCCGCCCTGTCCAGCCTGGGGTGATAACGACATGCAAATTGGGTCCAGCCGGGAGTGTGGAAGGCATCCAATCCGGAAAGGGAATCTTCCTGGTAAACACTGTTTGATGAACACTGTGCGCCATGGGCAAAGTCAAAATCCCCACTCTGTCGCAAACAAAGCGACAAGGATGGGGCACCCGAAATCGGATGGTTCCGTACTGGCCACTGACAACCGGCGGCTGTTCTTAAGGAGTTCACGTTGCTCAAACTGAAGAGACTTCAGATTCTAGGGTTCAAGTCGTTCTGCGATCGCACCGAACTCAAGTTCCACGGGGACGGTGTGGCGGCGATTATTGGCCCCAATGGCTGCGGCAAGTCGAACATCTCCGACGCCATCTCGTGGGTGCTCGGCGAGCAGTCGGCCAAGACGCTACGCGGCGCGCGCATGGAAGACGTGATCTTTGCCGGGACGCGCGACCGCAAGCCGACCGGGATGGCCGAAGTGTCACTCACGCTGATCGATCCGGAAGTCTACGGCGGCGCCGACGCCAACGCCGCAACAGAAATCGACATTCAGGATGACATGCGCGAGACGGCGCAGCCCCACCTGGCCGACGATTGGGATGAAACCTCTATTCGCACCCGCGCCGCGGCCGAGACGGAGCAAGCTGTCGAAGACGCTCAGCCCGGTAAGACCGAAGAAGTCGAGGTGCCGCGGTCGAAGATCAATACGATTGCCATCGCGTTTCCGGATGACGAACCCATTTTCGCGCTGCCTGCGCACAATGTAGTTGCTCCGGCTAGCGCTGCGGCTCTGGGCACACCCGCGGCGCATGTGGTTTTGAAAATTCGCCGCCGCAAATTCAATCAGCAGCAATTTCATGCTGGAGAAATTGTGGTCACGCGGCGCCTGTTCCGCTCCGGCGACAGCGAATACCTGCTCAACGGCCGACTCTGCCGCCTGCGCGATATTCAGGAACTCTTCATGGGCACAGGACTGGGCCCCGAGTCCTACGCACTCATTGAGCAGGGGCGCATTGGCCAGATCCTGAGCAGCCGTCCTACGGATCGCCGCGCAATCCTCGAAGAGGCGGCCGGCATCACGAAATTCAAAACCAAGAAGCGCCTGGCGGAAGCTCGCCTGGAAGACGCCAAGCTGAACCTGAACCGCGTGAACGACATTTTCGAGGAAGTCACGCGGCAGATGAACTCGCTCAAGCGCCAGGCTTCGAAGGCCGAACGTTACGCTCGCCTGCGCGACGAGATGCGCGCCAAGCTGCGACTGGTGCTGGCCAGCAAGTTCGCCGAGATCGAGTACGAGAGCGCGGAAATTGACGCCCAACTCAACGTCCTGGCCGAGGAAATGCTGCATCGTACGGAAGAAGTCCAGCATTATGAAGCGGAGCACAACGAGCGCACGCAGCGCGGCTATTCCATCGAAGCCGAATTGCGCGAGAATCGCGACCGCATCAGCCAGATTGCGCTGGAGATTGACCGCGCCCACGCGCGCCGCCGCCACAATGAAGAACGCTGCGCCGAGGTGCTGGTGCGCGCCGCTTCCGCCGAAGCGGAATTGGCGCAGGCCCGGCACCGTCTGACCGTGCTGGAATCGGAGCGCGAATCGAATCGCCAGATTCTCGAATCAGCGGCTTCCGATCTCGCCGCCGCGCAGAGCGACCTCGCTTTGTGCCAGCAAGAGGCCGCCACTGCCGCCGCCTCTCTCGCCGAAATCGAACGCCAGCAGGAAGAGTCGCGCGTCGCCATCTTCGATACCGTGTCTGCCGCATCTCGCCTGCGCAATCAATTGGCGCAAGCCGAAGAACGCCTTGCTGGAGCCGAGCGCGAGGCGCGCCGTCTCGAAGGCGAGATCACCAACGCGAATGTTCAAGTCGAAACCTTCGGCGGACAGCGCGGGCAACTCGCCCTCGAATTCGAAACCGTCACACAGCGGGTCAGCGGGATCACGGAAGAAATCAGCCAACTTCGCCGCCTGATCGAATCCAAGAAGCTCGAGGAAACACGAGGCAAGACCAACCTCGACGTCCTCCGCGCCGAGTACGCGACCGCGCTCGGCAAGAAGGGCTCGCTCGAAGCCGTCATCGCCGAGCATGGATACTCCACCGAATCAGTGCGTCGCCTGTTCCAGTCGGGAGTGATGCAGGGCGGTCTGGCGCCGGTGGGCGTGCTCGCAGACTTCCTCGAAGTCGAACCGCGGTACGAGCGCGTGGTCGAAGATTTTCTGCGCGATGAGCTCAACTACATCGTGGTCAAATCCTGGGATGCCGCTGACGAAGGCTTGCGCATGCTGCGCACCGACGTCGACGGACGCGCGACTTTTCTCGTTCATCCGGAAGACTCGCAAGCCAAGTTTTCTTTCGTGCTGGATGAAGCAGCGCATTCGGCGCCTCCAGCAGCCCAGATCGTCCCCCTCAAGCACACGATTCGAGTGCTCGATGGATTTGGGAAGTCGCTGGAAGTTATCCTGCCCAAGTTGCGCGACGGATACATCGTTCCCGAATCCGGCGTGGCGCGCGGGCTGGCGCTGGAAAATCCCGATGCATTCTTTCTTTCGCAGGCCGGCGAATGCTTTCACAACGTCACCGTGACTGGCGGTAAACAGCGCTCGGAAGGGCCGCTCTCGATGAAGCGCGAGCTGCGCGAAGTCCTGCGCCAGCTCGACGAACTGGAACGCGCCCTGCGTGATGAAGAGGGACGAGTGCTCACACTCGGGCGCGAGATCAAAGAATTGACTTCCCTGCTGGAACGCCTCGATGGCGAAAAGCGCGAGGCCGAACATCAGGCGATGACTTCCGGCCACATGTTGCAACAGCTCGATTCGGAGATGACTCGAGTCAGCGAGCGTCTGAACGTTGCTCAGCTTGAACTGGGACGCCTGGCCACTGAACGCGCCGAGCAGGAAGGCATTCTCTGCGCCCGGCAGTCGGAGATCGAAGTGGTAGAACTGAGGCGCGCCGAGCTCGAACAGCAACTCGCCGCTGCCCAGGAATCGCTGACCGCTCTACGGCAAAAGCGCGAGGAGTCTGCGCAGACGACCTCGCAGCATGCCGCCCGGGTGGCCACGCTGGAAGAGCGTCACCGCTCTGCAGCGTCGGTGCTGCAGCGGATCGAGTCTCTGTTCTCCGAGATGGGCGAGCGTATTCACGCCTTGTCTTCCCAAATCGAGAGCGCCGCTGCCGAGAAACTGCAACGCGAATCCGAGAACGAACAACTCGCGCAGAGCGCCGCTGATCTGCAAGCCGAGCGAAATGTTGCGCAGGCTCGTGAGGGCCTGCTGCAATTCGAAACCGAGCAGCTTCGCGCCCGGCTCACCGAAATCGATGAACTCCTGCGCAACAGCCGCCTGCTTCTCGATCAGGCTCGCGACCGTCGCGGCGAACTATCCGCCGCCGCCGCCAAGCTTCAGTCAGACGCGCAGTACATGTCGGAGACCTGTCTGAACGAACTGGGCATGGAGCGCACCGCACTGCTGGCCGACTCGACTTTGACTGTAGTCACGGGCGACCAGCTTGCCGCCGAAGACCAGCTGTATCGCGATATGCGTTCCAAACTCGAAGCGATGGGTCCGGTCAACATGATGGCGCTCGAAGAATATAAGGAGACCGCTGAACGTCATGGCTTCCTCGAAACCCAGCGCCAGGACCTGATTTCATCGATCGAGAACACGACGGCGACGATTAAAGAGATTGATCAGATCTCGCGCCAGAAATTTGAAGAGGCGTTTGCCAAGATCAACGAAAACTTCCAGGCCACATTCAAAAAGCTGTTTGGCGGCGGCCACGGCTTCATGAGGCTCACCGACGAAGAGAACAGCGCCGAGAGCGGCATCGACGTGATCGCCTCGCCTCCCGGCAAGCGCCTGCAGAGTGTGCTGCTGCTTTCCGGCGGCGAAAAGGCGCTGACGGCTCTGGCCCTGCTGGTCGGCATCTTCCAGTATGCCCCCAGCCCGTTCTGCATCCTCGACGAAGTCGATGCCCCGCTCGACGAAACAAACGTCGGCCGCTTCACTGACTTGGTCAAGGAAATGAGCGTGCAGACCCAATTCGTGCTCATCACCCATAGCAAGAAAACCATGAGCATCGCACCTGTTCTCTACGGCGTGACCATGCAGGAACCGGGCGTCTCGAAGCTGGTGTCAGTGCGCTTCGGCGTGCAATAGGCAGAGAAAGCCCTTACCTCTGCAGAAGCAGGACGTTATGTCCCTCTGGGTCATGTAACACAGCCCAGTTCGATTCGGAATGGACCAGTTTGTCGAGTCCAATTACCCGCAAAGTCGCTGGCAAATCCGACACCTCAAAAAAGAGTACAGCCTTGTCCTTTGACGGATAGGATTCCACTCCTTTTCGTTCCAGGCAGATAAATCCTGCTGCAGTATCAAACTTGACATGATGTCCGGCTTGCTCGTCTGAGATCTCCAAGCCCAGAGTTTCCGCGTAGAACCTTCGCGCTCGTTCCAAGTCTTCGAAGTAGAGTTCTACCCCGGCGAATTGCACTTTTGTCCTGCTCATACACACACCTTCTGTGATTTCTTAATTCGACCCCAGATATCCACGCCCATCCTCAGCTTTTCCACAACTCAAATCCTCCTCTTTTTGTGCCCGAGGCTCATTCTCCGCCATCCGCTTTGCTGTCAACGATTTTCCATGCTATAGAAACGCGGGATTGTTCCCGCACGTGATCAGAATCGTTGACATTTTTTTCTGACCAGCTAGAATACGCCTCGCCTCTAACCTGTAAAATTTCACCATGACTTCTGATCTCCTCGATCCCGTTCTTTTGCACACCGAGTTTCCCGAGCTTAAACTCCACGCCAGCGGCAAGGTGCGCGACGTGTACAGCATCGACGACCAGCAATTGCTCTTCGTCGCCAGCGACCGCATCTCCGCTTTCGACTACATTCTGGCCACCGGCATCCCGCACAAGGGCCGTGTTCTCAACCAGATCTCGCTGTTCTGGTTCGATTACCTGGCGGATATCGTCCCCAATCATCTGATCACCGCTGATGTGGATCGCTATCCGGCCGCAGCCCGCAAATATGCCGACCAGCTTCGCGGACGTTCGATGCTGGTGCGTCGCGCAGAGATGTTCCCCGTCGAATGCGTGGTCCGCGGCTATATTTCCGGCTCGGCGTGGAAGGAATACAAGGCTACCGGAAAAGTCTCCGGTATCACGCTTCCAGCTGGATTAAAGGAATCCGACGCCTTTCCAGAGCCTATCTTCACGCCTTCGACGAAGGCTACGACCGGGCATGACGAGAACATTTCGTTTGACCAAATGTGCGAGATCGTGGGCGTGGAGACCGCCAGCCATCTTCGCGATTTGACGTTGCGAGTTTATAAGAAAGCCGCCGCCCATGCGCGGCAGCGCGGCATCATCATCGCCGATACTAAGTTTGAATTTGGACGCACTCCTCAGGGCATCACGCTGGCGGATGAAGTCCTGACTCCCGATTCTTCCCGCTTCTGGCCTGCCGACAAGTACCAGCCGGGCCGGGCGCAGGATTCGTATGACAAGCAGTACGTTCGCGATTACCTTGAGCAAATTCACTGGAACAAGCAGCCACCGGCTCCCGCTCTTCCGCAGGACGTCGCGCGCCGCACCAGCGAGAAATACCTCGAGGCGTACTTCCAGCTTACGGGACGCAAGCTGGATGTCTAGCCAAGTCTTCGGTACTTCCAGCGAGCACGCATTATGACGGTCGCGGACTGGATGATTTGTGCCGTAGTGCTGGTGAACGTCATAACGGCTGCCATGCAAGGGTTTTTTTCTGAGGCCCTTACCATGGCCGGCCTGGTCGTCGGTTACATCCTGGCCGCATGGAAGTACCGCAGCCTGGCGGAGTGGCTTGAGAGTTTTTTAAAGAACCCGTGGTTAGCTGAGATTCTGGCTTTCCTGATTATCTTTTTTGCCATCGTGCTCTTGTTTGGCCTGGCAGCCAGAGTAGCCCGTTGGATTATGAAGGAAGCTGGACTCAGCGGTTTTGACCGTTTCCTCGGCGCGTTGTTGGGGCTGCTGAAGGGCGGACTGATGGTTGCAGTGATCCTGATGGGTATGACAGCGTTTACGCCAACCTCGAAGCTTCTGCAGAAGTCGCAGCTGGCCCCCTACTTTCTTGTCGTGGGGCGGGCGGCCATATGGATCGCTCCGGCAGAGCTCAGGCTTCGATTCGATCAGGGTCTGCAGTTGATTCATCAGGCCTCTCCGCATTCGAACAGCAGTCCTGCCTCGGCGCCGAAGTCGGAATCGGTGCACTGAACAAATTCCAGAAAGAAAGAGATGCATCGTGAAAGATCAATTGGAAGCGCTCGTCCTGCAAATGTATCGCAGCAACATTCTTTATTCTGAGGGCGTGCGGGAGTTCAAGAAACGCTTCATTCTGACGGTTCTGCAGGAAAACAAAGGCAATCAATGCCGCGCCGCCCGCGAATTGGGCATGCACCGCAATACCCTGAGCCGAACCATCGCCGAATTGAAAATCGACGTCCGGCAATTGCGCGACGGCGTCAAGCGCCCGCCTCGCAGCGCCCGCCCCGTCTCCTTCGAAAAGAAAATCGTCCGCTGAGCTTCCGCCCACTGGTCATCCTGAACGAAGAGAATACTTCCCCGAAGCGGAAGTATTCTCGCAGTCGAAGGATCCCCGCCGTCCTGTAATGCTCGCGGCAGGGTGCACTTCTCTGTAAACATCAGCACAAAACAAAAGCAGCCCGCGAGGGCTGCCTTCGATTGTTTGCTGAAGAGCGCTCTGCTACTGCGCCGCTGGCCTTTTATGCGTCGTGGGTTTGTGAGCAGGAGCGGCCGGCTTGGCTGCCCGCAGCAACTGCCCCTTCTCCATGACCATCATGAACGGGTTCGGTGTGTACGATGCCGGCTCGCCCTGAAAATCGAAGCTGGCTCCATCTTTCGGAATCATTTTTACCGGAACCTTCTCTTCGAATTTCAGCGTGATGTCCGCCTTCTTCGCATCGATGTCGTCGGAACTTCCCGCGATCATGAACTGCTCGGGCTCGGTGCTGATCACGGTGCCATTCATCTGCACCGCCTTGCCCTTGATGGCATTCCAAACCGTATCCTGATCCGCTTGGCTACCATTGGTCAGCACAAATTCCCAAGTGGCGAAATCCATCTTGTCCGGAGGTGTTTTTGCGACCATGTCATGGGCCTGGTCGGCGGGCGTGGGTGGAGGCGGAATCGGAACTTGCGGGCCGTTGGCTTTGGCGGCATTCAAGACGTTATCCCAGCCGTCATCGCCCTGGTGATAATGCATATACTGCGAGCGCGCGTACTTCTCAAGCCCGGGCTGCGACGCCGCCGGAGCGACAGCCGCTGCCCGCGCCGCGAACCACACGCCGTTCTGATAGTCGGGAGGCGTTTGCTGCAGGTACGACAGCGCCAGCGGATAGAGCAGAGCCAAATCCTTTTGCGAATCGGGAGGATTGGAATCGAGCGCCGCTTTCAAGAACTGTGCCGCTTTCGCGTTATTCTTTTCCTGCAGCGCACCCCAGCCGATTCCGGCATTGAAGTTCTCTTTCATCGTGGCCACTTGCTTCTGGAAATCGGCGTCGCTGGTGCCTTCCGGCTTCTGATACTTGGGCAGGCAATCCAATCCCTGCTGGCCATACTTTTCGGCCTCCGCCGATTCCTGTTTGCCATTGGCATCCCCGCTCTGCGCCGTAACACGGTTCACGTAGGTCAGCAAAAACAGCGCCGGCACCGAGCACGGTTGCACGGCCACCAGCTTGGTCGCCGTCTCCAGCGCCTTCTTCACGTTGCCCGCCTGCTGGTAAGTGCCCAGCAGGATCTCGAGCGCCGTATTCTTCATGACGCTGTTGGGGTACTGCGTCAGGAAGGCCTCAAGTCCGCTAATCTTCGCGTTAGGATCCTTCTGCTGTACTGCGGCCACATAGGCGTTATATTCGGCGGGGTCTTTGATCACCGGCGCCTGGGATGGGGCCGGTTGCTGCGCTGGCGCGGCGGCTTGTCCCGCTGCCGACGGCGTGGCCGGTTGTCCCGGAGCGGGCGGCGCAGGATTGGTCTCTCCCATTGCGACCACCGTTACCCCAAGCACAACCGAAAGCAGAATCTTTTTCATCAGTATGGCTCCTTGAACTCTCAGGAAATATCTTTTCTGGGAATCGTCTTCTCTATTACTCTGGGAATCTCTACTACGTTTCAGCAGCAACTGCATTCCGCCTGGACCGCATGGCGTTCGGATCCTGCTTTGGAATGCCGGCCTTCCTGGCACGGCGCCGGGACACTGAGGGCAACCCGGTTGGAGCGTCGTGGCGGCTCACCCTTTTTTTCCCGGTTGGCCGGATTATAAGTACCTCTCTTGCCGAAGGCAAGCGACTTCCCATTCACGCTCCCGTTATTGCTAAGATGCATCTACCGCAGGGAGCGGATGTTCCGGTTTCCCGTTCCCAAAATTGCGTTCAGGAGAACTCTCTGCCATGGACACCACGCCATCCCTTGCCGGGCAGGTCGCAGTCATCACCGGCGCCGGCCGGGGCATCGGAGCAGCGATCGCCCGCCAGCTCGCCGGCCTCGGAGCCGCCGCGGTCCTCTGCGGCCGCACCAAATCCACACTGGATGAAACGGCACGCGCCATCCTCGATGCCGGTGGTAAGACCGAAGTCATCCCCTGCGACGTGACCGTTCTCCATCAACTGGAATATGCCGCCGCCCGCGTCGACAGCACCTTCGGCCGCGTCGACATCCTGGTCAATAATGCCGGAGTCGGTGGCTTCAACGACGCCCTCCACAATCTGCCGCCCGAAGAGTGGGACCGCATTCTCAACACCAATTTGCGTGGGGTGTATTACGCGATTCGCGCCTTCGCGCCTCTCATGATCCGCGAATACGGAGGGCACATCATCAACATCTCGTCCCTGGCCGGAAAGAATGCACTTCCCAAAGGAGCCGCCTACGCTGCGTCCAAGTGGGGATTGAATGGCTTGACCTATTCGGTGGCGGAAGAGCTGCGCTCCCAGAACGTCCGCGTGTCGGTGATCTGTCCCGGCTCGGTGGATACAGATCTCAGCCCGCATGCCGGCAAGGATCCCAACAAAATGCTGCAGCCGGACGATATCGCCCACGCCGTCGTCGCGCTGGTCACGCAGGCACCACAGTCGTTCATCAGCGAGATTCTGGTGCGCCCGACGCAGAAGCCGTAGTAGTGAGCTTTTCTTCTTGATGGGTGAAGTGGGATCGCTGCGGTGAAAGAAGCGCAACCCCGAGATGAAAGAAGCCTGAATTTACTCAGTGATCCTCAGTGTCCTCTGTGGTGATGGTTTCTGGCCTACTTCTTGAATAGATTTTCGAAAGCCGCCCGCGCGTCATTCGGCCGCAGGTTGGCCGGAGTGGAAGTCTCTTTCTCGCGCGTCACGCGCATCTCGTAAAGCGTGCATTCATTCCGCGTATCTTTCTTCGCGATCCGCTCCTGCACCGGCTGCATGCACTCGAACCGGCTTCCGGGATCGAAATACGCGCACTGCTTGCAGGAATGCAGCTCAAAGCCGCACTTGGGACATTTCTCGTCAGCGGGCATCCCCTGCAGAACCGTTCCGCACTGCGAGCAGCGCGACACCGCCCGCGTCCCCGGCAAATTCACCGGCCGCGGGCCCATCGCGTGGTCCCACTTCGGTGGACCACTCTTGCGCTCCGCGGGCGGCTTTCGCGGCTCCTGCTTGCGAGGCTCGCGATCGCTGTCCTGATATCCAGGTTGACGGTATTTTGCCAAGAAAACCTCCCCCAAGCACCCGCCTGTATTCTGTACCCAGCAGTCAAAGCAGGCAAGTCCGAAAGCCAGCCACGGATAATCACGGATTTCCACGAATCAGACAACAGATTCCTTTTCTTCCTCTTTATCCGTGAAAATCCGTGGCGATCCGTGGCGAACCATTTCCCCGTAAAATGAATCCATGATCCACGAAATCCTTCCCGTCGGCCCGCTGCAATGCAATTGCTCGATCATTGGTGACGAGGCCAGCCGCGAAGCCATGGTCATCGATCCCGGCGCCGACATCGATGACGTTCTGGCGCTGATCCACCAACACAATCTGCAGGTCAAGCAGATCGTCATCACCCACGCGCATATCGACCACGTCGGCGGAGCGATGAAGCTCCGCGCAGCTACTGGCGCGCCGATCCTGCTTAACCAGAACGACTATGCCCTGCTCAAAATGCTCGACGTACAGGCGACCTGGATCGGAATGCCTTCGCCGGGCAAAGTCGAAATCGACCACAGCATCACCACGGGAGAAACCGTTGCCGCCGGATCGCATACCGCCCAGATTTTGCACACACCCGGCCACACCGAAGGCAGCATCTGCCTCTACTTCGCTGCTGACAAGAAATTGATTGCGGGCGACACGCTTTTCGCCGGATCGATCGGCCGCACCGATCTCCCCGGCGGCTCGACGCAGAAAATCATGCGGTCGTTGCACGACACTGTCCTCGCGCTGCCGGACGAAACCGTCGTTGTCCCGGGCCACGGAGAGCTGACGACCATTGGCGATGAGCGCGAGAGCAATCCATTTCTGGTCAAACGCTGAACGCTGACCTGCTCCTGTTGGCAAAACATTGCTGGACCAAAATGACACTCGTGGCCATGTTCCGTGACGCCCGCCACGATCTCCACCGCTCCCCTTCTGTTATAGTGAACCCCTGCAAAGGAGCACCGTCATGGCTGGAAAGAGTCTGAATCGCGTTCAACTGATCGGCAATCTGGGCAAGGATCCCGAAATCAAATACACGCCGCAAGGCACGCCCGTGGCCAAGATTACTCTCGCCACCAACGAGCGCTTCAAAGACAAAGCCGGCGAGTGGCAGGATCGCACCGAGTGGCACAACGTAGTGCTATGGCAGCGCCTCGCCGAAATTGCTGGCGAATACTTGAAGAAGGGCGGCAAGGTCTACATCGAAGGCCGTCTGCAAACCCGCTCTTGGGACGATAAACAGACTGGCCAGAAAAAATATATGACCGAAGTCGTGGCTAGCGATCTGATCCTGCTCGGCGGGCGCGGCGAAGGCGGCGGTGGTGGCGACTACGCAGGCAGCTCGCGTGCCACTTCCTCTTCTGCGGGTGGCGGCAACAACTTCGACCAGCGCACTCCGGAATCGGAGCCAGCCCCGGCAGGCCCAATCACCGACGAAGATATTCCGTTCTAGGTCTTGGTGTGGGAGAGCGTGGTTGAGCGGGCCTGCGGCCCGCGGACGGCCGAGGCGGCCGTCCCCACATCATTCATCACATCAGTCATCAATCTCCGTCTCCCGCGTCGACGGGCACCAGTTCCAGATTCTGCAGCAGCGGGCTGGACTCGGAAAGAAACTCCACGTGTCCGCACCGCGGACACGACAAAATGGCGTGCCCCGCGCCCGGAGCCAGGCTGGCCCGCATCAACTGATAGCGCTGCAGTCGCTGTTCACAGCGCAGGCAGCACACGGTTTTACTGAAAGGATCGCTGGAGACGCCGCCCGGCGTCTCGATGGCTGGTTTCATGCGTTCCTCGATCTCAGGAATTTTGGGCCGACAAGTTGGCTAGCACCAGTTTTGGTGCAAGGAGTGTATCACGCGCCAGCGGCTCTCTCGGCTCCAACCTCGCAGGGTTATCGGGTTCGTAATGGCATTCGCGGCTGCTCAAAGGCGTTGGCCCTAACTGGCCGGCAAACTGAACTTGATCGTGACTTGCGTGTGGGTGCCGGCAGCCCCTGCCTCTGCGGCATTAGGCTGATACTGCCACTGCTTCACGGCCTTCACTGCCGCGTCTGCCAATAAGGGATTACCGCTGACGATCTTTATGTTTCCCACTGTGCCGTCATTCAGCACTTGCACGTCCAGAACAACCGCGCCCTGGATCCGTTGTGCTCTGGCTTCCTCCGGATATTCCGGATCCACCTTATAAATCAATTGTGTCGCCGGCGTTTGAGATTCTGCTTCCGGAGGAGCTTGCTCCGCTTCCGACGGGTCCGCCCGATAAATCACTTTGCCATTTTCGGTGATCGTCAATCCCCCGCTGGGCGGTTCAGCGGGAGCAGGTGGCCGCGATGCGGTCGACCGCGAACCGGCAGAGACCGGCTGTCGGCCGTGAGCGGCGTTCTGCGGCGCTGTTTTGACCGCGCTATTATTTTGCAATCCACTTCTGGCTTCCTTCACAGCTCCATGCCATCCAATCACCAAACCCAAGGCCAGGGCAGCCACAACCACCGAAATGAAAAGCACGGCATTGACTCCGTACTCCGAACCCGCCAACCATCCATCTGCTGCGGGATCTAGTTCCGCCTCCTCCAGCACCTTCAATCTCTGGGATACCGTAGACGTGGATGTCATAGACGGTGACTCCGTACGCGGTACTTCCGGCGCGGGCGCAGAATCGCTGGCGCTGACCGAAGCCTTGTTTTCGGCGATTTTTTTCGCCAGGATCTCCAGGGTTTCGATCTCGTGTTTTCCGAAGACGTGAGGTTCGCTGGAAAAGACCTGCAAGATTCCGAATGCTCCGCTGCCGTTCACCAGAGGCGCGATCAGCATGGAACGCACGCCTAACCGCCGGCACACTTCGGCATTGACCAGCCCACCCTCCTCAGTATCGCTGCACTGTTGAACTTTCCCCGTAATCAGGGACGCTGCCGGCAGACCCGAATTCATATCCACTCGCACGCCCAAGTCCGGCGCGTTCTTCCCCGTCGTGGCGCGGCAAACCATTTCGCCATCCCGGATCAGCGCAATCGCCGCTCCGGTCGCCCCAGTCGCTTTTCGCGCCTGCTCGACAGCTTCGTTGAGCACGAGGTCGAGCGCCAGATCATGCGCTACGTCACCACTGGCGAAGGCGGCCAATTTCTTTGCGATTTGGTCTACGTCGCTGACAGGTTCCGGCGCAACGGGATCCGCATTGCCGCCCGGCGTTCTGGTTAGCCCGAATAATGTCGCTTCGGGCAGGTTCCGCCGCAACCTTGGAGGGAAAGTCATTGAGGCCCCGGCAATGCAATGCTGAGTACCGACATTATGGGGCCATCGGCCTCGGCTTTCAACAATCTAAAGTCCAATTCCCGATTTGAGTTTTTTCCTCAGGCTGCGCCCAAGTTTCCCATGCACGATTGCGAAGCTGGCTTTAAACTTTCTAGCGAAGTCCCAGACGGCGCGAAGCACTTCTTCGCCCGATGTTATGATTCGAATTCCTTGAGGATATGATGCGCATTGCCGTAGTAGGTTCGGGGTACGTGGGGCTCGTAGCGGGCGCCTGCTTTGCAGACTTGGGGCACGAAGTCATCCTCGTCGACAACGACCAGCAGAAGCTGGCCGCACTGCGCAGTGGACAGGTTCCCATCCATGAGAAATTTCTTCCGGAACTGCTCAGCCGCCATCGCGGAAACCGACTGACTTTTTCTGACGACTTGAAAGAGGCAGCCCGCCTCAGCGCCGCGATCTTTGTCGCCGTCGGGACTCCGCCCACCGAAAAAGGTGAGGCCGATCTTTCGTATGTGGAGTCCGTCGCCCACGAAATCTCCGGCGGTATCGACGATTACAAGGTCATTGTCGAGAAAAGCACCGTGCCCGTCTACACCAGCGAATGGGTGCGCAGAATCATCCTGCGCAGCGGCACCGATTCCGATTCCTTCGACGTAGCTTCCAATCCCGAGTTCCTGCGCGAAGGCACTGCCGTCACCGACTTTCTGTTTCCCGATCGCATCGTTGTCGGCTGCGATAGCGAACGTTCCGCCCAGCGTATGCGCGAGATCTACGCTCCGCTGACGGATGGCAGCTACTATCAACGCACCGACGCCATTCCCGGCCCTGATCGCGCCACCATTCCGCCTCCCCTGATTGTGACCAGCACCAAGAGCGCGGAACTGATCAAGCATGCTTCGAACGCGTTTCTCGCTATGAAGATTTCCTTCATCAATGCGGTCGCCTCGGTCTGTGAATCCGTAGGCGCGGACGTGAACCAGGTGGTGCACGGCATCGGCACCGACTCCCGTATCGGCCGCCGATTCCTGAATCCTGGCATCGGCTACGGCGGCTCCTGCTTTCCCAAAGATGTGATGGCGTTTCGCGCGGTCGCGCGGGAAAGCGGGTACGACTTCCGCCTGCTCGATGAAATCATGCGCATCAATGAGGATCAGCGCCAGCGCTTTCTGCGCAAGATCCACAGCGCTCTCTGGACCTTACGCGGCAAGAAGCTGGGCGTGCTCGGCCTCGCCTTCAAAGGCGGCACCGACGACATTCGCGAATCTCCCGCGCTCTTCCTGGTGCAAACGTTGCTGCAGGAAGGCAGCAAGATCACCGCTTATGATCCCGCCGCCACGGAGCGCGCGCGCGACGTCCTTGGCAGTCAGGTTACGTTCGCCGGCTCCTCCTATGAGGCCGCCCATGGCGCCGACGCTTTGCTGATACTCACCGAGTGGGAGGAGTTCGCGACGCTTGACCTCAACCGCCTTCGCCAGGAGCTCAAGTATCCCATCGTGATCGATGGCCGCAATCTCTACGATCCCGAAGTAATGTCCGCGCAGGGATTCACCTATTACAGCGTCGGCCGCGCCGCCTCTCACCCTGACGGCATTCCCGCACCGGTCGCTAAGAACGGCAAGAAAGCATGAGCTCTCGTCGCGCGGTCGTCACCGGCGGCGCCGGATTCCTGGGCTCCCATCTTTGCGATGCTCTGCTCGGCGAAGGCTGGAGTGTCGTCGTCGTCGATAATCTGCTCACCGGCCGCCGCGCCAATCTGGCCCATCTCAGCCAGGAGCCGCGTTTCGAATTCGTGGAAAAAGATATTTGCGAGCCGTTCGACGTGGGCAAAGTGGATTATGTCTTTCACTTCGCCAGCCCCGCCAGCCCTGTCGATTACCACACGCACGGCATCGCCACTTTGAAAGTCGGTTCGCTCGGGACATTCAACGCCCTCGAAGTCGCCCGCAAGTACGGCGCGAAATATTTTGTGTCTTCGACTTCCGAGTGCTATGGCGACCCGCTGGAGCATCCGCAAAAAGAAACTTATTGGGGACACGTCAATCCCATCGGCCCGCGCTCCGTCTACGACGAGGCCAAGCGCTTCAGCGAAGCCGCCACCGTAGCTTACCGCCGCTACTACAACGTGGATACGCACATCGTCCGCATCTTCAATACCTACGGTCCGCGCATGCAACTCAACGACGGCCGCGTGGTGCCCAACTTCATGAAGCAGGCCATTCGCGGAGAAGAGCTCACCGTCTACGGCAATGGAGATCAGACGCGGAGCTTCTGCTACGTGAGCGACGAGATCGACGGATTCCTGCGCCTCGCCAGATCCGACGAGCATCTCCCCGTGAACATCGGCAACCCCAACGAGTTCACCATCCTTGAATGCGCGCAGATGATTTTGAAAGTGACGGGATCGAAGAGCCGCATCCGTTACGAAGCGCTGCCGCAGGATGATCCCAAGCAGCGCCGTCCCGACATCAGCAAAGCACGCGCGTTATTGGGATGGGAGCCGAAGATCGATCTCGAGGCCGGACTGCGCCTCTCGCTGGACTATTTCCAGAAAGCCGTAGCCGAAGATTCTGCGGTGAAGTAGCAGCAGAAGCCGGGATTTCCCCTGTGTCCTCAGTGCCCTCTGTGGTGAATTCTCGTTCTAGGAAGCCTGCGTCGAAACCACGAAGTCAGTCAACTTTTTGACGTTGGCTTGTTCTTCCTTCGTCTTCAACTCAAAGGCGATGCCCATCCCGAAGCCGGGATGCGATGCCAGCACCGTCCCGCGCAGCCGCAACTTCATGTCCTGGGTCCGGACCACGATCTCGACCGACGATCTCAGCGGAAACGGCAGCGGAACTTCCAGGTAGCATCCGCCTGAGCTGAGATCAGTCAGGCAGCAGTGATTTGGGACAGATGTTCCCGTGCGATACACTTCGGCACCCAGACGGCAAGCATACCGAGTCTGCGTGCGCCGGTTGTTGGCGTCGACTTCAGCCAGCGCAGACGCCTTCGACTCTTCTCGTTTCTGCTCCAAAGCCGTCGGGTCCGAGACCGTCTGCTCCAACACCGCAACCTGGTGCACGGCATGCTGCGTCTTCTCGCTGTCATGGCTATGCTCGGCTGCCCCACCTGACGTCACCGGGATCGGCTCTTCCATTTCGACGGTCACATCCGGACGCTCCTGCTGCATGTCCTTTTGCACGTTCGCGCCCAGAAACTCGTCCAGCAAGCGCCGTGACGCCTTGGGCACATCCAGAAACTGCACTCCCCCGCGACCGTTCCAGTCCTGCCAGACCAGTTGTCCCGAAAGCCGCACGCTCTGGGTTTGCTGCGGAAGCCGGAATTGGAAATATACTTTGCTCGTGGACGGAAGCTTTTTGCCAAACCGGACGGCCATGCCGTTCTTTGCGAGATCCACCAGCGTGGCCTTTTCCTGCTGAATGTTCAAATAATCCACGGTGGCATGGGCATGCACGGAAGCCCGCGGATCTTTGCGTTTTTCTTTCCGCATCAACGCCCGCGCCGCTCGCAGGCTGCTCAGCGCGCGCTCGTACGCGACCGGCTTGTAGAGTACGAAATTGACGCCCAGCGAAAACAGTTCGCGAATCGCATCCTGCGAAGGCACAATTGCCACCGCCAGCGTGGCGTCGTTTTTCCGCGACAGCCGCGTCTCCCGCAATAGTGAGATGACGTCGGCGCCCGATTCGCCATCGACAATGACCACGTCAAAGCGCTCTTGCGCCGTACGGAAGGTCGCCCGCCCTATATCGGCGCACCGTTCGACCCGGATCCCCAATTCCTTCAGCACGCGGCCCAATACGTCCGCCGCCTTCTCGTCCACGCACACCAGCAGGGCAGATAGAGTCATACGCCGTAATCGTAGGATCTAAGAGTGACCGGGGCAAGGTTACGAGGGTCATGAGACGGTCATGGGTAGTGTGTCACTGTGAATTTTGGATATCGCGCATTCGAGGGTCATCCCGAAAGCCGGCGCATTTCAGCCGGCTGAGGGATCTCCTTCCCTCTTGATTCGTGCGTGGGAGATCCCTCCCTCCGCCTGAGAAGCGGCTCCGGTCGGGATGACTACAACTCTGAATGGTTGATGGGATTATGCAAAAAGAAACTGGCCGGGGCCCTGCCATTTTTTCGGCAGCCCGCCCCGACCGGTTGTTCCTTCAATTCGGATGCCAACGATTAGCGGATGATTTCGCGCACTCGCCACGATCCGCCAGGCGAGTGAGCCGCTCATGGCGCTCGACCAGCAGCTGTCATAATTCATCGTCATGCTTCCACCGCCGCTCCAGTCTATGGTCGGGACACCGGGAGCGCTGGAGGGAGATAGGAGGTTCCCGCTGGAGTACCGTATAAGTCGGCCATCAGCATGGAGCCGTCGACCGTAGCGCTGCCGCCGCCGCTCTTGACAACGGCCCCCTTTCCGATCACCAGGATGAGTCCGTTGTAGCTGACGGCACCCCTGAGCGTTAACGTGCCCGTGACTAGCAGGATGCCCGATCCCGTCCAATTGCCAGGCAACGAGAGGTCCCCGGTGACCATATTGACTTGAGGGTTGGCAATGCTCCCGGGGTTGGCGATGGTCGGATTGGTACCAGTATTGACGTAGTGTTCCCCTCATTTCCCGCCACCAGCGCTAGCTCACTCTGAATCGCCTCTAAACCGCCGACCGTGGCTAAACTACCCAACTGTGAACTCACGTCGCCGGCGCTAACCATGTTTGAGGTTCCTGGCGGCAGTGGGTTGAGAAGACCGGTATAGTTGTTCGGGCGGTTGCTGCCGTCCGCCTGCAGTGTGGTCACCCCGGCCGCGTTAAACGCGCCGAGAGCATACTCGGTCGGCCGACCGCTCGGACAACTCGCTCCAGGACCCTGCAAATTCGCGCTCCCGCTGTGATCGGTGCCATCCACCGAAAACACGCTCGAGTGCGGAACGCCGAACACCGGACTGGCGCCATCGAACACCAGGGGTCCGGGCACCGTGGGAAACACGGTCAGAGTCGTCTCCGCCTGAATCATCCGCCGCGAGCCACTCGGGGTCACCGCTAACGCCGTCAACACATAGACCGGCAAATACTGAGGCGTTACTGGATACGCACCGCAAGTCGCGTAGGTGACGCTGGAGATGGCAACTTCATTGGCGCCGTTCCAGCACACACGATAGCTCCCATTCAACAAGTTTCCGTCCACCGCAGCCTGCTGGGTGGTCCCTCCCACGGAGGTGCCTGAGGAAGTAAGGTCTGTCTTGGCAGTGATCCTGACCCATTTCCAGGGCAGCTTTGGAGTTGCACCGTAAAATACATTGTTGCTGGTGGATGTGTACCATCCTCCACCACCGAGCACGCCGCAGCCAGTTCCAATGTTGGTCAGTTCGCTGCAGATTTCGGTATCCGGATAGACGCTGGCGTTGCCGGTCGTGGCCCAGGGTGTGATCGTCTCCCCGGCGGTGGCAGGAGTGTTATTGAGAATATACAGAACGCCATTGGGCGCCCCCGGCAGGACTCCGGTCGAAAAGTAGGCGTTGGTAAAAATGGTATTCGGGCCGTTCCGGAGGCGGTCGCGGGCTTCTTCGATGCCAGCCTTACCGGCAAAGAATGCGGTTTGCTCATCCCGGAAATTGGCGCTGATGCTGGTGTCGGTGTTGGTCAGCGCCACCATGCCGGCTCCAATCGCCGTGAGCAGCAGCAGCGTGAAGATCGCAATCAACAACGCGAAGCCTTTTTCCGAATTCCTGTTCTTTCTGGATTTTGAAGTCATAGGTTTTGGAGTCATCAGATTTACTCCTCAGAAGCAGCTCATCGGGTTGTACCCCGAAGCCGCCATCGAACAGTTGTTCAGCGAAACCTCTCCCTCGAAACTCGTCTGAATCGGCTGGCCGGTCTTGGGATCCATGACCTGGTTGTTTTGAATGGTCAGCGAGATATGAATCGTCTTCACCTGCGCCAACACCGCTGCGTTGGCTCCGAGGGTGTTGACCGCGGTCACGGGGAGCTGGTTGCCGTTCGCGTCAAAGTAAGTGAAGATCGTCGGCGTAATCAGATCGTTGACTTCCGTTCCCCAATCCGCCCCTGCCGCAGGGGTTGCCCCCACAGGATCGCCCGCCTGTTTCGGCACAGCGCTGCGCTGAAAGCACAGCCCGCAGGTTCCCGAGCCGTTGATCTGGTATTGCACTTCCTGCACCACGCCCGTGCCGTCGATATCTCCTTCGAACCAGATCGACTGGGGGCCGATCTGTACCAGGCCTATCGCGACGCCTGGGAATGCTTGGGCCGTCGCTAGAGGGACTCCTTGTGTGAAGCTCACGATGTGCCCGTTGGGGTATCCAATCTGGTTGATATCGCGGAAAAACTGGTCGACGAAGTCGCGGGCTTCATCGAAGTTGTCGACTTTGACCTGCTCGGTGGCGATGCGCTGCGTGGCGGCGTTCAACTGTGCGAAAATTCCCGCCGTAATGATCCCCAGAATCAAGAGCCCAACCATCAACTCGATGACCGACGCTCCCTGCGCGTTGTGACGATTGCGAAGATGTCTCATGGATTATGTTCCCTGCCCGACAATGGTGCGGACCGTAGCCTCCGGGGCAAATACAACCGCGCTTTTCCCAGCGTTTTTCAATCGTGAGGAAACGGTCAGCAGTTTCACGTAGCCAAGGGAATTGGCAATGGCTTGCACGTTCCAGCGTATGTCGTAAGTTGCCTGGCGTCCGTTCGTATCGCAGTCGGTATAGGACATCTGGTAGTTGGCCACCGCCGCCTGCGCGTAATCCACCTCACCGGTCGAAAGCAACGTCGCGCCGCCCGTGCTCGTACTCACGGTGGCAACATTGCCCGCGCAATCGGTAATGGTCAGAGGGGGGTTGGGCGTCGTGGCAGCGGGAACGGCCATGATTCTCTCAGTCACCATTTGCGCCAGAACGGTGGAGTTACTCAGTTGCTTGCTCCATCCATCTCCGCCGATCGCCCGGACAATCAGCCCCATCGATGCCATAATTCCGACCGCGAGAACCAGCATGGCGATCATCAACTCGATCAGAGTCATGCCGCCCTGCTGACGGGACATTGAATTTTGTTTTCTGGGTCGCATCATTGCCATGCCGCTCCATTCCAAATTACGACTTTCGTCCTGCCGGTCCTGGTCACCACCACCGCTCCCCAGCCAGTGCCCGTGGGGCGCTGGTCCTGGACGTAGTAAACAAAATATCCGCCCGCAGGAGTTGCGCACGATAGGGCCACATAAGCACAAGGCAAGCCTCGAGTTGACCACCCCAGGGTGGTCGCATTGTCGTAATTCGTACTTGAGGAATCGCCGACCAGCACGTAAGCAGGCGGGCGCTCCCGAACCGCTCGGCGCGCCGGTCGCCATGGTGATCGACGGGGCGAAGTAAATGACCGGCTCCGTGGTCGTTACGCCGTTCACCGTCGCAGTATTCTGGGTCTGGTCGTTGTTCATATCGACGAACGCCGTCTGCGGGCTGCCCGTGGTGTAAACAATTTGGAAGGTGGCATTCTCGCGAGCCGCCTGAATCCGGCCCTTCTGCATTAGCCCGGAAAGATCGGCGCATGCAGCCTTCAGCCGGACCGTGTAATAGGCGGTCAAAAACTTGGGAACTGCGAAGGCCATCACAGTCATGGTGATGGCAACAACAATCATGAGCTCCAAAAGACTGAACCCACGACGGGATCCGGAATCGCGGCTCTCTTCGTGCCGACAACTTGCGAAGGACTTGAAGAACATGTGGAACACCTTCCTACGCTCAACCTAGAAAGCGACTTTCAATTTCCAAAACTGGCGTGACCGCATTTGCAACCCTGCGGCGCTCGACCGGACACAAAGTATGAAATCCCACACAGGACGGCGCAGCCGCCCTATTCGCCGACCAGAATAGCAATCACAGGGTTTTCCGGTAGATAACGAAAGTGACTGTTACGGGGTTGACGGTTGAGTCTTCAGAAGGCTCGCCAGGACACGTTCTTCGCTGAAAACAAGGAGGATATAATCGGCTACAATCGTCGATGCCCCCGCTCCGCTCTTGGGCGGAGTGAGCACACTATGCCCTCATCACGCCCTTTCTCCTGGCTGATCTTCCTCCTATCTGCGCTCGCGGGCATTGGATTGTTCTTCGTCCCCGCCTTCATCATTCGCCCGTTCCATCATCAGACGGCTTCCGCCCTGGCCCTGGCGATGAATCTCCGCCAACACGCGCCTTGGGGAACTCTGATCGCCGCAATTGTTTGCGTGCTCTTCACACTCGTTCTGTGGCAGGCCGACAATCTTCGGCGCAAGATTTTCCTCTCCGCTATTCTGCTTCTCGTCGTCTTCTCCGCGGTCATGTCCCGCCTGAACTACTTCGAGTGGATGTTTCATCCCGTGGACAGCCCGCAGTTTGAATCCGAAGCCGCCAGTAAACTCGACACCGGAGAGATGATCCTCGCTGTCCGCTTCGGCGCCGACGCCCGTGCCTATCCCATCCGCGAGATGGCCTACCATCACATCCTCAACGACGTGGTCAACGGGGAGCCCATAGCCGTCACCTATTGAACGCTCTGTCACACCGGTCTGGTGTGGACACGGACGGTGAACGGCAGGGTGCTGCATTTTTATCTGGCGGGCATCAACAATGAGAATTTCCTGATGCGCGATACCGAAACCGGCAGCTGGTGGCAGCAGATCACCGGCAAGGCCATCTATGGTCCGCTGCGCGGCGCGACCCTCGAACTGGTGCCCAGCGACGAGATCACCATTGGGGAGTGGAAGTCAGAAGTCTCCGGCGGCAGGGTTCTCGCCGAGGTGCCGAAATATAAGAAGGAATACGACAGCAACTGGGAGCCCGAGGTCGCCAAGCTGCCCGTGGTCATCAGCTTCCCGGGCACGGAACTGAAATCCCGCGACATCGTCGTGGGACTGCAAATTGAGGGCGCGAGCCGCGCCTATCCCTGGGAAACGTTGCTCAAGCAATCCCCGGTGATGGATCGAGTCCACGGCACGCCTGTTCTGATCGTGGTCGGACCCGATCACAAAAGCTTTCGCGCTTTCGTCAGCCGCATCGATGGCCAGGACGCCGAATTTTTCCTCAAAGGCGAGAGCGAGCCAACCGAGTCGCCAAGTAGTGCCGCAAGCCCGCAGGCGAGTAGCGCTGGCGTCCCGCCGGCTGTCGCGGAGCCTGCCCTGAGCGAAGCGGAAGGGTCCCGCCCGCGCCCCGGCGAGCCAGCAACCAACCTGCCCGCATCTTCTCCGAACCCCTGGTCCTTGCTCGACACGACCACCGCCAGCGAATGGAACTTCCAGGGCTGCGCCACCTCTGGCCCCGCCCAAGGCAAATGCCTCGACCACGTTCCCGCTTTCAAAGATTACTGGTTCGACTGGCGTAACTATCACCCCGATACGACGATCTACAAGCGGTAGGGTTGCGGCGCCTGGGAGCGGTCGGGTCCCATACCGTTCCGCTTAAAAGTCACACCAACATGTGATCGCACGCACTGCCGCCGGCTGCGGTCCGCGCTAGCCTGAAATCGCTGCAGAAGCGGAGTTTCCTATGGTTGCTTTCCAGACTCAGCTCAATCGCTTTGAGCGGATCCTGTTCGGAGTCGCCCTCGGCCTCGGGGCGATCCTCGTAGCAGTTCGCCTCACAGCCGTCGTCGTTGCGTGGTACCTTCACCACATCCGTTAACCGGAACTTCCAGATTTCACTCAGAAATCTTTCTTGGATCCCCCACTAGACTTTATCTGCATCCTCAGCAAGCGGCGCGATAGACTGCTTGGCGTACTGGAGGCCTTGCATGTCTTTCCGATCCGTCTTTCTGGCCGTAGTCATTGCCTTCGCTCTCATTCTGGCGGCATTCCTGCTCAATCGCGCCCGGCCCAGGGTTGAAACCGAACAGCCCAGCGCGGATCTGGTTCGCGCCACCGGAAAATGCGCGGAATGCCACGCTCGCACGCAATACTCCATCGTTCACGAGTACGAAATGAGCGCCCACGCGCGCAAGGGTGTGAACTGCCTTGACTGTCACCAGCCCGCCGCTGGCCAGGAAAAGAAAGATCATCATGGCTTTGTAATCTCCACCAAATTGACCGCGGGAAATTGCCGCAGTTGTCACGAGGGCGTCTACCAGCAGTTTCTGCACAGCCGGCACGCGGCTCCGGCGTGGGCGGCGATCTATGGCGAAAAGGGCTTGACGCCCGAGCAGGTGAATTTCTCCGAGACCTATCAGCCGGGAGGCACGCGCCGTCCGCCACATCCATTCGTACAAATGGAGGGCGGTTCAGCGATGACGAGCGGCTGCGAGCAGTGCCACAGTGTGGGCAAGCCAAACAGCGACGGCACCATCGGCAACTGCACCGCCTGCCACACACGGCACACCAGCTCGGTCCGGATCGCGCGCCTGCCCAGCACCTGCGCTCAATGTCACATGGGACCGGATCACTCGCAAATCGAGATTTACGAAGAATCCAAGCACGGCGTGATGTTCCAGGCGCAAGAGCGATTATTGAATCTGGACGCTCCTCCGAAGACTTTGACCACCCGCGACATGTTTGTTCCCACCTGCGCGACCTGCCACATGAGCGGACTCAACGGGCTTGGGGTGACGCACGATCCCTCGGAGCGCCTTTCTTATTACCTGGCGAATGCGATCACCGACAAGCGTCCAAACTACGCCGCGGCGCAAGCCAAGATGAAGCAAGTCTGCTCTCAATGCCATGCTCCGGCGTTGATCGATCGCGTCTACAGCCAGGCCGAACAGGTCGTGCAGACCACGAACGATCGCGTTCGCTCTGCGCAGGAACTGGTCACCGGCCTTCGCAAAGACGGCGCACTTTCGGGGCCGCCGTTCTCGCAGCCCATCGATTTTGTATATTTCGATCTCTGGCATTATGACGGTCGCACCAGCAAGCACGGCGCCTTCATGGGCGGAGCCGACTTCGTGCAATGGCATGGCAACTATCCCATGCTGCAGAAGACCGTCGAACTTCAATCCATGGCAGCCGAGCTCAGGAGAGAGCATGGCAAAGCTAAGTGAGCGCTGGTGGGCGCGGCCCCAAATCTGGATTGAAGCGTTCGCGATCTTGAATGTCGGCTTTCTCACGTTCGACATTTACCTCGCGCACTCGGTCAACCAGTTCCGCAATGAAGCCGAATACATTCCGCTTATCTTCTCCGCCACAGCTCCCCTGCTGCTGATTTTTGCCTTGGCGGTGCGTTACCGCTGGCCTGCGGTGTGGAAAGATCTCGGTTACTTCGTCGGATGGCTCGCTGTGCTGGTTGGTCTCGCGGGAGTGATCTTTCATCTGCAGAGCCATTTCTTCTATGAACGCACCTTGCGCAGCCTCACGTATTCGGCTCCTTTTGCCGCGCCGCTCGCGTATACGGGCTTGGGATTTCTGATCATCATGAACCGCATGGTCGACCCTGACACCCGGGAATGGGGGCAATGGGTGCTAATGTTCGCGCTGGGTGGATTCGCGGGAAACTTTGTTTTCAGCCTGGCCGACCATGCCGGCAACGGCTTCTTCAGATCTGTGGAGTGGGTGCCCGTCGTGGCCAGCGCCATTGCGGTGGGTTTTCTCACCGTCCCCCTCCTCATGCGCGTGACGCGGCCGTTCATCGATCTCTGCGCCACGATTCTAGTGTTAGAAGCCGTCGTGGGATTGTGGGGCTTCGTGCTGCACGCTTCTGCCAATCTGCGAGGACCGTCGGTTCACGCCTTCGATAATTTTATCTACGGTGCTCCGCCGATGGCGCCGCTGCTGTTCCCCAATCTGATGGTTCTGGGCATCATCGGGCTCTGGCAGTTGCGCGTCGAAGAAACTCCGAAACTCGCTCCCTCGTGAGCCGGCTTCGTCTACACTTTCTCTACGCACTCCACCCGGGGAGGAATTTCTTTGTCAGCCATGCAAGCCATTTTCTGGGACGTCGGCGGCGTCCTGCTCAGCAATGCCTGGGACCACACGGAACGCGCCCAGGCGCTCGCACAATTTCAACTCGATCCCGAAGAGTTTCATGCCCGTCACGAATTGCTGGTGTCGCCGTTCGAGCGTGGCAAGATTACGCTCAATGAATATCTCGACCGCACCGTTTTTTACACGCAACGGCCTTTCAGCCGTGACGCATTCCGCGAATCTATGGTTGCGCTCTCCCAGCCATTTCCCGACGTATTGCAGTTCGCCCAGTCCCTGGCGGATTCCAACAAGTACTTGATGGGGACGATCAACAACGAATCGCGCGAGCTGAACGATTACCGCATCGCGAAATTCGGCCTGCGAAAGATATTCTGCATCTTCGTCAGTTCCTGTTTCGTCGGCCTGCGTAAGCCCGAGCGCGACATCTATCGTCTGGCGCTCGAACTCACGCAGATTCCCGCCCAGCAATGTTGCTTCATCGATGATCGCGCCCTCAACCTGGAATGTGCCGCCCAACTGGGAATGCACACCATCCAGATGAAAAACCTGCCCCAACTGCGCGCAGATTTGGAGAAGGTAGGAGTAACTGCGTAGCACGCCCTGACACTCGCTCCCGGCGTAGGGCCGGCGTCCCGCCGGCTGTCGCGGAGGCGTCTCGACCGCGCAGGCTGAAGCGAGATCAAATGTCGTCTGGGAATAACGAAGGAACGTAACCGGAAAAAACACTTCGGAGGTACGACGGCCGCGCCTACCCGTTTTTCCGCGGCATGCTCGTCTTCACCACCGCGCCCGCCGGAATATCGGATTCCAGCATGCTCAGCGTCAGATCGCTCGACCAGCAATCCGCCGCCAACTTCCATTCCCCATTGTTCTGTCGCGCGCAGACCCACAAATATTTCCCGCGCTCCTCGCGGCGTTTGCCAGTGGCACTGGGAATGAGCGCCTTGAACCGTCCCGCTTCGTAGGCCAGATCTCCCACGACGTCGACGCGCAGGGGCTCCATCTCCACTTCTCCGAGACCGGCATCGAGCGCACCAAAGTAAAATTCGCGCAGCGCGGCCGCGCCTCGGATCGGCGGACAGTTCGACCGCAGTACCAGCGCATCCGAGGTGTAGAGTTCGAGCAGATCGTCCAGATGTTTGGTGTTGCAGGCCAGCACCCATTCCTGCGTAACCCGCCGCACCGCGGCCTCGGCTCGGCTCATCTCCCCGCGCATCGCCGCATTGGGACGCATCTTCTCTTCCCGAGCTAAGTCGGCATTGGCGCGCGGAAATCCTCCTCCCGCCTCCGGAAAATAATGATGGTGATAGTGGTGGTGGTAATGATGGGTCTCATTCCCGGTGCCGCGCGAGGATGGCTCGATTTCACCGTCGCGCACGGCATTCGGGCGGGCAATCGCCTGAGCAGATCGCGGCTCCTGCGCTGGTAAGATCGCAAGTCCGGTGTCCTCGCCCGCAGCAATCGCAACTCCGCACATGCCGCAAAACTTGGTTCCTTTGCGGTTGTGATGTCCGCAGACCGTGCATACGTCCGCGGAAGGCCGCTGCCGAATCTCTCTCCCCGCATCATCGGCGGCGTCCCCTGCGGCATCTTCCGCATCCATTTCAGCGGCCAACCGCTGCGCGGCCTCCATTGCCACCGCAATTTCATCTTCACCCGGCTTCGGGCGCCGCATCTCGGATTGCAGGCGGCGATACAGTTCATTGATCTCCGGGCTTTGCTCCGCAGAATCGCCCCGCAGACCGGTGGATGTCGGCTTTTTGTCGTTATTCACGAATCGGATTACCCCGCTGCTCAGCAATTCTAGCTCTAGCGGCTCCCCCAGTGCTATCGGCTGGAAAACTCGATCTTCCCCTCGATTTCGGTGGGCACGCCATCGCAGGTCGCAGGGCGATATCTCCAGCTGCGCACAACTTGCAGCACATCCCGATCTCCGGACAGTCCCGCGCTTTCCAGAATCAGCGGACTGTGCACGCGGCCATCGGTTCCGATAATGAAGCTCACCTTCACTCTACGCCCGTACGCCGCCACTGCGAACATGGGGCTGGGAGTCGTCAGTGCTTCCGGCGGCTGCACGTCCTGGCAAATTGCGCGGGCGCTGACGTGCGGCACATCGACGAATTGCGAAGCTCGAATCAATCGCTTGGTCGCCAGAAGTTCGCGGCGTTCGAAATCTTCCGAGTTGAGACTCGCCGGAGTAGTGCTCGCGGCGAGCATGCCAACACCAATCGCGAAGAACAAAATCGCAGGCCAGATGCGAGGCGGTGCCATTCTTTCCCTGTAGTGAAGATTGTCCACACGGGCGTCGCGCAAATTTGAGGCCATCTGCGCTCCTCTGATGTCATTCTGCGAGAATCCTTTGCCGGATTTGCGCGCCGTTCCTGTCTGCTGCTTGTGAAATGATTTGCACATCAACGGATGGTGGCTTGCGTTCCGGTGGAAAATTCGATCGGTCCCGCCAAGAACGGGGCTATGCCCGCCGAAGCGTCAGCAGAGTGATCTCGGGAGGGCAGTTCAACCGCACTGGAACCTCGACCGTTCCCAGCCCCCGGTTGGTGTAGAGCGTAAGCGCGCGGATCTGGTACCGTCCCGCAAAGTATTTCCTGCCCATCTTTGGCAGAACCAGCGGCGGAAGCAGGGGTATCCGCACCTGGCCGCCATGCGAATGTCCCGACAATTGCAGGTCCACCGGATAATCTGCTGCGTGATCCGCGTAGTCGGGCTCGTGCGCCAGCAAGACGGCGGCTTCATCGGAGGGAATGTCGTGCAAGGTCGCCGAAATATCTGCCCTCCGTCCCAGGAGATCATCGATGCCTGCCAGCCAGAATCGGGATCCGTCCCTCTCGATGGGAACCGCCTGGTTGCGCAGGACATGGATGCCGTTGTCCCGCAGCGCACCGGTCACCCGGCTCGGATCGGTCTCATCGTCGTGGTTTCCCATCACCCCCCACAGGCCATGCGGAGCCCGCATCTGCCGCAGCAGTTGAGCGCAAGGTTCCGCGGCCGCCGCGCCCTCGGCCGAATGCCCAAGCAATGGAATGGAAACGAAATCTCCGGTCAGAACGATCAAGTCCGGATGCAGTTCATTGACCATGCCAATCGCGGCACGAAGAGGATGCACCGAGAAGTAAGGATCGTAATGGAAATCGCTGAGCAGCGCGAGGGTAAAACCATCCATGCGCTGCGGCCAGCGTCGCAGCGCGATTTCCTGTCGCACCACCTTCGGAAGATTGGGCTCGATCAGAAAACCGTCGCCCGCGAGCGCAGCCGCTCCTCCGGCCGCAGCCAACCCCAGGAACTTACGCCGGCTGATCGCGCGCGGCACCGCCTTCTCTCGAGCCCCAGACTCTATAGGAATCGTCCCCACATTTCAGAATAACGCGAAGCTGGGCGTGCGCGATAGAAAGGCCAGCTTGGGGTAGCAACGAAGTTTCCCCCGGCTTTCGGTTCCTCGGCGATCTCTGCGAATCCCCAGCGGTCTCAGCGGTTAAGCTTTCCCTTGCCCTAGATTCATCTCAGAAGCTGAACGTTGCCTGCAGATCGATCCGCCGGTTCGCGGCGGAGCCGGGCGAAAATGGCCCTCCCTGCAGGGAATTGGACACGTCGAAAAACCTTGATCCCAGAACCGCGCTCGGATTTGCCGCGTTCACATTGTTAAGCGCGTTGCGAACATTCAAGCCCAAGGTAAGGTTGTAACGCCGGTCGGAACTCGACGACATGGTCATGGGCCCGCCGCCCCCGAACAACGGCCCGTGGTGGTGGTGCCCCCCTGACTCCCCGGCCCCGGCCCCGCTTGTATTGTTACTCTTCGAGCCAAAACCAAAAGTCTTGGTCAGCCGCAGGTTGACCACAAAATGTCCCGGCCCGGTCCCGTCGTTGATTGGCAACGGCTGCCCCGTGGCTCCGGTCGCATCATACGTTCCCAGCGGCGTGCAGTAAATTGACCCTGCGGGCGTCACCGGCAGCGGACACGTGGCATGCGAAACCAGGCTGGGACGGTTGTTGTACTGCGAATCTCCATTCAAGTCATACGGAGACGAGATGTTGAACGGAGACCCCGAGCTGAGTACCATGAACGGACTCAGGCGAAACAGGTAGGGCAAACCGATGCTTCCCCCAAGGAAGAGTCGGTTCCGGATGTCGAACGATCCCCGCCCGTAATCCTGGCTGATGTCGTACGAGTTCGATGGAAACGTGGTCACGCCTCCAGTATCGCTGTTGGCATAGTTCAGCGAGTAGTAACCGAACAGCTGCAGCTTCGAACCCACGCGCACGTTCGAAATCACCATGAGCTGGTTCTGTTTGAAATTCGCCTCCGAGACATAGCGATACAGATTTCCTCCCGTCACCGGCGCGCACGGCGGAAGTCCGGGAAGGGGAAGCGTCGGTGGCGAGCACGGTGTTCCGGGATAAGGAGCATTCGCGTTGATGGTGAGGAACTGATCAAAGCCGCGTGAGTTCAGATAATTGACCGTCAGCGTTGCCGACTTCGTGATCTGCCGCTCCACGCTGATCGCGCTCTGCACGGTGTACGGCGCATGCAGCGAGGGACTGATCTGATAAATGGTCGACTGCGTGGTAGGAGGCGTGCCGCAGTTGAAGACCGAAGTGGTCAGCGGCTTGTTCAGGCCGGGGAAGCACGTTGGGCTGAGAACTACATACTGCGTCTGAATGACCCCGTTCAGCCGCTCCGCTTGCAGCAGGTTGTCCACCTTAAAGCGGTCGTAGAAAATGCCCGAACCGCCGCGGATCACCACCTTCGGAGCGCTGTTTCTGCCACCCACTCCCCAGGCGAATCCGAGCCGCGGAGCCCAGTCGCCGTGATCGTGGATGGCATTCTGCGTCTCAAAGCGAAGCCCGAGGCTCAACGTGATGTTGGGACGCGCGCGCCAGTCATCCTGGAAATATGGCTCGACGTCGTAGTAGTTCACGGCTGCATTCGGAGAACCGGTGGTGATCGACAGTTGCGTGGCGCCCGTCGCCATGATCCCGTTCATGACATCGTTCTGCGCTGTCTGAAACGCGTCCAGCGACGGAAAAATGAATGTGCCATTGAATAAGCTGGTCGAGTAATCCGTATCGTGCGTCGCCCGGAACCTCGCTCCGAACTTCATGGTGTGATTGCCGTGAATCAGCGAGGTGTAGTTCTGCAGTTCATAGTTATTCTGCAGATCGTTGAGCGCTCCTTCACTGTTGCCCCCGCCCAGGAACTCGCCCAGAACACTCACTGCCGGAGTTGTGTTTTGCGGGTTCTGAATGTTGTTATCGCGATTGTACTGAAAGCGCGTCTCGTTCACGACCTTCGCGCCGAACACCTGCGTGTCGCTGATTTGCACCGTATCTTCCGTGCTCTGGGTGTAATAGGACTGGGTTGGAAGGCTGAACTGGTTGGTCAGATTCCCGGTTTCGGTGTCGCGGTAATACTGGTAGCGGGCGGTGAGCGTGTTGTTTTTCGTAATGGCCCAATCGAATCGGGGCCCCAGATTGGTGCGCTGCCGCGGGTTCGCCACAGAACTCACAAACGTTCCGCCCGTCGTCGGATCTGTGGCATTGATGGGCGATAGGTCGTAAATATCGCGCCGGTCGATGTTGAAGAAAAACGAAGCGCTCTTGCCCAGCGGCCCGCCGATGTTTCCGTTGAACTGGGTCGAATGATACGGCGGCTCCGCCCCAATGAACGGATTCGGCGCGTTGAAAGACGAATCATTTCCGCTCGCAAACACCTGGCCATGCAATTTGTCGGTCCCGGGCTTGGTGAAGATCTCGATGCGCCCGTAGCCCAGCTTGTCGTATTCGGACGAAAAGGGATTCTGATTGATGCGAATCTCGCGAATCGACGACTTGGGCGGAAGTTGTCCGGCGGTAAACCCGTCAATGTACATCTGGCCGCCATTCGGCCCTGCGGAAGGCCCGGCCAGCGCTTCCAGATCCGCTTGCAGTTCGTCCGGATCGTCGGGCAACGACTCCAGTTCCTTTCCCGAGATCGTGATCGCACCAGCATTGTTATTCGGATTCACATCCACCGTCGGCGCCGTGTCCGATACTTGCACCTTCTGGGTCTCAACTTCGATCGCCATCGGAACGTCAAGCCGCAGCGCCTGTTCGCCGATCACTACGTTGTCATTTTCGTAAAGCGTGAATCCCGTCGCCGCGACGGTCAGCGTGTACTTGCCCGCCGGCACGTTCTTGAACTCATAGAACCCCTGCGCATTGCTCTGCACTATGATCGGCGAACCGGTGATCGGCGATCCGGTCGCCGGAGTCAGAACCACACTCGCCCCTCGGATTGCCGCGCCCGAGGGATCCGCCACCTGCCCATGCAAATTCCCGGTCGGAGTTTGCCCCACCGAAAGCGTGCAGGATAAAAGCAGCAATACTGCAACCGCAGCCAGATACGCGCACTTCTTCACCTTCATCTTTAGTATTTCCATTTCTCACAAAAACGATATGAATTCGAAACGCATTTTGAAATTGGGGCCTACTGAGCATCTCCGCTCGGAGCGCCGCCCAGGCTCCACGGCGTCAACATCATGGCCTGCCCGGCAGTAGGAGCCACCTGCAAAATCGGTTCGACTCCGGTCAGCAAAGTAATCGCAGTCGCCGCCGCCGACGCTCCCTCGGTGGCCACAATCACCACTGCGTCCCCTTTGTGCAGGTCGGCCAGCGTAACCGCGGGCATACGGTTCAATATCTGCTGAAAGTCCGCGCCGCCACCTGATCGCATGCCTCCCGGCGCGCCGGCATTGGCTCCTCCACCATTCATTCCCCCGCCGGCCGTTGTTCCCTGCCCTCCATTGCCCCCGGGAGCTCTGGATGGCGAGCCTGCTCCGCCGGGCGTTCCTGGAGGCATGCCGCCCTTCAACCGCATCGCGATTCTTTGTGCCATTTCCGGCGGCAGTTGATGCAGTTGCGACTCGCTGGTGATTTTCACCACTACAGCTTTCTTGCTCAACAAATCCTGAACGTTGATCGTTCCCGCGCTTGCATCCACAGAATTGACGGTCCCGGCGATGTTTCGGAAGCTGCCCGTGACAATCTCATCGGCCGTTATCTGCAATCCATCCGCGCTGCGCTCGCCCCGCGCCCGCAATTGGTCTCCGGGATGAATTTCCTGCAAGCCGCTGGCCTTGGCATCGTCGAATTTGACGGAATCAGGCGCGTAGCGGCGGATCACGGTGCTCTTCGACGTCTGCACAGTGATCTCCTTCTTCCCGGAGAGTCCCGTAACCGAGATCTTGACCGTCCCGGCCGTCGGATCCACGCTGCTCACCAGACCGCCGACCCCGCGCTTTTGCCAGTCCTGCCGCTCCTGCTGCCGCCGCGCCTCCAGATCCGTGCGCGCCATTACGATGACTTCCAGCGCCGCGATTGCGTTCCCGTCGGCCGAAGCCGGCCCTCGTACCCGAACTCGATCCCCCACCTGTAGATCCTGTACTTGAATCGCTGTGGCGTCCTTCAGATCCTTGGCTCCCGGCGCAATGCGCAGAATGCGCGCATTGGGCGCGACCGTTGCGGTGACATCCGGACCGGCATCCTGCGCCAACGTCAGCCTGTTCCCGTTGATCGCCTTGATAGCCCCGATGCGCCTTGCGATCGCCGGTTGATTCGCCTGCTGCGCCTGTACGGCAGGCTGCGAAATCACCGGCAGAAACAGCGCCGCCAGCGCCATAGCCGACAGGGTCGACCATCCCGTCCGAATGCCTTTCGTGTTCATACGTCCACCTTCTAATTTACCCTGCGGAAGGCGCTGCAACCCTATGATTTACAAAGTTTTACTAAGTGAACAAGGGATTACAAAACCGCGGCCGCGCCAACCATTCCGCGCCCGTATTGCTTACAATGGATGCACCGAGCGCGCACCAAGATCATCAAGAGAAAACGATTATCAGACACGGATTATCCGACGGGGCTCGCCAGACTTAAGGATCAGAGGATTCGCTCGTGCGGATAGCCCGCCCCGACCAGCGCGCCCAGGAGTTCGGTAATGTGCTCGGGACCGCGCGTTTCCATGGTGATGTCGATGGCAGTGTCGCCCAAATTCACGCCGTGATACGCCCGGTCATATGCGGTCTCGACAATATTCGCCCGATGTTCCGCAAGAATTCCGGTCAGGCGGTGCAAAGCGCCCGGATAGTCGGGAAGATGCACGCGCAGCCGCACCAAGCGTCCATCCTTGACCAGGCCTCGTTCGATGATGCGGGCCAGCAGCGTTACATCGATGTTTCCTCCGCATACCAGCACTGCAACCCGCTTGCCCTCGAGCGGCAGCTTGCGATTCAGAATCGCGGCCATCGCCGCCGCTCCCGCGCCCTCTGCTAAGGTCTTCTCCCGCTCCAGCAACAGCAGAATCGCATTGGCGATCTCTTCCTCTTCCACGGTGACAATATCGTCGACGTACTTCTGCACCAGCGGCAGAGTGCGATCTCCCACGCGGCGCACCGCAATTCCGTCGGCAATGGTCTTGGCCGCTTCCAGCGTGACCGGCTTGCCCGCGGCCACTGCCGCTTTCATCGACGGCAAGCGCGCCGGTTGCACCCCAAATACTTTCACCGACGGACGCACCTCTTTCACGGCGCACGCGATTCCGCCAATCAGCCCCCCGCCGCCGATCGGCGAAACGATAACTTCCACGTCCGGGTGCTGCTCCAGAATTTCCAGCCCCAGCGTTCCCTGCCCCGCGATGACGGCATCGTCATCGAAGGCGTGAATCAGCGTCAGCCGCTCTTGCCGGCTCTGTTCCACTGCCTGCTCGTACGCTTCGTCGTAGTTGGCGCCGTGCAAAACCACCTCGGCCCCATAGGCGCGAGTCGCGGAAACCTTGGTCAGCGGCGTAGGCAGCGGCATCACGATCCGCGCCCGCACTCCGTGCCGCCCGGCGTGATACGACACGCCCTGCGCATGGTTCCCGGCAGACGCCGCAATCACTCCACGGTCGCGTTCCTCATCGCTGAGCGTCAGCAATTTGTTCAGCGCGCCCCGCTCCTTAAACGCTCCCGTGCGCTGCTGATTGTCCAGCTTCAGAAAAATGGAATTCTTGGTAAGGCCAGAAAAGGCCTCCGAACGTGGGCACGGGGACACACGGATGTCCGCCCGGATCCTGCTCAACGCGGACTGTATGTCGGAGAGTTGAATCATGCCACGGATGAAATGAGATCAGGCCGGTCTCAAAAGTCATTCTGCGGCCTAAGGGATTGGCGTCAGCATTTGTTCTTTCTACGCTTAACGCCGAAACGGCAAGCAGCGGCTCAGAAACTGCCAGAACGCGCCGCCGCCCACGAAAAAATTATGCTGGCGAGTTTTCCCGGTCGGCGCCAGCGGAAAATCCGGCTCGCCGGCCCAGAAGTCGCGGAGACCGCCTCGAATGCTGAGTCTCTTGAAGACTTTCACGTCCAACCCGATTCCCATTTCAATCGCCGCGCTCGTGGTCGACTTTCCCGGATTCGTGTCCCCACCAAAAACCAGTGCGTTGCTTTGGCTGATATGACCAAATCCAGCTCCAAAGCTCACCCAGGGCGAAACCGCGGTGGTGGGAAACAAATTGACTCTCGCCGCCGGCGTGATAAATAGTTCCTTGTAGTTGATCGGAACCACGGCATTTCCGCTCGCCCCGGCATTCAGATCCTCATCGGCGTTGTAGGCGAACAAGACCTCTCCGGATAGCGAGTAAATCGGCGTCACGATAATTCGTCGGGCATACTCCACATCGAAGGTGAGACCGTTGGCCGAGTGGATGGTCGGATTGAAGTAGGTAGCTCCCTTGATCCCCTGGTCGCTGATAAAAATTCGCCCGACCATCCCACCCACTTCGTTCTTCTCGTCCTGCGCCACCGCCGATGCTCCCAGCGTCGTCACCAGTAACAGCACTGAAATGCAAAGCCGTTTGCCTAACATTTCCCCTCCGAGCGAGGTGCTCTCTCCAATAAATTGTTACGGCGGAAACCCTAGCCTAGCACGATAACGCCCGTTTTGAACCTGTGAACGTTTGTTTTCTGAGTACCCTCCTTCCACAGGTGCCCGATTTACAGAGTTCGCAACAGATTCAATCCACCGCCGTCTTCACGCGCGGAAGCGGAACCCCGGCATCACGCAATGCTAGAATAAAAAGAATTGCATGCCTGTGAAGGATCTCACTGTCAGCGGTTCGCCCGAGTCGAAGCTCGCTCACCCTCCGGAGAAGCCGCATTCGGCAGCCCCGCAGAAAGTGGGCTTTGTCAGCCTGGGTTGCCCTAAGAACCTGGTCGATAGCGAAGTCATGATGGGGCTGCTGGCTCGCGCCGGAGCCGAACTCACACGCCGTGCCGAAGACGCAGACGTCATCGTCGTCAATACCTGCTCATTCATCGACAGTGCCCAGCAGGAGTCGGTCAACACCATCCTCGAAATGGCGGGCCACAAAACCGCCGGCAAGGCAAAAAAACTGGTCGTCGCCGGATGTCTGGTCGAGCGCTACCGCGAGCAGATCCGCAAAGATATTCCTGAGGTCGATGCCGTCGTCGGCACGGGCGAGTTGGAAAAAATTCTTGCCGCCACCGGAATCGCGCCTGCCCCCGCTCCTTCCAATTCCCCCTTCGTTGTTCTGCCCTCGCGTCTGGAAGGCGACGCCCGCGCTGCCCAGGGCCGTTTCTCTCGCGAAAATTGGGACGGTGCCATCGCCGACCTCCCCAACTATCTTTACGACGAAGAGACGCCGCGCATTCTCGCCACCCCCGGCCACATGGCCTACATCAAAATTGCGGAGGGCTGCGATCATCCCTGCACCTTCTGCATCATTCCGCAGCTCCGTGGGCAGTTTCGCTCCCGCCGCTTCGAGTCGGTCATCGCCGAAGCCGAACGCCTCGCGCAATCCGGAGTCCGCGAGATCAACCTCATCGGCCAGGACACAACCTGCTACGGGGAGGATTTCGGCCTCAAGGACGGCCTCGCGCTCCTGCTCGAAAAACTTGCAGCAATTGAAGATCTCCGCTGGGTCCGTTTCCTTTACGCCTATCCCAACAAAATCACCGGCAAACTTCTCGAAACCATCGCGGCCCACGAAAGAATCTGCTCTTACATGGACGTGCCCCTGCAGCACGCTTCAGCCTCGGTGCTGAAGCGCATGAAGCGCGGTGGCGGAGCCGAGGTTTTTCTGCGCTCGATTGAAAAGATGCGCCGCACCGTGACCGATCTCACGCTCCGCACGTCGTTCATCGTCGGTTTCCCCGGCGAGACCGAAAAGGAATTCGAAGAGCTTTGCGCCTTCGTGCGCGAAGCCCAATTCGATTGGATGGGCGCATTCTCTTATTCCGATCAGGAAGGCGCCGGCGCATATTCTCTCGAGAAAAAACTATCCCCACGCGAGATCGAACGCCGCCGCAAACACCTGATGTCGATCCAGCGCCAGATCAGCAAGAAGAAAAAGAAAACCCTGGTCGGCCGCGATTTCGATTTCCTGCTCGAAGGAGAATCGGAAGAAACCGAATTGCTGCTCGAAGGCCGCACTCCCATGCACGCCCCCGAAATCGACGGCAAAGTTTTCATCAACGATTTTCCCGAAGAACTCACGCCGCAACCGGGCCAGTTCTACCGCTGCCAGATCACCGAAGCCCACGACTACGATCTGGTCGCCAGAATTGTGTAGATCGCGATCGCTCCATCCGCAGCTACAATACAGAACGTTATGCCGAGCAAGGCCGTCAAACTCCGTTGCCCCATCTGCAAGAAACCGGTCAAGAGTACCGAACCAGACTTCCCTTTCTGCAGCGACCGCTGCCGCCTCATCGATCTGGGCAAATGGGCCAGCGGCCAATACGTGATCTCCTCCCCGGTAACCGACGCAGAAGAATCAATCGGGGAAAACAATCCCGAAGAGCAGGACAACGAGCAATAGTGGATACGGCTGAGAAAAGCGCTCCGCTAGTGCGCGCCCCGCTCTGGGCAACGCTGCTGGCTACTTTCTTCGGCACTGGACGCCTTCACCCCGGCCCGGGCACCTGGGGCTCAGCCGCAGCGATGCTGCTCTGGTACGCGCTCGCCTCCGCTCTGCCACTCGCGGCCCGCACTCCGACGGTGATCACCCTGGCCCTTGCCGTCATCCTGATCGGCATCCCCGCCGCCACTCAGGTGGCTCGCGCCTCCACCACCAAGGATCCTCAATTCGTCGTGATCGACGAAGTTGCGGGACAGCTCATCGCCCTCATAGCGGTCCCCCTCGCGTGGAAAACTTTCCTTGCTGGTTTTATACTTTTCAGAGCGTTCGATATCGTCAAGCCCCCTCCCGTTCGGCAACTGGAGAAACTTCCAGAAGGCGCCGGAATCGTGCTCGACGACGTCGCCGCGGGAATCTATGCTCTCGTAGTCATGCAACTTCTGCTCCACTCGGGCTTTCTAAAATAATGCCGGTTGCAAGTGCGGAGTTCGGATTCGTTCTCGGTACTCGCTCCACGGTACTCGGTATTTCTTCATGGGATTTTCCGATCGCATTCTCGGCAAGAAAAACGTGAACGGCGCCCCACGGATCGAAGCGGTTGCTCCCGCTCTCGCCCTCACCGGTGGGGAAGTCCGTATAACGGGCTCCGGCCTACGTCCGCAGGAACTGCTGCGCCCGAAAGTAAAATTCGGCGACTGCGAGGCTCCGGTCGTGGTCAGTTCCGATTCTTTCCTGGTCACCCGCGTTCCCGAAGGCGCAAGTTCCGGGCCTGTCGTCGTTGCCATCGATGGACATGTCAGTAATCCGCAGCCCGTAAAAGTTGCCGTCACCGTCGCCGAGAATCTTCATCCCGTCACCAATCCTGCGCTCGACGCCGAAGGCAACATCTACGTCACCTTTTCCGGATCCCGCGGTCAGAAAGTTCCTGTCGCCATCTTCAAGATTGATACCAACTACGGCGTCAAACCGTTCGTCTCCGAGATGATGAACGCCACTGCCCTCGCCTTCGACCGGCAAGGGCAGATGTATGTTTCGTCGCGTTACGACGGCGCAGTCTATCGCGTCGCTCCCAACGGATCTGTGACCACCTTCGCCGAGGGCCTCGGCATCGCCACCGGCATCGCCTTTGATCGCGAGCAGAGCCTTTATGTTGGCGACCGCAACGGAACCATTTTCAAAATCTCGCGCGATCAGCAGACCTTTGTCTTCGCTACTCTCGAAATGAGTGTCTCCGCCTACCACTTGGCTTTCGGACCGCATGGCGACCTGTTCGTGACCGGACCGAACGACCGCGTCTTCAAAATCAATCCCAATGGAACCGTGACCACGTTCTACAAAGGACTCGGCAGGCCGCAGGGTCTGGCCTTCGACGCCGACGGCAATCTCTATGTTGCGGCCTCACTGGCCGGAACCCGCGGCATCGTGAAAATCACTCCCGACGCCAAGGCCAACCTCGAAGTTTCCGGCCAAGGACTGGTGGGACTCGCCTTCGCTCCCGGCCGTTCCGTCATTCTCGCTACGAACAGCGCCGTCCATCACCTCTTGTGGAATATCCCCGGCTTGAAGCTGTTGCCGGAATGAGTTTCCATAAAACCTCTGCGTACTCCGCGAGCTCTGCGGTTTTCATTCCACTTTTCATTTAAACTCGTAACGCGTGAATGCCGAAATCATCGCGGTGGGTTCCGAGATGCTCACTCCCTACCGCATGGACACGAATTCGCTCTACCTCACCGAGCAGCTCAACCTGCTCGGCGTCGATGTCATCTTCAAAAGCATTGTTGGAGACGACCTCCGCCGTATCGTCGCCACCGCTCAGCATGCGCTGTTTCGTTCCGATATCGTGATCTTCAGCGGCGGCCTCGGCCCCACTCAGGACGACCTTACCCGCGAAGCGGTCGCCGAAGCTCTCGGTGTCGGCCTGAAGCGTGACCCCGAAGTTCTGGCGCGCCTCGAGCAGCGGTTCGCCGAACGCGGCTGGAAGATGACTCCCAACAATGCCCAACAGGCCGATGTTCTCGAGGGTGCATCCGTCCTTCCCAATCCCAACGGCACCGCGCCCGGACAGTGGCTCAGCGGCGAATTCGACGGGCGGGAACACATCATCGTTTTGTTGCCCGGCCCTCCGCACGAACTGAAAGGATTGTTCGAAAATGAGGTTCGCGAGCGCCTGCGCGCCAAAGTTCCGCCCGCGCATCTTTTCACCCGGACGCTGAAAGTCGCCATGCTGGGCGAATCCGCAGTCGATGCCCGCGTCGCACCGATCTACAAGCGCTACAAAGATGTCGAGACCACCATCCTCGCCGGCGCCGGAGAAATCGAACTCCATTTCAAAACCCGCGCCACGACTCTGGATGCTGCCCAGGCCCGCGCCGACGAAGTTGCCGGCTTGGCCGAAGATGAGTTAGACGACGCCGTCTACTCGCGCAACGGCGAATCTCTCGAGCAGATCGTCGGCTACTGGCTCCAGATGCGCAACGCCACCGTGGCCGTCGCCGAATCCTGCACCGGCGGCCTGCTGGCCGAGCGCATCACTTCCATCAGCGGCAGCTCCCGTTATTTTCTCGGCGGCGCCGTCGTCTATTCCAATCAGTTGAAAACCGAACTCGCCGGAGTCCCCGCCGACATGATTCTTCGTCATGGCGCGGTCAGCCGCGAAGTTGCCGCGGCCCTCGCGGAAGGCATTCGCTATCGCTGCGAATCCACGCTCGGAGTCGGCATCACCGGCGTTGCCGGGCCCGGCGGAGGCACCGCCGACAAGCCGGTGGGCCTGGTCTTCCACGCCGTCGCCAGCGACTCCGGAACCGAAGTGATCCAACGTAATTTTCCCGGCGACCGCAAACGCATCCGCCGCTTCGCGTCTACCATGGCGCTGGATATGTTAAGAAAGAAATTGATGTGAGAGAGCTGCTAGCTTCTAGCTACTAGCTCCTCAGTTTTGGGGTAGCTAGGAGCTAGCAGCTAGAAGCTGTTATGCGCCTCTTCATCGCTCTCGACATCGACGATTCGATCCGCGAGCGCATCTCCCGCTTCGTCGAAGGAGTTCGCAATTTCGCGCCCGAAGCCCGCTGGGTCAAGCCGGAATCGTTGCACGTCACCTTGAAGTTCATTGGCGAGCAGCCCGAAACCGCTCTCGACCGCATCAAGCAGGCGCTGGCCGAAGTCAAAGTTGCAGCCGCCGAGATCCACTTCCGCGGCTATGGATTTTTTCCAACCGTCACCGCAGCCCGCGTCTTCTGGATCGGCATGGAATCCGGCCCTCAACTCCAGGCCTTGGCCGCCGCCATCGACGATAAGATGCCGTCGCTTGGCATTCAAAAAGAGGATCGCGCATTCAGTCCGCATCTGACCCTGGCCCGCGGCGCGGGAAGCAGAAGTTCCGGTTCTCCGCATCGCCGCAAAGGCGATCGCTCCAATCGCACCTTCCAACTTTTGCAACAAAAACTGGCCGCGCTGCCCGCGCCCGAATTTGGTACTATGACCCCCCGCGAGTTCTTTCTCTACCAAAGCCAACTCTCGCCGAAAGGATCAACCTACACCAAGCTGGCAAAATTCGCGTTACAGTAGCGCCGGCGTCCCGCCGGCTGTCGCGGGGGCATCTTGCCCGCGCATCTGACCAGCACGGCAGCCGCCGAAGCCACATTCAACCCATGCCCCGCCTGCTCCTAATCGCCGCCGCCAGCTACCTGCTAGGCTCCATTCCCTTCGGCTATCTCCTGGTCCGCATCTTCCGCGGTGAAGACGTCCGCCGCAGTGGCAGCGGCAACATCGGCGCCACCAACGTCTCCCGCAAATCCCCGGCGCTCGGCGCGCTCACACTTCTTCTCGACGCCGCCAAAGGATTTCTCGCCGTCCAACTCGCCAGCAGTTTTTCTCCGTTCTCTAGCGGAGATCCCCGCATTCAACGCGTCATGGCTGCCTCTGCTTTGCTCGCCATCATGGGACACATGTTCCCCCTCTGGCTTAGGTTCCGCGGCGGCAAGGGCGTCGCCACAGCCCTCGGCGCTTTTCTGCGATTCAGCCCAATGGCGGTCGGCATCGCGATTATCATCTTCATCATGGTCGTGCTGGTTTCGCGCCGAATTTCTCTCGGATCAATTTTGACGGCGGCGCTCTTCCCGGTTTCGGTTTGGATTCTTCATTGCTCCCGCGATCCCCGGGTCATCGCGTTCATCGCAGCCAGCGCGGTGCTGATCATCGCCCGCCATCACCAGAACATTCGCCGCCTCCTTTCCGGTGCCGAGCCAACGTTTTCTTTAGGACGCAAATGAGCGAACTCGCCATCATCGGAGCTGGCGCCTGGGGCACCGGCCTGGCCATCGTTCTCGGCCGCAAAGGCACGCACCATGTCCGCCTCTGGGCACATGAAACAGAGGTCTGCGAATCCATAGCGAAGCAGCGGATCAACCAACAATTTCTCCCCGGCCGTCCCATCCCCGAGTCGGTCACCGCCAGCAATGATCTTCAAGCGGTCCTCGAAAACGCGGAGATCATCGTCAGCGTGATGCCCTCACAACATTGCCGAGGCCTATTTAAGCGCATGCGCCCTATGATCCCAAAGCACGCCCTGATCGTCACCGCAACCAAGGGTCTGGAAGAAGGATCATTACTCCGCATGAGCGAAGTAATCGCGGACGCTCTACACAGGGAGAAAAATGACGAGCGTGATCCGTCCCTGTCCCCCGAGGGTGGGGATTTTGACTTCCCCATCGGTGCCCTCAGCGGCCCATCCTTCGCCCAGGAGGTCGCTCGCGGCGATCCCACCGCCATCACCATCGCCTCGCGACACGAGGCACTCCTACGCACGGTCCAGCAGGAGTTCAGCGATCCCAGCTTCCGCGTCTACACCAACACCGACGTCGTCGGCGTGGAGCTCGGCGGCGCGCTCAAAAATACGATCGCGATTGCCGCGGGAGTTTGCGACGGTCTCGGCCTCGGCCACAACTCCGTCGCCGCCCTCATAACCCGCGGCCTCGCCGAAATGACTCGACTTGTGACAGCCTGTGGCGGACGCTCCGAAACCATGGCTGGACTCGCGGGCCTCGGCGATCTCGTCCTCACCTGCACCGGAGGCCTGTCGCGCAATCGCAGCGTCGGAGTCGAACTCGGCCGCGGGAAAAAGCTTCCCGAAATTATTGCCGGCATGCACGGCATGGTCGCCGAGGGAGTCTTCACCACCACTGCCGCCGTCGGCCTGGCTCACGCTCGCGGCGTGGAAATGCCCATCACCGAACAGATGCACGCCATACTGCACCACGGCAAATCCCCCCGCGAAGCCATCCAGGAACTGATGACCCGCAGCGGCAAGAGCGAAACCGGCGCATAAGGATTTCTCTTCGGCTTGTGTGGGGACAGCCGCCCCCGGCTGTCCAGCCACGAAGCGGCGAAAGAATTACAGACCCAGTGGGCACGCATTCATGGCTCCCCAAGCACCTTTCCGTGCCAAACCTGCGCCAGCCGTGCGTTTCCGCAGGTACTTTGGTAATGCCGATCGCCCCGCCTTTTCACTCAACCTATCCCGTTTCCCGTTAAACTTTTAGAGATTCCTTTGAAAGCTGCCGCCACTTCGCCTTCGGCGTCTGCGACGAGTGAAGGGAGAGACTTGTCCGACAGCGCTTCCAATCACGCCCGCATCCCGATCCTCTACGTCATTCTCGGCGTGCTGCTGGTCATCAGCATCGTTCCGATGTATTTTTACTCGGCACAGGTCGAGTCCATTAACCGGGACCGCCTCAAGACCAACGAGATGCTGCTGCAGAACACGGTCACCCGCTCGCTGGCCGATGATCTTTCCCAGCACGAGCGCTCACAGCGCATGATGCTGGCTAACCTGTCCTCTTCCATTCAGGTCGCCAGCGGCGGCGATATCGGCGAGAAAAATATCGAAGTCTCCAGAACTCCGGGCCCTGCTGGAAAATTTTGTTTCCTCCTCCGACGAAATCGCCTACGCCACGCTGCTGAACTCCGATGCGAAAGGCATCTCCGCCGGGCGCATTGCCCCAGACGCATTTCTGCAACGCGAACTGGAGCGGGCCTATGCCGCCGCGCGCGACGGCCGGGTTTACAACGGCCAGGCCCTGGTGGTCGGCGAAGGCAAGAATGCCCGCACGGTATTTCTGGTCAGCGCTCCAGTGCAGTACGGCCAGCGTTTTCTGGGAATGATCGCCTCGGTCGTCGATCTGCAATTCCTCATCCGCCGCCTCCGCGAAGTGAGCGGCGGCGGTTTAACGCCTTACGTGGTTGACTCCCAGGGACGACTCGTCGCCGCTGCCACTCCCGAATTCGCCACCGGACAGGAAATGAAGAATCTGGACATCGTCCGCAACTTCGTCGATAGCGGCAACAAGGCGCAGTTGGCCGCCACCCGGGAATTTAACATCAATAATGGCCCCGAGTCGGTGCAGATGCTCGGCACCTACAGCCCGGTCACCTCGCTGAATTGGGCCGTAGTCGTGCAGAAGCCGCGCCGCGACGCCTATCGCGGTGTTTATGAAATGCAGCGCACCGCCCGTCTGCTCGCGGCTCTGGCTGTGCTGTTGAGCGTCGGCGTCAGCATCTTTGCCGCGCGCCGCATCACCAATCCCCTTCAGGTTCTGACCCAGTCCAGCCGCGCGCTGGCTCGCGGAGATTTTTCGCAGCGCGTGCATCTGTGGAGCCGCACCGAAATCGGCGAACTCGCGCAAACCTTCAACACCATGTCCGAGGAACTCGAACGCTTTGTCGAAGACCTGAAAAAAGCCGCCGAAGAAAACCGCGCGCTCTTCATGGGCTCCATCCAGATGCTCGCTGGAGCGGTCGACGAAAAGGATCCCTACACGCGCGGCCACTCCGACCGCGTCACCCGCTATTCCCTGCTCATCGCCAAAGAGATGAACCTGCCTCCAGACTTCATGGAGACGCTGCAGATTTCGGCCCAGCTGCACGACGTCGGCAAGATCGGCATTGAAGATCACATCCTGAAAAAACCGGGCGCGTTGACTGAAGAAGAATTTGAAGTCATGAAGACGCACACCACCAAAGGGGCGAACATTCTGCGTCCGGTTACACAGCTCGCCGAGATGCTGCCCGGCATCGAGTTGCATCACGAAGCGCTCGACGGCCGCGGCTACCCTTACGGCCTGAAGGACGAGCAGATTCCTCTGCTCGCGCGCGTGATCGCCGTCGCCGACACCTTCGACGCGCTTACTACCAACCGTCCCTACCAGCAGGCCCACACCCCGGAACAGGCCTTGCAGATTATCCGCAATCTCGCTGGCAAGCGCCTCGATCCGACCGCGATAGCCGCCCTGTTGGCCGTGTACGAGCGCGGAGAAATCCGTATCCAACGCTTCACACTCAAGCGTCCCATTGCGCCGCCAGTCGCCAATGCAGCTGCGAAAAATTCCATCCCGGAAACGACTCCGCCGATCGCGCTTCCCGACGCCGCCCCGCTGGAACGAACCCGAGTCTAAGAACGTAATGCAGCAACACAAGTCGTAGCGCCGGCGTCCCGCCGGCTGTCGCGGGGGCGTCTCGCCCGCGCTTTCCGGCCAGAGATCGGATGACCAGAATCATCCAATATCCTTACCCGCGACTCGCCTCCGCAGCCCCGAATAAACGCGCAAAGTCCAAACTTCCTATCACGCTATAATGGCGCACGCCACAATGCCCCTGTCCTCTGGCACGAAGCTCGGTCAATATGAAATCCTCTCGCCTCTTGGCGCTGGCAGTATGGGCGAGGTCTACCGCGCTCGCGACACCCGGCTCGACCGCGAAGTCGCTATCAAAGTTCTTCCCGAGCTCGTCTCTCTCGATCCCGAGCGCCTGCTGCGCTTCGAGCAGGAAGCCAAAGCTGCAGCCGCGCTGAATCATCCCAACATTCTCGCGGTCCACCAGATGGGCAATTATCAGGGCATGCCCTACCTGGTTTCCGAATTGCTCGAAGGCAAAACTCTCACCGAGCACATCCGCCGCGGCCCGCTCCCGCTGCGCAAGGCGATCAGCTATGGAGTGCAGATCGCCCGCGGCCTGGCCGCCGCCCACGAAAAGGGCATCGTCCATCGCGACCTGAAGCCCGACAACCTCTTCGTCACTAAAGATGATCGCGTCAAGATTCTCGACTTTGGCCTCGCCAAGGTGATTCAGCCCAAGCAAGGCGCGGCGCACCTGTCGGCCACCATCACGCTGCCCGGCGTGGCGCTGGGAACGATCGGCTACATGTCGCCCGAGCAGGTTCGCGGACTGCACACCGACCATCGCGCCGACATCTTTGCTTTCGGCGCCATTCTTTACGAGATGGTGATGGGCAAGCGCTCGTTCGAGCGCGGCACATCCGCCGACACCATCAGCGCCATCCTTAACGACGAGCCTCCGTCGATCTGCGCAGCTCTCTCCCGACACTCCGGTCGCGGTGGAACGCGTCGTCCGTCGGTGTCTGGAGAAAGATCCTTCGCAGCGTTTTCACTCCGCCTCCGATCTGGCCTTCGCTCTGGAAGCGCTTTCCGATCCCATGATTTCCCCTGCCAGCGGCGCTTATCCGATCGTCTCGAATGAGTCGCGCAGTCCACGATTCAAGATCGTCGCCGCTCTCTTGGTCGTCGTGGTCGTGATGGCCGTCGCCGCATATTTCCTGCTGCAGCCTCCGCCTCCGCCCCGAGTTTCCAACTACGTTCAGCTGACGCACGACGGCCAGCAGAAATCGATCCTCGGCACTGACGGCGCGAGAATCTATCTGAGCCTCGGCGAAGTTCGTGCGGGAAGCTTTGCCTTTCATGGCGTTGCGGAAATGTCGGCCACAGGCAGCGAGCCCAAAAAGATTTCCATCATGCCTTCGGTCAACATGGTCCCCGTCGATCTCTCTCCCGACGGATCGCGAGTCCTGGCCATCGATGGCGAAGGCGCTCCGCCCAAGGGCCCGCTCTGGAGCCTGGATGTTCTAGGAGGCTCGCCGCGCCGGCTGGGCGACATCATCGCCGAGACCGCCTCCTGGTCGCCCGACAGCAAGCGGCTTGCCTACAGCGTGCTCGGCGACTTGTTTCTGGCCAACTCCGACGGGACCGATGCTCACAAGCTGATCAGCGTGAAAGGCGACATTCTCAATATCACGTGGTCACCCGACGGCTCCCGCTTGCGCTTCGATTCCTCCGAGACCGCTGGAACCGTTGGCCAGCAACTCGAGTGGGAAGTCTCCACCTCGGGAAACAATCTGCATCGTCTCTTCGAGGGATGGCACAATCCGCCCAATGAATGCTGCGGCCGCTGGACGCCTGACGGAAAATATTTCGTCTTTCAGTCCGGCGGTCAGATCTGGGCCGTTCGCGCAGAAAAGCGCTTTCCTTCGACCCAATCCGCAACCAGTTCCTCTGACTTCGAGCCCGCTCTCGCTTTCCTCGCCCGTCCCGAGCAAGGATGGCCATAAACTCTTCGTCATCGGACAAACCTATCGCGGCGAACTGATGCGCTACGATGCGAAGTCCGCGCAGCTCGCGCCGTTTCTCGGCGGCATTTCCGCGGAGTTTGTCGACTTCTCCAGAGACGGACAATGGGTCACCTATGTCGCTTATCGCGAGGGCACTCTGTGGCGCAGCAAAGTGGATGGCAGCGAGCGCGTGCAGTTGACTTACCCGCCGATGTATCCCGTGCTGCCGCGCTGGTCGCCGGACGGCAGCAAGATCATCTTCTTCGAATTCGCGCGTGCCGCCGACAAGCCTGCGCGCATCTACGAAGTCTCCAGAGACGGCGGCAGTCCGCGCGAACTTCTTCCCGACGATCACACCCAGCAGCTTGACCCAAACTGGTCGCCTGACGGGACCAAGATCATCTTCGCCGGGGAATCGAACGATCCCTCTTCCGCGATTCGCGTGCTCGACTTGGCCACGCACCAGATCTCGAGCTTGCCGGGTTCCGACGGCCTTTACTCTCCGCGCTGGTCGCCCGACGGACGCTACGTCAGCGCCTTCTCTGCCGACTCGAAAACTTTGCTGCTGTTCGACTTCCGCACCGAGAAGTGGTCGAAGCTGGCCGAAGGCTCGCTGAGTTGGCTGAACTGGTCACACGACAGCCAGTACGTTTATGTTCTGGATTTTCGAGGCAAAGATGCAGTGGTAAGAATACGCGCCGCCGACCATAAGACCGAACAGGTTGTCGATTTGAAGAACTTTATCACGGTGGGCCGCTACGGAGGCTGGCTGGCGCTCACTCCCGACGATTCCCCGCTATTGCTGCACGACACTGGCACGCAAGACGTCTACTCGGTCGACTGGGAAGCACGGTGAGCATTGCTCACTTCTCCACGTCATACGCTAGCGACACGATTCCTGAACCATAGATTTTCTGTCCCGTCAGCCTTAACTTGCTGCGTAGCGCCGAAGGCGCCATTAGCGGGACGCCTCCGCCCAACAGCACCGGCATGACGCTGACTTCGACGGCGTCCACCTCGCCCATCTCCAGCAAAGAGCGGAACAACCCGCCGCCGCCAAAGAGCCACAGATCCTTGTTGCTTTGCTCGCGCAAAGATCGGATCGCAGCGCTCGTCAACTCGCGGATGATTGTCGCATTCGGATGATCCGAAGGCTGCAGCGTGCGAGACACCACGACCGTCTTCATTCCCTGGAATGCGTTTGGACCCAGGCGGTCAATGGCCGGAGCATACGTCTTGCGGCCCATCAGGAGGGTGTCGTACTGCGCCCAGATTTCCGTGAAATTCACTTCTGGATCCGGCACAATCCAATCCACTTCCCCGTTTGGCCCCAGGATGAAACCATCCAGACTCATGGCAACGCGATAGTGAATTTTTCTCATACCGTCCTCCACGCCCGTGAAGCCCCTGTGTTCCCCTGTGGTGAAGCCTTTGTCCCTGTCCAGAGTTGACACTTCACAGCGCGGCTACGCGCCTCTGCACCAGAAGGAAATAGAGCGCCACCAGAATCAACAAAAATCCATTCACCGATAACACCAGCGGAGCCGTGTAGGCGGGCACGAGCCATCCGGAAACCAGATTGCCCATGGGCATGCCGCCGCGAAATGCAAAGTTGTAGACGCTCATCACGCGCCCCCGCATGTCGTTGGTCACGATCAACTGCACCAGCGAAGTGACCGTGGCGAATACGGCCATCATGGAGGCGCCCACCAGCACCAGCATCGTGTACGAAACCGGCAGAAACTTCGACAGCGAGAAGCCCGCGATCCCCGCACCTAACAGGATCAGCATCGTCAAGGCGAAGCGCCCTTTGTTGGAGATATTCCCCAGGCCCGCCACGCCGAGCGAACCGCAGATCGAGCCCACCCCCATCAGCGAAAGCAGATTGCCATAGGTTTGCGGTCCGCGATGAAAAATATCTTTCACGAACACCGGAATGTAGGTCCGCATCGGCATGCTCAGGAAGGTCATCAGGAACGCGAGCACGATCAAGCCGACCATTGAGCCATGGCGCCAGACGAAGTGGATTCCTTGCTTGAGGCTGTTGAACATCGTCTCCTTGGTGCTCTCCGGCATGAACCGCGCGGAAATAATGGAAAGCGAGATGATGGGCGCGAGAAATGAAAGCGCATTGAGCCCGAAGCACCATTTCTCGCCGAGCCTGGCCAGCGTGATGCCGGCCAGCGCCGGTCCGACGGTCACTGCCAGGTTGAACTGGATCGAATTCAGCGCGATCGCGTTGGGCATGTCGTCGCGCTCGACCAGCGTGGGAATCAGCGCCTGATACGCGGGGCCGCCGAAAGCCTGCGCGAATCCGGAGACGAACGACAGACACAAAATCTGCCACACATGGACCACGCCAAAAGCTACAAGCAGAGTCAGGATCCCCGCGCTCGCCATTTGTATGTACTGCGAGACCAGGAGAATCTTGCGCCGCTCGGTGCGGTCGGCCACCACGCCGCCGATCAACGTGAACAGGAAGATGGGAATTCCAGCCAGAAATTGATCCAGCCCGAGCAGGAATGAGGAATGACTCAAGCGGTAGATCAGCCATCCTTGTGCGACAAGCTGCATCCAGGTGCCGATGCTCGAGGTGCAGGCGCCAATCCACATCAGGCGAAAATCGCGATATTGAAATGCCTTGAAGACTCGGCGCAGCGTCGAAGTTGGCATGAGCAGGAAGACGTTCTGACATTCTATATTCGCATGGAATCGAACTTCAGCGGGGCAGGCGGATCACGGGCGCACAGGATAAGCCACTCGCGATCGCAGAACAGCGCCGATCGCTTCGCCTCGCGGGGCGGACGAATGCGTCCGTTCCCTACATCATTCCCCGTATAATCTGGGTTTGGGCTTTTTATGATTCAAACTTTATTTGGCAGCCTTGAGGAAGAAAAGAAAACCGGCTTTTTAGACCGCATGAAGCAGGCGGTCACGCGCACGCGCGAGAATCTCGCCGAGCGCATCGAGGAAGTCGTTTCGTTCGGCAAGGAGATCGACCGCAACACCCTCGACGACCTCGAGGCCACGCTGATCGCCGCCGATCTGGGACAGACCACCACGCAGGAAGTGCTGGGCAAGCTGCGCGAAAAGGCCGACCGCAAGCAGATCGGCAACGTCGAAGAACTGAAGCGCCTGCTGAAAGAAGAGCTGCTCGCGATTTTGAACACCGCGAATGCGCGTCCGGTGAATAAAGTAGATGGCACGCCAGAGGTCATCCTGGTCGTGGGGGTCAACGGCACCGGCAAGACGACGACGATCGGCAAGCTCTCGCAAGTCTTCCGCGCGCAAGGGAAAAACGTGCTCCTGTGCGCGGCGGATACATTTCGGGCGGCCGCAATCGAGCAACTGGAAATCTGGGGACAGCGCACCGGAACGGAAGTGATCAAAACCAAGGCGGGAGGCGATCCGGCAGCCGTGCTGTTCGACGCGTCTGCAGGCTGCGGTCGCCCGCAAAACGGATTATGTGGTGGTCGATACTGCGGGGCGCCTGCACACCAAGGCGAGCCTGATGGCAGAATTGGAGAAGATGCGGCGGACCGCGCAGAGGATTATCCCGGGAGCTCCGCATGAAACGTTGCTGGTGATGGATGCGACCACGGGACAGAATGGGTTGCAGCAGGCGCGGCTGTTCACCCAATCGGCGGGCGTGACCGGAATTGTGCTGACCAAGCTCGATGGCACGGCGAAGGGCGGAGTGGTGGTGGCCATCTGCCGCGAACTCGGATTGCCGGTGCGCTACGTCGGCGTGGGAGAAAAAGCCGGAGACTTGCTGCCATTCGATCCGAAGGAGTTTGTGGATTCGATGTTTGAGTAGGAGCGCACACTCGACACGGAAACACAGAGGCACGGAGAATACCTCATATGACCACCTTTCTCGAAGCCCTGACAGCTCTTGCGATTCTCATCCTGGCCTTGTGGGTCTTGCGTATATTCCTTCGCCCGAAAGCACCGGCGGACCCGCTGAGGACCCGTTTTCATCAGTTCCGGTGCCCAGCGGAATGCGTCCAAAAGGAAGATCAGGCGCGGTCGCGCTTGAAGAGCCAGGGGAGGACGATCCCGCCGATGCCTTCCCGCCACGCGAACTGTAGCCCCGGTTTTCCCCTGCGCCTCTGTGTCTTCGGTGGTAGATTCTCCTGCATGTCTGCTCACTCCGCTGACGAACAGCATCTGCATCGCGCACTGGAACTAGCGCGCGCCGGAATCGGGCTCGCGTCGCCGAATCCGTATGTAGGCGCGGTCATTGCCGACGCTCGGGGCAACATCGTTGGCGCCGGAACTTACACCTACGCGGGCATGAAGCACGCCGAAATCCTCGCGCTCGAAGCGGCGGGAGCGAAAGCGCGCGGCGGAACTCTCTACATCAACCTGGAACCACATGCGCATCAGGGACGAACGCCTCCCTGCACCGATGCTTTGATCGCGGCCGGCATTCATCGCGTGGTGGCGTCGATGCCCGATCCGAATCCGAAGGTGAGCGGACGCGGCTTTGAGCAACTGCGCGCGGCTGGGATTCACGTCGAAGTCGGGCGCATGGAAGAACCAGCGCGGCGGTTGAACGAAGCATTCGCGCGTTACATTCGCCACAGCACACCGCTGGTGACCCTGAAGGCAGCGATGACGCTCGACGGCAAGATCGCTCCGCCGCCCGCCGAGGCACTAGCGAAAGCCGACGGCATTCCCGCAGGCGGATGGATTACCAGCGAAGTGGCGCGCGTGCACGTGCAGGAGTTGCGCCACCAGCATGACGCCCTGCTGGTTGGCGTAGGCACGATTCTCACCGACAATCCGCTGCTCACCGATCGCAGCGGGCGCGAGCGGAGGCGTCCATTGCTGCGCGTGATTGTCGATTCGCGGCTGCGCTTGCCGTTGGAGTCGCGGCTGGCGCAGGATATCGCCGCGCAGCAGAGGAACGATGTGCTGGTGTTTTGCGCCTCGGCCGATCCGCAGAAAAAAACGCAGCTGGAACAGTTAGGCATCCGGATCGAGACGGTGCCCATTCTCGAAGCGGATGGGCTGCTGGATCTGCGGGCGATCCTGCAGCGACTGGGCCAACTGGAAATCACCAGCGTGATGATCGAAGGCGGAGCCACGGTGAACTGGGCGGCGCTGGCGGCGAACGTGGTCGACAAAGTGTTTCTTTATTACGCCCCGAAGATTCTGGCGGGAACGGGATCGATTCCCTTCGCATCGGGCGCGGGATTCCGCCACATGGGCCAGGCAGCGCAGGTAAAGCACGTGCGATTACACCGCTTCGGGGAAGATTTCGCAGTCGAAGGATATTTGCGCGATCCGTATGGAGAGTAACACTCACCACGGAGACACGGAGTCACGGAGAAAGACAACGTTCTTGTCTTTTTCCCCCGAAGTTTTCTCCGTGTCTCTGTGCCTCCGTGGTGAAATAAAATATTCAGTTCATTTGGGAGGCATTCATGTTTACGGGCATAGTGGAAGAAGTCGGACGCATTACTCGCATCGAGCAGCGCGGCGAGAACCGGCGCCTTACGATTGCCGCAGAAAATACGCCCAAGGAACTGGGGACGGGACACAGCGTCTCCGTGAGCGGAGTTTGCCTGACGGCGGTCGACATCAAACCCGGATCGTTCTGCGCCGATCTGGCGCCGGAGACCTGGGAACGAACGTCGCTCTCGCGCATTCATGAAGGCGCGCTGGTGAATCTGGAATTACCCATGAAGGCTGATGGACGCTTCGGTGGACACATCGTGCAAGGGCACGTCGATGGCGTGGGCAAGCTGATTGCGTTCGACCGCATTGCCGAGTCGGAAAACTGGTGGCTACACATCGAGCTTCCCGACGATGTCGAAAAATATACGGTGTTCAAAGGATCGCTCTCGATTGAAGGCATCAGCCTGACCGTCGCCAAGCTTGAGAAGAATCGCTGCACCATCGCTATCATTCCGCACACGGTGGAGATGACGAACCTGCATTCACTGAAGCCTGGCGATCCGGTGAACCTGGAAGCCGATCTCATTGCGAAGTATGTGGAGAAGATGATGAAGGGCGATTCGCAGAGTTCGCTGACCATTGAAGATCTGGTGGAGCAGGGGTTTTAGGGGCCGCATTCGGCTTCTAACGACATACGCCACCAGCACGTCCGATCTCATCAGCCCCGTACGCTCGCGCCGTATTCCCGTGCGCATGAAAGGTGTAACCGCCGTACTCGCCTGGCCGATGCGCCGACTTCACCTGCACCCGCAGCAATCTTCTCCCGTTGTCCACAATCATGTCGTACCGCGAACTCTCCGCCCACGGATTGCGAGTATTTCTACGTCGCGGATGCCGCAGTTGTGCGCTTTGCCTCTCCTTCTGGTTCATCATCCTCTTCCTCTGCGTCTTCTTCGAATTCATCGTCTTCCCATGCGCGGTAATCCAGCGGAGTGATGGCGGCGTCGCGTGGATCGAGAATGATTTCGTGATGGTTGGGATCGAAGCGGGTGTGGCGGAGGTTGCCGCTGGCGGTTTGCAGGGCGTAGAGAAGAAGGCTGGCGGTTTTGTGATCGATCTGATTGGAGAGGAGCATGCGCATGACCTCCATGAGGGCAATCTGGATGGAATTGGCATCTTCGAGGACGGGGAGAACGAACGTGCCTGGTCCGCGGCGGGCGCGGGCTTTATCCGTGGCGAGGCGGATGCGCTCGTCGTGAAAGCGCTTGTGAAAGAAACAGAAACGGTTGCGGCGGAGGGCGGGCGATCCGCACTGCACGCCGTTGACTTTGATGTGCTGACAACGATTGGGATATCCGGACATGATGACGTTACCCCCTCCAGGGGTGGTACTGTGGAATCATCGGGTTGGCGGGAAATTGGATTTTGATCTATGAACTGCAATGAGATGCGGGGAAAATCTTCGGAACAAAGCAGTTGCCAGTGGCTAGTGGCTAGTGGCTAGTGGCCAGTTGCCAGTGAAGGTCAAAACCTTTACCCCTTGGACCTGCTGCGCTTTTTCAGCCAACGCTCCGCACGGCCCGCCCCTCGCCGCGAAACGAGGAGCAGGCCCTTTTCCCGCCAGCCAGATTGTCAAAGATCAAAAGGGCTCGAGGGCGCCACCCTCCTTCTTTCGCGTTTCTTGCGAAAGAGGGTAGGGATTCTGACTTCCCCCGCTCGCGCCCAAAACAAAGCCCCCGCGGACCAAAGGTCCGTGGAGGCTAGCCACACGTCGTGGCGAGCCTAGGCTCTCAGAAAAGATCGGGGAGTGCCGTGGGCGTGATCACGGTGCAGCGTGACGGGGAGCACGCGATGGCGTTCCCTGAAGCTGGGACCAGGACCTACGCTGCGGCGTGGGCTTTTGCCTTCTTGAGCTTTACTTCAGCCTTGGCCCCAAGGAGATCGGCACAGAGCAGTAGTCGCGCGACGCTTAACGTTGAGAGCTTGCCGCGCATCAACTCGCTGACGCGCGGCTGTTGAATTTGCAGGATTCGTTCCAGATCGCGCGCATTATACCCCCCCGGCGTTTCACCAACTGCAGAATGTTCTGGTGCAGCGCTGCTTTCAGGTTCAGTTCGAGGGCCGCTTGCCGGTCCAGCCCGAGTTCATCCAACACGCTCCCTGTGACTCTGTACTCATTTTCCCCGGAGCGCTTGTTTGGCATTCTTCTTTTCCTCGCGTTCGGCCCACCCGATGCGTGAGTAGAGAAATATCGCATTTCTTGCTGCTTGTATACATGTCGATTGTTTAGCGTCAACAACACCCCTTGGCGACAGCACCCGGGAACACCCACCCTTTCGCACAGAACGCGAAAGGATGGGGCACCCGCACCCGCATGTGATCCAGTCTGATCCATCAGAAACCAGGATGTTTCCCACGAGAAATAAGAAAGGCGGCCTCGGTGGCCGCCCTGAATTCAGCTTACGAATGACCAGGTTCGCACCTTACACTCAGAGTTTCGCGCCCGCTTGTGCTCACGTCAAAATGAATGCGACTCTCGAGCAGACTCTAACAGGCTGCGGAAAAACCCGTTTTGGCAGCAGAAAGCCAAGCTCAGGCGCTAAAGCGCCGCCGATTTTAGAGGACTTAGCGGCACGACTGAAGTCGTGCCCTTCCCAAAACCTACTCGTGGCAGAGTTTCTCCGCAGCCTGCTAAGTATTGTTTCGGGGCGGCTTTCTGATTCGGAAATCGACCGGCCCTGATTTGGCAAACTCTTGATTGCCCGCGCAGGACAGGCGATAATGAGTTGACCTTGACGGGGTGGAAGCAAAACGCACCTGATGCGGCCTGACTCTTCGGGCCGCTCTTGTTTTTGTATCGAAGATTCCATTACTAAGCCGACTTCCCTCTCGACTCCAGCTGCAGAAAAGCTACGCTCCAGCGATTTGGGCTTGGTTCTAGCTGGTGGCTCGCGAATGACAGCTGATAGGACTGAGATCCTTCGCTCCGCCTGAAGGACGCTTCGCTCGGGATGACGGGCTGCGGGATCAGATGCTTGCTGAGCGTCCGTCCAATCATTTGCAAACCCATCATGTTCTGCAGTGGCGTCCGCTGCCGCACGCCTCGCTCTGCTCGGCGGGACGGACGAAGGCGTCCGTCCCTACGTGAGAAAACGCTTGGCGCTTGCTCGGGGGCTTCGCGGGCAGGAGTGCCCGCGCCACAGGATCCGGCCGTTTTGTTCACACTTGACAACCTCCTCTCATCGACTATGATGGCCGCACTTTCTCCGGGCCCTAGGGACGAACCTCGGTTGAACCGGCCTCGTACGGTGTAAGACCAATTCGACAATCTATAAGGAGGATCCATGGCCACCGATCACAAGGAACTCTCTCGCCGAATTCTGGACGAAGTGTGGAACCAACAGAACCTCGATGCTGTGGACGAGATGATCGCAGCAAACTTTGTATCGCACGATCCGCAATCGCCGCAGGCAGTACGCGGCATCGAAGGATACAAGCAGTTCGTACGGCATTACCTCAACGCGTTTCCCGATTGTCACTTTACCGTCGAAGACCACGTCGCCGAGGGACCAATGGTCGTAACACGATGGACGGTCACCGGCACGCACCGCGGAAATCTGGGAAACATTCCCGCCACCGGGCAGCGGATGTCTGTCACAGGCATCAGCTGGAGCCGGATAGAAGACGGGAAGTTTGTGGAAAGCTGGACCAATTGGGACACGCTCGGAATGTTGCAGCAGTTGGGAGTGGCAGCGACTCCGGAACAGCGAGCAGCTTAGGCCGCGGCCAAGCGACCCTCAGGCGCTGAAGCGCGGGCCGTTTCATTCCGCTGTAAACGGCACGAGTAAACTCGTGCCCTTCCCAATTGTTGCCCGCACAAACAAAAAGCCCCGCTTTTTGCGAGCGGGGCTTCAGTATGCAGCAGGGGCCGAGCTTCGCTCGGCGGACAGCCGATGGCGGCTGTCCCCACATGGTTCCTACTGGTCACAAGCAACGGACCGCTGGCCATTCTTCAATCTGCCCAGGCGAGATAGCCTGGAACGACCAGATTCGCGATGGGAACGATCGTTAGAATGCCCCACCAATTCGGCTTGTGGCGCGCCTCGGCGATGCCCATCCACACGACTACCGCCATGACGATATTCACCAGCGGAATCAGGAAAAGGATGAACCACCACATCGGCTTCTTTGCGATAGCAAGCATCAGAAAGATGTTGGCGATGGGAATCCAGGCAAGCCATTCGTTCGGCGTGGCAGTCTTGCTGGCAATGGTCTGAAGCGCGAGGGCGACATAAACATAGCAGGCCAGCCCCAAGCCCAGAATGAAAAGCAAAATCGTGCCGCCCAGCAAGGCAGCAGCGGGATTGTGTGAATCCTGCGCCCATGCCGCGCCGGACCACATCAACGTCGTAACGAACCCCACAATGGCCCCAAACACTGAGAACCGACACAAGCGTGCCCTCATTCGAATGTCCTCCTTGGGTGGAAAGATTCGTACCCCCAGGCGTATTCGCCCGGGTTGCGGGCAAGTATATGCCTGAGCAGGTGTGCGAACCAGCTCTATGTCAGACTCTCTCGGGCAGATGATCTCAAAGAAAAATCCCGCCCAGGCTGAGCTTGGGTCTTTGTTGGTGTAAACAAAAATCCCCACTTCTGGCAAAACCGGCCAGAAGTGGGGCACCCATCTCTTGTTCCCATCTGTTGTTTTGTTCCAGCTAGAAGCTAAGAGCTATTAGCCAGAAGCTGTCTTAGTACATGTCGCCCATGCCGCCGCCGTGTCCGCCGCCTGGCATCGGAGCTTCCTTCTTTTCCGGAATCTCCGCGATCAGGGCTTCGGTGGTGAGCATCAGGCTGGCGATGGAGCCGGCATTCTGCAGGGCGGTGCGCACGACCTTTGTCGGGTCGAGCACTCCGGCCTTGACCAGGTCCTCGTACTCGTTGGAGAAGGCGTTGAATCCGAAGTTGGTTTCCTTGGACTCAAGTACCTTGCCCAGGATCACTGCTCCTTCTTCGCCGGCGTTCTCAACGATCTGGCGCAGAGGCTCGGTGATGGCACGCTTCACGATGTTGATGCCGATCTGCTCATCGCCTTCGGCCTTCAACTTCTCGAGCGAGCTGGCACAACGAGCCAGAGCGACTCCGCCGCCGGGGACAATGCCTTCTTCCACGGCCGCGCGCGTGGCATGCATCGCGTCTTCCACGCGGGCTTTCTTTTCCTTCATTTCGGTTTCGGTTGCGGCGCCGACTTTGATGACGGCTACGCCACCGACCAGCTTCGCCAACCGCTCCTGCAGCTTCTCGCGGTCGTAGTCGCTGGTGGTCTTATCGATCTGGCTGCGAATTTCCTTCACGCGGCCTTCGATCTCAGCGTGCTTGCCCTTGCCCTCGACGACGGTCGTGTTGTCCTTATCGATGGTGATCTTCTTGGCTTGGCCGAGGTCGGAGATCTGCACGTTCTCGAGCTTGATGCCGAGATCTTCGGTGATGGCCTTGCCGCCGGTCAGGATCGCGATGTCCTGCAGCATCGCCTTGCGGCGATCGCCGAATCCAGGGGCCTTCACGGCCGCGACTTGCAGCGTGCCACGCAGCTTGTTGACGACGAGGGTGGCGAGCGCTTCGCCTTCCACGTCTTCTGCGATGATCAGCAGCGGCTTGCCGGACTTCGCGATCTGCTCGAGCAGCGGGAGCAGGTCCTTCATCGAGCTGATCTTCTTTTCGTTGATCAGGATGTAGGCGTTCTCGAGGGCAACTTCCATGCGCTCGGGATCGGTGACGAAGTAGGGCGAGAGATAGCCGCGGTCGAACTGCATGCCTTCCACGACTTCCAGCTGAGTCTCCAAAGTCTTGGATTCTTCAACCGTGATGACGCCGTCCTTGCCAACCTTCTTCATGGCCTCGGCAATGATCTTGCCGATGGTCTCGTCGTTGTTGGCAGAAATCGTACCAACTTGTGCGATCATTTCGCCGCTGACGGGCTTGCTGAGCTTGTCTAATTCGCCGTTGACGCGGTTGCCTTCTTTGTCGAGCTTGCCGGCGATGGTGGTGACGGCCTTCTCGATGCCACGCTTCAGGGCCATGGGATTGGCACCGGCAGCGACGGTCTTGACGCCTTCGCGGAAGATGGCCTGAGCGAGAACGGTGGCGGTGGTGGTTCCGTCGCCGGCGACGTCAGAAGTCTTCGAAGCGACTTCGCGGACCATCTGGGCGCCCATGTTCTCGAGGCCGTCTTTCAGTTCGATTTCTTTGGCTACGGTAACGCCGTCCTTGGTGATGGTTGGCGAACCGAATTTCTTTTCGATGACTACGTTGCGGCCCTTGGGGCCGAGTGTGACCTTCACGGCATCGGCCAGAAGGTTGACGCCGCGGAGGATCGCCTGACGGGATTCTTCTCCGTGAACGATGTGTTTTGCCATTGCTGTTGTCTCCTTAATGAGCTATGAGCTGTGAGCTATGAGCCTCTGGCCATTAGCTTTCAGCTAAATTTATTATTTTTCCTTTTGCGAGATCCTTCGCTCCGCCTGAACTGCGGCTGCGCTCAGGATGACGCCATCCGGGGATCCGCTTACTTCTTCGAGCCGGCGAGTTCTTTCTTGGCCGGAGATGCGGCGCCGGTGAGGATGCCGAGGACTTCGTCTTCTTTCATGATGATGAACTCTTCACCATCAATCTTGATTTCGGTGCCGGAGTACTTGCCGAACAGGATGCGGTCGCCTTCTTTGACGGCCAGAGGGAAGGTCTTGCCTTCGTCGTTGGTGCGGCCCTTGCCGGTGGAGATGACTTCGCCCTCCTGCGGCTTGTCTTTGGCCGAGTCGGGGATGATGATGCCGCCGCGCGTGGTTGCTGCTTCTTCCACACGGCGCACCAGAATGCGATCGTGGAGCGGTGCGAATTTCGCCATGGTTTCAAACTCCTTTCGAGTCGTTAGAAGGTTGCGTTGCTGGATTGAGGTTTGTCGTAACCTTATGATTTGTTTGGGCTGGGAACCGCTGTTAGCAGTTAAGCCTCACGAGTGCTAATTGTAGTAAAGGAACGGGGCGCGTGTCAAGGTGGGGCGCGCTGCGGAGCGAAAGGGCCTGCGGCCCGATAAGTCTGGGCCGCCTGGACGAGCCCTTGGACTCCGCTCAGGGCAGGCGCTGCGTCCGTCCCCACATGGAGCAGTCGATGGCGGCTGTCCCCACAAGGATCTGGTCTTCGGGTACACTGCCGACTCGGACTTCTTCTTCCTATGGTTCCGATTACGGCGGTGGTGCATACGCATAATGACGGCCTGCGGCTTGGGCGTTGCCTGGAAACCTTGTATGCATGCGACGAGATAGTGATTGTAGATCACGGCTCAGAGGACGGAACTCTGCGCGTGGCGCGGGAATACGGAGCCCGGATCGTTGCGGCAGGCGCGGAGAGCTTCACGTTTGCCAATTTGCAGATCGCCCGACCGGAGCGCGAAGACTGGATTCTTTGCCTGGATCCGAGTGAATCGCTGACCGAAAGCCTGGCGGCGAGTTTGTTCGAATGGAAGTCGGAAGCGGTTGCGGGGAGTGGTACCGCGTATTCCGTTTTCCTGCGGGAAGAGACGGCGGATGGGTGGGTGGAGAATCCCACAGCGCAGACGCGGCTGGTACCAGCGAACTGGCCACGATGGGAAGGACGGCTTCCGCAGAACGAAGACTCCGCGTTGGCGCTGGAAGGCGAGTTGTTGCGATTCGTGCTGCCGTGAGCGGGTGGGGTTCCCATGTCTCGCAAAATCGGCGAGACATGGGGCACCCACTTCATAGCATTCATTTCAGCTGCGGCAGCATTCCACACGGCTCACAGGCGGTAGTGATTTCCATCACATTCCTCTTGGCGAGGTGCGCCTAGACTGCGTTGTTGTGGCAGTTTGGGCATGCAGCCCTCTGGAGGAAAACATGCGTGTAATGAAATTCATCAGTGTGGCCGTAATTTTGGTGATAATTTCGGCCCTCGCCGTGGCGCAACAAGCTCCGGCACAGAGTTCAGCTCAAGTTCGGCACGTTCCGATCACCAACGCACCATCGAACTCGGGCAAGGAAATGTACAACAGCTATTGCGCCGTATGCCATGGAACAGATGGCAAGGGCAACGGACCGGCAGCGTCGGCGATGAAGACTCCGCCGACGAATTTGACCGTCCTGGCCAAGAACGATGGTGGAAAGTATCCGTCAGCACACGTGGCGGCGGTGATTCGCGGACAGGCCACCACGCCCTCTCACGGCAGCCAGGATATGCCAGTCTGGGGACCGCTATTCTCGAGCATCAGCCAAGGGCATGATGCTCAGGTCCAGCAAAGGGTCGCTAATCTGGTTACGTATATCGAGGAGCTGCAGGCGAAGTAAGAAAGGCTCCCTGGGAGTTGAGTTGAGACGGCTCCGGAGCGCGATGGACGCGCTCCGGGCCGTCATTTCTTTTGTTGAGTAAGAACCTTCGAGCGATCTGCTCGACGTGACCTTGGTTTTTCCATCTTGCCCATCTCTCCGTCAGAGCAAATATGACATCCGCTGGAATTGCCGAACCACACCAGGATCTTTAACCACGAAACACACGAAGGAAGATCGCTGGCAGGGAGTGTGCAATCGCAGTGCTGCCATTGGCCAGGCGGCCAGTGACTTCAGTACCTTAGTCCTCGCCTGATCAGCGACTTATAATCCTATCAAGAGCTGGATCGTCCAGCGCTCTTCAGCAGAGGCTCGCACCGTGTTGGGGCCTTGGCCTGAACGGCATGAGAGATTGAATTGGATCCTGTGATCGCATCAACGATTTTTGTGTTTGGGCTGCTTTTTGGCAGCTTTCTGAATGTGTGCATTTATCGTCTGCCGCTGGGGCTGTCGGTGGTGACGCCACGCTCGGCTTGCCCGAATTGCAAGCAGGCGATCGCGTTCTATGACAACGTTCCGGTGCTGAGCTGGTTGATTTTGCGGGGACGCTGCCGGCACTGCCAGACGCGGATTTCGCCGCGCTACCTGCTGATTGAATTGCTGACGGGAGCGCTATTCCTGGCATGCTACTGGTATTTCGGATTGACACTGGCGACGTTGAAATATTGCACACTATCGTTCCTCCTGCTGGGGTTGATTTTTACCGATGCTGAAACCAAGCTGCTGCCGGACAAGATGACGCTGCCAGGCTTGGCTTTGGGCCTGGGGTTCAGCCTGATTACGCCGGTGAACGATCTGGCGGCGCAGTCTCTGCCGGGCATGATCAGCTTGCCGTTTAGCGACGATATCTCGGTCCGGCTGCTTTCGTTGGTGGATGCACTGATGGGCGCGGCGGTGGGAGCATCGTTCATCTATGGAGCGGGCGCGATTTACCTGCGCTGGCGCGGCAGCGAAGGCATGGGATTTGGCGACGTGAAACTGATGGCGATGGTGGGAGCGTTCCTGGGGGTGAAGCTGACGGTATTCACCATTTTCACCGCGTCGCTGGCGGGGTCATTTTTTGGGGTGGGAACAGTTCTGGTGGTGTGGGTGAAGCGCACGCATCGCTTCATGAGGCGGCTGGCGGCGCAGGCAGCGCGGCGGCGCGCGTGGCAGTCGGCGCAGGTGGTGTATCGCAACTACCAGATGCCGTTTGGCGTGTTTCTAGGCAGCATGGCCATGGTGGCGTTCTTTTTCGGCGACCGGCTGCTGCACTGGTATGGAAGGCTTTGGTGAGAGTGCTGGCCAATCCGGTGCTGTTGCGAGCGGTCGTGGTGCTGGTGTGCGCGATATTCTCATTTCTGCTGGGTTTGCTTTTTATGCGCTCGGTGCGCAAGAGCATTACCGAGGAACAGGATTTGGGAAGGGACGCGGCACCATCGCTGGAACAGCTGCCGCTCCACCTTTACAACACGGTGATCCAGCAACTGAAGCAGCAGAAACATGAACTAGTCGCGCAGTCGCAAGCCGAACAACAACGCGCGCGGACCAGTGAAAGCTTCAGTCACGCGGTGCTGGCAAATCTTTCGTCGGGCGTGCTGGTGTTTGGAGCGAACGGGCTGGTGAAGAGCGCGAATCCGGCGGCAAAGGCGATTCTGGGCTTCGCTTCGACGACGGGGATGAGCGCAGAGGATATTTTCCGCGACGCTACGGCGGGGGCAGGCGGGTGGAGTGAAGACGCCGGAGAGGTCGGCGGCATACCGTCCCTGGTCTCCGACGAGATCCAAGCGGTGCTGCGGGAAGGCATTAAGCGGCGGCAACTGGAGTGCGAGTACGAGACGCCGGCGGGGGGGAAGCGATCGATCGCGATGACAGTTTCCGAGGTTCCGGCACCGGATGGCGGCCTGCTGGGGGCCGCGTGCCTCATCAATGATGTCAGCGAACTGGAAGGGATCCGGCGACAACAGGAATTGCAGGGCGAGATGTCGGCGGAAATGGCGCTGCAGCTGCGAACGTCGCTAGCGACGATTTCCGGCTACGCGCAACAGCTGGCACAAAATCGGGATCCCGGGCTGGCACGGCAGATTGCGGAAGACATTGCGCACGAAACGGCGCAGTTGGATCGAAGCATTGGCGGATTTCTGACTAGAAATCGCAGCGCAGAATCCGCGACGAGTTCAGCAGATTGAGAATTTGGCAGAAGGAACGGTTCGCAGATTCCTGCAATAGGAGAAGGTGGAAGCTATGAAACGCATGGCCAAGAGTGGAATGGGAATTGTGCTGCTGCTGGGTCTGGCCGGAGTGCCGGCCGGCGCGCAGAGCGCATCGAGCACGGGGCAATCTCTGGGCGATTATGCGCGGCAGATCCGCAAAGAGCCCGATGCAAAAGCCAAACCAAAGGTTTTTGACAATGACAATCTGCCGAAAGACGACAAGCTGTCGATCGTAGGCACGCCGGCTGCGCCTCCGAGCGACAAGTCGAAAGAAGCCAAAGGGGAGGAGTCCAAGCCGGAGGAGGCAGCGGCCCAAGAGACCAAGACGGGAGCCGAGGCCAAGCCTGGTGAGGATAAGACAGCGGCCCAGGGCGCAACCAAAGCTCCGGACGATGAAGCGGCGAAGCAGGCTGCGATCAAGCAGTGGACCGACAAGCTAGCCGCCCAGCAGCAACAGATCGATCTGCTCGGGCGGGAACTGAACGTGGTGCAGCGCGAGTACCAGATCCGCGCCGCGGCCATGTACGCCGATGCGGGAAACCGTTTGCGCAACCAGGCCGATTGGGACAAGCAAGACGCGCAGTACAAGCAGCAGATTGCGGACAAGCAGAAATCGCTGGACGAAGCCAAGCAAAAGCTTACCGACCTGCAGGACGAAGCCCGGCGGGCGGGCATGCCGAACTCCGTGCTGGAGCAGTAAGAACAGCCTGGTAGCGGGTGGAAATTGGAAGCGCCGGATTTTCGTTCCGGCGCTTTTTTTTGGCGGTTACGCATCGGGCAGGACTTTTGGCGCACCTTCCCTCAGGGTCTGAAATGTCGGCGGGAGGATTTGTGCCGTTCCTTGCGGGACTCGCCCGTTGTTCTCCCCCGCACCCGGCACTGCCGAGCCGGGCTTTCACATACCGCCGCTACGCGGCTGCTTTTAACTCGCTTGCCTGCTGATCTCGCTCCGCAATGTCTGAATCTGTTTTACGTGATGCAGCCCGTGCACCAGGTGGAACTTTCGCCACTGCGCGCTGGTGAACGGTCCGAGGAAGGGATGGTCGAGAACCTTGACGCGCGAGCCGAATTTCCCCTGACAGCGAGCGATCACCTCATCCATTTCGGCGATCTTGGCGGCAATCTCAGAAGCGACTTGTGGTGCGGGCAGGCCGCGAGGGTGCGAGTTGGCTGGGGCCTTGCGTCCGGCAGGCATGTAGCCGAATCCGACTACGATCAGGGCCTGGGCGCGGTTTTTCCAAGTCGGCTTAACCGCCAAGGGCTGGCCTGCGGCGAGGACCCGGCCGAATCCTTTCGTCGTGCCGGTGTAGGTGAGATAAAGATGTTCGAGAATTTCGGCGGCACACCATTTTTGCGGAGGATGCCAGGCTAACTGCTCGGATGAGAGGCCGTCGATGGCGGAAGCGATGGCACGTTGCAGAGTGGCAAGATGAGGGTCCACGAGGGTACTAACCTTTCTCGGCCTTTCGGTTAGAATGTAGCCGCACAATGAAACTCATCCAAAGTTATATCAGGAAGGACGCCATGAGAATGGTCAGCCACGCCCATCGAGGGCCCGCCGCGGCAGAAGTGGAGATGAGGGGCACGGCAGAATTCCGCGACGGCCGACGTCATTACGGAAACTTGCGCGGAGTTCGCCGTTCGATTTTGCCCGCGGCCCTGGCGATGGTGCTGCTGGCCCTGCTGAGCGGATGCTCTTCGGAATCGAACAAGCCGGCGGAACCGGAAACGCCGGAGAAGAAGGGACCTGATCTGATCACGGCGCGATCCGCTTTTCAGCGGATGTATATCGCGGCGCGCGGCTGGAACGCGGATGCGATGCCCTACCGACTAGAAGCGGTGGCGACCAGCGATGGGAACGGTCATGACGGCAAGTGGGCAGTGTGGCGAGCCAGTTTCGCTTCGCCGGCGCAGCGTTCGGAGAAGTCCTACACGTGGTCGGGCAGCGCGGCGGATGGGGCGCCATCCCGCGGCATCAATCCGGGGACGGAGGACAGCTACAGCGCTTCGAACGCGTCGACGAAGGTATTCGACATGGCGTTTCTGAAGATCGACTCGGACCAGGCGTTCGAGACCGCACAGAAACACGGCGGCGACAAGGTGCTGGAGAAGGCCCCGAACACGCCAGTCATTTACGTGTGCGACTGGAACCACAACACCAACGAACTGGTGTGGCACGTCATTTACGGGGCAAGCCGCGAGGAAGCCAAGCTGACGGTGTCGGTGAATGCATCGACGGGGGAGTTCATCCGGGTGGAGAAGTAGGCTGAGCGAGTCGAGTTCGCGGAGGAACTTGGCTTAGCGTTTCGACTTTTCCGCGAGCTTGATGTGGTGGTCGATCTGGGAAAAGAAGTCGTGCAGGGCGCTCGCGAAGGCGATGGCTTTTTTCAAAGCGACGCGCTCGCCGTGGGCAACGATATCCTGTGGGGAATACCGGAGACGAAGACGGTCCGTGGCACAGTGCGCGCTTAAAAGCTCGACGGTCACAGCCGCGAGGTCGGCTTTGAGGCGGGGCACATCGATCTGCTTGCTGGTTCCAAACTGCATTTCATACTCCTTTGGAAGTGATGAGGGGACACAACGCAGGCCGGTCCCGCGATCCGCATGGGGAGGACTGCCACCGTATGCGAACGCGCGAGACCCCAGCCCGCGAAGGTTACCGTTTTATTGGTATGGATATAGTATACAGCGTTAACAATACACAGTACAAGTTACCAATTTTCAGGCGTAAGAGTAAGAGAGGGAGGTCCAGTGCCTCGGCATCCTGACCCTGATCTGGAACAACGCATCCTGGGCGCGGCCTCGCGGCTGTGGGCGCGAGGAGGGGAAAAATTGCTCACCATGCGGGCGGTCGCGAAAGCGGCCGGGACCACGACTCCCACCGTTTACGAGCGCTACCGTGACCGGGAAGACATTCTGCGCGCCCTGCGGCTGAAGACGAGGAGCGAACTGTTCTCTGCCCTGAGCCGCACGCGGACGCTGCGCGAGGCGGTGCAGCGGCAACTGGAATTCGCCCTGGAGAACAGCCACGCCTACGAAGTGCTGTTCGACGGCGTGGGGCGCCCGCCTTCGCTGTACGAGCCGTGGCCGTCGTTCAACCTGATGCGGGAACGGCTGGCGCGGCAGATCGGAGGCACTCCGCGCGAGCACAACCGGCTCATCCTGGCGATGTGGTCGCTCATGCATGGAACCGCGATGCTGATCATCCGGGGAGGATTTGAAGGAACTTTGCGCACACAGGCGATGCATGCCTGCGTCGATACCGTGGACAGCCTGGTGCAGAATGCAGCCGAGAAGAAGGAAAGGGTCCACTCCGGGCCGAAGTGGCCGGCAACGCTGATTCTGGGCGAGGCCGAACAGAGCCGGGTGAACGGTGAACGCAAACGGAAGAGAGCAAAAGGGCGCACGCGGAAGCTGAATCGTTGAACGCTTCGCAGCCCGCGAGTTGCGCGGTTAGAACAGCGGGAAACGGAAATCACGGGCGGCTGGTCCGGTGACGGCGCAGCCTCAGAGCCTGACCTTCTTTGTCTTCTTTTCGAGGCTTTCGATGCGGACTGGGCAGAAATCAAAAGCTTTAACTGCAGGCCGCTGAGGATTCGCGGAGATCGCTAAGAAAAACTGTGGCTTGCGCAAACTGAACCACTAAGGAACATTTTCCCGCTTGCGGGACCCTACCCTCTCATTTTGCCGGCTTGACGCTGGCGGATGGGCCTTTCAGGCGATCGATGGCCTTCCGGGCATCTTCGGCCTTGGGGCCATGCGGCAGGATTTTGAGATAGGTCTCGAATTCCACCAGCGCTTCGTCGGGACGATCCATTTTCTCGAGGCAGATCGCTAAGCGGTAGGTGGCAAGGGCGTCATTGTCTTTGTAAAGCAAGGCTTCGCGATAACGGTCTTCGGCACCGCGGTAGTTTTTCCGTCTGAAATAAAAGTCTCCGACCTCGATATCCTTGGCGGCGCGATGCGGATCCCAGGGATGAACTTGGCCGAAATCCCCACTCGACCCCTCATCCTTTAAAACATCAGCGCTGTGAGGATGCCTCTTGGCATCGTCAGGCGGAGGGCTGAGATCGATTTGCGTATCTTTGCTCGAACTCTCGCCGGGGCCGTTATCGAGCGAATCGGCGTTGACGCTGTCGGAGCGTGGGGGAGCGAGGTTGGGATTCGGCTGCGATTTCGCCGGAGGAGCCGCAGAATTCGAGGGCTGAGAATTCGATGGAGCGGGGACCGAAGGATACGAATTCGAACTCTGTGCCCACAGGCCGAGACTCCAGCCTAGAAGCATGAGGCAAAGCAAACTGCGCATAAGTCATTTTACCGTTATCCGTGCATGCTGCGGAATGCCGCGAGGCAACGACGCGCGGTCTCCTGCTCGGAGAAACGGCTGCCCTCCTGTTCAACCAGATAAAATTCGACGCCTCCGCCACCTTCCGCGGCACGGAAGATCGCTTTCCAATCGGCCTTGCCTTCTCCGAAGAGAGCTTTGTAGCCCACGGCAGGATCGGGAGACCAGTCTTTACAATGGATGGAGCGAATGCGTCCCGGGTTGGCTTGAATCCATGCGACGGGATCGGCGCCGGCTTCGAGACAAGTGCCGACATCGAGCTGCAGCAGGATGGACGGGTGCGTGTTCGCGGCAAGGACGTCCATGGGACGTTTGCCGGCGATGGGTTTCCACTCGGCATCGTGGTTGTGATAGCCGACTTTGAGTCCCGAGGGCTTGAGCTTATCGGATGCGGCGTTCAATTCACTGGCGAGCGCTTTCCAGCCATCGAGATCAGGCTTGGGATCGCTCCAGGCCAGAACCATGTACTTGGCGCCGAGAATCTGGTTCAGGTCGCGCGCGCGATCGATCTTGGAAGGGCCGAAGAAATCTTCGTTATTGTGCGTGGAGTAGCAGCGGATGCGAAGATCGTCGAGCAGCTTGCGCATGCTCTTGGCTTGGGCATCGGACCAATCGAAATAGGCGCGTAGAATTCGACAGCCTGATAACCCATCTGAGCCACGGCGCGGACGGTGCCCTCGGGATCTTTCTGAAGATCGTCGCGCACGGAATACAGTTCGAGGCCGACGGGAATGGAAGTAGAAGACGCGGCCCAGGCAACACCGCGAAAGGCCCAAGGCAACGCCGCTGACATGGCAAGGAAAGCACGCCGGGAAAAAGTCGAATATGACATGCTTGCCATATTACGCCTGATGGCAAGAGGTGAGCAGTGAGCGACGCGGCAAGTGGGCTGCGCGCGGAGAGAGTATCATGCACATGAAACCGCATAAGAACGGAGTTGATTAATGCCTGACACCATCGACTGGCCGCCGCCGCGGGTAGGGCGTCCGGGCCGTCGTCGCCGCTTCATTCTCCTTCTCATTGTGTTGGCCATCGTCTTCTTCGGAGGCCGGGCCGCGTTGTCGTATTACGTGGACGTACTGTGGTTCAAGTCGCTCGGCTATGGGGAAGTTTTCATCCGGACTTTGAGCTTGCAGTGGGAGGTCTTCGCGGCGTTTGCAGCGGCCACATTTCTCATCCTGTACGGATCTTTTCTGGCGTTGAAGCGCGCCCACCTTCCTGACTTACCGGAAGGGCATACGATTCTGATTGGCGGACAGCCGCTAAAGCTGCCCGTGGAGCCGGTGCTGCGGCTGATCGCACTGGCCTTGTCGCTGGCGATTGCCCTGGCCACGGGCGCTGCGATAAGCGCGCAATGGCCAACGCTCGCACTTTATTGGTACGCGGAACCTTCATCCGGGGGCGTTGTCGATCCGATCTTTAGCCGGCCGCTAAACTTTTTTCTTTTCACCTTGCCGGCGTGGCAGATCATCCTGGGCTGGCTGCTGACGCTGGCAGTGATGATTTGTGCTCTCGCCGCGTTCTTCGTCCTGATCACCGGAGGAGCGCGTGCAATTACCGGTAAGCTGAGCCGGCATGTGGGCTTGCCGTGGCGCGGGCTCTCGATCTCATTTGCATTTCTCTTGCTGATCTTCGCGATGAACGCGTACATCAGCCGGTTCGAACGCTTGCTGGAGGATCATACGATCTTTGGCGGTGTGACCTACACGGACGCGCATGTGATCCTGACTGGGATGCTGGTAGTAGCCGTCGCACTGGTGGTTGGGGCCGGGATCGCGTTGGCCAATGTTCGAGCCCAGCGCGGGCGCTGGCTGGTGATTGCGGTGGTTCCGGCGGTGGTGTGTTATCTGGCGATTCAGGTGGTGGCGTGGTACGTCAGCAGCTTCATCGTCAAGCCGAACGAACTGGTGCGCGAGAAACCTTACATTGTCTTTAACACAGCGATGACGCGGCAGGCTTACGGGTTGAGCGCGGTCTCGCTGCGCGAGTTCCCTGCTGAGACCACGGTGGAGGCGGCCGATCCCGCGAATAATCAGGCTACTCTGCAGAACATACGGTTGTGGGATTGGCGCGCGCTGCAGGACACGCTGCGGCAGATTCAGGAGATCCGGACCTACTACGATTTTCCCGATATCGATATCGATCGATATGACATTGGCGGGACGACGCGCGAAGTGATGCTGGCGGCGCGCGAGTTGAACGTGGACAAACTGCCGGAGAGCAGCCAGAACTGGATCAACGAAAAGCTGATCTACACCCACGGCTACGGCATTACGATGAATCCAGTGAATGGATTCACGCCGGAAGGCTTGCCCACCCTGATTCTGAGCAACATGCCGGTACAGAGCACGGTGAGCAGCCTGAAGGTGACGCGTCCGGAAATTTATTTTGGGGAGCTGACTAACACAGACGTGTACGTGAAGACGCGGCAGGAGGAATTCAACTATCCGCAAGGCCAGACCAACAATCTGAATTCCTACGAGGGCACGGGCGGGATCGTCATTGACGGCTTTTTGCGGCGCCTGATCATCGCGTTTGACCGCGACGACTTGGGAAAACTGCCGTTCAGCGACGACGTGAACGCGAACAGCCGTCTGCTGATGCGGCGCAACATCCGCGATCGCGTCGCTGCGCTGGCACCATTCCTTACGTTCGATCCCGATCCCTATATCGTGCTGGGAGAGGATGGACGGTTGTCGTGGATCATGGATGGGTTCACCATGTCGGACAGCTATCCTTACTCGACGCACTACCAGCTGGGCAACAATTCCATCAATTACATGCGCAACAGCGTGAAGGCGGTGATCGACGCCTACAACGGCACAACGACGTTTTACGTGTTCGACGACAAAGATCCGATCATTGCGGCCTACCGCCGGATTTTTCCCAGCCTGTTCAAAGATGCGTCGCAGATGCCGGCCGGGCTGCGCAAGCATGTGCGCTATCCGGAACTGCTGCTGAAACTGCAGGCGGAAGTTTACGGGCTGTACCACATGACGGATGCCGAAGCATTTTATAACCGCGAGGATTTGTGGACGGTGGCGAGTGAAGTCGGGATGAGCGAATCAGGTGAGCAGCGGACGCAAGAGATGCAGCCGAATTTCGTGCTGATGAAATTGCCGGGGGAAAGCGGCGAGGAGTTTGTGGAGATTCTGCCCTTCACCCCGGCGAACCGGAACAATCTGATTGGATGGATTGCCGGGCGCAGCGACGGCGAACATTATGGGACATCGGTGGTCTACAACTTTCCGAAGACCAAGCTAGTGGATGGACCGCTGCAGATCGAGGCGCGCATCGATCAGAATGCGCAGCTTTCCGGACAGCTGACGCTGTGGAACCAGCAGGGCTCGCACGTGAGGCGGGGCGCGCTGCTGGTGATTCCGACCGGGAAAGCGCTGTTGTATGCGGAGCCGATTTATTTGCAGGCAGAGCGGAGTCCGATGCCGGAGTTGCGACTGGTGGTGCTGGCGCTGCAGGATCGGCTGGCGTACGGGCCGACGTTCGAGACTGCACTGGCGTCGCTGTTCGGCGGAGCGGCTTCTTCATTGACGGCGCCGGCAAGTGGCGCGGCACCGGCCGCGGAATCGAAGGCCGGGGCTGCGGCGGCGACGATGGCGTCTTCTCCACCGGCGGCGGATCTGAACGGGCTCATCGAGGAGGCGGCCAAAGATCTGGCCGATTACCAGCGCCTGACAGCCGAGGGCAAGCTCGGCGAAGCGGGTCAGAAGCTGGAAGAGTTGAAGCGCGTGCTGGACAAGCTGAACAGCCGGAAGAAGTGAGGGCCGCGGCTTGGGAACTAGAGGATCGTGGACGCTTCGTAGTGATACGATGCTGGCCATATACGGGGAAGCTGTCGAGCAATGGTGGCCGTATGAAGAGAAGTTCGCTGTCAGCGACTGTCCCATTTGTTATCGCGCTCCTCGTCACCTCGGTCGGGTGCTTATCCCGCCACCACAACGCAGCCTGTATCCAGCGGGGAGCCGCCTACAGCGCGAGAGTGGAGACGCTCAAGGGCGAAGCGCATGAGAAGCTCAAGATCGGGACGAACAAAGGCGTTATCATTCGCTTCTTCGCTGAAAACGGCATCCCGATAACTTTCAGCAGAGACGAGGCGAGTGGGACGATCTACACAACTGGGTGCGCGCCGTCGGGTTGTGGGTCCGATGCAGCGCTCATAGGGTTGCGCGTGAAGGTCAATGAGATGGGCTCCGTAGTCGCTGAGCCAGTTGTCGGCGCAATCTATACCGACTGCTTGTAGCATCAACGCATGCTTGAAACCTTTCTGTTGAAATATCGGGGTTCACACGAGTCGGCGAGGGTTTGGAGAGCCCCTCATTCAGCCGATGGATATTCTTCCTACATCAGGGTTCCATGTCGCTGTAGGGATTCTTCGACTGCGCGTTCGTTCGCTTCGCGGACGGACGCTTCGCTCAGAATGACAATTCGGACTCAGTAGAATCCTGCAGCATTTTTGGGCGATGCCATGTCACTTTCGTGGCATTCATAACCGTTGCGTCAGGATGTAGATTGTTTTTCGAGAAGTCGTTTTGAACGTTTGGCGGCTCTTGAGGCGGGACCTCTTCGGGGGAGGAGGGTCCCGCCTCTTTAATTGTGTGCCGACGAATCGTGCGAACCAGGGTGCAGTCTGAAGGTCAGAAAATTCCGCATCTAACCAAATAAAAACTAAGGCCTCCGGCGTGAATTCAGGGCAAAAAAAGCAGGCCGCTCAGGGGGAGGCATTGAGCGGCCTGGTTGGCGAAGTCCTCCGGGGAGGAGGGAAAACTGTTTACATCGAGGGATTCTGGCCTGCAGCCGGCGCCGGCGGAGTGGTCTCGCCCACGGTGTTGGTCATCAGGCGAACATCCACGCGGCGATTATCGGCGCGTCCCGCAGCAGTCTGGTTGGACTCGACGGGCTTGTCCTTGCCCAGACCGATCACATAGATCTTGTGCGCGGGCACGTTGTACTTGCTCGCCAGGTATTGAATGACGGAGTTGGCGCGGCGCTGGCTCAGATCATAGTTATAGTCGGCCGGTCCAACGGAGTCGGTTCCGCCTTCGAGGGCGATGATGTATCCCTTGGTCGAGGCGATGCTGGAGGCGAGTTGATCGAGGGCGGCCTGCGCCTTCGAGGTGAGATTGTCGCGGTTGAAGCCGAATTTCACCGAGGTCTCGGCGACGGCATGATAGTTATCGAGGTTGGCGACGGTGTTGGTCAGCACGCTGACGCGGCCATTGGCGGCGTCGGCCGTCTGTTGTGCCTGAGTGGCGTTCTGGCTGGCGGTTGCCGTCTTCTGCTCGACTTCGGCGGTCTTGGCGTTCACGGCCTGGATGCCGGCCTGAGCGCGGGCGTCGACGTCCTTGATATCGCGGGTGTTCTTGGCGGTAAGGTCGTCGAGTTCGTTGGTCTTGTTGATGAGGGGAGTGGTCTGCTGCTTGACATAGTTCTTGCTGGCGCAGCCCACGGTAGCGACCATGCTGGCTGCCAGGAAAATCACTAACGAAGTGCGGTTCATAGGGTTCAGGCTCCTTAATTCGATCTTCATATTGCGCGTCTGGGTTGTCCCGCGCGCTGCATTTGTAAACTGAGGCCCTGGGAATGACTAACCAGTGTACTAGTCCCGTTCTGTACTTGTGCACGAGGAATGCCAGTTATCGGAATTCCGCGTAGCCGGAATAAGTATATACGTTTTCAGCAATTTGCGCGGCATTTACCGGAGATTGAAAACTTCACCTGTCACTTTAGATGACGCAAAGGGATCATCCGGAAGGGAAATTTTATACGGTGGCGATTGTTTGATCGTGTCTTGACGGATGTTTGCTCTGCAGTGCGAGGCCAAGATGGCCCTCGCGACAGCCGGCAGGATGCCGGCGCTACGGGTGCGCGCTACTCTTCCACACTTCCGTTTTACTTTCATACGTGATTGGCGAGGCGGAGCGGTCGTTGGCTGTCGGCCGTTCCCATCCACTAGAATGGTTCCATCCCTTCACAGGCGGACGAATGCGTTCGCGCTACTTGTATGGACTTGCTCGCCAAAATCCGCACGATTCCTACCGAGCCCGGCGTGTATCTGTACAAGAACGCCGAGGGCGAGGTCATTTATGTGGGGAAGGCAAAGAACCTGCGCAGCCGCGTGGCCAGTTACTTCCACGAGGGGCGCTGGGAGGACGCCAAGACCGGGACGCTGGTGCGCGAGGCGGTGGATGTCGAATACATCGTGGTGGGAAATAACAAGGAAGCGCTGGCGCTGGAAAATAATCTGATCAAGCAGCGCAAGCCGCGGTTCAACATCCTGCTGCGCGATGACAAGACTTATCCTTACGTGAAGCTGACGTTGGGGGAGCGCTGGCCGCGGGTGTATGTCACGCGGCGATTGCGCAAGGACGGGAGCGCATATTACGGGCCATACTTCCCTGCCAATCTGGCGTATCGGATCGTGGATCTGATCCACCGGAATTTTCTGATTCCATCGTGCAAGGTGGATCTGACGAGATTTCATCCGCGGCCATGCCTGCAGTATTACATCAAGCGGTGCCTGGGACCGTGTGTACAGGAGCTGACGACGCCGGAGGTTTATCAGGAGGCGGTGCACGACGTAAAAATGTTTCTGGAAGGGCGGCCGACGGATCTGGCACGGTCGCTACACAGCCGGATGGAGCAGGCTGCGGCGGAGCAGGAGTACGAGCGGGCGGCGCGGTATCGGGACTTGATTTCGACGGTGGAGCAGTTGCAGGAGCGGCAGCGCATCGCGGCAGCGGAAGGCGACGACGCGGACGTATTCGGGTATCACTACGAGAATGGGATGCTGGCGGTGAATCTGTTTCACATGCGCGGAGGGAAGATGGTGGACCGGCGGGAATTCTTCTGGGAGGAGTTGCCGGAGTTTGGAGTTGCCGCGGACGATGGATGTTCCACGGACCATGTGGGGACGGGCGCATTCGCCCGTCCGGGCGAGCAAAGCTCGCCAGCGCTTTTAGCCGGAAGTGCCGAAAAGCTTGAAGCAAACCCCAGCCGAGCTTCGCTCGGCACGGACGGCCGAGGGCGGCCGTCCCCACATGATCCGTCTCCAGATGATCAGTCTGCACAAGATCAATCTCCACAAGATTCGTTTTATCCGGGGGAGTTTTTTTCGGCGCTGCTGAAGCAGCTCTACATCGGGCAGCCTTATGTTCCGCGGAATTTATATGTGCCGGTTGCTTTTGAAGACTGCGCAGAGCTTGAGGACCTGCTCTCGGAGCAAAACGCGGGCGAGGGCGGCCGCGCCACGCGGGTACATATTCTGGTGCCGCAGCGCGGGGATAAACGTTCGCTGATCGACTTGGCTGGGAACAATGCGAAGCAGTCGTATGACCAGCGTTTCCGCGTTTTGAAACCGAATGCCCGGAAGATCCAGGAAGAGCTGCAGGAAGCGATGAGTCTGCCGGATTTGCCGAAGCGCATCGAATGCTTCGACATCTCCCACATTCAGGGCGCGGAGACCGTGGCGTCGATGGTGGTGTGGGAAGACGGGAAGATGAAGAAATCGGACTACCGCAAATTCATCATCCGCACGGTGGAGGGAGTGGACGATTTTGCGTCGATGCGCGAAGTGGTGACGCGACGCTACCAGCGGGTGCAGGAAGAACAGAAGGCGATGCCCAGCCTGGTGCTGATTGACGGCGGGCTGGGACAGTTGCACGCCGCCGCGGAGGCGCTGGAAAAACTGGAAATCATCAACCAGCCGCTGGCCGCGATCGCTAAGCGCGAAGAGATTCTCTACGTGTACGGGCAGGAGAAGGATCCGATCGTGCTCGACCATCATTCGCCGGTGCTGCACTTGATCCAGATGATTCGCGACGAAGCGCACCGGTTCGCGGTGACGTTTCACCGGAAGCGGCGGCAGATGCGCGACCGGGCGACAGAACTGTTGGAAATTCCGGGCGTGGGGACGAGTACTACCCGGCGACTGCTGGAACATTTCGGCAGCGTGCAGGCGGTGAAGCAGGCGGATGCGGCGGCTTTATCGGCAGTGGTGACGCGCGTGCAAGCCGAGGCGATTCGGAATCACTTTCAGAAGTGAACGCTGCTGTAGGGATCCTTCGACTGCGGCGTCGTCCGATTCACGGACGACGACTTCGCTCAGAATGACAGTTTCGAGTTGCACATCATGACAAGTAAGGAAGAGAAGCATAGAGTCAGCGCGTCGGCGATTATTCCGGCGCGGCGCGAGCGCGTGTATTCGCTGCTGGCCAATTATCGCGATGGGCATCCGAGGATTCTTCCGAAGCAGTTCAGCGGACTGGTGGTGGAAGAGGGCGGGATTGGCAGTGGGACGTTGATTCGGTTTCAGATGACACTGTTGGGGAGGAAACGGAATTTTCACGCCGCCATCACCGAACCGGAACCGGGACGCGTGCTGATCGAGACCTACCTTGATCCGGAGGGGACGATTACGAGATTTACCGTCGATGCGGGCACGGCTCCTGCGGATTCGAACGTAACCATTTCTACGGAAATGCCGGTCAGAAGCGGGATTCTCGGATCCATGGAGAAGATGTTTGCGACCCTGCTGCTGCGTCCGATCTATAGGAAAGAACTGGAAAATCTGGCGCGGGTGGCCACGGGGCCCTTCGGATTCTGACCCTGAGCACAGGCGAGAGAAAGCTTGAACCGCAGAGAGCGCGGAGGATTCGCGGAGATCGCTGAGAAACCCACGGGCAATTGAGTCGACGGCTGTTTTGATCCCGGCTCAAACTCAAAAGCTGGTCTTCAATTCCTGCAACCTTTCAGTTCGCTAGGATAGTCATTTCTTGCTACATTGTTGTGTCGCCGCGGGTGCGGCTTCGCGCACCGCATCGTAACGACAATCGAAGACATTATGAAGCTTCGCCAGTGGATCATCGCGATTGTCCTGCTGCTGCTGATCGCTGCGGCCGTCACGGGCTTGCTATGGACGCGGAGCGCACCAAGCACGGAAGCGTCGGCGGCGGCCAGCGGCAAGGTGCTGGGCCGGAAGCCCGTGGCAACCCGTCATTCGCTGGTCGACCAGCGGCCTTTGCAGAGTGCAGAGCGCATGGCGACGATGGCCAGCACGCCGGAAGAGCAGGCACTGGCGCACGAGGCAGAAAAAGTTGGAGATCACGAAGTCGATCTGACTTTCTTTGACGCGCTGCGCACTGCACAACAGAATCCTCCGCCACTCTCGCCAGAGGCGAAGCAGATTGCCATCCGCAAAGCCAAGGCGCAGCAGACACTGAAAGACGATCAAGAAAATATCGCGTTGCTGACCAAGCGATTGGCAGCCGCGCCCGAGTCGCAAAAGGACAATCTGCAGGATCAGATCGACGTCGCCAAGGCACAGATGGACCTGGATCAGGACGAGTTCGACGACGCGAGCGAAGACCTGGAGCAGGCTGGCGGAGATTTGCAGGCGAAGATCAAGCGCCTGCAGGAGCAGCACACAGCGGGCGATCACAACCCACCGCAGGTAGGATCGGCGGTCAATCCGCACGAGCAGGATTATCAGGCGCACACGCTGCTGAACGTGTTTCGCGCGTGGCAGGCATTGCGCGAGAAAAAAGCCTCCCTGGAAAGCGCTCGTCAGGAAGCGATCGACAAGGCAGCTTATCTGACGAAGCGGCGCAATGATGTGGCGGCGCAGGTAGAGAAGGACAAGGAGAGCCGCGATGCGGCCAAGAGCCAGGCGCAAGGATTTTCGAAAGGCAGCACGGCCAGGAGCCGCGAGGAGTCGAAGGCGGCGGCAGATGCGGCTCTGAGCGCGCTGCGACAATACACCATCGATCAAAAGAATCTCGCCGACCGCGGGCGCCGGCTGCAAGATGAGCAGGATCTGACCGAGATTTATGCGAACTGGATCGGGCTGGTCGAGGCGCGGGAGCGCGCGGCGCTGCACAATCTGATCGAGGCCATTCTCTGGATCCTGCTGGTGTTGTTAGTCGTCTATGCCGTGGACCGTCTCGTCGAGCATCTGTTCATCGGGATCAGCGCGGAGAACAAGCGGATCGACACGCTGCGAGCGGTGGCGAAGTTCGCGGCGCAACTGATTGGACTGGTGGTGATCGTATTCATCGTGCTGGGCATGCCGACGCAAGTCACCACTGTGCTCGGACTGGCCGGCGCAGGGCTGACTGTCGCCATGAAAGATTTCATTGTCGCCTTCTTCGGATGGTTCGTGCTGATGGGGCGCAACGGCGTCCGCGTGGGAGACTGGGTGGAGATTAACGGCGTGGGCGGCGAAGTCGTGGAGATCGGGCTGCTGAAAACGGTGCTGCTCGAAACCGGGAACTGGACCGATTCGAGCCATCCTACGGGGCGACGCGTGTCGTTTGTGAACAGCTTCGCTGTGGAAGGACATTATTTCAACTTCACAACGTCGGGCCAGTGGATGTGGGATGAACTGCAGGTGCTGATTCCTGCCGGTCAGGATCCGTATCCGATCGTCGCCGGGATGCAGAAGATCGTGGAGGCAGAAACCGCGACTAATGCCGGGAAAGCAGAAGCCGAGTGGCAGGAGGCGACGACGCGCTACCGCGCCAAGGCGTTGTCGGCCGTGCCCGCCATCAATATCGTGCCGACAGCCGCGGGCGTTGAGATCCACGTACGCTACATCACGCGGGCATATGAACGGCACGAGTCGCGCAAACGCCTGTATGAGGCCGTGGTGCAACTGATGCATGGAAAGCGGGAGATGGTGAAGGCATAAGTTCTGGTCTGCGTTCTGAATTTGCTGCTGGTGATTCCGTCAGAGGTTCTCTTGCAAGATCAAAACAAGACGAGTGGGATGGGCACGCTCATCGTTACCGGAGCCAGTCGTGGGATTGGCGCGGCTGTGGCGAAACTGGCGGGCGAGCGAGGATGGGCGGTTGCGGTCAACTTCTGCAGCGGGAAGACCGAGGCAGAGAAGATCGCCGATGAAATTCGGTCGAGCGGGGGACAGGCACTAGCGATTCACGCCGACGTCGCGCACGAAGAGCAGATCATGCGCATGTTTGAAACCGCGGAACGCGAACTTGGTCCGATCCACGGCTTAGTGAACAACGCCGGCGTTACCGGTGGATTTGCCCGCGTAGAGAACGTCACAGCCGCCGCCATCGAAAGAACCTTGGCGATCAATGTAACGGGAGCGATGCTGTGCGCTCGGGAAGCGGTGCGGCGCATGTCGACGCAACGTGGAGGCGCTGGGGGAGCGATCGTGAATATCTCGTCGCGCGCCGCGCATACCGGATCCGCCGGCGAGTGGGTGCACTACGCGGCGTCCAAGGGCGCGATTGACAGCTTCACGATCGGCCTGGCTCGGGAGGTTGCGACCGAAGGGATCCGCGTGAATGCGGTGGCGCCGGGACTCACGGACACGGAACTGCACGCGGCCAACGGCGAGCCGGGACGGTTGCAAAGGCTAATGCCCAGCATCCCGATGCAACGAGCCGGACAGCCACAGGAAATCGCGGAAGGCGTGTTGTGGCTGTTGTCTCCTGCGGCGTCGTACGTTACCGGCTCGATTCTGGAGATCGGAGGCGGGAGGTAGCTTTCAGCTTTCAGCTCTCAGTAAGTCTTTCCGCAAATAGCTTTTGATTTTCTTCGGCAGACGCGAGGCGTGCAGGATGTCGCGCAGTTGCGCCGGTGGGAGGCGACGCGCGAACTCCAGGGCTTTCGCCAGCGGAGTGTGCTGATTTCGGAGGAGAGCCACGCGGATCTCCGGACGCACCGACCATTTCGCATGATGGCACACGGCGCCCACCAAGGCTGGCGTCGCGCTGCTTCGCTGCAACGCTTTTACGACGGCCGATTCGGTGAGCCGCGCATTGTCGAGCGCGGCCTGCCATACGGGAGTCTCTTTATCGAGCAGCAGAGCGCCGGCAACCAATTCGGAGGAGCGCCGGGCAAGCGAGATGCGTTCGCCGAGGGTGATGGAAGTCAGGCGGGAGAGCAGCAGCTCGTCGGCGACGCGCCGCAGGTCGGCAGCGGCTGTCGGCATGAGGGCGAAGCGCATGAGTTCGAAGGTGTAAAGCTCGCGGATCAGGCGCAGCGCGATGCGGCGCGGCGTCCGGGGATGAGACGCCAGCGCCAAGCGCACTTTGCGGGACTTCATGAGGGCGGAGTTACGGCTGATTTGCTCGACGGCATCGGAAGAAAGATCGCCGTCAGCCAGTTGAGACAGTGCCAAATCTTCGGTGAGTAAGGCGCCAGTCGGCGGATTGCTCGCGATCTGGGATGAAGGCGCTAAAACAGAAGCAGTCGCAGTGGCTGGCGATCCGGATTCGCGGGCGTCATCGATTTGAATATCGTCTGGCATGCGATTGGGCAGCTGCAGCCGGGCTTGCGCCCGGCGGACAACCCCTTCGGCAAGCTCAGGGCAGGCTAAGGCGGCTGTCTCCACATAAAGCTCGACTCCGGCATAAGCCTCAACTGCGGTTGATCGCGACTCTGCGCGCCATGCGTAGCGCGCCTTCCACCGGATCGACAACATTCGGATTTACCGCGGCACGTGAGTCGAGCCGGCGAAGTTCATTGTAAAAAACCTCGCGCACCCGCGGAGCATGACGAAAGACACCTCCAGTCATGGCCACGGGAACAACGGCACAGTGATCTTTGGCAAACAGACGTCCCATTACCACACTCCCAGTGGCCGAGAGTTCCCTGCCCGCAGCGGTGAGAACCTGCGTCGCAACATCATCGTCGCTGGTAAATACGGCGGGAGAGAGCGCGGCGAAATCTGGAGGCGGAACGGAATTTGCTGCGCGTGCCAGGTCGCCGAGGGAAGTGACTCCCCAAGCTTTGAAGAGAGCCTTGGCCAGAGATGTTTCGGGAATGCCGTCGACGCGGTCGCTGGCGCGCAGAAGCGAGTTGACGGCGGAGCGGCCAATCCAGTGGGCGGAACCTTCGTCGCCGATGGCGAATCCCCAGCCGCCTGCGCGCGCCGTCTTTCCTTCGCTATTGCGGCCGTAGGCGAAGGAACCGGTGCCGGCGTTGACGATGACGCCCGGGCCTGTGTCGAAGGCGGCTTCGAGGGCCGTCTGCATATCTCCGACGACGTCGATGGGGGCGGGGAGAATCTCGGCCAACGCCCGCCTCACCATCGCCGCCAATTCAGGATGCCCCGCGCCCGATCCGCCCACACAGGTGCCGGCGATCTGTTGCGGCGTGATGCCAACAGCTGCACAGGCGCTCCTCGCACCTTGCTGCAACGATTCGCGGGCCTGGGATTCACCGACTCGAACGATGTTGCTCGGGCCCGAGACTGCGGTGGCGAGAAGATGAACGTCGTCTCCCACGGCGCAGGTCGTTTTGGTTCCGCCGCCATCAATGCCGAGATAGTAGGCCACGGGTTAGTTCTAACACAAAGGCAGTTGCCGGTTGCCAGTTGTCAGCTGCCAGTGCTCAGTTGTCAGTTCTCAGTTCTCAGTTTTCGATGTTTGGATCGATAAATTGTTCTGGCGCGTGTCTAGAGTCTCACTCGCGGGAAAGGACGATTGCTTCGATAATGGGAGATTCGTATTGCAGAACTCATGGGTCTGAATAAAGTTGATTTTTCGATCATCGCGTTGTACCTGGCCGGGATCACGCTGTTTGGACTGCGCTTCCGCAAGAAGCAGCAAACGCTGCGCGATTATTTTCTGGCCGGGCGGGAGATTCCGTGGTGGGCGATCGCGCTTTCGATTGTCGCGGCCGAGACCAGCACGCTGACCATCATCAGCATCCCCGGGCTGGCTTATGACACAAACTTCACGTTCCTGCAGGTCATCCTGGGATACGTGGTGGGGCGCGTGGTCATCAGCTTCGTGCTTCTACCGCACTACTTTCGGGGAGATCTGTATACCGCCTACGAATTGATCGAACGCCGTTTCGGACGCGGGCTGCGATCGCTGACCGCCGGATTATTCCTGCTCACACGGGCTGCCGCCGAAGGCGTGCGCGTGTACGCTGTCTCGATTGTGGTATCGATCGCGCTGGGCACAGGAGAGATTGCGTCCATTGCAATCATCACGGCGTTGACGTTGATCTATACGTTTGAAGGCGGGCTGGCGGCCGTTATCTGGACCGACGTGGTGCAGACCGTCATTTATGTTGGCGGCACGCTGGTGGGATTGGCGACGATTGTCCATCTGGTGCCTGGGGGATGGAGCGCGATTCACTCGGCTGCGGCGAGCGCGGGTAAGTTCCAGGTTTTCGATTTCAGCACCAAGCTCTCGGTGCCTTACACGTTCTGGGCGGGAGTCATTGGAGGAACATTTTTCACCACGGCCAGCCACGGCACCGATCAGTTGATCGTGCAGCGCTTGCTGGCGGCCCGCGGACAAAAGCAATCTGTGACGGCGCTGCTGTCGAGCGGGGTAGCGATCCTGTTTCAGTTCGCGCTGTTTCTAATGGTCGGCGTAATGCTGTGGGCGTACTACCGCGTGCCGTCCTCGGTGTTTGGCAGGCCCGACCGGATCTATCCGACGTTCATTGTTTCGCGCATGCCGCATGGAATCTCCGGGTTGCTGATCGCGGCGATCCTGGCCGCTGCCATGTCGAACCTGAGCGCGGCGCTGAATTCGCTTTCGTCGAGCGCGATCATGGATTTTTATGCGCGGCTGCGACCGCAATCGGATGAGAAAACGAAGATGCGTCTTTCCCGCCTGGCCACGCTGGGATGGGCGCTAGTGCTGTTCGCGCTGGCGGTGATCGCATTGCATAAAGTGGGACGCGTGGTGGAAGTCGGACTGCAGATCGCGTCGGTTGCCTATGGCGCTCTGCTCGGTGCGTTCCTGCTCGGCACCCTGACACGGCGGGCGAATCAATTGGGCGCAATGATTGGAATGATCTGCGGATTTGGAGTCGAGTTGTATCTGTGGCGTGGGACGTCGATTCCGTGGACCTGGTGGGTCATGATCGGAACGTCTGTGACCTTCGCTGTGGGATGGATCTGCAGCGGTTTCTTCGCTTCCGGCTCCAAAGCCTTAACCGCTGAGATCGCTGAGAACGGCCGCGGAGAACGCTGAGAAATGCTTGTCCTTGTTGCTGGTAGTCTCTGCGATCTCTGCGGTTCAAGGGTCTGCGTTCTGACGCGAGGAAGCGGCAGTTGACTGGTTTCCTCCTGCTATTTCACGGCGGAACTAAGGTTGTTCGCCGGTTCGCTCCTCGATTATCCGGGGCCTTCCGCTGTTTCGGCAGCGTTTCGTCCGCTGGCTTGGACCCAATTCGGCGAGATGCCTGTCTAGCGCCCGTTTTGGGCCGGTTTCCCACAAGGACACGTCTCCGGTTACGTAAGGACAAGAGCCGTGGACACGTTTACCCCCTGTCCTATCTCCCGTATTTTTAAATCTCCAGTCCCGGGCAGATTCCCAACCGGGTTCCAAACTTGGAGCGATAGTGCATGGCAATGGCTTACCGTGGATTTCAGCTCGGATTACTGCCCGAACGCAAGCTCAATAAGCGGGCAATCGCGACGGCATATGGCCTGGTCGCGTTGATGGTGCTCATCGTAATCAGTGTCGGGGCATTTATGCCAGAACGGCTGCAGATGCGCGAGTACCACGTGACCGAGCTGATTCCGATGCCATCGCTTCGCCCGGAGCCGGAGCCGGTGAAGGTGGTCACGGAGGTCAGGCCGCATCTGCTGCCGCCTGTGAAGCTGCCGGTTTTCGAGCAGCCGAAGCTGGTCATGCCGAGAGAAGTGCGGCGGGAAACTCCGCAGCCGGTCGAGGCACCGAAAGTGGCGGTCAATAATTTTGCGCCTCCGCAGTTAAAGCTGGCAGTAGGCGGGGCTCGTCCGCAACTGGTACACACCGGGGACTTCAACGAAGGCAGCTCGAAAGCCCCGACGGTGAATGCGGCGGTGGAAAAAGTTCAGACCGGAGGCTTTGGGGATCCTAACGGATTGAAGGGCACCGGCAAGCAAGGAGCGAAATTGTACGCAGCTCCTACCGGATCATTTGATATGGCGGTGGGGCCGGGGCAAGGCAACGGATCGGGCGGAGCCAAAGGAATCAAGGGCACAGTGGCCAGCGCGGACTTCGGCAACGGCATTGCCAACGGCGGCAAAGGCGACGGACGCAGCAACGGCAAGGGAGTAGCGACGGGCGGTTTCGGATCGGAGCAAGTGGTGCATCAGGGACCAAAGATCGCTCAGGCCGACAGCGGGCCCGCGACCACGCCGGTGGAAATCACTTACAAGCCGAATCCGGTGTACACGCAGGAAGCGCGCGATCTGAAGCTGGAAGGCGAAGTATTGCTGGAAGTGAATTTCTCGGCGAATGGATCGTTGCATGTGAATCGCGTGGTGCGCGGCCTGGGGCACGGTCTGGAAGAGGCTGCGATCGCAGCTGCGAACAAGATCCGCTTCAAGCCGGCATTGCGCTTCGGCACGCCGGTGGATTCGACGGCAGTGGTACACGTTTCGTTCCAGATGGCGTACTAAGAGTTTGGCGACGTGAAGTCTGGCAGTTGGGCGGTTACTAGAAAACGATAGGGGTCGGAAAGACCTGGAGAAAGAGTCATGCGCACTACAAATTGGATCGTCACGGCGGCGCTGCTGGCATCGTTCAACGCGGCCGCACAGCAAGCGGCGGATTCACAACCATCGACGCAACCCCCTGCGGTAGATGCAACGCAGAGTGCGCCGGCCACGGCCGCACCGACTCCGGCAGCAACTGCGCCGGCAGTGTCTGCACAGCCAGCCGCGGCTGAGGCGCAGCAGGCGCCCGCGGCAGAGCCAGCACCGACGCCGGCTCCGACCACGATGGACCAGGTGGTGAACCTGTTCATCGAGCGCGAGCACGGCCTGATCAAGATGCTGCAGACGCGCACTCCGGTGGTGGAAACGTACCTGCAGAATCTCACTGCCGATGCGCAACTCGGCCCGGTTCCCAGCGGCGACCACTATTTCCTCGGCCGCATGGACATGGGCGAGACCGTCGACCGCAAGGATTATCTGAAAGAGGAAGAGAAGGGCATGCAGGCGCGGTTGCTGGGCGGATTCCAGAAGCTCTATAAGGTGCAGTACCAGCCGCTTGGTTTTTCGTGGATGGTCTATGCCGACCGCACGGACTTCGATCGCGAGCACTATAACTTCCGCTATGCCCGCCGCGAATTTCTGGGCGACGTGCGCTGCCTAGTCTTTGACGTCACACCGAAAAAAGGTTCGGGGCGCGGACGATTCTTGGGCCGCATCTGGGTGGAAGATCAGGGCTTCAACATCGTGCGCCTGAACGGGACGTACTATCCGGCGCCGCGCAATTCGTACTTCTTTCATATGGACAGCTGGCGCTTGAACCTGATTCCGGGCTACTGGGTGCCTTCGTTTATCTACAGCGAAGAAGGCGACTTCAGCGCGGGCGCGAAGAATAAGATGGCTTTCAAGGCGCAGACCCGCATCTGGGGATACGACCTGAAGAAGGGCGGCAAGGACGACGAGTTGACGCAGATCCGCGTGGATAGTGTGACCGACGAAAGTCAGGCGGCGCAAGATGCTACTCCGCTGCAAGCGGAACGCGCCTGGCAACAGCAGGCGGAAGACAACGTCGTCGAGCGCCTGACGAACGCGGGCTTGCTGGCGCCGGAGGGCGACGTGGACCGCATTCTGCAGACCGTCGTGAACAACCTGGAAGTGACCAACAACATCGATCTGCCGCGGCCGGTGCGCACGCGCGTGCTGCTGACGGCTCCTCTGGAAACCTTCAGCGTAGGCAACACCATCGTGATCAGCCGCGGGCTGGTGGACGTGCTGCCGGACGAGGCCAGCCTCGCGGCGGTTCTTGCTCACGAACTCGCACACATCGTGCTCGGCCACAATTTGGGTTCGAAGTACGCCTTCAATGACCGCATGCTTTTCTCCGACGAAGGCACGTACCAGAACCTCGGGTTCCGCCATATTCCGGAAGAAGAGCAGGCAGCCGACAAGAAGGCCATCGAGTTCCTGAAGAACTCGCCGTACGCACAGAAACTCGACAGCGTGGGATTGTTCCTGAAGGCGCTGCAGGCGCGGGCTCCGCAACTCAATGCGTTGCTGACGACTCATCTGGGCAACCCGTTGGCTCAAGGCGGAACCGTAACGCGACTGTCGGCTCTGGAGAGCCAGGGACCAGCGCTGGACAACACGAAGCTCGATCAGATCGCGGCGCTGCCTCTGGGCGGCCGCGTGAAAATCAATCCGTGGAACGACAAGGCGGAAATGGTGAAGACGGCTCCAGTCGCCATCACCTCGGCGCGCGACAAAATGCCGTTTGAAGTTACGCCGTTCTTCCCGCGCCTGAACCGGTACGGTGCGAACGCCGCAGCCGCGCCCACCACCGCCGCCAATAACTCAAACACGGGGAACTAGGAATCACACGACGTTAGCGCTGTCATCCTGTGCGAAGATGCGTCTCCGGTCTTCGGGCAGGATGACATTCCAAGTTGAACGAAAACAAGGCCGGGATCCGGAAACCGTTCCGGAATTCCCGGCCTTTGTTTGCCTGGGCGCTTTAGCCGGCGTCGCTAAGAGAGGTCTTCCTCTGAGCGGAACGTTATGTTCTAGTTCCCTTCGTGACTGGAAATATTGCGCAACCGGGCTTTTACATTCATGAATTTGACGTGCGGTCGTGGCCCCTGTACCCCTCCCAAAATTGAGTAACCTCACCGGGAGATAGCGCATCCAACGCTCATATATGTCAGCCGTACAACTTGCTTCCAGTCTGACGCCGCGCGATTTGGCCTCGGCGTGGTGGCGCATCCTCAACGGGCATGTTCCGATGATGTCGATTGAGATTACGCGCGAGTGTCCTTTAGCTTGCCCTGGGTGTTATGCCTACGGCGAGAATCATCTTGGCGGAGAAACCACGCTGCGGCAGTTGAGTGATCTGCGGGGAGATTCGCTGGTGGATGGTGTGCTCGATCTGGTGCGGCGTCACAAACCGTTGCACGTGTCGCTGGTCGGGGGCGAGCCGATGGTCCGGCATCGCGAACTGAGCCGCATTCTTCCGGCGTTGAGCGCGATGGGTGTGTTCTCGATGGTGGTAACCAGCGGCGTAATTGCGATCCCACCGGAGTGGATGCGAATTCCCCGTTTACGAGTAGCGGTCTCCGTCGACGGACTTCCCGAACATCACGACGAGCGGCGCAAGCCGGCGACCTACGAACGCATCTTGAAGAACGTGGAAGGGCGATCGATCAATGTGCACTGGGTGATCACGCGGCCCATGCTGTCGCGTGCTTCGTATCTGGAAGAGTATGTCGCGTTCTGGAATGCGCGGCAGGAAGTGGACCACATCTGGGTGAGTCTTTACAGCCCGCAGGTGGGCGAGGAAAGTGCGGAGCGACTGACGGCGAATGACCGCGAGCGGATTGCGGCGGAGTTGCCGCGATTACGGAAGGCTTATCCGAAGTTGCTGCTGCCGGAAGGGATGGCGCGGGCGTTTGTGAATCCGCCGAAGAGTCCGGGGGACTGCCTGTTCTCCAAGATGTCGATGAATTATTCGGCGGATTTGCGGACGCATGTGGAGCCTTGTGTTTTCGGCGGCACTCCGGATTGCAGCCAGTGCGGATGCAGCATCAGTAGCGCGCTGCACTGGATTCGGGATGTCAGAATCGCGGGGCCGTTGAAAGTTGGGCACATGGTGCGTGGTTCGCTGGCGGTGGGATCGGCGATGAGAAAGTTGCGCGGGGATGAGGAGGCGTCGAACCGGTGGCGGGGCATTCGCTTTGTGGGAGAGCAGTCTTCGCTGGTCCAGATTACCCGGCAAGAAGAGGGCCAGGGAGTATAAGCTGCGCGCAAGTGCAGAGGTCCTTCGCTTCGCGTAGGATGACAAACTAAATAATCGGAGACTGACGTCCCGTTCGCTGGGATAGATGGCGCGGGCGAGACGCCTCCGCGACAGCCGGCGGGACGCCGGCGCTACACTTTACCGGGCTACACTCTGCCGGGCTACACTTTACCTTTGTTCTTGCCGGGAAGGCCGGCTGGATTTTCGTGCGTGCGCTCGCGGAAGCTTCCCTTCAGACCGGCTGCCAGTCCTACAGTCGATTCGCCAAAGCGGTCGCGGAGCTTGTCGGCGGCGGCCAGCGCATCTTTCCAGCGCTGCTGCGAATTTCCTTCGAGCAAATCGATTTGCGCGGGCTGCGTACCGAAGGAGGACGCCTGCACTCCTAGCAGCCGGACCTGCATTCCTTTCTTCCAGTTCTTTCGGAACAGCGCGCGAATCTGCTGGAAGATTTCTGTGTCGAGTTGAGTCGGGATCGGAAGCGTGTGGGCGCGGGTAATCGTCGTGAAATCTTTGTAGCGGAGCTTGAGTTGCACGGTGCGGGCGTGGAAGTTCGATTCGCGCAGGCGGCGTCCGACCATTTCCGAGAGGCGCATCAGGGTGGATTCGAGTTGCGCCTGATCGGAAGTATCTTCGTTGTAGGTATGCTCGTGGCTGATCGACTTGGCGTCGAGATCAGCGCCGACTTCGGCGTCAAACCATCCTCCAGCATCTTTGCCGCGGGACTTGCCGGCTAGAGCGAGTCCCCATTTTCCGAAGCGATCTTCGAGTTCACCGTCCTCGAGTTTGGCGAGGTCTCCGACTTTCTTGATGCCGAGGGCGTGCAGGTGAGTTTCCATGACTTTGCCGACGCCGGGAATTTCGCGGACATCAAGCGGGGCGAGAAACTTCGCTTCTTCTCCGGGAACAATCCAGAGGACGCCGTTGGGCTTGGCCTGGCCGGAGCACACTTTGGCGATCAGGCGCGAGGTGCCGATTCCCACCGAGCAGTTCAGGCCGGTTTCCGCCTTCATGCGCTGGTGCAGATGGTGCGCGGCTTTGAGCGCAGGCCCATGCAGGCGCTCGGTTCCGGTCATATCGAGATAAGCTTCGTCGATGGAAGCCATTTCGATTTGCGGCGAGAAGGTCCCGAGAACTTTGTAGACTTTTTCGGAGCACTCGCGGTAACGCTCGGGATGTCCGTCGACGAAGATGGCGTGCGGACAATGCTTGGCTGCGGTACGCAGAGGCATGGCAGAATGGACTCCGAACTTGCGCGCTTCGTAGGAAGCGGCGGAAACCACGCCGCGCTCATCGCGCTGTCCGCCGACGACCACGGCTTTGCCTTTCAGGCTGGGGTCGTAGAGCTCTTCCACGGAGACGAAGAAGGCGTCCATATCGACGTGGAAGATGGTGCGGGGAAATGCGGGATTGGCGACGGCAGACATGCCTGGGGGAATTTTAGCAGCCGGCGCGGGGGCAACAGTGTCCGCATGATGGACGATTCGTATGACCGTTGCTTGGGGGTAGGGATCCCTCGACCGCGCCGGGCTTCACGTTCGTGAAGCCCGGCTTCGCTCAGGACGACAAGCGCGGTTATACGACCAAGACTTTTTCTGAGGCTGGCTGCGCGCGAATCTGCTTCACGCGTTCGTAGACCTTGCCGTATTCGCGGGCCGAGGCGGTCCAGGAAAAGTCTTTGTTCATGCCGTTGCGCATGAGGACTTGCCAGGAGGTCTGGTCGCGGTAGGCGGTCAGCGCCTGTTTAATGATCAGCAGCAGCGACTCGCCATTGTATTCGGTGAACTTGAAGCCGGTGCCTTTGCCGGTGCGGGCGTCCCAGGGCTCAATGGTGTCGTCGAGGCCGCCGGTCGCGCGAACGATGGGGACGGTGCCGTACTTGAGGCTGTAGATCTGGTTGAGGCCGCAGGGTTCGTAGCGCGAAGGCATGAGAAACATGTCAGCACCGGCTTCGATCTTGTGGGCGATGGCGTTGTCGTAGGCGACTTTGACGGCGATTTTGTTGGGAAATTGCTTGGCGAGGCGCTGGAACATTTCTTCATACGTTTTGTCGCCCGCGCCCAGGGCCACGATGATCATTTCCTCACGGGCCAGGCGGTCGGCAACTTGCGCGATGAGGTCGAATCCTTTCTGGGCCGCGAAGCGGGAGACAATGCCGATCACGGGAAGTTTGGGATCGGCCTTGGCCATTCCGAAGGCAGCGAGCAGATCCTGCTTGTCTTTGGCTTTGCCGGAAAGATCCTGGGGAGAATATTTGGCGGTCGTGAACTTGTCGGTCTGAGGACTCCATTCGTCGTAGTCGACACCGTTCAGAATGCCAGTGACCGTGGCGGCGCGGTCACGCAAGACGCCTTCGAGGCCGAATCCGTATTCGGCGGTTTGAATTTCCTGACTGTACTTCTTGCTGACCGTGGTGATGAAGTCGGAGTAGGTCAGAGCGCCTTTCAGGAAATTCACCTGGCCGAAAAATTCCATCTTCGACATGGTGAACAGATCCCAGGGAAGCATGAGGAGCGGCAGAGTGTCGGGAGGAAACAAGCCTTGATAGCCGATGTTGTGGATGGTAAAAACGGTGCCTACGTCCTGGAAGGCTGGGTCCTCGGCATAGATGGTACGCAGAAGAACCGGGACCAGCGCCGATTGCCAGTCATGGCAGTGGAAAATCTGCGGGACGCCGAGAATCTTGGAAGCTTCGAGAACGGTACGCGAGAACAGGGCGAAGCGCTCGGAGTTATCGGGATAATCGCCCGCCGGCGTGCCATAGAGGGCTTCCCGATCGAAGTACTGGGGATACTCGACGAAATAAAAACGCACGCCATTCTGGCTGCCGCCGGAGACGACCGAGGCGAAACGGTACTGATCGTCGAAGGGAACGGTGACGCTGCGGACTACGACGGCAGGGTCGGTGAGCTTGGTTTGACGGTAGCGGGGCAGGTATACAGTGACTTGATGGCCTAAGGTGGCCAGGGCGCGAGGCAGAGCGCCCACCACGTCGGCGAGCCCACCGGTTTTGGAGAATGGAACTCCCTCGGAAGCGACGAATGCGATATTCATGAGTGCAAACCTCCAGCGGCGGGCGAGTTTTTGCGGCCCACGTTATGATGAATGGAACCAGGGGACCGGTCCGAAAGTTTAAGATGCGAGGGCCGACTTGAAAGTCTACTTCCCGAAAGGTTGAGGGTCAACGTGCCAAAGGTCGTATCCGCACAACGTCCGCGAACGAAGCCCAAATTGGGACAGCATTTCCTCAACCGCGAAGATGCGGCTGCGCGCATTGTCGATGCTTTAGGGGATGTCACGCAGAGTACGGTGCTCGAAATCGGGCCGGGGAAAGGCATTCTCACGTCTGTTCTGGCCAGGCGGGCGAGGCGGCTGATCGCGGTGGAACTGGACCGTGTGCTGGCGGCGCAGTTGCGGCTGAAGTTCGGGATGGCGCGCAACGTTGAGGTGCTGGAGGCCGACATTCTGGCGATTGACTTCGATTCGCTGTTTGGACCGAAGCCGGGTCTGGGACGTCCCGGGATTGAGCTGAAGCCGGAGCCCGTTAAAGTTGTGGGGAATCTTCCCTACTACATTACGTCTGACATTCTGCTGCGGTTATTCGAGTTCTCGAAATATTTCGAGAGCATCGTGATCATGGTGCAGAAAGAAGTGGCCGACCGGATTGCCGCCGGGCCTGGCGGGCGGGATTACGGCGTGCTCTCGGCGACGGCGCAACTGTATGCTCGGGTTGAAAAGCTGTTCACCTTGCCTCCGGGGGCCTTCACGCCTCCGCCGAAGGTGCAGTCGACCGTGTTGCGGCTGACCATGGATCCGCAGCAGGAGAAGCTGGGAGTGGCGGGGGATGGCTTCATCGACTTTTTGCGGCAGTCGTTTGGACAGAAGCGCAAGACACTGTGGAACAATCTGAAGGGGCGATACGAAGACGCCACGCTGAAGCGGGCACTTGCCGAGGCCAACGTAAAGCCGACGGTGCGGGCGGAGACGCTAAGTCTGGAGAAAAGTGCGGCGGTGTTTCGCGCCTTGCGTAAATTGAACGGCGAGCCGTAGCATGAGCGCAGTTGGTCCCGCTTAGGGCGAAGGAGGGGCCATGTTAAGCACGGTGGTGCGTCATCCCGCAGTCGCGGGGAAATTCTATCCCGGAAGTTCCGACGATCTGCGTGCCGAAGCCAGCGCCTACCTGTCGTCCCCGACATCAACGAGCGAATCCCGGTTGCGGGCCGTCGGCTGCATTGCTCCTCATGCCGGGTATATGTACTCCGGCCACGTGGCAGGAGCGGTGTTTGCCCGGATCGAGATTCCGCGCCGTTGCGTTGTGATGTGCCCCAACCACACGGGGATGGGCCGCGCACTCGCGATCATGAGCCGGGGAAGCTGGGAGACGCCGCTGGGCGAGGTTCCCATCGATACCGGGCTGGCCGAGTCGCTCAAGCAACAGTTCCCTGCTCTCGAAGAAGATTCGGCGGCTCATCGCGCCGAACATGCCGCGGAAGTGGAGCTCCCGTTTCTACAGGTACGCCAGCCGGAGTTGACGTTCGTTCCCATTGCTCTGGGGACGGGAAGGTTCGAAATTCTGGAAAAACTGGGACGAGCCTTGGCGCAGGTGATCATACGACAGAGCGATCCGGTGCTGATAGTGGCGTCAAGCGATATGAATCACTACGAGCCGGATGCGCTCACGCGGGCGAAGGATCATCGCGCGATCGAACGGATTCTGACTCTGGATGCACGCGGACTTTTCGACGTGGTCACCGAGCAGAACATCAGCATGTGTGGGTACGGTCCGGCGGTCGCGATGCTCACTGCAGCGCGGGAATTGGGAGCGAAGTCGGCGGAGTTGGTGAAGTATGCGACCTCGGGGGATGTCTCGGGCAATTGGGAAATGGTCGTGGGCTATGCGGGGGTTGTTGTGGTGTGACGTGGGTTGATCGGCCGAAAACAGCGCGGGTAGTGGGTCACTTAGAATTCTGGATACCGCTCTCTCGATGGGTTCTCTCGAACTGGGCGCTGTTCTTGGGATGCGGCCCCAAATCTCAAAACGCAGAGAGCGCTGAGAAAATCGGCAGGGAACGCGGAGAGGTGCCGGAAAGGCGCACCCTTTCTTGAGTGGAGATCCCGCCCTCCGCCTAAAAAGCGGCTCCGGTTGATTACGAGATGATGGCAATGCTAAACGGTTCAGGATTTCAAACTGAGCCACCAGATGGCGGGGGCTTCACTTTCGTGAAGCCCGGTGAGCTGCTCTAGTTCAGTCGTCTACTTGTGAGATCCGCCAGCAGTGCCGGAGGAATGTCCAGAAGATGCGGATGCAGCGTGGCCCATTCCCATCGACGAGCGTGCCATGGAGCCACGCGATTCGCCAACGCCGCGCGATTCGCCATAGGCGTAGCCTCGGCTGGGAGAAGTTGCGGAGAATTGTGGCATGGGGCGGACCTCGGCGAAACCATGCTTCGCGACTTCGTGATTTAAGCCTTTGAGATTTTCCAAGGAACCGCGTGGGATCCCCATGCCCGCCGAGCTCTTATTTACGGTCATGCGAGAAAAACCCAAGGGAGCAGCCGAAGAAGCGGCTCGACCGACCAGAACGGTCCGTCCAGCTCCACTCGCAGGAGCGACCAGCGGCGTCACGTGGGTCAGGTTAGTCGCGGTGTAGCGCGGGATGGGCATCCAACTATTCCAGGCACCCGGCTGCCACATCCAGCCCATGCCCTGCAGAAACATCCAGTTGCCGTAGCGGTACGGCATCCATCCCCAGGGATAGGCCGAGGCGAACATGTAGCCGTAACCCGGGTAGAAGCTCCAGGCGCCGTCCATGAAGGGATCCCAACCAACGCCGGTAAAAAACGGCTGCCACATCATGCCGTAGCCGGGGACGTTGCTGAAGGAGCCGTAATAGTTCAGGTCGCTCATCCCGTATCCGTAAGGGGATTGCGCCTGGTTATTCCTGGCGTACTGATCGTGGTACCCGATGGCGTCCTTATCCCAGGAGTCGAAGGGGGATTCCGGGATTTTGTTGGCCAGGGTGTACTTGTCGTCATCTGCGGCATTGAAGGTTGCGGTTTTCTTCTTTTCCACGACCAGCTTTCCGGAGGGGCCATCTACGTTGACATCGCCTTTGAAGACTGCGAGGTCAGCGGCCTGCGGCGTGGCGTCGACGCGGAAGTGCGCGGCGTGGTCGAGAGAGATCGATTCGCGAGAGAAATTCAGACTAAAGTCGTCCTTACCGAGCCAGTCGACGTAGGCCAGGCCTTGCACGAGTTGGACCTGGGAAATACGTTTGCCGGAATCGCTGAGTCCGAGGCGGCTGAACTCGACGCTGGTATCGGGAGCCAAACGCATGGAGCTGCCGTCTTCGAATTCAATTTCGGCGCGGCCGTTCGATGAGGTGCGCAGTTGCGTGCCTTGGGTAATGGGAAGATTGGCGAAGGCACTCTCAAAACCGAGCCCGGTATTCTTGTTGATTTGAACCAGGCCATGAACGTCGCTGAGGCGAACGATGCGCGCTTGCGATTCGGCGAAAGCCGGCAGGGCTAAGAGGGCGCAAGCAAGGAGAGTGAGGATCAGAGTGGACTTGTGTTCGGTAGGAGTGAGCATATCAACCCCCTGGTGTGTGTTCTATTAGAGCATGTTTTCGCGAAGGGAGTTTGTAAAAAGTTATGCTGTCTGGCGGCAAACAACCCTCCACTCGGGTTCCAAGGGGGTAACGGAGCCGGGGGGCGCTATTTCCCGGCGGTTGGGGAGGGAACCATGTCGATGATTCGGAGAGCCCGGGCGCGATCGATGTTCATGACGGTCTGGTCGTGGTAAATCTGCTGGAGGATAGGCTTTACGATCTGCAATTCAACGATTTCGCCGCGCCGGGCCTGATCTTCCATCCGGGTGAGCTCGTCATCCAGGGCCAGCTTCTGAAAGCGATAAAAATATGCGAGGCGGTGGCCGAACTCCAGGGTGGCACTGACACTTTGAAAGAGCGTGGTGATCTGTTGCACGGCTGGGACGGTGGAAAAATTGTATTCGGCTGATAAATTGCGCTGGGTATCTTGATAGGCCAGTTTCTTGGATCCGGTAAACGCGAGCTTTTTATTGCCGGAGTCGATTTTCCCGGAGAAATATCGGGCTTGCGCGGCTAAGTCGAAGATGCGGAGGCGGGTCGCGTCGGAGAACTCGAAGTCGGTCTGATAAGTTTCGCGGTCGTCAGAATCGTCGGAAATTTTTCCAGAAGACTCGTAGTGGGCGTGGCCGTCCTTTTCTACGGTGATGGAATAGTGCTCGGGACTGGAGTTGGGGAAATCGAAAGTGAAGGTAACCGTGGCGGAGTCGGCGGCGCGGGCTGGAAGGGTAAGAAAACAGACGAAAACCAGGACAGGGAAAACGCCGATCAAAAGCTGAACGACGGCGGCGGGAAGGCGCACGGGCTTTGCGCTGGCGCTTATCGGGCTCTGATTCATTGACATAGTCTGCGCCTCCGGAGATCCGTGGGTGGCCAGCGATCAGTGCGCACACAAATATTGGCCACGGGTCTTTGCCGATTCTGAAACCCTGTCATGCTGAGCGGAACCGTGAGATCGCATGGCGATCCCGGGGTGGCGTCGAACCATCCCTACCCGCGAGAGCGTGCTTCACGTAGGGATGCTTCGACTGCGCAGGAGTAACGCTCTGGGCGCTACTCCTTCTCCGCTCAGCAGGACAAATTCTAGAAAAATCCTGATCTATCCGAGAGCTATGACTGCAAATAAAGATTATGCCAAAAATGAAGAGCCTGCTGGGCGCTAACGGGTGACGGCGCGTTGCCGGGATAGGGTTCCGGCAGTATGCAGATGGCAGATGGCGATGGCGAGCGCGTCGGAGGCGTCCATGGGCTCGGGAGGATGCGCTAGTGAGAGCAGGCGGGTCACCATGTGCTGCACCTGCTGCTTCTCGGCGCGGCCATATCCGACCACCGATGACTTGATGGTAAGCGGCGAGTACTCGGCGACATCGAGTCCGGCTACAGCCGCCGCCAACATGGCGACACCTCGAACCTGCCCGAGCTTGAGCGCGGACTTCACATTGAGCGCGTAGAAGACGTCTTCGATGGCGACTTCATCCGGTTGATGCTCGGCAATGACTTCGCCGAGTTGAGAAAAGATGCGGGACAGGCGGCGAGGCAACGCTTCGCGGGCAGAAAGCTTAATGGCACCGCAGGTCAGGCAGCAGAGTTTTCCCGAGGAGTGCATCTCGACGACTCCATAGCCGGTATATTCCCCGCCACAATCGATTCCCAGAACACGCATGTGCATGCAGTGTATCGCGGAAGCGTTGCGTAATTTCTACAAACCGCGGAGGCGAGGCTCAATATTGCCACGTCACTCCCGGATAAAGACTGGGCACCCGATAAGCGCGATACGCGGTCGAGGGGGTCATGATGTCCATCTTCCAGATCATCTGCGGAGTATCGGTTTCGGTCACCTCTTGCACTTCCGACGCGACCCCCGGGGCGGGCGGAATGGCGGGGGCGTTTATGTCAAACTCGACGTTGCCGTTAGCCAGTTGATTGATACTTCCGCCCCAATTGCTGTCATCGGAAATCGTCTCCGCCCATTGCAGATCGGCAACCATGGCGCTCTCATCAATCTGAAAAATCGTAGCGCGCGAGTAGCACGGAGGGAAGGTGCTGCCTGAGCCCGGGTAAATACACTCTGCGCCGTCGGAGGTTAGAACTCGATTGTTTCCGTTATCCCAGACCGCTAAAGTGATCTGGGGTCCATTCTGGCTGATTAAGGACGGAAAGTGCTGAAAAGAGAACCAGAGGCTGGGGTCGGTGGTCGGGACGCCATTTTGAGTCAAAGCGAAGTCGCCCTGATAGCCCAGGCGCCACAGCACGTTGCCCGTACCCGTGCCATTGCTGTAGTCAATCTTCAGAATCCAGGATTGGTGGCGCATCGATAGAAGAATGTTGCCATCGTCAGGAAGGTATACGAGGGCGTTGCTATGGGTCCAATCGGGCAAGAAGTTCAGATGCCGATTGACATCAAGGTAGTCAAAGCTGTTCCAGGCCCAAACTGGATTCCAGTTCGGGTCTAAGTCGATGATGGCATCGCCCTGGACAACGGTAGTTCCCGGATACCCGGGAAGGTCGGTAAAACTCTTGCCGCAGTCGACAAGCACGATGGTATGACCATTAGCGAGCGGGAGTATGTCGTGATGGAAACCGCCGGGCACAAAATCATACCCAGCACTCTGCACCTTTTTCTGTAAGGCGTTGATATCCATCTCCCGAATCGTGTTTCCGGCCAAATCGATTTCGCGCAAAGTCGAACCCGTCGGGTTGGTGAAAGTTAATAGAATGTGCCCGTTCGGAAGCAGCTTGAAGACAAACGGGTAGTTGGGCTGACCAACATCGTAATACCAGATGGTATTGCCATCGCGGTCGGTAAAAAACATTGGGGTGCCAGGCACCGGCACGGTTATCATCTCAATCCCCGGATTCTCAGCGACGGCAGCGGCCGGAGACGGAGTGGGGCGGCTCACGTGAAGGACAGGAAAGGCGATGGCAGGAAGCGCCCCGGTGGTGAATGTGGAATCGGGGGCCATGTCCGTCTGTCCGGAACATTTTCTTCGCGCCCGCATGTGATAGGTCGTCGAGGCTCTCATTCCGGCGACCAGGATTGGCAAGGGCTCAAACGATGCGATGGGATACCAGGCGGTGCTCCTGCCATAGGAAGTATCGGGACCAAACTCCACCATCACCTGACCGGCACATCCGCTTCCGACCGTGTATTGGGCGATCAGCGGATTCTGCGTACTTGAAACGGATGTTTTCAAGACCGTAGAGGGTCGGGTGGGGACTCCGCAGGCGCTCAGAAAAGCGCACGCACTCAAGAGGAAAGCTAGCAGTGAATTTTTGAGATTCCCGAAGTGATGATGATTGAACTGCGAACCAATTCCGCAACGACGACTGCGACAGGTGCCCATACATATCTCCTTGAGAGAAACTGTATTGGCCGTGCACCTGAATCGAATGTCGATTCGGCCGGCGCGTTAACAACATCGGATCCGTCGAGCCGCCGCAGCTTCCCTTTCGCGCAAGAAAGAGTCATAGGCATGCGGCGAGGACGACATCTTGTGCTGCTGTAGAAATCGGGAATAGGCGGCTTCGTCGAAGATCTCGCGAAGCATTAGCCATGCAATCCGGGCGGCGTGGGCCAGTCGGTTCATGCTCTCTCCTCGGTAAGACGCGTCATTACAAATGGGGCTTCTCTCACCCGAGCAACTTCCCGGCCCCGGAAGATGCCAACCCATTGGCGAAGCGATTCGATCAGAAGCAGCGCGACCATGACAACGAGGACGGCGGTGACTGCGGCGTCCAGACGATTGTTCAGGATCAGCCGTCCCGTCGCATTGGTAGCGGGGGCGGAAGCGAGAGCGCGCGCTTGGGCTAAAAAGCCGATGCGCGGATTGGAATCGAAAATCTTCTGCCACGATGCCGTGAAGGTGACGGCGACCAGCCACGCCAGCGGCACAAGAGTGACGGCGGCATATCGGGCGCGGTGCATCTTGATAATGATGGTAGTGGCCACGCAAAGAGCCACAGTAGCCAGCAACTGATTGGCGATGCCGAACAACGGCCAGAGCGAATTAATTCCGCCCAGCGGATCTTTCACTCCTTGCCACAGGAAGTATCCCCAGGCGGTCACAATGAGGGCGCTGGTGGTCAGAGTCGAGGGATACCAACTGGTGCGGCCCAGCGGCTTGTAGATGTGGCCCAGAGCGTCCTGCATCATAAAACGGGCTACGCGCGTTCCGGCATCGAGGATGGTCAGGATAAACAGGGCCTCGAACATGACCGCGAAGTGATACCAGAGCGCCATCACGGTCGAGCCGCCCAGCGTTTGCGAAAAGAGATGCGCCATGCCGACAGCGAAGGCGGGCGCGCCGCCGGTTCGATTGAACAGCGTCTGCTCGCCGACGGCGTGCGCGAGAGTCTGCATTTCGGCAGCGGTTACAGGGAATCCCCAGCTGGAAATGGTGGTGGTCGCAGCGCTCGCGGATTGTCCGACTAACCCTGCCGGACTGTTAATCGCAAAGTAAACGCCGGGCTGGAGGACGCAGGCGGCGATGATCGCCATGACTGCGACGGCGGACTCCGCCATCATGGAGCCGTAACCCACCATGCGAGTTTCCGTCTCGCGGGCGATCAGCTTGGGAGTGGTTCCACTGGAGATCAGGGAATGAAAGCCGCTGATGGCGCCGCACGCAATGGTGATGAAGGCAAAGGGGAAGATTTTTCCCGCGAACACCGGACCGGAGCCATCCACAAAACGGGTCAGCGCTGGCATGTGAAGTGTAGGACGCAACCCTATGATGCCAATTGCGAGCAATCCGATGGTTCCTAATTTTACAAAAGTGCTGAGGTAGTCGCGGGGCGCAAGGAGAATCCATACGGGGACGGCGGAGGCAGCGAAGGCATAGACGATGATGAGGATCGCCAGAATCTGAGCGCTGAGAGTGAATACATGCGCTACAGCAGGAGCTTGCGATGCCCACTGGCCTCCCCAGATCGCCAGCAGGACCAGGATGAAGCCGGCGAGGGAGGCCTCGAGAACTTTTCCCGGCCGGATGCGGCGGAGATAAATTCCCATGCCCACCGCAATCGGGATCGTCATGGCGATGGTGAAGGTTCCCCAAGGACTATCTTTGAGCGCGTTGACGACAACCAAGGCAACCACGGCGAGAAGGATGATCAGGATGGCAATCACCGCGGCGTAAGCGATGACTCCGCCGACGACTCCGGTTTCTTCCTTGGCCATCTCGGTGAGAGATTTGCCGTCGCGGCGGACGGAGAACAGCAGGATGATGAAATCCTGCACGCAGCCGGCAAAAACCGCTCCGGCCAGGACCCAAAGCGTTCCCGGGAGATATCCGAACTGAGCGGCGAGGACCGGGCCGACTAGGGGTCCGGGGCCGGCGATCGCGGCAAAATGATGCCCGAAGACGACCCATTTGTTGGTGACGAGGAAATCACGGCCATTTTCGAGGCGCTCGGCGGGCGTGGCGCGGCGGGCGTCGAGGGCAAGAATTCTGGCAGCAATGAAAGAGCTATAGAAGCGATATCCCAGGGCGTAGCAGCAGGTCGCGGCTAGGACCAACCACAAGGCGTTGATCGGCTCTCCGCGGTGAATGGCGACAACGGCAACGGCCGCCGCGCCAGTTAGAGCAATGATCAGCCAGATGAAAGTCGAGAAGACTTTGTTCATGTCCGGCGAGCATTGTGGCGAATCTGAGGAACAAGCGCAACGCAAATATGAGCGCGCAAGAAAGGCGCAACCTGAACGATTTTGTGCATACATGCGCGTTTTAGCGCCAATAAGTTTAGTGTTACTCTATCTGTTCCGAGCGATTGTCACCCCCGCGGACTGGGCCATTTCGCCGTACTCCTGCACCCGGGTGCATTCCGAGGATGCCATCCTGACCTTAATAAGGAGCACACGATGCGGATTGGGATATTAACGGGTGGAGGGGATTGTCCTGGGCTGAACGCAGTGATTCGGGCCGTGGTGCGCAAAGGAATCTTCCATTATCACGATGAAATCGTGGGCTTCATGGAGGGCTGGCGGGGGCTGATCGAAAACCAGAGCATGGAACTGGACCTTGACGCCGTTAGCGGAATTCTTCCGCGTGGAGGAACCATTCTACGCACGTCGCGGACGAATCCGTCGAAACGTCCGGATGGTTTCGATCGCTGCATGGCCACAATCAAGACGCACAACATCGATGCGCTGATCGCGATTGGGGGCGACGATACTTTGTCCGTGGCCGAAAAGCTATATGAGAAGGGCGTGAAAGTGGTTGGCGTGCCAAAGACCATCGACAACGATCTAGGTGGAACCGACTACACGTTTGGATTTGACACGGCCTGCAACGTAGTCTGCGAAGCGATCGATCGCGTGCACACGACTGCCGAAGCGCACAACCGCGTGATGGTGGTCGAGGTGATGGGCCGTGATGCGGGGTGGATTGCACTGTATAGCGGCATTGCGGGCGGCGCGGATGCGATTCTGATTCCGGAGCGGCCGTTCAATGTCGATAAGGTGGCGGACTCGATTCGGCAGCGCCACGAGCGCGGGCGTTATTTCTCGATTGTCGTGGTGGCGGAAGGTGCAAAGTTTTCGACGGGCGCGGGTGCACCGGTTGTGCAGGACATGGGGAAAGATGAATTTGGCCACGCCAAGCTGGGAGGAGTTGCGAATATTCTGGCCCGCGAAATCGAGCAGCGCACGGGCTTTGAAACCCGGGCGGTCGTGCTGGGACACATTCAACGAGGCGGTTCGCCCAGTGCTTTTGACCGGGTGCTGGCAACGAGGTATGGGCTGGGCGCGGTCGATATGGTGCATCGCGGCGAGTTCGGCTGCATGGCAGCGCTGCGCTCGAACCGGATTGTGTCGATCCCGTTGAAGGAAGCCATCTCGAAGAACCGGGTGGTGGACGATGAAATGATTCAGATCGCCGCCGGCCTCTTCGAAGAGATCGGGGCCAAGGAAGCGGCCAGCAAGTAATCTCGATAAAATGGGCCTCCGCCGCATTATGCGCGCGGAGGCTTTTTGTCGTCGCTCAACTTCAGGCAATGCGAATGGGATCCAGCACGAGAGCGTGGTTGTGGGTTCTTGCGGGCATTCTGGCCAGCATAGTCAGCTGGACGTATATGCACCGCATTCTGCTCCCCTGGGAAAATTTCGTGAATGTGCAGCAGGGGACGGTGAAGGCGCAGTTGGGGGATTTGTATCCGCGCTGGGTGGGCACACGCGAGTTGCTGCTGAATGGGCGCAATCCGTATGGACCGGAGGTGAGCCATGAGATTCAGATGGCTTTCTACGGGCGGCCGATCGAACAGAGTTATGACAAGCCTCGCTTTGAAATCATAGACGAGCAGCGGTTCGTGTATCCGCTGTACGTCGTCTTTCTGATGGCTCCGAGCGTCCACTGGGACTTTGCACAATTGCAGAGTTGGGCGCCGGTGTTCTTTGGAGCCGTCACCGTGATCAGCATGTGGCTGTGGATGAGAGTGCTGGATTGGCGGCCTTCCCCGCTGGCGATCGCTAGTATGGTCATGCTAGTACTGAGCAGCCCGCAGATTGCGCAGGGACTACGGCTGCGTCAATTGGGGCTCTTCGTGGCGTTCCTGGTTGCACTCGCAAGTTGGTGTGTGACTCGCCAGCGGTATGCCATGGCGGGCGTTCTGCTGGCAATTTCTACCATCAAGCCGCAGATGGTGGCGCTGGTACTGCTCTGGTTCATGCTCTGGAGCTTCGGCGACTGGAGAAAGAGATGGCCGCTGGCAGCGGGATTTGGCGGTTCGTTCGCTCTATTGGCAGGCGGCGCAGAATGGCTTTTGCCGGGCTGGCCGCGCTTCTTTCTTGCAGGTTTGGCAGCGTATGCAAAGTATTTTCCGACGACTTCTCCGGTGCGGCTCATTCTTGGAAACTGGATTGGAGGCGCGCTCTCAGTACTGGCGCTGGCAGGCTTGGTCGCGTTTACCTGGGGAGTTCGAAAAGCGGAGGCAGATTCGCGCGAGTTTGCCTACACACTGGCATTATTTTTTATCGCTACGACGCTGTTGATGCCGTTGTTGACGCCTTACAACCAAGTATTTTTGCTGCTGCCTACACTCATGCTGCTACGTGATTGGAACAAGCTGCCACGCTTGGGGCACGGAGGACTGATCACTCTTCTGGCGTGGCCGTGGATCGTACAGGCGATTTTGCTGGCGCATCCGCCGCAGATAGATTCGCCAAACCGACTTCCGTTGCTGCCTTCAGTGCTGGTGCTTCTATTTCCGTTCCTGGTGGGGTGGCTCGGGATCACGCAGCGATCTCAATGGTTGACGGCTCCAGATTAGGCAATCTGAGAAAATCCGGCGCTGCTTCGATATGATGAGGCGGCCCCGTGAAAACCGGCAGCAAAACCTGGCTCACTCCGAAGCGGCTGCGCACGCACGGACTTCTTCTTGCCGTGGTGCTGTGGGGTTTGTATGTGTGGACCATCGCGACTCCCGGGCTGCGCGATCGCAACGGCAATCTGAAAGGAACCGATTTCCTGCATCTCTATACGCTGGGATCGTTGGCGGCGGAGCATCGAGGCGCGGATTTGTACGACATGAGCGCGCAGGCTGCGCTGGCGGCTCAACGGGTGCCGGAGGCGGCGGGCATACGGTATCTGCCGCTGTATCCGCCGCAGGTTTCGATTTTCTTTGCGCCGCTGGCAGGTCTCTCTTACGGATGGGCGTTGAGTGTTTGGTGGACCTTCAGCGCGACGGTCTATGGGATCTGCTGTTACAGCTTGTGGCGAGCATGCCCGAACTTACGCGAGCACAGCGGGACCGTCGCGCTGCTCGCGGCGGCATCCCCGGCTTTTTTTAATCTGATCGTGTGGGGTCAAACTTCAGCCGTGGCTCTGGCGTGCTTCACCTTGATGTACTTTTTCCTGCGCGACCGGCGGGAATTTATCGCGGGAGTCGCGCTGGGCTGCCTGATTTTCAAACCGCAACTCGGACTGGCTGCTGCCGTTGTGTTTGCAGCGATCGGGGCGTGGAAGATTTTGGCGGGTGCGGCTCTTTCGTCAGCAGCACAATTGTCGCTCGGAATCATTTATTACGGGACGGAGCCATTCCGCCGCTGGCTCGGCATGCTTTGGAACATCCGCGCGCTCTTGTCGTGGCTGGAACCGAAACCGTATCAGACGCACTGTCTCCGGACTTTCTGGACGATGATCGTGCCCTGGCCGGCGCTGTCGTCGGTGCTTTACGGGGCGAGTGCGGCGGTCGTTCTCATTGCGACCATCCGACTATGGAATCGCCGACAGCCCGTGTCACTCGCCCTGCGATATTCTGCGTTGCTGTTGGCGACGGTATTGGTGGCGCCACATCTCACGGTATACGACCTGGTTGTGCTGGCTCCGGCAATTCTGATTCTTTCTGACTGGCTGGCCGGGCAGCCGTCGGGCAGCAAAGTTCAATACGCGGGCCCTCTGCTTTACCTGGTGTACGCCCTGCCCCTGCTGGGGATTGTAGCCCGCTATACCCACGTCCAGCTTTCCGTCCTGGCAATGGCAGCTCTGGTGTTCGTGATCGCGCGCCTGTCTTCGAACGCTCTACCGTACCCGGACACGCGAATGGAATCGATAAACGGGATTGCTCCGCGCTAGGACTTGCGGACTACCGCTGGAGGCCGAATAAGAAGGAGAGCGCCTCAGGAAAACGCCGAGCCCAGGCGGACTCGTGGTGAGACGCGCCTTCGTCAATCTTCACCAGCGAGCGCTTGTCGTCTAATCCGGCGCGGCGCAGGATGGCTGCCATTTCTCGGACATCGTCAACCATGCTGCGGTCGCGATCGGCGCGGCCCGCTTCAGCTGTGCCCATTGCCAGAAAAATCCGCTCCGGCCAGGTTTTGACCGGACGGCTCTGCTTGATGATTTGGCGGCTCGACGCCCACAGTGACGGGCTTTCCAGAAGAAGTTGACCGAACATCCCGGGGCGAACGATCGCGGTATAGAGCGAGATCAACGCCCCTAAAGAAGATCCGCCGAGTCCGGTATTCGGTGGCCCGGTCGCGACTCGGTAATTTCGAGCCACAAACGGCATCACTTCCTTGATCAGAAAATCGGGATACCGACTGCCCTGCACGCGCATGATGACCGGTTGCAGGGAGCGGTAGGGCATGTATTCACGAATGCGGTCTTTGCCGGCGTTGTCGAGGCCGACGACGATGAGCGGCGGCACGATGCCTTCGCGAATCAGACAGTCGCTGGTCTCATCGACCTGCCACTCGACGCCGTTGAAAGACGTCGCCGATTCGAACAGGTTCTGCCCGTCGTTCAGGTAGAAGACGGGATAATGGCGACCAGCGTTTTCCGGATCATCGTATCCCGGTGGCAGCCATATGCGGAGGAACCGCGTGTTATGGAATACGCGGCTGCGGAATTCGTGCAGGCGCAAGTCGCCCGTTGCCGATCCGGCGCGAATGATGCCTGGAACATGATCGGGGGCCTGATTGTCCGTTTGCTGGATTTCTTCCATCAGGAAAAGTTCGCTCTTAGAATACAACGCCGGCAGAACTCATGCTTTGGAAGTTCCGAACTTTATGATCGCCGCAAGCACGGTGATTAGGCAGATCAGACCGAGCGAGATCAGGCACAGGATGCACCACGTCATCAATTGATACGCTTCGATGTAGGTCAGATACAGGGCAAATGCCAAACCCGCCAGCGATGCCGCGAAAAGGCGGAACGGGGTTTCACCGCGCGACCTGCAGAATGTCGACAGCACGAACAATGCGGCATAGCCGGCGACGCCGATGCCGGCGACGGGGATGCCCGCGATCTCCGAATACTCGCTGCGGTTCACAATGTCGCAACTGAACTTCTGGCTGAAATCGCAATACGTGGTTGCGGACTTCGCGTAGTGACGTTCGAGAGAAATTACGGAATCGACGATGCCCACAAGCGATAACACGGCGATCAAGGCGAACAATATTCGATTGCGGGCCGGGGAACCGCTCACGGCAGGCTGCACCCGGTTTTCTGGCTCAGGGCTTGAAGAGAGAGAACGCCTTCGTGCGGCGGATCTATTCCGAACTGCCAACTCGGGAACAATCTCACGCCTGCCACCTTGCAGGCGGGAGCCAACTCTTTCGGAGATCCTTTGATGGCGCATTCGACATAGGGGATATACCGGAACGAGGCGCCAAACATGGCCTTCTGGTCGGCGCAGTGCGGGCACCAGTAGAGGCCATACATCTTGGCCTGCTTGGCGGCGAGACATCGAGCGAATGAATCGTATTTATGATTGCGATAGTAGCGGCCCGCGAGATACGCCCCCACCAGCAGGATCAACACAAAAACGTAAATCAACGCACGGTTTTTGGAGGCAGGCGTTGAGCTGTCCTTGCGCTGCGCCTGTTGCGGTTTCTGCTTCCCTTCCGGCATAGCTCACCTTATATCATGCGATTCCTTATAGCATGCGATTCAGGCGACGACGTTCAAGGCTCCCGGCAGCACATCGAGTTCCTCGCAGTGCAGGCTCAGCACCTCGCCGTCGACCATCACATCCACCGGGCCGTCTAATTTGAATTCGATGCGCTGGACGGCTTTGCGCTCGGCGAGGGGATGCTGAATGTGCGTGCCGTCGTAAAGGCCGGGAAGATTCCGGATCAGACCCAGTCGGCCGATCGGTCCCCAGCGAACGTACTCGATGAGACCGTCGTTGATGTCGGCCTGGGGAGCGATCATCATGGTGCCGCCGGTAAATTTGCTATTGCTGAAGGTAACAAATAGGCAGGGACGCGAATCGAAGTCTTTTTCGTTGTCGGCACGCACCGGGAACGGGCGGCGATTGAAGCGGGCCAGCGTCAGAAAAATCGAAGCGATGTATCCCAACTCTCCCCAGGCGCTGAAATGACGAGCGCGTAGGGTGGCCACGTCGGCGGAAAAGCCCATGCTGAGCAGATTGATGTAATGAATGACGCCGCTACGATGGCGCAGGCGGAGCACGTCGCAGGGACGGCGGCGGCCTGCCAGGAGCGATTCCATGGCGTGCTCGATGCCCGCGTGACTGAAGTCGCGCAGAAAAGAATTTCCCGTTCCGAGCGGCAGGAAGGCGAGGGTTGGACGCTCGCCGCCGACGGCCTGGGGGAATAGTCCGTTGACGACTTCGTAGGCTGTACCGTCTCCACCTACTGCAATGAAATTGCGAAGGCCGCGGCCGTAGGCCTGGCGGGCGATTTCTGTGGCCTGCCCCGCAGAAGAAGTCGCGGCGACTTCCACTTCGATTCCGCCGGCTCGCAAGCGTTCGAGGGCGGGAGCGAGGAGTTTACTCCGCTTACCGCCTCCAGCCGCCGGATTTACGATCGCGAGATAATGTTGCCCCAAGATTTCGAATCACTCTCGACGCGATTAAACACATCTGCCCTTCATTCGACGGTTTGGGAACGATCACAACTCCACAATTGCTTTCCGCTCTAAAGACTTGCCAATGTCCTCAGCTAACACTTGACGCTTGATCTTCATGGAAGCAGTGCGGGGAAAATCTTTCTCCCAAATCAAATATCCGGCGGAGCGCTTGAAGTCGGGCAGGTGGCGATTGCGCGCCGAGATGTCTTCGAGCAGCTGGCCGTCGAATTTCTGATTTTGCTCTAACCGAAGAACGAGGACGAGCGCCTCGCGGCCCAGTTCTTTTTGCGGCCAGATGTAGTTGGCGGCAAATACGGCATATTCTTTCAAGGGCAGGCCGTCGAATACGGTTTCGATATCCTCGGGATAGATGTTCTTGCCGCCCCCGGTGACAATCATGTTTTTCTTGCGACCAAACAATTGCAGATGTCCGTGACCCTCGAAGCGGCCTAAATCGCCGGTTAGCAGCCAGCCATCGACGATGGTTTCGAGCGTGAGTTCTGGATCATCGAGATAATGGGACATGACGGTCTTGCTGCGCACGGCGACTTCTCCCACGCCCTCGCCATCGGGACTCAGAATGCGCAACTCGACTCCGGGAAGCGGCTTGCCCACTGTGTCCGCGCGAAACGGCTTCAGATCGTTCAGAGTGAGAGCTGTGCCCGCTTCGGTAAGACCGTATCCGTTCACCACGGGAATGCCGAGGTCGTAGAAAAACTGCATCGTCGATGGCTCCATGAACGCTCCGCCCGTGATCAGGGCGAGCAACTCACCACCGAACCCGCGATGAATGTTGGAGAGCAGCATGCGGCTGAGCTTTACATTCGGCCGGCGGCGAGTGAGAAGCCGGTTGATCGAGATCATGGAGTTCAGCAGCGTATGCTTCCACGAGGGCAGTTCATCGAACTTGGCACGCAAACCTTTTTCCAGGTTCTTGAGGATCATCGGAACCAGCGAGACGTAGGTAATTTTGTAACGCACGAAGGCGTCGCGCACAAATTCAGGGCGCAGCGTCCGCAGGTGCACGACACAGGCGCCGCACACGAAAGGCCCGATAAATCCAACCATGAAATCGATGGCGTGATTGGTGGGAAGAATACTCAAATAACGAACACCCGGCCAGAACGGATACCAGGCCGTGAGCGCCCTGCACTGCTCCAGATAATTCTCGTGGGTGAGCACGCAACCCTTGGGCCGGCCGCCGGTTCCAGAAGAATAGACGATGCAGGCGACGTCGTCCTTCTGGCGCATGACGAAGTCCGGGAGACCCTTGCGTTTGAAATCCTCCCAGCGGAACGCTCCCGCGAGGTCTGTGCCCAGCGGGGCTTCGGTCACGAGAACGATCTTGGTGCCGATGGTGTGAAACTCCGGAGCCTGCATGATCGCGCGCCAGAGGTGGTACTCGACGATCAGCACCTTCGCCTTCGAGTGGTTGAGGAGTTGCAAATGCTCGGGGGCAGTAAGTTTGTAATCGAGGGGCACGAGCACGCCGCCGCAATAGAAAATCGCATACGCTGAAATCAGCCACTTCGACTGATTGGTCATGATGATGGCAGTGCGGTCGTTGGGATCGAAGTCTGCATCCTCGAGGGCGCGAGCCAGCGGCAGGGCAATTTCCTTGAAATCAGAATAGGTCAGGCGAAGTTTCTCGCGGTCGCGTTCGGCTTCAATCAGGCAAACCTCGCCGGAGAAGCCGTCGAGGGCATCGCGCAGGGCTGCTCCCAGACAGGTATATTTCGTGAGGTCGAGCATTTAAAGAGTTATTTCACCATAGCGGCACGGAGGCACGGAGAAAAGCTTAGTTATCAATTGACCACCCGGGCGCCCTTCGGTCCTGCGCCCATGATCACAAGCGTGCCTGAATTTTCGACGCAAGCGTGCGGAAGTCAGTCACGCCCTGAAGTTCGTAATCCGGCAACTCGACGTGGAAATGATTTTCCAGCTTGGTTAGTAGGTCCAGCGTCTGCAGGCTATCGATCCCGAGGGCCTTGAAGAAATCGTCGTCGGGTGAGAGTCTTTCGCGCGCGACTTTGAAGTGCGCGGCGGCGAGCGTCAGTATCTCGTCGAGAGTCTTTTCAGTGGTTGGCATAAGCAGTCATTCTAATTCAGTTTGATCAGGGCAAATAAGGCTGTGGGCCGCTATTCTCGACGAACTTCTTCAATCCTGCCTGTACTGCGGGACGCGCGAACAACTCGCAGAAGATATCGATTTCACGGCGCAATTCCTCATGCGGAATCGGCTTGATAAATTGCTTGGCAGCGACAGACGTTGACCGATCGAATTTCCCGATCTGCGCTGCAGTCGCGCGGGCGGCACGCAGGGCCTCGCCTTCCGAAACGACCTGACTGACGAGGCCGATCTGCTGCGCCTTGGTGGCATTGAAACTGCGGCCGGTGAGTAACAGATCGCGGACTACGGCGTTGCCGATATCCCGCTTCAGGCGTGGAATTCCGCCGAATCCGGGAATGAGGCCCAAGCGCAGTTCAGGAAATGCGAAGCGGGCCGTTTTGTCGGCGATCATCAGATCGCAGACCAGCGCGAGCTCGAGGCCTCCGCCGAAGGTTACGCCATGGACCGCGGCAATCGTGGTCAGCGGAGATAAGTCAATATGATTCAGAGCGCGATGAATTCGTTCTAGAAAGTCGCGGACGCCGCGCAGCGCCGCCGAACTTTCCATCTCGTGCGACCGCTGGTACAGTTCGCGCAAATCGGCGCCGGCACAGAAACCGGACTTCAACTCGCTATGAATGATGAGAGCGTGTGCGGTCTTCGCCAGGCTGTCCAGAACGGAGACGAATTGCTCCAGTTCCGTGAGCGAGAGGGATCCTAATTCGTTGCAGGGAGTACGATGCAGCGCGAGTTCGATGACCCCGCTGCTGACTTTCCACGACAATGTTTGACCTTGGAATTGCTCCACGCTTGGCGCGACCCCTTCCGTCGCCAAATGCATTCCCTGCTATACCGTCTGTTTGGCGCGGTACATATCTTCAATCTCGTTCTGCATGCGTTTAGAAATCAGATCCCGCTTGAGTTTGCCGTTGGCCGTGAGCATCCCATTGTCGATGGAGAAAGGCTCAGAGCGCACGCAAAATGCGCGGACCTGCTTATAGTGCGGAAGCTGCGGATTGACGTCATCGAGAACGGCTTGCACCTGCTCGTTGCTGACCGTGCCCGTAACAATAGCTGAAAGATATCCTCGGCCATTACCGACGATCACCACCTGCTGAGCTGCGGGAAAATGACGCTGAATTTCATCTTCGATAGTTTCCGGGGCAAGCTTGTGTCCGGAGCCCAGGATGATCAAATTCTTAATGCGTCCCACAATCCGCCAGGTCCCAGAGGCATCGAGTTCGCCCTGATCGCCGGCGTGAAACCATCCATCGCGGAGCACTTCGGCCGTTTGCCGCGGCTGGTTCCAGTAGCCGGGGAAAACATTCGGGCCGCGAATGATAACTTCGTCGTTCTCGCCGAGTTTCATCTCAATGCCGGGGATCGCAGGCCCAACGCGACCGGGCATGGGATGGTCCGGATCGTCCATGGTGCAGATACCGGTGGTTTCGGTGAGACCGTAAACCTGCAACACGGGAATGCCCAGCATGCGGAAATAATCCTGCGTCTCCGGAGTGAGTGGAGCGGAACCGCAGATCAGCGCTTTCAGATTCTCTCCGAGCATCTTTTTGCGGATCTTGGGGAAGACCAGCGACTGCCCCAGCCAGAGCCAGGGCGAAGTTCCCTTTCGCGCCCACGCTGCCTTGGCTCGCGAATAGATGGCCTGTGCGAGGCCGCCTTGTTTCGTGATCTGATCGTCGACACCGCGTCGCATACGTTCGAGCAGTTGTGGAACGTTGAGAAAGTAGTGCGGCGCGACCACGGGCATATCGTCGGGGATTTTCGTCAGATCGGTATTCAGGGTTACCAGGCTGCCGCGCAGCATGAACGTAAGTAGTGCAATCCACGATGCACAGAAGCTGAATGGCAGGTAATGGAAGATGCGATCCTGGCCGGTGCAACCGCGCATCAACTGATCCAGGCGCGCGGAGGTGCAGCCCAGCATGAAGCCGACATTGGCTGCAGTCAACACTACGCCTTTGGCTTCTCCGGAGGTGCCGGAGGTATAGATGATAGTGACGGCGTCTCCCTCGCGCACCTGCGGACGATCGAGCGCGATGCCTTCGACGCCGGCAAAGACTTCGTCGAAAAGAAAAAGCGGCGGCCCCTCGGGCCAAGCCTGCCGGATTCCGTCCCGCAGTGCTGCATCGCCGCAACAGACCAGCGACGGCGTGCTGTCTTTCATCATGGCGACTAATTCTGCGGAAGCTTGCCGTGAATAGAGCGGAACCACGATCAACCCCTCGGCCATCGCGGCCAGATCCATGGCGACCCAGCGGACGCTGTTGGCGGCGAGAATGCCGCAACGATCACCTTTTCTCAATCCCTTCGAGGCAAGAAACGTCCGCGCCCTGTGGATTAGCTCCAGCAGTTGGGCACCGGCCGCAGTGGTAATGTGACCGTCGCGGATCTCCTGCAGCATCGGCGTGTTCGCCGAAGTGTGGAGCTGCGAAAAGATTTCTCCAACAAAGGACATGGTCTCGTTTCAGTTCTTAGCGGGACACTGAGGCTCGTTTCCGGAAACGCGCCGTCTTTCCAACGATCTAGGGCAACTTTATATATCTTCTAGCTATAACCATTAACTAACTGCCGTAGCGAGGCATTCATGGGCGGCAGATAATCTTCCCAGCTCCACTCGCCCGTCCGGGCGGGAAACTCCGGATAGCACCGCTGCACTTCTTCTTCGAAAAAGACGCCCATCCGCGCCATGCCTTTCAGATTCTTCACAACCGTGCGGGCGATGCCGTCGGAGATGCGCTCGCCTTCCGTGGCCAGCGTTTCCAGAGCCTGCAACAATTTCTGCTCAAGGTCCTGATCCTCGACCGTCATCAACAATTCCTGATGTCCGCGCTCTCGCATGAGGTTGCGAATGCGCTCGTCCATGGTGATCCCGGCCGAAGGAACAAGCGCCGGCATGGAAGTGACGATGCCGTGATAGCGCGAGGAAGCCATCATGTGGCAAGCGCGCAGAATGCTGACCAGTTCGTACATACTGTACTGGTCCGAGGTCAAAACCGGCACCCCGCCCAGCTTTTCGGAGATGCGCTTGGCGGGACGAGCATCCAGACGCTCCGTCGCCACCAGAATGACAAACACATTTCGCTGCTTGCGGAATGCATCGACGGCGTTTGCGATGGAAGACAGATAATGCTGGTACGCACGATCCGCGATGGGTCCGGAGTTGTGGAAATAGACGGTCCGGTAGTGGCTGTCCTTATAGGCCCCGGTGAGAGTACGCACTGCGTATTTTGCGACCGACGCTTTCACCGGCCATTCGAACGGATTGATCGGACATACCACCAGCACAGGCGTGCGGCCATCCCATCCCACTTGGCGCAACACGCTCTGGCCGTATTCTGGCGGGCGAGGTTCGAAGGTCCAGGCTGTATCCGTACCCAGTTCTGTGGGGACACCCAGTTCACGCAGCACGGTGCGCGATTCCTCGTTGCGGGTGATGACCAGCGAATTCTTGCAATAGCGCGCGCACATCTTCGCCACCAGAGGATCCATGTGTCCGGCTTCCGCACCGTATCCGACCGAAAGCTTATTCTCGACGGCAGCAATACCCAGCGACCCGATCATCATGGTCGTGAGCGCGTTGGCGAATTTGCTCTTGAACATCGAACCTTCGCAGGCGACCACGCCATGATGCTTCGGAACTTCATCCGCAAGAAACGGTGGAAAGATATCGGGCAGGTGGACCTGCTTCGTTCCCTCGAAATATCCTTTGGAGAAGTCGAAGTTCTGACTCATCACGCTGAAGTCGACACGCTCCGAGCCCAGGATGTGGCGGATCTGGCGCAGCATCTCTTCGACGCGCACATCGGAGCCCATATTGCGCGTTCCGTTGTACCCGGCGAACAGGAGTTTCAGCTTTTCGCCAGGCTGCCAGGGCTTGTTGCCACCCAGCATCCAGCGAGCTTTGGCGCGCTCGATGTTGCTGCTGACCCAGGCCTCCAGAATGAAGTCCATCATGCGGCGGTGCCTCCGCGAGCGGCTGGCCACGGCTGATAGGGATATTCGAAATTATTTTCCCGGCTGAACTTCAGCAAGGGAAAGCTGTATTGCGAAAACGGAACCGGCCTGCGGCCTAGCTCCGAAGTCGCGCGTGTGTTATCGAAGACCGTGTTCCAAACCAGATAGGGCAGGAAAACTTTCATCAGCGAGGCGCCGTATCCCATCGGCCCCTGGCGATTGGAAAGAAAATTGACCGACCCGGAAAACGGTTTCTCGGTAAAAGGAAGGAATACAGGCTTGCGCTTCTGCTGGGAGGCGGCCAGGGCATCGGTCAATTCGCGAAACGTCTGCGACGATGTGCCCGACGAAAGATGATAGATGTCGAACTTCGGTTGCTCTTTCTGATGAAGCATCGCGATGGCGTCGGCCACGAAATCGACGTTGACGATGTCGATCCGGTCGGTGGGACGAAACGGCAGGACTGGCAGTCCCGCAAGGAACACGAACGCCTTCACCATGTCAAACTGGGTGGTCTCGGCATGGCGGCTGTCGCCGAGAACAATGCTGGGACGAAAGACGGTCTTGGGCGTGTCGGGTAGCAACACGCGCATCATATGCTCGCAAAATTTCTTGGTGCGGGCGTAAGGATCGTAGTCGGAGCGATCCCACTCGATAGAGCGGTCCTCGGTGACGACTTCATTGCTGCGCTTGCCCGCCACGGCGACGGTGCTGACTTCGCTAAAGCGGCGCAGGCCGTGATAGTGCTCCGCGTGCCGCGCCAGGGTAAGGACTTCGAGCGTCCCGCGCAGGTTCACATTGAGGCAGCTCTTTTCCGACTTGCGATTTAGAGAAGCGGCACAGTGGATAACGGAATCCGTGGTATGCACCAGGCGGTCGTACTCGTCACGACTCAGGCCGAAGCCGGGAGACGTCAGGTCGCCGCAGAAGATGCGCACTTTCGTCTGCAAGTGTTCGTAGAAGCGAGGAAACGGCAGATGCAACTGCATCCCGCGCCACAGGCGGAGTTGCGCTTCCTGCGGATCGCGCGCGCGGACCAGCAAGTTCAGCGAAGCGCCGTGCCCTTCGAGAAGATTAGCGGCAACGTGTGCGCCGATGTATCCGGTCGACCCGGTCAGGAATATCGCCACGTGGCTCCGTTGGTCCCGGTCTTTACGGCATCATTGTTCTCGGGAGCAAGTTGAAAAGTTCGAGGAGGCCGCGCTTCAAGCGGACGGCCTTCGATCAGAGGATACGTCCAGCGCCGCAAAGCTGGAATGTGAATGTTGATCCAGTACTCCCACCAGTCGAGGGACCGGGTATCGTAAGCAAACTGCTTGCGCTCTTCGGGCACGAGCGCGTAAGACAGATTCTCGATATTCTCCGCGGTGAAATCGTGCTCGTTGAGCAAGATGAAAGGCTCGAACAACTCGATCAGCTTTTCCAGGCGCTCCAGATTCCGTTCTGCTTTGACCAGAGGCGCCTTTTTCAGGGGCAGGGGCGACATGATGCGCTGGATCGATTTCACGATTGCTTTCTGGGCCGGCGCTGACATGCGGTTGTAACGGCTTTTGGATACGGGGATCGCGTCGAACCGCAGTCGCAGCCACGATTCCAAGCCTTCCTGAGCGCGGTAATGTTTGCGGTGAGCGAGGGAAGTCAATTCGATCGAACGTCCCATATCGCAGGGATTGGTCACGGAAGTCGCAAGCTGATAAAGCGGATCGTGACGGCGCTCCATGACGGCGGCAGCGACCAGCGTCATGCCGCTGCAAACCGCGTCCACGGGAATAATGTCGAGACGCTTGCTTTCATTGGAGGGTAGTTGGCGAAAATATGTGCCCAATAAATAAGAGAGTGATGCCGAGGTGTTGATGCCCTCATTCCAGCCTAGGAACGGTTTGGCGACGCTGGTCTCGACGATGGCGGGACGCACGACCGCGACCGGCAACTCACTTCCATATTTTACGATCAATGATTCAGCCAGGCTTTTGGTGAGAGTGTAAGTATTGGGCCAGCCCAGTTCTTTCGCACGTCGCGTGCCTGCCTCGGTGAGGTAAGTCTTCAGCCAGCGAACGCGATTTTTGCGGATCTGGTTTTCGAGCGCGGCGCCGTGCAGATCTTTTGCCGCGTGCTCCTTGGCTTGCGCCTGCATGCGCAGGCCGGAAGTGACCTCATCGCTTTCCGCCCTCGCTTCGGCTTGCTTTACCAATTCCTGGAGACCGCGCCATTCCTGCTCGGCATCGAATTCAACCAGCCCGCGGGGATTGTAGTTGGGAGTTATCTTCTCGCTGACGCGGCCATCCTGCTCGCCGGCCACGTAACAGGTAGATAGGTGAAGCAGTCCGGCATGGTCGGAGGCTCGCACGAACTCGAGGATGTTGACGGCGGCATCAGTGTTGGTGCTGAGAGCGTCGCGCAGGTCGGGATTGAAGTCGGTGAGACCGGAGCTGTTGATGATGAGGTCGAGATTAGTTTTGAGGTTGCTGCCCGTCTCTGCGCTCAATCCCAAGCCTGGCTGGGTTACATCGCCTTCCACTACTTCGATTTTTTCGCGCAGAAGATCGAGCAAGCGGTCGCCATAGCGATCGAATAGAGGATCGAAGACGGGGGAATCTTCCACCATTTTCTGGAAGCGCTGCTCCGCCGGATTCGACTTCTGGCGGCGAATCAGGAGATAGATTCGCTTTACCTCCGGCAAGTCCTGAAGAGTATTTGCAAGCCAGACCTTGCCGATGAATCCGGTCACCCCGATCAGCATGACCTGTTTCCCGGCAAAGGCGCGGCGAACGGAAAATCCCTGAGGCTGCCGGTTCCCGTCGAAATGGACGATGGGACGAACCGGAACGACCGGCTGACGCTCGGCCGGAATAACCGCCGCGCGCAAGGCTTCCAGAGAAATATCCAGGTGACGCGCCAGAGTCTTGGGAGCGCGGCGGCCGTCGGGCATGTTTTCGCGGAACGGAGCGAACGCGCCGCGCGGACGAATCACGGGATTGAGCAATCGTCCGGTGGCGATGCCGTCGCGGAATTCCAGACGGTTGGCAACCATGTGCTTCACCCCCAGATGCTGCGCGAGCGGGCGCATGACTTGCTCCAACGCCTGACTTACCAAAATCACGTCGGCGCCGCTTTGGACAAGTTCTTGCACCTGCTGAACGCCCTTTTCTTTGAGGTGCGGCTGGAGCTTGTATTGAAAAAACTCCTCTCCCAGAAGATCGAGACGATCGCGAGAGACGCCGCGCAGCACAGTATGCAGAGCGCGAGTGGCAAATTTACGATTGGTGGAATAAAGAAAGGGGCGCAGCAGGGCCATCAGGAAAATCAGGCCGCGCCGTCGAAATCGCTCGGTAAAGGTCTGGGCATTCCAAGTAAAGAAGGCCACCGGCCTGACGACGGTGAGGTCGAGAAGGCTGCCTTCGACCCGCCAGTAGACAGTGGGGGCCGTGCTGGAATCGGAATGCGAATGATCCAAGATTAGGATGCGTCCTTAATAAGTCAGTGCTGCCTTCGAACGAAGCTCCTATTGTAAACAATTGACGCAATGGAACGAAGCGGAACGCGGCTGCCGATACTCTCCGGTGCCCTGCTGCCCGGGAGGAATTCTCTGCAGCTAGTTGGCGAAAAAGCTTAACCGCTGAGATCGCTGAGGTTTCGCAGAGAACGCTGAGAAAACCCTGGCTGCCTTAATTTGAAACCTTCGGACTAGTTGGCTGGCGGCCTACTACGAGCGCGACCATGCCGCTCAGGGCCACTGTCGCTGCGATTGCCAGCAATCCTCCCGTGAAGCTGCCGTTCTGCGACCGGAACAGGCCAATGATGTCAGGACCGAAATATCCTCCGAGGTTTGCCAGAGAGTTGATCATGGCAATTCCCGCCGCGGCGGAGAGTCCCGCCATGCTTGAGGTAGCCATCGCCCAGAAGGGTCCGACCATGGACTCGGCACAAGCAAGGCCCACGCCGAGACCGGTTACGACCACAATCGTCGAAGATCCATAGGCTGCCAGTGCCAGCCCGGAAGCCGCGGCGAATGCGGGAATAGCCGTATGCCAACGCCGTTCTCCGACGCGATCGGAGCGGCCGCCAACCATCACCATGGCGAGCACGGTCACAAGAAATGGCAAGATGGCAACCATACCCGTTCGGAAATAACTCAGGCCTGAGAAGGAACGAATGACGCTGGGCAACCACAAGGTCACACCGTACATGGTGGTCGAAACCCCGAAATAGACCAGCGAGAGCAGCCAAATGCGCGGGCTGAAGACCACGGACCACAGGGAGACTTGAGGCACAGCGGATCCGACCTGCCGCTCGATTTCCAGTTCCTGCAGCAGCCAGGCCTTTTCGTCGGCGGCGAGCCAGGGAGCCTCTTGCGGCTGGTCGCAGAGCACCCAGAAAACCGTTCCCCCCAACAAGATTGCGGGAATGCCTTCCATCAGGAACATCCATTGCCAGCCGGCCAATCCTTTGCCGTGGAGGTTGAGGAGGGCTCCTGAGATGGGACTGCCGACGACTCCGGCGAGAGGATTTGCCGTCATAAACCAGGCCACGGCGCGAGCCCGGGCGCGGGACGGGAACCAGCGCTTCATATAAAGGATGATGCCGGGAAAGAATCCCGCTTCGGCGGCGCCCAGCAGGAAGCGGGTGGAGTAGAAGCTGACTGGGCCGCGGATAAAGATCATCGAACAGGAAATCAGGCCCCAGGCGACCATCAATGCGGAGATCCAGCGCCGGACACCGACTTTCTCGACCACAAGATTGCTGGGGAGCTGAAACAAGAAGTAACCGGCAAAGAAAATTCCAGCCGCGCGGCCATAGACGCGATCGCTCAGGCCCAGTTGCCCGCGCATTTGCAGCACGGCAAAGCTGACGTTGATGCGGTCAAGGTAGGCGACAATATAAAGGAGGAAGAGAAATGGCATGAGCCGCCACATCAATCGAGAGACAACGGCAGACTCGAGGCGGTGGGGATTTTCCAAGGGCAAGGTTCCGATACAGCGGAAAAACTGGATTCAGATCTGGTTCGTCGGTCTGAGGATTCTACTCCAAAGCAAGCTTGTTCCGTATCTCCTGCACAATCTCAGGCGGAGAGCCCGCGATTCCAACCGTGACGGCGTTATCCGGTTCCTCGAGATCGCTGAGTTGGCTGGCCAGAATCTGCTGGTTGGCAAAGTGTCCCCGGCGTGCCTGAAGACGGCTGGCAATCAGCGAGGCGCTTCCTTTGAGGTATACAAAATGGACTTCCTGGCCGGCCTCAAGCTCCGACCGGTAGGAGCGTTTGAGGGCGGAGCAGGCCAGGACGGCGCTGCGCCGCTCGGCAATCCACCGGAGGATCGCAGCGCGAAGACTCGCCAGCCAGGGCGTTCGGTCCGCGTCAGTCAGCCCTATTCCTTTGCGGATTTTTTCCACATTTGCGGGCGAGTGAAAATCGTCCGCATCGGCGAATTCCCAACCAAGCTGTTCGGCCAGCAGCCGCCCTACGGTCGTCTTCCCTGAGCCGACGACTCCCATGACGATCACGATCATTGTTGCGTGGGATGATCCTGCTCGCGGCTGGAGTAGCTCTTCGTAACCCCGGTTCTGGAGTTCGTGAGGGTGTATGAGCCGTCGCTTTCGGCGGACACCTTAAGGAACGCGCCTTCGCAGTGTTCTTTCACATTGGCGATGTGGTCTGCGTCGACGTTGTGAAGTTTGTCGGATTCCTCCGCGTAATGAAGTTGCCAGAGATCTTCCAGGCCGGGTGCATCGTGGACGATTTGCCAGGCTGCCGGGCTCGCCCCCTTACGGGGACCATTGTCGATGACTGCGACCTGCGGCTGCACGGCCCAGACCAGCGCCTTGGAGTTGGAAAGATCCATTCCGTGATGCGTCACCAGGAAAAGATCGACTCTGCCGATCAGATTATTGGGACAGGCGAGTGCCAGCTCTTTTTTCTTGGTGAGATCGCCGAGATCGAGGAATCGGAAACGCCCGTAGGTAATGAGAACTCCGACGGAGCGCGCGTTTTCCGTGTTGTCGACGGGAGCAGAGGGCTCCGACGCGCAATAGGGATTAGCCAGGCCGGCTCCGGGCAGCGGCGAGTCGATGTGCTCCCCGGCGGCGGCGAGTACTCGAACCCGGATTCCCTTAATCGGCAAGCCCCATCCTGGCTTCACGACCATACGGGGATGACCTGCAATCGCTTTTTCGTAGGCCGCATAATCTGTGCGGGTGACTTCCGAGTCTTCCTGATTGGGCCCATGGTCGACAAAGGTTCCTACTTTGATACCTTCCACAAGCTGAGGAACGCCGCCCACGTGGTCGCGATGGAAGTGGGTGATCAGGACATAGTCGATTTGCTTGATCCCGGCCTGGTGGGCGGCCGCCACGATGCGGTCGGCATCGCGGCCTTCGTTGTCGGGCCATCCAGTATCGATCAAGAGCGACTCTCCCGAAGAACTCACGATCAGAGTCGACTGACCACCTTCCACATCGATGAAATAGATTTGCAAGGGCTTGTTGCGTTGGGTCGCGGCTCCGCAAGGCAGAGCCACCATGAACACACAAAGACAAACAACAGCGATCAGAACTGGACGCATAGTTTGGCACCGGTGAAGGATCTTGCGGAAGATTATGCCATGCGCAGGGAAACTGCGTCAGAGATGTTTTTCCAAGATGTGAAGTGGCGGAAAAAACCTTGTGGTCCTCCGTGATCTCGGTGGTGAACGCTTGCCGTGTCAAATCGGGAAAAGACATTCCCCACAGGGGCACAGAGGATTTAACACGGACTGAAAGCACTTAAGGACAATTGCCAGGAGCCGGGCGACCGCCAAAACGGCTTTCGATCCATCCAATCTGGTCGCGCACGGAATCGCCAATGATGTCGCCGGGGTCGGGATCGGGATATTGCTCCCACTGAATCCGATCGCCCTGTTTGCACATACGATGGATCGTTTGAGCCGTGACGGTCGCGAGGTTCGATGCAGGGGCGGCGCCACTGATGACAAGCATTGACCCGTAAGCCCGCATCTGGCCAGGATCATTGCGATCAAAGTATTGGCGGACGAAGGCATTGCTCTCCCAGCCTGGCTTCACGATTTGATCGGAAGGCAACTCCGGAGCGGCTCTTGCTTCCGAGCAATCCTGCTCAATCTCGTGATAGAGGGCAAGTCCCTTGGGAGTGAGCATATCGGTTTCCTGGAATTGGGGAGATACAGTCTTGAGCCCGTAAGCCAAAGACGTGAGCATAAGGCTTGAGGAACCGCGAGTGGAATCTGCGCAAATTTCTTTCAGACTGGCTAGATCCGAGATCGCGATCGCACCTAGATAACCTGGGTCTCGAATCTCGTTCTCTTTGTCCGCGACCGCGACAACCGTTAAACCTCCCTCCGCCTTTCCCATGGCAATCCACCTTGGGCCCAACTGCGGGACAGCGGCGCGAGCGGCGGGAATCGAATTGATGACATCGGCCGCGTTGGAGGGACCATCCAGAAATGCATTCCGGAAGCGGGTTCCCAGTCCGGCATAATCTGTAGCGACCACAGCGTATCCCAGGTTCACATACATCGAGAGAAAGGGGCCGTACCCGATGTTTCGCATCAGTGACGGGGCACATGTCCGCGCGATCCCCGTGGAACCGTGTGCCCACGCAATGACCGGCCAGCCCCGGGCGGGCGGTTTTTTGTCGTACGGAAAGAGCACGACTCCGGAGGCGGCCACATCTTTCCCGCTGGCGGAACGGGAGTGATACAGAATGCGAATCGCGGTGATCGAGTAGGGGATCTCGTATTGATCAAATTCTTGAGACCGAATCAGGGCCCCCGGCTTGCCCTCGGGAAGCGGATCGGGAGTGTCATAGAACTTAGTGATAGGCAGGGTGCGCTGGACCTCGGAACGTCGCAATGGGACTGGCTTCTGGGCCTGCGCGGCAACGATCCCAGCCATGGCCACAGTCATTCCTAAAGCCATGAGGATAAGGCATATCTCGCCCCAGAGCGTTGCCGGAGGGGCGAGTGGTGTTTTCTGGGCGGACACAATAAGAAAGGCTCGAGAGCAGCCGCGATCTTCTCTTCCTACTTCTTCGCGACGACCATGATCACGAGAACCACTGGGAGGTAGAGAACCGAAGCATGCAGGAGACGGCTGGCTCTGACAGTGGAACTCGATGCGACCAGTTTTCCGACGTAATAGAGGAGGAACGCTCCTGCCAGGCACATGGCAGACCAAGAGAGCATGCCGCCGCGCCCCGCCAGCGGAAGCATCGTAGCGAGCACCAGAACTAGCGAGAATGCCAAAATCTCGGCGCGAGTAAAACGCGTGTCCCGGTCGAACGCCGGGAGCATGCGGTAGCCGGCGCGACTGTAATCATCGCGATACATCAGCGCGATGGCCAGAAAATGGGGAAACTGCCATAGAAAGAGGATGGCGAAGAGGAACCAAGCTTGTCGATCGATAACCGCCGAGGCTCCGGCCCATCCGATGAGCGTCGGCATCGCACCCGGGAAGGCTCCCAATAGAGTGCATAGAGGAGTCTTGCGCTTAAGCGGGGTGTACACGAGCAGGTAGGAAAGCAAAGTCGAAACCGCCAGCAGCGAAGACAAAAGATTGACTGCCAGCAGAAGATACACACCGCCGGCAATGCTCAGCCCGATGCCAAACAGAAACGCTTCGCGGCTCGAGAGCCGGCCCGATGGCAGTGGACGCGATGCGGTGCGACGCATCTTGCCATCCCAAACCCGCTCCATCCATTGATTCAATGTTGCCGTGCCGCTGGCAACGAGCAAGGTACCCAGCAGCGTGTTGACCAGACCCGCAATGCGCACCGGACCTCGAGAGGCCAGGTAATATCCCGCCGAGGTGGTCATCAAGATCAGCAGGTTCACCTCAGGCTTGGTCAGGGTGTAGTAGTCCCTAAGCTTGGACTTGAGGTTCTGCAGAGTAACGGGATGAGCTAGCACTTGAGTGGTTGCCATTTTACCAGTCTTGCCGGGATTCATCATCCGATTTTGTCTCTCTGACCTGATTGCGCTTGCGATACAAAACCACAATCATACCGATAGATCCAAGTGTCGGGGGAGCAATAAGGATCAGAATCCCGCTCTTCAAGGCTTGAATCATGCGCGATCCCGAGGCTGCGGCTTGCGTGTAGCAAAGCGCGCAACCTTGGGCCGAAGCTGGTACTGGCGCCAGCAGAACGACGAGTCCCGCTAATGCAATGGCAAAGATCCAGATTGATCTCGAGAACTTCATGGTTGCACCCATCCGGAGCAAACTGCGGTTGTCCTGGTTTATTTTGCCCACGGCACGCCGTCCAACAGGCGGAAACTATCTGACCACCCATATTGCATCGCCAGCAGCACGAATCCCGTGAAGATCGCGAAGAACCATAAAAGCCCGCGATTTTCCTTGAGGTGCATAAAGAACAAAAGCGCGAGCGTGGCCTCGACGACAGCGACGATCAGCATGCGAACAAACATCTGAGAACCGTCGATACTCTGATAGGCAATAACGAACTGGAGTGCTGCCAGAGCCAATATGCAGAGGTAAACGACGAGATCTTTCCCCATTCCACTGCTCTTGTGATCTTCGGCGGTCGTCATAGTAGTTTGCTCCTGCCTCTTCTTTTGTCAGTGGGCTAGATTCAAAAGATACATCATCGGAACGACAAACATCCAAACCAGATCCACGAAGTGCCAGTAGAGGCCTGTAACTTCGAGATCATCGGCTTTGTAGCGTCCACCCTGGTAGCGCAATCCCACGGCGATCAGGGCAATCACACCGCCGGTTACGTGCAGCAGGTGCAGCCCGGTAATGCTGAAAAAGAACGAACTGAACAGAGGAGTGCCCCAGGGATTGTGGAACAGCGTTGCTCCTTCTGCGATCAATCCCATCCACTCACGAATATGCAGGATGGCAAACAGGATTCCGAGCACCGCCGTTATCATGGTCCAGCGGAAAGCTCCCGCCTTGTCGCCCCTCTGGGCCGAGCGTACTCCAGTGAGCATGGTCAAGCTGCTGGTGAGGAGGATAAAGGTCATCAGCGCCACGTTGGTGATGCTGTGAAAGGGCCTTGGCCAGTCGGCGGTCCCGTTGCGGGTGAATCCGTAGGCGACGAGACAGCCCGCGAAGGTAGCGCTGTCTGCGATGATAAACAGCCACATCGCCAACTTTTTTGCCGGGACCGAAAATGCGGGCGCGGTCATTACCTCCGTCGCCTCGGATCGGGACACCTGTGCGTGAATGGAAAGATCGGCCTCGCTCACATTGCCTCCTACCTTTGACTGGGTTAGAGCTTCATCCAAAGCAGCAAAAGCAGATACAGCCACAGCAAATCCATAAAATGCCAGTAACGGGCGGTCGCGACCAAGGTGCTCCGCCGCAGCACGGTCTTGTTCAGTTTTCCGATCACGCGCACCAGGCCGCCAAGCCCGCCAAACACGTGCAGGGCGTGAGCAGCAGTGAGCACGTAAAAGAAGGAACTGCTCGGATTGGTCGCGAGATAAAGTCCTTGCGACTTGAGTTGCAACCAGGCAGCATACTGCCCTGCAACAAACAGAAGGCCCAAAAACAAGGTTACGTACAGCCACGTCGCTGGGTGCGCCGCCCGATCTCTCGCGCCGCCCATAAAGATTGCAATCCGGTGTCGCGCTAACTCCAGCGTAAAACTGCTGGCGAAAATCACCAGCGTGTTCAGGTAAAGTATCGAGGGCAGAGTAAAGTGGCGCCAATCTGTGGAAGCTCCCTGCCGAACAATCATGGCGCTGGTCAGGGCGGCAAACGACATGCTGATAGCCGCCAAGGCCACCCAGATGCCGGTGCTCGCCGGCGGAGGAGAGTAGTCCTTAACCCGCCTCAAATCTCCGTGGGCGGGAACCAGATTCCGCCAGCCTCCATTAGTGGAGCCGTTGCTCGGTGAGCGTTCCAGATCGATTTTCGGCGGTTCGTGAACCGTAGTCGCCATAATTCTACTGATTCTCCCTTGGGTAATAACTCTGTTTTTGGACCAAAGACTATTTTTCCTCGTGGAGGTTCGTAATCTGTTCGGGCGACGCCTGCATCACGTAGTCGGTGCTTGCGCCCTCGACATTGAACTCATATGGATCGTGATAAACCACCGGCAGCTTGTCGCCAAAATTGTTGTGGGGAGGCGGCGTGGCCGTGCTCCATTCCAGCGAGGTGCCCTCCCACGGGTTATCCGGTGCCGGGGCGCCTTTGAACCGGCTGTAGATCAGGTTGTAAAGGAAAATGAACTGTGAAAGGCCAGTCAGAAGAGCCGCAACTGTAATGAACTTATGCAGTGGGATCAGCGGAACGAGGTAAGGATCGGTAAAGGCCTGATAGCGGCGCACATTTCCGGCGATTCCCAGATAGTGGAAGGGCATAAAGATGCAGTAGGCTCCCACGAAGGTCAGCCAGAAGTGGAGCTTGCCTAGCGTCTCGTTCATCATGTGCCCAGTCATCTTCCCGAACCAGAAGTAGGTTCCGGAGAAGATGCCGAAGATGGCGGCGACGGCCATCACGAGATGGAAGTGGCCAACCACGAAATAGGTCGCGTGCAGCATGATGTCAATCGAAGGCTGCGCCAGGAAAAAGCCGCTTATGCCCCCGCTGATGAACATCGAAATAAAGCCCAGCGCGAACAGCGACGCCGTGTTGATTCGCAACTTGGAGCCATATAGGCTGCCAATCCAGATCAACACGATGATGGTCGCCGGAATAGTAATGATGAGCGTCGGGAAGGAGAACGCCAGCGAGGAGTACGGATTCATGCCGCTGACAAACATGTGGTGGCCGTAGACCATGTAGCTGAGAACCGCAATCGACGCCATACAGTAGATGATGACTCGATGGCTCAGCAGAGGCCGTCGCATGTTGGTGATCAGCACGTGAGAAACGATGCCCATGCCCGGCAGGATCGCGATGTAGACCTCAGGATGCCCGAAGAACCAGAACAAGTGCTGCCACAGCAGAGTCGATCCGCCGGAATGCGGCAGCAGTTGGCTGTTAATTACCAGGTTTGAAGCTACGAAGAAACTGGTTCCGGCGACATGATCGAGAATCAGCAGGATGCAGGCTGGCATCAACACGGCAAACGCAGTCAGTCCCATCAAAGAAGTGATGAACCAAGCCCAGGCGCTGAGCGGGAGCCGCATCAGGGACATGCCTTTAGTGCGCATGTCGAGGGTGGTGGTGATGAAATTCAGCGAACCCAACAACTGGCCGACACAGAAAATGGCGATCGACGACGCCCACAATATCTCTCCCATGCCTTGCCCCGGGCCCGCAACCGCACCCACGGCGCTCAACGGCGCATACTGCGTCCAACCGGCCAGGGTCGGCCCGTCGCCCACAAAAAACGATGAGATCAGAACCAGGAAGGCCACGAACGTGACCCAGAACGACATCATATTGATGTGGGGAAACGGCATGTCCTCCGCGCCCACCTGGATGGGCAAAAAGAAATTGCCGAAAGCTGCGAAGGGAGCAGTGGTGAGCACGAAGAAGACCATGATTGTCCCGTGCATGGTCATCAACTGCAGGTAATACTCCGGGGTCATGACATCCCCCGGCGCGCCGGACTTGGAGAGCAGGTGCAGGCCTGGAATGGCGAAGTTGGCCCACCCCAGATGGAGGCGCATCAGCCAGGAAAGGAACATTCCGACAAAAACCGCGACCAGGGCAAGGGCGTAATACTGTTTGCCAATAACCTTGTGATCGAGACTGAAGACGTGCTTCCGGATGAAGCTCGTGGGAGCTCCGTGATGGACCGCGTGTTCGGACATATCGTGCATTGCTCTCACCTCACAGGGAATCTTTGGTCTGTCCAGATGACGCGTGCTACAGCCTACTGCAACGCCGCCTGCTGCTTCAGCCAGTTCTCGTAATCCGGCTGCGACATCACCTCGAGATACGCGGTCATGGTGTAATGGCCGAGACCACAAAGCTGAGTGCAGACGATTTCGTACTTGCCGATCTTTGTCGCCGTGAAATGTACGGTAAGATCCAATCCCGGGACAAAATCCTGGTGGACCCGCAATTCGGGGACATAGAAGGAGTGCCCCAGATCCCTGGAATGCATAAGTAGGTGGATTTCCCGGTTCACGGGAATTGCCATCTCTGCCGTCACGATATCGTCCTTGGAATCCTGATCGTGGGTTTGATCAAGACCGAAGAAGTTGGCGTTGGCCTCATTGATCAGGTCAGGGTGCAGAGGGCCAAACTTTCCATCAGGGCCGGGATAGCGGAAGTAGAACGCAAACTGTTGGGCCTGAACCTGGATGGGAATCGCGTCGGGCGCAGGTGGCACGAAATAAGCCTTGCCCCAGGCCTTGGCGCCAAAGACACCCAAGGCCAATACCTCGGTGCCGACCAACAGGAAACCAGCGACCACTAATACGGTAGCGCCGCCGGGAAAGCGCTTGATCTTTGCCTCGGGCCTCGGGTTGGAGAACTTCCAGATAAATACAGCCAGCAGGATCTGAGACAACAGGAACGCAATCCCTGCCTCCACCATCGTCTCCGTATACTGCTCGTCAATGAGGGGACCATTGACGGAGACGTCCGGTGGCATGGGCCACATATGCATCACGATGGGAATCGCCGAACCGATTGCGATCAGAATAATCGTCACCGCGAATATCTTCGCCATATCGCTCCGCCTTGGGCTGAATCAGAAATCGGACTTTATTAGGTGAATTGCCGCAGCCCAGAGACTGCGGCAATTCCACAACGCTTCGACTCCAACCGCGATGAACTCGACTTCTATTTCGCCTTGTAAGTGAAATCGGCGGTTCCGGGCTTCCCGGCGGCGACCGTCACTTTTTGCGTTTGAGTACCATAGTCTTCCTGCCACGCGGTCACGGTGTAGTTCCCAGGTGGGACGTTCTCAATGGTGTAGTTCCCCTTATCGTCAGTAGTCGCGTATGGCCCTTTGACCACAACAAACCAGCCATGCATCCAAGGATGAATGTTGCACTGTACCGGAATCGCGACTTCCTCGGCTTTCCACTTCTTCTCGATCGGCGCCGCTCCCGGCGGCTGCGACTGGTTCCATGGGATATTTCCGGTCAATGGGTTCGGCAGGGGGTGAATATTGTGGGTGGTCTGATCGCTGGTTATTACCTTGAATGTCTGGTTCACATCCATCGCCAGCACATGGGGGGTGTACATGCAGTTCTTCTGATCGAAGACAGGCACCGTCTTCGGAACTTCGGCCAGGACGTTGGCCGGCAAGCCTTCAGAGATGTAGAGAACTACATTTTCCAGGCCGGAGTCGGAGCCGACCACCACGGTTTCCAGGTGGGCGGGATTGTTGACGTGTTGCTTCACGCAGTAGGGGTCTTTCGACATATCGATACCCCTCATGTGGGGAGGAGTACCGGTAAGTTTGACCGTCCCCGTGATCTTGCCTTCCGCAGCTGCATTGACTTTCTGGTTCAGCAAGAGCGCACCGCAGCAGACCAGCACGACTGCCACTAGAACAGTCCCTAACTTGTTTCGCGTCTTCATTGGAAATCTCTCCTTACAAACCACGAAGTTGACACTGCTTTGCGATGCCAATCGTGCCTCTATTGTTGGCCGGCAGGCGCGTTCGGATTGACGGGTTTCAGGCCGAGTTGCTTTGCCATCTCCTTCTCTTTGCTGTGCTGAGACATGAAGGTTCGCAGATAGAACACCAAGTCCCAGGCCTCATCCGGCTTGATATTGTCGGCAAACGAAGGCATTGGAGTTCCGTCCAAGCCGGTCATAAAGATCCTGTAAATATCCTGATCGGTATCGCCACACTTCGGCCGAGACCCATCGGTAAAGTTGAAGGGGGCGATGGGGTGGCCGAGATCATCCTGGAGAGTTGCTGCCGATGGCCCATTCGCCATACCTTGGACGCCATGACATTTCCAGCATTGCACGCGGGCAAATACTTCGCGCCCGGCTTTGATGCGCTCGCCAGTGACTTCGGGCTCGGGAGGAATCGTGATGGGAGCTCCCGGCTTCTCGTTTGTCCAGCGTGGAGAGAAGTGCTTCACCCAGGCCACGAGGTCTGCGCGCTGCTGCTTGGTGAACGTGTTCCAGGGCGGCATGTTGGAGCGGTCGAAGCCGCGCGTGATGGCGTCAAACAGATCCTGGTCTGTGGGCAAGGTTCCGGTGGGAGTGGAGCGGCACTTGAAGACACCCAATTGGAAGTCGCGTGGCTTTTGGTACATGGGGGTTTCGAACCAGACGGCGTTTTCGCCGTTCCCGTCTCCAAGGTCGCCGTGACAGCCGACGCAGTAGCGGCGATAGTCATACTTCACACGCCCGGAATTGGCATGGCCGGTAATGTTTCCGATATGGCTTTCCATTCCGAGGCGCGACTGTATGTCCTCGGTCGTGAGTTGAGCTCGAGAAAGCGTGGGGAGGGCCAGAGCCGCAGCCACGCCCATAATCAGCGTCCACATCTGCAATTTTGTTCGCATCATGCCCTCTCTAGAAATCGAAATCAAATCCGGTCAGGAACTCGCTGGTGTTGAGGTTCGCCAAGGACGGCGAGAGTGAAGGTCCGGTGCCGTCCTGGTGCAGCCAGTTGTACTCGTTGTGCCAAGCGAAACCGGCGCGGCTGGTCATGAACGGGTTGTAGCGGAACCCGAGCGTGTAGGTCGAGATGTTGCCGTAATCGGAGGGCGCCTGGCCGGTAAGCCCCAAGGCATTGGTCCCGGTATAGCCCGGCCCGTCCGCCTGTCGTGACATGCGAATCGTCTCGTAACGCCCGATGAAGGTAAGTTGCGGACTATAGATGTAGTGAGGTTCGAATAGCACGCCATTCCAAGTTGGCGCCTGCGAACCAGCTAGCAGCGTTGTTCCGGGCGTGTTATTACCCGTGACCGTGCCCCCGATCAGATCGCCATAGCCCTGGCCGAACCACGCGTTGTCGTAGCCATGCTGGGTCACGACCGTTAGATCGGCGTGCTCGCCGAAGTAGAACAATCCGACAAAGCCTTCGCGATGGAACCCCTTGTTGCTGAGTCCAGTGCCAGGTTGTGGCGTGCCGCCGGAGGTGAGATAGTACGTCGGAGCCTCGCCCATCATGGCGTAGGCGCCGATGCGGTCGACCCCAAGTTTCCCGACATCGAAGGCTTGGCTCACGGTAAAAAATCCAGTATAGGAATTCCCGTAAGGAGTACCGACATTGCCGTCGGTGGAACTCAGCAGCGCAGCAGAGTAACGGGTGCGATCATTATACGAGTGGCCCATCAACTCGGCGCCGAGTTGGTTATCGCCCATTTGGCCGAAGATGTTGCCGTCGCCAGCCGGAATGAAGTGATAAAGCTGGTAGACTCCACCGTTGCCGGTAAGCGTGAGGATTCGCTTTTCCGAGAGCAGGTTGTCGAGTTCGAACTTGCCCAGCTTGATGTTAAGCCAACTGCTGCCGAACACGTTGTCCAACCGTGCCATGACCGTCTCGAAGTGGAACGATCCGGTGTTGTCGGAGGAGGGTAACAGGAAAAACGAGAAGTTCTTTTCCAGGGTGCCACCGGTATGGAGGTCTAAGCCGCTCAAATCGAAACCGGAGGTGGTGACGCGCTGGACGGCCGTATTCGGAACCGGGTTCCCGCAGGATAGGTGTCCACCAGCGACCTTCCCTGTACTCACCCGATGCCAGATCGGCGTCATGCGGAACGTAACCGGCCAATAACTGGGATTCTGCCAGACCGGCGAATCGCGATCATTCATTAACTGGTAGCCATTGTCTTTGAACTTCTGGCCGAAGTAGTTCAGCATCGGCCATGATTCATGACATGCGGAACAGCGAAGTCCATACTTTCGGGCGAAGGCGGGAAGCGCATTCGCATTTTGGCTGCTGCTCAGGACCAGGAAGACTAAGACCAGAGCCCCAGCCAGGAAGTGAATTCCCCACAACAGTTTCCCACAAGGGCGAGACTGCATCCCCATATCCATGGCGCACTCCTCAGGAGGCAATTGTGTTTTCCACAGCGTTGCTGCATTCCCACAACAATGCAAAGGGATAGAACCACTGCACCGCGATCGCACTTGGACCCCTCCAAGTGCGCGCTTCCCAAGAGCAGAACCCTAAACCGATTTTCTGGCCGGAAGGTCCTACCACCGTACCGGGCCTGAATGCTACTATGCAGATGCAATGACTTGCAAGGGGGTTGTCAAACTTTTTTTACATTTTTATTACAAAGTAAAATCCACGCGAAATCGCTGCCGGCTGCAAGATCAGTTTTTTCGCGGGGAGTTGACAGTTCCGTGCGAGAGTTGAGACTCTTTGCTGCCAGGGAGGGTTTTTGGTGGAGTCGAGAACTGTATTCTCGAAAGCCGGCCGGCCGCCGGTGCGCGATCAATTGAAATTCGTATCGTCAGGCTTGTGGAAAACGGGATTGGGGCTTCTGCTGATGTTCGCTTCAATCCAACTCTCTGCCCGAGACAAGGACAATCTGCAGTACGGCGCCGGCCTGATCGTCAATGTGCCCTTCTCCGAGAGCGAGGTCACGCAGGTGGTGCAGGACGTGATCCAAGACGGAATCATCCGAGGAACCAAGGAATACAACAAGGACCAATATGTAATGGGAGCCACCGCGGTCAGTACGACGCGGGTTTTTTCGGAAAAAGTCGAGAACGGCAAGGTGTTTTACAAAATTCGCCTGAATGCGCTCGACCCGCGAAACTTCAAGGACAGCAGTGACTCGGGCACGCTTGCGGTTCGCTACATTGTGCAACCCCAAGGCACCGACCATACGGTGCTGCGCATCGACGCGCGCTTTGTAGAAGATTTTCGCCGCGTCTCGCACGCCTCCAATGGTTCGGTAGAGAACGCGGAATACAAAGACATTCATGATCGACTCGATTCCATCGAACTGATGAAGAGCGAGACTGCCGAAGCAGAAAAGGAAAACCGAGCAGCCCGGGAAAAGATGGCTGCATCCAGGCAGGAGGCGGCGGCCCCGACCGAGCCTACAGTAGCCACGCCTGTTCCCTCGGTTGCGACTCCCGCACCTCCGCCGGCGTCATCGGCCGCAGAGTCGACTTCGAGTCCAACCACGTCTTCCGCTTCGACGGTTTCAGCCGCCGCGCCGTCTCCGGCCACCCTATCGCCTTCGCCCAGTTCGCCGCCCCCCAGCGCCAGCACCGACGATTCATCGCAAACCCTGGAAGAACACGTAAAGGATCTTCGGCGGCAAGTGCAGCGGCTGGTGAAGGCCCCGGGCGCGCCGCTGAAATCCGCTCCGTTTCATACCGCAAGCACCTTGCAGTCCCTGGCGTCGGGAACGGAGGTTCTCATCGTCATTTCGACGCCGTATTGGTATGGGGTGGAAACTCATGACGGCCAACATGGATGGATGGTGCGCGATGATCTGGAGCTATTGCCATGAAAGCAAGGTTGGGAATGGCTGATTTGCTGAGTAGAACAGCGCTGCTGGCCGTGGTGCTCGGGTCGGTTTTTGGGCAGGCCCAAACCGCTTCCTCCGAGCGCGCCTTCCCGCAGTCCAAGGCCACTGTCGAAAGAGCGCTCAAGGCGATTCAGGGAAATCTGGCGGGCCGCCTGCCCACGCTGGACGGATTCGCCAAGCCTGGAGAGCAGCCACTCCAGCGTTATCAGACGCGGATACTATCAATCCGTGGTCGAAGTGACTTCCACTCGCGCCGGCGGCTGCATCGTGCGCGTCACCTCCAAAGTGACGGCGTGGTATGCGGACCCTGCCGGTTCCCACTCCGGCTACCAACTGCTGCCATCCAATGGCCGGCTTGAGGCCGATCTGCTCGATCAACTGTCCGAAGAAGTGGCGAAGACCACGCCCGAGACGGAAAGTCGGACGGCGGCGGCCGTTCCGGCAGCAGCTCCGGCTGCGGCGCCGGCGGTGGTTCCATCACGAGCTCAAGTTGCGGACGCGGTTCCGTCTGCAAGTTCGAAGCCCGTCGCCGAGGCAAAGAAAACCGCGGGGCCGGCGATCCCCGCAGCCAGCCCCGACGTCCCACGGACCTTCCCTACGTCACCCGGAACGAGCATCCCCCAGCCACCTTCCGCTGCATTGACTCCGGAACAATTGCGCATCGAGAAGGAAGACAGCGCCCTACAGGCAGAAGCCGCTAGCCTGGAAGAAGTAGTGAAGAACATGGCGCATCCCCGCAATCTGGTTGCGGTGAAAAAATCTGGTACGCCGGTGGTCGCGACTCCAAGCTTGACGGCGAAAGCGCAATTTCTGGCCAGCGCACATGATGAGTTCGAACTACTGAATTTCAATGCGGATTGGGTACACGTCCGGATTTCGGGACTATCCCGCGGGTGGATCTGGCGCAATAGCGTTGAAATGCCTGACGGCATCTCAGACACGGATGTGCCGACGGCCTCTACGCAGGCACCGGCCGCTGACCTGTTTCACGTGATTCGCGAAGAAACGGCACCGTTTCCCGGAGATTGGGAGCCGCTGCGCAGCAAGACTGTAAAGATCATTTCCGTCCAGAAAGTCGATGAAGCGGCCAAAGGTAGCGGCCCCAAGGATCGGCTCGCGTATGCGAAATTCTTATTGGAAAAGAGCTACAAAGAAAGCGCGCAGAAACATCAGGACCTTCAGGGTGTAGTCGTGATTTTTGATTCCGCCGATGGCGGCATGATTGCCGCCACTGCGGCCGTCCTTCAGCAGTGGGTCGCGGGCACACTCTCGGACTCAGCTTTGTGGCACCAATGCTTCTTTGATCCGCCGGAGATGTTTAGTGCCTCGGCATCTTCTGGAAGCCGGTAACTGTTCATCTGTTGCTCGAAGGCCGGGTTCGAGTGCGATTCTTGTGTTGCGTTGGTCCCTGTTTCCCCCAACCTAAAAGCCGGTTAATTTTCAGGACTGCCTTGCATACTCTCGGCGTTTGTCTGATCTGCCGGATGACTCATGGCATCGATCGGTCTATACGCGACCGCGAAAACTATCAGGGCGAAAAGGAAAAGAGAAAATACGAATACACGAACCTTTTCTGAGGATTTCATAGCCCACCATAAAAATTCTAGGTTGCGGCAACATCAGTGAATGTGCGCCTAATCACAAGCGGATGTGCGCTGCGCCGAGGATGCTCCTACCGTGGGTTGATCTCTCAACGTAGCGCAGTTCGCAGATGGTAACGCCGAGCGTGGTCTGCTCTCATCGTAGAATGCTTGCGAGGCGGGAAATTTGAAACTTAGCGAAGATCCTCACCGCAGGCTGAACGCCCTCACGAACGAATGGGTGCTGGTGTCGCCGCATCGCACCGCACGTCCGTGGCAAGGAGAATTGGAGCGTGTACAAACCGCATCCGAACCGGCTTACGATCCTAACTGCTATCTCTGTCCCGGGAACGCTCGGGCAGGCGGAGTGTGCAATCCTGAGTACCAGACGACATTTGTGTTCGAAAACGATTTTCCCGCGCTGAAAGCGCAAACACCTCATGACCGGCTCGATCTGGAAGGCAAGGGATTGCTGGTTGCCGAAGGCGAATCTGGAATTTGCCGCGTGATCTGCTTTTCTCCACGACACGATCTGGCGCTGGCCAGCATGTCGCCAGAAGCAGTCGAGTTGGTGGTTCATACCTGGATGGCACAATTTCGCGAACTGGGCGGCATCGGTTCCATTCATTACGTGCAGATTTTAGAGAATCGTGGCGCCGTGATGGGTACCAGCAATCCCCATCCCCATTGCCAGATCTGGGCAACGTCTTCGATTCCCGAAGTGCCGCGAAGGGAACTCGCGACGCAGCAAGAGTATTTTCAAGCGCGCGGCAGATGCCTTCTGTGTGACTACATTGCCTTGGAACAATGCCAGAAGGATCGAATCGTTTGTGAAAACGAGGGCTTCGTTGCCTTGGTGCCTTTCTGGGCGGTGTGGCCGTTCGAACTTCTGGTATGCAGTCGGCGGCATATGGCCAGCATGAACGATTTCACGCCGGACGATGCCCGGCGCTTGAGCCAGATGCTTCACAATGTTACGGGGACCTACGACAAAGTGTTTGCAGTTCCCTTCCCTTATTCCATGGGCCTTCATCCCTCTCCGACGGACCATCAGGATCATCCCGAGTGGCATTTTCACGCGCATTTCTATCCGCCGCTACTGCGCTCGGCCACGATTCGCAAATTCATGGTCGGATTCGAGATGCTGGGCACGCCGCAGCGCGACATCACGCCTGAGATTGCAGCTGCCAGGCTGCGGGAAGTCGCCGGCGCGAAACGGTAATAAGTTCCGAGGTGTATTCTTGACGGTCGGTCTGTTGCACAATTTCTTTCGAGGCTTTTTATGAAACTCCTATCAGTTACCACGCACATGCTCATGGTCGCGGTTTTTGCCGTTGCCTGCGTCGTACAGGCCGGGGGCCAGGCCGGTTCTATCCCTACTTCGCAACTGGTCAGCCCGGAAGACCTGGTAAAGACAATTCAGACGGGGAAGCAAAAGCTGCTGATGATCCAGGTGGGCTCGCATGTTCTTTACCAGCAAGCGCACATTCCCGGATCGGAGTACATTGGGCCGGCATCGAGTGAAGCGGGATTGCAGCAGCTTCGCAAGCGCGTCGATCCTCTGCAGCGAAAGAAATCCATCGTTCTCTACTGCGGTTGTTGCCCGTGGAGTCATTGCCCGAATGTGAAGCCCGCCGTCGATGCGCTGCAAGCGATGGGATTCACGAACGTGAAGGTTCTCTACATTGCGGACAATTTCGGCGCGAACTGGGTCGATAAAGGCTACCCGACCGCGAGAGGAGAATAAGCCTCTGCGTTCGACCATCCAGTGGAGTTTGCTGGCGGTTCTGACCGTCGCGATGCTCACCGGCATTTATTGTCACTCAACCCTGGCTCCGCACCCGAAAGCAGGAATCGCGAAACAGAACCTTCTCGCTCCCGATTTCGTGCTTCCGCAATTGGATGGCACTCCGCTCCGACTCTCTGCCTATCGTGGCAAAATCGTGCTGCTCGATTTCTGGGCAACCTGGTGCGATCCGTGTCGCGAGGAAACTCCGCATTTTGTCGAGTTGCAGCAAAAATACGCGGACCGCGGCCTGCAGATCATCGGCATTTCGATGGATGACACTTCCGAGCCTGTCCGCGATTTCTATCAGCAATTTCACATCAATTATCCCGTGGTCATGGGAGATGCGAAGACCGGCGAGGCTTACGGAGGAGTGTTGGGATTGCCGATCATATTTCTGCTGGACCGGGACCGGCGCATCGTCGCCAAGCACATGGGATCCACGAAGCCTGAGACCTTCGATCAGGAAATTGCCGCTCTGTTGGCGAAATAGTAATACCAGACACTGGGTTTAGATTCAACAGTTTACGAAGCTTATCCTGCCTTTCTGGCCTGCGTCGTATTCCAATCACAGCCTCCTGTGATCCAAATCGTCGTGCCTGCCTGCGCCGAAGGATAGCCTCAGTTGTTCGCATCGGACGCCAGTATGCGAGAAACCGTCAAGCGGCTGTGGCCAGAAATCGCCTGGATCGAGAACCTCCAATTACGGGATCAAGTTACCGAAACGTGGGTCAAGGCGCTCGAGTGCAGTCCGCTGAAGCCGGAAGACCTGAACCAGATTCCCTTCACGCTGCTGGTCCCCAACTGCCCAATCACCTTTATGGAGCACAAGCGGTGCGTGGTGCACATCGCCCGCGAGAGCGCTCGAGCGATGCAGGAGTTCATGGGACGAGCCTTGCCGATCGATCTGGACACGGTCATCGCGGGAGCAATCCTCGCCGATGTCGGTAAGTTGCTGGAATACGAACTCGGCCCGGATGGGAAGAGCCGGCAGAGCGAACGCGGCGAAGCTTTGCGACATCCGTTTACCGGAGTTGCTCTCGCTCTGGAATGCGGCGTTCCGGACGCCGTCTGTCACATCATTGCCGCGCATGCCGCCGAGGGCGATCTGGTCAAGCGCTCGACCGAAGCTTTCATCGTGCATCACGCCGACTTTATGGCATTTCTACCATTCAAGAATCCGAAAAACATCAAGCTGAACCCGTAATCAAGGAATCCACCATGCCCTCTGCCAATCCGACTCTCCCCCCCAAAGAAACCGTGACCGCCCGGGTGTCGCGCTGGGCAGCCGATCTCGAGTTCCAGCACCTTTCTGCCGAGGCGGTTTATCAGGCCAAACGATTCTTCCTCGATTCCATGGGCTGCGCGCTGGGCGGTTATCAGCAGCACGACGTGAAGATCGCTCTTGAAGTTCTCGACGAAATTGCGGCGGCTGGCAGGGCGACTGTGATCGGCACCGGACGCCGCGTCGACCCGGTGTCTGCCTCGTTCGCCAATGCGCTGATGATCCGCTGCATGGATTACAACGATATTTACTGGAAGCAGGATCCATCGCATCCTTCCGATATTTTTCCGGCTGCGATTGCATGTGGCGAGCGCGCCCGGAGCGATGGCAAAGAACTGATCGTGGGCCTGGTGCTGGGCCACGAGTTCGAGATGCGCCTATGCGAAGCCGCCTTTCCGGGAATTCGCGAGCGGGGATGGCACCATGCGACGCTTACGGCGTTTGTTTCGCCCATCGTCGCTGGACGCGCGCTGCATCTGCCCTGGGAGCAGATTCAACATGCGATCGGCATCTCCGCCAGCCGCCACTGCACATTAGGCGCAGTCACCGCAGGCAAGCTGACGATGATGAAGAACACGGTCGATCCCATGGCGACGCAAAGCGGCGTCGTGGCGGCGCTGCTGGCCGAGAAGGGCTATTCCGGGCCGGAGCACGTTATCGACGGCAAAGAAGGATTGACGCACGTTTTCGGACCGGAGTGGAAGCTCAATCTGCTGACCGACGGGCTGGGAGAATCCTGGCGCATCACGCAATGCGGCATGAAGGCTTTCCCAACTGAAGCGTTGACCCATACGCCCATCTCCGCGGTGCTCGACCTAGTCAAGAATAACGATCTGTATCCTGAGCAAGTGGAGAAGGTGCAGATCCGATCGCTGGCGCGGGCCGCCGACATTCTCTCCGATCCCAGCAAGTACGATCCGCATACTAAAGAGACCGCCGATCATTCCCTGCCCTATGTCATCGCGGCGGCACTGGTCGAACGGCAAGTCACTCCGGCGCAGTTCACCATGAAAAAGATTATGGATCCCCGGATTCGCGAGCAACTGCAGAAGATTGAAGTGGTCGCCGATCCTGAGATCGAAAAAGTATTTCCAGCATTACAGAGGGTAATCGTGCAAATCAATACCAAGGATGGACGCTCTTATAGCAAACAACTCGACTTTCCTAAAGGTGATCCTCGCAATTCTTTGACCGATCAGGAGGTAGAAGAAAAATTTGCGGCGCTAGCTGACGGAGTGCTGTCGGCCGGCGCGCAAAAACGAGTGAAAGACGCGGTATGGAATCTGGAGCGGGTGGGCTCGGTAAATGAATTGATGGCGTTAATGGAAGCCGATGTCCGGGAAGCAAAATCTTTGCGAACGAGAGCCAAGACGCGACCCCGAAGCAGGACCGCGAAACGCAGCCCAGTCGTCGCGTAAACGATCATCCGCCACGCCGCACAACCTGCTTGGGTGAGGGAGTTCTTATGTCTCAAACGATTGTCGAAAAAATCGCACAAAATCACATGTCAGACGGTCCGCAACGCCCGCTGCGTGCAGGCGACTTTGTCTCCATTCGTCCGCTTCACGTGCTGACGCATGACAACACTTCCGCGGTCATGAGCAAATTCAAAGCGATTGGCGCCAAGAGTATCTACGATCCGAAGCAGCCGGTCTTTGCCGTCGATCACGATATCCAGAACCATGAAGAGTCCAATCTGAAGAAATACCGGTCCATCGCCGCCTTCGCGGCCGAACACAAGATCGCCTTCTATTCGGCAGGATCAGGGATCGGTCACCAGGTGATGATCGAGCGTGGTTACGTCGTGCCGGGATCGTTCGTGGTCGCTTCCGATTCACATTCGAATATGTACGGTGCCTTGGGAGCCATCGGCACGCCCATTGTGCGCACCGACGCTGCTGCAATTTGGTCCACAGGGGAATTCTGGTGGCAGATTCCGCGAACCATTCAGGTAGTGCTCGAAGGCGAGTTGCAGCCGGGCGTCAGCGGGAAGGACGTAATCATCACACTGTGCGGGCTGTACAACCACGACGAAGCGCTGAACGCCGCCATCGAGTTCGCGGGGCCGGGCGTAGCAAGCCTTTCGATGGACGCCCGCTTTTCAATTTCCAACATGAGCACGGAATGGGGGCCGATCGTCGCCTGGTTCCCAGTAGATGAAATCACGATTCAGTATTTGCGCAACGTGCATTCCTGCCTGGAAGCTTCCGGCATCCGCCGCTTCAGCGAGAACGACATTCAAAGCTGGGCTAATACTCCGCCGCAGCCCGATCCGAACGCCGATTACAGCGCGCGCATCGTGCTGGACCTGAGTCAGGTGACGCCCCACGTGTCCGGCCCTGACAGCGTGCAGACCATGACATCTGTTTCCGCCATCGAAAAAAAGAAGGTCGCGATCCAGAAGGCGTACCTGCTGTCCTGCGTGAACTCGCGTCTAACTGATCTGGAAGATGCAGCTTCGGTCCTGCGCGACAAGAACGTGGCTGCTGGCGTGAAATTCTATGTGGGAGCGGCGAGCGCGTGGGTACAGCAGGAAGCGGAGCGGCGCGGAGTGTGGCAAACGCTTTTGAATGCGGGAGCGATTCCGTTGCCCCCTAGTTGCGGACCATGCATTGGCCTGGGAACCGGTCTGCTGGAAAAGGGCGAAGTCGGCATCTCTGCGACCAATCGCAATTTCAAAGGCCGCATGGGTTCGCGCGACGCCCAATGCTATCTGGCCAGTCCTGAGATTGTGGCTGCGTCCGCCGTCGCCGGATATATCACTGGTTCGCGTTCCTTTCCGGATGTGCAGCTCGCACGCACGTATCAGGAACTCCCGGCTCCCAGCTACTCCTCGGAGGGCGTGGAGATTCTGCCAGGATTCCCGGAGCACCTGCAAGGGCGTCTGGTGTTCATGTGCTCCGATAACATCAACACGGACGCAATCTACGGCAAGGACTATACGTACCGTGACGATATGACGCCGGAAATGATGGCCAGGGTCATCATGGAGAACTACGATCCGCAGTTCGCCGCGCGCACTCGCGCCGGGGACATAATCGTCGGCGGGTTTAATTTCGGCACGGGATCGAGCCGCGAACAGGCCGTCACCTGCCTCAAGGCAAAGGGCATTCCGCTGGTGATCGCCGCCAGCTTTTCGCAGACCTATTTGCGCAACGCCTACAACAATGGATTTTTGTGCATTGAAGTTCCCGCCCTGGTCAAGCGGCTGCGCGAACAGTTTGGAAATGAAATCGCCGTCAAGGAAAAGACGATCATTCCCGGAAACACGATCGCCATCGATTTCGTCCTCAGCAGTTTGAACTGGCGTGGAGAGTCGTTCACGTTTCCGCCGCTCGGACGCGTGCCACAGTCGCTGGTCGTCGCCGGCGGCGCGGAAAATGTGGTCGCCAAGAAGCTGGGATTTTCAGGCAAGCAAGAGCATCCAGAACTCGTCGTTTCAGGAGATTAGCAATCATGGCAAAACATATTGTGGTCACCATGCCCGGGGACGGAATCGGCAATCAGGTGCTTCCCGAGGCATTGCGCATTCTTAGAGCCGTCGAGTTCGATGCCGAATACATCCACGCCGACATTGGATGGGAATGCTGGTGTCGCGAGGGCAATGCGCTTCCCCAGCGCACGATCGATCTGCTCGCTACGCACAAGTTGGGACTGTTTGGCGCTATCACTTCCAAGCCGAAGAAACAGGCGGAGGCGGAACTGCGCCCGGAATTGCGCGGCAAAGGGTACACCTACTTCAGCCCGATCGTGACCATGCGGCAGCGTTTCAACCTCGACACTTGCATCCGGCCCTGCATTTCGTTTCCTGGGAATCCGCTGAATTTCATTCGCAAGCGGGCCGATGGAGGATTCGAAGAGCCGAGCGTGAACGTCGTGGTCTTCCGGCAAAATACCGAGGGGCTATACGCCGGTGTGGAATGGACGAATCCACCGGAGCAGGTTCGCGCTGCGCTAGGGTCGCACTCGAAATTCAAAGCCTTCCTTTCGGTTGCCGGAGCCGATCTAGCCATCTCGGTGCGGATTGTGACTCGCCGCGCTGCCCACAAGATCTGCAAGGCTGCCTTCGATTGGGCGAAACAATACGGCTACAAGTCGGTCACGATTTGCGAGAAACCGAACGTGCTGCGCGAAACCTCCGGCATGATGGAGGACGAAGCCAGAGCCGTCGCGAAGGAATATCCGGGGATCGCGTTGTGGTCGACGAACATCGACGCGCAAACCATGTGGCTGACCAAGAATCCCGAAGAATACGGGGTTGTGGTGGCGTCGAATCTTTTCGGCGACGTGATCTCCGACGCCTTCGCGGGGCTGATTGGTGGCCTAGGTTTTGCCGCTTCCGGCAATATTGGAGATGAAGTCGCAGTCTTTGAGCCGACGCATGGGTCGGCCCCGAAGTATGCGGAACTCGATCCTCCGATCGTGAATCCGATTGCGATGTTTCTGTCGGCCGTCATGATGCTTGAGCACGTCGGCGAAATTCAGAAAGCGCACCGTATCCGTCAGGCACTCGCCGATGTCGTGCAGGAAGGAAAAGTGCGCACCTACGACATGATGCGCATTCCCGGCGGTCCGAAAGCAATCAGCCAGGGCGCAGCCAGCACGATCGAAATGACTGATGCGGTCTTAGCGAAGCTGCAGAAACAGGATTCCGCGTCCGCAGAATGCGAACTGGTGGAGGCGGGCGGCGGCATTTAGCTAGTGTGTCGGAAATAGTGATCGTTAACTATTGCGCTCGGTCCGCGTGATCCGCGGTGTCCTGCGAGGAGCTTGAGGGCTTTACCACAGAGGGCACAGAGGATCACAGGGGAAACTGGCGACCTAAGTTTCGATCTGTTTGAGGCACTACGCAGAGAAATCTTATGACAGTGGCAACAGAAATACGCATCGGCGAGGCGGGGCATTGCGGTCCTGAGATTCGCGCCGATCTTTATGTGCGCATCGAACCGCGCGACTCTGGCGGCTTGCAGATCGAACTGGAGTCTCGGGTGAATGCGTATTACGGCGACTCCATTCACAAGCAGGCAGAGGAGGTGCTGGAAGCTCTCGGCGTGCGCGACGCGCAGGTGTCGATTCGCGATGAGGGCGCGTTGCCGTTTGTAATTGCGGCACGCATCGAAGCCGCAGTTCGGCGAGCCGGATTAGGCGAAGGCACGCGTGTCCTTCCTGATCGAGTCGACCTGCACCCCCCTTCTGACCGGGATCGCATCCGCCGTTCCCGGCTCTACCTGCCCGGCAGCGAACCCAAGTACTTCATCAATGCCGCGCTGCACGGGCCTGACGCCATTATTCTCGATCTGGAAGATTCCGTTAATGCCGCAGAAAAAGACGCCGCGCGTTTGCTCGTGCGCAATGCGCTGCGCGCCGTTGATTTCCTACATTGCGAGCGCATGGTGCGCATCAACCAGCTTCCGCTCGGCCTCGAAGATCTCGACGAGGTTGTCCCCGAGTCGCCGGATCTGGTGCTGATCCCGAAGGTCGAAAATCCCGAGCAGGTGATTGCGGCAAACACGCGCATCGCCCAGATCAAAGCCGATTACGGCATCACGCGGCCGATCTGGCTGATGCCAATTCTGGAATCCGCGTTCGGAATCGAGAATGCTTTCGCCATCGCCAAGGCGAGCGATCAAATCGTGGCCCTCACGATTGGACTCGAGGACTACACGGCTGACCTGGGAGTTGTAAAGACATCCACCGGCGCTGAATCTCTCTATGCCCGCCAGAGAGTTGTGAATGCCGCACACGCGGCTGGGGTGCAGGCGATCGATTCAGTCTTCGGCGATGTCGGCGACATGGAAGGCTTGCGCGCCTGGGGACTACACTCTCGCGCTCTCGGCTTCGAGGGCATGGGATGCGTCCATCCTACGCAGGTTCCAGTCGTGCACGAGGCATTCGCTCCGGGCGCGACTGAAATCGAGCGGGCACGGAGATTGTTGCCGCTTTTCGTGACGCGCAGCAAAAAGGCCTGGCGTGGTCAGCCTGGGTTCAAGATGATCGATCCGCCGGTCGTGCAACGCGCCCTGAAACTCGTAGCGCGGGCGCAGGCTA
>CAVXPP010000003.1:0-403834 GCA_963763795.1 uncultured Acidobacteriota bacterium | reverse complement strand
CAAGTCCGCATCGAAGTGCACGAACAGGGTACGCCGGCCCGCGGCGATGGCAGCGAACAGTTCCGGTTGCTCCGCCACGAAAGGCTCGAAGGTCTGGTTGAACCAACCCTTCACGAACCGTACCCGGACATCCCGGATGTCAGGCAGCGCGCCCTCGGTGGAGAAGGCGCCCTTGGCGAAACCCGGGCGCCAATCCTCCGGGAGCCCCTCGAAGCTGTCGAAGCCGAAGAAGCGGCTGTCAGAGTGGGTATTGAACTGCACGAAGCTGCGCAGGCTGTCGCCCTGCCAGACGCCGAATTCCAGCACGCAGACGGGGCCGCTCAGGTGCTTGGTGAACAGGTCCTGCCACAGGGCCACCCGATCGGGGAAACCAGGGCTCTGCACAGCCTCCGGGAAGTTCTCGGTCACCGAGCGGCTCAACAGGATGCGTTGCAGCAAGCTGGTCGGGATCATGCGCGCCAGACGCTTGAGCAGGGGTCTCATCATGGGATTGCTGCCGGCATTGGAGTAGGGGATGGCGCGGTGCCGGTAGCTTAGGCCAGGGTGCATTGCGACCACAAGCAGATATCCGGATGGGTACGCATAAAAAGAAAGCCCGGCGTGGACCGGGCTCTCAGTTTTGAGTTTTCCGTCAGCGTCGGCCATGACCGTCCTGAGCTTCTTGATGGCATTGTTCTCCAGCTGGCGCACGCGTTCCGCTGATATCTTGTACTGGTCCGCCAGCTCCTGCAGCGTGGCTTTCTCCTCATCCAGCCAGCGGCGCTGGAGGATGTGGCGGCTGCGGTCGTCCAGGCCCGTGAGGGCATGTTCCAGCTTGGCTTCGCTGCGGGCTTCGTAGTCTTCCCGCTCGATGGCCTTGGCCGGGTCCGCGTCCACGTCCGCGAGGTAAGTGACGGGCGCCACGGTGGCGCTGTCCTCGTCCTCGCTCTCGGCGGTGAGGTCGAAGCCGATGTCCTTGCCGGCGAGGCGCGATTCCATCTCCAGACCTCTTCGGGCGTGACGCCCAGGTCCTTGGCGATGGCTTCCACTTCGGCGCGGTTCATCCAGCCCAGGCGCTTCTTGGACTTGCGCAGGTTGAAGAACAGCTTGCGCTGGGCCTTGGTGGTGGCCACCTTCACGATGCGCCAGTTCTTCAGGATGTACTCGTGCATCTCGGCCTTGATCCAGTGCACGGCGAAGGAGACGAGGCGCACGCCCACGCCCGGGTCGAAGCGCTTCACGGCCTTCATGAGGCCGATGTTGCCTTCCTGGACCAGGTCGCCCAGGGGCAGGCCATAGCCCATGTAGCCGCGGGCCACGTGCACCACGAAACGCAGGTGATGCAGCACCAGCTGGCGGGCCGCCTCCAGGTCCTGCTCGTCGTGGAAGCGCAGGGCGAGCTCGCGCTCCTGCTCGGCGCTCAACACCGGGATGGCATGCACCGCCTGGACATAGGCATCCAGGCTGCCGACCGGGCTCACGGCCAGGTCGCGGCGCAGGGGTGCGGTTGCGGTTGCGTGGTCATCATGGCTCTCCTTTTCATGGGCCTATTTTAGCACTCGGTTCGATTAGAGTGCTAATCCCAAGAAAGTTCCACCCAGGATATGGGAGCTAAGATCTTGTTTTTAAAGGGGGCTATTTAAGTAGGCTCTATGGCCCTGAGATGGCGGGCCACGGCCAGCCAGGAGCCCGCCCAGCCGAGCAGGGCACCGCCCCCTAGCAGAGCCAGGGCGCCCGCGAAGCCCAGTCCCTGGAGCGTAAAGGCGCTGCCATAGAGGCCCGCCAGATGGCCCACGGGGCCCTCCACCAGGAAGACCGCCGCTTCCACCAGCACGCAGGCCAGGAGCCCCCCCGCGAGGCCATACCAGGCCCCGTGGTAGAGGAAGGGCCGGCGGATGAAGCTGTCCGTGGCGCCCAGGAGTTTGCTCACCTCGATCTCGATGCGCCGCCCGCCGATCTCCAGGCGGATGGTGTTGCCCACCACCAGTATCACGGCCAGCCCCAGGAGCGCCGCCAGGATGCCGGTGACCCGCCGCACGATGTCGAGGATGGCGGCGAGGCGTTTCAGCCACTGGAGATCCAGCCGCACCTGATCCACGGCGGGCAGCCTCGCGAGGGCGTGCTCCAGGGCGGCGGCGCCTTCCGGCGAACCGTCCGTGGGGCGGATCACCAGCACGGCCGGGATGGGGTTCTTGTCCAGCACCGCCAGCGCATCGCCGAAGCCCGAGAGCTGCTTGAACTCCGCGAGGGCTTGGTCTGCGCTGATGTATTGCACGTCGCCGACGCCATCCATGCCCCGCACCTTGTCCGCCAGTGCGCGGGCATCCGCATCGCTCACGTTGGTCTTGAGGTAGAGGGAGATGCGCGCGGCCCCTTCCCAGGAACCGCTCAAGACCAGGGCGTTGCCGATGAGCACCTGCATGGCGGCGGGCAGCGAGAGGGAGATGCCGATGACCGCCGCGGTCATGAGGCTGGTGCCAGCGTTGCGGTAGAGGCGCCCTAGGCTCGTGACCGCTACCCGCACATGGTCCTTGAGCCAGGCGTTGAAGCCCCGCCGTGCGCGGGCCCGCGCCGGCGCCTCGGGGTGTGTTGTCCTTATGCGGGGCGGCCATGGGGCGCCTCCGCTTCCGCCATCTGCCCGGCCTTGAGATGCAGCACCCGCGGGGCGAACTCTTCCACCAGGCCCCGGTCATGGCTCGCGATCAGCAGCGTGGTGCCCACCTGGTTGAGGCGCCGGAAGAGCTGCATCACTTCCAGCGAGAGCTCGTGATCCAGGTTGCCGGTGGGCTCGTCCGCGATGAGGATGGGCGGGCGGTACACCATGGCCCGGGCGATACCGACTCGCTGCTGCTCGCCGGTGGAGAGGGTCACCGGCAGGGCCTTCTCCTTGTGCAGCAGGCCCACGAGCTCCAGGGAGGCGCGCACGCGCTTGCCGATCTCGGCGGTCTCGGTGCCGACGATCACCAGCGGCAGGGCCACGTTGTCGAACACCGTGCGGTCATTCAGCAGTCTGTGGTCCTGGAACACCATGCCGATCTGGCGGCGGTAGTAGGGCAGTTGGCGGCGGCGGATGCCGGCCAGGCTCTGGCCGTTCACCATGATCTGGCCGCGGCTGGGCCGCTCCATCAGCGCCACGAGTTTCAGCAGCGTGCTCTTGCCGGCGCCGGAGGGGCCCGTGAGGAACACCATCTCGCCGCGCTGCACTTCGAAGCTCACGCCGGCCAGGGCTTCGTTGCCCCCCGCGTAGCGCTTGCCGACTTCCGAAATTGATCATGTGGCCGCATCCTATTCCGCGAGGGCCGCGGCATAAGCCTCGGCATCGAATTCTTCAGATCCCGCCGCCTTCGCCGGTGCCGATGAAGCGCACGGGGATGCGGAAGCGCTCGGCCGCCGCCACCAGGGTGCCGCCCTTGGCGCTGCCATCCAGCTTGGTGAGCACCAGGCCCGTGACGCCCACGGCGGCATGGAACTCCTCGATCTGGCGCAGCGCGTTCTGGCCGGTGCCGGCGTCCAGCACCAGGAGCCGTTCCTGGGGGCCGCCGGGTCGAGCTTACCCAGCACCCGCACGATCTTCTTCAGTTCCTGCATCAGGTTCTCGCGGTTATGCAGCCGGCCGGCGGTATCCACCAGGAGCACGTCGCTGCCCCGGGCCTTGGCCGCGGCATAGGCATCGTGGGCCACGGCGGCGGGGTCGGCGCCGGGGCCCTGGGCGATCACCGGCACGGCATTGCGTTCGCCCCAGATCTGCAACTGTTCCACGGCCGCGGCGCGGAATGTGTCTGCCGCCGCCAGCATCACGCTCTTGCCCTGGGATCTTGAAGCGCTGGGCGAGCTTGCCCAGGGTCGTGGTCTTGCCCACGCCGTTCACGCCCAGCACCAGCAGCACGAAGGGCTTCGCATCCTTCGGCAAGGTGAGAGGTCTGGCCACCGGCTCGAGTATGGCGACGAGGCTCGCCTTGAGCGCGGCACGCAGAGCATCGCCGTCGGGGATGTGCTCCGCCTGGCGGCGCAGGTCCGCGATGATGCGTGCGTGGCTTCCACGCCCACGTCAGCCGAGAGCAGCTGGGCTTCCAGTTCTTCCAGGAGCGCTTCATCCACCCTACCGCCCGCGAACAGCGCCGGCAGCTTCAAGCGGCTGCGCAGGCGGGCCAGGAATCCGGGGGCGGAGGTGGGCTGGTTCACGGGTATAGAGCGGAAGTCCATGGAGGACCGAGCAGGTTAACGCAGGGCTTTCCGGGGCACAAGAAAGGGCAGCCTCGCGGCCGCCCTTCAAAGCACAGGACTATCGGAATTATTTCTTGAGATGGTGGTGAGATAGGTGTTATTGAGACCACCGTGGCGGGTGTCGCCGCGAGGACCGAACCAGTTGCACCATCTCGGTCTGCATCTCCGTGGTCACAGCGGCATAGGCGGCCATGTCGGCAGTCGATGCAGTGGGCGGGCCCGCTGGGCTCAGGAAGGAGCCGTGGCCACCGGAGATGAACTGCGCCAGGGTCGGCGCCCACCGCGAGGCATTCGGGAGCGGTGACCGGCGTGGTGATGCCCATCTGGCCGATGAGCACATCGGTGGCGCTGTTCGGCACCACCTGGTCCGGTCGGTGCCGGCGAGCCCGCGTCGAGGCCGCCCACCACTTCCAGCATGTGGATCAGATGGCCTCCCGCCGCCGCGGCGGCGTAGTTGGCTGGGTCGCCGTCTTCCACCACGGCCTGGGCCTCGGAATAGAAGTCGTAGTAGGCCTGGCTGCCTTTCACCAATCCATTCGCGGCCAGCTGACCATCGATGATGGGCTCGAACTCAGCCGAGTTCCGCAGCAGTTCAGCGATGTGACCGCCCGGATTCGCGACCACGGCCGCCAAGATCTTCGGAGAGGTGGAGGTCAACTGCGCGCCAGCGCTATCGGCACCCAGGAAAGTGGTGCCCACGATGCCGCCCAGGGAGTGGCCGACGAAAATACCGCCGAGCTGTTGAAGCTGGTGGTTACAGCGCCGACCGCGTGCAGGTTAGGCAGGGTCGACACCAGGTTGATCAGGTCCGCCGCACCCTGGCGCAGGTTGTCGCGGGAGGTGATGGTGCTGTTGAGGTTGATGAACCAGGCGCCGGAAGAGTCGATCATGCCATCCGGGCCCGAGGCGAGCGTGGTGTTGTTTTCCAGGTCCATGTCGAAGGTGCGCTCACTGACCGGCAGGGTCGAGCCGCCGCCGCCGCCGTGCCCGCGAACAACTGGTTCTTGTAGAACGGGTCGGTCTTGTCGGTCACGCCGTGCAAGGGCAGATCGATGGCAATCACCGCGATACAGGCGCTGGCGGACAAGCCGCTGGCCATGGCGAACATGTCTTCGCGGTTGCGGGTGATGCCGTGCTGGAAGATCGCCACCGGCCAACCACCGACGGGCATGGTGCCGCCGCTGCCCGCATTGGGGATGGCCACCAGCACAGGGATGATGTTCTGCGTCACTGTGGCTTTCGGCACGAAGCTGGTCGCGTCGGTGGCGCTGATGGCCGTATCGCCGCCCTTGGCGTTCTTCCAGTAACCGGTCAAAGCCGCCGTCGGGGTGGTGGCAGTGGGCACTGGCAGGTAATAAGGCAGGGCCAGGTCGCCAGCGTACACGTCTGTCGCCGTGCTGCCGGGGACGGCGGCGCAGGCAGCGGAATTGGGCAACTGCTTGGACAGTACCAGGACGTCGCATACAGTCTTGCCGGTGGTGAAGATGCCGGTACCGGTGGCCGGCTGGGCGATGGGGGCCGAAGCGGAAGCCGCGAGTTCAGCCAGGCTGATGTTCAGGTAAGCGGTGCTGAAGCTGAAGGTGATGGCGATCTTGGTTGGGTCTACACCCGCACCGGCGGCCACCGCGATCTGGCCCAGGCTGAACTCAGCCACCGGGAACAGCGGGTCGGTCGCGGCCATGGCGATCTTGGTGGGATCAGCACCGGTCTTGGTCAAGGCCGGGATGTCCGCCGCAAGGACGGTGGAATAGTCGGAGCTCGCGCTCACCGTGGCGCCGCTCGTGTCTTTCACGCCATCGGTGACGATGACGAGATAGGTGGACGGCGTGGCTACCTTGGTCGAAGGATTCACGGTGCTGGGGGCCAGCGGATGCAGCGGCTTGATGGTGACGATCTCGCCGCCGGAATCGATGCCGGCGGAAAGGCCGATGCTGTAATCGGAACCGGGCACCAGTGCTTTGGTGAAACCGGTGACCGCTTTGGTGGAGGGGTCAGAGCTCACCTGCAGCACGATTACGTTCGCCGGCGTCAGGGTGGTCTTGTCCACCGGCGCGGTGAAGTAGATGTTGATGTCGGACTGTGTGCCGAAACCATCCAGATGGTTCAGGGCCAGCAGCGGTGCGTTCTGGGGCACCGTGGCGGAGCCGGGGATGTTCAGCGTCCCGGTGGTGCTGCCGTTGAAATACAGGTCATTGGGGAACGGCATGATGCCGCCCAGGGGCACGAAGCGTGCCTGGAACCCCGAATTCGGGTTCGGATCGCCCGAGCCGCTGGTGCCTGACACGCAGGCGGCGAGAGGGGCGGCGATGAACACCAGGAGAGCGGCAACACGTCGATTTATCATTGGTTTTACTCCCAAAATTCTCAGGTTAGGGTACGCTGCCGCCCAGGGGCTGGCAAGACGCGTACCGGCCCGAAAGAGCCTGCAGGACGGTCCATGACGAAGCACAACCCCGGACGGGGTTACCGCAACGAGTTCCGCATCATCGCAGGTGAGTGGCGCCGGCGAAAGCTCACGTTCCCGCCTTTGCCCGGTATCCGTCCTTCGCCCGACCGGGTGCGGGAGACGCTGTTCAACTGGTTGCGGGACAGCCTCCCGGGCGCCCGTTGCCTCGATCTCTTCGCCGGCAGTGGTGCCCTGGGGCTGGAAGCGCTGTCCCGGGGTGCGGCGGAGGCGGTGTTCGTGGACATGGAGCGCGCGGCGCTGGATGCAGTGAACGCGCACCTGACGCTCCTGAAAGCTCAGGGCGGCAAGACGGTGCAAGCCGACGCATTGGCGTGGCTGGAGGCGCCGGCCACGCCTTTCGACATCGTGTTCCTGGATCCGCCCTTCGATGCGGGATACTTGCCCAGGGCCGCCGGTCTCCTCGAACGGGGCTGGCTCAAGCCCGGAGCATTCGTATATCTGGAATATCCAGCGGAGCATCCGCCCGCCATGCCTGCCCACTGGGTGCCCGTGGCGCGAGAGCCGCGCCGGCCGGGTGGGCTTCGGTTTGATGCACGGGGGAAGACCTCTTAGAGAAGGGGAAAATCCATCTGGTTTTTGAGATGTAAAACGCCGAGGGGTTTTTCTTTTTCCTTGTAAATGGCGGGGAGCCCATTCCCCGCACAGTCGCACGCCAGAGAGCGGTTTGAAGCGCACCTGGAAGCCCGGTATAAAAGACCCGAATGGAGGTATCCATGGCCAGCATCCTCTATCCGGGGACCTTCGACCCCATCACCAACGGGCACGCCGACATCGTGCGCCGTGCCTCACGCATCTTCGAGAAGGTGGTGGTGGCCATCGCCGCCAACCCCGGCAAGGCCCCGGCCTTCCCGCTGGACATGCGTGTCAAGCTCGCCCGGGAAGTGCTGCATGACGTGAAGAACGTGGAGGTGACGGGCTTCACGGAGCTGACCGTGGAGTTCGCGCGCAAGCACAAGCTGCAGGCGGTGCTGCGCGGCCTGCGCGCCGTTTCGGATTTCGAGTTCGAGTTCCAGATGGCCGCCATGAACCGGCATCTCGGCCCGGAGGTGGAGACCATCTTCATGACGCCGGCTGAGCAATTCACCTTCATCTCCTCGAGTCTGGTGCGCGAGATCGCGATACTGGGCGGCGACGTCTCGCAGTTCGTGCATCCAGCCGTACAGGCAGAACTGCGCAAGATAAAGCGCTGAACAGTCCATGGCCCTCAAGATCATAGACACCTGCATCAACTGCGACGTGTGCGAGCCGGAATGCCCGAACCACGCCATCTCCCAGGGTCCGGAGATCTACGTGATCGATCCGACCTCTGCACCGAGTGCGTGGCCATTTCGACAAGCCCCAGTGCCAGCAGGTGTGCCCGGTGGATTGCATCCCGCTCGATCCTGAACACGAAGAGACCCAGGAAGAGCTGCAGGCGAAGTACCTGCGTCTGACCGCCACCAAATAACCTTCGAGATTCCCATGAAATTTCGTCCTCTGCTCCTGGGCTTGCTGTTCGTCGCGATTCCGGCGTTTGCCGCGGCGCCCAAGCCCCCCCACGCGGCCATCGCCAGCGCCCAACCCCTGGCGACCGCCGCCGGCATGCGGGTGCTGAAGGAAGGCGGTAATGCCTTCGATGCGGCCATCGCCGTCAGCGCCGCCCTCGCGGTGGTGGAACCTTACAGTTCTGGCCTGGGCGGCGGCGGTTTCTACCTGCTGCATATGGCGGGCGACGGACGCGATGTGATGGTGGATGGCCGCGAGACTGCACCGGCCGCCGCCAGCCACGACATGTACCTGGACAAGAGCGGTGAACTCAAGACCTCGTCCGTACGACGCGGCGCGCTCTCGGCGGCCATCCCCGGCACCCCGGCTCTGTTGTATTGCTATCACTACGATCCCGCCACCGGAAAGTACGGCGCGGTCGTCTCTAACATGTTGAAGCTTGGGGGCGCAGCCACCATCGTGTTCATCGCCGGACTGCTTCTGGTTCTTTTCCGGCTGGAGCGCATTGCGCCGCACAGCGGTTGGGATCGCACTCCCTCGGGTCAGGCAGGAATGAGTTCAACGAAATATGGTCGATAATTTTCCATTGTGGCCGCAACGGGCCTCCAGCATGGCGGGCAACGTCGATGCCTTGTTCATCTTCTTGCTCATCGTGTCCGGGATGATGACGCTGCTGGTATTTTCCGCGGTCGTTTATTTCGCGGCCCGCTATCGCTATCGCCGCGGCGTCCCGGCGGAACAGATCGAGGGTTCCATTCCGCTGGAATTAACCTGGTCAATTATTCCGCTCTGCGTGTTCATGGTCATCTTCGCCTGGGGAGCCGTCGTCTACTTCAAGGGACGCACGCCACCTCGCGACTCCACCGAGGTCTACGTCGTCGCCAAGCAGTGGATGTGGAAGCTGGAACATGCCGAAGGCCAGCGCGAAATCAATGAACTCCATGTCCCGGTAAACCGCGACGTCAAGCTGATCATGACTTCGCAGGACGTGATTCATAGCTTCTTCGTTCCTGACTTTCGCATGAAGCAAGACGTGGTGCCGGGTCGCTACACGGTCGCGTGGTTCCGGGCCACGAAGCCGGGCACCTATCATCTTTTCTGCACGCAATATTGCGGCACGCTGCACTCCAGCATGATCGGCTCCATTATCGTGATGGAACCCGCGCAATACGAGGCATGGATGAGCGGTGGTTCCACCGGCCCGCTCTCGGCCAGCGGAGAAAAAATATTCGCCGAACTCGGCTGCGCCACGTGCCATCGCGCCGATGCCCAGGGCCGTGGTCCCAGCCTGCAGGGCGTCTTCGGCAGGCCGGTGCTGCTGCAGGATGGCCGTACTGTCACCGCCGACGAAAATTACATTCGTGAGTCCATTCTCGATCCCGGCTCCAAGGTGGTCAACGGATTCAAACCCGTCATGCCAACGTTCCAGGGATTAGTGAGTGAAGAGCAACTAAACGCGCTGGTCGCCTACGTGAAATCATTGTCGCCCGCCGCAGAGGCCGCGACCAAAACCAGCGCCATGGCTGCTCCGCAGAGCGAGCCGCAAGCCAAGGGAAATCAGGTGCAATGAGTATGGCAACAGCTACCGTCCAACCCGTCGAGCGGGAAAATTATCTGAACAAGCATTACGGCGTCGGTTCCTGGCTGTTCACGACCGACCACAAGCGCATCGCGCTGCTCTACCTGATCTCGATCACGTTCTTCTTTTTCATCGGCGGATTCTTCGCGCTCCTTATCCGCCTCGAATTGCTCACGCCCGCCGGCGACCTGGTCCAGGCCGACACTTACAACAAGCTTTTCACCATGCACGGCCAGGTGATGATTTTCTTTTTCCTCATCCCGTCGATTCCTGCCGTGCTCGGCAATTTCCTCGTTCCGATGATGGTCGGCGCCAAGGATCTGGCCTTCCCGCGAATTAACCTGTTGAGCTGGTATCTCTACATCATCGCCGGAATCATGATGCTGCACTGCATGCTCACCGGCGGCGTCGACACCGGTTGGACCTTCTACACGCCCTTCAGCACCGCGTTCAGCAATACCAAGGTCATCGAAGCCGGATTGGCGATCTTTGTCTCGGGATTCTCCTCCATCCTCACCGGCCTGAACTTCGTTGTCACCATCCATCGCATGCGTGCTCCCGGAATGACGTGGTCGCGATTGCCGCTCTTCATCTGGGCGCACTACGCCACGAGCATCATTCAGATCCTCGGTACGCCGGTCATCGCCATCACCCTGGTGCTGGTGGTCGCCGAACGCGCCCTGCACCTCGGCATCTTCGATCCCAAACTCGGCGGGGATCCGCTGCTGTTTCAGCACTTGTTCTGGTTCTACTCGCATCCCGCCGTGTACATCATGATTCTGCCTTCGATGGGCGTGGTGACCGAGATCATCGCCTGCTTCTCGCGCAAGCGCATCTTCGGCTACACCTTCGTCGCGCTTTCCTCCATCGCCATTGCCGTCTTCGGATTCCTGGTCTGGGCGCATCACATGTTTGTCGCCGGAATTTCCGTGTACGCCGCGCTGGTCTTTTCTCTGCTCAGCTACGCGGTTGCGGTGCCGTCCGCGGTTAAGGTATTCAACTGGACCGCGACTCTCTACAAAGGCTCCATTCATTACGACGCGCCCATGCTTTATGCCTTCGGATTCCTGGGGCTTTTCACCATGGGCGGCCTTACCGGCTTATTCCTGTCCGCGTTAGGCGTTGATGTTCACGTCCACGACACTTATTTTGTCATCGCCCACTTCCACTACATCATGGTCGGCGGCGCGCTCATGGGATATCTAGGAGGCATGCATTTCTGGTGGCCGAAAATTTCCGGGAAACTTTATCCCGAAGGCTGGGCGCGACTCGCCGCGCTCATCGTCTTCATCGGATTTAACCTGACCTTCTTTCCGCAATTCATCCTCGGCTATCTCGGGATGCCGCGCCGCTACTATCAATATCCGCCGGAGTTCCAGGTGCTCAACGTGCTCTCCACCGCGGGAGCCACCGTGCTGGCTGTGGGTTACCTTTTGCCCATGATTTATTTCTTGTGGTCGATGCGCTACGGCAAGCCTGCGCCTGACAACCCGTGGAACGCCGCCGGACTCGAATGGAAGACTTCGTCTCCGCCGCCGACCTTCAACTTCGACGAAGAGCCGGTCGTGACCTGGGAAGCCTACAACTACGACGAATTGGACGCCAACATTAAGAAAGAGGAGGTTCCCGTTGCACGATAGCTCTGTCGCCGTCCACGGTGAAACTCACAACCCGGCGCTGCTCCACCACTTCGCCACCGAGGAACAGCAGCGCGACGCCTCCAACCTCGGCATGTGGATCTTCCTCGGCACCGAAGTCATGTTCTTCGGCGGACTGTTTTGCTCCTATCTGATCTATCGCCTTAAGTACTTCGGAGATTTCGGAGCCGCCAGCAAATCGATCGATGCCACGCTTGGCGCCACCAACACCGCTGTCCTGATCTGCAGCAGCTTGACCGTCGTGCTCGCGATCTGGGCCGCCCAGACGGCCCGGCGTGCACTGCTGATCTCCATGCTCGTGGTGACGATGCTTTTCGGTCTCGCCTTTCTCGGCATCAAGGGCTACGAGTACTATGACAAGTTCGAAGAGCACCACGTTCCGGGCGCATCGTTCAGCTTCGAGCACGTGCCGATTCCCGGACATCCCGATCAATACGCCAACCCGCGCCACGCCGAGATTTTCTTCGCTCTCTACTTCATCATGACCGGGCTGCACGCGCTGCACATGATCGTCGGACTCGGCATCTTTACCTGGCTTCTGTGGATGGCGTGGAAGGGCCGCTTTACTCCCGAATATCACACGCCGCTGGAAATCGGCGGCTTGTACTGGCACTTCGTCGACATTATCTGGATCTATTTGTTCCCGTTGCTGTACCTGATCGACCGGCACCCGTGAGGCTTTCTCATGTCTGACCATTCCAAATCGTCGCCCTTGAAGACATATTTCAGCGTATGGATCGCGCTGCTGGCGTGCACTTTCCTGACCTATAAGGCCGCTTACATTGAACTCGGCCACTTCAACGCCGCCGTCGCTCTCATCATCGCCACCTTCAAGGCGCTGCTGGTCGCGCTCTTCTTCATGCACCTGAAGGGTGCGGGCGAGAAGTTGTTGAAGCTGGTCGTCATCGCGACCATATTTTTTCTGTTCATTCTGATAGCGCTCTCCATGGCCGACTACGGCACCCGCGGCTGGAGCTAAAACGCAAACGTAGGAAAAATCCATGTGGGGACAGCCGCCCTCGGCTGTCCGCCGGGCGAAGTCCGGCTCAACTGTGGCGCCGGCATCCTGCCGGCTGTCGCGGGGCCGTCTCGGCCGCGCCGCTAGCCGCTGCCACCGGCGAGCGCTTTCCTCACCCCCATCTGCGGTATACTCGCCCGTCAAGCGGGACCCATTCACGAACCGAGGTCTGTTATGGCATTCTGCAATTCCTGCGGCGCATCCTTGAGCCCCGACGCCAGGTTCTGCAGTCGCTGCGGAGCCACGACCGCCGCTCCCGCAGCCTCTCCGTCGGCCACAATCTCGCCCACACCTTCTCCAGGCCGTGGCGGAAATAGCGCGGTCAAGACCGTCCTCATCATCGTCGGTGTCATCGTCCTGCTTGGAGGTTTGGGCATCGCTTCGCTCACCTTCGTGGCCCTGCATTTCGCCCGGAATTCTCATGTCGCGCAGGAAGGCGATCACGTCAAGGTGGAAACTCCCTTCGGCAGCGTGGAGACTTCCAAGGATCCGGATAAGGCAGTTCAGGACTTGGGCGTCGATGTCTATCCCGGGGCCAAGGTGCAGAAAGACGGCGCGTCGACCGCGACCTTCGGCAGCATGCGCACCGTCACGGCCGCATTTCAAAGCAGCGATTCCGTGGACAAGGTGTGCAGCTTCTACCACTCAAAATTTCCCGGCTCGAGAGTCGCCACGTCCTCGCAGCATCATTGCACTATCGTTTCCAACGACCCCAACAACATGGTCACGGTAAACGTCGAGTCCAGCGGCGAAGGTTCGAAATTCCAGATCTCCAGCGTGATCAAGAAGGATACGTCCTCCAACCCATAGGGCCACATGTCAGAGAAGGTTGCCGATTCCGTAGCGCCCCCGAAGTCCTCCCTCACCGATCCAGTGGGATTGTCCGAAGCGCTGCGCGCGCAGCTTCGAGGCGGATTTGCCGGGGATGTCCGCTTCGATAACAGCAGCCGCGCCCTCTACGCGACCGACGGCTCGAACTATCGCCAGGTCCCCATCGGTGTCGTTCTCCCTCGCGATGCCGACGATGTTCTTGCCGCGATTTCGGTCTGCCGAGACTTCGGTGCTCCCCTGCTTTGCCGCGGCGGCGGAACCTCGCTCGCCGGACAATGCTGCAACGTCGCGGTCGTACTCGACTTCACCAAGTACATGGGAAAGATTCTCGAAATCGATCCCGAGCGCCGCCTCGCCCGCGTGCAGCCCGGAGTCGTGCTCGACCATCTCCGCAACGCCGCAGAAAAACATCACCTCACCTTCGGCCCCGATCCCGCCAGCCACGACCGCTGCACCATCGGCGGCATGATCGGCAACAACTCCTGCGGCGTCCACTCGGTGATGGCCGGAAAGACGGACGACAACATCGAAGCCCTGGATGTAGTCACCTACGAAGGCACGCGCCTTAAACTAGGTCAGACTCAAATCGAACTATGTGGGGACAGCCGCCCTCGGCTGTCCGGCGGCCCGGAAGTATCGGGCCGCAGCGCAGTTGATCGCGCCGCTCAACTCAATGCCGCACTCAAGCAAATCGCCGACCAATACGGCGACTTGATCCGCAAGAAATTCCCCAACATCCCGCGCCGCGTCTCCGGATACAACCTGAACTACCTGCTCCCGAAAACGGATTCCACGTCGCCCGCGCGCTGGTCGGCTCCGAAGGCACGTGCGCGACGATCCTCGAAGCCACCTGTCGCCTGGTCGAAAGCCCGCCGGCACGGGTCCTGCTTGTCCTCGCCTATCCCGACATCTACCAGTGCGCCGACCATATCCCCGAGATTCTTGAGTACAAGCCCATCGGGCTCGAGGGCTTCGACGATCTGCTCGTCTATTACGAGCGCACCAAGGGGATCAATCAAGAAGGACTCGCCCTGCTTCCCGAAGGCGGCGGATGGCTCATGGTCGAGTTCGGCGCCGAGTCGCTTCCCGGCGCGGAGATGCAAGCGCAGCGCCTGATCGACGCGCTCCGCCGGAGCCCAAGCCCGCCCAACGTGAAGCTCTACTCCGGCGCGCAGGCCAAGCGCATTTGGGAAGTTCGCGAATCCAGTCTCGGCGCCACTTCCCACGTCCCCGGCGAGCCGCTCAACTGGGAAGGCTGGGAAGATGCCGCCGTCTCTCCCGAAAAGCTTGGCGGATATCTGCGCAACCTGCGCAAGATGATGGCCGAGTTCAACTACAAAGGCTCGCTCTACGGGCACTTTCGGCCACGCCTGCGTGCACACGCGCCTCAACTTCGATCTGCAATCGAAAGAGGGCATCGCCAAATTCCGCAAGTTCGTCGAAGAAGCTGCCGACCTGGTCGTCAGCTATGGCGGATCGCTCTCCGGCGAGCACGGCGACGGACAAGCTCGCGCGGAGTTACTTCCGAAGATGTTTGGTCCCGAACTGATGGAGGCCTTCCGTGAGTTCAAGACCGCGTGGGATCCCGACTGGAAGATGAATCCCGGCAAGCTCATTGGTTTGCCTGGGAAGACGCCCAACAAGCTCGACGCGAATCTTCGCCTCGGCCCCAACTACGCGCCCTGGGAGCCCGAGACGCACTTCCAGTTTCCCCTCGATCACGGCAGCCTCTCGCACGCCGCGTTGCGCTGTGTGGGCGTGGGCAAGTGCCGCCGCGAAGAAGGTGGCGTGATGTGTCCCAGTTGGCGCGCCACCCACGAAGAAGAACACTCCACCCGCGGCCGCGCTCACTTGCTCTGGGAGATGACTCAGGGCGAAGTCATCCGCGACGGCTGGCGCAGCGAAGAGGTCAAGCAGTCGCTCGACCTCTGCCTGGCCTGCAAGGGATGCAAGAGCGATTGCCCCGTCGGCGTCGACGTCGCCACGTACAAGGCCGAATTTCTCTCGCACTACTACGAAGGCCGCCTCCGCCCGCTGAATGCCTACGCCTTTGGCAACATCGATTTCTGGGCGAGCCTGGCGTCGAACGTCCCCGGCCTGGTGAATCTGACAACGCAGCTGCCGTTTCTACGCGACATCGCCAAAGCAGCAGCCGGAATCCCGCGTCAGCGCAGGATCCCAGCTTTCGCCCCCGAAACCTTCAAGTCTTGGTTCCGCAGGACCCGGAATTCCCACTTCTCGCAAAACCAGCGAGAAGTGGGGCACCCCACTAGGGAAGAAATCGAGAAAACTGGGGGTGCCCCAGAGCCTGCCCTGAGCTCGCCGAAGGGGCTCGCCGAAGTTGCGAGACCTAGGAACTCCGCCCCTGAGGTCCTCCTCTGGGCCGACACCTTCAACAACTATTTCCTCCCCTCTACGGCAAAGGCCGCCGTAGAAGTCCTCGAAACCGCCGGCTATCGCGTCCTGGTCCCGCAAGCCAACCTCTGCTGCGGACGCCCACTCTACGACTTCGGCATGCTCGACCGCGCCGAAAATCTCCTGCTGGAAATTCTTGACCAACTCGAACCCGAGATCGAAGCCGGAATCCCCGTCGTCGGGCTGGAACCCAGCTGCATCGCCGTCTTCCGCGACGAACTCGTCAACCTCTTCCCGCACGACGCGCGCGCCCAGGCCCTGAGCAAGCAGACATTCCTGCTCAGTGAGTTTCTCGAACAAAAACTCGGACCCAACTCCACTCTGCCGCAACTCCCACGCAAAGCGCTGCTTCACGGACACTGCCATCACAAGTCGATCATGAAGATGACTGCCGAGGAATCGCTTCTCCGCCGACTCGGGGTAAATTTCCAGTCGCCCGCTCCCGGATGCTGCGGCATGGCCGGATCCTTCGGCTTCCACGACGAGCATTACGAGATCTCCGCCGCCATCGGAGAACTCGAACTTCTGCCCGCCGTCCGCAGCGCCCCCGACGATTGGCTGATCATCGCCGACGGATTCAGTTGCCGCGAGCAGATCGCCCAAGGCACAGGACGGCAGGCGCTCCATCTAGCCGAAGTTCTGCAGATGGCGCTCCAGCCCTCCAAAGTAGGCGAGGACAATCCCTATCCCGAATCGCGCCTGGTCCGCGAGCGGGAAGCCGAAGTGAGAGCCTCGATGAAGCGAGCCGGCCTCGGCTTAGGAGCCGCGGCCGTCGGCAGCCTCCTACTCTGGGCGGCGACCCGCAAAAGTTAGACGCCTGGCTTTTCTCTGCGTTCTCAGCGAGATTTCTCTGCGATCTCTGCGGTCAAAAGCTTGAAACACCGAGTTCGCAGAGCGGCTCCGCAGAGTACACAGAGAAAACCGCCCTCCTTATTATCCATGGAATCAATAGCTTGCAGACCCTATCCCGCCCCGCCCCGCTCCTGAGATAATAGAAAGCCGCTTCTTTCCGCGCTTCCTCGAACGCGACCTCACAAGGCAAGCAAGTACTATGGACCAGGACATTTCAACCATCGCCGGTACGGACGTCGCGGAGGCGTTGACTACGCACGTCCAGCAATCCACGCATCTGCAGGCTGCCGGCCCGCTGCGCGGATCGGTCCTCGTCCTGATCCAGTTCGACGTAGCCGAAGAGATCCGCCTCGACGAGCTCCGCAAGATCTTCCCCGCGCGCACCGCCGAAGCCAGCTTCAAGAAAGGCCCCGGCGTACGTCCGCTACCAGCGTCCTCCGGTCGAGGAAACCCTTGGAGCCGCTGGTCCTCGACTCCGGCGAGCGCCTAGCCGGGGAGATCAAGTACTACGACTACGGCGTCATCAGCCTCGAGTTCGAGCTGCCGTTCTCCGGCACCTGGGACACGCTGATCGAACTTTCCTGCCGCTGGACCTCCGACACCAACTTTGAGAAGCTGGCCTCGCGCGTCGCTCGCCAGAAGCTCGAACGCGCCGCTCCCGCGCTGATCAAACCGTATAAGGGCGAATGGCTGCAAGAGGACTACTTCATCTTTCACGTGCGCGAGATCGATGGATCGCCCTCCGCCGACGACCTCCTCAGCTCGCAGCGCAACCATATCGCCCAAGTCGTCCGCGGAGAGATGGCCATGCTCTCTGAAGGCGAGCGCCAGGAGATTCTCCAGCTCCCGCATCTCCTACTATCCCAACGATCTCGCGGTCATCGGATGGAACGCCGCCTTCATCTACGACACCCAAGCCGGAGCCGAAACCGCCATCCAGCTGCTGCAGTACGCCAACTCGCAGCTGCTCGAGTTCCGCCACTACGACGAACTGCTCACCAAGGAACTGGAGAACGTCTACGACTTCCTCGAAACCGGAGGCACCGGAACATGGGCGCGCTGGCGGACGGCCCGCGCCGCCTCCAAGCTGCACACCGTCCTGCTCGACGTCAACGAACTCACCGAGCGCGCCGACAATGCCATCAAATTCCTGAGCGACATGTTTTCCGCGCGCCTTTATAAGCTGTGCGCCGCCAAGGTCGGCGTCCCCGACTACAAAGACCTGGTCAAAGAAAAGCTGCAGACCGCCGAAGATCTCTACCGCTTCATGGTCGAGCAATTCAACCAGTCCCGCGCCTTCATCCTGGAACTGATGGTAGTCGTCATCCTGATCATCGAGCTGATCTACTTCTTCAAAGGCCGTCCGATCTAGCAGATTGGGTAATTGAGCGATGGGTGATTGGGTAATTGAAAATCCTAGCGCACCCCACGTGCTTCTCGAATCATGTGGGGACAGCCGCCATCGGCTGTCCGGCGGCCCAGGTGTATCGGGCCGCGGGTTTGCAATTCGTCATCCTGAGCTCCGTAGTCGAAGGACTCCTACCCCCAAAGCGACCCTAGCTAATTGAATGGGAAGCTATAGGGGTCCTTCGACTGAGTTTGAGATGACAGCGCGTCCATCCCTACACCGCGCCGTTTGAGATAATCATTCCTTGATCGACGCATCATTTTTCCTACACATCCGGGAGGGTGCTTGAAAGTACTGCTGCTGGAGAACATCAGCGCGGTCGCGGTAGAGGGATTCCGCGCTGCCGGATATGACGTTGAATCGCACAAGGCCGCGCTTGAGGAGGGCGATGCTGCTCGAGAAGATCGGCGGAGTCTCGATTCTGGGCGTGCGCTCGAAGACGAAGGTTTCGGCGGCCATGATCGAATCCGCACAGAAACTGGTCGCGGTGGGCGCGTTCTGCATTGGCGTGGATAAAATCGATCGCGCGGCGGCGAGTGAATGCGGCGTCGCGGTGTTCAACGATCCGCACTCCAACTCGCGCTCGGTCGCCGAGCTCGTGATGGGCGAAATCATCATGCTGCTGCGTCGGACTTTTGCCGCCTCCACCCAAATGCATTCTGGCGTGTGGAACAAGTCGGCGGCGGGCGCGCATGAGGTCCGCGGGCTGACGTTGGGTATTGTGGGATACGGCAAGATCGGCTCGCAGCTTTCGGACCTGGCCGAGGACATGGGCATGCGCGTGGTGTTCTACGACGTGTCGCACGTGCTGGCGCGAGGTAATGCGCGTCCGGTAGGATTCCGCGAGCTGCTGGAGATTTCCGACGTGGTGACGCTGCACGTCGATGGCAAGGCGCAGAACCGCAACCTGTTTGGCGGGGACGAGTTCGCGGCGATGAAAGACGGCGCATGCTTCCTGAATCTGAGCCGCGGGTTTGTGGTGGATCATGACGCGCTGGCGGCTTGCCTGAAGTCTGGCAAAGTGGCGGGCGCGGCGATTGATGTATTCCCGCAAGAACCCGAGTCGGGCGCGCTGTTTGTGAGCGTGCTGCGGGGCTTGCCGAACGTGATCCTGACGCCGCACGTGGGCGGCAGCACCGAGGAAGCGCAGCAGAATATTGGCCAGTTCGTTTCGGCGAAGTTGATGGACTATTTGCGCACCGGCGATTCGACGCTGAGCGTGAACCTGCCGCAGTGCCATCTTGAGTACGAGGATGGGTCATACCGGCTGATGCACATCCATCACAACGTGCCGGGAATTTTGCGCGCGATCAACGACATTCTGGGAGATCGCGGGATCAACATCGAGCGCCAGGTGCTGGCTACGCGCGGAACGCTAGGATATGCGATCTATGACATCAACCGGGCTTGCGATGACGAGTTGATGGCGGAGTTGCGGCGCGTGCCGCAGACGATTGCAGTACGGGCGGCGGGCTGCTAAGACCGAAGCAACTGAAAATGGGATGCCCCATTTCTCGCCGCTTTTGCGAGAAGTGGGGATTTTCGACAGAGCGGAGCCGAAGGGGCCGTCGAGCGAGCGTAGCGAGCTAGCTTGAGGCGAGGTGAGAGATGCGTGGACTGAAAGATAAACGAGTCCTGATCACTGGCGGTGCGAGTGGGATCGGCGCGGCCACGGCGGCGCGCTTTCTCGAGGAAGGATCGCGCGTATGCGTCCTCGATCGCGATGCGGCGGCTTGTGATCACGTAAAGCGCGAACTGCCCGCGCTCGGCGAGGCCATTATCGCTGACGTCACCGATCTGATGCAGGTGGAGGCGGCGTTTGCCGAAGCCATTCGGCTGATGGATGGAGTCGATGTGCTGATCAACAATGCGGGCATCAGCATCCGGCACAAGTTCCTCGACATCACGCCGGAGGAGTGGGAGCGCGTGATCGCGGTGAATTTGACAGGCGTGTTCTACGTGGCGCAGACCGCGGCGCGGCATATGTGGGAGCGTGGCAGCGGCGTGATTCTCCAAACCGCGTCGACCAATGGGGTGATGGGGTATCCATATTACGCAGACTACAACGCGACCAAGGCGGGAGTGATCGAGCTGACGAAGTCGATGGCATTGGAACTGGCGCCGCGGATTCGCGTGTGCGCCGTGGCTCCGGGATACGTGCTGACTCCGATGCAGCGCGCAGAGTATTCCGACGCGATGCTGGCGGAGGTGAACGCGAAGATTCCTCTGGGACGGCATGCGTCACCGGACGAGATTGCGGCGCTGTTCGCGTATCTGGCGTCGGACGATGCGGCGTTTGCTACGGGGCAGGTGTTCACCGTGGATGGAGGAGAGACTGCAGGGGGACTGGCCAGCCGATGAATCCTAATGGAGGCTTTTTGGGAAGGGTACGACTTCAGTCGTGCCGTATAGGGCAGAGACCTCCCGGCTTTAGCCGCTGGGGGATCGAGTCCAGTTGCAAGAGAAGAATGAATCAAAATGCGCCTCAAGGATAAAGTGGCTTTGATTACGGGCGGGACGTCGGGCATCGGCGAAGCCACTGCGCTGCTCTTCGCCGCAGAAGGCGCCAAGGTCGCGATCACAGGAAGGAACGACGCACGCGGAAATGCCGTCGTCGGGCGCATCCGCCAGAACGGCGGCCAGGCAACTTTCATTCGTGCCGACGTCAGCGTGGCCGACGATTGCCAGCGCGCTGTCGACGAAGCTCTGCGCGCGTTCGGGGTGATCGATGTCCTCTTCAATAATGCGGGGGTGTTCTATCCCGAGACAGCGGTGGAATGTTCGGAGCGTGAGTGGGATGAGCAGATCGACGTGAATTTGAAAGGTACGTTCTTGATGTCGAAATACACGCTGCCGGGGATGATGGCGCGGCGGCGCGGAACGATCATCAACAACGCGTCGGGATGGGGCATTGTGGGCGGCGATCATGCGGTAGCCTACTGCGCTTCGAAGGGCGGAGTGGTGCTGATGACCAAGGCGATGGCGATCGATCATGGCGCGCAGGGAATTCGGGTGAACTGCGTTTGTCCGGGAGACGTAGAGACGCCGATGCTTCCGGCAGATGCGAAGATGCGCGGGCTGAAGTGGGAAGAATACATCGCGGGATGCGCGAGCCGTCCGCTGGGACGAGTGGGCACGGTGGAGGAGATTGCGAAGGCGGTGCTTTTCCTGGCGTCGGACGATTCGTCGTTCATGACCGGAGCGGCTTTGGTGGTGGATGGCGGAGGAACGGCGGACTAGAGGTAGGGATGCTTCGACTGCGCGGCGAGGATCGCTTCGCTCTCCTCGCTGCTCCGCTCAGCATGACAAGGGAGAATTGGATCGGATGAAGGCAACGGTTTTTCTCGGTGGCGGGAGGATCACGCGCGCGCTGGCGGCGGGGCTGCGGCTGGCGGGAGATGAGCGCGCGATTGTTGTTTACGACCGGCATCCGGAGAAGCTGCAGGCTCTGCGGCGAGAGTCGCGGGTGGAGATGGCGCGCGATTTGAAGTCGGCGCTGGAGCGGGCGGACATGTTGATGGTGGCCGTGCGGCCTTCGTCGGTGAAGGAGATGCTGCGCGAGGTGGCAGCGTGCGGAGCGCGGCCACCGAAGCTGTGCATCAGCCTGGCGGCGGGGATTCCGTTGCGGAATTTACAGCGCTGGCTAGGCGGGCCGGTGCGGTGGGTGCGGGCGATGCCGAGTCCGGTGTGCAGGATCGGGCGCGGGCTCACTCCGGTTTGTTTTGATCGCGCCGTGACGAAAAGAGATCGGAGCTTGGTGCGCGCGCATGTTTGAGCAAGTGGGTCCGGTCTTGGAATTGCAAGAAGCGCAGATGGATGCGATCACGGCGTCCCATTCGCCGACGCACGGATATCACGCGCTGAAGACGCTGGCCCAGGCAGCGCAGAGTGCCGGCCTGGATGACGAAACGGCTCTGATCGCCGCCGCACACGCGCTAAGCGACGGCATCGAATACTGGCGCGAGAGCGGAGAGAAGTTGGAGGATCTTCTCGCGGAGGCGGCGACGCCCGGCGGGATCGCTGCGGCGACCATGGCCGCGATGGACAGAGCGGGCTACAAACGGGTGGTCGCGAGCGGGATCAAGGCGGGCATCCAGCAGGCACGTAGAAACGCGGTCCGGAGATGAATTCTGCGCTATGCCAGGCGCTTCCTAATAGCAATGACTTCGCGCGGAGGACTCACCACTGCATTCATCGATTGTTCTTTGAGTGTCGTTCCTGGTTACGTCAGTCACGAAGATATCGCTCGAACTCAATTGTTCTTCTTGGGACCGCGTAGAATCAATCCATAACCCAGCACAACTCAGAAACAGTCGCACGGTTGGAGGCGGTTCCTATTTGATGGATCAAGCAGACTTCGCGAAGGACCTTCCGAGCGGTAGCGCCGAATCGCAACCCAATCATCCTGTGCGTCCCATGCCATGGGCACTGTGCGCGATGGTGCTCGTATTTCTGTTTCTTCCGGGCTGCAATGCCTTGAATCCCTTATGCAACAGTGCCCGGCCCGCTCCCGTGATGGGCTCGCTGTCGGCCAGCACAATTACCTTCGCCCAGGTGCAACAGGGTTTTGTGCTCACAGTGACTGGCAAGGAGTTCGTGTCGTCTTCGGTGGTGATCATCAACGGGACAACGTTAAGCACGACTGTTGTGAGCAGCCAGTCGTTGCAAGTGACGATCTCGACTGATTTGATCTCCGGCCCTGGAAGCGCGAGCGTGACCGTCAATACGCCGAGTGGAAACTCGGGTGATCTGGGCTGCACCAGTGGTGGAACCAGCAGTGCGCTGACTCTCACCATCACTTAGCATTCAGAGCCGAAGCTGTGTGGAGCGCGCACTCTTGCCCGCTCCACGTGACATCCCGCTTGTCATAACCCGGCTCGACGAAAAAAGTTTCGCATCCGCGCCAACATAATCGCCCCGACTTCAGCCCACACCTGTGCATCTTCCCTTATTTGGCGCGCATCAGATGAATTAACCAGACGGTTAGTTCGTAAAGGTTCGTCAAGGTCGGAGGTGACCTGTATGACTCGCAAGAAAGTTTTCCAAAGATTGGCGGGAGTGGCGATCGCGGTGGGATTGCTCACCAGCATGGTGATGGCAGAAGCCTCACCCGCAGCCCGCTTCGATAATCAGATTCAGAATACTGTTAGGCAAAAGCTGGGAGCGAAGCGCCAGTTCAGCAACGTGCAGGCCAGCGTTGAGGACGGCATCGTCACGCTGACCGGTACAGTGGATCTCTACCAGCGCAAGCTTGACGCGACCAAACTGGCACGCAAAACCGCCAATGTGCAGGGTGTCGACAACCGGGTCACGGTGGCCGGCGCCAATGTTTCTGACGGGCAACTCGAGCAGAAACTGGCGACCAAGCTCACTTACGTCCGCGAAGGATACGACAGCACGTTCGATTACTTCGCGCTCGCTGTGAAGGATGGCGTCGTCACCGTCGAAGGCCAGGATCGCACCGGCGTCGGGCGCGACGAGGCGCTGGCCGACATCGCGTACATGCCCGGAGTGAAAGACGTCATCAACAACATTTCGATCGAGCCGGTTTCTCCATTTGACGACGGGCTGCGCCTACGCGCGCTGAGAGCGATCTATCGTGACCCGGTGTTGAGCAAGTACGCGATCGATCCAGCACGCCCGATTCGCATCATCGTAGTGAATGGCCACGTGACCCTCTACGGCACGGTCGACAGCACGATGGACAAGCAAGTCGCCGGAATTTGCGCCCGCCAGATCTTCGGCGCCTTTACGGTGGAGAACAAACTGGAAGTCGTGAAATCGTAAGTCGCAGTCGAGGAAGAGGCGCGGCCGAAAGCCGCGCCTTTTTTATTTTCACCCGACAAATCCCACACTTTTCCCGCAGGCATAAAATAAAACGGCGGCGAGAGCGCGAGGATTCCCCGTTGTGGAGCGGGCACTCTTGCCCGCTGGTTTTGTGGTGCTGCAGGCAAGCGGGCAGGAGTGCCCGCTCCACAGGTTGGTCGCGATAGAAGAAGACGAAGGAGGGGAACGCCATGATGCAGCGAACCGGATTGGTCGAGGTTGCAAGCCGGTATTCCGTGGACGAGGCCGTGCAGCGCCTCACCCGCGCGTTTATCGAGAAGGGCATGCAGATCTTTGCCGTGATCGATCACAGCGGCGAGGCCGCGAAGGTTGGCCTCAAAATGCCCGCGACTAAGGTTGTCATCTTCGGCAGTCCGAAAGGTGGGACGCCGCCGATGCTGGCCGCGCCGAGTCTCGCCATCGATCTGCCTCTGAAGGCGCTGGTAGCCGAGGACGCGAACGGCAAAGCCTCCGTGACCTACAACGATCCTGAATACTTGAAGGACCGGCATGGAGTGCCCGCCGACTTGATCAAAAATCTGGCAGGTGCCGGCGCCCTGATCGCCAAGGCTGTGGAATAATGCTGGCGGCAACGGAACGCTTGTGACCGAACCGAATCCCAATCCCAACCGGGCGCGCGACCATATGGCTAACGAGCGCACCTTTCTGGCCTGGGTGCGCACCGGCGCTGCCATCGTCGTCTTCGGCTTTGCCATCGGCCGCTTCTCCATTGCCATCCGCCAACTGACCGCGTTGCAGGGACACGGAGTGCGCACTGCAGGCATTTCAGTGTGGATGGGCTCGGGCACAATCGTCGCCGGCCTGCTGCTCGTGGTTGCCGGGCTGTTGCGCTATCGCAAGACCAGGGATCGCCTCGACGCGGGTGCATTCGAACCCGCAGGCTTCGGCCTCGATCTGCTCACTATTCTCACGATCCTCATCGGCCTGGCCCTCGCGGGATACCTGATCTACACAGAAAAGGTGCTAGGGTAACTGCGAATCTCGCTTTCTCCCAGACTCGACCACTAAGCCTTGTCATCTTGAGCGGCGTTCTGTGCCGCGAAGGACCTATGTAAGCCTCTCGCCTGCACCGACGCTGCCGGCGAGTGCCGAGGTCCTTCGCCGCTAAAAGCTGCGGCTCAAGATGACAAAGCTCACGCAAGCCCGAGGCTGATAAAATATTGTGCCCTGAGACTAGTTTGAGATTTTCGGCTAGAGTGAGCCAAGGGAAATCATACCTTCACCACGGAGGCACGAGGCGCAGAGAAATTCCGCTTTTCGTTCTTAATCCGTGAAAATCAGTGGCAAAGATTCGAGGCTGAATGGCGAACGATCAGGAAAAGGAAGCGGCGGCGCGAGCCAGTTTGCGGTTCGTAAAAGACGGTCAAGTCGTAGGGCTCGGCACGGGATCGACCGCCTCCCACTTCATCAAGTTGCTGGGCGAGCAGGTGAAGAACGGGCTCCGCATTCGCGGCATTCCGACATCGGTGCGCTCGCGCGAACTGGCCGAGAGCCTGGGCATCCCGCTGACCACTCTCGATGAATGTCAGGAAATTGCCGTCACCGTGGACGGGGCGGACGAAGTCGATCCGCAACTTCGTCTGATTAAAGGTGGCGGCGGAGCTTTGTTGCGCGAGAAAATTGTGGCGTCGGCTACCCGGCAGATGGTAGTCGTGGCCGACGCGACCAAGCAGGTGCAGAGACTAGGAAAGTTTCCGCTGCCCGTGGAAGCGATCAAATTCGCGCAGGCGCTGGTGGCGAAGCGAATTTCCGCCTTGGGCGCCGAAGTGCAGCTTCGCACCGGCACCGACGGCAAGCCGTTTATCACAGATGAAAATAATCATATTCTGGATTGCCGCTTCGGAGAAATTCAGGATCCGGTCGCGTTGGCTCGGCAACTGAGCGATATGCCAGGCGTAGTCGAGCACGGATTGTTTATTGGAATGGCGAGTGTAGTGCTGTTTGCGCGCGGCAGCGAGATTGTCGAGTTGAGAGCCTCAAGCAAAGGCTAATGGCTAGCGCTCGCGCTGCGGCGCTGAGGCAGCGCACGCTTGCAACTCTTTAAAAAATTCAAATGGCAGAGGGTGCACACACTCGAGGATGGAGCGGGCCGTCACGCCGGCGCCTGCCGCGATTTCGCGTGCAGGCGCCGCTCGATGTGACGGTGCTGCGTTCCGGAATTCCGGATGCCGTGCCAGGACGATCCGTCAATGTCTGCGAGCGCGGCATTGCCGCCGTGCTCGCCGGAGAACTGAACCCCGGAGAGTCGGTGGGCGTGGAAGTGCGGCTTTCGGCGGTCGGAGAGCCCTTGCGCACCCGGGCCACTGTGCGCTATCAGGACAAATTGCTCTACGGTCTAGAGTTCATGACGCTGACGGAGCGGCAGCGATCCGCCATCCGGGATTGGGCCAAACAGGCCAGGGCCGTGACTGACGCCACCGAAGCACCCTGGCTCGCCTCTAAGAGCGAGGTTCATGCCAGCGACAGAAAAATTTCCGGCCCGTCCTCCTCAACAACCGGCTCTGGATTCCGCGGCAAACCTCGCAAGAAGCGACGAGCGAAGCGCTGGCTGGTTGCCGTCCTCGTGCTCATGATTGCGGCAGCAGCCTTTTGGTGGAGATGGAGCCGCGGTTGGGCGGAGTTGGAATCCCAGCGCCCCGAGAATTTATCGGCGGCGGCGACGCGTGTGCAGGTTCCAGCGGAAATGATGCAGAAGTTGCTGGTGCACCGCGTTGAGCCGGTGTATCCGGCGGACGCGCGGAAACAGCATCTGCAGGGAATTATTGCCGTGGACGTGATCGTGGGGCGCGATGGATCGGTCGAGAGTATGCGCGCCCTGAATGGTCCGGACGTGCTGGCACAAGCTGCGATGGATGCGTTGCGGTGGTGGAAGTTTGAGCCGTATCGGGTAAACGGCGAAGCCGCGGTCGCAGAGACCACGCTCGCTGTGGAGTTCAAGAATTAAAGCCGGCTGCGTCTTCTGCGCGCAAGACAGTGTGCGTGCGACTTTGCCTGCCGCTGAAAAAACCGGCCGCATGAACCTTGCGACCGTGATTTGCCATTTACGAAGTGGTGCGGCCTCGCATGGGCCGCGATCCGAAATCTCCTGTGCTCAATTCGTTCAACCAGGCCCAAGACTTCAGGAATCTCGTTGTTACCGATGGAGGAACCCTGGTGTCTTCGTCCGACTTGGCGTGTGTGGCGGGCGAGGCCGGAGTCCGCGGAAATTAGGCGGGCTTGCTGTCAGAGAACGTCTCGGTCTTCGCATCCCAGAACATTTTCTTCCCTGTCCAGTAGGATTCCGCCGCCATCATGCACGCGACCGAATGCGCGAAGCCCGCATTCACGGATGCGTTGGGTTCTTTGCGCGAGCGCATGCAGTCGAACCAGTTGCCCATGTGTTCGAGCGAGAGATCGTCGATGCCCATCGGCGGCAGGCCCTGCTGGCCGGGAAGCAGGATGTATTTTGAGGCGCGCTTCTGGTCAATGTCGGAATCGTCCTCGTGTGTGCCTTTTTCTTCGACCAGTTGATAACGCGGGCTGCCTTCGCCGCCGATATTGATGAGCGTGGCTTTCTTGCCCATGTAGCGCGTGAAACTGGGCGCATCGTTGCCGAAGCTGGTGGAGTAGCTGACCAGAAATTCCTTAGGATATTCGAGCAGCGTCTGAAAGGTGTCGGCATTTTCGCGCCCGTCATGCCAGGCGAACACGCCGCCGTGCGAGACCGACGGACACAGGATAGTTGTCGCTCATGAACCAGTGCACCGTGTCGATGGCATGGCTCATCCATTGATCAGGGATGCCGCTGGAAAATTCCTTGTAGAGGCGGAATTCACAATAGATCTGCGGATCGAACGGGCGGGGCGGCTTGGTCATCAGCCAGGCTTTCCAATCTGTGTCCTGCTCGCGGATCTCCTTAACCTCAGGACGGCCGCGCCAGCGCGGGCCGTGATAGTTCCACACGATCTCGACTTTGCTGACATCGCCGAGAGCGCCGCTGGCCGCGACTTTTTGCGCGGCGACCTGATAGGGCTCGCTGCGATGCTGCGTTCCGACCTGCACCACCGTTTTTGCTTGCAGCACGGCATCGCGGGCGGCTTTCGCTTCGGATAAAACATTGCCCATCGGCTTCTCAACGTAGGCATCTTTGCGGGCCTCGGTTGCCATTTTCAAGATCGGCGAATGCGAATGCTCCGGAGTCGAGATGAGCACGCCATCGACGTCTTTCATAGCCAGCAGTTCTTCGGGATGCTGAACGGCGCGAGGAGTTCGTCCGTAATAGGTTGTGTTGGTGGCGACGGCCTTGTCGCGGTTAAACGTCCACAAATCGCAAACTGCGATCATCTCGACCTTGTGGCTAGATTTCAGTTTGGAGGCGATCAAATCCAGATCGCCGCCGCGGCTTCCGATGCCGATGTGGCCGAGAGAAATGCGGTCGTTAGCGCCCACGATTCGTTCGTAGGACAAGGCCGTGCGCGGCAGAATCGCGCTTCCGGCAAGCGCGGCGGCAGATTTTTCGAGGAAGGTGCGGCGGCTGACCGAAGACGGTTCACTCATTCGTTGCTCCTGTGAGTATAAAAAAATAAATCTGAAAATTGCAATGGCATGAGGCAGACCTGCGTCGCATGGCAATCGTGCCGCGACGCGTCAACTAGTTTTCAATCCGTTCGGAACCAGAGGCAGCGCGCACAGCCGCGTTCCCGTGGCATCGAAAATCGCATTGGCGATTGCGGGAGCAAGGCCCACCAGCGGGCACTCCCCGGCGCCGACCGACGGAATGTCTTTGCGGTCGAGCAACACGGTTTCGAGTTTGGGAACGTCGCTGAAGCGGGGCACGCGATACTGCGACAGGCGATCGTTCAGAATCTTGCCGTTCTCGAATTCGATCGCTTCGAAGAGCGCTCCGCCCAGGCCCTGCACGTTCGATCCTTCGATTTGATTGCGCAGATTATCGGGATTGACGATCGCGCCGCATTCGAATGCAGAGACGACGCGCACTACTTCCACGTCGCCGGACTTGCGATCAACCTTGACCTCCGCGAAGGTGGCTATGTTGCCGAGTTTTTCGTAGCCGCCTCCCATCCCGACACCGTGCCCCGGCGCTTTGCTATTGCCCCATCCAAATTGCTTGGCCGCCGCCTGGAAAACGGCGCGTAGACGTTCGTTCTTCAGATTCTTCAGGCGAAATTCGAGGGGATCCATTTTCACTGTATGAGCGAGTTCGTCCATGTGCGACTCGCGCGCGAAGTGGTTTGCGGTCGCGGCCAACGCCCGGTATGACCCCTGGCGCAGTGGCGATTTCACCGCATGAAACACGATGCGCTGGTTGGGAATGTCGTAATAGGGACGAATGCCCGCCGATCCGGAATTGTAATTATGAAATTCCCAGGCCGTGATGGTGCCGTCGTTGCGCACACCGCTGGTCACATCAATGACTCCGGCTGGACGGAAGTAAGCCCAGGTAAATTCTTCTTCGCGGGTCCAAACAACTTTGACCGGACGCTTGGCTGCCCGCGCCAGCCGAGCCGCTTCAATCGCGGTTTCTCCGGTGTGCTTGCCGCCGTAACCGGATCCCATGTCGGGCATCAGCACGCGCACGTGATCTTCAGGAATGCGGAAGGCCTCGGCGAGTTGGCCGCGAACGCCAAAGGGACGCTGTGTTCCGGTCCAGACAGTCAGTTGATCTCCATCCCACTTCGCAAGCGCAGCGCGAGGTTCAAGCGGAACGTGCGCGATGTAAGCAACCGTGAAGGTCTGCTGCAGCCTGTGATCGGCAGAAGCCAGGGCCGGATCGACAGAGCCGGTATCGTAACGATCTCCGTCCCCGGTGGGATCTTTTCCCTCGACCGTATTTTTGCGGAGATAGTCGAATAATTCTTTGTTGGAGATCTGGGGATCGGATTTCCATTCGGCGTGAATAGCGGCGACGGCGTCGGCTGCGGCTTTGGATGTGGGCGCAGCCACGCCAATGAAGTTGCCGTCGTGCACCACGGTCGCGCCCGTCTGCTCCGCCCTCTGCGTGTCGAGCGAAACCAGCGTGGCGTCGAAAGCAGGCTGGGCGCAATATTTTTCCGTAAAGCATGCCGGGCTGGGTCTGGTCGGACGGATAGCGATGGCGTCCGTTGACGAAGTCGACGCCGTCGATCTTTGGAGTGGATTGTCCGGCGACGGTCCACTTCGCGGCGGGGATCAGCGGATCCTCGACTGGGAGGGTCTCCGTCAGTTGCTGGCCCTTCATCAGAGCCGCATATTCGACGGAGCGATTGCCTTGCGCGTCGGTGATCTTGCCGTCGGCGGCGACCAGATGCTGCGGATCGGTCTTCCACTGAGCGGCGGCGAGGCTGATGAGAACATCCCGCGCCGCGGACGCAACCTTGCGCAATTGCAGGTTCATGGTCGGAGTGGTGCGGCTGCCGAATGTGCCCATATCAAACGGTGTGAGATGCGTGTCGCCCATGACCATCTCGATGCTGGCGATGGGCACGTGCAGTTCTTCCGCAACCGCCTGGGTCAGCGAAGTGCGAATGTTTTGCCCGACTTCCACTTTGCCGGTATACACGGTGACTTTGCCGTTTTCGCCGATATGCAGCCAGGCATTGATTTCTGTCGGAAGGGATTCTCCGCGGTGGGACGGCCTCCTCCGGATTCCTGCGCGACGAGCGCTGGCTTCAGCACCGAAGCGACGACGAGCCCGGCTCCAAGAAATCTGAAAAAATCGCGGCGGTCGAGGTCGAAGCGATAGGGAGCGGCGGCCCGGAGTTCGTAGCGCTCGGGCTCCAGCGGAACATGGGGCGTGGAGTGTGTCACTCATCGGCTGCCTCCCTTCGCGACGGCGGGCTGGTCCATCTGAGAAGCTTCCTGAATGGCGACGACAATGCGGGCATAGGTTCCGCAGCGGCAGATATTCCCGTCCATGAAATCGATAATCTCTTTTTCCTGCGGATGGGGATTTTTCTGGAGCAGAGCGACGGCCGACATGATCATTCCAGAGGTGCAGTAGGCGCATTGCATCGCGCCGGCGTCGAGGAAAGCCTGCTGCACGGGATGCAGACGATCTCCGCTGGCGAGACCTTCAACGGTTGTGATGTGTTTTTGAGCAACCGTGCCCACGCGCGTCAGGCAAGAGCGCTGCGCCTTGCCGTCGATGAGCACGGTGCATGCGCCACACTGGCCTTCACCGCAACCGTACTTAGTCCCGGTTAGATCGAGATGCTCGCGTAAAACCGTGAGCAGGCTGGTTTGCGGGTCGGTTTCGACGTGGTACGGCTTGCCATTGATTGCGAGATGAATCGTAGCCATTGCGGACTCCCAGAACCAAGGACTACAGCGGCGGATGGGCTGACGGTTGCCTTTTCCAGAATGATATACCTTGCCGAGAAAAACCTTAATTGCGAGTGTGCCGAGAACTCGCGATAAGCGCAGAGGAAAGGAATTCCACGCGCCCGCTTAATCGATAATCGCCTGGTAAGCGAGCTGGTTCACGCGGCGGTCGAGCGTCAAGTTACCCGTGGGATGCAGTTGCGCCATGAAGATGACGATCATCTGCTCCTTGGGGTCGATGGTGAATCCGGTGTAGAAGAACCCACCCCAGTCATATTCTCCGATCGATCCGAGGCCATCCAGTGGGCCTTTCACGCCTTCAATGCCGAACCCGAGGCCGAATCCCTGCTCCGGGCCGATCTTTCCCAGTTGATCGTGGGTCATGAGTTCGACCGTCTTGCGGCTCAATAGCCGAGTGTTACCGAATTTGCCGTTGTCGAGCATCATCTGGCAGAAGCGGGCATAATCCATCGCTGTCGAAACCAGCCCCGCTCCTCCGGAGAAAAGTTTTTTCGGGCCGCGGGAGGGATAGTCGGCCGAGTAGACGAATGGCCCTTCGCGAATCGGAGTGTCGGGAAAGCGGCTGAGGCCCTTGTCTGGATAGTAAGTGTAGGCCGTGGCCAGGCGAGCGAGTTTGTCTTCAGGGGGATAGAAATACGTGTCTTTCATGCCGAGCGGTTCGAAGATGCGCGCGCGGAAAAATTCGTCGAGGGGTTTGCCGGAGAGAACTTCCACCAGACGTCCAACCACATCGAGGCTGAGGCTGTATTCGAAGCGGTCGCCGGGATTGAAGAGCAGGGGAAGTACGGCGAGGCGCTTCACACTGTCGCCGATGGTGCCGTCATATGGCAGCAGACCGCTGGCCACGCCGGCCTTGTCGTACATCGGTCCAAGATCTTCGTTCCAGTTATAAGTGAGTCCGGAGGTGTGGCGAAGAAGATCACGAATGGTGATTTCCTGCGTGGCGGGAATTGTGTAAGGCTCGCCGTGCGCGGGCTTCACCAGCACCTTCGGATTTTTGAATTCGGGCAAGTATTTCGAGACGGGATCATCCAGCAGGAACTTGCCGTCTTCATAAAGCATCATCGCTGCGACGCTGGTGATGGGCTTGGTCATGGAGCAGATGCGGAACATGGCGTCGGTGGGCATGGACTTTCCGGCTTCGCGATCGAGCATGCCTTGCGATTTGAACCAAGCTATGTGGCCGTGGCGGACGACGAGTGTGACGGCTCCGGCGATGCGCTTGCCGTCAATGTCCTGCTGAACAGCTGCACCGATTCGATCGAGGCGTTCGGAAGAAAGCCCGAGCGATTCCGGCTTGGCAGCGGTCAGGTCCTGAGCAAATACGGAAACGGTCGCGAGAATGAGAAAAGCGAGCAGAAGCGGAATGGCTCTCCGGTTCTGCCCGGCAAGAGAAGTGGAACGCATGGTTCCTCCCGGATTACGACTTGATCGTTTTTGACGCCGCATCCCAGGTGACCGGCTTTTGCCGGAAGTAGGATTCGTTGGCCATGTGGCAAGCGATGGCCGCGTGGTTTCCGAATACCGCATCCTCGGTCACCGGCTTGCGCGACTTCACCGACTGGAAGAAGACGTTCAGGTGCGGGCGCATGTCGTCCCAGTCGTGGCCCTTGTAGAGTGTATCTTCGCGAGTCGGTTCTTTGCCGATTTGCGGATCGTGCTCCGCGTGCCACTGCTTGAAATACTCCTCGCGCATCTTGGCCGGGAAGCTCTGCGCATAATAGCTGGGCTCAGTATCGAGACCGGTCTGCGGCGAATGGCGCAACTCAAATTCTCCAGCTTCGAGCAGGCCCTTCGGTCCCAGGAACCGCGCCAGTTCCGGCGTCTCGCAGCCGAGGTCGAGGCGCACATAGACAGGAATTCCGTGATAGTCGAAGAGCACGGTGTGGAAGTCGGGCATGTCGCGGCCATCGTTGAAGCGGAAGATGCCGCCCATCGCGGTGGCGGAGCGCGGAATCTCGTTCCATCCCAGGGTCATCATCATGCCGCTGATCAGATGCACCATGAGGTCGCCGGCCACGCCGGTGCCGTAGGCTCTCCAGCAACGCCAGCGGGCGAAGCGAAGCTTGTTGAACGGAATTTTCGGAGCATCGTTGAGCCACGTATCCCAGTCGAGCGTTTCAGGAGAAAGATCGCTGGGCGGAGGATATTCCCAGGCGCCGGTCGGGTCGTTGCGTCCCAGCGTGAGTTCAACCATCTCGACGTCGCCGATCGCGCCTTTTTGATAAAGATCGCGGGCCGTCTCGCAAAGCACAGAACTGACGCGCTGCGAACCGATCTGCACAACGCGATTATTCTTCTGCGCGGCTTCGACCATTGCCAGTCCGTCGGCTACGTTGTGCGACATCGGCTTCTCGCAATAGATATCCTTGCCGGCGTTGCAGGCGTCGACCACGACTCGCCGGTGCCAATGATCGGGGACGGCGGCCACGATGCAGTCAATGTCTTTGCGGTCTAGCAATTCCTGATAGCGGCGGGTGGTTGGCAAGCTGGGATTGGCGGTGATTTCTTTGGCCAGCGTGTGCCTCCCGTCGTAGAGATCGGCGGCGGCCACGCATTCGACGCCGGGGATGGTGATGGCCTGCGTCAGCAGGCCGGATCCCTGCATGCCGATTCCGATCATGCCGAAGCGCACACGATCGCTCGGCGCAACGGCGCGGCCCAGGGGGTGAGCTTCGAGCCTCACGGTTTTTGAGATCAGCAGACCGCCCGCAGCGGCCGCGGCACTGCCTTGCAGGAATGCACGCCGAGAAAGAATGCGTTTCATACCAATTCCTCCGATGTGAAATGAACTGTGACCTGCTCATCTGATTCGTTACTTTTTTAAAGGCTTGATGGCAACTTCTTTGAAGAACACGATGTCGTTGTCGCTGTGGTTTTGCAGGCCGAACCAGCCCAACAGAGGCCGTGGTCCGCGTTGAGGTTCGAAGTCGAATTTTCTCTCGGGCACCGGATCACCTTCTTTGAAATCCGTGACCTTCACGCCGTTGAGGACGACGATGGTGCGTAGCCCGTCGAGAGTGATGTCCATCGTGTTCCACTCCGGACCGGGCTTCCACGCGTGCTTGACCAGGGGCTTGGTGAGCGAATAGAGCATACCCGTCTCGTGATACTCATCCTCGCTGGGCGTGGATCGTTCCGGATGATTGTCGATCTGGACCTCGTAGCCGTAGTGGACGGGCATCCACTCTTCGCGCGGCTCAAGGGGAATGCGGACGAATACGCCGGAGTTGTCGTTCTCGTCGCGCATCTTGTACACGACGTGAATCTCGCAGTTACCGACCTTTCCGCCGGTCCAGTAGAGCAGGCCCATGCCGCCGTGCGTGCGGATAAGGCCCTCTTCCACGGTATCGCCGCCGGGGCCAACGTGCTTCCATCCGGTCAAATCTTTGCCGTTGAAGAGCTGCCGCCACTGGTTGGAATCGCCCTTGCAGACGTTTTGATCATCGGCGGCAAACGTGAACAGACTGAAACCAGCGAGCAGAAAAAGGCAGATAGTGAAACGTTTCAGCATAGAGATTCTCCGGGGGATTTGCGGTCGCTACCATAGGACAGACCAATCTACTCGCACCCGCGTCGTGGAATCAAATGGAGCCACCGCGGTTTTCAGGTCCGGGATAGAAAGAGATAGGCAGTTGGGCCAAATAAAAGCGCCTCACAGTGAAGCGAGACGCGCATTCGGTTCGCAAAGGATTAGTGGGTGAACGATACATTCAGGCCGGTGGTGAAAACGACGTCATTCTTCTTGGCGGAGATCGGCGGATTCGACACGTAGATGTCGGCGAACTGATTCTGCCAGCCCAGCCACTTGCTGATCTTGGTGACCGTGCCGAGATTGAACGTGCCGCGATACTGCCCCGTCTGTTGCAGGTTGGGATAGAAATCAAAATTCTGCGTGAGGACGGTACTCTTGCCTAACTTCTGGTTGAGTTCCTCGCCCAGGGTCAAGGCCACATAGCGATTGGTGACGCCATAAGATTCGAAAATTCCAGTCGGCGTGGTGGAGGGAGGAGTGGGCGGAACCTCGTTTCCGTTGGAGTAGGTTTCGTGGGTGTAGTTAACTCCGCCGAGGAAGTCCAAAATCGTTCGGTCCGACTTGATGGCGTGGTAGCCAAAACCGCCGCTATATACCTGGCGCAGATCGAGGAATTGCAGGGCGTTGCTCATGAAGTCGCCGGCGCCGAAGGCGAACAACCGCGGATTCAGATTGCGATCGTAGCGGAGTCCCCCAGTTTCCAGATTGGCTACGGTAGTGGGAGTGGCAAGGTCGTTCTTGGTGTCGATCGAAGTCGCGTAAAGGATGATGTTGTCGTTGAGCGTGGGATGCGCGGCGTTGAAGGCCAGAGCGAGGTTTTCGGTCTGGCTGTTGCCGCGAGCGACCGAGAATCCCACGTTGGCACCGCCATTCCACCCGTGCATCAGGCCGGGATGCAGTGACTTGTCGTAGGCCAGTTGCTCGGCGTCGTTGCGCATCAAGGTCACATCGTCCTTGGCGGCTTCGACGGTGCCGGCGGTTTTGGTGGCGATTTCCAGTTTGCCGTCGGTGGTAGTGACGGGACCAACAGCGGTTTTGCCGCTCTTCAGGCTAACGTGCAACTCCTGGTCGGTCTTGATTTCCTGGATCGCATCGAATTTAAGCGTGACGTCACCGCCGGCATCGGTGTGCAGGACGAGCGTTTTGCCGTCGGATTTGACCACAGTGCCGGTCAGTCGATCGCCGTTCTTCAAAGTAACCTGGTCCCCCCACAAGGCCGAGGTGAGTCCCACCAATAAAAACAGGGAGAAGAGTTCGAATTTACGCAGCACAGCTTATCCTCCAATTGTGAAGTATTAAGACAAAACTAGTTGGGGCCCGGGAATCGCGTTAAGAACGAAGATAGGGAAACAGAGACAAAGCGGCAGAGATCACGGCCGATGCGGCTCGACGAGGAGTCGATTAAGACTTCGTTTCGGTCTTATTGCTCTGCTCGGTCGAAGCCTGTGCCGGGGGATTGTCCTTAATGCCATCTTTCATGCCATCTTTCAGGGCGCGAATCCCCTCGCCCAGACCCTTGCCGAGTTCCGGTAATTTTTTGGGACCGAACACCAGCAGCGCGATAAAGAAAATGATCAGCAGGTGCATCGGTTGAAGTAGACCTTCAAACATCGGAGCCTCCAGGGAATGCCAGCAAGTTAAATTCTACGCTATCGGAAGGTCGGAGGGGAAGGTTTGGGGAAACCTAGGCCTCGCGCGGTCTTCCATAGCCTTGTGATGGTTTTACCGGAGGATGCTGGGCAGGGCGGTGAAGCCTGCCACGCCGGGGTGTGATCTCAATCACAATCTGGCGCGGCCGATGGCGGAAGCGACTGCAGGGGGCTTCGACTTCGCGGCAGATTTGAATTCGCGACTCTGCCCCTACCCGTGACGACAACAATGGTTCGATCAGAACCGATGGTGACAGGTTACCTCCGTGACCTTACCTTCGGGTTCCCTGGCGGGCTATGTTTCCCACAGGGCTTTTGGCAGGGACCTATCTCGAGTCCCCCGAAACCGCTACTCGCGAGCGAATCCAAAAGTTGGGGAATCCGGTGAGAGTGAAGCTTTGGCAGTTCTGGCTCCTGTTCGTTCTGGCGGCAGTGGCCGCGTCTTCCGCTGTAGGGCAAGCCGCGGATGCCCATCCGGTAAACACGACGGAATTGGCCGCATGGCTCACCGGCGGCGTGTCCAGCGCCAGGCTGGCCCGTCTGGTCACGGAACGGGGGTTAGCCAATCTGCCGACCCAGGCTGAACTGCGGCACTTGGAATCTGCGGGAGCCGGCAAAGATCTGATGCGGGCGCTGAGTTCGGGAACTGCGCTGTCGGCGCAAATCGGGCCGGCGATTCCGGCGGGCTTGCTGAAAGCGGCTGAGGAAGCGCGCCAGCAGCAGTCTCACGAAGCTGAGATCGCTCTGCGGGGAGTGTTGGCGCACGACGGAGACGATTCCGCGCTGTACTTCGCGCTCGGCGTGATGCTGCGGCAGCAGGGTCAATTCGACGACGCTTACGACGAGTTGCAGGCGGCGCTGCGGCTCATGCCCGATCTCCCCGAAAATCATAGCGCGATGGCCTACTTGTTTTACCGGCTGGACGACGGACCCAATGCGATTTCCGAAGCCCGTACGGCCCTCAGCATCGATCCGCAGAATGCGGAAGCTTATCAATACCTCGGCCTGGCTCACTATTCGCTCGGCCAATATCCGGCCGCGGTCCATGCCTTTCTGCAATCCCTGGCTCACGATGCCAACAATGCCGACACGTTCTACGACATGGGAATTGCGTTGCACGCAGCGGGAGATTTGCCAGGGGCGGTGATGGCCTATCAACAGGCGATCCAGTTTCGACCGACTTTTTGGGAAGCTCATTCCAACCTGGGGTTGATCGAGCACGAAGAAGGAAACCTGGAGCAGGCAGTCGTGCAATACCGCGAAGCCAAGCGCATCGCTCCGGGAGAAGCTTCGGTCCGCAACAACCTGGGAAATACATACTGCGACCAGGGCAACTTCGATGCTGCCATCCAGGAGATGAAAGAACTCTATCGCCAGCATCCCGAGTGGCAGCAGGGCCATGCTTGCCTGGCGAGCGCCTACATGGCGAAAAACAATTACGACGCGGCCGTGGCTGAGTTGCGGCTGGCGGTAGAGCAGAACCCGGCGGGGTCGACCGAGCACCGCATCCTCGGGCAGGCGCTGCTGATGGATAACGAACCCGAAGACGCAGTGCGCGAACTGAAGCTTGCGGTTTCGCTCAATCCCGATTCCGAGGCGGCTCATCACCTGCTGGGCACGGCATTGTTTCAACAAGAGAAGTTGCAGGCAGCCGAAAAAGAATTCCGCGAGGCGCTGCGGGTGAACCCTTCGGCCGACAACCATTACGCGTTGGCGGCGTGCCTGATGAGCATGGACCGCTATGAAGAGGCGCTGTCGGAAGTGGAATTAGCAGCCAAGCTCGATCCCGTGCGCCAGCTCTATCGCGCGCGTCGGGAGGAGTTGCTGAAGTTGATGAAAGAAACTGGTGATCGGTCAACGGCGAGATGACCTCATGGTCAGTCACTGGCCTTGTCCTTTGGGGGCGTAGGCGAAGCCGGGGACAGCTTTTAGATTAGGGGCGAGGAGGGGAGTGCGACTCGCCGTTCGGATCCTGCAATAAAGGGGACTTATGATGGCAACGAACCTTACGGGAACACAACAGGCAAGGATCAGCGGAGCGATTCAGGCAGCCTTGGCGAAAGAAGCCAGCGCGCGCCGCATGGACTATTCGCCCGCCACAAAAACCGAAGACTCGCCGCGCAGGGCCTCCGGTTACGGCCTGCCTTGCTCCAAATGCCATCTGTATTACTCTGCCGATCTGGACGTTTGCCCAACGTGCAAGCACAATGAGCGTGTCCCTGCGATTGCGCCGCAAATGCCGCCGCGTCCGGTGCAAGCCGTCGCTGAGCCGGTTCATGACAGCGCGGAAGTCGAGCAGGAGCGGGAAGAGTTTCTGAAGCAGTTCAAAGCGCAATTATTGGAAGCGCACGCCCAAGTTGTGAATGCTCAGGAAGCGATCTGCAAGTTTAGCGAGCGGCATGAGGGCGAAACGGCCGGCGCAGACGTCTGCACCATTTGCTACGAGCGGCTGCAGGAACGCGTTGATGTTATGGAGGCCGCGCTGCACATTGAGTTGAAGGAAGCGGCCCAGATTGTGTACGACGCGGTGTGGGCTGACCCGTCCGATCCGGGCAAGACGTACGAGAATGCTGCCAGCGCCCTGCTTGCCGAACTGCGGCGGCGAGCAGGAGTGAGCAGCGTGTTCGGTCCGTTTCAGCCGTTAACCCACTAAGAAACCAGATGCAGCCGCAAAGCGGCGGTATGTGAAAGCCCGGCACGGAAATGCCGGGTCAAGTTGGGAAATTGACGCGAGTCCCGCAGGGACGGCACCAGTTCTCACGCACACTCTAACGCCGTGCCCTTCCCAAAGCTAATTTTGAAACAATCGCCAGCTATTCGGCCTTGATTCCTACCCACTTTTTTCCGCCGTAGAGCTTGTAGGCGCCGTTGTCTTCCGCCAGTTTAAGCGGTACAGGGCGTTTCAGTTGCTGATCGACCTCGGCGGCTGCTTCGAGCACGTCGGTGTTGGCCACATCCATCACCATGAACTTACCGTTCGCGGAGAATCCGAAGCCGTACTGACCGGGCGGCAGCGTCGCTCCGCCGATGGTCAGCTTGGTTTCGGTGATCAGCAATCCCTGATATTTCTGCTGAATTGCTGTCGAGTAGCCAGACGCGTCGACCAGCGCCGCCAGCATCATCTTGCCGTCAGCCAGCTGGAACCCCACGGCATTGCGCAATTGCACCGGAGCTTTTTGCCCGCGATAGAAGTACTCGGTAGGAACCGCCTTCCTCAACTCGTCGCTGGTGAGCACGTGCTTCGACGCTGTTTGAGCCATGGCCCAGCCAGCCAGCAAAACCATTGAAGCTGCAAGGATGCGGAGATGCAAGCGTTTCATCGAGATTCCCTCACTCATGGGCATGTGTGTTCCCCGGAACTGTATCTTCTTTTAGCGGCCGGGTGCAAATTCAAAAGCCTGACCACCGACCACAGACCACTGTTTTTTCATTTTGACCGCAAGATCCGGATAGTAGGGGAATCGACCTTTGCCGTACGCTTTCCTTGCTATGACAACCAATGCCATACTCGAACTGGAAAGCCTCACGGAAATGTCAGCATCGAATGCGAAAATCGAAACCGCCGACCCACGCTGGAATGCCGTGGTCGCGCGCGATGCCCGGCAGGATGGGCAATTCGTCTTTGCTGTGGCAACGACCGGGGTGTACTGCCGTCCGTCGTGCGCAGCGCGGCGGCCGCGTCGGGAAAATGTTCAGTTCTTCGCGCGGCCCGAAGCGGCCGAGCAGGCTGGCTTTCGCGCCTGCCTGCGTTGCCGTCCTAAAGCTGTCAGCGGCAATCGCGAGGTGGACGTCGTCAAGGCGATCTGCCGCTTCATCGAGCAGCATCTCGACGAGCCTTTGACCCTGGATCGTCTGGGGAAAGAATTTCACCAGAGCCCGTTTCACCTGCAGCGGCGTTTCAAAACCGTGCTGGGCGTGACGCCGCGCGAATATGCTGACTCCTGCCGCTTGCGTACTCTGAAGCGCAATCTGCAGGCGGGAGATTCCGTCACTCGGGCCATGTACGACGCCGGATACGGATCAAGCAGTCGGCTCTACGAGCGCACCGCATCGCAACTGGGCATGACGCCCGACAAGTATCGCCGCGGAGCCATAGCGGCCACGGTCCGCTACCACTGCGCCGATTCTCCTCTGGGGCGGATGCTGGTCGCGGCGACCGATCGCGGCATCTGCTCGATTCAGTTTGGCGCGAGCGATGGCGAATTGCTGGAAGGTTTGAAACGCGAATTTCCCTTCGCCGCTCGCAAGGCCGACCAGGGCGGGCTGCAATCGTGGGTGAGCGCGTTGCTCCAGCACATGCGCGGAAAAGATCTGGACTCCGCGCTTCCGCTCGACATTCGCGCCACGGCGTTTCAGCGCCGCGTCTGGGCGTATTTGCAATCGATTCCGTTCGGCAAGACCAAGTCTTATAGCGAGGTCGCGAAAGCGATCGGCCAGCCCAAAGCCTGTCGCGCGGTGGCGCGTGCCTGCGCTACTAATCCGGTCGCAGTCGCGATCCCATGCCATCGGGTCGTCCGCGAAGACGGCAGCCTGGGCGGATATCGCTGGGGAATGGAGCGGAAGAAAACTCTGCTGGCGATGGAACAGCGATCATAGGGAAGGCTTTTATTCGTGTGGAGCGGGCACTCCTGCCCGCTTGCATGCAGCACATCAAAAGCAGCGGACAAGAGTGCCCGCTCACACAATCGCTCGCTTACTTCATGAGCCACTGTTTCGCACCGCCAGCCAGTTCAGAAATGCGATCGCCACCGTAGCCATCAGGATCAGCGATTTGCTGAAATCGACGCCGCTCAACAGCGCAACGCAAATCAACACGCCGATTGACCGCGATGCCCGATCCGGCCGGAATGCGGAACCAGGCAGCCTCCGGTTGCCTTGCGGCGCAGCACCGGAACAGCCGCGCACACCGCTCCGTAGTAAAACAGTCGCGATCACCGCGGACAGCGTAACGTTCCAAGTGAAGCTCCCGCCCAGCGCCAGCACCCAGCACAGGATTGCGAAGACCGCGATTGAGATGTGGGGTGTTCGATGCTCGGCGATGCACGGCCGCAAACCAGCGCGGAAAATCTCCCTGCTCGGCGAAGGCGAAAGTCGCGCGCGGGGCGGTCAGAAAATTCGCGCTGAGATATCCGTATACGGAGACGACGGCGGCGATCGCGACCAATCCGGCGCCGCTCGGCCCCAGCACGATTCGCGCGACCTCCGCCAGCGGGCGATTACTGTGCATCGAAGGCGGCAGCACGCCCACCACTACCCACTGAATCACCGTGTAGATGACGGTGATGATGGCCAAGGCTACGAACAGAGCAAAGGGCGCGTCCCGCTTGGGATTCCGCGCCTCGCCCATGGGATTCATCGCCGCTTCATATCCGCCGAAAGCGAAGAAGAGCAGCAGCATCGCGTCTCTCCACGTGCCCGCCGTGGCATTCGCTGACGGCCATGACACCGCCGCATGCCCGATCAGATAATATCCACCCGGCCACAGCTACGATGGCGAGCGGGCACCAACTTGGCCACGACGAAAAAATTGCTGACCAGAGTCCCGTCGCGCACCCCGCGGTAATTGATCGCCAGAAGAATGCCCAGCAGGATCGTGATGATGGCGAACCGCGCAAGTGGATGCGCGACTTGCGGCCAGAATGTGCCCAGATAAATGACCAGCAGGTTGGCGTTGGCGGCGCAGGCGGTGAGGCGGGCTGAGCATCATCATCCATCCCACTTGCAGGCCGGTGAGGCGGCCGAAGGCTGCGCGGCAGTAAATGTAAGTTCCCACCGGTCTCCGAAAACTGGGAAGCGACTTCGGCGTAGCAGGCGACGATGACCGCCGTCGCCATCCCTGCCAGCAGGACGGCCCAGATACTGCGTTCGCCAAGCAGATCCGCGACCTGAGAGGGCAATCCAAAAATGCCGCTGCCCAGGATGCAATTGATGGTCAGCGCGACCAGGCTCCAGCGACCGATGGCGCGAACGAGGCCCTCACGGGATAGAGTTTGCTGGCGCGTTAGTGGCATTGTGCGGGTCGCGAGTTATGCAATAATACAGCCCTCCCCTCAGACCGAACCTTGTCCCGCTTCCAATCCATTATCGGACTTTGCCTCATCGCGGCCGCCGCCCGCCCCGGCTGCGCCGACACGATCTATCTGAAAAATGGCATGTACATCATCGTCCGCAAGGCAGAAGAGAAAGACGGGCAGATCGAATACTGGGTGGGCAGCACACAATATACGATCGCGAAGAGCGCAGTGGCCAGGATCGAACCGGGAGACGGCCCGGCCAAGCGGCCTATGACCTCAGGCTCGCCCATGGTGGAGGACCTCACCCGCCGAGACGCCGGAACCGGTTCCGCGCCCAAGCACGACAAACTGCAGCTTCCCATCCCGAATGGGCCGAAAGAAGACGCGTACTGGGCAGCGCTGCGCAATCGAATCACCACAGCGGACACGATCGACAACATGCGGCTGGCCGAGATCGAGCGCGACAACGACGTCCGCACGACTACTAACGCCTATTTTCTGGCGGGCGTGATGGCCATGCAGCAAGGGAATGTCGACCAGGCGAGCGGCTATTTCGAGCACGCGCTTCAGGCTACGCCCGATCAGGTGAATCTTCTCGAATGGCATGCGATCGCCCTGGCTTCGCAGGGCAGGTATGGCGATGCGGCCTATGAATTGGAGCATGCCACGGCGCTGCAGCCGGATTCTCCCAGCCTGCTCCGGCTTTTGGCGATGGCACGCTATGACGCGGATCGAACCGCCGATGCCGTCGACGCCTGGAAGCGCGTCATGGAACTCGCGCCCGATCCGAATACCGAGAGGCTGCTGCACAAGGCAGAGCGCGAGCTCCAGGTGGAAGAGCGATCCAGCAAAAAGGAGAGCCGGCATTTTACGCTGCGTTATCAGGGCGACCGGACATCTTCTGCGCTGCAGAGCGAAGTTTTGGCGACTCTCGAAAACCAATATCAGGATCTAGCCTCGCAGTTCGGCTACGAGCCGTCGTCGAACATCATCGTCATTCTCTATACGCAGAAAGAATTCACCGACATTACCGAAGCGCCGTCGTGGGCCGGAGCTCTCAACGACGGCAAGCTGCGCATTCCGATCGGCGGTCTGAACTCAATCAATTCCGAGGTCGAGCGCGTGCTGAAGCATGAGCTCACGCACTCGTTTGTTGCATCCATAGGGGCCGGCCGGTGCCCTACGTGGTTGAACGAAGGCCTGGCCGAGCTTATGGAATCCCGCAGCTCCAGCGCCTTTGCGCCGGAGCTCGCGCAACTGTTCCATCAGCACAAGGAGATTCCATTCTCCGTGCTGGAGGGATCGTTTGTCCGTTTTTCGAATGTGCAGGCGCAGGTTGCCTATGCCGAGTCGTTGACCGCGGTAGAGTACTTGCGCGATCGCTACGGGATGGGCGAGGTCATGCGCATGCTGGAAAGTATTGGCTCTGGCGAACCCAGTGAGCAGGCCCTCCGCAACAGCACCGGATTAGACTACTCCGATCTTGAGCGGCGCCTGGGCGAATCTCTGGCACAGTGAGCCGGTTCGTCCCCAGTAATCTTGTTCATCCTCCGTCCGACCGCAACGTTGAGACCCCGCGCCAGACAGGCGTTTTCGGAAGAGTGACCTTTTTGCGGACCAAAGTAACGCAGAGAATTACGAAAGCGCATGCCCGTGGGACATCTATTCGCTGGGCCTTGCCGATGAGATCGTTGGAATGGCAAAACGAATGGCCTCTGAAGACATGGACGACCTTCATCTCCGGATCGCGCGCGTTACCGATGATCTGCGCACGATCCAACAGGAACTCAATTGCGCCGCCATGCAAGCTCCCAGCGATCCGGAGCTGATGGAGGCTCTGAATTCCATGTCAGAGACTGAGCCGATCGAGAACCTGCGCGTGGCGCTCGATCAGATGCGTCATTTTCTCTGGTTCTATGCGCAGGTCATGAACAATGAACCGGAACTGGGAGACAAATTGCGCCAAGCGGCGCAAACCGCCAGCGACGAGAAGCCCAAGCTCGAGAATTCTTTTCTGGATAAGCTCTCGCGGGCCGATGAGTTGATGCTGCTGCACCATTTGGCGGATTCCAAACGCCGCAAGCCAAACTAGCCGACACTCGCTTTTCAATCGAATTCGAGCGGGGTTCTCACTCGATGACTAATAGCCGCGCCCGCCCACCACGGTCTTGAGCACTTCGCCCGCCGAACTCAGCACGACAAAGTCCGCGACCGCGCCGGTAGCCAGCACTCCGCGCTCTTCCGCCAAATGAACGGTTTTTGCCGGATTCAGCGTGGCCGATCGCACCGCCTCACGGAGATTCCAGTGAGAAAACTTCGTGACATTGCGGACCGCGCGGTCCATGGTGAGAACGCTGCCGGCCAGGCTGCCGCCCAAAGTGCACTTGCCGTCCTTGACGTCGACCTGAATGGGGCCCAGTTGATAACGGCCGTCAGGCATGCCAGTCGCCGAGATCGCATCTGTGATCAGCACCGCGCGTTCGAATCCCTTTGCCTGCAGAAAAACTTTCACAACCTCTGGAGCCACATGGATGCCGTCAGCGATCAGGTCAGCGCTGAGCGAGTCGTCACTCAATACTTCGCCAATAATTCCCGGCTCGCGATGATCGAGCGGCCGCATGGCGTTAAACGTATGCGTCGCATGGCGCGCCCCAGCCTTGACGGCAGCCTGCGCCACCGGCATCTCCGCATCGGAATGGCCGATGCTGACGCAAACCTTACGCCGCGCCGCTTCCGCGATGACTTCCATGGCGCCCGGAATTTCCGGCGCGATCGTCATCATGCGAACATGTCCTCGAGCCGCTTGCCAGAGTCGATCGAAAATCTCAACCGTCGGCTCCAGAAGATTCTCCGGAGGGTGCACCCCGCGGCGCTTGTGACTCAGGAACGGCCCTTCCAAATGGATGCCGAGCGGCCGCGCCTGCGCAGAATTGCGATCGGTCGCGAGTGTCGCCGCAGCATCGATCGCGTCGGCGAGGCGCTCCAGCGCGGCGCAAGTCGAGTCGAGCGGCGCCGCGACGGTGGTGGGGAAATATCCCGTCACCCCGTGGGACGCCTCGAATTGCCCGAGGCGAGGCAGTTCCGAGACCGAAGCCCGCATCACATCGATCCCCGCTCCCCCATGTATATGGATATCGAGAAAGCCTGGGGCAAGGATCGCGTCCCCGAAGTCGACCAGCGAAGCGTTCCCCGGAACTTCTTTCGCGGAGCGCGAGAAAAGATCGCTAATCCGGCCGTCTTCGATTACGAGGAGCGGACCTTGAATTTCTTCTACGGGAGTGTAGAGCCGAGTCGCCGTGAATATCGTTCTCATAAAATGATTGCGAGCGAAGACCTATCGTATCCGTCCGCGATGGTTCTCACAACTTGGTCATTAATCAATGGTCAGTGAAAAGTCTGCTGGCCACTGACGATTAGCCACTGACCACTAGCCGCTGACCACGACCACACGCGGACCAATTGCGCTCACGGGTTCGATGGCGAATCATCACTCCCCTCCCGAATGAGCTACCGTCGGAATGCTATAATTCATTGTTCGTCAATTCTTGATCGTCCAGCAATTGTCCGCGAAGGCGCACGGCAATTCCACAGCGCCCGCAGCGAAGTCGGGGAGTGGCTCAGCCTGGTAGAGCACCTGGTTCGGGACCAGGGGGTCGGAGGTTCAAATCCTCTCTCCCCGACCAATCTTTCTCTCGCCTATTCAATTGCTTACGCAGCTTTCTTGCTTTTTGTCTTGGCTGTGTTTTTCGGTACATTCGGTACAATTGAGACCGAAGGCGGCAATTCGAAGCCGATTCCATACTCCGCGGCCTTCTGTTTCCGAAGCGCCGCATTGTATTTGACCATGTCGTACAGAGTCACGTGGACCTTGATTGGGCCCGGGCTCCCTCAGCAGTTTGGCAGGGTCATCAGTCATCCACTACGTACACTTCGCCGACGACCAGTCTCACCGCCCCGCAGCAGGTGACCATCACGGCCACTTCCCAGGCGCACGAAAGAAAACGCCTCGCTGCAAATTACGGTGAACCCGTACCTGGCGATTCCATTTCAAAATCTCAACAGCGGGACTGTGGGCGCTGACCATAGCCAGACCATCGCTTTCGGCGGCGGCACTCCTCCGTTTCAATGGACTATCTACAATGGGATCATCCTCACCGGATGGGAGGTCGGCGGATCCGTGCCAGACGGACCGAAACTCAATTCCAGCACGGGGACGATTAGCGGCACGCCCACCGGCGGCGGAACCTGGTATTTCGAGGCCGTGGTCACCGATGCGGCCGGCGTGACCGTGGACAACGGCTTTTTGAGCATCCAGATCAATTCGACGGCTGCTCCGGCGAATCCAGTTCCGTTCCTCAACCAGCCGCTGGTGGCGACCGCGGTCTCACCGGGCGATTCGCAGTTCACCCTGGCCGTCAGCGGAGCGGGATTCGTCTCCGGCGCGACTATCGATTTCAAAGGCGCGCCGCTCACCACAGCCTTTGTGGACGGCGAGCACTTGACGGGAACGGTTCCCGCGACCGACGTCGCTGATGCGGGCACGGCCACGGTAACGGTGGTGAATCCCTCTCCCGGTGGTGGCGCGTCGAACGTGGTCTACTTCCATGTCGCCGCACCGCAACCCGCGGTGACTTTTGCCAATGCGGCCAATTCCCCGCTGACAATTTCCGAGCCGTACGGGATAGCCGCAGCCGATTTCAACCAAGATGGCAAGCCGGACCTCGTGGTCACGGCGAACATACGCGTCTATGTCTATCTCGGAAACGGCGACGGCACGTTTACCTCGACGGCGTCTTCTCCGATGCAGTTGCTGAGCCCGCCCTACGACGACTTGCCCACACCTTACACCGGGCCTATCGCCGTGGGCGATTTCAACCACAGCGGTCACTTGGGACTGGCGATTGGCTTATTCCAGAACCAGGCCTTAGCAATCCTTCTCGGTAACGGAGATGGAACCTTTGCCACTTCCTCGGCGGCGTTCGCCAACGCTCTCGGCATGCCGACATCCGCGGTCGAAGCCGCCGATTTCAATGCTGATGGGAACCTCGATCTCGCGATTACCAACGAATTCTCAGGCCAGGAGCCCGTTGTCCTCGGATACAGCAACGGTGCCTTCAACGCGGCGGGCGACCTCTACACCGGCATTTTCCCGGTGGGTGTGGCAATCGGGGACTTGAACGCAGATGGCAAGCTGGACGCGATCGTAGCCAGCGGCGGGACAACCGTCTATCCCGGCTCTGGAGTGACCGTATCGCTGGGGGAACGGCGACGGGACCTTCACGCTGGCGAGCGGCTCCCCGATTTCCGTCGGAATGAATCTCTCCGCGATCGTGGCCGCCGACTTCAATGGCGATGGCAAGCTAGATCTTGCGGTGACGGATTACGATGGCAACGCGGTCTTGATTCTGCTGGGGAAAGGCGATGGCACGTTTGCGGCGCCCACTACAATCCCGGTAGGAAATCAGCCCGACGCAATCGTCGCCGCGGATTTCAATAACGACGGCAAGCTGGACCTCGCGGTCGCAAATTATGCGGACGGCACTATCACTCTTCTCCTGGGGAACGGCAATGGAACGTTCACGCAGGCATCAGGTTCTCCTTATGCCGTGGGACAAGGCCCGACCCAGATCGCGGCAGCCGATTTCAATGGGGACGGAAAACTCGATCTGGCCGTGGTGAACATCACCGATGGAACGCTATCGATCTTGCTGCAGCAGTGATTTGTGCTTCGTGCTCCTGTGCGACAGGCAGTGGGCGCTAACAGCGGTCGAGAGCATTTCCGCCGTCTCTAGCGCGAGATCAGGAATTCGACCTCCCGCTCAATCTCGGCAATCGCAATAGGAGCGAGGTTCGCTTTCCCCAGTTCTTGGTTGAGTTGGGCCAACTGCCTTTGCTTGAACTGGTTCCACTCAGCGATGCGGGTCTTCGCCTGTTGGCTCGATTCTTTGTAAACAGCGATCGCTTGCGACGGCGCGGCACGATCGCCGCTTTCGACCACTCGTAGAGCAGACGCCAGAGCGGTATAAGCATCTTGCAGTCCTGGGGTCTCTGCTGCCACGGGCTTCTTATTGATGACAAGCGTGCGGAGTGCGGATTGAGCATCTGTGAGCGCTGATACAAGGGATGCATTTTGTGCCTCCGGTTTCTCCTGTCCCAGCTTTGTTTGGATGTCCGCCAGTTGCTTCTGAACGGACTCTATTTCGGCCAGGGCGCGCCGCGCTTGCATGGTCTCGGCAAATATCTGTCGTCCCAATCGCAACTGCTGCGCCAGCACCTCAGTAGTAGCGGGCGAGCGCGGATCCATGATGACGTTCAGCGACTGGCTTTGAACTTTTCCATCGACCGTCAGTCGGATCTGGTAGATTCCGGGCACTGCCTTTGGCCCCTTCGGACGGTGGTAGTCGGCGTCTTCGTCCTCGGTCGGGCCTCCGGAACTGCCCCACGTAAGGTCCCAGACGAAGCGGTGCATGCCGGGAGTTTTTTCCAGGACTTGCGGTTTGGCGAACCAGCGCTCGGCAATGGGAAGCGGAAGGTACTTCGCCGGGATCCGCTCTTCGACAGAACGACTTTCAGAAGAAAACCGTCGGACGACACTCTGTTGCGCGTCGAAAACTTCCAGCTGAACATCATGCGCCTGCGATGGAAGGAGATAATCAATCATAGCTCCGTTCGGCGGATTCTTGGCCGTCGGTTCTTCCGGAGGCAGAGGTGTGCCCTGAAACGAGTCGTTATCCACGCGAACTGCTGTCGCTGGATGGTACAGCCACGGTGTTCCCGTCTTCTCTGTAGCCAGCGTCCGCACCTGGCGAAGCGGGGTGATGTTGTCGAGAATCCAAAAAGAGCGCCCGAAGGTGGCAATGACTAAGTCATCGCCGTGGATCGTGAGATCACGAACTCCCGTCACCGGCAGATTCAACTGCAAAGACTGCCAGTGATCGCCATCGTCAAACGATGCGTAGACGCCGAATTCGGTTCCGGCGAAGAGGAGCCCCCTGGTCTGGGGATCTTCCCGCACAGCGCGCAAGAATGCGGGCGCGGCGATGCCGTTCGTGATCAGTTGCCAGCTCGTCCCGTAATCGCGCGTGCGATATATGTAAGGCGTCTGATCGTCGATGCGGCTGCGATTGACCGCGGCATAAGCAACTGCGGGATCGAAATGCGATGCTTCGATCAACGATATTTGACTCCAGGCGGTCAATCCTGGCGGCGTCACGTTTTTCCACCTCTTTCCCCCATCGCGAGTCACATGAATCAATCCGCTGTCACTTCCCGCCCAGATCAAATCGCGATTGAGCGGCGATGGTGCGATCGTGAATACAACCCCGTAACCCTCGCGCTCGGCGTTCTCAAGAGTTGGAACAGCTTGCGTCGCCGAAGGCGGCGCTTTCTCACCCGTCGATCCCGTGAGATCGGGGCTGATGGTCTGCCAGTGCAGGCCACCGTCGACGGTCGTCATTACATATTGCGTTCCGAGATAGAGTTTTGCCGGGTCAATCGGGGAACGAACCAGAGCGGGCGTCCAGGGGTCACGATACTTGCGCTGATTGATCTCAACACCAAACGCCATGGCCGGCCATGGAGTAATGTCCTGGCTGAGGCTGGTGGTTCTGTTGAAGCGTGCCACGGAACCGTAAGTCCCGCTCACATAAATGATGTTGGGATCTTTCGGATCGACCACCAGATATCCGCTTTCGCTGCCACTGGGAAGAAACCAGTCCCGCGCCGTAATCTCACCGTGATCGGTGCGGCTTAGCACCGCCGCGCTGCCGCTATCCTGCTGCGCGCCATAGACGAAATAAGGAAACTGGTTGTCGGTCGTCACGTGGTAAAGCTGTGCCGTGGGCTGGTTATACCAACTGCTCCAGGTTTGGCCGCGGTCAAGGCTGATGGTGGTTCCCTGGTCTGTTGCTAGAACCATGCTGGTAGAGTTTTTCGGGTCGATCCAAAGCTGGTGATAATCGTCGCCGCCCGGCGCTCCACGCAACACCGAGACCGTCTTGCCTCCGTCCTCGGATCGGTAAAGAGCAACATTCGGCATGTAGATCACGTCGGAGTTGTGTGGATCGATTGTGATGCGATCGAAATACCACGCCCGGCTCGTAAGCGCGGGAGCGGAGTTGGCGAGGACCCACGTGTTGCCTCCATCGTCAGAACGATAAAGGCCAGATTTTCGGTCTGCGGCGGCAGCCTGGGACGCCGGCTGGAGAGCGATGAGCGCATAGACGCGCTTGCCGTCCGGCGCAACATCCACTCCTACGCGCCCCCAATCGCCTGATGGCAGTCCGTTTCCCTCGAGACGGGTCCAAGTCTTGCCGGCATCCTGGGAGCGGTAAAGGCCGCTGCCCGGCCCATCGATCGGAGCATAGGCGCTCCACGGCGGACGCCGCACATGCCATGCGCCGGCAAACAGAAGTTGCGGGTCGGAGGAACAAATGGCCAGATCTGAAATTCCGATCTCCGGTCCTAAATCGAGAGCCCGCGTCCAATGCTCTCCGCCATCGACGGATTTGTAGACTCCGCGCTGATCGTTCGCACCGAACGCGTGTCCCAGAGCGCCCACGTAAACGACGTTCGCATCTTGGGGATCCACTACGATGCGGCTGATCTGGCGCGTATCTTCCAGACCGATGGGATGCCACGTCGTTCCCGCGTCGCTGGATTTGTAGACGCCGTTGCCGGATGAGAGATCCTCTCGAATGTCAGACTCGCCGGTTCCCGCATAAATCGTCCTGGGATCGGAGGGAGCCACAGCCAGTGCGCCAATCGAAGCCACCGGCTGGCCGTCAAAAATCGGCCTCCACACAACTCCGGCATCCGTCGTTTTCCAGATCCCGCCATTGACCGAGCCAAAATAAAAAGTTGTCGAGTCACCTGGCACGCCGGCCACCGCGACCGCGCGTCCACCGCGGAAAGGACCAATCAGGCGCCATTTGAGTCCGTTGATGAGTTCCGGCGGAACGGACTGGGCCGATGCGGAAAGCATGAAACACAGTGGGGGCAGGAGAAGAAAAGAAAAAGTAACAACACGACGCGCCAGACGCGATCTGAATTTCTGCAAGTGCTGGGACCCCATTTCTTGAAACTCGAGTGAGTTGAGCTATTATGCCCGACTGTCTACCCGCGCATCTATCCCTGATCGGCGCCCGGACACTTATCTGCACAGGACTTTCGAGCGACTATCGAGCCCGGCTATTATTCTGAAAGGTGACTGAAAAGCCAGACCCGCACTCCAATACTCCGCTTCGCAAAAGCTTCCTCCTCTCTTTTGTCCGATGGCTTGTCATCGGCGTGGCGCTTGTTTGGTCGCTGGCCGCGCTGATTCTTCTGGCCGCCCGGTGGATCGACCCACCGACAACCGCAGTGCACATGCAGCGCCGCCTGCAGGCCTGGATTCACGGCACTCCGTATCACGAACGCTACAAATTCCTTCCGCTCAGCCAGATTTCGCCCGATCTGCAGCACGCTGTTGTCGCCGCAGAGGACGAGCGCTTCTACCAGCACCATGGGTTCGATTGGAACCAGATCGAAATCGCAGCCGAAGGCGACTTGGAAGGCGGTCGCACTCGCGGAGCGTCCACCATCACGCAGCAACTGGTAAAGAACCTGTTTTTCGGTACGGGCCGCTCGGTCCTGCGCAAGGGTGCGGAGTTCACGCTGGTTCCGGTGGCCGAATTTGTCCTCGGCAAGCGCCGCATTCTGGAGATCTATCTCAACGTGATCGAGTGGGGTCCGGGTATCTATGGTGCCGAGCCGGCGTGTCGTTACTACGATGGAACTGCCGCCCGCAATATCGGCCGCGAACAGGCAGCGCGGCTCGCGGCGATTTTGCCGGCTCCTCTGAAGCGGCGCCCCGAGCGCATGAATAGCTACAGTGCGATCATCCTTGAGCGCATGCGCCAGATGGGTTGGTAATCGCGAGTCAGCAGACTTTGTGAGAACCGCTGACAAGCAGGTTCCCTCGCACCCGATCCGACGAAGACCCACTATTTGGGAATCCGATACGATCCAACGATGTTTCCATCGAGGGTTGCCAGGACCGCAGAGTTTGCGGTCGCAAGCTTGCTTAAGTGACCATCAGTGATTTGCTTAGGCGCTCTAACCCAGGATGGAAGATAAGAAACATCGTGTTCATCTGGGATGAAGGCGAGGGGAGACGTGCGCGCTTCCTTGAGGCGCAGCAAGAGTGTGCGAGCTTGAGTCACGCTAAATCCGTAGGCTGGGGCTTGGGCAAGCACACGTACGAACCCCAACTCGGTGATTGAGCAGCTCGCTAGGGTGAGTGAATTTTGAGATCGGACCCAAGCAGTTAGACGATTATGGAACTCGTGATTAATGAACCCCAAAGCGACTAGAGCATTCACATCGAGGAGGTAGATCATGGGAAGTTTGCCAAAATTTCTTCAACCTCCTTGCTGCTCAATGTAGGTGCATTCGGCCCCGCGCTCAAAGCCGGTAATCCAGTCACAGGATCGGTCACGAGTTTGGTTCGTTGAGGCCGCTTCTTGCGTGGCGTCAGCACAATTCGCCCATCTTCAATATTGGCATCCAGCGGATCGCCCGCACGGATATCGAGGCGACGGCGGAGTGGCCCGGGAAGAACGACTTGCCCTTTGGTGGAAACTTTAGTCTGCATGGTGCAACCGCGTATTGGCCTCCCGAGGGAGCCCTGGATTGCGCCGTCCAGTTCTGACGCCTTCGGTCAGGAAGTGTCTCGAATTCGCAAATCGGAGAACTGGTTTAGTATGAGTAGAGTGATAATGTCGGGGCGTAGCGCAGCCTGGTAGCGCACCTGCCTTGGGCGCAGGGGGTCGTAGGTTCAAATCCTATCGCCCCGACCATCTTTTCAATTATTTGCGAGGATTGGAATCAATCTGGAATCACCTTTTAGCGCGAGTTCTGCTACTTTCGATCCTGCCTGTCGCATTTCATCAGTCACCACATCCCCGTAGATATTGAGTGTGGTTTGGATATCCGCGTGACGCATGAGCTTCTGTTGCACCGTAAGCGCGGTGCCCACAGCATCGAGCCAAGAACGAAAAGTGTGGCGAAAGCTATGCGTTCCCAAACGTCCCAGTCCAACAGCTTTCGCCGCATTTTCGATGATGCGGTGATAACCGGTATACGAATACGGCAGCCGCCCGAGTTTATACGGCGACGAGAAAATCCAGTCATCATTCGCATGAAATTCGCTCATCTGCCTCCAGCTCGAAAGCACTGAGAGCAGTTGCGGATCGAGATTCATCGACTTGCGGGAGCCTTCAGTTTTAACGGAATCAAGATGCTGCGCTACGATCCCGTGGTCAATGTTCACCTTGGAGCCGATCCAATCCACGTCCTTCCATCTCAGCGCAAGCAGTTCCGAGACGCGCAACCCTAGGCAGACTTGGATCAGAGCCATGGTCTTGAACGGCTCGGCTAGACGACTCGACAATGCATGAAACTCCGGGACCTTCAGACTCCTAGGTTGCCGTCGCCGCTTCGAGGAGCCACGCACCGTGACCAGACCGATCGGATTCGTCGCAACTGGAATCAGTCCAGCCCACATGCTGAAATCCACGAGCCGATGTAATAGCTCGCGAATGTGACCTCGTGTGCGGGGTGCGAGCGGCAGTAAATCTAGCCACAATTCCACGGGGCGGGGTTGCAAGTCTGTAATAGCTGAACTCCCCCACTTCGGCAGGATGTGACGTTTCAGCCACGAATTAGCGGCCCTCTGTGTGCTTTGTCGCAGTTTTGAAAGATTCTCTGCCCGGTATTGCTTCACGACGCTATCCACACTCGGAGCGCTCCGCTCTGCTTGAAGCTTCAGGCTGCGCAACATTTCTGCTGCCTTTGCGTCCGCCTGCTCTTGTGTAAGTTCGTTAAGGTTGCCGAGTTTCCTCGTGGTCCGTCTTCCCTCAATCTCCGGGAAACAGACCCAAGTGCCTCGAGCCTCGTTGCGAATGGCTTTCAATTTCCGTGCTCTCAATTGATCCTCCTATTCCTTGAGCACGGCTGACGAACCGCAGGTTACCACAGGCTTCGACAGCAACGAGGCGTCCAAGTCCTCTTTCCGAAAACGCCATAGCCGTCGTTTCGTGCCAGAAAGTGCGTAGGCTTTGATCTTTCCCTGTCTGACCCACAGCAGCAAACTGCGGGGCCGTACCTTCACGTAGGCGGCAGCCTCCGATGTCGTGAGCCACTCGGAATTTGAAACGGACACGTAACTGTGGTTTCGATCCTGCTCTGTCCAGATATCCATCGTCGTATGACCTCCTGCCTCGGCCTCCGAATGTCGTCAGCACCTCGTCACTCTGGGTCTTCGATGACCACAAGCCGCCTACCTCGCCAGTCTTTGCCGTACAGGTCGGCGATCGCACGATTGGCAAATCGAGACTGCATTTCAACCACCGCATATTTCCGTTTCTCGCCTTGGAATATTTCGATGCCGCGCACGTCTCCGAATTTTCGAAACAACGCCGCCAGTTCGGCCAACGTGGTCGAGTCATCGAAATTCGCGACAAGCAATCGCACATCACCCTCCGTTAAAAGGATCGCGCTGGTTCAACGCTTCGTGCCGCGCTTCCGATCCTCTGCTTGCACTGGTTGACCGCCCTTAGTCACCGCAGAAACCGGTTCATCCATTCAGACATCAAAGCCAATACCGTAGTAAGCTTCCCGCACATCCGTGTAGTATTCCTTCCCTTTCCAAATCTGCGCCCTCGCCCAGTCCCTTGCGTTTTTTGCTTCGTTCTTGGGCAAGGCTACGTAAGCCTGCGGCACTCCATACTTGCCGACACAGAACATATCGATGGTTAGTCGCACTACATGAAAGCCTCGCTGGGCAAAGAATCGCAGCAACGCCGACGCGGTCGTATTCCGGGGGAGGTTCCGAATTTCAAGCGTCCAAACCCTGTCATTTTTAGTCATAGTCATCCGCTTTCTTCTTTTTGTCGCCGCCATTTTCTTCGTGCTCCTTGTCGATGTCATTGCTCTTCAACTGCTAGACGACTAGTCTGCTCGGTCGCACTCTGATCGCCCCGCCGGTTAACCGTTGCAGGACAGCCAGCTGATGCCCGACGACGCTGATCACTGGGGTAGATGAATGCGTTGAGCACCAGCACGATCGGTTTGCCTTTATACCTGACCTCTGTCGTGATCACTCCGTGCGTGCTGGCCACCAGTAGCGTCTTGCCCGATTTCGATGGGACTGCGGGTTCCAGTGGCAGTTCAATTTTCAGCTTGTTGTTCTCCCGCGCAACTTTTACAGCCATGTATTCGCTCCTCCTGTCCACTCTTCTTCTCCGCTCGGGCCTGTACCGACCAGAACAGACCCCAGTCATTGCTTCAACCAAAACCAGCTCTCCGTAGGTCGGCCATCCGTTTTGATCTTTCGAGGTTTTATTAACCCCGATTCTTTCAAACGTTCAAGGGCGTCACTGATTTCAGAGCTGCTGCGGTGGCGGTTAAAAGCCGCGCTGATTTCAGTGCGAGTGACCCCTTTCTTGTTACCTCGTTGAATCATCTTCGCGATTTGATTTTGGAGTGTCGTGCGCTGACGTCGTCCGAAAATCAACCGCGCCGATTCGTCGCAGTACCGCCAGACTTCCAGTGCGGCTCTCAGATGCTGCACCAAGACCGTCTCGCTCTCGTCCATCAGCGCGTACACCGTAGCAACCCGGCGTGTCAAAGCTTCTGCCCGCGAAGTCGCTGCACCCACGAGTCCATCTCGATCAGCCGTTAGCTCTGGGTATTTTTGCACCCATAGTTCCGCTGCTTTTCGGCTGAAACCGACATCTCCTGCGCGTGCTGCGAACCTTAAAGCCGACTTGATTCGCTTCGCGATCCGCTTAGTATCAGAGGCGGAAACGCTACCCCCGAACGGCAGCATCTTCGATCGCCGCGTGAGTACCCATAAAATTCGGTTCGCGAAACCGTTCACCACATCACAGACGTCGAGGAACCGCTCCAGATCATAGAGAGTGCTATGCCCGATCAGCGAAATGTGGGCGCCTGTCACGAGGATCGGATTGGTTTTCGTTGCTATCTGCAGGTTTTTGTGGTCAAAACCACGGCGAAGGGTCGTAGACAAAATATTCCGTGGCCGTGACATGACGCGCAGCAGGGCCGTGAACTCGTCTTCGATAAACAGAAGCCGCTGGTCCGCCGTTCCTGCTGCCGCCGCGATCAACCCCTCACCGGAACTGAGGCCTGTCTGGACCTGCGTTTCTGCCCACTCAGGATCGATCGACTTGAAAAGTTTTAAGATATTGTCGGAACCCGTGCCCTTGCGTGCCTTCGAAGTCTCCCCCACAAAGACCGTGAACAAATTCGTCCCATGTTGGGTACCTTCGATGGTGAATCCGCATTCCCCACCGGCGGCATTACCAAACCCGGTCAGCACCCCCGTCACGAGCACAGCTGGGTCGGCCTCCGTCTGAGGCCCGACGATTGAGACAAACTCACCAATGGCCCCTTGCATCGCTGCCTCGGTCAGCGGTGCTGGCCAGCCAGTCGGACCGGAAGCTGGGGTTTCGCGATCATCTTTTCCCGAAATTGTGTTTTTCATCCCGCCCCCCTAATAGGACAAGGGCAGCTTAGCCCGGGCGGGCCACCAGTGCTTGGAATCTAAATTATTTTTTGCCGGGAGATAATTCCGATCGCCGTGCTTGGAACTTAAATTATTTTTTCCGGCGAGATAATTCCGATCGCCGCTTCTTTTTTGCCGTTGGGTTTACGTATCCTTCGAACCTATTCCGAAGGTCATCGGCGATAATGTCAATCACGTGTTCATCATCCCGAACAACTCGCAACAGCGACGCAATCAACTTAAAATCCGCAAAGGTCGGCTTCTCGTCTCCGGTTATAAGGTAAGCGAGGCCCACCAGATGATGCGTCCGCCCAGCCGTCAGGTTTACTCTGCCTTTGCCTTCGTCCTTATTCCCCAGCCGCACGTTTTTCACTGACGGTGCGAGACCCCTATCACGTGGCGAAATAACACTGGCAAAATCTTTCATTCTGTCAGCAAGCTCATCGTGCTGCTGCCCGAACAAATTGATGCCGAAGCGCGGTAGGTCTGCTAGCATCCTCTTTACATCTTCTGCGTCCTGCTTCAATTGCCGCCCAAGACGTTCCGTTTCCACTTTGAATGCAACAGCATCTTCTAGACCTTTACGAACTTCTTCTTCGGTACCGCCACAGAACTGGAACAGGAGGGTTAGCACCTCCGCTTCATCACAGCCTCGCTGCTTTATCGTCCTGAGCGCTTCAAGCGCATCCGGGTTCCGATTAATTCTTCCTTGCATCTGCCTCAATCTTTCGTGCAGTACAACCTTCTCAGCACCAGCATCTTCAGCACCAGCATCTTCAGCACCGGCATCCTTCTCGACATTGGTATCCTCAGCACCGACATCCTTCTCCACCTTTTTCTCCGGGCTCTCAACCAGATTTGCTTCATTCTCTTTTTTCGCTATTTTCTCCATCATAGAAAGCCACCATCGCAACAGCCTAGTTCTGAGCCAGAATCTTCACCGGAATTCAGCAACAGAATCGATGACCATAATTATCGCCAGTATTCATCTCCTGAAGAAAAAAAAGATAAAGAATGGCGGCGCTCTGCGCCGCTCCCGCGTAGCGGGACAGGATGAATTCCAAATATCAATATATTTTCGTTTATATTTTTCTTTCCCCTTCTTTTCTTATTTCTCTTTCTTCTTCTCTCTTATTTTTATATTTCGCTTTCGCCTCCTTTCTCCCAACTCCCATGACCTATCCTTTCATTCTTCCTGCTGCATCGACTTTCAGTGTTGGAGAGATCATGAGAAAAAAGAGAATTATGAGAATGAATTGAAGGAGCCACGCCTAGACAGGGTAGAACCAAACCTGAGATTCAGGACTAGAAAATAATCTCCCGGTTCCTCTTCTGCCCCCACAGTAGGGGAGCGCAGCGGAGCGGAGCGATAATCTCTGTGGGGGCAGTGGCCGCCAAAAAGCGGCGGCCGACCCTTTCTTCATTCGCAGGAGATTCTGGATGCAACTTCACTAGGCTCTTCAAAGCTGCCATCGATTAAATCGGAAGCAGTGACTCTTGGAGTTGCAGAGTGTGGTCAAATTGGAAATTCGACGCCGTTCTGAAGGGTGATATTGGTGCAGACTACGGTAAGTGTCAGAGCAAACACACGGTTGACAGATTGATGCGCATCCGCAACTTCGGCTTCCTCGCTAATCGGCAACGGGCTACGTTGTTGCCACTCTGCTTCCGCTTGCTCCCGCGTGCATCAGAGATTCCAGCTTCAACAGCATCGCCTGCAGTGTACCATCGTCACTAACTCTGGAACTGCCCTGTTTGCGGCGGAACCATGAATGTCGTCGAACCGTCTCTTCGGTGCAACTCCTGCTTCGTTTACCGACTATCCATCAGTACGCTGCATGAACCCGCATTCGCTCGGCCCCCCCTCGCGCACAACAGCAGGGGCCGCCCGCCGCCCTTGCCTCGCGCCGATTCTCCCGTCTGGACCAAGATGACGTCCGGAATCGCCTTTTGCGTGGGGCAGTGATACATTCTTAGGAATTGCTTTTGCTATGGTATCCAACTAATTTCCCGGCTAATGACTAGCTGCCAATCGCGATCGCCGGCATCTCGGAGAATGCTGGCGTCCGCTGCATCTCTGTCCATCGGCGTGCTTTTGATCGTGACGTGGGCGCAAGCCCTGGACTGCTGCGAATTGGTGCCACTGCGCACTGCGCATCACTTCTGTACGCCGCGGTCCGCGCCAGCGTCCTCGGCGATTTGTCTGATCTGCATCTCCGGACACACGCCATCCTTGGTGGCGCCCATGACCTCGGTCGTGGCACCTGGCTATTTCACGAGCGTCTGCGGTGCGATCGGACAGTCGTTTCATTCTGCCCTCCAGGTGTTCGCACTTCACATTCGACCTCCCCCCAGCCTGCAAAACTCTGCCGCATCAAGGCTGCTCGTATGTTGCGCGTTGTCCGCTTTTAGCGGCGTCAGGCACACTCCATAAAGCAGCTAATTTCAGGAGGTAGTCCTCAGCGGAAGTTGCCGTTCGGCCTGCAGTTGCCGCCCGGAGCGGTAAGGGGCAGGCATCCATTTTGAAGGGAATATGCAACAGCAGAAGCACGCTATAAGAGCTATTCTGGCTTCATTTGCAATGCTTGGGATCGCGCACGCCCAGGCCCCCGTACGCATCACCCTCGACCAGGCTATCGATTTGGCCATCGCGCATAATCACGCGCTTAAGGCGACCCGAACACAAATCCAGCAGAGCCAAGCACAAGAGGTGACGGCGGCCCTCAGGCCAAACCCCAACCTGACTGCGGACACTCTATTTATCCCCATCGAACCCCAAAACTTCAATTCCAACATCATCTCGAACGTGACGGAATTCGATACCGGCGTGAGCTATCTCTTTGAACGCGGCGGCAAACGGCATCGGCGCATCGATGCCGCCCGTGACGCCACGGGCCAAACCCGCTATCAGGTCTCCGACGCCGAGCGCACGCTGATCTTCAACACCGCCCAGCAATTCATCACGGCGCAGTTGGCCGAATCGAATCTCGATCTGGCCAATCAGGACCTTGCGAGCTTTCAAGAGACCGTGACCATTGCCCAGGCTCAGTACAAGGCGGGTGCTATCAGTGAAGGCGATCTGTTGAAGATCACCGTGCAACTGCTGCAATTCCAGACTGACGTTTCCGCCGCCAAGGTGGCCAAAGTGCAGGCGCTCGCCAGTCTGCGCGAATTTCTCGGTTACGACGCCGTTCCCGACAATTATGACGTGGAGGGCGATCTGACTTATCAGCCCTTGCAGCTCAATCGTGACGATCTTCTATCAAAGGCCCTCAAGAACCGCGCCGACCTGCTGGCCGCCCGCCAGGGTGTACGCGCCTCGGAAAGCCAATATGCCCTCGCTAAAGCGAACGGCAAGATAGACGTGACCGGCGCGCTCACCTACAGCCACGTGGCCGACCAGAACTCCCTGGGTGTAACTGTCAGTCTGCCTCTGCCTATTTTCGACAGGAACCAGGGTGAAATTGCGCGCACGCTGTACGCCAGGACTGCGGCCGAGGAGACCGCCAATGCCGCAAACGATACGGTGCTTACGGATGTGAACAGTGCGTATGCAGCGTTCAGTAGCAACCAGGAGGTCGTCACGCTTTACACGGGCGGCTACCTGAAACAGGCGAAAGATTCGCGCGACATCAGTGAATATGCCTATCACCGCGGTGCGGCAAGTCTTCTCGATTTCCTTGATGCCGAGCGCAGTTACCGCTCCACGCAACTGGCGTACCGGCAGGCGCTGGCAAATTATCTGATCGCAGTCGAACAGCTCAAAGAAGCGGTAGGAAGCAGAACACTACCATGATCGAGCTTTTAGGCAATATTCATCACGAAACGGAACTGCCCGGCGGTCTGCGCAACCGAGGGAGGAACCGAGGAGCGTTGTATCTCCTTTCCTTAACTGCCATGTTTGCGATCCTCTCTATCGCTGTCGGCTGCAGCGACAACCAAAGCGCGGCCAGCGATCCGGGCATTTCCGGCCGAACCGGTGCGGATAAGGCGGCATTGTTCTCCATCCCTGCCGATCAGATGTCCCATATCCAGATTGAGACCGTCTCCCCATCAACACTGACGCGCATTCTGCGGTTAACGGGTGCGGTTGCTTACAACGGATTCGCCACTACTCCTGTTATCACGCAAGTCAGCGGACCGGTCAGCCGTATTGTCGTAATGCCTGGGGAAATGGTGCGAGCAGGCCAGCCATTGTTGTATGTCGCCAGCCCGGATTTTTCTCAGCTGCGCGCGACTTACATCAAAGCGAAAGATGCTTTCAAACTTGCGGATCGCGAATACGCCCGTGCTAAAGATCTTTACGATCACCATGCCATTTCCGACAAAGACTTAATTGCCGCAGAATCAGCCCGCAATCAAGCGGAAGCCGACCTCCAAGCCAGCGAGCAGGCGCTCCACGTGCTCGGGTTCAAGAGCCCTGACCAGGCGGTGCAAACGCGCGGCTCGCCCGAATTGCCTGTGCTGGCACCCATTGCCGGCGAAGTGGTCGAACGTCTCGTGGCTGCCGGACAGGTCATTCAAGCTGGCACAACCCAGGCGTTCACCATTTCTAACATGAGTACGGTGTGGGTCCTGGCCAATGTCTATCAGCAGGACCTCCCCTACGTGCGCGTGGGCGATCCGGTAACAATTCTGACCGACTCCTATCCCGGAACTGAGTTCCACGGGAAAATCTCATATGTGGCGGCCGCACTCGACGCCACGACCCGCACCCTGCAAGCCCGCATTGATGTGAAGAATCCGCAAGAAAAGCTGAAGAACAATATGTACGTCATCGCGCAGGTTCAGGCGGGAAAAGTCGCGAACGCGATCAGCGTCCCCAATGCCGCGGTACTGCGTGATGCCGAAAACGAACCATTTGTCTACATACTCGCCGGGCAGAACCAGTTTGCTATGCGTAACGTGACCCTAGGACAGACTTCCGAGCAGTCTACCGAGATCACCAGCGGACTCGCTTCAGGTGACCGCGTTGTCGCCAACGGAAGCTTGTTCCTGCAATTTGCCAATTCACTACAAAAATGAAACCCGCGCTGCATCTACGGTCGATGTGCACGCCTCAATCGCGACTGCCTGAGGACCGCGCATGATCCATCGCGTGGTTCAAGCCGCCCTGCGGCAGCGCTTCTTAGTGCTGATATTTGTGGCGGTGATCGCGGCCTGGGGAGCGATGTCCTTCCAGCGCATGCCGGTGGATGCGTACCCCGACCTCTCTCCGCCAATGGTGGAGTTGATCACGCAATGGCCGGGCCATGCCGCCGAAGAGATGGAGCGCCTGGTCACCCTTCCGCTGGAAGTGGAAATGAACGGCGTGCCTAACCTCGAAGTCATGCGTTCCATTTCGCTCTACGGCCTCTCCGATATCCGGCTAACTTTCGCGGAGGGCACTGACGATTACTTTGCGCGCGAAGTCGTGTTCGAGCGCCTGGCCGATGTGACTCTTCCCACCGGTGTCACGCCGAGTCTGGCGCCGCTATTCAGCCCCAGTGGCCTGGTTTACCGCTACGTCATCGAGAGTCCGGACCGCACTCCCCAGGAATTGAAGACCATTGAAGATTGGGTTCTGGAGCGCGCCTACAAATCGGTTCCCGGTGTCGCCGACGATTCCGGTTTCGGCGGTACCGTCATGCAGTACCAGGTATTGCTCGATCCTGCCCGCATTTACGGCTATCACATGACGGTCCCGCAGGTGATTCAGGCGCTTTCCAACAACAATGCGAATACCGGCGGCGGATTCTATTCGCAAGGCGGACAGTTCTACTACGTGCGCGGCGTTGGCTTGGTCCGTGACACCAGGGATATCGCCAACATTGTTGTAGGCAGCAATCATGGAACGCCGGTCCGCGTTGGCGACATCGGCCAAGTTGTAATCGGAAATGCCCCTCGGCTAGGCGAGTTCGGCTTCCAGAAGAGGGACGACGCCGTCGAAGGCGTCATCCTTATGCGTCGCGGCGAGCAGGCCCAGGATGTTTTGAAAGGAGTCGAGGACAAGACAAAACAGCTTAACAAGTTGATCCTGCCCAAGGACGTGAAAGTTCGCCCTTTTTACGACCGCAGCGACTTAGTTGCCCTGACTACGAGCACTGTAGAAGACAACCTGCTCCGCGGGATGATCCTGGTGCTGATTGTGCTGATCTTTTTCCTGGTCAGCTTTCGCGCGGCAGTTATCGTGGCCTTGACCATCCCTCTGGCTCTGCTCTTCAGCTTCATCCTGCTGCATGCGCAGAATCTATCAGCCAATCTGCTTTCCATCGGCGCCATCGATTTTGGAATCATCATCGACGGTACGGTCGTGATGATGGAGAACATCTATCGCGAACTGGCGGAAAGAAGTGGTCAGGATTACAACCTTTACGAAGTGATCCTGCTCGCTGCCCGCGATGTCGATCGCCCCATATTTTATTCGGTGGCCGTCATTATCGCAGGGTATCTGCCGATTTATGCTTTGAGCGGGCCGTCGGGCAAGCTGTTCCACCCTATGGCGGATACGATGTCATTCGCTCTGCTCGGAGCCTTGATCCTCACGTTAACTTTGGTGCCGGTGCTGGCGTCGTATTGGTTCAGGGGCGGCGTAAAAGAGAAAGTCAATCGCCCGTTCGAAGCGATTAAACAGTGGTATGGCACGAAGCTAGCCTGGTGCCTGAATCATCCTTGGACCACCATGGCCGCAGCCGCGGTTATCTTTGGTGCGACGCTCATCCTTATCCCGTTCATTGGCGGCGAATTCATGCCCAAGCTCGATGAAGGCGCGCTCTGGGTCCGGGCCACGATGCCCTACACCATCTCGTGGGATGAAGCGGCCAAGATTGCCCCGCAAATTCGCGACATCCTGATGTCCTATCCCCAAGTAACGATAGTCGGCTCAGAATTGGGTCGCCCCGACGACGGCACCGATCCGACCGGCTTTTTCAACTGCGAGTTTTATGTCGGACTCAAACCCTACCGCGCCAAAGAGTGGGATGCCGACATTCACACCAAGGAAGAACTGATCGAGTCGATCAACAAGCGCCTGATCATGTTTCCCGGAATTATTTTCAATTATACGCAGCCTGCTGAGGATGCCGTCGACGAAGCACTCACAGGACTCAAGAGTTCTTTGGCCGTAAAGGTCTACGGCCCGGATCTGAACACGCTGCAAGACGAGGCTCTGCAGATCAAGAAAATACTGGAACACGTCCCGGGGTTTACCGAGTTGACGGTAGTCCGCGAATTGGGCCAGCCGACGTTGGTCATCGACGCTGACCGCGAGAAGATCTCCCGCTATGGCATTAATGTTTCCGATATGGAAGCGGTGATCCAGGCTGCTGTTGGGGGCCAAGCTGCCACGCAAGTGATCCAGGGTGAAAAACTCTTTGATCTGGTCGTGCGCATGCAGCCGCAATTCCGCAGTACTCCCGATCAGATCGGCAATCTGCTCGTCGGAGCGCCAGATGGTGAGCAGATTCCGCTGAAAGAATTGGCTACCATCCGGGAAAACAATGGCGCCTCATTTATCTACCGCGAAAACAATTCGCGTTACATCGGAGTTCAATACAGTATCGAACACCGTGACCTGGAACGCGCCGTCCGCGATGGGCAAGAAGCCGTCAACAAAGTTGTGCACCTTCCCGAAGGCTACTGGATAACCTGGGGTGGCGAATACAGCCTATTCCTCGCAGCCAAGCAGCAACTCACCATCATCGGCCCGATCGCAATTCTGTTGATCTTCATGATCCTGTTTGCGCTGTACGGAAATTTCAAGTTCCCGGTCACGATTGCCATCGGCGTAATCATGACCGAACCCGTCGGCGCCCTCATAGCGCTGAAGCTGACGCATACGCCATTCAGCGTGTCGTCAGTTCTGGGTTTGCTGGCGCTGCTTGGCGTATCGGTCGAGACCGCGGTCATACTTGTTTCCTACATCAACAAGCTGCGTTTGGAAGGCAAAGATATTCGCACCGCAACCTACGAAGCTTCTCTCCTGCGCTTGCGCCCGATCATGATGACTGCCCTGGTCGCCTGCCTCGGCCTGTTGCCGGCAGCTTTGTCCACCGGCATCGGCTCGTCGACGCAGAAGCCGTTTGCGATTGTCATCGTGGCTGGCCTGGTTTCGCGACTATTCCTCGGCTTTTTTGTAAATCCCGTGCTCTACGAAATGGTGGCTAAAGATGGTGATGTCCTGCAGGTGTAATTCGAGGGCATCCTGCCGGTATTCCAGAGAAACAGAAGAGACTAACATTCGGAATGGGCTCTGCCCCGAGATCGGAGTAAGCACCTGACAAAGAAGAGCAATCGCAAGAAAAATTTCAATCAAAAGCAATTCGGGCTCGTGATTCTCTTAATAGTAGCTGTGGCCCTGCTCATGCTGTGGTGGCTTCTAAAACATCCGATCTCCCAGTAGGGAACAAACTTTCTCCATGAGGCTGACCTGGTCTGTTGCTGAGGCGAACGTTGTTTACTTGAACCTGGCGCGGCCTGCTTCATCATACAGGGTCAGGAGGCGTCACCCAACCCAGGCCGCAGTTGACTATTTCAGGTGCATCAAGTCGCCCGAGAAAGAATTGATCCTGATCCCCAACGCCGGCCACTTCGCATTCCTGACCGCCTCCGATAGATTCCTGGAAGCGCTCACCTCCAAAATCCGCCGCGCGGCGCATGAAGGCGGCGAGAGGACTTCTGTCAGCAATCGCAGCATCAATTGACGAAGTTTTCGCCATTTCATTCGCATACCGAGCAACGGCCAGTCGCTTGGCTAATCGTCGGCAAACAGGAAACTAAGTTCTTGATCGCAAAATCACTTCACGCTAATACCCGAGTCGCTTGAGTCTATGAATGCCGGGCCACCCACGCTGCGGGAGTAAGGTCTGGAAGGCACCTGATCGGGAGATCGGCAAGCCCGGGGAGAATCGTGGAAAAGTAATCGCGCACCGGGACTTGCAGCCTGCGGCAGGTTTCCACGACAGACAGAATCGCCGCAACCTTCGGTCCCGCTTGTGGGCTGCCGATGTGCAACCAATTCTTTCGACCAAGAGCTACCGGACGCATGGAGTTCTCCGCCATGTTAGTACTTAGCTCTAATTCGGGATATTCCAAGAAGCGGGTGAGCTTCTTCCACAGTGCGAGCGCGTACCGGCAGGCCTTGCTAAGTGCGCTGGAAGGCAATGCAGCGGACTGCGCTGCCTCGATCTTGCTGCGGATCTCATCAAGAAGAGGTCTCGTTGTTTCCTGACGCCGGATATGGCGCGCCGCAGTAGTCAGCGTTTTGTGGCGAGCTTCTGCATCGACGGCAAACAGTTCGTCCATCTGCGCCACAATTGGGATTGCAACCGGATCTCGGGGATTTAGCTGCACCGCTTCGAAAAACTGCCTTCTTGCATGGGCCTTATCTTGAGCACAAGATAAGGCGCATTATCCCGAGTTCGGTATTATCCAGAGCGAGTTGGGAACCGTGCAAACAGGCCGACATGAAATGGGGATGGCTGCCCATCATACTCCAGATAATGCTTTATAGAGTTTCAAGGAATTTAAGCAGATTGGGGGATGGCCGCCAATTTTTGTGAGGGTGCAGGGCTGAGCCCGGCTCGCTTCCAGAAAGCCTCAAGGACGTCACGCTTCATCTGCAGGTTGGTCGTGATGTAGCGGCTCGTGGTGGCCACCGATGCGTGGCCAAGATAATCGCGAATCACGGAAACATCCACACCCGCCTGCAGAAGCGCAACCGCACAGCTGTGCCGCATGACATGTGGCGAGACGCGACGTTTCGTCAGCCCGTGAGTCGTCTGGGCCGCCAACCGAACGTACTTGGCCAACAAGTAGGCGACGCCATCGCGCGTCAGTGGTACGCCGCGAGCATTGCGGAAAAGAAGATCCTCTCCTTTCGCCGTCGGAATAATCCGGCGCAGCGCTGATGCTGTTTCTGACCACAATGGGCAGATTCGTTCCTTTTGCCCTTTGCCAAGCAGTCGTACCTGCCGGGGTCTTTCCAGCCGAAGATCACCAATGCGTACTGCCAAAGCTTCGCTTACGCGCGCGCCGGTGTTATAGAGAAAGAGCAACAAAGCATGATCGCGTTCTCCTTGTCGACCCCGAGGATCTACGGCGGCTATGACAGCACGAGCCTCCTCCGGCTCCAGATAGATGGCAGTCCGGCGTACTGCTCTCTTGTTGCCAATGGCAAGAATACGACCGTACTGGCCCGCCCGCGTGACATCCTGTCGCAGGAGATGCTGCACAAAGCTACGAACGGCCGCGAGTCGGCAATTCCGCGTCACAGCAGAGTTTCCTCGTTTCGATTCGACATGATTCAAGAACGCAAGCACGCTTTCGGATTGGATATCTACGACAGCCAAATCGGCTACAGGCTTGTGCTTCTGGTCAGCCAGAAACAAGTAGAACAGTTTCAGAGCGTCACGGTAGGCTCGTATTGTATGCACGCTCGCTCCGCGTGTGTGGCGTAAGTAGCTCTGAAAGAAGCTTTCGGTCAGAGCAAGAAGTGACTCGGAGTTTGAGCGCCTCATAAACTCTCGCCTCCTCCTCCAGCATTCTTGTATCGGCGGCGCAGCCGATCACCCGCCAGCGCCAGTAGTTCTGGTGTGGCATTCAGGTAGGTCTCCGTGCCGATGATGTCAACGTGCCCCATATACGCGGACAGCCAGGGCAAACGGGCGTGCAGGTCCACGCCTTGGCTATACCATTGACTCAGCCGGTGAACCGCGAAGGCATGACGCAGGTCGTAAGGTCGTGGGCCAGCCCGACCTTTTTCCGGTTTCAATCCAGCCAGCTTAAACAGGCGACCGAGGGTACTCACTCGCCGTATTAACCGGCAGCCGCTGTTGATTGGCGCCAACGAAAAAGCGCGCGTCCGGGCCTGAGCTCGCGTACTGAACCCGGCTGGCAAGATATCGGTCCAGTTCTTGAGAAAGCGATCGATGAAAAGGCACCCACCGTGTCCGTCCCTTGAATGTGTCGATAAAGAGCACGGCAGATCGGGTATCCACATCCCGAATGCGCAGCCGGAGCGCTTCTCCAAAACGAATGCCAGTACAGTAGAGGACCAGAATCAGCGTCCTGTAAAGCGCAGCTCGGAAGTGAGGACGCTTGAGATCAGCGCAAAGCGCCAGCAGATTCAGAATGTCCTTTTAGAAAGAAAATAAGGGATGAACTGTGACTCGGTAGGCAGATGGGGCCAGCTCGGTTCAACAACGGTGCCAAGAGCGGAAGATCTCCGCAGATAACGGAAGAACTGTCTCAGGACCGCCGCATCGTCGGAAACACTGACCGCTTTACGGCCTGGCTTGCTCGATAGCCAACTGATCGCGGCTTGATCCAGTTGCCAATGGCAGTTCTTGGCTAGGTACTTGATGAGAAAACGATCGAACTCTCGGAGGGTGAACTCCGCGCGCCTGTATCCATAGCCGAGGTCACGCTTGAACTGAAGAAAACCACCCAATTCGGCTGCAAAGGGACCGCAGAAGATGTTATTCATCGTGGCACCGGAAGACCAACAGCTCGAAGACGCTTGAAAGCTACCCGAACATAAATCGATGTCGAAGAAGGACTCCGGTGCCCCAGGATATCGCTTACCACTTTGATGTTGGCCCCAGCATCGACCTGTCGAGCCGCGTGGCTGTGCCGAAAAGCATGCGCGCCGATTATCTTGGCCGGAATACCAGCCAGCTGCGCATAGTGCTGGATACGATGAGCGAATGGCGGCCCCGGTCATCCGCTCGTAGGGCATATTTTTTCGCAGAAAGATGTGCTGCATTTGTGGGGCAGGTGGCCGTTCCTGCCTTAGGTAGGCAATCAATGCCTTCGCGACTGCGGGCAGCAGGGGAAGCTCGATGGGCACATTGGTTTTTGGCCGGCACGCTTTCAGTATGCCAGCTTGCCAATCCACGTCCTGCAATCGCAGTCCAAGAACTTCAGCTGCACCTAAACCGTAGGTGGCCAGCAGCAACAGAATCGCAAAGTCGCGTTTGCCTGGAGGTTGTGATCGAGAGATCACGCGCAAAATCTTTTGCACATCCTTCCAAGGTAAGACCCGGGGAGGCCGTTCATCTATGCGATATCGCGGTGCAATCACCCCATCTGCAAGGTCAACCGATATCTTTCCTGTAATCCGCAGAAATCTGAGAAATGCCCGGAGGGAACTGCAGGTATCAGCAACGGTTCGCTTCGCCAGCGGGTAGAGAGGGTTCGCACAAACGCATCGACATCGATTAGCGTCGTCTGTTTAACGGACTTCGCCCTCCGCAGCAGGTGCCTTAGGAAGCTTCCAGCCGTCTCGAGATCGCGTGTCAGTGTTCCTTCCGAGACGCCATTGTGAACTCTCCGATACTGACGATATTCATTGAGTAATGGAGGTAGCGGGGTTTCGTTGCTTCTCACGCCACGGGGGCAGCGGCGTGCCGAGAGTATTCAACGCGCAGGCCCATGCGTGGAGGGCATTATTAGCGAGATTGCGGCTGTTCGGAGCACTTGTCCGCCTCTTCAGCCTGGGGCCAACGTAAGCACGGAGGAACCTCCCCAGTCCAGACACGGTTAGCTGTTCTGTCTCGATCAGCCTTTGTTTCTCGCAGCAATTTCTGAATCGCCGGACCCAGTAGAGATAATTAATGATCGTTCCACGACAAAGGCCGCCCTTTTGCCACAGGTCAACTACCGCACCCTCGCGTCGATCAATCGCTCGCACCTGTTCATTCACGAGCTCTTGGACGTGTATTGCTTGGGAAAGTGTTTGAGGAAATCAGGGACTCATTGAGGAAATTGCGGAGGAATTATCACGATGCTCACGAGCGATTCACCCATCTCTACGCAGCTGCAATCGATTCGCTCTGGATAATACCGAACTCGGGATAATGAGCCCAGCACGCAGCATGTATCATTCTCGGCCCGCCGATTTGGTCATACGCTGCATAGCCGTCTGTCTGGAGAATGCCTTCGAACTGCCCCAGGAACCGCTTCGGCCCATCGCGTCCGCGACCCAAGCGAAAATCGAACACCACGCTTCCTCCGGGGCGACTGTACTCGTAGAGATCGCCCTTGGTGTCCCGATCTTCCATCGGAACCTTGTCGATCATGTCCACGACCTTTGCAAGCAGCGCAGGCGTGGGAATGGTGAAGCGCGCGCCCTCCATGTGCTTCGAGTAGGTTGTCCCGTTGCCGCCCAGAGTCCGCAGCCATGGAAAGACGTGCTCACTGACTACCACGTACATGTCGCGCGGGTCGGTGTTCTTAAAGCGGTTCCAGCGGTAGTCCTGAAAAGAACGTTTCTTGTTGTCTTTACCTTCTGGAAAGAAGCGCTTCTGCATCGGCTTCTTTTCCCGATTGGCCTTCAGCTCCTCGGCAATCTCCTGCTCGTCCAGCCGCTTGAGAAAGAGAAGGTAGGTGATTTGTTCAATGACTTCGAGCGGGTTGGAGATGCCGCCCGACCAGAAAGCATTCCAGACTTGATCGATTTGACTACGAATTTCACCGGTCAGCATGACTGGTCAGCTTACTACTGGCAGGGGTTCTGTTGAATTGGAAAAGAGTGCCAAGATAGTCTTGCATTCAGGCTTCAGCTCGGGTACCGCCACCCTCAAGAAAGGGTGCATTCCCTCCCCCCGCTAAACCACTGGCCAGCAAGGGCCGGTTTTCTTGAATCGCCCCCTCCTGAAAGGAAATCTTTTTCTGCGCCCGGTACCGGTGCGTGCCAGGATCGCCCACCAACGAGAATTGCATCCGTAATCGAGATACTCTCGACGACGGATTCCAGCTAGGGGGTTTCGCTCATGTACGCGTCCGACATCCGAAAGGGCCGACGCAGACCACATCCGAGGCATTGGCAGAAATTGGGTGCACTCGTGAATGTTACGGGTTGAGCCGGGACCGTGCCTTGCATAGCACGCTTGGGCCATTCCTTGAATCGTGCGTTAATGTATCATCAGCTGTCCGAAACTCCCTGATAAGGACAGTCTAGCTAGGTCGCTTCAGGAGCAGAAATGCTACGTTGGCGCCCCTACGTCCTTGCCTTTTCGCTGTTGGTGTCGTTTCAACCGCAAACAATTTCCCAGTCCCAGCCGACATCCCAGGCGAGTGCCGCTACCTCTTCGGATACCAAACCGAAGCAGGGTAAGCCCAATTGCACAAATAACGGAACGTACGTAAATAGCAGGGGACAAACCGTTCCTAGGCCTGAAAACTGTTCAGCCGCTCCAAAGGGAGCAACAGCACAGTGTCGAGATGGAAGTTACAGCTTTAGCCAGAGTAGACGCGGCACGTGCTCACATCATGGTGGAGTCTCCAAGTGGTTCTGAAGGCTGTGCAGGCCCTGTCGTGGATACAACTTTGCGGTCTCGCTTTTCGGCTCTAACAGCTCAAACTTTGATAACTTTACGACTTTGGGGATTGGTGGTAAGACTCTCTCTGACGGGAGGATACTAGCCGACGGAAGAAAGTGCGTGGAAGCCTCAGTTCAGACCACGAAAGAAAACGAGAAATACTTCAAGTCCACAATGCCATTTGTCTACAGAATAATGGCAGGGGTACTTGAGGGAAGAGGGGTTTACCAGTCAGCCTTGGAATACATTAAAGAGTCGATTGCCGCCGACCCAGAAGACCCATTCGCCTTAGACACCGAAGCAAAAATATTTGCAGATCTTGAACGAAACTCCGAATGCATCGCAGCAGCGCAATCAGCGGTAAGAGTATCTGATGGGAAATACCCTTGGATGAACTTTCATCTAGGATACTGCTATTTTGGGTACTAATATATCTGACTGACTATAGAATGGGAAGTGCCGTGCGTGACAGGGTAGTCATTTTTAGAACTCTGCAATTTGCTTTTCGAGTTCCTGCAGTTTGAGAGATTTCTCTATAAATTCGCCTGTGTAGTAGAAGAGTGAAGTCTCGGCCATTTTGCGTTGATCGGCATTTAGGAGGTCAACCCAAGGCCGTCCCGTTGGCGCTTTCCCTGTAGGTTCCGCAAGAAAACTCTTGAGGGCGAATTCTATGCCTTTGAGCATCTCGATGTAGTTCTCAAAAATTACGCGCAGAGTAGCAATTTCCGATTGCAATTTCTTTGCCGCGTCTCGTGCGCGTCCCTGTGCGATGTACCGCTCCTCGTCGGTCATTGGGAAATTATATGCTTCAGGTTTCGCAGGCAAAAGAAAAGGATTTACTGTTTGGGAGGGTTTTTGCGCTTCTCGCCCACGAAATCAGCAAGGACAATCAACGGGAACACGAACCAGCCAAGGAAGATAGCGGCGGATGAATGGCCAGTAAGATATGCCACGAGTGCAAGGACGGCGACTACGGCGGCATCAATTTGGAGCGGTCTCATGGACATAGCGCCGCTACTTATTTCTTGTCGAGCTTGGTATCCAGAAAGTTCAGGACTCTGTCGCAGAATCGCCCGATCCAGCGGAACAGTTCCCAAATGAGCACAACGGTTGCTACGGCCCAAAACACGCCCCAGTTGAATTGCTCCCATGGCCACATGACGCCGCGAATTATACGCTCACGGTTGGGATTTTCGTTTTTTCTTGAACAATGAAGTGCGGATTATGTCCTGTAGCGCTGTGGGTTTGAGTTCCCAGCAAGATTCGAAAATTCCACTCAACACGGAGGCTCCGGGTAGAGTTCGGGGTGCGTCCTCATACAACTGGCGGACCACGGCGGCGTTAAGATCGGCGGCTTGGAGTGGAAGGGTTTCTTTATCATCTAGGTCTGTGCATTCGCCGAGCCGGGGAAATCGAGGCTTGATATCAGAATAAAAAAGGTTTCGCATTCGACTGGAGTCTTTGCTGCGATCAAGAACGAAGTCAATCTTCTCCGCATCCGCTCCCACGATTTGATATTCGCCAGCGACGGCAAGGATTATCGCCGCAGCTACACAGAAGAAGTACGGCCGTTGGTAACGCTCGCGCAGTTGATCTTTGATCGCTTCGAAGTCCGAGCGAGCCACATAGCAACCGTGTCCAAAAAAGCCATCTTCGTGCGGGATTGTCCGTGCTAGCGCTATTACTTTCTCATCTCGCGCCGTGTCGTCCCACCCTAGGAATGGCCCTTTGAAGCCCATCGCCTCATTCATTTTGAAATATGAAATCTTTGGGCTTGTGTCCAGTACCATTTGCCATGCCTCGGAAATACCATCCCATCGCTGGGCTCGACAGGCCCAGCCCGAAGCTACATACGCAGTATCGCCTTCGCTCTCATCGAGGTATATGCGTATCGTCATCACGACTCGATTCGTAAGGTGTTCTCTCGTGAAAATGCGGCCAAGAGAAAACCATCGCGGCTCCGGCATACACGTATATCCTCCCGTGCTAAAATCAAGAACGCACGGGCTGGTATACAAATGGCAAATCACCCGAAGAGTCCCGCGAAGAATCCGACAGGTGACTTTGGCCAGTTCAAAGATTTCGTGCGGCGACTTGTTGCAGTGCCGCACTCTGAAATTAAAGCTAAACTCGACGCCGAGAAGCGGGCGAAGAAGCGGAAGCAGGCTTCTTCCCGCGCTTCTTCCGCAAGGGATTAGAAAGCCGAAACTCCCACCTTGCCAGTCACCTCTGCATAGGTCAATCGCTTGCCTACAATCCGAGAGAGTGCCAGCTTGAAACGATCCGCATTTTCTACCTTGTTGCCGTCTGCATCTTTGCGATTGTTGTATCGGAAAGTCTGCTCATCCAGATAGCGGAATAAATGAAACGGTTCCACACTCACATAGGTTCCAGAGATGCCGCGCTTCAGCAGTGACCAGAAATTCTCAAGGCCGTTGGTGTGCACGCGGCCATCGACGTACTGGACGGCATGGTCGATCACATGATGCGCGTAATCGGTTTCCAATCCTTCATAAGATTTCAACGCATCGGAGTAGAGAGCCGCGCCAGCTTGCACATGCTGTTTTACTTCGCTTTGCAATACGGTCTTGCGGCGATTCGCTACCACGACCGTGCGAACCTCGCCGCCGCGCTCAAGGATGCCCATGACCATAGTTTTGTCTTTACCGCCAGTGCCAGTGATGCGGCGCTTGCGCTCGCTGAGATGCATGTTCCGCGCTTTGCCGCCGATGAAGGTTTCATCGACTTCGACTTCGCCGCCATCGCTGCCCAGCTTCACGAAAGATCCGGACTGCATAGCGAGACGGATGCGGTGCATCATGAACCACGCAGATTTCTGAGTGATGCCGAGTGCGCTGCCGACTTCGTAGGAGCTGATGCCGTTCTTGCAGCTTACGAGCAGCCACAAAGCGGGGAGCCGAAGAAGACGAGTACATGCTGCTCGGCATGGCGATTAAGTACGCTGGCTTACGCGGCAAGGAAGTACGTGTGATCGGGAGGAATCGGAGCAGCTTTGCCGAAGAACAGAGAATTCAGTGAGCCAAAAGCATGAGTCCAACGACTCCGACCATCGCGCCAGACCGTGAGGTTGAACGCGACCGGGAACCATCGGAACCACGTATCCGATGTCCGCTCTGCGGCTGGTCGCCCCGCAAGGAAGACCGTTGGGCGTGCGACTGCGGGCACTCGTGGAATACGTTCGATACGGGCGGGATTTGTCCCGCCTGCCTCCATAGGTGGGCGGAAACCCAGTGCCTCTCTTGCAGCGGATGGTCGCCGCATTCGGATTGGTATGCGCACGATTGAGATTGGATTTCGATTCGAACACATTTTTGAGTTTTCCCCGTCACGTGCATCACGGCACATAAGTCGCATCACCGTTTAGGAAGTCCCCCGAATTGACCGAGCCTTTCTGTACTGGGATCGAAGTCGCTCCCATTATTCGGTGGAAATGCAGAAAATAGATGGGCAACCCCCACTCCTTGAACAGCGAAGGGCCGCTCATCAACGAATAATGCAGGTGTGGAAAGATCGAGTCTCCTGCAAAGCCGATGTCACCCACCTTTTGTCCCTGCTTTACGCGATCACCGGAACGCACCGGCACGCTCCCCGGCTTCATGTGTACGAGCAAGCTGTACTCGCCGTTCTCGTGGTCGATCAGGACGAAATTGCCGACGTCTTTCGGGTCTTTATCTACGGGCAACTTGGGATGCCCAATTGCCGTCGCCTGCGCATTTTCAAACCAGTTCTCAGGGATGTCATTGGCTGAAGCCAGAACGACTCCCGCTCCGGGCGCGTAGACGGGCTTGCCGTAGCCGTACCAGTTCTCCAGCTTTCGGGGATCGTCGTGAAAGGCTCGTCCTACCTCATCAACGTAGATAAAGTCACTGGCGAAGTCATTGGAGTTTGCCGTGATACCCATTTTTTGGACATTCGAGTCGCCGAGCGGAACCCGTAGGTGATGGGAAAAGAAATCGTGTCCCTCCCAAACAAAGATTCTCCCTTGCAATGGCAAGATCAACGAAGTCTTGTCTTCGTACGTACGCGGAACGACGGTTATCTGCTGCCGGAAGTCGCAGTCGTCGGGCAGGCGATGCGAGTTTCGTTCGCGCTCCTGCGCGCCCTGCTCGCGCAGCAGGCAGAACGTGTACCGAAGCTCGGACAACGGCACATTCGAGTCGAAGCGGAAGAACGGATTGAACACGTCGAGGTGTTCACCGGGTGCCACCGTCTGTTTACCTATGACCTCAATGCTGGGCGCGAATGCATCCGTGTTGAGCGATTTCATCATCACCAATGAATGTGTGGGGTCGTAGACAGCTAGTTGGATTTCGGAAACGCGCAACGTCAACTTGCTTACGTTGTGAACAATCAGATCGAAGTTCAGGAATTGGTTTGCGTCCCGCAACTCGATAATCGGGCTTTCGGGTGCCGACAGAATGGTCACAACTGGCGACGGCGGGGTTTCGCCAAGCATTACGGGTTGGCACCAGACGAGGAATGCCAGCAGGCACGGAACTATAGGGGCCATGGGGAGAAGATAGCAGTTTCACGCGTTAACGACCCAGTGCCTCTCATGCAGCCGATGGTCGGCGCATTCGGATTGGTATTTGCATTGACTCACGGAGAAAAACGCCCCGTGCGTTGAAACGATCTTCTCGGCAACCACTCCGATTCACGTCGAGAATCGACTGTCCTCCCCGTGCCTCGTCCGTGACCGCAATCACTGCACGACGAACCTGCGCTGGCCTACCGTGCTCTTTGATGTCTCTGAAAAGGAACTTCCTGTTCAGCAGTTTCGGAATACTCGCACTTGTCGCATCACTGACCATTTACTCTGGCATGCAAGTTCGCGCAACTGCTGCGGAGCGGGCTAAGACGCTTCCCGGAGATGACCTGATTCCCCAGCCCATCGGGGCGGTCAATCATGCCATCACGATTCATCGTCCTCCTCGCGAAGTCTGGCCGTGGCTGGTTCAGATGGGCTCCGGTCGCGCTGGATGGTATGCCTACGGCTTCATCGACAATGGCAGGCATCCTAGTGCCGACCGCATCTTGCCCGAATATCAAGACATCTCGGTAGGAAGCGTGTTTCCCGCGCTCCCCGGAGCCAAGGACGTGTTCGTCGTTGCCGAATGTGAGCCGGATCGTAGCCTCGTTCTTTCTTGGCGATTGGCAGATGGTCGTTACCAGACGACTTGGGCGTTCGTGCTGGAACAGCGCCAGCGGGATCAAACGCGACTCATCGTGCGCGGTCGCGTTGCCTCCGGCTATCGCCCTTACGGTTTGCCTCAGTGGTTCGCTTTGAGTACTGGCGGAATAGCGCATTTCATCATGCAACGCAAGGAGTTACTAGGGATCGCTCATCGTGCCGAAGCGAATGACCTTCACCGATGACTTGTACCCGGTCGAAGAATCTCCCCCGCTGTCAGAGCGGCTTTGCGAAGATCATCAAATACAGGAACAGCAGAAGCGCCGATCCGCTGAGCACACTTCTCACGGCGTGCAACGGGCCCCAGCGTGCGAGGAGACGCCCTGTTTCCGCTGACCGTTTATCCAGTGTCGGACTCAGCAATCGGTTGTTGGTGGGCAAGATCACGATGAGCGTGAACGGAATGACTGACCCCAACAGAACTCCAGCAACCAGCCACCAAAATGTCGCCCCGGCGAGCCATGCGGCGATGGACGACACCAGACCTAAAGCCGCGCAAGTCGCCTGCATGATTGTTGCTCGACGGTAGCTGGGCGCGAACTCGGTCACAGCTATTTCGACCCCGCATTGCATTCTTGCCGGATGCTCAATGAATGTAATGTAGACGGCGGCTCCGGTGAACAGGGAGCAAGATAGAACTGCGATGAACTCCGCAATTTGGCGCATGATTGACACACTGAGGAGGCAAAACTGGGGGCTGCTGCCCCCAGTCTGCCCCGATTTGATGGCTGGCCCGTTTCCTAATGGGCTAGGCGACTTTTAAGACGATCTTGCCCCTTGCGTGTCCTGTTTCATTGAGTTCGTGAGCGTGTCGGGCTTCGGACAGCGGCAACACAGTCTCAACCATCGGCTTGATTTTCCCGGAATCGACTAGCGTTGCAAGTTCAGCCAGCAGCGATGAGCCGCCCTGAGCAGATAAGAAGGCCGAGCGCACACCATGCTTTTTAGCCTCGTCTTCCGAAGGCGGTGCGACGATTGAAACCAGAATCCCGCCTTTCTTTAGAGTCTTCCACGAACGCTTCTGCGTGTCACCGCCGATGGGATCAAACACAACGTCCACGTCATGCACCACATCCTCGAATCGTGTCTGCTCGTAATCAATCGGTTCGTCTACTCCCAATTGCCGCAGAAACGCCTGATTCCGGGTGGACGCTGTCCCAATCACATGCGCTCCCTTCCATTTCGCGAGTTGTACCGCAAAGCTTCCGACGCCTCCTGCTGCGCCGTGAATCAACACCTTCTGGCCTTCCTTTAATCCAGCGGCATCGAATAACGCCCGCCAAGCCGTCACCGCGCCGACTGGAATCGTGGCTGCATGCACGTGGTCAATGGACTTTGGTTTGAGCGCCGTTTCTGTTTCCTTCGCCACCACGTATTCCGCGTAAGAACCGTAGCCATGAGCGGTGACATCCGGGCGGGCGTAGACTTCATCGCCCTTCTTAAATTTCGCGACACCGGAGCCCACTGCCTCGACAACGCCGGAAACATCCCAGCCCGGAATAAACGGTAGAGGAAGGGGAATGTAGTCCTTCATGTAGCCTGCTCGGATTTTCCAGTCAATGGGGTTCACCGAAGCAGCATGAACTCTTATGAGTAATTCACCGGAACCGGGCGTCGGGCGCGGTGCATCTTCGAACCGGAGCACTTCTGGCCCGCCGTAGTTGTGGACTCGCACTGCTTTCATGTTTTCCATTTCGCATCTCTCCTTAAGGCAATTCGAAGTTGGGTTCGGCGAGCCCTCCGCACATACTTACGCCGTGACTGGCTCAGCCGAAACTTGTTTAGGAGTCTTTGGAACGAACGGTTCGAGCAGCAATCTGAAGCGAGGACTTAAGCGCAGTTCTTCACTTTCCTGCTCAAACAGTTTCTTTGCGTCAGTTGAGGTCTTCAGCGCGTAGCGGAGATACGACAGCCGCATGAGCCAGACGGCATGTTTAAGGTCTTTTTCACGGCGAATGTGGAAGGTGATCCAGCCGGAATTGGGAACCCAGTGGTGCTGCTCAACCAGACCTTCCGCCAAGAGCGCATCGTGGATCGGTCGCGTAAAAGGTATGTCAACTATCCCGTTGGTGTGAACGTGTCCGACTTCCGCGCTCCCGAACAGGAATTCCCGACCTCCGAAGCGGTGCGGGTGAACCGAAACGTTTGCCCATGCTGAGACTTCTTCTTCAAACTTCTTCAGGTTATTCATCGTCCAGACCCGATCTGCTTCTTTTTCGATGATCGGGGAGGATCGCCCGATTCAGCGAAGGCTCCGTTGCTGCCCGCCCTAGAATGAAGGAAAGGAACAAGCCATGAAATTGAGCATAAAGGGTCTGGCTTTGGCGTCGGGAGTCCTATGGGGATTGGCGATGCTGGGCATGGGTCTGGCGAATTTGATCTGGAGCGGCTATGGTCAGCAATTCCTCCAGACAATCGCGTCGGTCTACTTCGGCTACCACGCGACTCGCAGTATCGCGGAGGTCATTGTCGGAACTCTATATGGAGCCGTGGACGGTTTCATCGCTGGTGCGGTCTTCGCGTGGCTCTACAATCAGTTTGCGAAGCCCGGCGTCTGAGCAATGAACTCCGCTCAGTTTCGCGGTGTGCCAGTCACCCCACGTCGATACTTGCCGGAGGAATCTCAGCGCATTGCGCGAGGCAGCGGGCAGAGAGCGATTCCGGGTTCCCGGAGCAGGTTCATTACTTACGTCACCTTTTCCTCCCTCCCGCACCGTTGCACTCTAGGCGCAGAGGCTCCGGCAATGAAGATGTCCCAAACAACATGCGTAATGTTGGCAATGTTCCTCATGGCCGCGGCTAGCAAAGCCCCGGCGCAGAGCGGCTACACCGTCATACCTGTAACCGATGGAGGAACGATCACGGGCACTGTGAAATGGTCTGGCCCAGAGCCAAGAGGTCTCGACGTTCCCGTGAATAAAGACCCGGAAATCTGCGATCCTGAATCACACAAAAAAGTTAACTTGGAACGAATGGTCATTGGGCCGGACGGCGGCGTAGCGAATACTATCGTCTACTTGAAGAACATCTCTCGCGGCAAGGCGATGAACCTCCCCCAACCTCGCCGCTCGCTGGATCAAAAACATTGCCGATACGAGCCACACATTCTTTTGGTGCCGCAGACTGCCGAGCTAGCAATGAAGAGTTCAGACGCGGTGTTGCATACAATTCACATGGACGGCGCAGCCTCCTTTAACCTACCCTTCCCGTTCCCAGACCGGGTGGTTACACGAAACATGAACACTCCGGGTCTTGTCAACTTGCGCTGCAACGGCGGACACGTTTGGATGAACGCGGAAATGATGGTAGTACCTCATCCTTACTATGCAGTCAGCGACCAGAACGGCAGGTTCGAGCTTACCGACGTGCCGCCCGGCGATTATGAAGTTGTGGCGTGGCACGAAGGATGGCAGGTGCTGGGTCGAGAGAATGCACTGGATGTATTTAGCCAGAAAACAATTCAGCGAGCGATTTTCAGCGAACCGAGAACATGGGAACAGACCGTCACCGTCCATGCTAGTGAAACTGCCCTTGCGAACTTCGTCATCTCGCAGAAATAGAAGACCTCGGTAGTGAGTCAATCCCCCTTGCTATTCCTTCCACGCGGGGGCGCAATTTGAACCCGTAAATGCCGTTTCGTGTCGGGGTATAATTCAGGCATCTGGCGGACGAGTTGTGAGGCTCCGCTAGCCCCGCCGATCCTCTCGAATTCCCGCCCTGCACTTCGCTCCTCGTCCGCCAGACTACCGGAGGTGCAAGCCGATGGCAACGGTGGCAAGATCGCCCGTATTGGCAGCGTTGTCGATCACGTTGGTGGTCGCATTCTCATCGTGCGGAACCTGTCCGCTCGTACCGTCCGTCACTTCGCTTTCGCCCGCCAGTGCAACCGCTGGAGGCAACCAATTCCTGCTGACGGTTAACGGCGACGACTTCCGCCACGATTGGCTGGTGAAGTGGAATGGCTCCCCTCTGGTGACGACCTTCGTCAACAGCCATCAGTTGATCGCTGCGGTCACCACTGCTGACATCGCACAGTCCGGCACCGTGTTGGTCTTTGTGTTTAATCCCCCGCAGGGCGGCACGATCTTTTCTGGTGCCATCGGAGTAACATCGACAACCGCTTGCAGCGCCAAGAACTCGAATGGCGTCACCTTCACCGTCAAGCCGTGATCGTGGGGTTGAAGGCGCGGAAACGCGGGATGTTTGCGAACCCTTGGTGAACGTTGCCTATTCTGGAGTTAAATGTAGCTCTGTTCCCCGCCCAGATCACACGAAGAGTTCATACGTGTCCCAGGTTGGCGGTTCTCACCTGTGCTCTGAGCCAATGCCATACGATTCTTAGCCAAAACACGATAGCGACGGTCGCCATGGTCAGTAGGCCAAGAATGACTAGTGTGATAAGGGCAAAGAAGGCGAACTTGAAGAATGTGGCTTCCATGGCAGAAACCTCGTGTGCTTCAGCGAACCCCGCAGCACCGTCCGGTGAAGTTTGTGTTGGCAGGTTGATGTGGACACGCTGATCGGTTCCGAGTCCACCCTCAACTTGGCTGTCTCGAAGAGTAGCCTTCGTAAAGTCCGAAGGTTCGATTCCACAGGAGAGCCGGAGCACGACCGCTGCCCCGGCCCATAAACCGCAATCAACCATCTACGTCGCAAGTGCATTGACGAAGTGCTCGCAGAGGGTGGTCTCAACGTTGTAGAGCTTCCACGTGATAGGGTCAGTCCGGAACGGCCTGACGATCTCCTCGACTCTGGGGAACACTTCTTTGTGATACCGCTCTGCGTCCTTCTTCTCCGCCCATAGTGTGATGTATACGGCTTTCTCATCGTTCATTTCTGGAAACAGAGGAAGGATATCGAGGAACCCAAACTGCTTCTTCAGAATGGGCAGAACCTCGTTCTTGATTGTCTTGATCAACTCATCCTTCTTCTCATACTTGGGAGCAAATTCAACAACACGCGCAAACATAGGCGAATTCCTCCTCGCTTTCGAATTTGGTTGAGTTGAGACGGACTTGACTTCGGCGGGGATACCGTGTCAGCCACGGGCTATCCGCGAGCCGACTTGTACATCTCGCAAACCTTAGACCCGGCGAAAAGTTTTGTCAGTGATCGCGATCACTCCGAGGACAAAAAAGGGCGTTGTGTTGTCAATCACATCTGCCCCCTTGCGGGCACTGCATGAAGCCCGCATCTGGGGGCGGCAATCATTTTATGCAGTCACCATTTCTAGGCCCGATTCCCCGTTTCAGCAGTAGCGAAGACCCGTGAGTAGGTAGCGGGTTCGCAGCCAATCAAGACAGGCGCAGACTCTTGAGCGAGGCGCGAGCCGATCCCTGACTGATGTCGGGCACAATGACGAATTCAAGAATACTGACATTGGAGAGTTCGACCCAATAATCCTCGGCCTCCCGCATTGAGTTAGGAGGACTGAAATTCCACTGCTGGCGCACAATTTCTCGAAATGAGTGTCCGCCATCCGCCGACCATCGCAAGACAAACTCTTGGGTACGCTCTCTCTCGGTCTCCTCGAAGACGAGCGCGATGCGGCTGAGTCTTTGCGGCTGATCGAAGATTAGCCGGATCGTTTGAGTTCCCGGACAATCCGCACGCCAGCCCTCTATTTTTCCTGAGAGCAATGCAGGCTCCACCGGATGATCCTTATCTTCCGATGAGACCTCGACCACGGCTGTACGGTCGAGGTCCAGCCAGCCTTCGTCGTAAGGTCGAATACCTAGCGGAGTCGGCGTGAAAACGTGCTTGCGCATACAGGTGGTCTGCCTGTTCTCCGCGTTCGTGATCTCCACGGGACGAGCCCCGTGAGCTAGAGAAACTGCGCTGCTCTGCCCGATTGCTCAAGCGGCAGCGGAGTAGAGAAGGCCTCGCGCTTTGTGAATCAGCACGGAGGCATGCTCGGATTTTGAAACCACTTCTGAGATTCCAATTAACCGGGCTTGTCTTTCTGCGACCTTGTCACCAAATGCGCTGTACATAATCAGCAATACCGTGGCATCTGCCGTTTCGGAATACGTGCTGCTTCAAAGCCGTTCATCACAGGCATCGAAAGGTCTAGCACGATCAAGTCGGGGCGCAACTCTTGAGCCTTCTTAATTGCGTCTTTCCGTTCTCTGCTTCTCCGCACACTTCAAAGTCCGCCTCTCGTTTGAACAATTCGCAGAGTGCCTGACGGACATGTGTGCTGTCGTCCACGATCAACACGGATTTCCGGGCGGAGAGGGTCACGGCGCATCACTCGCGTTGCAAGGGCACAGTTTCCAGACGAACCTACGATGCGGAGAAGGGTGACAAGGTTTTACTGAGATTTCAGAGCAAATAAATCGGCCCAACAAAATGTTGGGCCAAAGGTAAGAATGCATTTGTGAAGGGTCAGGCGGTTCGAGCCGCAATGCTTCGGTTCGCAATCGGGGCAGGTTTCGTGGAGATTGGTTTAATTCTTGCGAGTTTCACGAGCAGCTTCTCGATCTTGCGCTGCTCATTAGGGCGGGGAAGGCCGATGACTCTCATGACTTCCATTATCCCACACATGTGACGGCAATTTCCGTGCGAGTTCATTGCCTTCGATACAAGTCCGTTAAAGCACCGGAACTGCGATGGTTGGTTGCTGCGACTATTCGAAGTTTGATGCGGCAGTTGTGGTGGAACTGTCTTGATGTTTCGCAGACCTCTCGCTGAGCCAGTATCCGAGCACGACCAATTCGCCAGCGATGAAGAGCACTCCAAAAATGACTTTGTTGTATTGGGCTAACCAGTTTGGCAGGTAGATGTCGAAATTGTCAGCGTGGCTGTCGGTGAACCGGGCGGCCAAATCGGAGAGCGGGCACCATTGACAGCCAGCACAATGCACTCCAGCACCACGAGCCCCGTCAGGATCGCAGCCCAGCGGAATCGGCGCATCACCTTCCGCCAGCCGCCGCATGATTGACGGGTTCTGAAGCATTCGGGTACTATCCGTCCAACAGTTAGCTACTCGATTGCTCCAACAAAACACATGACTTCAGAAGAACGTGAGCGCATGAATAGCCTGTGCGTTGGTATTCAGGAAGAAACGGACTACAACAAATTCGCCGTATTGCTGCACGAAATGAGCGCACTCATCGCACGGAAAGAGCAGCGACGATTTGAGCATCACCCCAAGCTTGTATGGCAAAGGAATACACCTTGGAAGACAGTTCCCGCAGTAGTGACGAAAATTGTGAAGCCGGCCTTTGATGACCAGCCAGCCAAAGTTGAGATTTCAATAAGTCAAGCGGACCACCTGTTTCGAGAAATTCGGATTGAAAACAGTTTCATTGATGTTGATGGTGGGCCAGTAGCATTGACGAATGGCGCTCGCTTGGATGTAACCTTCGAGGCCGAAACAATGAAGACGGGCTGATGCGCAGAGTCCATCTCATTTGTCACCGCAAGACAAAGTTCGCGCCAGTCCTTTCGCGTGCCGTCAGTGATGTTCACCTCTGGTACGCATCGTGCCATTCCTTTGCTCGATTTAGCAGTTGTGGGGACTTTGCAGAGAATGGCCGACACCCATTGCTGTCTTTCGTTGGGTAGGGGGAAACACTATGGTGGCTTTTCGCATCTGATCGATGCCACGTTCTCCGTGTTGACCTTGAGGTCCACTCCTGTGCCGAAGTCTGTGTTAGTAGTTGATGACAATGCGTTTATCCGTCAGGTGCTCTGCCGGGTATTAGCGTTGGAGGCGGGCTTTGACGTATGCGGGGAGGCAGAAAACGGCCGAGACGCCATTGAGAAAGCTCAGGCGTTGCACCCTGACTTGATTTTGATGGACTTATCAATGCCCGTGATGAACGGCATAGACGCCACCCGTGCTTTGAAAACGTTGATGCCTACGGTGCCAGTGATCATCTTCAGCGAGTACAGCGATGTGTTCTCCGAGAACGAAGCTCGTTCAGCAGGAGTATCCGCCTTGGTGTCGAAGTCCGAGCATGTTTCTGTTCTGATCGACAGTGTGCGGGCTTTGCTCTACCCCGCTGCCGCGTGATTCTTTACTTCTTTCCCCAGTCCGGAAATCCGAGACTGTCCCTCTTGAGAACGCGCAGGCTGGCTAGAGCATCTTGTATAGCCTGCCGCTCAGCACGTGCGTCTGAGTTGTGCGATATAGACTGAAGGCGATTGAAAATCGCGGCTTCTGCTGCCATAACCCTCTCGAAGAGCATCTTTGGGTCAAGCTCCACCAAGGCAGCGAAGTACGCTGGCTGCCACTCGGGATAGAGGATTTTTGTAGACTGGGAACCGGGATCATCCATTGAAGGCCCTTCACAATCAGCGTTAGTCCACAAGGGGAGCCGGAAGCATGCGTTAGGCGACCACGATTTTAGCATGTCTGTCAGAACAGTAACCTTCTAAATCGAGCGTTGGTCGGCCCGTTTCGCACGATCAAGAAATGTTGAGTGCCCTTCCAAAGCCACCCGCTCAGCCGTGATGAACTCGAATCAGCGAAGTCAAGTCGGCATTATTCCGGAGGAGATGATCTCCCTGTAGACCAATCGGCTTCCGCCGGAGTTACTTCGGGTGTGGCTCTTCTGTACTCGCCGTGGCTCGATCAGAGTCGGCTAAACTCTTTGCTGGTGTGTATGTGTAACCGATGTTAAAGCAAAGTGAAAGTGCTCTGGCACGAGTCACCCAGCAACTCTCACGTCTGGAAAAGCGGGATTGGGAGCTTTGGGTAATTGTGTCTCTCACAGGCATTCTGGTCAGCACAGGCTTGTTTGCGATCCTGTTTCGCGCCGCCTTTAAACAAGATACGGTTCATTTCGAACTCACCGTCTCACGCCCGCTCGTCATTGGGCTTTTCGTTCTGATTGCGCTGCTGAATACCCATCTCGTAACAAAGCGTTTCGAGGTTCGTCGTTTGCGAGAGCAACTGATCTCCAGCAGTCTGCAAAACCAAGTGATCGAGCAACAGTCGTTTATTGACCCGCTGACTGAGATATACAACCGTCGTTCGTTAGATCAGGTTGCTGGGCAATTCATCAGTCGCGCACGACGGCGGAAAACCGCCCTCAGCTTTTTGATGATCGATGCGGACAATTTCAAAAAGATCAACACGCGCTTCGGACACCTGACAGGCGACTTAGTGCTCGCGGAAATAGCTGGCGTTCTGAAATCCTCGATTCGAGGCTCAGACGCAGTGGTGCGCTATGGCGGGGATGAGTTCCTGATGCTCTTGGCCGATACCACCGCCGCCGGAGCCCAGATCGTGGTAGACAGAATTTATGGCAAGCTTGATGACTGGAATGCAGCGGGTAGTCTTGAGGACTTCCGGGTGAGCGTCAGCATCGGTATTGCGGAATGGCACGATGGCGACACCTTGGACGAGATGCTGGACGGGGCAGATCGTAGAATGTACGAGCGGAAGAATGACTCGAAGGTAGTCCAATGAACATTGACCAACTCCAGAGGACGCTACCCTTGTTGCGATTGCGAACCTGATGAGAAACGCAACACCATTCTGGAAGTAGCGCCTGAAGTGCATGTTTAGGGCTTAGATAAGTACTAGACAACCAATCATTTCCGGGCAACCCTGTTCAAAAGCCCTTCCCCAGTAAGACTTGTGGAGTTAGAAGATGCTGCCTCATTTGTTCGAGGAAGAAGCGGCGCGTCTGGAGGCGCTGCAAAGCTGCCGAGTGCTCGATACGCCGCCCGAAGAACTCTTTGACCACACTGCACAACTTGCGGCTTATCTCTGCGGTACTCCCATCGGTCTGATTGGATTCATTGATGCTACCCGGCTATGGTTCAAGGCAAGAGTGGGTTGGGATTATCCAGAAATCCCTCGCGAAGACTCGATCTGCGGTCACACCATCCTCCAGCCCGACGTGGTGGTGATCTCGGATGTTGCGAATGACGAGCGGTTCTTCAATCGACCAATCGTTACACATGCGGGAATTCGCTTCTACGCAGGTATTCCTCTTTTGACCAGTGAGGGATACGCGGTAGGCGCGCTCTGTGTGATGGATCGCTTGCCTCGGGAACTACCAGCCCCGCATAAAGATGCTCTGTTCACACTGGCTCGCCTCGTGTCGGCTCAGCTAGAAATACGTCGTGCCGCGAACCCTTCAGCGTCCGTCATAGACGATAAGCCGAGCGGGACCGGAGGCACGGTGGTAGATATTTCCGAGCACAAGCGGACTGACGAAGCCCTGCGCGATAGCCAAGAGCGTTTGCTCGGGATAATCAGTTCCGCGATGGACGCCATCATCACAGTGGATGGCAATCAGAAGATCATCGTGTTCAACCGTGCCGCAGAGCAAATCTTCCGCTGCCCAGCAGCAGAAGCCCTTGGGCAGACTATCGACAGGTTCATCCCACAGAGATTCCGTGAGGGTCATAGGGAACACATTCGGAGCTTTGGACAAACTGGCGTCTCCAGTCGCTCCATGTACTCGCCGGGAACACTCATGGGAGTCAGAGCCGATGGCGAAGAATTTCCGGTTGAAGCCACGATCTCGCAGGTGAAAACCGCGTCGGAAACACTTTACTCGGTGATCTTGCGGGATATCAGCGTGCGTAAACGAACAGAGGATGAATTGCGTCAGGCCCAGAAGATGGAAGCCGTAGGGCATCTGGCAGGTGGAATTGCCCACGAGTTCAATAACTATTTGGGAATCATCATGGGCTACAGCGACCTCATGGAGGAAGAGCAAGTTGAAAACGAATCCTTGCGGCTCGGCTTGTCAGAAATCAAGGGTGCAACTCAGAAAGCGGCATCGTTGACCCGCCAATTACTGGCGTTTAGCCGCAAGCAGTTAATCGAACCAACGGTGCTGGATTTGAACGCCTCGGTTTGGGAAGCGCACAAGTTGCTCCGACGCCTGATTCCCGCCAACATCGATGTCATTCCTGTATTGAACCCTGATTTGGGAAAGGTGAAAGCCGATCCCGCACAGATTCAACAAATCCTCATCAATCTGGTAGTGAACGCTCGCGATGCCATGCCCCAAGGCGGAAAAATAAGCATCGAAACCGCTGGCGTGGTGCTCGATGAGGAGTTCGCCAGCCGTCACTTCGATGTCATATCGGGTGATTACGTCATGATCTCCGTCAGTGACAATGGCGAGGGGATCGATCCCGACCATCTGCCTCGCATCTTTGAGCCGTTCTTTACAACGAAGCAAGCTGGTAAAGGAACCGGGCTTGGGCTATCGACCACCTACGGAATTGTCAAGCAGAGTGGCGGGCACATCACGGTATCCAGCGTGCGAGGGAGAGGCACCACATTTCGTGTTTATTTTCCCAAGTTGGCAGAAGCCTACGATTCAACAGGCTCGTGCCCAAAGACAACGGCAGGCTTGCATCCAGAGCCAATGCACATGGGAAGTGCGACGATTCTGTTGGTCGAAGACGAATCGGGTTTGCGAAGGCTGATGAGTAAGGTGCTGGAGAAGCAGGGCTATCGGGTCTTGGAAGCTAAAGACGGTGAGGAAGCCTTATCCATCTGTCAGGAGAATCTTGCGCATATTGACTTGGTCGTGACGGACTACGCCATGCCACGAATGACGGGTTTGCAACTAAAGGAAAAAATAGTGGCGTTGAAGCCAAGCATGAAAGTCCTGCTTATCTCCGGCTACGCCGAGGGAGTCGTGGAAGACAATCTTCAACAGGTCTTGAACGGTGGGGATTTCTTGGAAAAACCTTTCCTCCCGGAAGAACTTGCACGAAAAGCTCGCGAGATACTTGGCCGGATCAACGGGAAGCGAGAGGAGGAGAGCGCACATCCTACGAACCCTTCATTCGAACAGCGTCCGGACAAATCCGACACGGCGACCAATCACGGGTGAACTATCTCTGTACAGTAAAGCCTTTGTCCGTATTGATGGCTCAAACGTGCTGCGGCTTCTCTCGCGCAGATTCGTATTTCAGAAGCAGATTGTATTTCAGAAAATGTCCGAGGGAGGTTTTCACGCCGCGATTTGGTCTGAGTGCCCTTGCTCGCCATTGTTTGGGGATGAGGTGCATGCTCGGATCAAGCTGTGAACTCCCATCCTTCTACGGAGCCACTGCGCAACTACGGTGCCTGCCATTACGTGACAGCTAAGCTCCTCCGGTGTCAGGCGTTGCCACCGCTGGTCAGTTGCGGTACCGCATTCGGTCGCTGTTTCCAGAGTACGACCTTCAACACAGCCGTCTTCAATTCGATAGTCCGCTACGGGCGAACCATCGCCGCGATCAATTCGAAGCCTGTTGAATGCCAGCATCGGGCACCTTCCGCACTCCCGAATGCAATCCTTCTGCCAACGACTTCCTGATCCCCAGCGTGCTGAACTCCACGTTTAGAGTCGGACTAAGTAGAGCGCCTTTCTGGAGGGGAACCGTTCCCTCCGCTGACAAGCTTCAAGACCGCCACTTGCCTCAGCCGCCCACTGTGCTCGTGCAGTGCGGATTTAAGGTCTTCAAAAATTGGAGCTACTTCTGGGCCTCTCGCAATGAGAGCCTTGGCACACAGTTCACGGATGCGATCTTCTAAACGCCTGAGCACGAAGGGACCTTAGCTTTCCGCAATCGTATCCAGATCAGAGTTAATTGTTCGATACCCTACATCCTGTAGATTGACGAATCGGGGTTTCCCTTAGACTCCGACTCCGCTAGAAGCGCGGATAAATAGATTCTCAAAAGTGCAAGGGAGGGCTTCCGTATTTGTGCTCCTGATCACACGGTCCCGTAGCGTCAGGCACAGAGGTTCCCCCGCGCCGCTGGCATCCTGCACCAAACCGAGGTGTCTTATGTCTCAATCCACTGGGGAGCACTCATATCGAGTGGCGGCGTGGTGGACTTCTGGACGGACGGGACTAGCCAAGTCAGATTCCGCGCCCAATGCCATTCACTTCACGGCTCCCAAAGAATTTGCTGGACTTGAAGGCCGCTGGACGCCAGAAGAACTTCTGTTGGCTGCTATCGCCGGGTGCTTTACCACCACTCTCCGGAGCATCGCGGGGAATCAATTCGACTTCAAGGATTTGCACGTAGAGGCTTGCGGCACGGTGCGCAAGGCCCAGTCCGGCTATGGCTTCAGCGAAATTGTGATCCACCCCACCCTGAAGATCGCCTGCTCCGAGGATCGCGAGCGTGCTCTGGACCTTCTGAAAAAAGCAGAAAGGCTATGTCTCGTCTCCCGTGCCATCGCGACACCGTTGAGATTCGAGCCCAAAATCGAAGTAGCTGAGCCTGCGCTTTCAGTCTGATCTTCTTGGGAAGTTGGGACCGGAATGCGGAATTCTCCGCAGATAAACGAGAGAATCGATGACCGTGACCTCATCGCGGGGCTATGCAACGCCGCTGAAACCCGCCTCAACCCTTAGTCGCCACGTCTCAAGCAGCCACTCGGGAACGTAGCACCGATTCCGGTTGTGTTCACACCAGTGCCTTAGCTGCGATGAATCAACGTACTCTGCCTTAGTGAGTCCTAGCCGTTCAACCTCCCTCTCGAACTCCGTCAGAAGAACAGGGATTGGCAGGGAACCCTTACCCCAGTTCGGGTTTCCGCGCCCCCGTTTCGTGCTCGGCAGAAGGATGAGTCTGGTCATTGGAGCGAACTGGCGACAGAGGAGAAAGCGTTATTCGCATTCGAGCCGACGAGACGAACAGTGCCAACGACGATAACCAAGATCACCGCCAGCATCACCGCATATTCGGCGATGTCTTGGCCTTGATCGTCTGTCCAAAATCGGAGTCGGAGGAGGAGGTTGCGCATGGGGAACTTCCTTTTCATATCAAAGATTCGACGTGTCATTGCCGTGCGATGGGAATGCTTCATCCTGACGGCACCGGAGATGAGCGACTGATCTGATGAAAGTGTGCTCGCTGTGCGGAAGCCTGTCAACACGACCAAGCCGCGTAACCGTCCCGTGGCTCAATCGAGTTCGCGGTGCTGTTGGCCGCCCGAAACTAATGTCCACTTTCGAGGAGTCGGCTGTCCGTCCTCTGCGCACAATCGACATCGCTATTTTTCAATGTCGAAATAAATCTTCGTTGTGGTGCGGTATTTGACTATCTTCTTGCCATCCAATTCCATTTCAAATTCCTCCACTCGCGCCCACTTCATGCCCCGAACTGTCTTTGCGGCTTCTGCCACTGCGTTTTCCGCAGCCTTGGCAAAACTTTCCTTGGAAGTTCCGACCACATCAATCACTTTTTGCGCCATTTTGCAGTTCTCCTTTGAATTTGATTGCTCAGTCTGGATTGTAACCGCTAGATTGCAGCGTCACCGCGCATTCTCCCGGCAGCGACCTATCTCGCAGCGGTTGTCAGGGATACGGCGTACCATTGGTTAATCCGACACAGACGAGCGAGCGTAGAACATGCCTCGATTTCGCACAGGCAGACGACGGTCAACGAGAACCGTATCAGTCGTGCCAGTGCGACTCTGGATTGCCGGGAGCGAAGATAGCCATCTCGCCCATACTCTCGATGTCAGCAATCGTGGTGTGAAGTTCGGTGGTTGCCAAGGCGAGTTTAAGGTTGGGGACAAGATCGAAGTTCTATATCGCCACAAGCATAGACAAGCCCGAGTTGCTTGGATCACCGCTGCCGAGGGGTCCTTGGAGAAGCAAATGGGCGCTGAGTTTTTGGAGCCGGAAAAACAGGTGTCGGGTGTGGAGTTCACCGAGCAAGCGGATGAGTACGAAGAAAAAGAATGACTGCGATTAGTTCGAATGCTGCGTATCGATGGCAAATCCGAGCATTGAGAAAAGCAACTGAAACCGCAGTCCATAGGCTGGTCTGACAGTCTACACAGCCTCGATCACGCGACTCTTCCCCGTCAGAGCGATTCCGACAAAGCGGGGACAGACCCGTTCCGCCCAAGGCGCGGGGTTGCGAAGGGTGATCGCGCTGATTCTCTTCGTCCAAAGCTTAACCGCCTAGTCATCCTTCAATCGCATGGTAATTTGTGATCTCCATCACTGCGGCCTGCGCTCGTTCCTGCAATAGTGCTGGTAATCGGGGAACCGAGGCGGCTCCATGAGACCGTTGCAGCCGCCAGAATCGCTCACATTAGGTTCAGTCATGGCAAATCATAGCTCTCGATCTATTACCGTCCCGTCCCAGTCAGTGGAAGAACTATTCGACTCTCTGTCTGCGCTGCCACGTCTGACCCACTGTCGAAAATGCGGGACCGCACTCCTGCACGTGGACGCCACATTTTTCTCGCCTAGCGGAAACGTCTGGACGCTCCCGTTGCCCTTTTGCTCAAACTGCGCACGAGAGGAACGTGTGGCGAAATATGTGGCGTAGCGCCGGGACTAACCGAGGACCTACGCATTAGGCCCACCCGTGGTGTGGCCATCTTGATGGCAGGAAAGGGCGGATGAGAATGTCCACGATTGAAGAAGTAAGGACAGCGGAGAAGAAGGTGAAAGAAGTTCTGGACGCCCTCAAAAAAGCCGACGCACAAGACGCGAACAGCCTCGGCGCTGAATTAGCGAGCGCGACTGATGAGTACGAAAGAGCAGTTCGTGAATTAAGTCTAAGATAATCTCATTCGTGCGTAGCAAACCGTGGTGGGACTGTTCGATATCGTACATACGGTACTCACAGTATTGTTTTCCGGGCCGAAGGCTGCATAGTCTATCGATTGTTCATCGTTGAACCTTAGCGGTTTTGGGTTAGCGTCAGTGGCATTGACCCTCACGACCGCTTCGCATCGCTTCTCTTCTGCATTTCACGTTCATTTCCAGCATCGCTCCAACGTAAGCCCGTTTGGACTCGCTTAATGGTGTTGAGCAGAGAGCATGTCCCGCAGGTTTCTTGGGTTGAGCTAAGTAAGCGAGCCCCGCAGTGTTACGAATTCTGATTGTAGACGACAGTCCACCCCTTCGACGCGGGCTGCGCACCTTGCTGGGACTGAACTCAGATTGGCAGGTCTGTGGAGAAGCCGTGGATGGTGCTGATGCCGTAGAAAAAGCGCAGCAACTTGCTCCTGATCTCATATTGATGGACTTTTTAATGCCGCAGATGGACGGCATCCAAGCTGCCCGAGAAATCGCCAAATCTCGGAGAAGCACTCCTATCCTGCTCTTCACTGGAAATCTGTCGCCTCAGATCGTGGAATTGGCTCGCAACGCTGGTTTGCGGGGTGCGATTTCAAAGGCGGAAATGAGCAAGATACCTTATGCGATCAAGGCACTTCAGCGCGGTGAGACTTTCTTCCTGCAAATTACTGAGTCCTGCTCGCACTCAAAAGGCAAGAAGGCGTGTTCGCAAGTTCCCACCCCTGTGCAAACCTGAAAAGATCGCACGGGCCAAGAAAATAACCAAGTCTCTTTCGACGGCTAATTGCGATTCGGAGTTCGCTCTCCTTCACCAGCAACACCTATGATCTTTGGAAAGAAAATCACGCGAGGATTGCAGCCGTCAAAATGTTGCTCTACTGAAGGGGAACTGACTCGGAGTAGCGGCTCGGGGATCACACGTTCAATTTCCAATATCCCCTCAGGGGAGCCTTTTGGACTTTCTGCTCGCTCAGCAGAAGGTTCAGAGCGGTAATCACTGCGTCCGGTCGCTTCCGAAATTCTTCAGCCAAGTCTCGCTCGCTGACGATCACGTCCCCGGTCGGATACCTCTGGTGGACGGTACGCGCATAAGACGAAATTCTCTCGGCTAGCGACCGCAATTCTGTCTTCCTGTTCCGCTCGGTACGTTTGGCTCGTACCCCGTCGCTTTCCAAAACCCGCAGGCATATTGCCGCGATCCCGAGAGCAGAAATGATCAAGGCGACCCACCAGCGCAGCGGGAATGACGAAAGAATATCTGGGAAAGAGTGCATATCGTGCAGGATAAGTCTGGTTCAAGGTCGAGGCGACTATGCTTCTGCCCCCCTACGCTGGAGCCGTTCCTTGGGACGTAGTGCGAGCTTGTGCGCTCGTTCGATGATCGGCACCAACCGTTCCGGCAGTTCGCTCTTCATCACGTATTCATCCACTAACCACAGGATTCGCTCCGGCATCTCGGAATACGCTGAAAGCAGGATGATCGGCAGGTTCGGAAATCGGTGCTTGATGTGGCACGCCGTGGCTTCTGCGTCCACACCTTCCTGTTTGTAGTCCAGTAGAACCACAGCCACCGACAATTCCTCCAACATCTTCATTGCGGTGAGGCTGCTCGACGCAATCTTGACGCTATAACCATGAGACTCCAGAGTTTCTTTGCGAAGCTCCAAGGCTTGTGGAAGGTCGATGCACAACAGAGTGGGGGAGTCCATCGCCAGATTCTCCACTGAACAGTCACAAGTGGAAAGTTACAAAAGGTCGTAGTCGGCTTGCGGTTACAGCACATCTGCTCGCGACTTGATGGCCCATACGAGTTGAAAAATGGCCGTGTGTCAAGGGACAGCCATGATCAAAAGAAGCCAATCAAAAGGACGCTTGTCTGTTCAACATTGGACATTCGTAGAATGGTTTTCTGGGCTCACCCAACTTCATTCAACTTTTCGAGCCGAATTTGCGGGCGGCGCAATCCACGAACCCTCGGAGAGAAGTTAATTTCCAGACAACCGCCCATTGGAAAGCAACCTCATTGGATGGAAGTCACCATCGACAACGGAATAGGACAACGCCCGGCTTTTTTCAGTGTCATACTCAACGGCGCTCCCTTGGCTTTGGCCCGGTTTCCGAGACCACTGTCTCGTCCCAATCATTGGGCGGCACATGCACACCCCAAATGTTTCGTGGCTCATCCAGTTCGATCCCGCAATGCAGGCGGTTTTCAGGATCGATATAAACGACGCGAGCCGCAGCACGCTTGTCCGTCACGTAGACGTGAATCAAGATTTTCATTCCGGTGCTTAGCCCAATTGCAGTTGCAACCAATGCTCCTTGAAGATTGACGACGATGGTCTCGCCCTCGCATGTCCTAGTCTCAGCGCCACCCTCTATGGTGATTACCACCTTCAGTGGAACCCGAGTGCTTCGTCGGGATTCGTGAAACGCTGCTCGGGAAGGCATGAGTGAAGGATACATGGGCAAACAACCGATGAACACCTAACCACCACTCTTCGAACGGAGGGCAAACTCTTCGGCATTTTCTTCTAGCGACGGGAACTGAGGATTTTGTACAAAAGCCCGATCAGGGCTAGGAGGATAGCCGCATACGGCCAGAGTTCCAGCTTGGATTTCCATCCCATTGCGTAATCGTAGCCCTGCGATTTCTGACATGCATATTCCTAAAGTCATGTATTTGCCGAAGAAATTGCAGCTAGTGGGATGTTTCGAATCTTTGACTCATTACTGCGAACGCGCTAACTCGATTCACCTTCGAGTGCGAGAGATCGCACTGACGGCTGGACGGAATTTTAAGGCCGAAGGCTCTGCTGAGTTGGAGGGTGTCGGTATCGGCCTCGTAGGCATGAGTCCGGTCTGCTGTCCGCATCGCTCAATCCAAAGCCGGGTCTGAGTCTTGGGTTCTGTGAAGAGGTGGTTCGCAAGCCTCAGGGGTCACATCAAAAGCGGCCAACGGTGGTCACTTCAAAACCGGCCAACGGAAGTTGGCTTGGGACTAGGTTGTTTTACTCCGCCGCCTCCTGAGGAGGCAAGTCTGTTTTCGTGCGCCAACTCCGTGGACCGCATTTGAGCACATGGCCGTGATGGAGGAGACGATCGAGCATAGCGGTAACGGCGGCGCTGTCGCCGAGCAGTTTGCCCCAGTCGTCCACCGGTCGATTCGAAGTCAGCAAAGTGCTGGCGCGCTCATAGCGCCGCATTACGATTTCCAGTAAGTCCTCGGCGGCAGTCATGGGTAACTTCCGCATGCCGAGGTCGTCGATAATCAGAAGCGGTACGGAAACGAACAGTTCCATGCATTCTTTGCGGGTTCCGTCGATGGTGGCTTCGGCCAAGTCATCGAGCAGTTTGTGGGTTTCGCGATAGAGCACGCGATAGCCCTGTTGGATAGCGGCTTGTCCGATGGCCTGAGCGAGATGACTTTTGCCAGTGCCGGGTGGCCCGAGATAACAAAGCGTCTTCGTGGCGAGCGATGAAGGCACCCGTAGCCAGTCGAACACCAGACTGCGATTCATTTTTCGGTTGAAGTTGAAGTCGAAGTTATCGAGAGTTTTCTGAGCGTCTCGGAACTGGGCCTGTTTTTTTCTGCGCTCCAGCAGTCGCTCGCCACGACGAGTGAGTTCGTCGGAGACGAGACAGGAGAGGAAGTCGATCGGAGGCATGGCTTCGGTCTGAGCTTGGTGAAGCCGGGTTTCGAGCACGGCGGCGATTCCGCCCAGCCGTAGTTGTGCTAAAGCACGATTCAACTCAATGAGGTTCATCGTCTGGCTCCTGGGTTCTGAGGTTGATGAGATCGCGGTAGTGGATCAGTTCGCGAATGAGCGGATCGACTTGCCGCAGGGTGAGTTGTGGGGCGCGTTCGAGATAGCGACGAACGAAGCGGTACTCATGCACTCCCATTTCCAGAGCAGCCGCGCAGGCATCCTCGACCGCGGCGGTACCGAACTTCTTGGCCAGCGAGAGCACGCCCAGGATGCGACGAATGCCGGCTTCTCCGAGCTGGCTATAAATAAGGTGGCAGAGCGTACCGATGTGAGAACCGGCTCGTCCAGCTCGCCACAGTAACTGGGAAACCTGAAGCGGCATGTGCTGGGGACGGTCTTCTTTCTTAATGCGATACCAGCCGCGTTTCTGGCGTACATGCTCGCGCAGCAGCAGCCCGTTCTTGGGATCGAGAATGCGCACGTACAGCTCATCCCACTGCACGTTCACTTCTCGTCCGATCCAGCCCGGCGGCAGGCCGTAGTAGGCGGCATCGACTTCGACGCAACCGTCCAGATTCACGCCCCGCTTGCCATGCTGGTAGTAGCGAAAAGGTTCCAGGGGAAGCGGCAGCAAGGCGGGTTTTTCTTCGACAAACATGGCGGCGACCTGTCGTTTTGTGGTGCCATGAATGCGGGTATCGGCACAGCTTGCCTCCCAACGATCCAGATAGGCTTGGGCTTCCTCCAGGCTCTCAAAGCGTTTTCCCTTTAGCGCTCGTTGGGCATGGCCGACGCCGGATTCAACTTTTCCTTTTCGATCTGGATCCTTGATCCGACAAGGCAGGGCTACGGCGCCATAGTGCGCCAGGACGTCGCGATAGAGAGGATTCAGAGTGGGATCGTAGATGTCAGGGACGAGCACGCCTTCGCGCAAATTATCGAGAACGACGACACGCGTAGCGCCACCCAGTCGACGGAATGCTTTCTCATGTAACTCGGCCCAGATGCGCGAACTGGAGCGAAACGTTAGAAAGCGTACCGCCTTGCGACTACAGCCGAGCACCATCACGAACAGTCGGGTACGTCGATATTTTCTGGTCTGCGGATCACGGACCATTGCGCCCGTGCCGTAGTCCACTTGGGACTCTTCTCCGGGAGCGGTCCGAATCACTGCGCGAGGCTGCAGTGGCTGCTTTCCACGCAACTTGCGCACGAAGCGCTTAACCGTCTGATAGCCACCCCCGAACCCGCTCTCCGATACCAAGTCTTGCCAGATTGCGGTGGCATCACGGCCCCGGCTCAGACCCAGTTCGATCGCTTCACGAAAGGGCTCGCAGACACTCCGTTTAGGATTTTCTGCTTTCGACTCCACGCCAAACCCGGTGGTCACTTCGTTGGCCGGTTTTGCGCTTTTGGCTTTTGCTTTTCCCTTCGTAGAAAGGTTTTCGGGGTTGGGGTTGGTGCTGGGGTTGGCCGTTCTCTCCACTGGGCCCGCGTCGGACCCGGTGGTCACTTCGTTGGCCGGTTTTGCCGGCTGCCCGCCGTCCCCACGCACCCGGCGGACGCACCCCGACACCGGCCGCCTTCAGATAGGCGCTAGCCGTTTCTCGCCGCACCCCGGTCTCCTGCTCGATGCGCCGCAACGGCCATCCCAGTCGTCCCAGGGCTATTACTTGTTGTCGTTTCGCTTCGCTCAAGACGTTGCTCATGTCGACGAAGGCTAAATACCTCATGTCGAAATCAACGTCCCGGGCCTCATTCTCGTTGGCCGGTTTTGAAGTGACCCTCATTGGCCGGTTTTGCGTGACCCCCGAGGCGCAAGGGTATCGCCAGCACGCCTGCAAGTCATTGAGAGGCAAGCAACGTTTTTCGCGCTCTTCGCTGGTCAGCCCAGTAAAGGTTCGGACTAGCGATTGGAATTGGGGGACGACGCTATGGCGGGCTGGGACTCAGGCTGGTTGACGCCTTGAATCCCTCCCACTCCAGCGGTGTGAATGTGTCTCGAAGCAACTCGGATCGAATGCTGCTGGGGGCCATTTTTTGACCAGCGGGTTGTAAGGAAGGCGGATTACAGCGTATTAGCTGAACCGATGCGGATTCTGATTCTGACCAATTCCGCAACGTGCTCGGTCTGCGTGTGGTATATGATAGCCCGCCAATATGAAAAAGTCCGCGAACATTGTGGCGGTGATTGGTCTTGCACTTGGCGGGGTCTTCGGAATGGCAGGGACATTCGTCGCTGCACGTAATCTCCAAGCCGCTTTGTGGGCGATTGATGGTGTTGGCTTGATAGTTGCCACAGGACTACTCGCACTACATTTCTTCAGGAAGGGAAATGATATTGTCGCCGCCGGATTTCTCGTATTCGCATGTGCGTCGAGTGTCATGCTCACCGGGAATGCGACAACTGCCGAAGGAAGCGTTCCTTCGTTCGCTGCGGGCACGGCGTTATGGTGTGCCGCCCTTCTGCTCACAAGTGTGCCCAAGGAATTCGCCATCTGGGTTCGCGTAGCAGGCATTATTGGTTCGATTCTCTTTGCGATCACCGCAGCCAGAATATTTTGGGGTGAACAGGTATTGCCGACCTCGTCGCCGCTGCCCTTTTTCGCATACCCTTTCCTAGTGCTAACCTTCATCGGCTGGATTTGGACTCTGCTAAAAGCGGCTTAACGAAGGCGTCCACCGAACCCTCTGGAAAGACGCTGATCCCGACATCCCCCATCCTGAAAGAAGCCAAAGCCGAGTACGCGAAGCTGCAATAGCTATCTGCGCTATCATGTGCTGATTGCGACGAGGATAGGGAGGTCAGCATGTTTCGTGAACGGGCGTTGAAGACTGTGTTGGTTCTGGTGGGATTGCTGTTTACGGCGGGAGTTGTTCCGCTGACGATGTTTTTCTCGCGAGAGCCTGCGGTGCCAATGCTAATGAGCATCTATGTCACGCTCGGGATTTTCTTGCTGCTGGCGGTGCGTGATCCAGCGGCGAACCGCAGCCTGATCGCCTTCGGCGGATGGGCAAATCTTGCGCATGCTGGGGTAATGGCAGCGCAGGAATACCGGAATGTGATCGAGCGCCGAGAACTCGCGGGAGTGGTTGTGTTCGCAATCGTCGGCGTAGCCCTGATCGCGCTGGCTCCCGCGAAGCAGCCAGTCGAGAAAACCTCCGCTGTGGTCACGTAGGGTTGGGAGCTAGAGAACCGAAGGACTAGCGACCCCATGAGCGTCGGAGCCATCATAATCATCGCCATCGCCGCCACGGGCGTACTGACGATGCAGTTCAGCAAGCGATGGCTGGTAAAGTTCAACGCCTTTGTCACCGAATCGAATCAGGGGGTTATTCGCGGGCGGGCTACCCGGATTGGCAATCCTCACCATGTGGACCGGAAATCGTCGTAGCTGTGATTACCGCGTCCAAGACTCGTGGCAGTAGATGACACGCCACCCGGCGGGAAGCTGTTGCCAAATTGTAGTGAGTGCGAATTTGCCGTCGCTCGGCTTCCCATCCGCCAACGTACGGTGAGATGCCATCTGCTGGGTCGCGAGCATCATCCGTGAGCCAAGGCGAATGAATTCGGGTGGAGACTGCTCAGTGTAAACGGCATCGCTCTTGCCGTTGTTCCACCACTTGAGCTGTTGCTCATGCAGGCTGTCAAAGCCGCGAATGACCTGCCCGTTTATGACGAAGATAAGCGAAGCATCGTGAACATAAGTTGCGAGGAAAGCGTCTGTGTCATGCGCGTTGGCGGCAAGCATCTGCTGGTGAAGCAGAGGAAGAATCTGTTGCTCAACGGAGCGATCCGACTGCGCCTGCGAAAAGGCTGCTGCGAAGGTAAGAAAGAGAACTGGATAGATGCCACTGCGTTTCATTAAGTTCCTTCAAAGTATGAGTTTGCATCGCAGCATCGATTATCCCGCAAAGCTTATCACAGCCGTTCGCATCACGGGCCGATTCGCCGCCCGGTTGCCCGGCTTCGGCATTCTTACGCATGTAGGTCGCAAGTTCGGCAAGGTCTACCGTACCCCCATAAACGTCTTTCGAGCGCCAACCGGGTTCGTTGTCGCCCTGACCTACAGCAGCGAATCCGAGTGGGTGAAGAACGTGCTTGCGGCAGGGGGTTGCGAACTCAGAACTCGCGGGAAGAAATATCAGCTTTCCCACATCGAAGGCCGTGCGCGATCCAACGCGGAGACGCTTCCCGTTCCCCGTACGGGTCGTGTTGAGCATCGTGGGTGCGGATGAGTACATGGAGCTTTCGACCTACTGATCTGTACTTGCGTGATTAAACAACGCAGGGCGGCTCCAGAAGTCAATCTCGACAAAGAAATTATGCGTGCGCTCACGCTGGGTTGTGAGGTCAATCACATGCCTTGAGGAGATTTCCGCCTATTCTCCATCAACTGCTCTCCAAGGGGAAACGCCATGACTAGCGAATCCGCTTCCGCACATCTGCGGTACGTCCTTGAACAAAACACCGAAAAGGTTCGCAAGCCGAAGTCCGCCGTGCTGTTCCGAAGGGGAGATACGGCTTCTGGCATGTTCGTCATTCTCAGTGGCAGGGTTAGCTTGGACTTGGGAGTGGATTCGCTTCTCGCCCGTTCGTATGGCGTAGGGGCGCTTGTGGGCCTGCCGTCAACCATCACGCGGCAAACCTACAGCATGACGGCTACGGTGACGGAGGATGCGGAACTTGGTTTCCTGAGTCCTGATGGGTTGGAGGCTTTGCTTGGCGAGTATCCCGACATCTATCAACCGCTGCTCGTGATTCTGGGAGAGAAGGTCGCGGAGAGTCGTGAGGATGAGAAAGCTCTGATCGAAGGCAGGTAAACAGCCCGGATTTACGGGGGTGGTTATGCAGGACGAGTTCGAGAGTCTGGAAAGCGCACATGATTTTGTAGCACTCCTCGCCGAGACTGTGGCTGAAGCCAAACGGGAGCTTGAAGCTGACGTGCAGCGAGAATCCAGTCTTTCGCGACGGCAGGATGCTCTGCGGATAACCCTGTACAGTTTGAGCAAGCTCGAATTGCACGTCAATCGAACGAGCAGAATTCTTAACGACCTTCGTACCCTGCGTCGCCTCCTGTTCGAGGAACGGGCAGAGGCAAGCCACGCACCTAATCCCGGCTCGTCGCACCCGCCAATGCCGCCTGTTGATTCGGTTCAAGCACCTGTAAGACTTCCAGAGTCGGTGGCAGCGTAACCCGTGACGAAGGAGTACCCGTGCCCGACAACCTCACAGAGTTAACGGCAAGGTTAGAGCGACTGCTGTCAGAAATCATGAAGGAGACTGACCCTGTGAGGTACGACGCACTGGGCGACGAGATTTGGCAGGCTTTGGGAGAACGGGAACGTCTCATGAAGCAGAGTCCTCAGCTCGCGATGCGACGCAGTGTAGCTCCTGAGAAGATCGCGTGATCCCCGACAAACGTCGGAACGTCGGTATCCCGCGCTCGGCGCTTACGCCTGCCCCGGTGAGAAGGAAGACTCGATTCGGTAGGGGAGATGGCGAGCACGCGTCAAGTGTAGTTCGAAATCAAGATCGCGGCAGAATCGGCGACGTTCCTTGTTCCTTCTGTTGGACACTGCTGCTGTCTGAATTTTGGAACTTTTAGCGTGATAGAGACTGACTGGATGTCCGCTTAGGGTTGGACGCCAAGTTTGCCCTTTTCTCGCGAACTTGTCTTGTCGCCAAGAACGGATTCTCGCTGATTTTCAAGAAGTGCTGTCGATGCTCGGCAAGCAGCCTGAGTCTTCTCCAGTAGCCTTCCTGCGTGGGTGAGCAGGTCTTGGCTACACTGGATCGCTTGTTCGGTCTCTGCCAAGATTTGTCGAGCTTGAATGGTGCAAACGTCCATCAGCTACGAATTTGACGCATTCTATTTTGGCTGTCACTACAGCATTCGCCTGAGACAGAGATTTGATCGCAAGTAAGACTTTTCGAATAACCGAAGTTGCCAGAAACTCGCGCCCCGTCCGACAGCATGGTGTGCAAGGTCAAGTCTTGGCTATCAAAATGACCAGCCTCGTGCACAACTGATTTGCGCGGCTCAATGAATGTCGATCACCCCAGCCGATTCCAGCAGATTGAGGCACTCCCGCGTTGTCACCTGCCGCCAGCCCTTGTTTGGCAGGAATCGGCGCTCCGCCGCCCAAAATCTGGTCGCCCGCTGGCGAGCGACTGACAGCTTGAAATCCGCATAACGACGACTTCCTCCTCAATCTACTAATTCCGCCACAGACCTCCGACGCCACGGAACGTGGGTATCCCGCTCTCGGCGCTTACGCCTGCCCCGGTCAGGATGAAGACGCGATCATGGGAAGAAATGGCGAGCGCGGATCAAATTGTAATTCGCGAACCCGACCTCGCGGACAGCTTAGGCAAGGCTCCCTCTGTCGGACACAGGCACTATCCCGTCTTACCTCCCAGTGTCGCCCTTTGCCCGGCACGACAAGCGACCGCCTCGGATGGGAGATTTGAGCGTCATGGGGATATTACGTCAATGATTTGCGGTTCCAGTAAAATCAAAATACTGCCACAGCAGTTTTCCTAGGAGACTCAACTCATGGAGACGCCTAAGCCACCGCATGTTGCCTCGGAAATGACCCTCATTAGCAAGTCCGTTGTGATCAAAGGGGAAGTCTCGTGCGACGAAGACCTTTATATAGATGGTCAGGTGGAAGGCACCATCGACCCGAAAGGATACCGGCTGACCATCGGTCCGAACGGACGTGTTAAAGCCAACATCACTGCCCGCGCTGTGGTCGTGCAGGGCAGACTGGAAGGCAATATTCAGGCGAGCGACCGGGTCGACCTAAAGCAATCGGCCACTGTGGTTGGCGACATCGTGACCCAGCACATTTCCATTGAGGAGGGCGTGACCTTCAAGGGAAGTGTCAACGTTCAGAAAGAGCTGCCCAAGAACGACTTGGTGGGTACGACTCCTCTTCTTTCCACTAAATCTAAATGAGGCTTTGCTATTACGACACTCAAAACCCCACCCGGAGGGAAGATGAGCGTAATGGGGATGTTTTGCCAGTTATCCAGACGCGGTGCTTCGTAAAGGGAGAACGACAAGCGTCGATTCATAGTGTTCACAGCAGCCAATGCTGAGAGGCGGGATACCTAGAGCGAGCTTTAACCATTTCGCCGGGAATGTGGAGCCTACTTGGTCCCGGCCGCCAGGTTCTTCAGGTGAGACGACAATATACGGGGCCGAGCAGGCGCAGTCGGCATGAGGCAAACCTCCCGAGCTCTTTTTCTTATTCTCTCAGCCGCGATTTCGGCGTTACCCTCATACATGCTGCGCGTTACAAAGTGACCGAGTTCGTGAGGAATGCAACGCATGACGGTGTCCAAATCCTTAAACGCATCCGTTGACAGATACATTCGCCTTGCACCCAGGTTGGAGAAGGCGAGCTTCGTCCGGTGGGCACCGAAGCTGTCCTTCACTTGCAGAAATCTCTCACGTTCAAGGATGACGACGGTCATCGAGTGGTCTAAACCCTGCTGTTTGTCTAAGTCTTCAGCCGATATGTGCTCGATGCAGGCGGTTAGCTGTTTCTGAGGACTGGTCCCTCCGATCACAGTCAGACGCTGGGCGGGGAGTAAGCTCGCTGAGAGCAACCAGCAACCGAGGGCCAGGGATCTGAGAAGTCTTCCAGCCGCATCTTCCATACGGGCCTCCAGGTGGACGGAGTCTTGCGCCAGTGGGGAACGCGATCAATGGAGCGGAGCTGTTAAGGACCTGAAAAAAGAGTGTCTTGCTAGTCCGCTGATACGGAAGGTCTTAGAGGAGCGCCTAACAGCGCGGAGCGGTGCCAAAATTTGCAGCCTGCTGCTACACTCCTGCTTGGAGTAGAAGTATCACAGTGAAAACACCCGCCTCACCCTCGCCAGTCATCCGCTTCGGCGTATTCGAACTGGGTCTGCAATCCCGGGAACTCCGCAAACAGGGAATGAAGATCCGGCTGCAGGGCCAGCCTGTAGAGATCCTGGCCATGCTGCTGGAACGTCCGGGCGAGATCGTCACCCGGGAAGAGTTGCAGAAGAGGTTGTGGCCCGCCGACACATTTGTGGACTTCGAGCAGGGCCTGAACAACGCCATGAAGCGGCTGCGGGCAGCGTTGGACGACGATGCTGAAAGTCCTCATTTCATCGAAACCGTGCCCCGGCGGGGGTATCGCTTCATCGGGGCAGTCAATGGCGGACCCAGAAATGGAGCCGAGCCGACTGCCCTGACGGAAGCACAGCCGGATGCTGGGGAGAAGTCTGCGCGTCACTCAAGAATCGGGGCGAGGCTTGCGGCCGTGGGTTTACTGGGCCTGGCCGTGGCGGCGGCCCTGCTGCTGGGACTGAATGTACGCGGTTGGCGAGACCGGATCTTCGGACAAACGCCGAAACCGGAGATTCAAGCTCTGGCTGTGCTTCCCCTGGTTAACCTGTCTGGCGACCCGGAACAGGAATATTTCGCCGATGGAATGACGGAAAGTTTGATCACGGAATTGGGAAAGATCAGTAACCCCCGCGTGACCTCGCGTCAGTCCGTGATGCAGTACAAAGGCAGCAAGAAGTCGCTACAAGAAATCGCCGGGGAACTGAAGGTGGACGCCGTATTAGAAGGCGCTGTCGGACGCTCCGGAGACCGGGTGCGGGTTACCGTACACCTGTCTCAGGCCGTCCCCGAGCGCCAGCTATGGGCACAGGAATACGATCGCAGCATTCGCGATGTTTTGAGTCTGCAAGGCGAGATTGCACGCGCTATCACCGACGAAATCCAAGTCAAGCTGACCCCGGAGGAGCGGACTCGCCTCGCCGCCAGTCGCCCAGTTAACCCGGAGGCGCAGGACGATTACCTGCAAGGCCTGTATTTCGGCAGCAAATGGACCGAACTTGCTTTGCAGACAGCGATTGCGCACTTCAAGAGAGCCATTGAGAAGGACCCGACTTATGCGCCAGCCTACGCCGAGCTGGCGATGGCCTACTTTTGGCTGGGAAATCCCGAGCAAGGAGGCCCTTCTGCGAGGGAGACTATGCCGCAGGCAAGGGCGGCTGTCACAAAAGCGTTACAACTTGATCCTTCGCTTGCGCGGGCGCATCTCGCGCTAGGCTTAGTCGTTTTGAATTCTGAATGGAATTGGTCGGAAGCGGAGAACCAATACCGGCTGGCTCTGAAGCTAAATCCTAATTGTGGCGAGTGTAATGCCGCTTACAGTGTCCTTCTGAGGGGCCTGGGTCGAAACGACGAGGCCATCGTACAGATCAACCGCGCGATTGAATTGGATCCCCTTAGCAGTGCGTATCGAGACAGCTTGGCAGCGATCGCCTTTTCTTCACGTCAGTACGACCTCGCCATTAAGCAGTGCGAGAATTTGAATGGCGACGACTCGGCTATTCTCGTCGGCTTGTCCTACGCACAGAAGAACATGTATCCAGAAGCGATCGCCAATCTGGAAATGGGTATCGCTCAATCTGGGATGGAAACGAGCAATCTCGGGTATCTGGGACAAGTGTATGGACTTGCTGGAAGGAAAAGCGACACGCGGAAGATAATCGGTGAGTTGAAAGAAAGGTCTCGTCATCATTATGTTTTCCCGAGTGTCTTTGCGAACGCATACTTAGGTTTAGGCGATAGGGATCAGGCACTCATGTACCTGGAGCGAGCTTACGAAGAAAAGGACCCCTGGCTGTTTTATCTGAAGGTGTGGCCACCGCTAGATCCTCTGCGTTCCGAGCCGCGCTTCCAGACGTTGATGCGCCGCGTGAACCTCGCGCAGTAAGGTTGGCACTCAAATGGTCCACTCTTTCCAGCGGTCAGCGGAAACAAAAACACTCCGAAGGCAGGGTCCGTGGTGGTAAATGTTGTAACCAGGCCTCTCAGAACCCTCTAACCCTGTACCTGGTGCGGAGGCTTGCATCGCCCACACGGTCTGTGCCGTAGTTGCAATCCTGCGGCATGGGAGGCCGTCGTCATGGGCAAACACAGAATCAAGCCGAATTACCGTCGCCGTGTGCTTCGTCTGCCCGATCTGGACCACTGTAAAATTGCGGTGCTCAATAGCCTCGGCTCGCCGGCCTCGCGCCGTGTGTACGAGTTACGCCATCGACCAGTTCATCGCCTGGTACTGCTCCGAGCCGAGGCTGGCCTTGAACCGCATCGTCGTCGTGCGCTATCGCTTGTACCTGGAATCGCGGCATCTGGCCGCCAACACCATCAACCAGCAACTTGCCGCCGTGCGTCGTCTGGCTCACGAAGGTGTAGAAAAGGCATTCGGGCAAGGCATAGAATGCGGCCACGGAGGATCGGAACATGAGCGGCCCATCTGCGACCCCAAACACGTATCCCTACCAGAACGAACCGATTTGGTCGAAGTCAGAAAAGGCCATCGCCCGCAAAGCCTTCGACGCTGCTCTGAAGCGGGAGCTTCACGAGGTGATTCAGGAAGCAAAGAAGATGGCCCTCCAGATCAAGGAGCCGTCCGATCTGTGGGACTTGGAATATTACCTGACCCAACGTCGTAAGGAGATCGACCGCAAGTACGACTATCGCTACTCGCAACTCACGCACGTCTTCGGGAAACTTTTGTACGAAAAGCGACTCCATGAGGAAGAGCTGCGAGGCTTGCAGGAGGACAAGCTGAATTCGATCCGTTCTGTCGCCCAATTCTTGGCGAAGTACGCAGCCTGATCTGCATTCTGAGCGCTATGGCCTGATTTCGTTAGTTACGCCAACCCGCAGCAGAGAGCATAATGCGGTTGAGGGCGTGGCATGAAAGTTGAACTCACACAAGACGAACTAGGGATCATCAACAACGCTCTGAACGAAGTCTGCAACGGCATCGATCTTGAGCGCGAGTTTGACACCCGTATGGGCTGCACCGTCGCGGAAGCACGTGAGCTTGTAGCGAAGATTCATGCCATTGCGGCGGGTCAATGAGCGAAATCGCCTGATTACAACACCTACCCGGCTTTTGTTATCCTGAGCGGACCCACCCTGTATGCATTTCTGGCGCAAAGACTACTTTCAAACGCTCAAGGACGTTGCAGCCGAAGCGGGTGCGTCGCCGGAGTGGGCAGACTACGCCGCTTTCTGCTTGGAATACGAGCGCGGCTTACGTCCGCAGGCATTCGCCATTCTTGAGCGGTTTATGCACTCGTTGGAGCGTGCTCCGTTTGCCGGGCGTCGTCGCTTTGTAAGTTGGCTGATGAACCGAGCGGATGGACGACAGGGCCGAACAATGCTTGTTCCTCATCCGCTTTACATTCGTGTTGTCGAGCCGACTCTCCTAGAGTGGACAGAAGTCGAACCGAGATGTTCTGAACCGCATCGCTGGTTGGGCGGATACGAGCATCTGAAGCGGGCCATCGAACTTCAGCCCGACGACCAACTCGCACGAAGAAAGTTGGTCGTTTCCATCTTGGGTTGGGTAGGGTTTGCGACCCACGAGTTGCCTGTTGGTTACGTAGGAGTGCCTGATGAGGGTTTGGCCTCTCTGAGCGAAGCAGAGGCACTATTGGAAGGCTTGTCCGATGACGGAGATCGCAGAGAGTTCGCGGCGCAGGTTGCTGAAGAGCGAGCGATGATTCACGAGTATTTGCGCAAACTATAGTGGTAGGGGTCTTCTTGGCGATAAATCCTGATAGCGCTCAAAACCGGTTTCAACAACTACCGCTTGAGCGCCTTTGCTTGTTTCTCAAATGCTGCGGCCTCGACATGTTCGCCGAGTTTGCGACTCACTGCCGCAAGCATTGCATACCGCAAAGTGGGTTCTGGGCCAGACGGCCCGGATTGCAGGCAGAGAATCAATTCACGTTTCGCTCGTTGGAATTCTTTTAGCTCGTACAAAGTGTAGCCATAGTAGTAGTGAAATGCGGGCTGCCATTCTTCGCTCACGCCGAGCGCGTTTGCCCGCTCAAACTGTTCCCGTGCCAGCTTGTAGATACCAAGTTCGTGATAGCAGCGACCGAGATGACAATGGAGATCGCTCCGAACCTCGGCACCCAACTTGAACTGTGTCGCCTCTTCTAGCAGCGGCTTCGCTTCCAAATTGTGCTGTAGGTGCATCAGCGAGAACGCCCTCTGTACTTGAATAGCCTCGTATACGGGGCGGCCTTCGGCGGTCTTCAGCCAGGGTTCATGCTTCGCCAATATCGCCCCGAGAGCTTGAAGCCCATCTTCTCGGTGCCCTTCTTCGAGCAGCGCATACGCAGCGGAAAGGTCCTTTTCTGCCGGGATTTCGTTCATCGCAGTAGGGTCAATTATCCACCATCACTGGCGATAAATCCCCATATCGCTCACTGACGAACGGTCAAAACGTGAAATGGCCTGATTTCAGTAACTATCCTGCCGTACTATATCTCCGTGCGCGAATGGACAGCCAAAAAGGCCGCGATCCTTGGCATCGTATTCAGTGGAATGTCTGTTGCCTTCCTGTTTGCATGTGCCGTCGCAATGCAGCACGGATCAGGAGGCCCGAAAGATTGGGGAACGGCGCTTGGCCTCGCGTTTGGCGTGGCGTTTAGTGTTCTGTTCTTGGCTGCCCTTCTGAGCTTTTTCCTTAGCCTGTCGCTGATAATCTACAAACGATTTTTCCGATTGCGGCAGGTTTCGCCCGCCACTCTGACAACCGAGGTTACAGTGGATAGAAAAATCGAGAAACTACAAGCCGCGACCACCCTTGTAGCGTTCGAAAATACGCTAAGGAGTGCTTCTAACACCGTTGCATATTACGGTGCATTTTTCTTACTGTTCGGCGTCATTTTCACAGTGCGGTTTGGAATCGCATCAAGCTGGAGTGCCCTTGCGATTGGCGTCGCACTCCTGGGCGAGTCTTTCTACATTCGGCGCACGCGATCTCCACGTGCGCTGTGGGTTTCCGGGATCAGTTTCGCGATATTTGCGGCGTGGTTCTTTGGCAGCCTCGTTGTCGGCCTGGCTAAAAAAGATCCAACTGTAGGCAAAGGAATAATCGCTGGCGTTTTTCTAGCGATTGGGGCTTGGAATATTCTCCGCTCGTACTCCACATACAAGGCGTTGCTGGAGACCTCCGACCCTACCGTGAATCATTATGTCCGCGAGACGCTCGAACGGATGCGCACGGCCTCCACCTCTGAGCATGCTCAGATTATCGAATTCAAGAAGCGCGGCATCGGAGAAAAGGGAACGTGGCGTTTGCAACCTGACGGTGATCTTCTCTTAATTTGCCAATTCGCGGACACGACCTTCGGGTTCGGCGGTAGACCTCAGCAGGCGGTTTACATACTACGGCGGGATGTTCAGATCCACCTTGAGGGTGATCGCTGGCTGGGTAAGAACATAAACGCAACTCTCTCCGTTGGTGGCGCTGAAAACAAAGTTCAGCTAAAACCGGAAATGCTGGCACGTTTAGAATCCCTGCTGACTGGCACTTCCTCCGCTCCCACGGATGCGAATTGGGTGAATGCCACCCCGGCAAAGTAATGAAAAATCTCGATTACACTCATCATCGGTCATGATCGCTATCGCCCTGGCGGCGAGGCCTCCCTTTGGATCAGCCGGAAACTGGTCGCTTGCTCGGCTGCTGGTCTTGCCGTCGAACTCCACCAAGAACGCCGATGGCTTGTACGCCCCGCTCCGCCATGTCGGTCACATGCACCCCGTGCGTGCGGAAGATTTCCTCTTCCGAATTCTTGACCGGTTCCGCCACATTCTCCTTGGGATTCTTCATGCCGTCCAGTCCCACCATGCCATCACGACGCAGCGATCGGTGTCGTGAGTTTCGACACCATCCATTGTGTCGTTTTCCAGTCCGTCGCCAGCTTTCGAACGCTCGTACCCTGCGCCCGCAGCGCCCGTATCCGTTCCAGTTCAACGGGGCTGAAGTGCCGCAGTGCAGGTCGGCCAATTCTTTTTCCTGCACGCCGGGCCTGTGCCATGCCTGATTTGACCCGCTCCTGAATCAAGGCCCGCTCAAACTCGGCCATGGCACCGATAATCTGAAACATCAGCCGACCGGACGGTGTGCTCAGATCGAGATTGTCTTTGAGGCTCACGAATGCCACACCGTATGCTTCGAGATCGGCAAGGGCGTTCACCAAGTGTTTCAGGGACCTTCCGAAACGATCGATTTTCCAGACAAGGACAATTTCAAATTTGCGCTGATGCACGTCGCCCATCAGGCGATTGAGTTGTGGCCGCGACTCTTTGGAACCGGAGATTCCCTCATCCACATATTCACCGGCAACGTTCCAGCCTCTGCGGGATGCGTATTCCCTAAGCTCAGACAACTGCATCTCTGGATGCTGACCGTTTACGGTGCTTACTCTTGCGTACAGGGCGACCCGCATATGTCCTCTCTATCAGCGCATTCTGTTTGGAACCCGTACATACATGATGGGCAGCACGTTCCTTGTGACTTATGTTTTCGTTCCAACCTTGCGCTTTCCCTTTTTACGAGGCCTCGGCTTTGCCCATCGTGCCTGCGCCGCTTTCCGTGCGATCTTTTGCCGTTCCTCTGCCGACAGTTTCTTCATTCTGGCTTTGACGGATTTGCGGCCCATCGCGGAGAAATATCTTCGGAGACTGTTCGAGATCATGCAATCATTTTACCATGCTCAAGGGCTAAGCAATAGCAGAACGTAATTGCATTTTCAGTTGCCCTGTATTCGTGTCCGATCTCTGATTGGGGACACCGACAGCCCTTCCTAAATACCCCAACAGCGTCATTTAGCGTCGATTTGGCGGGTTCGGCGAGGTCTACTAGGGGTTTCCCACCCCCAGACCATTCAGCGTCACTCAGCGTGTGACTCGTTGAGCGCGTGCCCAACTCAGGCCAAGCTGTAGTTTCTCTGATTTTAGAGTGTTTGAGCGTGCTCACGTGAGCGGTCCCAACTGAGCGGACCGTGATAAATCAATCCTTTACAGGCCGCCCCATCGTTTGGACATTCTCAACGGGAAAGCCTTCGCAACCACAATCAGTTCATCGACGGATGACTTGCGGTGTAAGTCCCCTCGCGACTTCTGAATCTCGTCGCAAAGCTATATCCGTCCCAGAGGGCCGTCCGCCGACCTGCCTGAAAGGAATACATCTTGAGCGGATCATTCATGCAATCAACAATCACGATCCGCGCATTACTCTTCATTGACCATTCCAAAACCGATTCCGTCCTTGAATTCCCCGTCTAGCAATCGCTTCAATCGGCGTAGAGATTTCTGCTCTCCCTCCGTTAGAGTTGAGTCGGCCGGAAGTGTGTCGTAAAGTCTTAGCAAATCCGTCATGGATATCTTGTTTTCGACGAACGGAGCAGGATCAGACTGGAACATGATGTCCTTCGGCAAGAAAAATCCTTCAAATGTCTGCGCAAGTCGTGATCTGCTGTTCCCAATGTATCGAAGCCAGAAACTGTTCTGGATTTTTCTGTCCGCTGGGTCGCGGAGTCCCCACAGATTGAAGGCATTGGGATCAGATGTACTCAAATCGGTATTGTCAGCATCCACGTCCTCTCCATAACGCGTTCTCATTCGTTTGACAAACCCCGGGTAAAGCTGTTCCATCGAAATGCCGAGATTCAAATCCGATTGTTCGCCCGTCAACTTGGTCAAAATCCGGAGAGCCATGGTGTCATCACTTGCCTCAGCGATGCACTGAGCAAGCAGCGAGACTCGCTCCGACGGCGAAGTTTTTTCCGCCACTCTTATCACCATTCTGAGTGCATGCCCTGCTTCTCCCCATCCTGCAAATGTCGCATCATAGACGAATCTGTCTGCCATCTTCATACTGACGTGGGCCAGGGCACGTCCGGCATCAAGATTCATTGTTCCGACTGCGTTTGACAGCTTCCGTAGGAAATCGTCCCGCTTAGGAGAACCCTTCTCCATCGAATTCAAGGTTTCCGCAAACACCTCATATCGAGCGCCACTGGATGCATCGGTGAATTTACGAATGAATAGGTCCAGTTCCACTGAACTGAAAATCGCCTGTGGCAGTTCGTAGCGAAAGTATGCGGGGAACATCGCAGCATTGAAAATTCGCTTTTCGTCTTCCCCCAGCGAAGCTCGCCCCGAAGTGAGAAACGTTTTCCCAGAGGTTTTGTCATACAGCGGAAACAGGCTCGAAAGGATAGAGTTGATGGGATCAGCCTGAGGGTCCCCACTTGTTACTCTTTGAATATCTTCCAGAAATTTCTTTTCAAGCCTTTGCTTTTCCTGATCGGTATAATACTCATCTTTCATCCAGCCCTTTCCGCCGGTCAGGGCCACAAGATTCCCGCTGATAATTTCGTACACGGCGGGTTTAAATCGTCGCAGAACCTCGATCAGCGTGAGGTCGATGGGATTGACTTCCCGCCACAACAATGCGGCCGCCAGACTGACATCATTCGCAAGCAGCCCGATGGCCCTCAGGTTTTTACAAAAAGACGCGATCCGGGCATTCCACAGGCGTTCAGTTTCTTTTCGAAATCGCTCCGCTTCGTTGTCACCTTCAAACCAGTTCCTTCGCTGGAAGGCAGCAAGCAGTCGCTCTACTCCGGCCTTCGCCAGCGCGTCCGCGTCAGGTGTTGGCACTACGATGGAAACAGGAAAGAATTTTTCGAAGTAGCGATGGGATTCGTCGTTGACTTCTCCCTTGACCGTGGCAACCAAGGTATCCCGATCGGCGGCACAAACAAAGCTAAGGTTTGGGAGGTAAGAGATTCCCCGAATCACTTTCAGCAGGGGCAAAACTTCATCCCTCTCCATCCGGTCAATTTCATCTAGTAGCACAACCACGCGCCGGGGGAGACGTGCCAAGGCAGACTTCATACTCTCGATGTCGTCACGTTGAGAAGCGGCTGGAAAGATTTCCGAATATCCTTTGAGGTATGGCACAGTCTCAGCGAGGGCATCGGCCATGCGCCTTGCTCCCTTGCTCAACCCCGGTACCACATACTGCTTCTGGCACTCGCTTGCGATATCTGCCAGCAAATAGGATGTGAGCGTCTCAGCTGAGCCGGGCAGCCATGTGCTGAATGAAACTATTATCGCCTTGTCGGCGAGGTGTTCGCGAAGAAGATTCAGTATCGAAGTTTTACCAGAGCCAAAATTGCCGAACAGACCAAGAACTGGACACCTTGCGATCATTAACTTTACGGAGATGCTGTCAACTAGCGCAGCTCTTCCAAGAGCATCCTCTCGCCAAGTTCGAATAGGGTCATCGGATTCAGACAGGTCTGTTCCAACGCTGGTCCTTGCCGGGGGCGAGACACGCAATTCCTCTTCATTCCACGTCCGTTCGGCCACTATCGTTCCGGTGAGATAGAGGCAGTACGCCAAGATGAAGAAGCCGGCAACAATGCCCGCGTCAGTGAGCAGTACACGCGAGACCGTTCTTCCTCCCATTGTCAGCATCATGAATATGGATAAGAACGGCAGGAGGCAAAGGCCGCTGGTCACTCCTGCGATCCAAGATCGAAACCCTCTTGCCATGAGGCCCATCAATTGAATCGCCATAACCGCTGCGATGCCTAATACGATGACGGCTGTGTACGGAAAATACCGACGGGTGTCATCGAGATGCTTAGGCTCCGGGAGGTACTTTGCAACTACAAATTCCTTGAAAAACTGGTCTAGCAAAACCAAATGAATCAGTCCTGCGGCCAAGGCACCCAAAACTGTCCAGATGACGATGGAAAGCCACTCCCTCTGCGTAAACTCCCATAGCAACCTGCGCCAACTCTTCAGTATTTTTTCTTGCTTGCTGTTCATCAGACAGGCCTCTCGCCCAATCACTCGACGCCTACCAAACGGTATTCCCAGTTTTGCATGACACTTCTCCGATCAGGACCCGATCATTGTATTCAGGTAACGCTTGACCCGGCCCCCCCGTTTTGGCATTTCCGTTATTCGTAACAGGCCCAGATCAGACTATAATTCTCCATGTATCGTGAGAGCTTACGCATATGGAAAAAGCGCTTAATATTCATTTCGTTCCGAAACAGTCCAACCCTGACGACGAACTCACGCGGCAGAAACTCGAACAGCAAGCTCAAAACTGCGTGGATCACCTAGTCGACGGTGGCGACTACAAGATTTGGGGTTCAGCACTTTCAGGAATTGGGGCTAGCTGGTCAGGACGCAGCAGAGACCACGACATTCATTTCTGATTCCAGAAATCACTTCTCGGTTTTTCTTTGACTTACGAGAACTAAAGCTGTCAGCCGTGCTCGGTTAAGTTCTTTGTTTGACGTTTTCAGATGGTTTCAAATCCTATCGCCCCGACCAACAAACTTTCTGTCCTGTCCAGAATTGTCCAATCGGCGCGGGTTTCGCCCGATCCTGCTTACGGAAGGGCAAGGCGCAGAAGCTGGAAGCACGTGGCCGCTCCAATCACCGCCGCTCCCGACTTTGCCCTGCGTAGGCGGCGACTTTCGATACGAACGGCTGGCCGACGTTTGGATCCTTCACCGCTCAGAATGTCGGTCAAAGACAACGATCGTCCGTAAAGACTGCGAGCCAGCCAGCCCACACCCGCCAAAAGCACGAGTATTCCGCCCAGGAGGAGAGCATCTCGGAGCCGTTTCCCTTTCGTCCTTTTTCTCATCGCGTCACACTCCTCTCCAGGTGATCCCGGCACTCTTCAACCTAGACGGATCCGGATCGAAGCGTCTATCAGGTTCAGACTGTAACGCCAGGTTTATTTGTTCTCACGCCCCGCTTGCCGGCGGTGCGGAGCGGGCACTCATGCCCGCTTGCCGGCGGCACTTCGAACCCAGCGGGCAAGAGTGCCCGCCCCACAATGCCGAAGAACTTTACGGGACCAAGGCCCGCACGTCACTGGAACTTATACCCCAGCTTCGGCCGGCATCGATAGACGCGGCCCGCGCCGGAATTATTTACCAGCTCGCAGTTTGCCCAGCTCAGAAACAGAGACGGCCCCAACGGAAAAATAATCGTTTGTCCGCCGAGGTCGGCCTCGATGCTCACACTTTCTGCCGAGGCCGGCAGTGTGAACGACATGCCTTCGCCGAAAATCGCCGGGTACGACCAGTGCTCCATCGGGTTCGACATGGGATGAAGCACTTCGGCCTCGACCAGAAACGTCGCCGTGTCTGACCAGTCCCGCGCTGACACCGTCATGAACTGCCCGCCATGCGAGAAGCGGTTCGCCTCGACGCGCGTGAACGGGCACGGGCCGGCGATGCACGAAGCGCGCGCCGAGCGGAATTGATTGCCCACTCCCGCATCCATCGTCGCCGATCCCACCGCGGCCTTCCATCTTCCATCCGGCGAACACGGAGTCTGCTTCTTGCAGGGCACGTTGCCCTTGTTCTCCACCTCGAAGGTATGCACCTCGCTGCCCACGTTCACCTCCGTCGGCACCTTCACGGTGTAGCGCACGCGGATGTTGGTCACCTTCTGTACCGGCAGGCTGTCGGGAGTGCGAAGCGTCGGAACGGGCGCCAGCTGTACGACATAAAGCTGGTCTCCCACATACTCTCTTAGATCCAGAGGCTGATATTTGGCATCGCGGAAATGCAGAACGATGGGATAGCCGCGCCGGATGGGCTTGCGCAGATTCAGAATAAACAGGCCGGAGGAATCCGATGTGGCATCGCACACGGCCAGATCGCCGGCGGAAATCACCACCCCCGCGATGGGCAACTGCTTGCGCGGGTCGGTGTCTTTCACCACCACCGCTCCCCGCAAAGACAGCGGCCGCTGCCTTCCCCAGCGGATAATCGCCAGCGTGCTCGCCCCCAGCAGCACAATCACAATCAGCGCCACCCAGGCCTCGATTTTGTGTGCGCGCGTCACCGGTCTTAATTATTTCAATCCCACTTGACCAAATTCGTTAAGATGTCATTAGAACATCGAACTTTTCCGCGGGCCCGGCCAAGGGAAGCCTCGAGGTGCATCGTTGAACAGAATGCCATGGCACGAGAATCCTGTCCGATTCTTTCATAGGATGCCCGCGAGCGGTGTTCGGTCGTTTTCCAAGTTCGCATGAGCCAGGGAAAATCAAGCACTACCGATGCCCGACGATTCCCGCTTTCCCGTCGACAGATCCTGCGCCAGATGCTGGGGACCGGCCTGCTTCTGCCGTCCGCCCGAGCTCTGGCCGCCCTGGACGCGCCGTCGCAAACTCCCGCGTTCGATCCCCGCACCGCCCCCCTCTACAGGCCGACGCCGGAAGATGATCAATTCCTCGACGAACTGGAACGCGCCAGCTTCGTCTTCTTTTGGGAACAGGGTAACGCAAAAACCGGGATGGTCAAAGATCGAGCCAATGTTCATACCGACAATCCCGGCGGAGCGGCCAGCATTGCGGCCACCGGCTTCGGCCTGACCGCCCTCTGCATCGCCGACCAGCGCAAGTACATGCCCACGGCCGCGCTGCTCGACCGCGTCTACGCCACCCTGCGCTTCCTGTGGAAGAAACTGCCCAACCATCGCGGATTCTTCTATCACTTCGCCAATCCCGAAACTGGCGAGCGCATGTTCGATTCCGAAGTGTCGTCGGTCGATACCGCCATCCTGCTCTGCGGCGTCATCTCCTGCCGCGAGCACTTCCGCCATTCTGGGGTGCTCGAACTCGCCAACCTCATTTTGGACCGCGTGGATTGGGGCTGGCTCGCCGAAGATACCTCTCTGCTCACCCATGGCTGGACTCCGGAAATCGGCTTCCTTCCCTCCCGCTGGGATTATTACAGCGAACTGATGATGATGTACCTGCTCGGGATCGGTTCAACCGCCCATCCCCTTCATCCCAGCGCCTGGAATGCCTGGAAGCGCCTGACCTTCGACTATGACGGGATGCGCTACATCGGATCGTTTGCGCCCTTGTTCGTGCATCAGTATTCCCAGGCCTGGTTCGACTTCCGCGGACGGCGCGACAAGTACGCCGATTATTTCCAGAACTCCGTCGTGGCCACCGAAGTACACCGCCGCTTCTGCCTGGAATTGAGCAAGCAGTTTCCCGATTACAGTGACGACCTATGGGGCATCACCGCCTCCGACTCCGAGCATGGATACGTCGTCTGGGGCGGCCCGCCCGCCACCGGTCCCATCGACGGCACGGTCGTACCCAGCGCCGCCGGAGGCTCGTTGCCCTTCCTGCCCCAGGCCACCCTGCGGGTTTTAAGGTATATGCGCGCGCACTATCCCCCCGCCTGGACCAAGTACGCATTCGTCAACGCCTTTAATCCGCTTAGAAACTGGTATGACACCGACGTGATCGGCATCGATACCGGCATCATTCTTCTGATGGCGGAGAATCTCCGCAGCGGCTTTGTCTGGGAAATTTTCATGAAGAGCTCCGAAGCCCGCCGAGGCATGCAGCTCGCCGGCTTTGAAAAGGAGTAGGGGTCTGCCTGATAAGAGTAAAGAGATTTTTGTGAAGAGAAAGAGATTTTTGTGGGGACAGCCGCCCTCGGCTGTCCAGCCGCGCAGCGGCGGTATGTGAAAGACCGGCACGGCAGCGCCGGGATGAGGTGGCCAACCGACGCGAGTCCCGTAGGGACGGCACCGGTGCTCCCGAACACTCTTTCCGAGGGGCCTCGCAGAAAATCATTGATGCCCGCCCTGCCCCTGCCTTGCATGCGAATCCCCCCGTGTTTTCCCTCCCGGCCCAACCGCATGCCCCTTTTTTTCATCCAAAAGTCGTTCGGGGAGTTGACCTTAATTGCTAGGTGAGTCGGCTATACTAAAGGGATACCCGTCGCTTCGACTGGCGCCCTGGGGTTTCATGAGTTCCGGAGCCAAGGCCGACCTCCTCCGGAAACTTTTGACTCGGTCATGAAGAAGACACAAGCTGAATTTTGGGGCAGTTGGCGGGAGCGCTTCTCAGCTCTTCGCAACGTTCCCACTGTTCTGCGCTTCGTCTGGGAGTCCGGACGAGCGGTTGTAATTCTGGGCCTGGTCTCACGCGTCGTCGCGTCTCTATTACCGCTCGCCTTGTTCTGGGTGTCGAAGCTCATCATCGACAGCATTTACAAAATCCTCACGACCCATAGCCCCATCGCACCCCGGCTGTGGTGGCTGGTCGCGGGGGAATTCGCCATCGCGGTATCGGCCGGCCTGCTTAGCCGCGTCATCGACTACTCCGATGCCTTGCTCGCCGGAAAATACACGCATTACGTCAGCGTTAAAGTCATGGAGCACGCCGCCAGCCTCGACCTGCTGGCCTATGAAGATCCCGTGTTCTACGACCGGCTGGAGCGGGCTCGCGTGCAGGCCACCGACCGCCTCTACATGATTCAGGCTATGGGACGCTTGATCCAGCAGGTCATCACCACCATCACGCTGTCGATCTCGATCATGTTGTTTTCCCCGTGGCTCCTTCTGTTGCTGATCGTGGGAGTGATCCCGGCCTTCGTGGGCGAGACACACTTCGCGTTTCTCGGATACGCCAAGAATTTCCACCAGACGCCCATTCGCCGTCAACTCGATTACCTCCGCATTCTGGGCGGAAGCAAGGAAGCCGCCAAGGAGCTGAAGCTTTTTGGTCTTCGCGACTTCCTCACCGGCAGGTTTAAAACCCTTTCCACCCAGGTTTATGAAGAAGACATTGCTCTCGCGCGCAAGAAGGTCATTGCCGGTTCGGCGCTCTCCGCCATCGGAACCGCGGGATACTATACCGCCTACGTTTACGCGGTCTGGCGAACCGTTACCGGCGTCTTCAGCTTCGGCACGCTGACCTTCTTAGCGAACGCCATTCGCGATGCCAGCTCGAACCTGCAGCAGACTTTCTCCACGCTGTCCACCATCGCCGACCAGGCTCTGTTCCTGACTGACCTGATCGCGTTTTTCGAGATGCGCCCAACCATCCGTTCAAAGCCCAACGCGTTGCCGGCGCCGCGCCCGATCCTGCGTGGATTCGAATTTCAAAATGTCTCCTTCCGCTATCCCGGAGCGTCGCGCCTGGTGCTCAATCAATTGAACTTTCAACTGCGTCCCGGCGAGCGTGTGGCCCTGATCGGCGAAAATGGCGAAGGCAAAACCACCATCGTCAAGCTGCTCTGCCGCCTCTATGACCCCGTCGATGGCCAGATTCTGCTCGACGGCGTCGACCTGCGCGAGTACGACCTGGAAGACCTCTACCGCGAAATCGGCGTCATTTTTCAGGACTACATGCGCTATGAGATGACCGCGCGCGAGAACATCGCCGTCGGCCGCATCGAGCAGTTGCAGAACATGGAACTGGTGCGCGAATCCGCGCGCAAAAGCATGGCGGAAGACGTGGTCGCAAAGCTTGCCGCCGGATACGACCAGATGCTGGGCCGGCGTTTCGATGGCGGCGTCGATCTCTCGGGCGGCGAGTGGCAGAAAGTCGCGCTGGCCCGGGCCTATCTGCGCGATGCGCAGGTGCTTATTCTCGACGAGCCCACTTCCGCGCTCGACGCGCGCAGCGAATATGAGGTCTTTCAGCGTTTCGCCGAATTGACCTCCGGCAAGATGGCCATTTTTATTTCTCACCGCTTCTCCACCGTGCGCATGGCCGATCGCATCGTAGTGCTGGAGAACGGCCGCATTGCAGAGGAGGGCGACCACGACGCTTTGACGAATCTCGGCGGCCGCTATGCGGAGATGTTTGAACTGCAGGCCGCGAGTTACCGCTAGCCGGCCTATCGCTCGGCCGCATTAAAGATCGGCCGGATTAAAGATCGGCGCCGTTAGGATAGAATCGCCGGTCGCAACGAATTGGATTGGAAGCATATGGGTACCCACACTCAGATCGGCGACGTGATCGGCGAGGAAATGCATCCCGTAACTCCCGCGGTCGATGAAGCGCAGGCCCGCACCCTCCGCCGCCCCGCGCTCGAACTCGCCGCGACCCTGAGTTGGCTGCCGCAGCGCCCCTCGTCCGAAGCATTCTCCAAGCGCTGCCGCGATCTCTCTGCCAGTTTCAAAACGTTGTTTGACCGGATCGAAAACGCTTTCGCCCGGCATCCCGGTTCCGAAGACCTGCTATGGCTGCGCACCAACGCTCAGCAAATGGCCGCGGCAGCCCGGATGATTGCCAGCGAACTCGGCCCTCGCAACACCTTGCCGATGGTCGCCAACAAAACCGAGATTCTGCCCCGGTCGCTGGCCATCGCGCGCGGCTTTCTCGATGAAGTCGGCTCCGAAGTGACCAAGGAAGACTTCACCGCCTTCTGCCTGGCCTTTGAGGAAAAGACGTCGCTCGAATTTCACGAGATCAACGCGCTGGTTCCTTCCCTGAAGCTGGTCATCCTGGAACAGATCGCGGTCAACGGAATTCCCCTGCTCAAAGGCGGTATCGAAACCGCGCCTTCCAAGCGCGTCGTTCCCTACATTCGCGCCTTTCAGCACGTCACCCAGAGTGCGTGGGAAAAAGAACTCGAGTCGCTGATTCCCTTTGACGTCATTCTGCGGCAGGATCCCGCCGGGGCTTTCGCCACCATGGATCTGCAGACCCGGAACACGTACCGGGGAAAAGTGGCGAGAATCGCCAAGCGCTCCGACCGCACTGAGATGGAAGTGGCGCGCAAGGCGCTGACGCTCGCCCAGCAGGCGCACGCCAGAAAGTATGCCGACCCGCGCATCGGCCTGCGCGAATCGCATATCGGCTACTATCTCGTCGCCGAGGGAGCGTCCACTCTCTGCCAGACGGTCGGCTACCATCCCACATTCGGTGAACGCTTCCGCGAAGCGCTGCGCAAGCATCCCGACAATTTCCTGCTGGTCGGCATTGCCGTTCTCGCCTTCGTCATCATCACGGGCATTCTGTGGCTTTTGACGCCGGCCACCACGCCGATGCCCGCGATTCTCATCTCGATGCTGATCCTGCTGTTGCCGAGTTCGCAGGCTGCGGTGCAGTTGATGAACTATCTCACCACCAACCTGCTGCCCGCCGAGCCGCTGCCCAAGCTCGATTTCAGCGAAGGCATTCCACAGGATTGCCAGACCCTGGTCGCGATCCCGACTCTGCTGCTCAACGAGAAGCAGGTGTTCCACCTCGTCGAAGAGCTCGAAGTGCGCTATCTAGGCAATCATGATCCGAATCTGCACTTCGCCATCGTTTCCGATTTACCCGATTCGCATCAGCCTGCCCCGGAAGACAGCGCGCTGGTCGCCCTGTGCTCTAAGCTGATCACCGAATTAAATGAGCGCTATGGCGACAAGAAATCCGGATCGTTCTTCCATCTTCACCGCCACCGGGTTTACAACCCGCGCGAGAAGGGCTGGATGGGCTGGGAGCGCAAGCGCGGCAAGCTGCTCGATCTGAATCAACTGTTGCGCGGCCACTTCGACAGCTTCCCGGTGAAGATCGGCAATCTTGCGATTCTTCCCCATATCCGCTTCGTGGTCACGCTCGACTCCGATACCGAACTGCCGCGCGGTTCGGCGCACCGCATGATCGGCGCCATGGCTCATCCGTTGAATCAGGCCATCATCGATCGGGAGAGCAACATTGTCGTCAACGGCTACGGCATCCTGCAGCCGCGCGTCGACATCAGCGTGCAGTGCACCGCGCACTCGCGCCTCGCCGCCATCTTCGCCGGCGAAACCGGCCTCGATCCCTATAGCCGTGCAGTTTCCGACGTTTACCAGGATCTCTACGGCGAAGGCTCGTTCACCGGTAAAGGCATCTACGAAGTCGACACCATGTTCCGCGTGCTCTACGGACGCTTCCCGCGCAATTCGCTGCTCAGCCACGATCTGATCGAGGGCGCTTACGCGCGCGCCGGACTGGCCAGCGATATTGCTGTGATCGAGGATTATCCCTCGCACTACAGCGCCTACAACCGCCGCAAGCACCGCTGGCTGCGCGGCGATTGGCAGATCGTGGAGTGGCTCACCAACCGCGTTCCCGATGAGTCGGGCGCGAGCGTGCCCAATCCCATTTCCCTGGTCTCGCGCTGGAAGATTCTCGACAACCTGCGCCGCAGCCTGGTCGAACCCGCCACGTTCCTCTTATTTCTGTTTGGCTGGTTCGCCACCGGCCATCCGATTCTGTGGACGGTCGCCGCCATCTGCATCCTGTTCGTGCCCACGTGGGTGGAACTTCTGTTCGGGCTGACGCGCGCCGTGGTATCGCTCAAGCCGAGCATGGCGCGCGACGCGTTCACCAACCTGCTTGCCGCGAATCTCACCGTTCTGTTGACGCTCACCTTGCTGGCGCACCAGACGCTTTTGTCGCTCGACGCCGTAGTGCGAGTCATGGTCCGCCGCCTGTTCACTCGCGAACGCCTGCTCGAGTGGGAGAGCGCCGCCGAATCGGAGCTCAAGAAAAGTCGCAGTGCCATCGACCGCTACGTCGATTGGATGCCGTTCCTCGCAGCCGGACTCGGCGTGTTGATCTGGCTGACCAAGCCGCATTCGCTGCTGGCCGCCTCGCCAATTCTGCTGCTCTGGGCCTGCGCCAAGCCGCTCGCCCTGTGGCTGAACGCGAGTCCCATCCATCCCCGGCCGGAGCCGCAGCGCCGCGATGTCCTGCTGCTGCGCCGCTCCGCCCTTTACATCTGGCGCTACTTTGCCGAATTCTCCAGCGCGGAGCACCACTGGCTGATTCCCGACAACGTGCAGGACGAGCCGAGAAAAATCGCGGCCCGCGTCTCGCCCACCAATATCGGGCTGCTGCTCAACTCCCGCCAGGTAGCTAACGAACTGGGCTACATCACCGTTCCCGAGATGATCGATCTCACCGAGAAGACTCTGGGCACGCTCATCAGCCTGCCCAAGTACCGCGGCCACATAATGAACTGGTATGAGACTCGAACGATCGAGCCGAAATCACCGCAGTTCATCTCGTCCGTCGATAACGGCAACTTGCTCGCTTCGCTGTGGACGCTGCAGCAAGGCTGCATCGATTGCCTGCACCGTCCGCTAATTTCCTGGTCATTGACCGAGGGCCTGCTCGACCACCTGCGCGCGCTGGTGAGATTGAGGGCGTTCCCCAAGCGCGAGCTCAAGCGCTTGCAGATGGAGTTGCAAAACGAGAACTGGCTCGCATCGGTTCTGAATTTCCCCGAGGAACTGCTCCGCGCGGAAGAAATTGCGGACGCGAAACACGCCGGCGAGATTCGCTGGTTCCGTGCGCAGGCGCTCCTGCGCGTGAAAAACATCCGCAGCCTGGTGCTCGACTATATGCCGTGGCTCCTGTCGGACTTCGTCGAACTCTGCCAGCAGCTCACCGCCGGGCCCATCGCGATCACCAATCTCCTGCCGTTAGGACAGCTGCCCGATGGCATCGCCGTGCTGTTATCGCGCCTCGATGAGAACATCGAAGCGATGCAGAACGGCAATCATTCCGCGGCGCAGCGCCTGAAGGCGCTGCTCACCATCGCGCACCAGAACGCGGCCCGCCTGGTCGATTCCGTACGGCAGACGAGCCAGCAGGCTCGCGATCTCGCCGATGCCATGGACTTCACCTTCCTGCTCGACAAGCAGCGCCTTCTGATGTCGGTCGGCTTCGACGCGGAGGCGAAACAGCTGGTTCCCTATTACTACGACCTGCTCGCCACCGAGCCCCGCACCGCCGTCTTCGTCGCCATCGCCAAAGACGACGTCCCGCAGGACGCCTGGTTCCGGCTCGACCGTCCTTTCGCCAATGACGATGGACGCACCGTCCTGCTCTCGTGGACCGGCACCATGTTCGAATACCTGATGCCCACGATCTGGATGCGCAGCTACGCCAACACTCTGCTCGACCGCGCCGGCATGGCTGCCGTACGCAGCCAGCAGGCGTACGCCGCGAGTAAAGGCATCCCCTGGGGCATCTCGGAATCGGCCAGCGCCCGGCGCAACGAGGAAGACGAATATCACTACGAAGCCTTCGGCGTGCCTCATCTCGCGCTGAAGAAAAATGAGATCGAGCCGCTGATTATTTCTCCCTACTCCACGTTCCTCGCCTTGAATGTGGACGAAAAGAGTGCGCTGGCCAATCTGCGCCGCATGGATTCCCTGGGTTGGTTCGGCCCCTACGGATTTTTCGAGGCCGCCGACTACACCCGGCATCGCAAGCGCTTCGCCGGCGGCGCTCGCTTCGAACTGGTTCGCTCGTGGATGGTGCACCATCAGGGCATGGCGCTGCTCTCACTGGCCAATTTCCTGTGCGACAACGTGGTGCAGGACTGGTTCCACTCCGACCGGCGCGTGCGCGCCACCGAACTGCTTCTGCAGGAAAAGCCAGTCTTCCGGCCGGTCTAGTGTAGTGCGTCTAACAGATCGACACTTATAGGTCGCAGGTTTCCCCTGTGATCCTCTGTGCACTCTGTGGTTAAAGTCCTTGACCTCCTCGCAGGACACCGCGGATCAGAGGGATCGAGGCGCATGGGTAACGATCACTATGTCGTCGATCATGCTCGATGGCGAACATGACTGACGCAGCCTTGCAGATCGATCATCATGCGGTGACCGCGCAACGGTGCGCGAGGCATGGAATTGAGACAAGCTAAGTGGAAGGCCCTTAGGGCTTTGCGGGCAGCGGCTGCCAGGAGCTCGATTTTATTGCCGTCCGAGTCATAGATCCAGGCAAAGCGACCGTAGGATTCATCCATTCGTTTGGGGTCGATCTTGACTCCCTCTTGTTTTAAGCGGTCGAGCAAAGCATCCATATCATCCACGATGTAGTTGACCATGAACGGTTGGCTGGGAGCGAAATAGTCAGTGGAGGCGGGGAAAATAGTCCAAACTGTGACGTGTTCCTTTTGCGGGTCGTCGTGTTCGCGCCACGGAAGCATCACGCCTTCGCCTTTGTCAGTGAGTCCAAGATGCTTCGCATACCATTCGCGCATCTGATCGCGATGAGCGGATTTGAAGAAGACACCGCCGATTCCAAGGATGCGCCCGCGCTGCTCCATTTTGACAGGCGGCTTCGACTTTTCAGGTTGCGGAGATTTCACTTCCTGTCCTCCTGTTGAGCGGGCCGAGATGAGCAACAGCGAGCCGAGCGCAATTGTGCTCCAGGGTATTCCTTGCATGCGCGGGATTATACATATCTAAGACCGAATCGCCATTCTTCGCGTTGCCTGAAGATTTTCTTCCGACCTGCCGATAACACTGACAAGCCATGAATACAACAGGGCAAGCTCCCGCCAGCAGTCCAAGTCCCTGCCTGGCCCGGCAGCCGATTCTCACCAAAGACGAACGCGTCGAGGGCTACGAACTCCTGTTTCGCGAGACCCCGCAAGACAATCGCTTCGAAGCGGACTTCGAGAATGCGACCAGCAGCATCATCGACACGCTGAACGTCATGGGCCTCGACGCCATTTGCGACGGCCGCCTGGGATTCATCAACTGCACCCAACAGATGCTGTCGAAAGAATTCTTCCTGCTATTGCCTCCCGACAAGATCGTGATTGAGATCCAGCAGAATGTTCCGGCCGACGACAGCGTGCTCGGCGCCTGCCAGCGCCTCAAGCACAAAAGTTACAGCCTCGCGCTCGACAACTTCGAACCGCACGATCCCCGCGAGGCGCTGGTGCCCTATATCGATTTCCTCAAGGTCGATATTCGCCGGGTTACCTCGGCCCAGTGCAAAGCGCTGTGCGCGCAATACGCCGGCAAGCCGATCCGCCTGATCGCGCACAAAGTCGAAACCCGCCTGCAGATGCTCACCGCCGACAAAGACGGCTTCACTTTATTTCAGGGATATTTCTTTCGCCGCCCCGAACGCATGCGCGCCCGCCATATTCCCGCCAACCAGGCCAGCTACCTGCGTTTGCTGCAGGTGATCTCCGCGCCCGAGGTCGATCTGGCTGCGGTCGAAAATCTCATCAAGCACGATGCTTCGTTATGTTATCGCCTGCTGCGCTATCTCAACTCGCCCCTGCTCGGCGTTTCTTCGCCGGTGCACTCGATTCGCCACGGCATGAACCTGCTGGGCGAACGCGAACTGGTGCGCTGGATGCGCATGGCCACCACCCTCGCCATGGGACAGGACAAATGTTCTGACCTGGTCCTCTCTTCGCTGGTGCGCGCGCATTTCTGCGAACTGGTCGCTCCCAGGCTCGAGAACGGCACGGCCGATCTCTTCCTGATGGGCATGCTCTCGCTCATGGACGCCATCCTCGAAATCCCCATGGGAGTCGTGGTCGAGGGGCTCGCCCTCGATGCCCGAGTGAAGGAACAATTGCTGCAGGCCAAGATCGGCCACGAATCGCCGCTTACACCCGTCTACCAGCTCATGCTGGCGCGCGAAGCGGGTGAGTGGGAGGATGTGACCGCGCTCGCGAAAAAATTGAACTTGTCGCTGCCCTTCGTGAACCGCGCTTATACCGAAGCCGTCGCCTGGGCCCGCGAAATGACGGCTGGACTCGCCGCTGCCGGCAAGTAAGTCCCCCCCGGCAAATTGTAGGGAAATCCGCGGACTGATCTGACGTCTTCCTCCGCGATCTCTGCGGTCTTCCTCGGCGACCTCTGCGTTTCAGGCTTTTGACCTTTCATTGCAGACCACGCAGAGGCGGAATCACTTCCCAGCCACGCCTTTCGGGCTGCCGACGCCCGTGCACGGATCCCACTTCACCGTCGCAACGTATCCGTCGTAGAAGCCGCACAGGCCATAGCTGATGTCGTTGTAGTCGGCCGCATACGTGGTCGCCGTGCCGAATGCCGTATAGATCGTGGTCAGTTCCGCATTGCTCGACGCGGCGAAGTGCCCGGCATGATTCACAATGCCGGCCCAGGTAGGGGTGGCGACGCTCGTCCCGCCCACGATGTACCAGCAGCACCCGGTCGTCGCGTTGTTGTCGTAGACCCAGACTCCGGTGTTCGGATTCGAGTCCGCAGCCACGTCGGGCACCAGCCGGTGAGTCGCGCTCGGCAGAACGCTCTGATAGCTGGGCCGCGCCTCGTACTGGCTCAGGCCACCGCCGCCGCCCTCCCACGCAGCTTCCCCCGCGAAGTTACCGAAGGTTGTCCCGCCATTGATTCGCGTGGTCGACGTTCCACCCACCGCTACCGCATGCGTCGAGACGCTCGGCCATTCGGTTCCCGCCAAATCTCCGGTCGATGCAAAGAACACGACCGTGGATTTCACGAAATGCGAATCGTAGGACGTCTCGGTCGAGAACTCCGTTCCGCCCCAGCTGTTGGAAACTTCTCCGCCGCCCGCAGCCGCCACGGTCTTGCTGGCGCAGTCTTCCGCGGTCATGAGGTCCGAGAGGTTCTCCGACGCCGCTTCCACCAGAAAAATTTTCGCGTGCGGCGCCATGGCGTGCGCCCATTCGATATCGAGTGCCTGCTCCGTCTCCCATCCGGCATTGCTCCCCGGATCGGTTCCCGCGCAGCCGCCCGTGCCTCCCGCAAACAACACTTTGAACGTGGATGTCGTCATCGTGGGCAGGCCAAATTGCGTCGAGAACTTATTCAGATCGGCTAGCGCCGTGGGATAGTTGTACGCATCCACGATCCCAATCGCTTTGCTGCCTCCGCCCGGAACGGTCTTGAACGTGTTCGGATTGCATCCCGCGACCACCGTGACCAGTCGATAGAGACACGCAATCGACGACGGCGTCTCAAAGGCATAGCCGGAAAACGGAGGCCCCACCGCCGGCGGGGGCGTTTGCTCCGGGAAAGCGTAGCTGCCGGGTAAAACGCCGTATCGGGAGAGATCCGCCGGAACAAAAATCTGATACGTCGTATGCATGCGCACGCCCACGTCCTCGGCTTGCTCCATGCCTGACTCCGGAATGATGACCCGGCCTTTGTGCGCCAGCGACTTCTCCTGCGCCAAAGAGAGAAACGCACTGCTCAACAGCAGCGCGAGAGCGGAAAACACCAGTCCACGCCTCATCGGTGGATGCCTCCTGATTGTGAAAAGGGGAGAACGGTACTTAGCGTGGGATACTCTGCCTAAATCGCGCGCTTGTCAAACATGAATTCATTTGCGCAGCGGCGGGGTAGGGGAACGGCGCCCCATTGTCATCCCGAGCGCGTCGAGGGACTCTGAGTTGGAAATGACGAAACTAATCCAGCTCAAACTCCGCGATGCGGAAATTGGTCGAGCGATGGTCGGAATCCTCCGCCCGCAAATCTACGCGATAGGTTCCCGGCGGCAGAGTGTCGAGAGGCAATTTGACAGCCATCGGCACAGTCGGATTCCCCGGCTTGATCAGATCCTTGGTGTCCATCACGCCGACGTCCAGCTTCTGCGCACCGCTTTTTAGATCGATGATGCGGTACTCGAAACCGAGTTGCGGCGGTTTGTCTCCCGCCAGCGCCGGATCGTACACCTCAATGTAAGCCACTCCGGTATCGGTTTTCTTGAAGTGATTCGTGGCCGACGGAAAAATCTGCACATTGCGAATGATCAGCGGCTTGTTGTCTTCCAGCAGCTCGGAGTCCATCACGGTGTCGGAATCGGCCACCTTCACCACGTTGCTGCTGAGCGCGATCGAACTCAGCCAGATCTGCTTGCCGTCATAAGGCAGCACGGTCAACGGATCTTCCACCTTGCCAAACGTGTCGTTGCCCGAGTTGAAGACCACCCGCAGCTTGTATTCTCCCGGAGCAATCTCGAACTGCTTTTCATAATGAAAGGGATTTTTCTGGAAGTCTTCCACTTCCTTTTTTCCATCGAAATCCAGATCGACGGTGTCGCTGAAACGCGCCGCCACCGCGCCGTTCGGCTTGTAGGCGATACCCAGCACGTTGACCGAAGCGTGCTGCTTGCCTTTCACTTTTTCGAATTGCAGAGACTTGGAAGGGATCTCCATCGCGAGATGCACGCGCGCGATGCCCGGAGACGAATAAAAATATGGAAGCCGCATGACCGCGTTCACATTGCCTGGCATCTCGCCCGCGGCGTGCGACTCCAGCGTCTTCTCGGTTTCGCTTCCCGCCAGCAGGTCCGCGGGTCGCACTTTGCAATAGCCAGTGCGGAAGCGGGTTTCGGTCCCGCCGCGATTCACCTTCACCTTTAGCGAGTGGCAACTGCCTTCCGGTGAATCCGGGGGACGATAGCCGAGCAAATAATATTCTGACTGATCTTTCGCAATGCGCTGCATCCCGCCCAGCAGGTCGTTGGTGTTGAGGATGACGAAGCCGCCTGTCCCCTGCGCCAGCTGATACATGAATTGCTGGTTGGCCGAGACGCCCTGTCCCAGATCATGCGGGACTAGCGGCTGCGGCGGATTCACAGCCGTATTAGGACCATACACACCCGTCCCCACGGCGCCGCCACGTCCACCACTGCCGCCCGTGGTTCCCCCGCCTTTGCCTCCGCCCGAGGTCCCACCTCCCGGATGTCCACCGCCACCGCCACCACTGGGCGGGTGTCCGCCTCCACCACCGCCTCCGCCTGGATGACCGCCACCGCCACCTACTCCGCCATGCTGCGGTGAACCTGCCGGCTCAGCTGCGAACGCAGCGAGCCGCAGTTGTCCTGCCGAACCGCTGTAACTCAGCACCGCCGGGATCACGCGCGCCGAGTTCGGTTCGATCTGATCGGGCCGCGCCTGCGCTCCCATCCCGCCCGGCACCAGCGCGACTAATCCCCGCACATCCACGGGATACACGGCGACGTTGGCCTTGTTGCAGGCATCGATGACCGCATTCACTTCCGATTCCAACTCCAGCGTCATGGGAAAGCCGGAAGTCAGCATGACCAGCGTTTTCCGTCCGGGCACGTTGGCCAGGCCTTTGGCCAGACCGCGCACGGCGAGAAAGACGCTGCGCGCGCCAAAATCTGCCTCCAGCCCGCCCATCGACGGCACTCCGAAGCCGGTCGGCATGGCCGGCGGAGGCCCCAGCGAAGCCACATCCCCATTCGGCGACACGGTCGAGAACTTGATTCCAGCCACAACTTTCTTCAGGCGCTCCGCGTCCGTGGTAAAGTTCTGCGCGATGCGCAGCATGCCGCCAAATTCCACGATGGCGATCAATTGGTTGGGCCCGGCATTGGAGTCGATGAATTTCGCCGCTGCCTCCCGTGCCTTCGCCTGATCGCCAAATTCCATGGTCGAGTAATCGAAGAAAAGCACCAGATAATGCTTCGCGGCATGAATGGGATCGGCATCGTTGTTTTCCCGCGAAAAGCTGCTCACCGGCTGCTCTTTGCCGTCTTCCCAGATTTTGAAATCGGTGGCCGTGAGATCGCGAATGTAATGTCCTTTTTTATCGGTGACTACCGTATCGACCAGCACGACGCGGGTCTCGACTTTGAATGTGGCCGGCGCGCTGGAGGAAGGCGGAGCCGTCTGTTGGGCCTGGGCTGCATCCTGCTGCGGCTGGGCCGCCGGCTGCTGCGCCTGCGCTGCGGACAGCAACAAAATTGTGAGGCTTGCTACAGCAAGAAGATTCCAGCAGGCGATCCGGCGCCGATCCTTCATAAAGCACCTCTTTACGGAATCCCGACTTTACGGAATCGCGATCTTACGGAATCTCGACCGCACCGTTTTCTGCGGACATCATTTGTTGCTCCGTGTCGCGAGCGACGATGCGCACCAGGTAGCGGCCCGGCTTCACATTGAAGCTGCTGCGCAGCGTGATGCCCGACCCCAGCTTGCCCTGCAGTGTCTCACTCTTCCAGCGCATTTGCACAACTTTCTGCTCGGCCTCAAGGAAGTTCCCGTTGCGATCGAAGACCGCGGTCACCACCGTCAAATCGTTTTCGTTGCGATCGTCGGCCCGCTTGTAATGGAGGCGCTTCACATCCACGTGCGCCAGCACCGTCAGTTTCGCGCTATCGTCGGTGGGCTTGAAAAATTGCGTGTGCAATTCGACCGGAAGCTCGTGCAACTCTTCGCTCGAAAGGACTTCATCCTCAAGCTCGTGCTTGGCTTCTTCTGCTGCATCCGCCGCGTGACTCGGAGCGTAGTAGCCCGTGCGAGCCTGCAGTGAATATTTCTGGCGCGCGGTCAGGCTCACTTTCAGCGAATGAAATTTGCCGTCCATCTTCAGATTCTGGGGTGTGAATCCCAGCACGTACCAGGTCTCGGGAACGTCCGTGACGCGCTCCAGGCCTTTGTCCATGTCGTTGCTGTTCTGGAAGAGGATGCCGCCCGTGCCGTTGGCCAGCACGGCCATGATGTCGCTCTCTGCTGACGCGGCCTGCACCTCGTGTTGAGCGCGCGACGCAGGCGTGTAGGCCTGACCCGGCACACTGATGTCGGCGTGCCCGACATGGCTGGCGTCGCCGCCCGGAATGATCACGTACAGGCCGCGCGCATCGAGCGAACTGATGACCACCTGCGCCCGGATGGCGCGATCGATGACTTCGTTGTATTCGTATTCCAGCTCGGGAGTCAGAAAGCCGGGAGAGATCAGAACCAGATTCCTCTGTCCCGGCACGGCCGCCATGCGCCGCACCGCATCTTTCAAAACGCTGAGCGTCGTCCGGCTGTCCTGCTCACCGATCATCAGGACCTGGGTGGCGGCGCCTTCTGCCGCAGCCGCGCTGGTCACGCACCCTTCATTCAAGACCGTCTGCAGAGCCTCGGGATCGCGCTTGTTGACGATAAGGTCAGCCATGTAAAAGCTGATGTCGCAGGTCTGCGATCCCTGCGCGATGGTGGGACGCGGCTGCAGGCGATCGAGCGTCTGCCGCAGCTTTTCGCGGTCGTCGGTGAAATCCAGAACCGTCTGCCCTGACGTGGTAAAAATTGCGACTCGGTCGGCGGGCGGCAGAGCTTGCAGGCGGCGCTTCGCGGCCTCGCGGACCATATCGAGATTTGCATAATCGAGCCGCACATCGTCGAAAAGATAAGCCACGTAACGCGATGGAAAGGTCGTCGGCTCTGCCAGTTTCGTGGCGGCGGGAGTCGGGACAGTGTCCGGCGAGTGCGCTGCTGCACTCGCGGCCACGGCTTGCGCCGCCGGATGCTCCACATCGAAATTCGAAATCACCTGCGGCTTGCCGTTATCGAAAAGAGCGAAGTCTTCTTTCTGCAGATTTCCCACCGCGTGGCCGCTCGCATCCCGCACCACCACGCGCGCCAGCACCAGCCGTACATTGACGCGGAATTTCGCCGCCTCCACCACCTTGGCAGTAGTCGCTTCCTCTTTCACCGCCATCTCGGAAGAGGAGGAGGTTTGACCGGAGTTGCTGCTGGAAGGATTCGAGGAAGGATTGGCGGGCGCCGGCGGCTGCGTTTGCTGCGCCACCAGCGGCAGCAGCATTCCGCAAGCGAGAAGGACGCACACTACGGATGCGTTTTTCATGGAATCCCGCCGAGCAGAATTCGATCGCCCAGGGGAAGCGTCGAATCCTGTAGCAGTGAGGATACTCCGTGCCGCATTGTTTGTGTGGAGCGGGCACTCCTGCCCGCTGCTTTTGGTTTTGCTTTTGGTTTTCCCTGCCACCCAAAGTCAAGATCAAAGTCAAAAGCAGCGGGCAGGAGTGCCCGCTCCACACTAAAACTCCCCCATCCTTAAATCCATACGTAATAAGATGATCCCGTCCATGTTCCGCGCTTTCCGGGTCATCACGCTGATGGGAGCTCTCGCCGCCCTATTCGCCGCGGCGCAGATCTCCGCTCCTGCTGACAGTTACACCATCGTCCATACTTATCCCCACGACCCGCACGCCTTCACCCAGGGTCTGATTTACGTCGAAGGGCACCTCTACGAAAGCACCGGGCTCAACGGACGCTCCTCACTGCGCCTGGTCGACCTCACCACCGGAAACGTTCTGCAGAAGCACGATCTGCCCGCGGAATATTTTGGCGAAGGCCTCACCGACTGGGGCAGCACGCTGATTCAGTTGACTTGGATCTCCCACAAAGCCCTGGTTTATGACCGCTTCAGCTTTGCGCTCAAGCGCACCTTCGACTACGAGGGCGAGGGCTGGGGACTGACGCACGACGCCACACAACTGATCATGAGCGACGGAACTTCGTCTCTGCGCTTCATCGATCCGAAAACGTTTCACGTGATACGCCGCCTCAAGGTGACAGACGCGGACGGCCGCGCCGTCGAGAATCTGAACGAACTGGAATACATCCACGGCGAAATCTATGCCAACGTCTGGCAGACCGACGACATCGTGCGCATTTCACCGCGCACGGGAAAAGTTCTCGGACGCGTCGACCTGAGCGGCATCATCGACAAGCGCGAACTGCAGGAACACGGCGCCGTACTCAACGGCATCGCCTACGGCTCCGCCGGCCATCGCCTGTTCGTCACCGGAAAACTCTGGCCCAAGCTGTTCGAGATCAAACTCACAACACACCCCTAGCGGGGATCCCGGGTTCTATCCGCATGCTCCATCGAGCCTTATCGACTCCAACCCCGTCCTCGGCACTCGGCATCTGAATTTCAAAGCGGAGTGATGGGTCTTAGCGCCATTTTTAGTAACCTGCACCCAGCTGTGCCTAAAGTAACCAGCAGTATTCGTTTTCGGCGATTGACCTTAATCCCACCTGAGGGTACGATTTTTGGTAGAATTCACCGGGCTTCAACATTCAGGGAGAAACTCTCCATCTCATAGAGAAGCATGCGATTAGTCCACTATTTCCGCATCGCTCTGCTCGCCTCCATGGTCGCGGCGGCGTGCGGGTGCCAAAGCGCACAAAAGCCCGCCAAGGTGCTTCCTCCGGGCAAAGTGCCGGCCTTGCAGGCTGCGAAACGTACTCCGGCTCCAACGCAAACATCCGAACTTCCTGCTTCCCAAATAGTGGACCCAGCGATCGAGGATCTCCCCGTTGGCACACAACTGGCCCGCCTGAATGACCCGGTTGCCGGCTTGATTGCCCGGGCCGAAGAGGAATATCAGACCGGACTTGCCAACTATCATGCCGGCAAGTCGGACGACGCCAAGCAGAATTTCGACAACGCCCTGAACTCCCTGCTGAGCAGTAATTTCGATATCCGATCCGACGACCGCCTGGAAAAGGAATTCGACCGCATCGTGCAGGGCGTGAATGATCTGTATCCCGGCGGCACTTCCGCCGACGAACTGGCGCAGGAGCAGCAGCAGAAAGCCGAACCGGCTCCCATCGATGAGACCAATGGTCTCGCCCCTTCCGCCGACGCCCGCACCAAAGCCAAGGCCGAAGCCGACATCAAGAACACGCACTCCGATCTGCCGCTGATGATGACCGACCAGGTCGCCGGCTTCATCGCATACTTCTCCAATCGCGGACGCGGCGTCTTCGAGCGTGCTTATTCGCGCTCCGGCCGCTATCGTGCCATGATGCTGCCGATTCTGAAAGAAGAAGGCGTCCCGCAGGATCTGATTTATCTGGCGCAAGCAGAGTCCGGATTCCATCCGCTCGCCGTCTCGCGTGTCGGCGCCCGCGGTATCTGGCAGTTCATGGCCAGCCGCGCCCGAGGATATGGCCTCTCCCACAACATGTATGTGGATGACCGGCAGGATCCCGAAAAATCGACCCGCGCCGCCGCCCGCCACCTGAAAGACCTGTATAACCAGTTCGGCGACTGGTATCTCGCTATGGCCGCCTACAACTCCGGGCCCGGCACCGTGCAGGCTGCGGTTAGGCGCACCGGCTACGCCGATTTCTGGGAACTCTATAACCGCAACGTTCTGCCCAAGGAAACCAAGAATTACGTGCCGATTATTTTGGCCGTGACCATCATGACCAAGAATCCGTCGCAGTATGGGCTGGATGACGTCGCGATGGACCGCCCGGCGGACTATGACACGATCACCATCAATTATCCCGTGGACCTTCGCCTGGTCGCCGAATGCGTGAACTCAACCGCGAGCGAGTTGCAGGACCTGAATCCGAGCCTGCTTCGCCTGAGCACCCCGCGCGAAGGCAAATTTGAACTGCATCTGCCCGCCGGAACGAAAGACGATTACGAAACCGCCATCGCCTCGATTCCGCCGGACATGCGCCTGTGGTGGCGCTATCACGAGGTGAAGCCGGGTGACACGCTGGCAACTCTTGCGCACACCTATCACACCACCGCGAAGCAAATCGAAGAAGCTAACCATCTGGATGGGGCTGTCCTGGACGCGGACGCCAAGCTGGTGATCCCGGTCGCCCCCGGCAAACATCCCACGAGCGATGGCGCGACCTACGCGCGGCGCATTACCCGCTACCACGTGCGCAGGGGAGACACGGTTGAAACCGTGGCCGACAATTTCGGCATCTCGGCGCAGCAACTGCGCCGCTGGAACGGCCTGCGCGGCGACAGCCTGCACGGACGGAGAGTTCTGGCATTGCATCTGCCAATTTCGCCGAGCGCTCACGAAGCCGAACTAGCCTCGTCGCGCAAGTCGAAGCATGCCGCTGGGCCGAAGACGGAAACTGCCAGTGTGAAACCGCCAGCGTCAAAGTCTTCGCAGATCGAGCGCCTGAAGGATACCGACAAAGAAGAAGTCGCGGTCGTGCACCACAAAGTGAAGTCGGGCGAAACACTCTATTCGATCGCGAACGCCTACCGCACCACCGTCGCCGCCCTGAAGCGCGACAACCGCAACATCGCGGTGATTCGTCCAGGCATGATTCTGACAGTCCAGATCGCCCGCTAAATTTTCAAAGAAAATACTTTCAGGTAAGGATCTCGACTTCCTTTCCACTTCCATTCGCTAAGAAAATCTGCAATCCAACCCTCATAAACTCATGTGCGCGAAATCACATTCCGGCTTGCGCTCGCAATCGTACAATTTTGGGTTGTTGCTCGGCCCTGATTTAAATTTTTATTTCACCACTCTTAGGAGGAACCTCATGAGGATTACCAAGTTGATTGTTCTGTTGGTCGTTATTGCGTTGTCCATCTCGATCGCCCTGCCTGCCTTCGCGGCAGACGGAGCGGCCACCTACAAGGCAAAGTGCGCTGCTTGCCACGGCCCCGAAGGGCAAGGCAAGATTGGCCCGGCACTGAAGGGCACCGCGTTGAGCGCCGATCAGATCACCGATCTGCTCACCAAGGGCGAGGAGGCTAAGAAGGCTCCGCACAAGAAAGCCATCAGCGGACTCGCGGCGGACGACGCCAAGGCCGTTGCCGAATATGTAAAGTCGCTGAAGTAATTTCTCCCGCGATTTTTTCAGTAGGCATGGGCCCTCAGGTATTTCAGCTTGAGGGCTTTTTTGCGTCCCCAAGGCGCCGTGCCAAACAATTCGTCGTTTATTCGCCCGGCACTTTAGTGGTAGAGTGAATAAAAATGCTTGATGCTAAACTTTTGCCGCTATGAAGTTGATGGTCTTGGCCGCGGTACTCGTGTGGGGATTTGCCCCGCAAGCGGCGAAGCCCGCCAACAGCGGCGCGGCCGCAAGGAGCGCGGCTGCACACGCGAATAGTCCAGCGACGGCCAGGAAAACGGATAGCGCGCCGGCCCAGTCGCCGACAATCTCCATTGTTCCGGATGACCAGGCCGCCAACCTGCGCGCCGCCAGTGAGCCTTCCGATCTCGAACTCAAGATGACCTGGTTCGCGGGCACTTTAGCCGCAGTTGCGGTGCTACAGTTCTTCACGCTGCTCTGGCAGACATTCTCCCTGCGACGAATCGCGAAAGCCAGCAGCACGCACAGCCAGGAGATGGAGTATCAAAGCCGCGTGCTCGATGGGCAGCTCAAAGTGATGTCGGAGCAACTGGCTGCTGTGAAAGAGACGGCCAGCGCCGCGAGCGCGAGCGCGGTGGCCGCCAAGGAAAGCATCGAGCGGATTATCTCCAAGGAGCGCGCCCGCCTGCGCGTAGAGTTGCAACCCTTTTACTTAAACTTCGGAGCACCTTCACCCGCCAGCTACACGATTCAGCATGAAGGCTCGACCGATGCCTTCGTGGTCGACTCGCATGTGTCGGTCTATGTCAGCCCCTCGCGCGATCCGGATCGTAGCGCCGTCAATGGCCGGCCGATGCCGATTCCCAGCGTCATCGGGGCGCAGAATCCGGTGGTGGCGGCGCAGGACGTGCTCCATCCGTTCACGCCCGACGAGATCGACGAGATCCGCCAACTCAAATCCTTTGTGCATTTTACGGGATTCATCCGATACAAAGACGTGTTCGAAGGCAAACACGAAACCCGCTTCAACCGGGTCTGGAGCATCGCCCGGATGAGCCATCTCAACGGTGAGCCTTTCACCTATTGGGAACATTGCGGGACTGCGGAAGAAAACGTGGAAACGTAGTGGTTGGCGAGATTGAGCGGGCGAGGCGCCCCCTCGACAGCCGGCGGGACGCCGGCGCTACGCAAAACTCCTTTCAGGATCCGATGCACAATTTGGATCTGGATGACGCCCCTCAGAATCAGACTGCATGACTCCTGTAATTGGAGTCCTTGCAGTCGACACCGAGGCTCGTGCTATAATCCGGCGCCGTTACAGCAGAAGTTTCCGGTGGTCTTTTTAATCTCTCTCGTGCCCGCAGCCGAGGCGGCCAGCCGCACGGCCGCAACTGAAGTCAGGAGGAGCAATGACGTTCGACGATCCCACGCTCTACGGACGTGACGAAGACGAAGAATTCGGCGACAGCGGCGCCTACAGCGAGTCGCTCGAAGAAGACTTTGAAGAGGAAGAAGAAGAGGAAGAAGAGCCCGGCATGCCGGTCTCCGAATCGATAGAACCCGAGCCGGTACCAGCGCCGGCGCCTCCCGCTCCCAAACCCGCACCCGCTGGTGGTGGCGGCGGAGCCAGAAAAGCTCCCGCGAAGAAAAAAGCGGCCAAGAAAAAGCCGGCGGCAAAAAAGAAACCGGCCAAGAAGAAAGTTGCGAAAAAGAAAGCTGCCAAGAAGCCGGCTAAGAAAAAAGCCAAGAAGGCGGCGAAAAAGAAGCCGGCCAAGAAAAAAGGCAAGAAGCGCCGTTAGGAATTTGCGTGGCCGCGAGCGCCTCCCGCTCGGCCGAAGAACCGAACCGCGTCCGTAAGGGCGCGGTTTTTTATTGGCCGTGGAAAGTTCCCGTCATTTGTTGTGCTGGCAAAGCTCCTCACGATGACGGGATATATAACCACAAAGGACACGAAGTCACACGAAGGAAAACATCCGCAGGCTTCCTTCGTGGTACTTCGTGTCCTTCGTGGTTATCGCGGTTAGCGCAGGACGACAGGTCTCGCGACGACAATCCAGCAGCTTACTTCTTTGCACTCACCGCGCCCAGGCAGCGGCCGTACAGTTCGAGCAACTTCTCGGCGTAATCTTCTGGCTTGGCGGCGGTACCTCCGCCGGTGAAGCCTACCCCGCCGCTGCTGGAGGTGCGGCCGTAGCCGGTAGTCATGGCGACAAACTTCATCAGATCGAGTGCGATGTCTTCATTGCGGCGCGCGTGGCCCGAGCCGGTGGCGGGAACTTCGTCCATGATGCCCTCTCCTCTACCTGAAATGACGGGAATGACGTCGTCTTCTTCGTCTTCGTCCTGCAGGCGATAGCCGTGCGCACGGCGAACTTGCAATGGAAGGATGCTTCTGATGCCCATGACGACGCTAGATGACTCCGTTAGCGATGATAGCAGAGCGGCTGGGGATGCGAGTGAAACTGACTCACTTCCAGTGCGAGGGAAAAAATCGCAATTATAGAATCTAATAACCGGCCTTGATGAGTCCGATCAATACCATGAGTGCACCCAGCGGCACGGCGAGCATCCCTAGCGTCATTACAACAGCTCCAATTGGCGAACTCGGCCCACAGGGCCCGGCACCGGGAATAAAAGGGACGAACACCGCAAGTATTCCACACCCGGCAACGAGGATGCCCTTTTTCCAAAGTGTCACGGCGCGCATTTTATCATTGGTTTGTCAAAGGCATAATCCCGAAAAAAATCCTGCGAGCGATCGCGTTCATTTCAAGTCGGCGAGGTCGGCTTGCAATTGTTGCATGTGGAATCCCGCGGGGCTCTCCTGCTTGTCGTTCAAGTAGTCGGGGCTAATGATGGCGTAGGCCTCATCGCAATACGCTTCCCAGAACGACCAGGTCATGACCTGCAGCGCGCCCCAGGTGACGACGGTGAGGCCGCGGGCGTCATACGCCACCACGGGGACCGCGTGTCCTCCCCAGGAGCCGGGTTTGCCGTCGCCAGTGGGACCTCCCGGGGGCACGGACCACGGCTGGTGATTCTGCACTTGCGCCTGCGCGCTGACGGGCAACTGCAGGCCAATGTAGCAGCCTTCAAAGATGTAGACCGAATCCATGACGTGAATGTGATTCGAGGGTTCGAGCGCGACGTAAGCGCCGATCTTGTGGGCGGCAATGCCGCTCTGCCGCCAGTAGTTGAGGACGTCGATTTCGACGGCGCCGTTGTCGTTGGCGCCGGTCGCCGGATTGTAGCCGGTGATGCCCGAATAGGCGGCGACGATCTGCTTGTCGGTGGGCGTGACCGTTTTCTTTCCGGCGTTGGCGGTCCACTCCATGATGAGGTGTCCGGCAGCGGCGCAGGTGCAATCGCCGAGTTGATCGTTCTCCATCATTCGCCAGGAATTTATTTTTGACGTCAGATCGAGTTGGTCTGGCGGCGCGGGCAGCGCCGGAGTGACATAAGACGCCAGCAGCAGCGTGCGCGGGTCGTGGCGTGCGACCTGCTTGCCCAGTTTCAGCTTTTTGGGATCGATCCGCGTGGGATCGTTGCGCAGGGCAACATCTTTGCGCGAATCGGGAAGCGCCAGGTTGATTTTTCTGACCGCCACGGGAGATCTCCTTCGGCAAGACTGGATCACGATGAAAGAAGAAACGCGCGCCGAGTTGCTTCGCCAACCCGGTGCGCGTCTCATCAGCGTATTGAGGGGGTCACTACGTCGCCCGGCATCTTAGACCGCGGGCTTCTGAAAAACGCAAGCCGGTGATTTTTGTTACGAAAGCCGAACAGAGCGAAGTTGGGTTAACCACAGAGGGCACAGAGGAAACCGGTCACTTATCAATGTCGATCTGCTTTAACGCACTACCCTAGTCGATCGGTTCGAATTTTGGGTTTGACACTGCCAAGGCCGACAAAGCTTCTTGTCTGATGCGGACGACCTGGAGTTTGCCCTGCGGGCAATCGGCTACCAGTTCGTACATGCGCGACATGCCGTACAAGAAATCAGTCGGGGCCACGATGAAACGCGGGGTTTCAGAGGAAAACGGTGGAGGCTGCAGCGCGGCCGACCGCATGATTTCTCCCGGCACATTGAAATTCGTCACGCCGGTGAGATCGCTGATGCCGGCGGCCGGTTGCATGCGCACGATGCGCGCGCGCATGTCTTGATTGATGGTTTGAATTTCAGCGCCCTCGATTTCGCCTTCCATGACGGTCAGCAGGATTTTGTGCAGGAAATCGAATTCGAAATGGTGTGGCATACTCCGCCCCAAGCGGCAGTACGAATCATCGTATACCTGAAATCGCGCGGAGAGAATCTACGTGTACGCAGAGGCTGAACATGGCATTTTCTCCGGCCGGGCCCGAAGTTCTCATTGCTGCAAGCCGGGCAATCCCATCTTGTGGACGATCGCAGCGATCACCTACCACGGCAACTTCTACATCGGTACGCTGGGCACCTTCCCGGTGCGCCCCGGTACTGAGAGCCTGTACAAGATCAACCCAGCCGGGAACATCAAGGTCGCGGCGTCGGGTCTCAGCACGGTACTGGGCGTCGCCTTTGACGGACGGGGCCGCCTGTACGCCCTGGAAAACGACACGGTCGCTGGCTTCCCTGGCCCCGCGGCGGCGGGCTCGGGCCAGGTGGTGCGCGTCAATGGCGATGGCACGCTCACCACGATTCTCTCGGGCCTGGTATTCCCGACGGGTATGACCTTCGGTCCGGACGGAGCCCTGTACGTCTCGAACTTCGGTTACGGAGTCCCCGTGCCCGGCGCCGGACAGATCGTCCGCATTGTTGTGCATTAAGTAAGAAGGAGGCAGAACAATCACGACCGCACAATCAGAGCTAGACATTCCTCAGTGCAGCAGGGCGGCGTAGACGGTTTCGCGGAAGGCGCGGCGGTACGGTCCGGCCTCGACGAACGGCATTTGCAGCATCATGACTGCGTACAGCTTTTCCTTCGGATCGACCCAGAAGTAAGTGCCGAGAGCACCGGCCCAGAAATAATCTCCCACGGAACCCGAAACGGCGGTGTGACCGGAGGCGGTGCGAACGGCAAAGCCGAGGCCGAAGCTTTGTCCCAGTTCCGGGATCGGGCTGAGATCCTGCGTGGCTTGCAGCAGGCCGACCCGCGCGGCGTCGGGAGGCAATTGGTCGGAAGTCATGACGGCCAAGGTTTTGGGCGAGAGCAGGCGGACGCCGTCGAGTTCGCCGCCATTGACGAGCATCTGACAAAAGCGCGCATAGTCGGACGCGGTTGAAACCATTCCGCCTCCACCGGAAAACCACTTCACTTTGTCGCGCGTGAGGTCAGCCACCTCGCCCATTTGCGGACGCTTGCCAGTGACCGGATCCACTTGCGGCTCGGCGGTGCGCGCGATTTGTGCCGGACTAAGATAGAAAGCGGTGTCGGGCATCCGCAGCGGCTTGGTGATGCGCTCTTCGAGAAAACGATCAAAGGGCATACCGGAAACTACTTCGACGATGCGGCCGAGCACATCGGTCGACATACCGTATTCCCAGGTGCTGCCGGGCTGATGCGCCAGTGGAAGCTTGGAAAGTTTCGTCACGAACTCGGCCAGCGTCTGGCCGGGATCAAACAAGTTGGCCTGGTTGTAAGCCTGGTGAACGAGCGCATTTCCAAACGGTCCGTAGACCAGACCGGACGTGTGGCGATAAATCCTGCACCGTCATGGGGCGCCCGGGCGGTTCGAGAGTGAGAGTGGGCTTGCCGGTAGAAGGGTCGGGCTTCTCGACACCAACTTTCACGTCTTTGAATTCGGGCAGATATCGCGCGACCGGAGCCATGACGTCGATCTTGCCTTCTTCGGCCAACATCATGACGGCAACGGTGGCGATGGGCTTGGTCATCGAGAAGATGCGGAAGATCGTGTCGGGCTTCATCGGGAGTTTGTTTTCGCGATCCTGATATCCGATGGCTTGCCGGTAAACGATTTTGCCGTTTCGGCTGACCAGCAGCACGGCGCCGGGGATTGCTCCTTTATCGACTTCGCTCTGAAAAAATTGTGTGATGCGGGAGAGGCGCTCGGAAGAAAATCCGGCGTCTTCGGGACGAGCGAGCTTGGCTTCTTGCGCTAGCGCGGAAAGAGAGCAGACGACGCAGATCAGGAGCAGACGGAGCAGCTTGCGGTTCATGTGTCCTCCCCGGGGTCAGGGAAAACATACACCGCTGGCACGCGGACGGGTCAGGAAATTATTTGAGCGTGACGGGGATCACGGGTTGGGGTCCTAGAGCCAAACTCGAAAACGAGATTTGAGAATCGTGCTAGGGATGCTTTGACTGCGAACGAGTTGGCTTCGCGAACTCCGACGCTTCCGAGCCGCCGGGACGGCCTCTTCTGACTGTGCTCGGGACAGGCTGCGGTTGTCCCTATATGAACCGGGGACGGCTGCCGGGGCACTGCGGCCCGATACATCCGGGCCGCCGGGACAGCCGGGGGCGGCTGTCCCCACATGCGCAGTTCCGCGGGACATTGGAATTAGAGCCAGAAGTCGCGGTTGGGATCGGGGGAATTGCTTGCGCTGGCGGCGCGGCCCAGGCTCGGTTCGACGCGGTTGCGTCCGGCATTCTTGGCGGAATAGAGAGCGGTGTCGGCGGCGGACAAGATTTTTTCGACTTCGCCGGCGGCCTCGCCGGTGGCAACTCCGAGACTGAGGCTGACGTTCACATTGGATCCGGCAACGTTGATGTTGCAGGAAGCTACGTGGACGCGGACGCGCTCGGCTAATTCCCAGGCTTCTCCGATGCCGCAGTTGGGAGCGACGACCAGAAATTCTTCTCCGCCGTAGCGTCCGACGGAATCGTAGGGGCGAACGACGGCGGCGATGCTGCTGGCGATGATGCGAAGAACGGTGTCGCCGGCGGCGTGTCCGCGGCTGTCGTTGATGTTCTTGAAGTGATCGACATCGATCATGATCAGGCCGACGGGCTGGCGATCGCGCTCGGCGCGCAGAAGTTCGCGTTCCAGAATTCCCATGATCGCTTTCCGGTTCCACAGTCCGGTCAGGCTGTCGCGGGAAGCTTCGCGGCGGAGTGCATCTTTGGCGAGCAGCAGGCGGTTCTGCGTAACCAGCAGACGCGCGCTCGAACAGACGAACGATAGCAGAACGACGGCAGCGGCGAGCCCCAGGCGTTCGCGCGCGATGCGCAGCGACATGAACAGGACCAGCAGCGGATACAGCAGGAAGAAGGTATCGGTGTAGGTGTTCTTTTCGCGGCGCAGGGGCTCGGCAGGGATCTCCGGAGCCTCGGCCTGCTTCCAGGTCACGGCGATAAGCATGGGGATGATGAGGAGCGCGCTCCACAGAAGATCGAACCAGGCTCCGGTCCGGAGATTGCGTCCTGGGCCGTAGTAGTAGAGGCCGTCGACGAAGCCGGATAGGGCGAGAAAAATTCCCATGCGGCCAAACAAGGCGCGAGCGTCCCGTGAGCGGGTGAGGATGCCGCGCAATACGAAAGCGAAAGCCACCAGGCCGTAGCCGCCGAAGTAAGGAGCCCAGACCGAATGGGAGAGCTCGGAGGGATTCTCCGCTTTAGGAAGGTAAAAGAAATAGAGGTAAGCGGCGACGCAGACCAGAACGCCCTGCACGAAATCGAGAGCCATGAGGGCGTCGAGACGTCCGGTCTCATGCTCGGGATCGAGAAAGAGCGCCATGGCCAGGGGCGCGAACCAGAAAGAGAACAGGAGCTTGGTGACGCCTAAGACAATGGGGACGGGAGCGATATCGTTATAGACACTGAGAGCCTGCGCGAAGGTGAACAACGCGTAGGCGGTCACGGCCAGGTGCCAAAAAGCGCGGGCCATCCCTTCGGAACGCCGGGCCGCGTCGGCGATGGCGCAGATCAGCAAGCCGGCGAGGATGAGCTGAATCGTGTCGGATAACGTGGGGCCGGGATCTTTGGATCCGAGCAAAAGAGCCACACCGACGTGAACCAGCCACAAGACGCCGGACACAGCTACGAGGATGCGGGTGCGGGACAAAGCAATCCTTTCGCTCAAAGCGTGTACTGATGGCCCAACGGGGAGGACTTCACCGAAACTGCCAACACGTCTTATAAACCCCGGAACTAGACAAAACGGGTGGTTAAGAGACCCTTAAGTATCCGTCAAGGGCACCCTGACAGTACATATGCCTTTAGTAACGTCAGCTTTCCTTACGAGAGAGAAGGATTTAAGCGATTTTGGGAGGGAATTGCGGGGGGATTTCCACAGCGCTGCGCGGGACGACAAGGCGAAGTGCTTCCGGTGCTTGGCCTACAACGGACTGCGTTCCTCTTAATTTTGGCTGGCCCGCGGCGGAAAATCTTAAACCGCAGAGGGCGCTGAGGAGTTCCGTCAGAGAACGCAGAGAAAAACTCTCCTTCCCGCTTTTGACGGAGTGAAGTGCGGCGCAAGGTTCCTCGACTGTGCTCGGGATGACAAATCTGCGCTCAGTACTCGCTTTCGCGGGTCGTTCTCTGCACTCGGGATGACAGATCTGCGCTTGGCGATTCCACGGCGGGCTCTTCGACTTCTCTCCGTCGAAAATCCCCACTTCGCGCAAAAGCGGCGAGAAATGGGGCGCCCCATTTTCAGTTGCGCCGAGAAGGCCCATGCACAACTCAGGGCAAGCTGCGTCCGCCACTACCCGAACGGAGATCAGGATTCCATGCCGATTTGGCAGACGCGGCCGATCAGGTAGTCGGGGGCGGATTTGCCTGGGGGCAGGGCGATGACTTCGATGGGATAGGACTGATTGTGGGGACGTAAGAGTACATGATTTGCGGCCACTTCGACATACCGGACCACGCAAGTATCGTTTTTCAGAACAGCGTACATATTGAATTCGCCTTTGCGGTAGGGCTTAAGTGAGTTGTAATGGCGATCGAGCAGCAACGTAGACCCGGGCGAGAGACGGGGAAACATGCTGGGGGCGTCCCGGGGATCGAGCTTGATGAGGACGAAACGGGTCCAGTCGGAACGATCACCTTCGGGTTCGGGCTTGAGCTTGCGAAGGAAAGACTTCTTGAATTTCAGGAGCTCGAGGACGCGATCGGCGGTGATGACGGGGTGGATGGCGGTGGAGGGGTCGGCGAGCAGGACGTTTTCGAACTCGTCGGGGCTGGGGGCGACGATGGAGGCGCGTTTGTTGACTTCGGCGGGATCGAGCAAGTCGAGGACGGAGAGATGTTGAACGGAAAGGACTTTATCCATGCCTTCGATGCTGAGACCGCGCTTGCGATTGAGGAAGTTGGAGATGTGGGCTTGTTTGAATCCGGTTTGCTGGGCGAGTCGGAGTCCGGTGAGTTCGCCGCTATCGATCCGTTCCCAGAGGATTTTGCGGAGGTTGTCTTGCAGGGCCTTGAACTTCATTAACCGGAGTATAACATTCGGCTTTCGGTGCGGGATGCGGGTTGGCGGGCGTCAGATAAGTCAATGTAACGGCTCCGCTTCAGCGCTAGTTGCGAAGAGAAGTGGGGCGGGAGGGGGCTGTTACGAAAGTCGTGCCGTCCGCTGAAGCGGACTCGGATTGTGCCATTTCGGCCACCCGGCACTTCCGTGCCGGGCTTTCACGTAGCGCCGCTACGCGACTGGAACGTGGATGTCGCATGGTGCGTGTTCGACGCTGAGTTTCGGAACAGCCTCAGGAGGGGTGTGTTAGTCGCGGAAAAGTTTTCCACAGGTGAGTTTGGTCAATGTAACCTTGACTGAGAAAATCCACAGCTATAGGATCGCGGCATCTTAGGGGCCAATGTCCTCCAGGGGCGAGAATATGATGGATACGACGGATAACATCAACGAAGAGAGGAACTTCGGAGAATTTCGGAGGAAGGTAAAGTCGGCGGAGGTGTTGTCGGCGTCCATGGAGCGGTTGCTGCGGTCGCTGCGATTCACGGGAAAATTGAGCGTGGTGATGCAAAACGGGCGAGTATTGAAGTCGGGCTACGAGGAAGGATACTTCCGACAGCGGTCGAGTGCGGGGGTAGACGACGAGGTGGCATGATTGTAGGAGGGTGAGCGGCAAAGATCCCAGGCAGGATTTTAGGAATTCCGAAAAAGTAAATAGCTGAAGCAGGTCATCGTAAGAGAAACGAGCCCTGCGTTTGGTTCCCGCATTGCGGAAATCGACGCAGGGCTTTTGTGTTTTGAGCAGGGTCAGGCATTTTTGAAGTAGGCAGCATCCCCAGTCCTGCAGAAACGGCCGGGATGGGGGGAGCGAAATCATATTTTTAATTCCTGGAGGAAGTGATGAAGGGTAATCGCAGAGACAGAGAAAACGAAACACGAGTAGAGCTCAAGTATTGCGAACACTGTGGCGGGCTATGGGTGCGGGAAGGAGGAGCGGGCGTGTACTGCGAGAAGTGCCAGCCGAAGATCGCGGACTTGCCGATTCCGAAGAGGCAAAGACGTCCCAAACTTCCAGTGGGCCCACAAACGGTGGTGGAAAGCTATGACGCAGGGGTTCAGCAGAAAGACGAGATGGGCGATCTTGAGGCCATGGAAGGTGTGGCATGAGCGCCGTGGCGTGGATCGCGGCGGAGGCGGGCCGTTCGGGGGGTGGGCTGAAGGGAGCAGCGCGCAGACACACCGAGGACATTTCGGATTCACCACAGGGGGCACGGAGGAACACAGGGGAAAGCTTCGGGGAAGTTGAGTTAGGGCAGCGAGAAGCCTCGGTGGCCGTTTCCGGGGAAGGCGCGGTGGCTGACTTCGGAAAATCCGCGGAGGAGATGGAAAATGCCGCTTGGGCGATGTACGAACAGAAGCGGAAGCGGCGGATCTACCGGGCCAGGACGGTGGCGATGTTGCGACGGTACATGCGTTACTCGATCGAAACGGGAAGGCTGCCGTCGCTGGTAGGGCGGGAATTTTTCCGCAGCCGGATCACGAAGTATCAGATGGCAACGTTTGAAGACCGGGTCATCTTCGTGCACGACATGGAGAGATGCCTGGAGTATGTGGACGACTTCGGGCGGCAGGTGCTGGGGCGAATCGTGCTGCAAGAGTATGGGCAGGAGGACGCGGCCAGGCTGCTGGGGTGCACGCGGATGACGGTGCATCGTAAACTTCTGGAGTCACTCGACCAACTGAGCGATATCCTGCTGAGAGTCGACTTACTCGATGCACTTACACCGGGTGTGGAAAAAACCTGTCAAGGGGGTAAATAGGAGACTTTTCTGCTAAGTGGTTGTGACGATAGGAAATAAAAAGTTGAAAAGCATGTTACAAATACCCTGCGCAATTTGTTATCCTAGATATAGAGAGTGAGACAAAGGGAATCTCCTGTAGAGGGCGCGCCCAAGGGTGCGCCTTCTGTTTTTGGCGATAAGTTGACAAATTCATCTCAGGGTCGAGCAATGATCAAGAAAAAGGCGAAGGGTAAGGCAGGGGCGAAGAAGGTTCCGAAGAAGGGGAAGAGTGGATCGACGGCGCGGAGGAATAAGACGAAAGAATTGAATCCGGTGGCGACGTGGAAGGATGTTGCGATGTTGGTGGAATCGCACGCGAAGAAGATGGCGGAGGCGGTGATTGAAGAGGGCGAGAAGGGGCAGGTGTCGCCGGTGAAGTTTTTGTTCGAGGTGGCGAAGATCGGGCCTCCGCCGGAAGGGACGGATACAACGGAGGAAGAGGAGAGCTTGGCGAAAACATTGTTTCGCACGCTGAATATTCCGATGACTCCGGTGGCGGCGGATCAGTATGACGCGGAGGACACGGTGGTGATTCCGGCGAATGCTTCTGTGCAGAAGGAAGAGGAGAAGGGTGAAGAGATGAGCAGGCAACCGGAGAAGGTTGGGGTTTAGGAGTGGGCAGGGATGCGGCGCGGTACATCCGCGCCGCCGGACAGCCGAGGGCGGCTGTCCCCACATGGGTCGTGCCGGACTGCTGGGAGTCGATGTCTCTACATTCACCCTGCGGACTACCGAGGGTTGGCTCTCCCACATTCGCGAGGGCTCGATCACGTAGAATTGGAGAGCGCTTCAAAGGACGGGGATGGATATCACGTGGTTGACGGATCGGATCGCGGTGGGCGGGGGGATCTGGTCGGCGGAGAATATGGCGGCGGTGGCGAAGGTGGGGATCACGCACATCATCGACATGCAGATCGAGTTCGACGACACGCCGCTGGCGGAGAAGCACGGGATTGAGGTGCTGTGGAATCCGACGGACGATGACTTTGAGAAGAAGCCGGCGGCGCTGTTCCGACGCGGAGTGTCGTTTGCTGAGGCTGCACTGGAGAGCGATGGGAAGTTGTACATACATTGCGCGGCGGGAGTGCACCGGGCGCCGATGATGACGCTGGCGGTGCTGGGATCGATGGGATGGACGCTGGAGGATGCGATGGAGATGATTCAGGGAAAGCGTCCGGTGGCGGATTTTGCGGAAGTGTATGTACAGAGTGTGGAGAGGTTTTTGGACGGCTCAAAAGCTTGACCACAGAGGGCACAGAGGCGCGCAGGGGAAATCGGGATTGAAAAGCAGCGGGCATGAGTGCCCGCTCCACACGGACTGAAAGCCAGCGGGCAAGAGTGCCCGCTCCACACAGAATCTGGAGGAACGAAATGTTGGACTCGGGCCGCCGCCCTATGGGGCGGCTTTTTTATTGGGCGGTAGCGATTGTGGCGGCATCGGGGCTATGGATATCGGCGGCGGGAGCTCCGCAAGGTGGAGTTGGTACGACGACGATTGCCGACACGGTTTACATGGCGGACGGGACAGCGGCGAGCGGGAGCGTGATCATCACGTGGCCGGCATTTGTTTCGGCGAGCGGGGCGGCGGTGGCGGCGGGTGAGACCAGCGTGGCGCTGGGAGCAAACGGGGCGCTGAGCGTGGCGCTGGTTCCGAACGCGGGAGCGACGCCGGCGGGAGTGTATTACACAGTCGTGTACCAACTGGGCCCGGGGCAAGTGAAAACAGAGTACTGGATGGTGCCGACTACATCTCCGGCGAATCTGGCGACGGTACGGACGACGCCGGGATCGGGATTGGCGGGGCAGCCGGTATCGATGCAGTACGTGAATTCAGGGCTGGCGACGAAGGCAGACGATTCGGCGGTCGTGCATCTGAATGGAGCGGAAACGATTAGCGGGACGAAGACGTTTGCGAGTTCCCCGAATGTGCCCGCGCCGACGAACTCTACGGATTTGGCCACGAAGGGATACGTGGATCAGAGTGTGACCGGAGTGGGATCAGGGAATTATTTATCGACGGCAGGCGGGACGCTGACGGGACCGCTAACTCTACCGGGGAATCCTGTGGCGCCTCTACAGGCAGCGGCGAAACAATATGTGGATTTTGGTTTGAGCGGCAAAGCGGATTTGATCTCGGGACTGATTCCTGCGAATGAATTGGGAACGGGGACAGCGACGGTGGGAAGTTGCCTGCTGGGGAACGGAAGCTGGGGAGCGTGCGGAGGTGGAGGCGGCAACGGGAATGCGACCAGCATCCAGGGAATTAATGTTTCGACGAGTGGGCCGGGGACGGGGAGTTCGCTGGTTTACAGCGGCGGGCAGTATAGCCCATTGTCCAATGCGGCGTACGATGCGCGGGTCTATGGAATCGTGAGCGATGGCGCGACTGACAATACAGCTGCGGTGAAGGCGCTGCTGACGACCATAGGGTCATCGGGGGCAACGATTCGGCTTTCTCCGGGAGTTACCGCGGTGGATAACATCACGATCCCGGCAAATGTATTGGTGGATTATTCCGCCGGGGGCGCGTGGAAAACCCTGACTAGCATGACGGCTCCAGGGGGAGCAGCGTTTGTCAACGGGACCGGAGCGGAATGCGGCGCGACCGCCAGTTGTTCATCGTCGGTAGCGCTGAATGGCAGCACTACACTCAGCACAACGGCGGGAAATACGCTGGCAGTGTTCGCGGCGCCGTACCCGGGGTTCAGCTATGTATTCAGCAGCGTCACGGACAGTTGCGGAGACCAGTTCGCGCACGTGCAGCAATCGTTGATTGGGCAGCCACGGAACGTGGGTGCTTGGGTATCGGCGAATATTGCGGGCGGAAGCTGCACGATCACCGCGACGGCGAACGGAACACTGACGAACAGCCAAGTCATCGTACAGCAATTCTCGGGGTTGGGACCTATCGTCGCAGTGGATGGAGCAGGGGCTTCGAGTAACAGCGTAAGTAATCCCATGAATTCGGGAGCGGCGGCTACTACTGCCGGCAGCCTGTTGCTGGGTTACGGAGGCCAGGCATTTACTGCGGAGACTTGTACTGCTGGAAGCGGGTATGTTCAACCGGCGGGCACTGCAGGACAAACGGTAAGTGGGTACCTATGCGCGGAGTATCTATTATCATCGCCGGGAGGGTCCCAGACGGCGACTCAGAACCTTTCAAGTCTGCCGGCGAATGAAGTGTACAACTTGCTGGCGTTGCGTCCGGGATCGGCCACGCTCGCCCATTTGGGAGGAATTTTCAATCCCGACAACCATCAAATTTTCTACAACGCCACCGGGACCAAGGGAATTATCGACTTCACCGGAAACGCCACGTTGAGTGAAGTGCGGCCGGAGTGGTGGGGTGCATCTCCGGCAGCCAGCGCCGCGGTGAATACTCCTGCGCTGCAGGCGGCGATTCACGGAGCGTTTGGAACCGGCCGGACGAATGGGAGCGGGCTGTCGGTGTGGAACAAGCCTCTGATTCTGAGCGGGAATTACAACATCAATGGCGAATTACAGTTTTATGACGTTCTGAATTTCAAAGTGAAGTGCGACCACAGACTAAGCGGTGGGATTACGCAGAACGCGGCGAACTCGCGAATTATCGACGGGCAGTCGATCGCTTATGGAAGTTTCGACGATTGCATATGGACGGGTGCTGCGTCTTCTACTAATGGGCTGATTGACCTCGATTACAACGGAGTTACCACGGCGGGTGATCTGGCGCCGCAGTTTATCGACTTCAACCGGAATACCTTCAATGGAGGTGGGATTGTCGATACCGGCGTTTTGATTTCGAAGAGTGGCGGAGGCGCGCAGGGATCGAATATCTACTGCTGGAATTGTGAAGGTGAGAGTTTCACCGGGGCGGTGTGGCAGATTGGCGGGGACAACACCGGGCGAAATGCAGGGCGGCAGGACGCGATGAACGCGATTGATGTTGGGTGGTACGGCGGAGACATGCAGGGAAATCCGCTGTACGGACTGGCGTCTTACGGCGGGGGACATGTCTTCCTGCGGGACACGACGGAGGAAAACGGATTTCAGGCACAGACTGGTTTCGACATGTGGTGCTCGCTGCAGATCGGTACGGAGCCCTGCATCATGGATAATGTGCGCTCGGAAAGCCGGCGGCTGATCTCTGCCGGGATTTGCCAGGTCAGGAACAGTTACACGATCAATCAATCCGCCTATCCTGCGCCGGGATCGACGTATCCCGTAGGGTCAATCATGATGGGGAGCGCGGTAGCGGGAGATGGCCAGTATTACAAAGTTACGGTGGACGCAGCGCCTGGGTTTGGCGGAGTCGGGACGCCGAGTAGTCCGGTTGTGGCGACTGGCGGTGCAGCGACGACCATTGTCAGCTCGGGAGCATCGTGGACCTCCAGCGCGTTTGTTGGAATGTATGTTGCCGTGCTGCACGGAACGAACGTCGGCTGTTACGGTTCGATCGCGGCCAACACGGCAACCACTATCACGGTAAGTAGCTGGCTTACTAAGTACGCGGAGATTGCCTGTTCCGCGCCGGACTCAACCAGCACATTCGTGGTGGAACCGGGATGGAACGCAGGCACGGTGGCCAGCGGCGGGATGACGCTGGTTGCGCTGAATGAACGAGGGATTGACGGATCGAACGGAAATGGGGGGATGCAGGGCACGGTGGAAAACGTGATCATGCCGGGAGACCAGGTCAATCTATCGGGGACTGCGGTCGCACGGAATCTTACGGTCACGCGTGCTGACTGGCTGCCCGCAGTCGGCGGGGGATGGTGGAGCGAGGAATTGAATCATGATTGGGATGCTCACATTCTCACGACCGTCAGCGATGGAGCTGGAAATTATCATTATCAGAATTGGAAGTATCCGAATGCGGCGCTGGGCACGCTGTTTAGCGGTCCATTCCAGCGGAACCTGGGAACGACTCCATTGATTTGGAGTTGCGGAAACGGGGGCGGATTGGCCAACGCGTGCAGCGACACATGGATTGGAGGGCGCAGCGATCCGTTCTCGACGAACTCGGTTTCCCGAACCATCTTAGAGTTTGGGGGAGTGCTGGGACGGGCGACGCCGACAGGAGTCGATCAAAATGGAGCGTCGACGGACATTCAAGGCGGCCTTCCCACCGGCGCCGGAACTCCGGGCAAGATCAACTTCCGCGTGGCTCCGACAGGGGGAGCGTCGGGCTCGACGCCAGTCTCAGGGGCGATCGTGGCATCGGTCGATCCGAACGGCCTGGAGGGAGCAATCGGGGGCACGACTCCGGCAGCGGGAGCGTTCACGAATCTTTCCGCAAGCAGCGCTAACTTTTCTGGAGCGGTAGTTGCGAATTCGAGTGTAACGTTCGCAGGAGTCACAGGGGCGACGCAATGCCTACACGTGAATGCGACGGGAGTGGTTTCAGGGACGGGCGCGGATTGCGGGAGTGGAAGCGGCGGGGGATCGGGGACGGTCAATAGCGGAGCGACATCGCAAGTGGCAATGTACTCCGCGAATGAAGCGGCGGTGAGCGGGGATGCGGCGCTGACCGATAGCGGGACGACATTGAATTATTCGGGAAGCGGAGGAATTTCTGCGAGCAGCGGAACGTTTGGCGGAAATGTGACGGTGGGCGGGCAGCTGATTTTGACCGGGCCGTGGATGGCGGACACTCCGATTCCAGGATCGGCGATGGGGGCAGCGGCGACGGGAACAAGTTCCATCGGGATCTCGAACGACGGGAACTTTTATATTTCGGCGAGTGGGGGAACTCCGCAGAAAATTGTGACGGGAGGGAGCGCGGTCACATCGGTGTTCGGGAGGACGGGCGCGGTGACGGCGCAGAGTGGCGACTACGCTGTGGGGCAGGTGACGGGAGCAGCGCCGCTGGCTTCACCGACCTTCACGGGAACGGTGACGGAGCCAGTGCCGGCATTGCCGAACCAAGGAGCAAATTCGTTTTTTGCGGCGCCGAGCGGGACGGCGGGGGCGCCGGGATTCCGGGCAATCGTGGCGGCGGATATTCCGACGTTGAATCAGAACACGACGGGGAATGCCGGGACAGCTACGAATGTTGCCGGCGGAGCGGTGGGATCGATTCCATATCAGACAGGAGCGGGCGGGACGGCGATGCTGGCCGGAAACACAGCTGCGAGTGACCAGGTTTTGACATCGGCGGGGACGGGCTCGGCGGCTCAGGCTCCGATGCTGAAGAGTGCACCAGCACTGAGTGCGGCGAATATGAGTGCGTTCCCGAATGTGGTGGCCGGGCTGAGTCCGGCCGGCGGTCTTGCGACGGGCGATTATGTAAAGGCGAACGGGTATTCAACGATGACGGACAGCGGAGTGCTGGCCGGGCCGTATCCGGTGCCGTGGATTACGGCGGTGCGAGGCGGGGTAGGGGCGGCCTTCGCGCAAAACACGGTGAAGATGTGGGGTGTAGTGCTGACGTACCCGCTATCGACGAGCAACGTGGCATATTCCGCGTACGCGGCGGACAACACCGCAAACCTGTACGACATCGGGATCGCTTGCGGACAGACCAGTTGCAACGGCGGGGCATACACGGCGGGCCAGATCGTTTTGAATATTGGAGCGACTGCAGGAACGACGTTCTCGCCGTTGACGGGCGCGCGGACGTTGAATTGGTCGCAGGGAACGAGGACGCTGCAACCGGGGAAGTATTACGTGGTGATCACGAGCAACTGCGCGTCGTCGTGCGCGACGATCACGGCGGATAGCAGCACGCTGGCGGTCACTTTCCAGAATGGCACGACCGCAGGAACGACTTCGGGGGGAGCGCTGGCGAACTTCACAGCGCCGTCAGATGTGTGGAGCTGGGGAGCGAGTGTGCCGGCGCTGGTGGTGAAGTAAGGATCTAAGGTGGGGAAGTGCTCCCGCAGGGCGGCGATGTTTTCGCGGGCCGACATAAAAGCTATAACCACAAAGGACGCTAAGGTTCACGAAGGAATGCTTTGTCCTTGCTTCGTATTTTCGGCAGCGAACACTTCGGCGATCTCCTCGATGGAGACGGGCAGGTTGTCGTCTCCGAACATTTCATCAGGGCGATCCGCGTTCACGCAAAAACGCAATTGTTGATTCGACAGGCAAACTTTTTATGATTCGATTCATGCGCATACTTACGATCGGACTGCTGTGCTGCATGGGGCTGCTGGGGGTTCCAGCCGGGGCGAGCACTTATTATGTGGCTACCACGGGCAGCGACTCCAGCACCGCGGCCCAGGCCCAAAACCTGGCGACGCCCTGGCTGACCATTCAGCATGCCGCGAATAACACAGTCGCGGGGGACACGGTTATCGTGGAGGGCGGCACTTACGCCATTTCGTCGTTCCTCAACTTATCGAGCAGCGGCACATCTGGTTCCTACATCACTTATGAATGCGCTACTCAGTGGGCCTGCACGCTGCAGCTAGGCTCCGGCGTGAGTCCGGGAATCTCCATCAACGGGTCGTACAATGCGTTTCTGAATTTTGAAGTGATTGGGAACTCGGACGGATCGAACTCGACCGGGATCAAATGCAATAGCGGCAACGGTTGCAACGTCAGCGGCAACAAGATCCATCACATCGGGACCCAGACCTCGTGTCCGTTGGGCGCGGCCATCGAGCCCAACAATGGCAACAATGAAATCATCAATGCGAATTACATCTACGATGTGAGCCCGCCGCGCACGGCGGCGCGCTGCAACCATGAGCAAGGCATTTACGCGTCGGGCGGGACGTACACGGGCGGGGTCATCACGAATAACGTCATCGTGGAATGCTACCAGTGCTACGCCATTCAGTTCGACGGGGGAGCGCCCTCGGGCTGGACGGTGGCCAACAACACGATCGTGAACTCCGGGCAGGGCTCGCCGAATAACTCGGGCGGGGGAATCTACTTCAACTGTGCCACCTCGGGCGTGACCTGCGACAACATGGTTTTCAATAACAACATCTTCGACAACACAGGCGGAGATTCCTGTATCACCGAAGCCACGGTGGCAACCGGAGGCGTGAATGGCACGCACAACTCGTATTCGAATAACGAATTCTACAACTGCTTCGGGGGTAACACCTTCATCCACGGCGCGCTAACCAGTCCCGTCAATTCCGATCCGTTGTTTGTGAGCAACACTGGCGACCAGACCGGCAATTATGAATTAGGAACTGGCAGCCCTGGAATCAATGGCGGAACTTCCAGCGGAGCGCCAGATACCGACTTCCTGGGCAACTCGCGCGGCGGCGGAATCTGGATTGGGGCCTATCAAACTCCGAGCGCCGCTCCGACCATCTATTACGTGAGTGCGAGCAGCGGCAGCGATGCCAACAATGGGACTTCGGCGGCGACGCCGTGGGCAACCCTGGGAGCGCACGTGAATGGCGGGACATTCGCAGCCGGGAGCGCGATCTACTTGAAACGCGGGGATACATGGAATGAGCAGCTAATTCCGCCATCCTCGGGAAGGTCGGGGAATCCGATCAGCTTTGACGCGTATGGAACGGGCGCGGCGCCGGTGTTGACGCCGGTGATCAACCTGGCTGGGGCGAGCTGGACCCACAACTCAGGAAATATTTATACGACGACGCTGTCGACGGCGATTGCATCGCCGCAGATCAATAACCTGCAACTGGGGAATGTATGGGGAAGGAAGCGGAGCCCGAATCCGGGATGCGCAACGGCCGGAGTGATTCTGGGGTACGGCGATTTCTGCGTGCTCTATCCAACGCTCTATGTTTATTCGCCGAGCGGAACTCTGCCTTCCACTTACTACAGTTCGATTGTTCCTGTGGTTGGCCAGACAAGCGGGCTGGCGATGGTTTCGATTGTGGGGAAGGTATGGCTCACGCTGCAGCACATCAAAATCCAGACATTTGATTTTGTGGGGGTAAGTGTAGCGGGAGCGTCGGATCATCTGGTGTTCGCCAACATGGAAGCGGACGGGATGGTTCCGGTTGGCACTACGCCGCTGGGATTCTATGTCAACGCGACGAACCCGACGGACATCCAGTTCATCAATGACGAGGCCAATTTGAATTACGACGGCTTCAAATTTGACGGAACGGCGACGGCGATCACGGTGACCAACTGCCGGGGATATGCGAATCGAGGTGCGGGACTGGTAGACAATAGCGGGCATGCCACCTACTCGTATTCGCATTTCTACGGCAACAATATGGCGCAGTTTCCGACCAGCGACGTGGCAGGAGGGATCGCGGGAAGCGGGAATATTTCGTCCGCGATCGCGCCGGTGGTGACCAATTTTGCGAGGTATCCGGCGCGGTTTTCGCTCACGGTGGATGATGTGGGAAGCTCGCCCAACACGGAGGCGTACATCAACTCGTTGCCCGCGGTATTCGCGGCGCACGGAACGGGAACGGATAAATTCAACGCGGCGGTGGTTCCGTCGTACACGGTGGATTGGGGAAGCGTGAACGCCTGGTATGCGGCGGGAAATGAAATCGATTCGCACTCGTGGTCGCACCAGTACTACACGACGAACACCAATCCGCAGAATGCGACGCCGTATCCGAACGCGCCGGCGTTGGTGCTGCAATACACCGGGAGCGGGACGGCGGCAACCTTGACCATCTCCGGAGGGATGTTAAGCACGACGGTTACCGGAGCATCTGGAGACAGCATCAGTCCCGCCATTTCTTTATCGTCATACACGGCGCTGCAACTCTATAGCTACTTGCAATCTCTACCGCACTATTTGGTGCAGCAAAATTCATTGCTTTGGACGACGAACCTCTGGCCCTTGAGCCGTCCGAATACGCACGCGGTGAATCTCGCGGACGTCGCCACGCAGGACATCAAGACGGCGCCGTATGCGCTTCTCTACGACCAGACGAAGCTGGAACCGGACGAGATGACGGCATCGAAGGCGGCGATTCAGACGAATGTGCCAGGGCTGACTGAGTCGTTCTACGTTTATCCGGACGGGATCGAAGATCCAACAATTGAGGCGGACGCGGTGGCGGCGGGATACACCGCGGCGCGGGGCAGCCTGGCGATGAAGGATCAGACAAACCAGACGCTGGGCGCGAATTCGCTGTATTCGAATGGCGTGAATATTCAGAACATCACCAGCCTGGCGGTGGCTCAGATTCATGGGCTGACCCAAGCGCAGATCAACCAGATGGCAGCGAGCCTGGTGTTTCGCGCTGCGGCGTGGGGAATTCCGTATGGGTTTTTTACGCACTACAACTCGCGCGGGGACGGCACGCCGGACATCAGCAACGTGGAATTGGGATATCTGCTGGATGCGGTGACGGCGAATGGCGGCGTTTGGTTGACGAATACAGGACTCGCGAACGCATTGACGGCAGGCACGGAATTGAGCGGAAGCACGCGGTACATTCAGAATCCGACTGGCGGAGCGCTGGATCTGGGAGTGGCGGGAGCCAATTCGCCCACGGTGGGACGAGGCACGGTGACAGCGTATCCGGTAGATCTGAATGGGACGAACCGGGCGACCCTGGGGACGTGGGACATCGGAGCAAGTACGTACTTGTCGCAGCGCTACGGCGCAGGCGTGGGCAGCGGGAACACGTATATTGGCGGCTGGCCGGAAACGCTGATGGCGCAGCTTCCGCAGAACTGGGTCAACGCCAACGAGTGGGCGGGCACCACGACGAATACGATTTCGTTTCCCGCGACGGGAAGCGGCGGATCGTGGAGTTGCGGAGTTACGAACTATGGTCCTTATACGGCGGGAAGCCAGACCAGCTTGCAGCAGGCGGTAGATGACGCGGAAGCTTGCCGCACCGCAAACGCGAGCGGCACGATGATCAAGCTCCCGGCAGGAATGACTTACAGTGGAACGACGGGACTGGTTCTTCCCCAGACGGCGGGGGATTCATCTACGAACTTCATCGTCCTTAGCAGTACGACGCCGCTTCCGGCGGGGCAGACTGTGTGCTCGCATGGCATTCAGGACAATTTAGCATCCTCGACACAGCCGGGCATACGCAATCTTGGCTGCAACGCATCGGCCATGAGTTACCAGCTCGGAACAACGGTGACTCCCGTGTCGGGTGCGTTTACCTTGGCCAATGGGAACGCAACGAACACTTCGGCGTACAACGATCTGGCCAGCATGTACACCATCGAGTGCACGAGCGCGAACTGCCATCCGATCTCGACTGGCAATTATGACGCCAACAATGTTGGCCCGCATCACTTCGCGATCCTCAATGCCGAGGTTCGTCCGCAGGCAGGACTCGCGTCAGCCAACTCCATTATCAAACTGGGATTCGCGACGGAGACCCTTTCCAGTCAGCGCGCCTCGCACATCCACATCGCCTACTCCTACATTCATGGCGACTGGACGGATGCGCCGGTTGGCGGCGGAGTCGCGACCGGACCGCCGACGGGCAGCAATTCGATTCCTGCCGGACTAGCATTCAGCGGATGCGTTTACTGCTCCGTTTCGTACAGCTATCTCGACCGAATGATTCGGCCTGGAGCGGAAGGCCATGCCATCTATCTGGGATACTGGGATCAAGTCAAATTGGTGCATAACTGGGTTGAGGGCTCGTCGATTGGATTGTTTTCCGGGGGCTTCGCCTCCACCACTACGTTGACGGGATTTGGTTACGACGTGGAGGATCGCGGGAACCGTTATACCTATCCGTACTCGTGGATTCTGGCCAACGATGCGGGATACTGCGTCAACGGCCTCTCGTGCTCGGGCAACGGCTACGTCCGCAAGAACTCCCATGAATTCAAGAATGGCAATCGCATTCTGGATGATGGCAACATCAACGAAAACGTCGATAACTCAGGAGCGCAGAACGGCATAGCCATGAGCTGGAAGGCCGATAACTGCTCGGTAGGTTTCTGCAACAATTACTGGATCAGCCTCGAAAACCTGACGCGGACGAATGGGGTTTCTCGGAACACTTGCACCGGCATGTCTTGGGGGTTTCGCCCGGCCACGGCGAGCGGGAACGGCGGTGGAGTAACGCAGCCTGTCGAATGGGCGCTGGTTAGCAATAATCTGAGCTACAACATCAGCCTCAGCAATCCTGGCTGCTCGACTGCCGGCCCAGAGGCGGGATTCCGCGTCAATCAGGCGGGAACCGGGAACACCTGGTCGGCTTCCTGCACGCGAGACTCGGCGGGAGCAACCAGCAATTGCAGTTTGACGAGCACCGCGGGCGGCACTCAGTCTAACTTCAATGTAGGCGATCCCATCTATGTGAGTGGTTGTACGGATGCGTCTTTCAATACGAGCTCTACCGCGATGGGTCCGGCGGCGCTGTCAGGCACGACGCCGACCGGCCTAACCGTGGTGTATACCAACGCTGGCACCGCGAACGCGACTACATCCGGCTGCACGGTTGCAAACCTGCAGGGCTGGCCGCGCTATCTGACGCACGCCCACAATTCCGAATTCATTAACACAACCAGCGCGTCCAGTCCCTATTCCACCGCGAGCAACGGTTCCGAATACCAAGTTGGGCGCAATTTAAGCTTTACCAACGACATCTTCGTAGGCGGCGGAATTACGGGCGGCTGGCAGGAAGGATCGCACACAGAAACCAGGTCATTCGATCCGACGACGGAAGTAATGAATAACATTTTGTTTCCCGGCCGAGACTCGCTGGTGACCTGTACGGGCCACAGCAGCCCTGCGGCGGGAGGCATAGCGGCTTGCTACACCGAGTACAGCAATTCCTCCGTTTCAAGCACTCCGACAACTTTGTACGGAGTGCCAACCAGTTACTGCATTGGGAATGATCCTACGGTGGGAAGTTGCGTGGGAATCCTGGGCGGGATGAGTCAGGCATCTTTTCCTCTGACCCTGAACGACTGGCATTCTTATCGCCTATGCCACACCGGGGATGCGACGTGCAATGGCAAGGCCAGTTCGTTTGCGGCGGGGCAGACGAACCATGGATCGGATGGGACGGACCTGGGAGTGAATGTGGGGGCGGTCGATACGGCAGAGACGGCGACGCAGTATGTTTGCCAGGCGGCGTGCGGGAGCGGTCCCAGTTCGGATGTGGTGAGCACGGGTGGGGGACACTGAGGCTTCCGGAGCGGCGTTAAGGCGCTGACGGCAGACGCGGGCGAGGGCGCCCGCGCCACAGAATCCAGACAAAAAAGAATCCGGCGCGGCCAAGGAAATCGGCCGGCGCGCCGGAGTGTGTGTAGAGAGCTTAAAAAATTGAGGAGAAAACGATATGAGCGGGAAGAGTGGTTATGGGCGGTTGGGGTTGGCGGTGGTGTTGTGCATGACGATGATCTGGTCGGCGTGCTCGACGGATTGGATTGGAGAAGCGGAGGAGATTGTGGCGGCGCTGATTCCGGCGGCTTCGAACATTGTGGCGCTGGTGGCGGCATTGCAGGGCAAAAGCGTGTCGGCGACGGATCTGCAGACGATTCAGGGCGCGGGCGCGCAGGCGGGGGCGGATCTGCAACTGATCCAGTCGCTGATTGCGGCGTATCAGAAGGCGGATGCGGCGGTGAAGCCGGGAATTCTGAATCAGATTGAGAGCGCGATCGGTGCGGCGCAGGGGAATCTCTCGGGGATGCTGCAGGGACTGCACATCAAGGATGCGGCGACGCAGACGAAGATTACGGCGGTGGTGGGGCTGGTGCTGGCGGAGGTGCAGTCGCTGGCGGCGATTGTGCCGGTGGTGGCGGCGCCGGTCGCCGGCGCGAAAATCCCCGCACTAGCCGCAAAGAGCGCGGCTAGTACGGGGCACCCTCGGGCGCCTTTGTCGGCTAACGAGTTTGTTAAGTCTTATAACTCGACTTTGGTTGCGAAGACTGGGAATGCGGAACTGGATCGGGCTGCCGAGGGATTTCAGATTCACTTGCATGGGAAGGTGGAGCGGGTGGCTTCGGGGGGAGTGCTGAAGTAACGGCTTTTCACCACGGAGGACACAGAGGGACACGGGAAAGTCAAAATCCCCACCCCTTCGGCTTTGCTCTGTCGAAAATCCCCACTTCTCGCAAAAGCGGCGAGAAATGGGGCACCCCATTTTCAGTTGCTTCGGTGGGCCGAAGGCCCATGACTACTCAGGACAGGCTCTGTCTCTGCAAAACCCGCAGAGACAAGGGTGGGGTGCCCCCCATGCTCTGTTGCACAGGGATAGAGTTCGCGGGCGGGGGCGCCCGCGCCACATTTGAGTTTGCACCCTCGGTGCCAGAGGACGGATTTGTGTGGAATGACTTGCGGTTGGTGGAACAATTCGGGTTGCATCTGGATGAGACGGCTAGCTCGGAGAAGGTTCGCGACTTGCTGATCCGGGGTCTGCTGAAGATCCGGGTGAAGAAGGGCGGAGTGCGATACCTGAAGTTGAACCGGGCGCAGCTGGAATATTCCGAACGATGCAGCAAGCGAAACATTGTGCTGAAGGCGCGGCAGGTAGGGATTACGACGTACATTGCCGCGCGATTTTTTATTCAGACGATTACGCGGCCGGGGACGTTGACGGTGCAGGTGGCGCACAGCGACGAGTCGGCCCAGGCGATATTCAACATTGTGCACCGGTTTTGGGAGAACTTGCCCAACTCGCGGGTGCGCCGAGGAGCGCTGATTAAATCGCGCTCGAACGTCCGCCAGATCGTGTTTCCCCGGCTGGACAGCGAATACCGGGTGGAAACGGCGGATGACAACGCGGGACGCGGGATGACGATCCACAATTTACATTGCTCGGAAGTCTCCCGCTGGCCCCGCGGAGGAGAGGAAACGCTGGCGTCACTGCGGGCGGCGGTGGTTCCGGATGGAGAGATTGTGCTGGAGTCGACGCCGCGGGGAGCGTCGGGAATTTTCTACGAAGAGTGGGACAAGGCGGAGGAGCACGGGTACACCAAGCACTTTTTTCCGTGGTGGTATGAGACGTCCTATAAAGAGGACGTGACCAAGAAGAAGCTGGGAGCACTGACGGAGGAAGAAGAGGCGCTGGTGAAGAAGCATGGCTTGGCGGGCGAGCAGATTGCCTGGCGGCGATCGCGGTGGAAGAGCATGCGAGGGCAGGCTCCGCAGGAGTATGCGGAGGATCCGGTGTCGTGCTTTCTGGCTTCGGGAGAGTGCGTGTTTGAGATGGAAGCGATCCTGAAGGCCTCGGCGAAGACGGAGGCTCCGGTGGAATCGGAGGATAACGGACGGCTGCAGGTGTGGCTTCCTCCGACGAAGCAGTGGCAGTACATCATTGGAGTGGACGCGGCGGGAGGAGGGACGGAGGGGGATTATGCGTGCGCGCAGGTGACGCAGCGGGAAACGGGTTTGCAGTGCGCGGAACTGCATGGGCATTTTCCTCCGTTGGAGCTGGCACGACGACTGGTGAAGCTGGGACATCGGTACGGGAATGCGCTGATCGCGGTGGAACGAAATAATCATGGGTTTGGAGTGCTGGCGCATTTGAAGGATCTGGAATACGAGAATCTTTTTGTGCAGAACGGGCAGGAGGGATGGCTGACGTCGGTGGTGACGCGTCCGGCGATGATTGAGAATCTGGCGGCGATACTGATCGAGGAGCCGGGATTGTTTCATAGTCCGAAGCTGCTGGCGGAGATGAAGACCTTTGTAAGGCATGCGGATGGGCATGGAGCAGCGGCTGAGGGAGCGCATGATGATCGGGTAATGGCGATGGCGATTGCGCTGGGAGCTAGAAGAGAGGATGCGGGACGGGGGGCGCGGAGGAAGAAATTAGAAGTGGGGGCTTTGGTGGTGGGGTGAGGCACGGGCTGTCAGAGTCCTCGCTCTAACCGCAGAGAACGCGGTTAGAACGGGGCACCCGGCTGTGGGCTGTGGGAATGTTCATTCGTCACAGACTTGGGGTGGGGGAGTTGGGTATGATTGCGGGCTTTTGTGGTTGTGGCAGAAGAGAGCTCACCACAGAAGGCACAGAGGAAGAGTCAAAATCCCCGCTCTAACCGCAGAGAGCGCGGTTAGAACGGGGCACCCGGCTCACCACGGGGGAACGTCAAAATCCCCACCCTGTCGCACACAACGCGACAAGGGTGGGGCATCCCTGGCTGAGTTTATCGGGATAGAGTTCGCGGGCGGGGGTGCCCGCGGCACATTTTTGATTGAAGCGGTCCAACACGTTCGGAGGATGCGGGGCGGGGCGCAGGGACATTTGATGCGCTGCTCCGACGGGAATTTTTATGTCGTGAAGTTCCGGAATAATCCGCAGCATTTGCGGGTGCTGGCGAATGAGATGTTAGCAACGCGGCTGGCGGAGCGGGCGGGGCTTCACGTGCCGATGACGGAGGTTGTTCAAGTAGACGATTGGCTCGTGGAGCATACTTCAGAACTGAGCATTCAGCTGGCGCACAACACGATTTCGTGCCAGGCGGGACTACAATTTGGCTCGCGGTATGTAGTCGATCCGTTGCAGGGCCAGGTCTTCGACTACCTGCCGGTCGAAATGCTGAACCGGGTTCGGAATATAGAAGAATTCGCGGGCATGCTGGCTCTGGACAAATGGACCGGAAATGCAAACGGGCGGCAGGCGGCCTTCGGAAGGCAGTCCAGGCAAAAGCTGTACACTGCGTTCTTCATCGATCAAGGATACTGCTTCAATGCGGGGGAGTGGTCGTTTCCGGATTATCCGCTGCGCGGGGTTTATGCGAGGAATGAGGTGTATGAAGGTGTGCGGGGGTGGGAGTCGTTTGAGCCGTGGCTGTCGTGTATCGAGAGGATGAATGAGGATGTGGTTTGGAGCGTGGTGGGCGGGATTCCTCCGGAGTGGTATGGCGGGGAGTGGGATGAGTTAGAAAATCTGGCTCGGACGTTGATTGCGCGGCGCGGGAGGGTGCGGGAGTTGATTGAGGCGTTTCGAGTGTCGCCACGGAGACCGTTTCCGGGGTGGGTGGAGCATTAGAGTCGAAGGCGATCACCACAGAGGGCACAGAGGAGCACAGAGGAAAGTCGAAAGTCCCTACGCAGTCGCATAATGCGCGACTGCGGTGGGGCACGCTGGGGAGTATGCCTGAGAAGCGGAAACTCGATTTCTTCTTGCTGCGGTATGTGCCGGACGCGGTGAAGGGGGAGTTTGTTAATTTCGGGTTGGTGACGATTGGGAATGGGGCGAATGGGGCGGAGTTGATTGATGTGCGGTTCACGAAGGATCGCAGCCGGATTTTATGTCTTGATCCGGGAGCGGATCTGGATGTTTTGAACGCGTTGCAGAAAGAGATTCAGCAAGAGATCGGTAGCGCGAGGGATCGAGCAGCTTTGCTGCGGAGGATGGAGGATTCGTTTTCGGGGCTGGTGCAGATTTCGCAGGTGATGCCGGCATTGACCGAGAGGACAGCTGCCGTCGAGAGCGAGGATGTTGCCAGGCTGTTTCTGGAGAGTCCGAAACTGAAACGGACTCGGGAGCCGGCGGGACGGCAGAGGATCCTTGAGACGATGCGAGATTCGTTTGAGAAGGCCGGGGTGTTGGGACTTTTGAGTGCAGTTCCTGCTGAGCCTTACACGAAGCCGGGGGATCCGTTTGAATTTGATTTTGGGTACCGGTTTGAGAGTTCGATCAAGTTGTTTCATGCGGTATCGATGCGAGCTAGCGTGGACGCGGCGGTGATGCTCGCGGCGAGGTATCCGAAGATTGTTCCGGTGATGGCGCAACTGACGAAGACGACTCCTATTTTGACGGCTGTCGTCGAGGCTGGGGTGGATCGCAGCCGGAGCGAGGTTGGATTTGCGCTGGAGATGATGGAGGAGAGTCGGATCCGGGTGGCGGAGACGAGGGAGATGGCGCGGATTGCGGAAGTGGCGAGAGTGGAGTTGGGGGCATGAGCGCGCTGGAGGACACAATCATCACAGTGATTGTTCTACTTGCGCCTGTCGGGCTCGTGTATGGCTGGTATTTCTATTTCGCGAGAATGTCGAAAGAGCCGCTGGGGTGGTGTGGATGGCTGTCGGTCTTGATTGCATAACGACGTTGGCCCGTCGCGAGTAGATTGGTATGCGATGAACAAGACCAAGGCCCGTGAGAGGAGCCAACGTCATGTTGATTATAGGATGCGATTTTCATCCTGGGTTTCAGCAGGTCGCGATCTTTGACAATCGAACGGGAGAGCTTCAAGAAAAGCGGTTACAGCACCGCGCCGAAGCGGAGCAGTTTTACCGGTCGCTGGCGGGCCAGGAAGTGCTGGTGGGGATGGAGGCCTGCGGGCATTATCCGTGGTTCGAGCGGTTGCTGGCGGAACTGGGCATGGAACTGCGGTTTGGCGATGCCGCCAAGATCCGGGCCAGCGTAGTGCGCAAGCAGAAAACGGACCGGCGGGATGCGGAGCACTTGCTGGAGTTGTTGCGGCAAGATCGTTTCCCAAAGATCTGGGTGCCGAGCCTGGAAGTGCGGGATGTGCGGCAGTTGCTGATGCATCGCCACAAGCAGGTGCAGGCGCGGACGCGCACCAAGAATCAGCTGCAGGCCATGGCGCTGAGTCACGGGGTGCAGAAAAAACGCAAGCTGTGGAGCAAGGCAGGGCGCCAGGAGTTGGAGCAGTTGCCCTTGCTGCCCTACGCGGCCGAGCGGCGGAAGCGTTTGCTGGAAGCGCTGGACGGGCTGGAAGCGGAAATCGGCGAGTTGGACCGGCAAGTCTGGGAAGAAGCGCGGCAGCGGCCGGAGGCGGTGCGGCTGATGACGCATCCAGGAGTGGGAGCGGTAACGGCGTTGGCCATGGTGCTCACGTTAGGACCAGTGGAGCGATTCGAATCAGCGAAGCAAGTGGGCAGTTATTTTGGCCTGATTCCCAGCGAAGATTCCAGCGGCGGAAAACAGCGGCTGGGCAAGATCAGCAAACAGGGCAGTTCGTTTCTGCGCTTTTTGCTGGTGGAAGCGGGACAGACGGCGGCGCGTTACGATCCGCCACTGAAACGCTTCTATCGCCGCCTGGCGGTGCGCAAGAATCGCAGCCTCGCCAAGGTGGCGGTGGCCAGAAAGTTGGCCACGCGGTTGTACCTGATGTTGCGCGAAGACTGGACCTACGCGCAACTCGGTCAGGCCGTCATGCAGGTGAGCCCGAGTCATTCTGTGGCCGGCGAGTAACGGAGCCGAGCGCTTGAGTGGGCAGCCTGCCTCCCTGAAGAGTCAGGGAGATCGAAGTGAATAATCGTGGGCGCAAGTACCGAAGAGATGGATGGTGGGACCTGAGGTCCCGCTGCGAGATTCAAGAGAGTGACGAGCTTGGTCTGGACATCAAACACGTTCTATGAGAGCGAAATGGCGCTTTGGTAAAACCCAAAGCGTCCACGCAGATGTGTCGCCACAAAACCCTTGACAGGGTGCAGCGTCGTTAGAGACAGGATGACAAGTTCATGTTGATCCGGAGCTCCGCTGGTGCGGGGCTTTTTTGTTGCAACCAGAAGCATTCACCACAGGGGACACAGGGCGGCACAGAGGAAGTCGAAATCCCCACCCTCTTAGTTCATCGCAGATGGATAGAATTCGCGGGCGGGGCGCCCGCGCCACATTGTTTTATCGCTGCATGAGTTTCGGGTAGGAAAAATACATTATGAAAATAACAGAGGCGGTACGCGGCGCCTGGCGCCGGGTGGCGGGAGTGTCCTCTGCGGCTTCGCCGCAGGGAATCGAGAAGAAGCGGCGGACGGCGGGGTTGCCGTCTATCTTTAATTCTTACGGACCCTTTACGGAGGCGATGCCAAAGCCGACGCCCTATAACCTTCGGCGATTTTCGGAGACGCCGATTGCGCGGCGGGCGATCAACTGCATTAAGGATCGGATTGCGGGGATGCGGTGGAGAATCCAGCCGCGGCAGGGATATTCGCTGGAGTCGATTCCGGACGGGGCGGCTCGGGTGCGGCTTCTTACTTCAAACTTTGAGTGTCCGAATCCGGATGATTCGTTTCGGTCGCTGGCGGAGCAGGTGCTAGAGGACATTATCGTGGGCGGGTATGGGGCGATCGAGGTGCAGGTGAGCCCGGGGTGGGACGAAGCGGAGTTGCATTGGTCGACAGAAAATCCCCACGTCTCGCAAAAGACGCGAGACATGGGGCACCCGGCTGTCCCCACACAAACACTGCCACTTCTGATGTGGCCAGTGGATGGGGCGTCGATCCGGATGAATATTGATTGGGATGGGTCGCCGAGTTCGCAGAGATATTTGCAGGTGGTGGAGTCGTCGAACACGCAGATCAAACTGGATGATGACGAGCTGATTTATATCCGGCTGAATCCGCGGACGCATACGCCGTTTGGGCTGGGGAGGCTGGAGGTGGCGTTTGAGACGATCAACGCATTTCTGGGGGCGCACCGATATGCGGCGCGGCTGGCGTCGAACACGGTCGTGCAGTATGCGCTGTGGTTGCAGGATTTGACTCCGGAACATCATGAGCGGCTGATCCGGTGGTGGCAGGACGAGATTGAGGGCACGGGGAAGGTGCCCATCCTATCGGTCGAGAGCAAACCGGAAGTGCTGAGGTTCGGTGGAGGCACCGATGCAGACTTGCGACTGCAGTGGCAGGAGTTTCTGCTGCGAGTCGTCGCTTCCGCTTTCGACCTTCCTCCGTTTTACCTGGGGGTGGAGCGGGACGTGAACCGCTCCACCGCGGGGGAAATGAATGATATGGCGTTTCGGCAGGCGATTGTGCCAACGGCGCGGTTGCTGGCGGAGGCTTTGACTCGAGGTGCAATTTCGAAAAGGCTGGGGTGGGATGATCTGGAGTTTTCGTTTGCAGAGTTGGATACGTCGGATCCGCTGGAGGAGGCGCAGATTCAACAGATCCTGCTGCAGAACGGAGTGTTGACGGTGAATGAGGTGCGGAGGATGCGGGGGTTGGGAGAGATTGGGGAGTCGCAAAATGCTTAACCACAGAGGGCACGGGGGACACAGGGCAACACAGGGTCCTTCGACTGCGCTCAGGATGACAATGCTGGGGAACGCATGCTGGAGATGAGCAGGAGATGATGATGATTGAACTGGAGAGTATGGCGGTGGCGATGCCGGAGGTGGAGGGGCATCCGAACCGGGTGGATTTTCGGGGAGTATTAACGGTGGTCGATGTACCGTCGCAGAGGGCGCCGGCGGGATCGGGCGGAAAGCGGGTGATGTTGACGCGGAAGGCGGCGGAGGAGGCATTGCCTTCGCTGCTGGGGATGGCGCTGGATTATGCGCCGGCGTTTGACCGGCATGATGTGCGGCGGAAAGTGGGAGTGATTACCAGCGCTGACGTGGTGGGAAGAAATCTGGAGGTGGGTGGATATCTGTACGCGAAAGATTTTCCGGAGATCGTGCAGGAGATTGGAAGGTTGGGACGGCGCGTGGGAACTGGGACGGCGCGCGTGGCAGGCCAGGCTGCGGCGGCTGGGCTGCGGAGTCCGAGGCCGCAAACGGAAGGAGTTAGGCTCCGCGCCTCACTGACGGCGGCGGTGGGAGAGATTCGCAGCCTGATTGCTTCTGGTGGAAAAGGCGTTGCGACGCCGCTGGTATTGCGGGCGGAGGCGAGCGGGGGACGAGGCGCGGGACTGGGGATGTCGTTTGAGGTCACGGGTGTGGAACTGCTTGATCGGGGAGCGAGAATCTGGACGTTGAAGAAAGTGACGTTTACGGGGGCGGCGATTTTGCGGAAGAACAAGGCCGCTTATGAGGATACGTGGATTGCGTTGAAGAGCTAGTACCGAGTTGCGAGTACTGAGTATCGAGGGACTCTACCACAGAGGGCACAGAGGATCACAGAGGTGACGTTCAGCCTATCGGATCTTCTGGGTGCCCTGTGGAGTGATCCGCAGCTTCAGATCTTTGGCTTCGCGCGCTGGTAGGTCAGCGAGCAACCTAAGCCAGGCCCAGGCTGGAACCTCGGTTCGATCGTTGTCGATCAGGGACACGTCTCCGGAGGAGAGCAGGCCGGCAATTCCCTTTTGGAAAGCTTCATCGCTGGGATACAGGGTTCGAACGATGGTGAGGGATAAGTCGCCACCCCGTAACTGGTCAAGCGTTTCGAGTTCTGGAGACATCGCACAAAACGCTATCGGAAGGATATTGGGAAGTCAAATAAAGGATCCTAGAGGAGAAACAGAATGAATGAAGAGATGGTGCAGCAGTTGATGGCGACGGCGGAGCGGCTGGCTACGGCGGCCGAATCGTTGGATCGAGTGTTGGGACAACTGGACGCGCGGCAGGAGGCACTGAGCGCGAAGGTGGATCGGATCGTGGCATCGGTGGATGAGCGTCCGCACTACGAATCGGGGAATGACGAGGCGACGCGGCAATTGCAGGAGCGCGTGGCGGAGTTGGAGAAATCGAATTCGGATTTGAAGGCGCAGGCGGCGCGAATGGCGCGGAAGACACTGCCTCCGATGGTGTCGGCAATTTTGTCGAAGGGCGGAACCGACGTTAGCGGCGAGAAGATCGAGAGAGGAGTGCTGGACAAGACACTGCAGAGCTTGAGCGTGGAGCAGCGGATTGCGGTGAAGGCGGAGTTGGCACGGGCGGGGATGATCGAGTAGGGGAGCAGTTGCCAGTGGGCAGTTGTCAGTTGCCAGTAAAACAGGCGCGACTTGGGTCGCGCCTTTTCTTTGTGACGGCTTGCAGAAGTGCTCACCACGGAGAAGGTTAGAGATGACCTAGAGGAGGTCGAAGTCCCCACCTCTCGCAAAATACGCGAGAAGGGTGGGGCGCCCCGGTTGGGAGCGGGCACAGGGTCCTTCGACTTCGGAGTTGCTTCGCCTCGTGAAGCAACTCCGGCGCTCAGGATGACAAGTGGATGGTTCAGGATGACAGGCGGGAAAAATCGAACAACTTAAGGAGAAGACATGCAGGGACAATTTGTGGATTTGATGGCGGCGGCGGATTATCTGGGGCCGGCTGCGGTGGAAGTGGAACGGTACCAGACGGAGATTTTGGACATCGTGCGGCGACGCGGCGTGTTTGGACAGCGGATCAAGCAGGTTCCGGCTACCGGGCATCCGTCGCGATTTTTTGAGGAGACGGCGATTGCGGCGCCTACGGCAGCGCAGGGATTTGTGGATCCTCGCAACATCGCTCCGACGGTGCTGACTCCGGCCCTACCGACAAGGGTGGAAATGAGCGTGCCGTTGAAGGCGTTGGTTTCGCAGATCAATTACAACCTGTTCGATCTGGAAGTCACGGCGCAGCAGAGCCAGTTCGCGTATTTGCAGGCCAAGGACCTGGCAGACGCCGTGGACGGACTGATGCGCACGCATGATGTGGCGTTATGGAACGGAACGGACACATCGCTGAGCCTATCGACTACGCCGCAATATTTTGGCGTGATCGGGCAAATCGAGTCAGCAACGAATCCGCAGACGGTCACGGTGGCAAAGAGCAGCGGCACGATTGTGCAAACGATCAAGACCGCGGTCGCTCAGATGGTAGCGAATGCTTTGTATCAAATTCGTCCGACAGCGATTTATGCGAACCCGATGCTGCTGGACCTGATCGATCAGGAACTGAAGAGCCAATTCAACCAGGTGCTGAACACGGTGGAAATCACTGCGGGCTACACGGTGAAGGCCCTGAGCACGCAGGCGGGAGCGTTGCCGCTGATTCCGGAGTGGGCGCTGGGGTACACGGGGACACTTGGATCTGGAGCCACGCTGCCGGCGTACATCGTGAGCGAGGATCTGATCGAGTATCACTGGCTGACGGATCCGAATCCCCGAGTATTCAAGCTGGGATTGCCTAGTTCACTCAGTCAGCAACAGGTCGTGGTGAAGTTCGGGGCGCCGGTGGTGAAGTTGCCGAACTACGCACACTATGAGGTGAAGGTGACGGACTAGGGAATCAGTGGTCGGTGGTCGGTGGTCGGTGGTCGGTGGTCGGTGGTCAGTTCTGGAAGATACGGCGGAATTCAAAGGCCCCACCCTGTCGAATACAACGCGACAAGGGTGGGGCACCCGCTTTGGGCACCTGCTTTGGCGGAATTTCTTACGAAAGAAAATACACATCATGAATTATTTGGAGACTGCGGAGTACTTGACTTACGGACTGGATGCGGCGACGGATCAGTCATGGGTGACGGCGGCGTCGGCGATTATCGATGCACACTGCCGGCGCGCGACGTTGGGAGTGAACCAGTATGAGGAGCGGCTGAAATTGCCGCCGGAGCTGAACAGCGTGCGGGTGAGTTATTTGCCGATGGTGGCAGTGGCGCCGGCAACTACGCCGATTGTTTCGCTGCAAGGGCGGTATGGGATTCCGCGGCGAGGGGAGTGGCCGTTTCCGGAGTTGAGCCTGGAATTTGCCCTGGTATTTGCGCTGCCGGGGATGTGGACCACGATCGAACCAACGACGATTGACATTTGGCAGGACAGCGGAGAGTTGACGTTCCCGGTGAACGCGTTGGGATTGTTCTTCAATGAAGTGGACGTGGTGTACAACGCGGGGCTGGCAACGATTCCGGCGGGCGTGAAGGTGGCGTGTGCGCAGATCGTGAAGAATGCGCAGGCGACTCCGGCCTTGAATGTAAAGTCGGGACAACTGGACCGGCTGAGGATGGATTATTTCGGAGACACGCTGCTGGATGACACGGTGCGGAGTTTGCTGGAGCCGTACGTGGCGAGGAAGGGATCGTAGGCAGCGAGATCGGGAAGCACGATCAAACGAGACACAAGGTCCCTCGACTGCGCAAAACGATTCGCTTCGCTCGTCGCTTTGCTTCGCTCGGGAAGACAGAGAGTGGGAGGGGTTATGGGAGGCGGGATTAGTGGGACGGCGCTGTTACGCGCGGCGGATGCGTTGATGAAGGCGCTGGGCGGAGATACGGTGAGCCTGGTGTTGCCGGGATCGGCGATGGCTGGCGACGCGGCGGGACAGTTGGGATTGGTGGATCCGGGAGTGCAGGAAGTGATCATCTCTCCCGTCGTGACGCGAGAGCTGACTACGGGAAATCTGGGGCCCCGACGGAGAGTGGAGTTTACGCTGCCAGCGTCGGCGATCACGAATCAACTGCCGACGTTGGGGATGGGATCAGCGGGGGATTTGTTTGAGATTGTGCTGGCGCTGAACCACGCGGGAGATCTTTTTTATATCGAGACGGTGGTTCCGGAGAGTTTTGCGGGAACGGTTTGCTTCTACGTGGTTACGGCAGTGGAGTAGGGCCGCGTCTCGAAAAGGGTCACCACAGGGACTGAGGGACACAGGGGAACCTCGCTGAATACCGGGCCGGGCTGCGCCCGGTGGACAGCCGAGGGCGGCTGTCCCCACATGTTTACTCTCCCCACTTGCTTATTCTGCCCACTGCTGTCTCCACATGTTTCATTTTTGTTGGTTCGGGGTTTGGAGTCGAGGATTGAATTTTATGCAATTTGCTAAAGACAGTTTTTTCCTGGCGCTGCAGCAGAGGTTGGCGGGAGTGAATCCGGCGCGGACCGTGACGTTGAACGGGACGACCGTGCCGGCGGTGGCGGTGGTGGAGAACCTGACTCCGTCATTTGCCGAGCCGCAGCCGAATACGTTTTACATCGAGTGGGGCGCGGCGGAGGTTGTGAGTGGGAGCGCGGGAAATGGCGCGCTGATGAGCTTGAACGTCGTGGTCTCGTATTACACGCTGGGATCGGTGGCAAGCATGGTGGATCGGGGGAGACTGCTGGCGCAGTTGGATGACGAACTGTTGACGATTTGCCAGCCGCCCAGCGCGGAGAAGCGGGATTACACGCAATCACCGAGCGCGGATTTGGGGACGAGCGTGTTTTGGAGCCAGCCCGTGTTGGGCGAGGGAAAAGGATCAGGGCGGTTTTGGGGGAGGGTTTCGTTTCCAGAACGTGCGCAGAGTGGAGTGACGGAGGATGCGGAGACGCATCAGGATGGGCGAGTCGAGAGAAAAGCACGGATAACGATTTATTTCTTTTCGGAGGTGACGCTGTCATGAGCACGAGTCCGTTGCGGGCGGCGATGGTTCCGGTGATGAGGCAGATGCGAGCGTACTTCGCGCCGGTGAACCGCGCGAGCGAAGCACCGACAATTTTCGATCCGGGATTGTGCGGAGCGTTTCCTTTGGACGCGCCGCCGGCGCCCTGGCTGGATGTGGGCTGGGTGGATAACTTCACGCGGTGGTATGAGACGCCGACGGACGTGGTGCGATCGGGGGCGAAGGCGCTTCCGGTGGCGCAGTTTCGTGGGCCGCTGCAAGCGCGAGTTGAGTTTGAGTTTCGTCACTGGGGCAAGCTGCAAATGGCGTTGGCGGGAGGGTCGGAGCACATGAATGTGCTGGCGCCGGCGGCGGGGAGCGCGTCGCCGGCGCCGTCTGGGGGAACGCCGGCGGCTGCGATTGCGGTGTTGGCAGGATCGACGGCCAGCCAACTGATGTTCGGTCCAGGATTTGAGAGCGCGTTGCCACCGGGATGCTGGATCGCGGTGGACGTGGATTATCAGCAACAAGTCGGCTACGTGGGATCGGGTGTGGCGGCGGCGTATGTGAGCAGCGCTGCGGCGGTCAAACAGGATCCGAACTATGTGCGGCGGGTGACGTTCAATGTGGGAAGAGTGGCGGAGGTGACGGCGACGTCGGCAGTGCTGGCGCAGCCGCTGCTGGGCGGAGTGCCGGCGGCGGGGGCTTCGGCGCAGGTGGTGGTGGCATTTGTGGATCGGGAGGGTGGATCGTTCTTCCAGGAGTGGTCGGCGCTGTTTGTGGCGGAAGGGGAATCGGGCGGAAGAGCGTGCTTTTACTATCCGCGGCTGAGCGCGACGAGGGCGGCGGCGGCGAAGGGATCGCGGGAAGAATTCATTTCGATTGCGAAGCCGTTGTCGGCGATCTCGCTGCATGCGTCTTTTACGGCTTTGCCCTTTACTGACACGAATGATGGGCAGACAGTGCTGTGCTATCGGAGCTATTTCCCGGCGGTGATGGCGGCGGCGTACTAAGGCTTGGCTCATCGACGAAACTGCGCGGCTCGCAGGGTTAAGAGGGTGCGTGAGAATGGTGCCGTCCCTACGGGACTCGCGTCAAGTCCCCGGCTCACCCGGCACTTCCGTGCCGGGCTTTCACATACCGCCGCTACGCGGCTGCGTTTGGGTGGTCCGCGGGGAGCGCGCGATGCGCGCTTCCCGCTCCGCTCAGGGTGACATTTATGAAAATTACGATTGATAACTTGCAGGGGCTGGGGGCTCAGGATTACACGGAGGCCCTGGATGGAAGGGTTGCGCCGGGGATTGTGCGGAAGATCAATCAGCCGGCACAGTTCAAGTGCAGCCTGCTGGGAAGTGTACCGGGATTTGTGATTCCGGTTGCGGGCGGACGAGTGACCGTGGCCAAGGCGGATGGAAGTTTTCTGTTTACGGGGTATCTGATCCAGGCGGGGCAATTTGAGTACATGGGTTATGGGGAGCAGGGGGCGGTCTACCGGTACGAAGTGATCGCGGAGAGCGACGAGTTTCTGCTGGACCAGAAGGCCTTGCCGAATCGGGCTCCGTTTGTGGCGCGGAGCGCGGGTTCGGCGCTGCGACAACTGGCGCAGGATCTGCTGCCGGGAGGATTCGATACCGGCGCGGTCGAGGATGTGGACGTGCTGGCAGCCTATGAGGTGAATCCGCAGAAAACCTTTTCGTATCATGCGGCGGAAATTGCGCTGGCGGCGCGAGGCAGCTATCGAGCGATGAACGGGACGCTGGTGCTGGCGCCGGTGGGAGCGGCGACGTACGCGATCGACGAGAGCGATGCGAATTTTTCACCCTCGGGGTTGAAGCTGACTTCTCCGAAGATGCCGGTGGACGATGTCACGGTGATTGGGCTGATCGAGCCGCAGGCATACGTGCGGGATTATTTTGTGGGCGACGGACTGAGCCTGCACTTTTATTTGTCGCAGACACCGTTCCAGCAGAGTAGGCCGGCGTTGATTGATGAGGAGTACGCGGGGCCTGGGTTGGATCCGGCAACGTGGGCGGTGAGCGATCCGTCATCGGCAATTTCGGTGGTGCAGCAGACATTGCAGGTGAGCGGAGGAAATGGCCGGGACGGCGGAACTACGGTCGAGTTTGTGGAGCAGATCGAATTGGGCGGGGCCTTGGAGTTGCAGCACGGAGACATAACCTTTGCGGGGCCGTCGGAAGGAGTGATTGGTGGATTGTATGCGGGAACGATTGGAGTGGCGGAATGTGTTGCGGGATTTCAGGTCACGCCATCCGGGACGGGTTCGAACATACGGGCGTTGATCAACGGAGTGGCGACGGGGCCGGTTGTGGCGACAACGGCGGGACATCGTTATGTTCTGACGACCTATTTGTATTCCATGGAAGTTTACCGAGCGGGCGAGACGTATCATTCGTCGGCGCATCCTGCTGGAAATGGTTGGGGCGGGGCAGCCGTGGCGGCGGATGTGAGAGTGGTGCTCGAACTTCAGGACATTGATCCAGCGAACCCGGGGAGCATGGTGGCTCCGGCTACGGTGTTGTTTGATGACGTGATTTCGAATGCTCCGGCGTTTTGTACGTACGCCCTGGTAAATGCGGCCTATCTGCAGTGCAGCATCGCGTATACCTATGCGGCGCACATTTCACTGGCCATGGTGCGCGCGGCGCTGGCGGATTCAGACTATGCAACGCAACTGGTGGAATCGCTGTCGGATGGCGGGCAGTGCACGATTGCGAGTTCGACGACTTTGGACTTTTATCCGCAGTATGTGCCGGCGTTGAACACGTTGATTGTGGCCAGCTACCGGGCGTCGGGGCGCGCGGTGGCGGAGGTGGCGAACAGCGCGAAGATTGCGGGACTGGCCAAGGGGAGCGACAACGGGGTGCGGAGCCTGGTGCGAACGGTGAAGAGTCCGAGCGCGCGCACGCAAGCGGACTGCGAGAATGCCGCGCTGGCGATTCTGGACGACGCCGGCGGAACGGCGTGGGCGGGGACTTACGAGACGTGGAGCGATTTTCTGCCGGGCGGCGCGGACAATATTTTTCCGGGCGATGGAGTTGCGGTGAATGTGCCCTCGCAGAACGCGGCCTTCAGCGCGATTGTGCGGGCCGTCAGCATTGCATGGGCGGATCCGGCGGACGATCGAGGCGTCTATACGATCGAATTTGCGAACGACTGGGCATTACCGCTGGCGATGCAGGACGGAGCGAGTGCTGTCGCGGTTCCGCTACAGGATTTGCCGCCGCGGCTTTCGATGGAGCAGGTGGGGGCGTATTACCTGGCGAATCTGACCGAGGCGCAGGTCACGCAAATTACTTCAACCACGGTTCAGGTCGACGCGGGGATGGCGCCGGGGAACGGATTTGGAATTGAAGTACGCATGCACAACTATGGTTGGGGGGCGGGGAACGATCGGAATCTCGTAGGACGATACAACACGCGGACGTTCAGCCTGGCGCGGCTGACACGGACGCAGAATTATTTTCTGCGATTGTATGACTCTTCTTCTCCGCCGCGCTATTCGCGATATGCGGCGGCGCTGCATGTGGATTATCCGTTATGAACGACGCGACGATTTTGAACCGGCAGCGGGTACGCGTGGAGAGGGCGAATCCGGCGGTGCAGTACACCGCGAAAGACTTCCAACTCGAGGTATTGGACCGGTTGGAGGAGATGCAGGAACTGGCGGCGGCCCTGGAGGAATCCTGGAACAAGAAACTGGAGGCGGTGAAGGAGCAGCGGTTGCTGAAGTTTGACAGCCGGACGCTGATTGCCTTTTGTGCAATTGCTCTCTCCATTGCGGGGTACGTCGTTCAAGGTGCGCGAAACACGGCCAGGCAGGACAGCGATCTGGAGTCGACCAAGGCCCGGGTCCTGCGACTGGAGCAGATCGCCGCCACGAATACCGAGGGCCGGATCAGGACTGAGGTCCAGCTGGGCGAATTGCGACAGGGACAGAATGAGATTATGACGATGATTCAGGAGCATGATCAGGCGAGCAAGAGAGACGTGAAGAAATAGATCCAGATCTCGAGGCAGGTAATTCTTCAGGAGGAACTATGAATTTTCTAAATTTGTTATTGCGGGCGATTGGCTTTATTCCGTCGCTGGTGACTGGGATCGAGGGGATGTGCGCGAGTAAATCGGGAGCGGAAAAAAAAGATGCGGCGATGACGTTTTTGGAGAACGCGCTCAGCATGACTGACGCAATTGCCTCACGGGAAATCGTTCAGCCGGAACAATTCAAGAATGGGATTTCTCAGATCGTGGATGGCGTGGTGATGTGCATGAACGCGTCCGCATGGGCGAAGAATGGGGCGGCGCCTTCCGCGGTCGCCACTCCGTAGTTGCGAGTAAGAAAGTTAAAGGTCACCGCGCGTCATCCCCATCCACAAAATCCGCGTTTCCCATTCAGAAAGTCAAAACCCCCACCCTAACCGCAAAAGACGCGGTTAGGAAGGGGCACCCTCGGGGTTCGTCGTTACCTTCAGCCGACTTCTTCGGTCCAGGTTTCCAAATTCTTTCTTACCTGGGCCATGAACTGGTCGGCTACTGCGCCGTCGATCAGGCGGTGATCGTAGCCTAGAGTGAGATGGACGACCGAGCGGATGGCGATGGAGTCGTTGCCTTCTTTGTCGGTGATGACCATGGGCTGCTTGGTGATGCCGCCGACGCCCATGATGGCGGAGTTCGGCTGGTTGATGATGGGGAGTCCGAAGACGGCTCCGAACTGGCCGGGATTGGTGATGGTGAAAGTGGATCCTTCGACATCTTCCGGCTTCAGCTTTTTGGTGCGGGCACGCTCACCGAGGTCGGTGATGCCGCGCTGGAGGCCGAGGAAGTTGAGGTCTCCTGCGTTTTTGAGGACGGGAACGATGAGCCCCCAATCGAGGGCTACGGCGATTCCCATGTTGATTTGGCGGTGATAGTGGATGTTGTCGCCGTCGATATTGGCATTGATGATGGGCCACTGCTGCAGGGCCATGACGGCGGCGCGGACGAAGAACGGCATGAAGGTGAGGCGGGCACCGTGACGTTGTTCGAACCCACTCTTGAGCTTGGCGCGGAGATTGACGATGCGGGTGAAATCCACCTCGTACATGCAATGGACGTGGGCGCTGGTGCGGCGGGATTCGAGCATGTGCTTGGCGATGAGCTTGCGCATGTTCGACATGGGGACTAGATCGCCGGGATAGGGAGCGGGAGTGGCCGGGCGCGGGGCTGGAGCCGGGGCTGGAGGCGGGGCTGGAGGCGGGGCTGGAGGCGGGGCTGGAGGCGGGGCTGGAGGCGGGGCTGGAGGCGGGGCTGGAGGCGGGGCTGGAGGCGCTCGCTGCGCTCGGCGGGACGGGCGAAGGCGCCCGTCCCCACATTCGAACCTACATTTGTCCCTACACTGGAACCCTTTTCGATGAACTGCATGATGTCTTGCTTGGTGATGCGGCCGCCCAGTCCGGTACCCGAGACTTGGGAGAGGCTGACGCCGTGCTCGCGGGCGATCTTGCGGACTAGCGGGGAGGAGCGGGCTTCTTCTTCCTCTTCTTGATTCGCGGCGGGGGCAGGGGGCTTGGCTTGCTGCGGCGGTTCGGGTGACTGCGGGCGAGACGCCCCCGCGACAGCCGGCGGGACGCCGGCGCTACTTTCGGCCGCTGGCGCGGCTTTCGCGGGCTTAGCGGTTGCGGCTTCGCCATCTACTGAGATTGTGCCTACGACTGTGTTCACGCCTACTGTGGTACCTTCGGTGACTTTGATTTCCTGCAGAACGCCGGAGGCGGGAGCGGGAATTTCGGCGTCGACTTTGTCGGTGGAGATTTCGAAGAGGGGCTCGTCGCGCTGGACTTTGTCGCCGGGCTTCTTGAGCCATTTTGTGATGGTGCCTTCGACGATGGATTCGCCCATCTGGGGCATGATGATGTCAGTTGGCATGAGTTCCTTCCATAGGCCCACGGACCTCAAAAGAGGACTGGGGGCAAACGGATATTATAGCGGTTTGGCGGGAAGGAGCGCGCGGTCGTACTCGGTGCGTTCGGTTCACGGCTTGTGGGCGAAAATCTTTAACCACTAAGGACACCAAGTATCACGAAAGATTTCTGGGAGCATTTCCTGCCTCGCTTGCAATTCACTTGTGATGGTCGTGTTTTTCCTTGCCTTCTTTCTTCTCGTCATCTTTCTTTTCATCTCCCGCGACTGGGGCGGCGCTGAAGTTGGCCTTCCAGTAGTCCTGGACGGCGGGGGGGAGTTTGTCCATGTGAGAGAGAAACATGGTGATCTTCCACATATCCTGCGGAGCAAGAGTTTTGTCCCAGGAAGGCATGCCCGTGTAACGGACGCCGGTGCGAATGGTGTAGAAGATGTGCCATTCGGGATCGTCGGGCGGATCGGAGAGGAGATTCGGAGGCGGCGGGTAGAACGAGGTTGCGAAGGTGGAGGGCTTGCGGTCGAGGCCTCCATGGCAGAGGGCGCAATTCATGGTGTAGAGCTTCATGCCGTCTTCGAGATTCTGATCGGTGGGGGTAAGGGGGTTGCTGACGCGCGGAGCATGGCGGTCCATGGAGGCGTCAACGGCTGACATGGCGAGGTGACGCTCGAGGTGGCCGGGTTCGACGTTGGCGGCAGTGGGAAAGAAACCTAGCATGGCGAAACCAAGTCCAGCGAGGATGAGTACGAGAAGAGTGATGATGACACCAAGAAGCAATCTGCCCATGAGGCCTCCGGAAGTATTGTGGCAGATGGGCGGGGCGGGAGGCTAGTTTCGACGACAGAGATTGCTGGGGCAGGCGAACACAAGGTCCCTCGACTGCGCGAAACGATTCGCTGCGCTCATCGTTTTGCTTCGCTCGGGATGAAATGGAAGAACGATGCGCAGGTCAATACGCTTTTAGGCGCGTCAGTACGCTTTCAGGCGGCGGGATTCGCGGACTACGTCTTCCACCTTCGGCAGGTAATGATGCTCCTGCGGAGGGGAGAACGGGATTGCGGAATCGAGGCCGGCGATGCGGACGATGGGACCGTCGAGGTCGTCGAAGGCTTCTTCGTTGATGATAGCGGCGATTTCTCCGGCGAGGCCTCCGGTGCGGGAATGCTCGTGAAGAATAATCACTTTGTTCGTCTTCTTGACCGTTTGCGCGATGGCTTCGCGGTCGATGGGAACGAGCGAGCGCAGGTCGAGGATTTCGAGATCGATTCCTTCTTTGATCAAAATTTCGGCAGCTTCGAGCGCCGTGTGCACCATCGCCGCGTAGGTGATGATGCTCAGGTCACGGCCTTCGCGGGCTACTCGCGCCTTCCCGATCGGGACGATGTAATCATCCGCAGGGACTTCTCCTTTGATGCGGCGATAGAGATATTTGTGCTCGAAGAAGACGCAGGGATTGTTATCGCGGATGGCGGCTTTGATGAGGCCTTTGGCGTCGTAGGGCGTGGCCGGGCAAATGACTTTCAGGCCGGGATTGTGGACGAACCACATCTCGGGGTTCTGGGAGTGGAAGGGGCCACCGTGGACGTATCCGCCACTGGGTCCGCGCAGGACTAACGGAGCAGGAGCGCCCCAGAGATAGTGCGTCTTGGCAACCATGTTGCTGATCTGGTTGAAGGCGCAGCCGATGAAGTCCATGAACTGAAATTCGGCGACGGGGCGCATGCCGGTGAGGGAGGCTCCGAAGGCCGCGCCGACAATGGCGGACTCGGCGATGGGCGTATCTATGACGCGCTCGGGGCCGAAGCGGTCGATGAATCCGTCGGTGACTTTGAAGGCGCCGCCGTAAATGCCGATGTCTTCGCCGAGGCAGAAGACGGTCGGGTCGCGGTCCATTTCTTCCCAGATTCCCTGGCGGATGGCTTCGAGATAAGTGAGCTGCATAGAGTTTAGAGATTCACACTTTTTTCCTAATCCAGCGAACACAAGGTCCCTCGACTGCGCAAAACGATTCACGTTGCTCATCGTTTTGCTTCGCTCGGGATGACAGTGTGGGGAGCATTTTCGCAAACCTTTGTCGGAGTACAACATTCTGTCATCCCGAGCGAGGATGGTCGTTCACGTTAGGGAACGAGTACCGCAGTCGAGGGACCTTGCGTTTCTGTTTGGTACCAGTCTGCGGATAGATCTTTCCAACTGGGATTCTTCCGTTCTATCAACCCCATTTTCTTTTCGCGGCGCCAGCCCTTCAGCTGTTTCTCCCGATTAATCGCATTCACTACATCGTCGAAACTTTCCCAATAAATCAGGCGTGTGCAGTTGTAATCGTCGGGGAAGCCCTCGTGCGCATGGTTTTTGTGTTGCCACACTCGCTTGCGAAGATTGTTGGTCATGCCTATGTACAAGGCTCGTCTTGAAGCGCTTTGCACTATGTAGACGTAATAAATGTACTCGTCGCGCATTGGGGTGCTCCCGGCTTAACACAAGGTCCCTCGACTTCAGAGAACGAATCGCCTTGCGGTTCGTTCTCTTCCGCTCGGGATGACAATGTGTGGAGAGCGTTTCATAACTGCACGATGCGCGTCTGTGATGAGTGAACATTTTATCCACAAGAGCTCACTTAAAGTGAGCGGCGGCTTCGGTTTCTTTATAGCTGCCGGTTCCCTTTTTTACTTTGGGCATGCCGTATTTTGGTTTGATTTCATGGCAGCCTTCCTCGCAGAACACGCCGCCTTCAGCGGATTCCGGCGTCGGCATGGGGGAGTTCACAGCTATTTCTCGTTCTGCTTCGATTACTTCTTCTACCTCTTTGATCAGGGCTTCGTTTTCTTTTGGCGTGAGCCACTTCTTTTCTTTCACAAGGTAATTCTCGAATCGGGTCAGCGGGTCGCGTTTTTTCCAGAATTCAAACATCGGCTTAGGGACGTAGCTGGCGGCGTCGTGAATGGCGTGGCCTTTCATGCGCATCATCTTGGCTTCGATCATTGTGGGGCCTTCGCCGTGATGGGCGCGCTCGACGGCTTCGCGGGCGGCATCGTAGACCTGGCAGGCATCGGTGCCGTCGACGATCACGCCGGGGATGCCGTATCCGATGGCGCGTTCGGCGAGATCCTGGCAGCGGTACTGCATGTTCGAGGGCGTGGAGTAGGCCCATAGATTGCTCTCGACGATGAGCACTAGACCTAGATTCTGCACGGCGGCGAAGTTGATGCCTTCGTAGGTGACGCCTGTGGACTGGCCTCCGTCGCCGATGTAGGTCATCACGGCGAGGTTGCATCCTTGCAGGCGCGCGCCGAGCGCGACGCCGCTCATGACAGGGATGAGATCGCCGAGCATGGAAATGGGGGAGACCATGTTGCGCTTTTCGATGTCGCCGAAGTGCGAGGTGCCGTCGCGGCCCTTGGTAGGCGAATCGGCTTTGGCCATGTATTGCATCATGGTGACGGAGGCGCCGAAGCCGCGGACTAAGAGCGATCCCTGATTGCGGATCATGGGGGCGAACCAGTCGTCTTTGTCGAGCGCGTAGGCGGAGGCGCAGGAGCAGGCTTCCTGACCGAGCCCGAAGTAAACTCCGCCGACTACTTTGCCTTGCTTGTAGAGATTTTCGAGGGCGATCTCCATTTTGCGATTGAGCAGCATGTAGCGGTAGATCTCGATGGCTTGCTGCTTGTCGAGATATTTGGAGTCGCGGATGGGCGGGACGGGGGCGTCAGATCGCCTTCGACCTCGTAGCGGACTTGCTCGTGGCCGTGTTTGTCTTTTTCTATGGCCTGGTGAACGGTGAAGTTCGGATGCTCGAGGCGGAAGTCGGGGATGCTGTAGGTGCGGAGGTGCTGGCCGGGAGAGCCTGTCGAGCTGCGCTCGACTGAACGGCCGAGGGCGGCCGTTCCCACATGAGCCGTGGTGGTGCTTTTGATCCGTTGCGCGGACGATTGCCGTTGTGGCTTGCTTTGGACTTCTTCTTGTTGTTCCCCATGTCAGGCGGCGCTTAGGGCGCGATGTATTGATGGTATCGCGAGAGCGGGTCGGAGGGCTAGGGCACACACGAAACCCCGCGCCACAACCGCCCCGCTGCACAACATCACGCCCAGGTCGTGTCGTCTTCTTTGTGGAGGTGGCGAAGTTCGGCGGGCGGCTTCATGGGGACGCCTACGGCGTGGCCCAGGAGCGCGTCGAGGGTATCGACCCAGAGGATCTGGGTTTGGAAGACTACGCCGAAGTTGCGGGAGATGGATTCGGCTACGGCGTTGAGGTCGAGTTCGCGGTTGAGTTCTTGCTGCATCGAGGTCACGGGCTTCGCGGTGATGCCGCAGGGGATGATCAGGTTGAAGTAGCTGAGGTCGGTGTTCACGTTGAGTGCGAAGCCGTGGGAGGTGACGGAGCGCGAGATGTGGACGCCGATGGCGGCTAGTTTGGCTTCGGCGGCTGTCGAGCTTCGCTCGACCGGACGGCCGAGGGCGGCCGTTCCCACATGTTCTCGTGCCACTGACGGGATCTGTCCAGACTCCCGTTAGGCCGGGGAGGCGCTTTGTGGGGATGCCGAAGTCGGCGCAGGTGCGCATCAGGACTTCTTCCAGGCGGCGGACGAATTCGATTACGCCTAAGGTTTTGCGCTTGCCGTCGGGCGTGGCGAAGCCGCGGAGATCGAAGATGGGATAGCCGACGATCTGGCCGGGGCCGTGGAAGGTGACGTCGCCGCCGCGGTCGCATTCGAAAAGTTCTACGCCGCGCTGTTGCAGGAGTTCGGGCGAGGCCACTACGTTCGCCGCTTTCGCGTTGCGGCCCAACGTGATTACTGGCTTGTGTTCGAGCAGGAGGAGTACGTCGCCGATTTTTTCTTCTTTGCGGAGAGCGACCAGCTTTTGCTGCAGGCTTAGACCTGTGGCGTAGTCGATCGTGCCGAGTTGGATCAGGGAGATCAAATTCCTATCGCCACGGATTTATGCGGATCAAAATCAAAGGCTTTCATCACAGAGGACACAGAGGAGTTGCACAGGTCCTTCGCGCTAAAAACGCGCTCAGGATGACAGTGCGTTTTTTTAATTTGAGTTGATCCGTGTTCATCCGTGTTATCCGTGGACAAGAAGTTCATGCGTTGATGGCCATTCCGTAGACGCTGTTCGACGCATCCAGCATGGCTTCCGCCAGCGTGGGGTGGGCGTGGATCGTCCACATTAAATCTTCGACTGTGGCTTCCAGTTCCATGGCGGCGACCGCTTCGGCGATCAGTTCTGTCGCTTGGGGGCCGATGATGTGCACGCCCAGAATCTCGCCGTAATCGGCGTCGGAGACAATTTTGATGAAGCCTTCGTGCTGGCCGACGATGCGAGGCGCGCGAATTCGCGGTGAAGGGGAACTTGCCGATCTTCACGTTGTATCCGGCCTCGCGCGCCTTGGTTTCGGTGAGGCCGACGCTGCCGATTTCGGGATGGCAATAGGTCGCGCCGGGAATGTGTTCGGGATTGATTGGCTTGCCGGGTTTGCCGGCGATTTTCGTGACGGCGACGATGCCTTCCATGGCGCCGACGTGGGCGAGTTGCGGCGTTCCGAGCACGATGTCGCCGACGGCGTAGACGCCGGGCTCGGAGGTCTGCATCCAGGAATCGGTTTTGATGAATCCGCGGTCGGGCTTGATGTTGCGTGGTTTCGAGGCCGATGTTTTGCGGTGCGCGGCTTGCGGCCGACGGCGATCAGAATCTTCTCGGCGTCGATCTTCTGCTGCTTGCCGTCGACGGTGATGGTGACGGCGACGCCGGACTTTTGTCTTCTCCACTTTGTCGACCTTCGCGCTGGTGTGGAAATTGATGCCGCGCTTGCGAAAGACGCGCGCCAGTTCCTTGGACACTTCTTCATCCTCTACGGGAACGAGACGGGGCAGCATTTCGACGATGGTGACTTCGCAGTCGAAGGAACGGATAGATCGAGGCGAATTCGACGCCTACCGCACCGGCGCCGACGATCACCATCGACTTCGGAATTTCCTTCAGGCAGAGAATTTCGATGTTAGTCAGGATGCGGTCGTTGGCGTCGAGGCCGGGAAGCATGCGAGCTTCCGAGCCGGTGGCCAGGATTACGTTTTTGGCCTTGAGGTGGCTGGCTCTTGCCGTCGGTGGTGACTTCGACCGTGAACACGCCGTTTTGCGCCGGGCCGGTGAGCTTGCCGTAACCTTTGACGGTCTCGACTTTGTTCTTCTTCATCAGGAACTCGAGGCCCTTGGCGTGCTTGGTGACGATCTTGTTCTTGCGGTCCTGGATGGCGGCCCAGTTCAGCTTGCGGGCGTCCACGCCTTCGATGCCGAATTCCTTGGCTTCTTTCAGGTGATCCCAAAGTTCGGCGTTGAACAGCAGCGCTTTGGTCGGGAATGCAGCCGACGTGCAGGCAGGTGCCGCCGAGAAATCCGTCTTTTTCGATGAGGGCGGTTTTCAGGCCGTACTGGCCGGCGCGGATGGCGGCGGTGTATCCGGCGGGGCCGCTGCCGATGATGGCGACGTCGTAGATGGTTTCGGGCAAAGGTCGTCCTCTGTAAGAAGAGATGAGTTAGGGCAAACGTTAGGATTCTAGAACAGGGGGGATGGGAGCGTCCAAAACCTTCAACCTTTAACCACAAGGGCACGAAGTTTCACTAAGGGAAACATCCGCTGAGAAGGATTGGGGACGGTCTTATACAGGTCGGCTCGGCCGCGTTGCCTTTGCTTCGGGAGATCCTTCGCTTCGCCTGAAAAGCGGCTCCGCTCCGGATGACGCCTTGGACTCGGATGACCGGCGGGGAAGCGGGTAGGGATCCTTCGACTGCGAAACAGCCTCGCTTTCGCGAGGCTGTTTCTCGGCTCAGGATGACAATACCGGACTAATTATTTTCGTTGCTGGCGCGCTTCCAGGAGATCAGTTCGCCGATGGTGGAACTGGTGCTGGAGACAGGCTGCTTGTAGGCTTCGACCTCCGAGCGGGAGGCTTCTTCGCCTACGGCGCGGATGCTGAGGCCGACTTTCTTTTCTTCCGGATTCATCTTGATGATCTTGAAGTCGTGCTCAAGGCCCGGCTCCAAGTGCAACGGCTGGCCGTTTTCGTCGGTCGCTTCGGACTTGTGGCAAAGGCCTTCCACGCCTTCGGCGATCTCTACGAACGCTCCGAATGCGGCCACGCGCAGGACTTTGCCGTGGACCACGTCTCCGACGTGATGCGCCGCGAAGAAAGATTCCCAGACGTCGGGCTGCAGTTGCTTCACACCGAGAGACAGGCGGCGCTTGTCGGGCTCGATCGCTAGAACGACCGCCTTCACGCGATCGCCCTTCTTGAGCACTTCCGAAGGATGCTTTACGCGCTTGGTCCAGCTGAGATTGCTGACGTGGACTAGGCCGTCAATGCCGTCTTCGATTTCGATAAAGGCGCCGAAGTCGGTCAGATTGCGGACGCGCCCTTCGACGGTCATGCCGACCGGGAATTTCTCATGAAGCGAGTCCCAGGGATTTTGCGCCAGCTGACGCATGCCGAGCGAAATGCGGCGCTCGGTTGGATTCACGTTTAGAACTACGCACTCGACCTGATCGCCGACGTTCACCAGCTTTGACGGGTGCTTCATGCGCTTCGACCACGTCATTTCGCTGACGTGAACGAGGCCTTCAATTCCCTGCTCGAGTTCGACGAAGGCTCCGTAGTCGGTCACGCTGATCACGCGTCCGCCGACGTGTGCACCCTCGGGATAGCGATGCTCGGCATCGAGCCAGGGGTCGGGCGTGAGCTGCTTGAATCCCAGCGAGACGCGCTGCTTTTCTTTGTCGTATTTCAGAACTTTGACTTGAATCTGATCGCCGACGTTGACCAGATCTTTGGGATGAGTGAGGCGTCCCCAGGACATGTCGGTGATGTGCAGCAGACCGTCGAGGCCGCCGAGATCGACGAACGCGCCGTACTCGGTGAGATTCTTGACTACGCCGGTGAGGACCGAGCCTTCTTCCAGATGCTCCAGTGTTTTCGAGCGCTTTTCGTTCTGCTCGCCTTCCAGCAATTCCTTGCGCGAGACCACGATGTTGCCGCGCTTCTTGTTGAGCTTGATCACCGCGACTTCGATGGTCTGGCCTTTCATGCCGTCGAGATTGCGGATGGGGCGCAGATCGACTTGCGATCCAGGCAGGAAGGCGTGAGCACCGTGAATGTCGACGGTGAGTCCGCCCTTGATGCGGCCGATGACGACCGCATGGATGGGCTTCTTCTCGTTGTAGGACTTCTCGATCTCTTCCCAGGCATGGATGCGTTGCGCCTTCTGGTGTGAGAGGCTGATGTAACCTTCCTCGGCCTCGCCTTTGACGCGCATCACATCGATTTCGTCGCCGGGCTTGAATTTGGGATTGCCCTCGTGATCGAGCACTTCCGCCAGCGGCAGCATGCCTTCCGATTTCGCGCCGATATCGACGACGACGTGCGTGCCCGTCAGCTTGAGCACGGTGCCCTTGATGACGCGATCCTCACTCACGGCCTCTTCGGCTTCGGTGGTGAAGGTTTCGAGCGCGGAGGCGAAATCCTCGGCGGCAGCGGGCTTATCGTCGGACGTGGCACTGGCCGACGATTCTGTCTCGGCCTGCTCGCTCGAGGCGGCAGACTGTTCAGGTTGATGTTGGTCGGTCGTCGGTTCGGCTTCGGTCATGACGGTGGAGGTGGAATCGGAATTGTGGGCGGTGGTGTCGTCGAACAAGGTTATGCCTCTCTGATAATCGGATGCGGGGCCTGCTTCTGCGGACTGCTGGACGAGTCGTTAGGTTGTAGTGGGCTCACCCTGGCGAGTGAGCTTGGACAATCCCAGCTGTCGGACGTTTTCACAAAGAACCCGCGTCCAATGGGAACTCTTCGACTATAACAATCGTGAGAGAAGAGTGTCAAACGCGAATCCGGCGCGTGTTACAGGAGTGTTTCAATGCACATCCTCTCCGCGGTCAGGTGACACAAGGTCCCTCGACTGCGCTCGGGATGACACTGGTATTTGAGCTTCTGTTTCCTCGGTTGGCTCCTTCTGCTAACCTGCCTTGCTATGGATTATCTGTGGACGCCGTGGCGCTACGCGTATGTCTCCGGCACGGAGAAAACTAGTGGATGCGTATTCTGCGAGGCGCCGAAAGAGAAAGACGACGCGAAGGCGCGGATCGTTTACCGCGGCGAAAACTGCTACGTCATTTTGAATACTTATCCATATACGCCCGGGCATGTGATGATCGTGCCTTACGCGCATCTGGACGAATTGCGGAAACTGCCGGGCGAGGCTGCGAACGAAATGATGGCGCTGTCGCAGCGGATGGAGTCGGTGTTGCGGGAGTTGTACCATCCGGACGGAATCAATCTGGGGATGAACATCGGCAAGGCTGCGGGAGCGGGGATCGCGGGACACATCCATATGCACGCGCTGCCGCGGTGGGTGGCGGACGCGAATTTTGTTTCGGTGGTGGGCGAGACGCGGGTGTTGCCGGAGACGCTGGATGTTACGTGGGGGAGGATGCGGGAGGCGATGGAAAAATAGCCAACGTCAGAGGGGCTTGATCGGCCCGGACGGTGCCTGCAACGTACTACTCGTAATCGGCTTTGGACCGTAGTAAAGAATCAGCGCGAAACCAGCGATGAAGAATGGCGCGACTTGGGATATTGAAAACCCAAAAAAATGCAACACTAAACCGTAAAGGGCGATCGATAGGCTCAGAGTGTATGTAATGAGATAACCCTGTCGTAAACGGGCTAGCGCTCTTTTGTCTTCAAGCTGAGTCTGAAGGATCGCCTCCGCTGGAAGAACCTGAATTCTCCGCATAACAAGGATCAGGATTGCCATTGAGACGGCCACAAAAGTAAGCGCTCGAAGTATGACCGGATTCGGCTTCGCCGAGGAAGGAAGCCGCAGGACTACGAACAAATACATCACAACTGCCCCGGCAAGAACGAATCGGACTATCTGAATAAATTTGCGTGTGGCTTCCATGAGATTTAGCTTTCGCGAGGCGATTCTACCAGCGTTAGCCTGCAAGCTTCTCCATTTCTTTTTCGTCAATGACGGCGACGCCGAGTTCCTTCGCCTTATCTAGCTTCGAGCCGGCGTCGGCGCCCGCTACTACGTAATCTGTTTTCTTGCTGACTGAGCCGGTTACTTTGCCGCCGGCGTCTTCGATCATCTTCTTGGCTTCGTCGCGGGCGTATTTCTCCAGCGTGCCGGTGAGCACGAAGGTCTTTCCTGCGAGTTTGGTGCCGCGCTCTTTCTTTTTGCCTTTGAAGGCTAGGTCGGCTTTTCCCAGACGATCGATCAATTTCTTATTCGCCGGGTTGCTGAAAAATTCGACGATGCTCTCGGCGATGCGCGGGCCAACTTCGTTGACATCTTGCAACTCTTCGACGCTGGCGTTGGCGAGGGCTTCCATCGACCCGAAATGCTCAGCGAGAAATTGAGCGGTGCGCTCGCCGACCATGCGGATGCCGAGTCCGTAGATCACGCGTTCGAGCGGCAACTGCTTGGAGTTTTCGATCTCGTCGAGAACGTTCTGCGCAGATTTGTCGGCGAAGCGCTGGAGACTGAGCAGGTCTTTCTTGGTGAGGTCGTAAATGTCGGCGACGTTTTTGACCAGGCCGCGGTCGATCAACTGCGTGACCAGCGATTCGCCCATGCCATCGATGTTCATCACGCCGCGCGAGGCAAAGTGCAGAATCGTGCCGAGGAGCTTGGCGGGGCAGTTGGCGTTGACGCAGCGGTAATCGACCTCGCCCTCGGTACGCACAACTTTGGTCCCGCAGACCGGGCACTTCTCGGGCATGACGAATTCTTTGGTGCCACGAGGGTGACCTTTGTCTTCGATGACCTTGGCGACCTTGGGGATCACGTCGCCGCCGCGCTCGACTTGCACGTAGTCGCCGATTTTCACACCCAGGCGTTCGATCTCGTCCATGTTGTGCAACGTGGCGTTGCGGACGGTCGTGCCGCCGATCGCAACCGGAGCAAGCATCGCAACGGGCGTAAGTTTTCCCGTGCGCCCGACCTGTACGCGAATGTCTTCGAGCTTGGTAATGCCGGCGCGGGCGGCGTATTTGTAGGCGATGGCCCAGCGCGGCGCTTTGCCGGTGAAGCCGAGTTCATCCTGCAGCGCGGTGCGATCGACCTTTACGACGATGCCGTCGATCTCGTAGGGAAGCGAGTCACGCTTCGCCTCCCACTCCTGGATGAACGCCCAGACTTCGTCCACGGAGTGCACGAGTTTGCGATGCGGGTTTACTTTGAAACCTGCTTTCGCCAGCGCGTCGAGAGTTTCCCAATGGCGGTCGAAGTAGGTGCGGCCGTTAGAAAGGAGAATGTAAGGAAAGAAATCGAGGCGGCGCTGCGCCGTGATGCTGGAGTCGAGCTGGCGAACCGTGCCGGCGGTGAAATTGCGCGGATTGGCGAAGGTTGCCAAACCCTGGCGCTCCCGCTCCTCATTCAGTTTCTTGAACGCCGCGGTGGGCATCAACAACTCGCCGCGGGTTTCGAAATCTGCCGGGATTCCTGCCTTCTTCAATCTGTCTTTATTGACGGCGAGCGGAACAGAATGCACCGTGCGAACGTTGAGGGTGACATCTTCGCCGGTGGTGCCATCTCCGCGCGTCACTCCGCGGGCAAGCTTGCCATCTTCATAAGTTAGGGCCAGCGACATGCCGTCGAGTTTCAGTTCGCAGACGTAGTCGACGTCACGGCGCCCGCTGAGCTCGTGCACACGGCGCTCCCAGGCGCGCAATTCTTCCTCGCTATAAGTGTTGTCGAGCGACAGCATGGGAGACGAGTGGCGGACCTTGACGAATCCTTCGCGCGGCTTACCGCCGACGCGCTGGGTGGGAGAATCGGGCGTGATGAGCTCGGGATGCTCGGTCTCAAGGTCTTTCAGTTGCTTGGTGAGCTTGTCGAATTCTTGATCGGTGATTTCGGGAGTGTCGAGGACGAAGTAGAGATATTCGTGGTGGCGAATTTTCTCGCGGAGAGCCTCGATTTTTTTCGCGATATCTTTCGGGGCAGGCATCGCCAAAGATTATAGGCGGATCGGGATTCCGCTCGCTGGGGGGACGGAGCCTTTGACCGCGCTCCGGGCAGGCTGTCCGTCCCCACCCGAGCGTTTCCTAAACCAGATCATCCAGTTTCAGCGATTGGGCCCCGCCTTTCCATGACGTATCGAATTCTTTCTGGATGAATCCGGCGTCATAGTCGCGCTTTTGTTGCAAAAGCGACTGCTGAAGCCCGAACAGCGAACGCGGGTTGCGGGGATTGCGGTCCAGATCTTCGCGGAACACTTTCTCTGCTCCCGGCGCGTTGCCGGCCATCAGCAACGCCGCTCCCAGATTCTCGCGGACCGGATAGAACCAGTCGGGCGGTTCGCCGTAGTTAAGTTTGTCTTGGATGGCAACGGCGTCTCGCAGCATCGCGATGGCTGCGGCGTTGTCTTTTTTCGCCATGGCGATTTTCGCGCCCATGACGTCCTCAGCGATCTTCATGATGTCTTTAGCCTTGTTGTTGATGGGCATCTGAAAAATAACGTCGGGCGGAGTTGCGGCCTCGGCGTCGGACACGATCTTGTACTCAGCTTCGGCCTCGGCGATCTTTCCCGTGCCGGCTAAACCCATGCCCCGGCCAAAGTGCCAGAAAATGGTAGCGGTCTTCAGCGACGGATCAGGCGCAGGTATTTTCAGGACTTCGTTCCAGTGATGGAAGCGAACTTCGACTGCCATGGGGATCGTCATGAAGCCTTCGAGGGGCGGCATTTCCTTCACATGCGGCGCGACATTGGCCACGAGCAGGTCTGCGTTCTTTCGCGCTTCGGCGTAGCGGCCATTCATCGCGCCACACACCGCGATGAAATGCAGGTTGTGACTGTAGTACATCATCGGGTAGATGCCTTGCGCGCCCGTTGCCTTGAGGTAGGCGCGATCGACCTCGGCGGCTTGCTCGTTGGTTTTAATGGCAGCCTCGTAGTCTCCGGTGCGAATGTAGACGTGGGCGGGCATGTGCACGATGTGGCCGGCACCGGGCGCGAGTGAAGCCAGTTTGTTCGCACCGGCCAGCGCTCGCTCCGGGTTATTCGAAGCCTCCACAGCGTGGATGTAGTAGTGAATCGCACCCAGGTGGTTGGGGTCGCGCTTGATCACAGATTCCAACGTGGCGACAATTTCCTCAGTGCCTTCCTGCGGCGTCCCATCCTGATGCCACAGTCCCCAGGGGTGGAGATTCATGCCGGCCTCGGCAAACAAAGTTGCGGCATCGAGATCGTCCGGAAATTGACGCACGACTTGGCGCATGGCGTCGTGATAGTCCTCGGCAGCCTGCTTCAGATCAGAACTTGGATCCGCGGGAAAACGCTTCGCCATCGCCTGAATGTAAGCTTGCTCGCTCGGGGGAGCCTCCGCTGAGAGATCGACAGCCTTTTGCACTTCATTGTGCGCCCGCTTGAACCGTTCAGGATCCGCTGGGTCGTTGTAGTTTGGCCCTACGGCTTCGGCCACGCCCCAGTGGGCCATGGCCAGCTTGGGATCGAGTTCGGCCGCGCGCTGGAACGAGCGTGCCGCTTCGTCATGGTTAAAGGCATAGATGAAACGCAGGCCTTGATCGAAAAACTGTTGCGCCTCCCGATTGTGCGTGGAAACAGGATGATGCAGATCGCCCAAGCCGTTTACCAGGGTAACGGGGTGAGCCTGCATGTGCGCCGTATGATCTTGCGCCACGGCTCCCGAGCCGAGCAGAACACAGAACACCGACACCAGAATTCTCATCTGGGTTTTCTCCTGAATTGAAGTTAGATCTGAGCCCCAAATTTCGCGGGAAAACCGGCCGTGATAGACCGTCCCAGCGCTATTGCGCCAAGCTTATGCCAGCTGGCATCCCGTTGCCAAGCCATTTTCGACGAGCGGCCGAAAGGGCAGTCTGATGATGACGCAATGCGTCTCAGGTACAATCCTGCTTCGCTAACGGTATGCGCAAAGCGGCCTTGCTCTACAACCCGGACTCAGGCGGCAGCCGGAAACGGCGGCGGGAGCTCGAATCCGCGCTTGAGATCCTGCGAGGCGGCGGTATTGAGGCGAATCTTTTTCCCACCGACTCGCGGGAGCACGCCGGGGATGAGGCGCGGAGAGCCATGGCCGCCGGATGCGACACGATCTTTGCGTGCGGCGGGGATGGCACGATTCACAACATGATTCAGGTGATGGCACATTCTCCGGTCGCTCTTGGAGTTCTGCCGATGGGCACCGCCAATGCCCTGGCGCACGATCTGGGCTTGCCCATGAGCGTCCCGGCGGCGGCGAAGGCGGTTCTACGCGGCACAACGCGGCGCATCGCTCTGGGACGCGTTACTTGCACCAACATGACTGGCCTTTCGACAACCCGTTATTTCACCGTCGCTGCGGGAGTGGGGGTGGATGCGCATCTTTTCTACAAACTGCACAGCGGGGTGAAGCAGCGGATGGGCATGGCTGCGTATTATGCGAAGGCGTGGCACATGTGGTTCAGCTATCCCATGACGCGGTTTCGATTGGAGTACACCGAGATCGATTCCGGCGCGCCGAAAACGGCGGAGGTGACCGAACTGCTGGCGGTGCGCATCCGGAATTTTGGCGGAGTAGTGCAGCACTTGGCGCCGGGGGCGTCGCTCGATCGCGACGACATCCGGTTGGTCTTCGCCAAGACGGGCAGCCGTCTGGCGTATCTGGCTTATGTGACGGGGAGCATGCTGCGGCGCGCGTGGAGTATTCCCGGGATTGAACGGGCTTACAGCACGAAGGCGACGTGCGATTATGCGGCGTCGGCGGAAGCGGGGCGGAAGATCTACGTTGAGGCCGATGGGGAGCTGCTCGGGAGCTTGCCGGCGGAGTTTACGATTGTGCCGGCCGCGTTGACGGTGTTAGGGCCGGCGCGGTAACGAAAGGCCAGCCTGCGGCTGGCGGACAGCCGAGGGCGGCTGTCCCCACATTCGGCGTCGGCGGATAGCGGAGGGCGGCTGTCCCCACAAAAGGCTGATCCGCGAATTAATATAGACTTTCATTCTTGGAACCGGTCACTCATTTTCTGACTGGCGCATGCATGGGGCGCGCCGGGCTGAATCGCAAGACTGCGCTCGCGACTCTCACGCTGACGCTCGCGGCGGAGGCTCCCGATCTGGACATCCTGGCTAGCATACGCGGTCGCGCTTTCAGCTTTGCGCATCATCGCGGATTCACTCACTCCTTTCTCGGCGTGCCTCTGGATGCGCTGGTGGTGTTGGGTTTCGTCTATCTGGTGTGGCGGCTACGGGGGCGTCGAACAAACTATCCGAATCTGCCGCCGCGTTGGGGAATTCTCTTTCTTTACGCCTGCCTCGCTGGACTCAGCCACGTTCTGCTCGACTTCACGAACAACTACGGCGTGCGGCCGTTCTGGCCATTTTCGGAGAAATGGTATTCGTGGGACATCGTGTTTATTGTCGAGCCGGTCATGCTGCTTTTCCTGACGCTGGGATTAGTGATTCCGCCGCTCTTCTCGCTGATCGACAAGGAAATAGGCGTTCGGCAGCGCGGACCGCGCGGAAGACTTGCGGCAACTCTGGCGTTGATCGGCATCGTCCTGCTCTGGGGAGTACGCGATTATGAGCACCGGCGCGCCGTCAACGCGCTTGAGGCGCGCACCTACAATGGAGTCGATCCGCTGCGGGTCTCAGCCTATCCGACGTGGGTCAATCCATTTCAATGGTACGGAGTCGTGGAAACTCCGAACTTCTTTGCGCTCGCGACGGTCGACTCGCTTGGTCCGGAGGTGGATCCCGAGGGCCAGATGCAGGTTCGCTACAAGCCGGAAGAAACGGCCATCACTTTGGCCGCAAAAAATTCTTATCTGGGGCGGGTGTATCTGGATTGGGCCCAGTATCCGATAACGGAAACGGAGATTCTGGAAGGAGCGGAACAGGGGTATATCGTCCGGTTTCAGGATTTGCGGTATGTGGGAGTGCCCCGAGCGATTGGCGGAAATCGTGGACGGCGGGTGCTCGGCGCGGCGATAGAGCTGGACAAGAATTTGCGAATCGTTGGCGACGTGTACGACACCGGGAAGGAGCAGATTGTGCCTGAACCCGGCCAGCGTTAGGGTTGCGGACGGATTGGACCGGAAATCGCTGAGTGATCGGCAGCGTCGGGACAGCGCTTGACGGCAGCCGCTTGAGCGCACAGAATAAGAATTCAGTTCAGAGGTGATTATGCTGGCTTATATCTTTTTGCTGTTCGCGGTTGCGTTTCGGTTTATGCCTCACCCGATGGCGTTCACTCCGGTGGGGGCGGCGCTGCTGTTTTTCGGCGCGCGCGGACCGCGCCGGCAAGTTTGGGTGCCGCTGGCGCTGCTGGCTGCCTCGGACGTGATTTTGACCACGCTTTTCTACCGTTATCCGTTCAGCTGGGATCATTTTGTGACCTGGGCCTGGTATGGTGCAATGTTATGGCTGGGAACCACCTTGAGAGAGGAGGCCGGGCCGCTGCGCATTCTTGGGACGGCCCTGACGGGGTCGGTGTCGTTTTTCGTGATCAGCAACTTCGCGGTGTGGGCTGCATGGGAGATGTATCCGCGGACTTTTGCTGGGCTGATGGCCTGCTACGCGGCTGGCGTGCCGTTCTTCCGGCACGCGGTCGCGGGAGACATGCTGTTCACGGCCGTGATGTTCGGAGTTCCGATCGTGTTAGCCGCGGTTGCAGGGAAGCTGCACCGGCCGGGACATCAGGGAGCAACTGTGTAGCCGGTTCGAGTTTCGGGTTCTCGGCCGCGGCATTCGTCGCGGCCGTTTTCATTTATACCTCACTTCGCGTCGTCACGGCGCGCGCACTGCGCCAGCGGCGCAGCACCAGCCATAAGCTGACGGCTCCAATGGCCAGCGTTAAGACCCAGATCCAGTGCCGCTTGAAAACGCCTCCGAAAAGGGCCACGATCTGCGGTCCGAACCAGAGTACGAGCACCGATAACACCAGAAATCGGACGAATCTCCCGGCAAAGATCGCGATGAGGAAGTCGCGGAATTTCATTTCAAAGACCGCTGCGCCCAGCACGAAAATCTTGAACGGCATGGGCGGCGGAAGCATGCCGGGAAACATCAGAGCCCAGAATTCGTGCTGCTCAAAGGAACGGTGAATTTTGAGGAAGCGCGCTTCCGAGATGCGCTTGCGCAGGACTTTTTCGCCGCCCACATAGCCGATGATGTACAGCGGAATGCTGCCCAGGGCCGAGCCCAGCGCTGCCATCACGATGTATAGGAGCATGCGCTTGCGATCCTGATAGACGTAGGTGGCGACGATGAAGTCGACCGGCATGCCGAGCAGGGCGCTGTCGGCGAACGCAATGACGAACACTCCCCAGATGCCCAGGAACTTCATCAGGCCCAGGATCCACGCCGTGTATCGCGCCAGGATGTGAGTGATTTTTTTCAAGCGAAGCAGCTAGTGTACGTGAATCGAAAAAGAATTTGGCGGGGGTGGGAGTGCGCTGCCGCGACACAAATCGTCGCGGCTGGACAGCCGAGGGCGGCTGTCCCCACATGGTTCATCTCCCCACGTCGTCCATCTCTTCTTGCGTGGTCCATGCCTGCTATGATCGCTTGCTTTGGAGACTCATTCCGATGCGCAATCTCTTATTTCTGCTTTTTCTTTTTGCCGGCAGTTTGCTCTTCACCCAACGGTATGACGTCGTGGTGGAAGGCGGGCGCGTGATGGATCCTGAGAGCGGGCTCGACGCGGTCCGCAATGTAGGGATCCGCGATGGGAAGATCGCGAGCATCTCCGCGTCGCTGCTGAGCGGGCGGCGCGTGATTCACGCTGCCGGGCTCGTGGTCGCTCCGGGCTTCATCGACTTGCACCAGCACGGACAGAACCTGGCGAGTGAGCGCGTGAAGGCGTTCGATGGCGTGACCACGGCGCTGGAAATGGAAATCGGAGCTCCCGACGTCGCGCGATTTCTCAAGGCGAAGGAAGGGCATTCGCTCATTCATTACGGAACCACCGCCAGCCATGTGGCCGCGCGCGCGCTGATTTTCGGAGCACCGCTGCCCGATGGAACCATTCTTCCGAAGAGTGGGCCGGCGACCGATCAGGCCGCCACGCCCGAGCAGATCGAGCGCATCCAACAACGGCTGCGCGATGAACTCGATGCCGGGGCGCTCGGGATCGGCATGGGCATTGAGTACACGCCCGGGGCGACAAGACTCGAAGTGATCGACATCTTCCGCGTGGCGGCCGAGCGCAAGTTGCCGGTCTACACGCACATGCGCAGCGCGGGGCGCACCGATCCTGGATCGATCCAATCGGTGGAAGAAGTGATTGGGGCGGCCGCGATCACCGGAGCGCCGCTGCATATCGTTCACATCAACAGCACTTGCCTGCGCGACTCGCTCGAATGCTTGTCGCTGATTGCGGGAGCGCGGGCGAGAGGGCTCGATGTGACTACGGAGGCGTATCCGTATATCGCGGGGATGACCGCTATCAATTCGGCGCTGTTTAATCCGGGCTGGCGCGAAAAGTTGGGCATCGACTACGGCAATCTCGTACTGCCCGACACTGGCGAGCACCTCACCAAAGAGCGCTTCGAGGAACTGCACACCTCCAACAAACAGCAGTGGGTGCTGGTATTTGCGAACACGCAGGAAATTGTGGACGCGATCATTCCGAATCCGCTGATTATGATTGCCAGCGACGGGGCAGAAGGGCATCCACGAAATGCGGGAACGTATTCGCGTGTGCTGGCACAGTACGTTCGCGAAAAAAAGACGCTAACTTTGATGGAAGCTCTGAGAAAGATGACGCTGATGCCGGCGCAGATGCTGGAGCGATCGACTCCGGAGGCGGGGCGCAAGGGACGCGTGCAGGAAGGAGCGGATGCCGATCTTGTGGTGTTTGATCCGCAGACGATTGCGGACCGGTCGACATTTGAGAGGCCCATGGAGCCTAGCGTGGGCGTTCGCGAGTTGCTGGTGGACGGAATACCGCTGATCGAAGACGGAAAGATGGTGGAGGGAGTGTTTCCGGGGCGGGCTATTGTGGGACCGGGGAAGAAAGGGCGCGAGTAGAGTTAAGAGAAAGGCGCCGCCGCGACGAAAACCGTCCCGGCTGGACAGCCGAGGGGGGCGGCTGTCCCCACATGATTTTATTTGTGGTCGGTTTTGCCGCTTAGCAAATCTAGTGCGTGCGGAAGCAGATTTGCTACCGCTTGCAGCGATTCGACCGCGCCGTTGGGGCTTCCCGGCAGATTCAGGATCAACGCTTTGCCGCGGACTCCGCAGACTCCGCGGCTTAGCGCGGCCAATGGAGTCTTCTTGATGCCTTCGGCGCGCATTCGTTCCGCAACACCGTCGAGCAGGCGATCGCAGACTGCGCGCGTCGCTTCGGGCGTCACGTCGCGAAGGGCGATGCCCGTCCCGCCGGTGGTCACGATGAGTTGCACTTCGCGCGCCAAGCGGATCAGCAGATTCTGAATCTGGATGGAATCGTCAGGCACGACTTCGCGCGCGACTATCGAGAAATGAAGCTTTTCGAGAAATTGAGCGACAGCCGGCCCTGACTGATCCTGGCGCTCGCCGCGGGAACAGGAATCGCTGACTGTCACCACGGCGGCGCTCATCGCTCGATTGGGCTCAGTGCGATTGGGCTCAGCCATCGAGAAGAACGTCTTCCTCTTCTTCCCGGCCACGGCCGCCGCCGAAAGAAGCAGGTCTGGCGACGGGAGCAGTTTCCGCAGCCGGAGGCGTGGCAGCGTCCGGTTCGGCGCCGCCATCGCGCTGCGATTCATCGAGCAGACGCAGGCCTTCCATCAGAAGTCCCTGGGTATTGAGCTGCGTGGTTTCTTTGTCGGTCTTGCCTTCGAAATCGAGCTGGAAATTTCCTCCGGTCCAGCGCAGCACTTTGAAGACCGCTTCGTCGCCTACGAGCGATCCATAGGTGGCGTGTTTCACCTGGCCTTCGACGAAAAATACCTCGCACTTGTCGCCTTCGTTGCTGAGCGAAAGACGGCAGCTCTTGCGTCCCATTTCGAGCGACTGCATGAGGTCGATGACGTTCATCTGCGAAAGGCTTCCGCGGACAACGCCATCGGAAGGGGCAGTCTTGGCCATTTTTTCGAGCGCGATGCGATCGATCATGCGCTTGACTCGGCGGATGGCATCTTTCAGGTAGAAGGGCTTCTCGAGATAATCGTCAGCCGCATCCTGCGGTGAAAGGCGCTCGGCAATATCGGCTTTGCTGGCCATGAGCACGGTGGAGAAATTCGCGGTTGCCGGACGGCTTTTCAGCTTTTCGACAAGCTGGCGGCCATCCATGCCGGGCATGCGGTAATCGCAGAGAAGAAGATCGGGGGCATCGTCTACAGCTTTGAGCAGGGCGTCGGCGGCGTCGGTCGCAGTTGTCACGTGCGCGAGCGGCGACAAGGCCTGCTGCAGCATGCCGAGCACCATCGGATTGTCATCGACCAACAGGAGCTTTACGTTATCAGCCATGAACTTGTTTCGCGCCGCCATTGCGGCGCCGGTATTCTCCGCTCTTGCCTCCGCTTTTGCGCTCCAGCACGATCTCGCGAATCTCGATACCCTTGTCGGCAGCCTTGAGCATGTCGTACACAGTCAGCGCAGCCACACTGACGGCCACCAGGGCTTCCATTTCAACCCCCGTTGGGCCAGTTGTAGCGACTCTGGAGGTGATGGCGAGGCCATTCTCGCACACGCGCACCTCGACATCAACGAGCGAGAGCGCCAGCGGATGGCACATGGGGATCAGTTCGGAGGTGCGTTTGGCGGCCATGATGCCGGCAATGCGCGCGACTTCCAGCGGATCGCCTTTGGGGTTCGACGGGAGTGACGCCAGGACTCTCGGGCTGACGGCGACAAAGCCACTCGCCTCGGCTTCCCTCTTGGTTGCGGACTTGCCGGAGACATCCACCATGCGGGCGCGGCCGGCACGGTCGTAGTGGGAGAGTTTCTTTGCCATCGGGGGCCTTCGGGAAGGCTATGGCTATCTTACATGGAGTAAACCTGCATGGAGACTGCGGAGCTGCGCTCCTGGACGGCCGAGGGCGGCCCCTACATTGTTGGCGCCACATTTCTGCCTCCCACATTTTTGCCGGATCACCCGATCATCACCGCGACGAATTCGCCTGGGGAAATACGTTCGCGATCGGGGGGAATGACGATATAGCAATTGGCGCGAGCGGTGGCCGCGACGTCGCCCGATCCTTGCCAGGGGATACGCGCGACTTCGGATTGTTCAAATTCGCCTGAGAGGATGGCCGGAAGGAAGCGTTTCAGGCCAGGTTTGACGTGGATTTCGGATTTCAGCTTCGCATAGACAAAGACCAGCTTGCCCAGGGACATGCCGGCTAGCGCTTCGAGCATCGGGCGGGCGAAGAGTTCGAAGGTCACCATGGTCGAGACTGGATTGCCGGGCAGGCCAAAGAAATATGTGGCACGCTTTTCGCGGGCGAGAGCGCCCGCGCCACATTTTCCGAACACGACTGGCCGGCCCGGTTGAATTTTCGCTCCCGTAAAGAAGAATTCGGCCTGCAGTTCTGCCAGGACCTGCTCGACCAAATCATAGCGGCCCATGGAGACGCCGCCGGTCATCAGCAGCAGGTCGGCGGCGAGGCCCTGCTCGATCAAGCGGCGCAGACCGAGCGGTTCATCGGGAGCGATCGGGAGCAGGACAGGGTCGCCGCCAGCCCGCCGAATCTGCACCGCCAGCGAGTAGCTGTTGGAATTGCGAATCTGCGTTGGTCCGGGAACGGCGTCGACATCTACAATTTCGTCACCCGTGGTCAGCACTGCGACTTTTGGACGTCTGTATACCTGCAGCTTGGACTTACCCACCGAAGCCGCCAGAGCGATGGTCGCCTCCGTCAGGCGAGCGCCGCGTTCAACCAGCGATGCGCCGGCACTGGCTTCGGCGCCACGGGGAACGATGTTTCCTCCGGATACGACAGTTCGCTTCACCTCGACTTGATTGCCTCGTTGCGACGTGTACTCGACCATGACGACGGCATCGCCGCCTGCGGGAACGGGGGCTCCGGTCATGATGGATCCCGCTTGCCCTTTACCGATGCTGGCGGGAATCTTCTCAGGATTCTCACCGGCCCTGACTTCACCGATGACTTCCAGCATGGTCGGAACTTCGTGCAGGTCGGCAGAGCGGACCGCGTAGCCATCGCGCGTGGAGCGCGGGAAAGGAGGGAGATCGCGGTCTGCAAGCACGGGGTCCGCGAGCACGCGCCCGGCCGCATCGACCAAGTCGACGACCTCCGTTTGCGGCGGCTCAACCTGCGCTGCCTGGTGTTCCACTACGCGCCGCGCATCTTCAAAGCTTAAGACGTTCGAAGCAATCTCCGCGCCTGCCATGGAGATGATGATAGAGGATCAGAGGAAATTCGTGTGAGAGGCGTTGTCCCGCCGCGGGCGATGGCGCACCACGAACTGATTTTCGCCCAGGGTGGCCGCTATCGCGCCAGTGCCTGGCCCAGCATGGCAGGATTACTGGCGAACGACAGCCCGGTTTCCAGATCGACGACGCGATCCTGCACCAACTGGGCGATTTCGCCGTCGAAGTGCTGCATCCCTTCGGAGGCTCCGACCTTCATGGCATCGAGCAGGCAGTTATTGTCACGGTCGCCTTTTTCGATGCACTCGCGGGTACGGGGATTGGCTTTGAGGATCTCGAAGGCCGCAACGCGACCGTTGCGATCGGCCTTCGACAGCAAGCGCTGGCAGACGATGTAACGAAACGATTTGGCGAAGCGTTCGCGGATGGATTGCTGTTCGGCTGGGGCAAACGAAGTGACGATGCGCTCTACCGTTTTTGACGCGTCCATGGTATTGAGGCTCGACAAGACTAGGTGGCCCGTTTCGGCTGCCTCGAAAACAATTTCGATGGTCTCACGGTCGCGCATCTCGCCCACGAGAATTACCTTCGGAGCCTGGCGCATCGCAGAACGCAAGGCGTGCGCGAAGCTGGGCGTGTCGCTATGCAACTCGCGCTGGTGAACGGTGGAGCACTTGTGGTTGTGCAGAAATTCGATCGGGTCTTCGACCGTGATGATGTGGTAATACTTCTCGCGATTGATGCTGTCAAGCAGCACGGCCAGGGTAGAAGACTTTCCCGACCCGGCCGGTCCGGTCACCAGGACGATGCCATCTCTCAACTTTGTAATATCAGACAACTGCTGCGGCATCCGCAGCGATGCGAAATCCGGAATGTTGGTGGGAATAACGCGCATTACCACGGCGCAACTGCCGCGCTGGATGAAAATGTTGACGCGGAACCGAGCCAGGCCGGGCAAGCCGTACGAGACGTCACAGGCTCCGTGCTCGCGCAATGTGGTGATGGCCTGCTTGTTGTCCCCGATGAGATCGGCCGCAATGCGGCGCGTGTCGTCGGCTGTGAGGAAGCTGAGTCCCGGCACCTGCACGGGAATCATCTGACCGTAGACCTGAACTTGGGCCGGGCGTCCGGGCGAAAAAATGAGATCGCTGATTTTCTCCGCCGCGCGCAACATCGCGCCCAGGAGCGCCGGAGTAGCGATCCGATCGCCACCAGAGAAGCCGTCGAGTTCGACAGAAATTGGAGCAATGGTTGGTGCTGCCATTCGTCCTCACTTGCAGGAATCGCACCACCACAGAATGGAAGAAGACCGCTGAATTCACTGTACCGCGAAGAGGGGAGTTGTACGATGGCCAGCAAGTGCATAGCCCTTGGTAACCGCGGTAACCGTGCGCCTGAAAGAAAAGGGCGGCTCGGGGAGCCGCCCTCTCACACCCAAGTACTTGATTACAGCAATGTTCTACTTCTTTGACGGCTTCTTTTTGGTGCCGTAACTGGCTTCTACGGATGCGCCGATGCTGGCCAGCATTTGCTTGGCCGGGTCGGCATAAGTTCCGGTGGGCTGCAGCTCAAGGTACTTTTGGAAGGCCTCGGCAGTGCCCGGAGGCGCGACCATCTTGTTGCCCTGCAGCGTAGCCTTGCCGATCATGTTGACACCCTTCCAATAGTAGGCATCGGCACGGTTGGGATCGGCCGCGATAACCTTGTCAAACGCCGCAACTGCGTCGTCGACTTTCCCGGCGTTCGTGAGCACGGCGCCTGTGTTGAAGTAATACTGAGCGGCGGCAGACGGCTCGACTTGCGCGGCCAGCGCATAGGTCTTTACCGCATCGTCGACCTTGTTGGATTTGGCATAGGCTTCCGCCATATTGTTGTAGTAGGCAGCCAGATTGCTGGCCTGCTTCGCGGCATCTTTGTCAGGCGTCGCCTGCTTCAACTGGATTGCTTTTTGATAGGCGTCAATCGCGGATCCCAGACGCTTTTGCTTTTCGGCAGGATCGGTCTGCTTGGTAGCCGAGAGCCGATAGTAGTCACCCAACTTGAACCAGATCAGATCGCGGGAAGGATCGACCTGGTTGGCTGCGGTCAGAGCCGCAATGGCGGTGTCGAAATCGCCGGCATCGGCCGCGGTTTTGGCGGCGTTCAGCTTTTCGTTCAGCGATTTGACCGTGTTGGTTTCCTTCTGCTGCTTGGCCTGCTGCTCCTGCATCTGCTTCAATTGTTCTGGAGTGAGGCCTACACCCTTGGCTTGTTCTTCCGACTGCTTCTTGAGATCGAAATCGAGCGTGTTCTCGTCGAGCGCTACGGGAAAGCCGTTGGTGTGAAACAGCTCCTTGCCCGCCTTCTGGTCATCGGCATTCTTGTAAAGTACGACATTGTATTTGCCCGGGGTAAGCCCCAGAGAAAAGTACTCGCCCTTTTTGTTGGTCTTCAGGACGTACTTTTGCCCGTTGTCCAAGTTGCTGTAAACGACCACTCCGTCGGCGATGGGATTTCCCTGGGCGTCTTTGCAAACGCCCTTCACGGTTCCAGAAGCCTGGGCGAGGACGTGGGGCACGCATAGTCCGAGGGCTGCAACTGCAACGACAATGATTGCCAAGTGCTTTTTCATTTTGCCTCCCGGCAACAAATCAAGATGTAAATGCTGCTGGTGAAACAGAAGCCGGTTGCTCCATCGTTTTAGACATTCACCAGACAACCGATCTACCGGACCGTGTAAGGAATTGGATCGCGCGCTCCGGCAGCCGCAAAGGCACGCAGGCGCAGAACACAGCTGTCGCACACCCCGCAAGCCTGATCCTCACGGCTGTAACATGACCAAGTTAAATCGAATGGTGCACCCAATTCAAGGCCAAGGCGCACAATCTCGGCTTTTCGCATGGCGATCAGGGGAGTCACGATTTCGATCTTGCCCTCCTTCGTGCCTGTCTTGACCACTTCATTGAAAGCCTGGTAGTAGGCGGGACGGCAGTCGGGATATCCGGAACTGTCGGGCTCGACCGCGCCGATGTATACCTTCTCGGCGCCTAGGACCTCGGCCCAACTGACCGCCACAGCCAGGAAATGCGCGTTGCGGAATGGCACGTAGGTGATGGGGATGGTCTGGCCAACGTTCTCCGAGTCGGGAACGGCGATGGTATCGTCGGTGAGCGCGGATCCACCGATCAGACCCAAGGCCTCGTTGCGGACCATAAGCTTGTCATGAATCTTGAGGCGTTGGCAGATGGCAAGGAAGGATTGCCGCTCGCGCTCCTGGGTACGCTGTCCGTAGCTGACGTGGACGGCGGCGGCGTCAAAGTCGCGGACCGCGAGAGCGGCGCAGACAGCGGAGTCCATGCCTCCACTGAGGAGGACGACGGCGCGGGATTTGGAGGTAAGGGCCATCGTTGATTTTTGATTGTTAGTTGTTGATTGTTAATTCGGTTCGAAGGCTCATGGGCTGCCGGCGGTGTGGGCCTTCAATCAATAATCAAAAATCAACAATCAATTCTTCTTCCTACACTCCCTTGACCGCGGGATCCCAAATGAACTTGTGCAGTTGCAAGGCTATCCTAGCCGGGACATTGTCGGCGATAATCCACTCGGCCAATTGCTGGGGATCGAGCAGGCAGTGCGAAGTGTCGCGGGCGCCAGTGGCATCTTTGCGGAATGCGGGGGAAAACAGGATGGCATTCACGCGTCCGGCAAGATTATGGCGATGGACAAAGTCGCGGGCGAATTCGTAGTCGGCCCGGCTGGCCAGAACAAATTTCACCTCATCATGCCGGTTGAGGGTATCCAGATTCTCCAAGCGGAAGGTTTCACCCTCGCCCGAGTCTGGACACTTCACATCGACAATTTTGATGACCGCAGCTGGGACATTGGCCAGCGGCCGCTCTCCGCTAGTTTCCAGCAGGATTTGGTAACGCTGGAGCATTTCCTGCATCAAGGGAACAAGTTCGCGTTCCTGCAGCATGGGCTCGCCGCCGGTGATCTCGACCAGGCCTCCGCCGGGACTCCGGCGCGAGACTTCATCGAGAACTTGTTCCATCGTCATCTTGCGACCGCCGTGAAACGTATATTCGCTGTCGCACCAAGTGCAGCGCAGATTGCATCCAGTGAGCCGCACGAAAACGCAAGGAAGGCCCGCATAGGTCGATTCGCCTTGCAACGATTTGTAGATTTCGGTGATCTGCATGGAAACAGCCGCCAGCCTCCAGTTGCCAGCTACCAGTAATAAGCAATGAGCAGTCAGCGGTGAACAACCAAGTTAGCCCGCCGCTGCTCCTTGCTCACCGCTCTTAGCTCTAGCGGGCCAGCCTCCAGTTGCCAGCTACCAGCTTAAGACTCCACCTGCTTCGTGACCGACGCCAGAAGCCCGTTGAGGATGCGGCCAACCTCCGCGCAATTTTCTAAGAGATTCCGCGTATTCTCGTTTTGCAGATATCCGAGGTTCTCGGCAATTTGGAGTTGCGTTTCCACCTCCATCAGAGAACCTCTTGCCTGCCCTAGAAAATACCGGAACTCTTTTTCCGATAGCCTGCCTTGACCTTCGGCGATATTGCTGGGGATCGAAATCGCGGCACGGCGGAGTTGCGATGTAAGCCCAAATAGCTCATCCCTTGGAAAATTTGAGGTTGATCGATACACAGACGTCACGAGTGCCATCGACTTCTGCCATGCAACAAGATCTTTGTAAGATCGTCCCAAGACTTTTCCCTTGCACGTTCCCACTGGCGGCTGGCAACTGGAGGCTGGGAACTGACTACTCACTGTATTTCGCCGTTGTGGTGTCCGTCTCAAACACCGTCACATCCTTCACGCGCACGCGGCCTTGGGTCACGCTCTGCAGACGGGTATTCGATTCGTCGTAGAAATACTTAGCCAGATTCTCGGCCGACGGATTGATCACCGTGAAAGGTTCGACCTCGTTGATCATCTGATGATCGAGACGCTCGATGACGTGCTTCATGACCTCGCGCAGGTCCTTGAAATCGAGCAGCAGTCCGGCCTTGTCGAGTTCGGCGCCGGCCAATGTGACGCGGATCTTGTAATTATGGCCGTGCGGATTCTCGCACTTGCCCTTGTAATTGCGCAGGTAATGGCCCGCGGCAAACGTGTCTTCGACTGTAACTTCGAACATGATCCCCCCGCCGCCGGACGTGAATACGGGGCCGGCCGCGCTCTCTGCCCAGACTACTATTGTACCGCTTGAAGGGCGGCACGGAGCCTCGCGCTTGACTTCAATTCCCGGCGGAATGTAGTTTGCCTAGACGCACTTACTCTTCAAGCTCTTTAAGGAGCAGGCATGATCCTTCGCAGATACTCGATGTGGATGTGTGTCGCAATCGTCACGGCTGGGGCTTTCGCGCAGAACCGCCCTGATGCGCCGGAATATGACGTCAAGGAGCACTACACGAAGTACGAGTACAGAATCCTGATGCGCGACGGCGTGCACCTGTTCACATCCGTGTATGTCCCGAAAGACAGCTCCCATGCCTATCCGTTTCTGATCGACCGCACTCCTTACAGCGTTGAGCCTTATGGCGTGGACTTGTATCGAACGCAACTCGGGCCCTCGCCGGATTTCGACAAGGCCGGATACATTTTCGTGTTTCAAGATGTGCGCGGGCGGTATATGTCGGAGGGAACGTTCGTGGAGATGCGGCCGCACATTGACGACAAGAAATCGAAGCGTGATGTGGATGACAGCAGTGATCTCTATGACACCATCGACTGGCTGCTCAAGAATGTGCCCAACAATAACGGCAACGCGGGGATCTGGGGAATCTCCTATCCCGGATTCTTCACTTCGGCCAGCATCATCGATTCGCACCCGGCGTTGAAGGCCGCGTCGCCACAGGCTCCGATGACCGATCTGTTTATGGGCGACGATGCTTACCATGGCGGCGCCTTCATGCTGGCGGCGAATTTCGGCTTCTACAGCCAGTTCAAGCCGCAGGAGAATCCGCAACTTCCGCCAAAGACGCGCGTGCCATTCGATTGGGGAACAAAAAGCGCATACGAGTTTTACCTGAATGCCGGACCGCTCGCGAATCTGCGGAAATATCTCGACGGCAAGAGCGCGCTGTGGGACGACCAAGTCAAACACGATACCTACGACGATTATTGGAAGGCGCACAACCTGGCTCCGCACATGAAGAACATTCACTGCGCCGTGTTGACCGTGGGCGGATGGTTCGATGCCGAAGATCTGCAAGGGCCATTCACGACTTTTCATTCGATCGACGAGAAGAATCCGGGAATCTTCAACGCGCTCGTGGTCGGGCCGTGGGTGCATGGCGGATGGGCGCGATATGACGGAGAGCACCTGGGCCGAGTCAGTTTTGCGTCGAACACCGCCGAGTATTACCGCAAGAACATTCTGTTCCCGTTTTTCGAGCAGTATCTGAAAGGGAACGGCGACGCGAAACTGCCGAAGGCGTATGTCTTTGAGACGGGAACAAATGTGTGGCGGCAATACTCGGCCTGGCCTCCGCCAAACGCCGAGAGCAAGACTCTCTACTTCCGCGCCAATGGTGGACTGTCGTTCGAAGCGCCGTCGGCCGAGGGCTCTGCTTTCGATGAGTATGTCAGCGATCCGGCTAAGCCTGTGCCCTTTGTGAACTACGCGGCGCTGAACGTTCCCCAGGAATACATGCTTTCGGACCAGCGTTTCGCTGACGGCCGCACCGATGTGCTGGTGTATGAAACGCCGGTGCTGCAGGAGGACGTAACCATCGCGGGGCCGCTTTCGCCGCGCCTGTTCGTTTCGACGAGCGGCACGGATTCTGATTTCGACGTGAAGGTGATTGACGTTTATCCCGCCGATTATCCTGACAGCAAGCAGGACGCGCCCCGCCCGGAAGATCGGGACAAGCCACGAAAAGATGTTTCGGTACCGTCGTTCGCCATGGGCGGGTATCAGCAACTGGTGCGCGGCGAGCCATTCCGGGGAAAATTTCGCCACAGTTTCGAAAAACCTGAGGCCTTTACCCCCGGCACGATAGAAGAGATTCACTTCACCATGCAGGATGTGAATCATACGTTCCGGCGCGGGCACCGGGTCATGGTGCAGGTGCAAAGTTCGTGGTTCCCATTGACCGATCGCAATCCACAAACTTTTGTGAACATTCCTGACGCCAAGCCTTCGGACTTTGTGAAAGCAACCGAGCGCGTGTATCACACCAAGGGGCAGGCGTCGGGGATTGTGGTGCAGGTAGTGCCGCGCGCAGGAGAAACCGCCGGGCAGGACTAAAGCGCGGTTGATCTCCATCTTCCTGGCGCCCAGATTCTGCAAGGGAGCGGCCAATCGGCTACAATCTTGGCATGTTCGTGTGGAGCGGGCACTCCCGCCCGCTTGCCTGCAGCACTACAAACCAGCGGGCAAGAGTGCCCGCTCCACACAATCCTAATCTCCGCCATTCGTCGGGCCCCGGCCGATTCAATTAAACACCAAGGACAGACGTGATGAACGTCCTATTGTTCTCCATGCCGGATTCGTTCGAGCACATGCCCTCGCTCGCGATCCGGATGCCCAATGGCGGCCTATCTTCGATTGCGGGCAATGTTGACGCGCATCATCGTGTTGCCGTGGCCGACCTGATTCTCGTGCAGGGACAGGTTCGCGAAACCGTTACCCGGCTGGTTCGAGAGCTGGATCCTCAAGTCGTCGGCTTGTCGATCATGACGTTCCAACGCCGCACTGCCGGGCGCATTATGGAACTGGTGCGCGCTCTCAAGCCAGACGCGAAAATCGTTGTAGGTGGATACGATCCCAGCCTGGCTCCGGAAGCTTATGAACTGCTGGACGTCGATTACCTGGTGCGAGGCGAGGGCGAAGTCACTTTTCGCGAGCTGCTTCGCACAATTGAGCGGGGCGCGGGCTTCGAGAACATTTGCGGCTTGTCGTTTCGCGACGGCAACGTTTGGGTGCACACCCAGGCTCGTGCTCCCCACCGGCTTGAGGATGGAGAGATCCATCTGCCCAGGCGGGATGCGCGCGTGCTTGCGGGCTATACATTTCTGGGGCGGCAGGTGGACGTCATCGAAACTTCGCGAGGCTGCACCTACGATTGCAGCTTCTGCTCGATCATCGAGATGCGCGGGCGGAATTTCTTCACCTATTCCTTCGACCGCGTGATCGCCGACATCCGCGACGCTCGCGATCATGGCGCCCGGAGTATTTTCCTGGTGGATGACAACATCATGCTCAATGTGCGGCGTTTCGAGGCGTTATGCGAAGCAATCATTGCCGCCGGGCTCAACGAAATTGACTACTTCGTGCAGGCCATGACGTCGTCGATCGCCAATCACGGCGAAACCCTGGCGCCGCTGATGAAACGCGCCGGGTTCCGCTATGTCTTTCTTGGAATCGAAAACATTCTGGAGGGCGATCTGGATTTTCTTCGCGCCACAGCCAAGAATACGGTCCGCAGCAACGGCAATAGCGCGGGCAACGCGACGTTGCAGGCGATCGACCATTTGCATCGCAATGACATGTATGTGGTCGGCGGATTGATCGTGGGCAATCCTGACGACACGCGGGAATCGATCGAGGTCAACCTTGAATTTGCGCGGCGCTACGTCGACTGGCCGTATATTCAGCATCCCACGCCGTATCCACGCACTCCCATGACGAAGGACTTCCGCGAGCAGGGATTGATTCAAATCGATCGCCTGGAGGAATATGACGGGACTACGGCAGTCGTGCGCACCCGTCACTTACCGGCCGAGGAGGTTGAGTTCTTGCGCTGGAAGGCGGAGCGCTGGATGAAGACACGCCACGTGCCTGCTGTCTTTCGCCACGACCCGGGGTTTGTGCTGCGTTCCATTCCGAAGATGCTGGCGCATACGTTTCGGGGCAGCTCGTTGCGCTCTGCTCTTGGGCTCGAGGATGAGAAGAAAGCGTTTGCCCGCTACAAAGCCATCCGCACAGTAGAACGCGAGTACTTGTAAATCCGGCCTGCGCACGGTGGAGTCATGTCGAGCTTACTTGCCGAGCTTACTTGGCGAGCCCGAAGAAATCTTCCACGACCTGCATGTCGGTGGTCCTCTTGTAATTCGGCAGACTCTCGACGAAGACTCGGCCGTACTGTTTTTTCAGAATGCGATTGTCGAGCAGCACGAGCAGGCCACGGTCATGCAATGAGCGGATCAGGCGTCCAAAGCCTTGTTTCAGCGTGATGACCGCGGCGGGGACTTGATACTGAAAGAACGCGTTACCGCCCTCGGCGTCGATGGCCTTCACCCGGGCCGCGACCACGGGATCGCTAGGAACGGCAAAGGGCAGGCGGTCGATAATCACACAGCTCAGTTGCTCGCCTTGCACATCCACTCCTTGCCAGAACGAAGAAGTCGCAAACAGCACCGCGTTCGGTGTGAGTCGAAATTCTTCGAGCAGCGCACTCTTGGGGGCGTCGCCTTGGCGCAGCAAAGGGAACTCGACTTCGCCGAGGAGCCGCTGGTGGATGTCGTTCATCTGCGTGTAGCTGGTGAAGAGAACGAAAGCACGGCCGCGGGTGATTTCGAGCAGCTTGCGAATCCGTTCGGCGGCTTTGGCCGTGAATTGCGGCGTGCGCGGGTCGGGCAGATCGGGCGGCACATACATCAGTGCCTGGCTTCCGTAATCGAAATGCGAGGGCAGCACCGACTCACGCGCATGCTCGAAGCCCAGCCGCTTGCGGATGTATTCGAAACCACCGCCGACGGCGAGAGTGGCTGAAGTGAGCACCGCGCAATCCAGCTTCGACCAAAGGCATTCCCGCAGGATGGGACCGACATCGATGGGCGTGGCTTGCAGAAAGACGTGCTGGCGGCCGCGAACCTCAGGGGCTGAAACCCGTCCCCTTTTAGATCCTCTATCGGCAGGGCTGAAGCCATGCCCTTCCCGGTTCATTCTCCCGCCGCGGCGCTCGATCCAGTAGACCGTGTTGGGGTCTTCGGATTCCATCGCGTAGCCAAGCTGGACTTGAATTTCCTGCGCGCGGCGAACGAAGTTGAAAATCTCTTCCGGCTTTTGCGGCAAAGCGTCAAGCTCGCCAGCTAGCCTGGTCAGCGATTGATTCAGGGCGACGAACTCGTCTCCGTTTTCTTCCAGGAATTCACGGCGGGTTTCGAAGGCAAACCGGCCGTCCCCAGTGGGCAAGAGCGAGAAGAACAATTGCGAGCGATCGCGCAGGCTACCTAACGCGCCCGAGATCGACGCCGAGAGCATCTTGTTGTGCTCCATCGAGCGCTCAATGTCGCGGGCAAGTTCGTCGATCCGCAGATTGCTCACCGAGATGCCGAAATAATTTCCGGCAACGTCTTCCAGTTCGTGGGCTTCGTCGAAAATCACGGCAGCGGCTTCGGGCAGGATTCCCGCGTCGGACGCACCATCGGCCTGCAGCTTGATGGCGAGATCGGCAAAGAACAGATGATGGTTAACGATGATGATGTCCCTTTCCATCGCACGCCGGCGCATCTCGGTGATGAAGCAGCGCTCGAACTCACTGCACTTCTGACCGGTGCAGGCGTCCGCGCGCGCGTCAAGCTTGTGCCAGAGCAGGCTGGCCTCAGGCAGTTCAGCCAGTTCGGCGCGGTCGCCGGTGGCCGTATTCTTCTCCCAAGCAGAGATGGCGCGGTATTGCTCGATCTCATCGAGGCCGCTGAGCACTGGCTGATTGGTGAGGTCGTAGAGTTTTTTTCGGCAGAGATAATTGTTGCGGCCCTTCATGTAGCAGACCGAGAGGCGCGAGTCCGCGTTACCGTAAAGCGCCTGCTCGAGAAATGGAACGTCTTTGTAGAAGAGCTGTTCCTGCAGATTTTTTGTTCCGGTCGAGATGATGACGCGCTTGCCCGAACGAATGACGGGCATAAGGTAGGCAAGGGTCTTGCCCGTGCCAGTGCCGGCTTCGACGATCAGATGGCGTTTCTCTTCCAACGCCTGCTCGACGGCCTGAGCCATCTGCAGCTGGCCGCGGCGAAATTCATAGGCTGGATGCGTCCGCGAAAGCACCCCACCCGGAGCAAAGAACTGATGGAGCGATGCGTCTTTGCCGCTGGGCGCGGGACGGCTCGCGGGGGCTGACGGCGGGGATTGAGGAGATGGGGCCACGGGAGTCTCTATAATAGCGATTCCGGGGCAATCGCATCGTCTTACACGGTCGGGTCTTCGACCCGACCCGACAGCCGAGGACGGCTGTCGCCACATGAGCATCGCGACCGGATAGCCGATGGCGACTGTCCCCATACGGGCATCGACTTTGACCCAGCCTACCTACAACTCGACCAATACTCTCGCCACGACGGCCGCGGGCATTCCGACCGTCGCGATTGTCGGGCGCCCAAACGTGGGCAAGTCCACGCTCTTCAACCGCATCGTTGGTTCGCGGCGGGCCATCGTGGGCGATGAACCGGGAATCACGCGCGACCGTCTCTACGGCGAAGCAGAGTGGGAAGGGCGGCGGTTGCGGATCGTCGATACCGGCGGCATTCTGCCGGAAGAAAAAGATCTGATCCCGGCGGAGATTTTCCGGCAGGCGCGCGTCGCGCTCGATGAGGCCGCGGCCATCATTATGGTTGTCGATGGGCGGACGGAACTCGCTGGACCCGATCTGGAGCTCGTCCGTCTACTGCGCAAGGCCAACCGGCCGCTGTTTCTCGCGGTCAACAAAGTCGATTCCGAAAAACAATCCTCGCTGATCAATGACTTTCATCGCCTGGGCGTGAGGCAGATGTTTCCGGTTTCTGCTGAGCATGGGCGTGGAGTTGACGATCTGCTGGATGCAGTCGTAGAGCAACTGCCAAAAGCTCTCACCACAGAGGACACAGAGAGCACAGAGGAATCTGCGGAAAGCGAAGAGTCAACAGTTAGCGACGAACGCCCAACGACCGAAGTGAAGGTCGCGATCATCGGGCACCCTAACGTCGGCAAGTCTACGTTGCTGAATTGCCTGACCGCTTCGGACCGCGCGATTGTTTCACCGATCCCCGGGACCACGCGCGATGCGGTGGACGAAGTCGTCGAGCGCGACGGGCGACGCTTTCGCTTTATCGATACGGCGGGCATCCGGCGCAAGGGGAAGACGCATCTGATGGCCGAGAAGCTTTCGGTGGTGATGGCGCGCAAGCATCTGGAGGCCGCCGACATTGCGCTGCTGGTCATCGACGCCACCGAAGGCGTCAGCCAACTGGACGCGTCCATTGCCGGCTACGCGCATGAGAGCGGGCGGTCAATCATTATCGTGGTCAATAAATGGGACCTGGTGATCAGCGGCAAGCAGAAGCCATCGCGTCCTACCAAGGCCGAGCGCATGCGCGAGAGCAAGCGACCGGGCGACCGCGACGCCTACGAGCAGCGCCTGCGCTACGAACTGAAATTCTTGAACTACGCGCCGATCGTCTTTATCTCAGCTCAGAGCGGCAAAGGAACGGAAAAAATCTTTCCGCTCCTCGAAGAGGTTGCCACCGAACGCCGTAAGCGCGTCACCACATCGCAGATGAACCGTTTTCTCGAACACGTGGATTTTGATCGCGCTTCGGTCCCGGTGCGCCAGCGGGTGAAGATCCTCTACATGACGCAGGCTTCGGTGGCACCGCCCACGTTTGTGCTGTTTACGAATCGCAGCGTCAAGCTGCATTTCGCGTTTCAGCGCTTTCTGGAAAATCAGATCCGCGAAGCGTTCGGGTTTGTCGGAACGCCGATCTGGATCAAAAATCGTGCGCGGGAGTAATCACGCATCGGCTCACCTTTCCGCACCGCGGGAATCCAGTTCGTCTCACTCGCCCGCCAGCATTTGTCCATTCGTAAGTAGTCCGATGCGCTGAACGCCAGCGTGATGCGCCAGGTCGATCACGTCGGCCACGTACTCGAAATCGACGTCCGCGTCGCCGCGGACGAATACCACTTTTTCGACGCGGGCCAGATAGATCCGCGAAAGGCGCGTCTCCAGGTCTTCCCAGCGGACGTCTTCCTGGTTAATGCGGATGGTTGGCGTTTGATCCTTCGCCGTCCAAACCACCTGAATGACGATTGTCCGCGACTCTCTTTCCGACGCAGACTGCTTCTGATCGGGTTGCGGCAGTTGCGTCTTCTCGACGTACTCCGGATCCATCGCGACGACCAGCATGAACATGATGATCAGCGTGAGCAGCACGTCAATCAGCGGTGTGACATTGATTTGCGGTCCAGACGGACCTCCGCCTGCCATTGAGAAAGCCATGAAGTTTGCTCCTCTCGGGCACGCGCGTGTCTCGAAACATCAGACACCTCGGCGGGCAGCAGAGTTCCTTGATTACGCAAATTGCAACTCGATGGAAATTTTTCTGATGAGTGCACGCTCGCCGAGTTGCCTCTTCCGGCGGTGACCGTGCATTATGGAGTCAAAGCCGCTGCGGAATGCGGCCAGCAGATTCCGATCTCATGATCCTTTCTTCGCGGCCAGTTTTTCTCGCTCTTCTCGCAATCTCGGTACTCTCCTCGATCGCCCTCGCTCAAGACAACTACGAGATCCAGGTCTATGGTTCGGAGACGCAGGCCCCGCGATCAACGATGGTAGAGATTCACTCCAATTTCACAGTGGAAGGCAGCAAGACCGTAATTGACGGCATGCTGCCCACGAACCACGCCGAACACGAGACGCTCGAATTGACGCAGGGAATCACGGACTGGGCCGAGGTGGGCTTCTACCTGTTCACCAGCATTCAGTCCGATGGTGGATGGCAGTGGGTGGGCGATCACATCCGGCCGCGGGTGCGGGCGCCCGAGAGTTGGCACTGGCCGGTCGGGGCAAGTATGTCGATAGAATTCGGCTATCAGCGCGCCGCTTTTTCTCCCGATACCTGGACGTTGGAGATTCGACCGATCATCGATCGCAAAATCGGGCGCTGGTATTTATCCTTCAATCCGGCGCTCGACCGGTCGTTTCATGGACCCAGCGTGGATCAGGGAGTAACTTTTTCTCCGAATGTGAAGTTCAGTTATGACTTCACGAGGAAGATTGCCGGCGGCCTGGAGTACTACGCATCCTACGGTTCGCTGGACGGCTTCGATGCGCTGCGGAATCAACAACAGCAGTTCTTTCCGGCCATTGACATCGATTTCGCGCCGCAGTGGGAGTTCAACTTCGGAGTCGGCTGGGGAGCGACCCGCTCGACCGATCACCTCATCGTGAAATGCATCATCGGACGGCGATTCTCCTGGCCGCACGGCAAAGGCGCCAGGTTGAAGCTGGAATAACCGGATCCAGGTTCCGAATCATTTGCCCTTCACACCGCTGGCAAGGGAGGCGGCGAGAACGGAGGCGGACTTCCGCCCGGAATCATGACGGGCGACGGCGGAGGCTCCGGATACAAGGCCAGGGTGAGAGGGCGGTATCGCGCGGCAAAGAAATACATCGCATAGGCGGGGAAGAACACGATCACCGGCACCGATATGAGCGACACTAGGTAAAACAGCACGGCAAACAAAATACATACCGCAACGACCGCGGCAGTAATCGTGAAGACAGTCCAACTGAGCCCCGCGGTCTTGCCGGCAAATACAGCCGCCAATGCCACGGCAACAGCCGGCACGGCCAAGACCACAACCAGAATCGCCGATGCAATTCCGACAACGATTCCGGCGCCGATCGCCAAGCCAATTTTCATGATCACATAGAGGGCGTACGCGCCCTTCTCCATCTGGATCATGGGCCACAGCCGCCGCCATCCTTCGAGCACGCCGATTCCTTCGAGCGCCATCTGCGGCACCACAAAATCTTTCGTGAACACAAAAACCACGCCGGCAACCAGGAAAAAGAGTGCGAAGAGTCCAAACACCACGATTCCGCTCAACACCAAAGGCAACACGTGTTCACGAGGGGAGCTGAACCATCCCATGGACAGGGCAAAGGCGGCGGGCACGCCAATCAGCGCCACTGTCGCTGCCAGCGTCAGGAGTGCAAAGACAATCTTCCACAGAAAATAATTCCAACCCGGGCCTTGCCGCCGGTTCCAGCCATCGCGAATGTGACATTCCCTGGTCAGCACGCTGTCGAACAAGATGAATCGCATCACGCTGCTGATGTACATCATCACCAGCATGAGGATCGTCCCGGTGACGACCAGGACGGCAATAATGCTCGCAAGGATCACGGGATCGATCTTGGGAAATATCTGTCCAAGATGAGGCACACCAGCGGCCTGATGGTGAGCGCGGAACGGCCTGGAGAAGTTGCATCCGCCGCCTGAACCCATCTCACCCGCGAGCAGGCCGACGAAGGCCAGTCGCGTCCATTGCCATAGCCGAAATGGCTGCACAAGTTGCCGCTTGGTGTGCTGAAAGGCCAGACTGATCGTGTCTGCGGCGGAGATCGGCAAGGTTCACCTCGGGAAAAGCTCACCAGCAAAATACTGTTGTTGCAACCAGAAAATGTCGTATTAACTGCGACGAGACTTTGTCACCCCTTATCTTTAAGTTACGGCCGCCAAAGCGGGGCGGCCGGATAGGTTGTAGATGCGTGGCGTGGCGGGTTTTCGTTTCTGTGCGGAAGTGATATGCACAGGGCGGCGGGCGGCCTGTTCTTCCAGGGGCGAGGTTCGGGCGAGCAGGAGAACATCTCCGCGAAAGATGCGCAGCACGCCATCGAGCTGATGCGAGAGTTCGACGGTTTCTCCGGCATAGCCGCGAGGGCCGGGCAAGGGGGGCAGGGCGATCGACTGCGCTCCCAGAGTGACGGTGTGATCGGCGGACACGACCCGCTGATAGTGCAAGCTAAGGCAACGGGCGAGATCGAAGCGGCGGGGCAGGCGGCGGAAGTCGCAGGAGGCGGCGGCGGCGGGATGTGCGAAGCGCTGATTGTAATCGGCACAGAAGCGGGCCAGAACGGCGTTGGCTTGCTCGACGGTGGCCGCCTGAGTCAGGCGAAGTTCGCTGACCAGGCGGTCCTGGCAAGTGCGCCAGGCGCGCTCGATGCGGCCCTTGGCTTGGGGTGAGTAGGCGGGGATCTGCTGGATGCCGAGTTGTTCCAGAGCGCGTCCCAGTTGAGTAGGAGCCTGTTTTCCGGCGAGTTGTTCGGCGAGGGTCCAGTGCGAATCGTTGCGCTGGAAGATGGAGTGGCGGTCGCGATAGAGGCTGAGGGGAACGCCGTGAGTGGTGATCAGGACGTGCAGGGCGCGAAGATAGCCCACCGTGTTTTCGGCTTCGAGTTGGAAGTGAGCGGCCAGAATCTGACCGGTAGCGTCGTCTTGAAAGCCGATGAGGGTGAGCTCGGGGCCGCGGCCTTCGAGCCAGTCATGGCGGCTGGCGTCAGTGAGCGCCATCATACCGAAACGCGGCCGGGGAGGCCGGCGGGAGCGATATTTTCGAGGCCGGCGCTTCTGCGGAGAGCCCAGCTTGGCGGCTCGCAGGATGCGGCGCACGGTTTCCCGGCTGAGTCCGAGGCCCTCCTCGGCGCAAAGTTTTTCCGTCAGATGGGAATCGTTGAAGCCCTGATACTTGCCGCGCGCCAAAGTTAAGATCAAATGCTTCTGGGGAGGCGTAACTGCCCAGGGCACGGAGCGTCCGCGATTGCCGTGCTGCACCCAGCCCACCGAATCAGGCCGGTAGCGGCGTTTGAGCCGCTGCACCTGGCGCTCGCTCAAATGCAGCAGGCGGGAGGCTTCGCGTACGCTCAGCCTCCCGCCTGCTGCATTTTCAATCACCTTCACTCGTTGGAACTCTTTCTGACTCATCGTCACCATCCTTGGAGGGTGACAGAATCTCGTTGCAGTTATGGGGTGACATTATCTTGGAGCATCTACACTCACCAGCAAAATACTCGCAACGGCCCGTCGGGGCAAATGAAAATGCAGGACAGGCTGTGCTGAATTATTCGTATCTCAGCGCTTCCACGGGATCCAGCTTCGAGGCCCGCATCGCCGGAACAAGGCCGCTGACCACCCCGACCACAAGCAAAACGGCGCTGGAAAGCAGGACGGTCATCATCGAGATGCGAAGATGGATATCTCCTTGGCCGGAATTGTCTTCAAAAAGAGGTCCCATCATGGGGAGCGTGCCCACCGCCCAGGCGATGAAATAAGAGAGCAAGACTCCGATCGCCCCGCCCAGCAGCATGATCAACAGCGTTTCCGCGAGGAATTGGAGCTTTATGTGCCGCTTGCGCGCGCCGAGCGCGCGCCGCAGTCCGATTTCTCGAATGCGCTCATCCACCGACACCAGCATGATGTTCATGACGCCGACTCCGCCAATGCCGAGAGTCAGCGTTCCGATAAAGGTGAGCAGGACCTGCAACCCGATGGTCAGCGCATCGATGATCGGGCGGAATTCGTCACGCCCGAACATCTGAAATGCCTTCGGATCGGTGGGAGAAAAATTCTGGCGCGTGGCCACGGCGGCCAGCACCTGCGCCATCGCTTTTTTCTCGAATTGCGGAGCGATGGGCTCGAACACCATTACCGCGGCATAGCGCGTATTCCATAAATCTCCGGCAGCCGAATAAGGAATCCAGGACGAATCGTCATCGCTGGAGAAATAATTGCTGAGCTGAATCTTCCGCGCCATCACGCCGATCACCGTGAAGCGCACTCCAGCCACTTGCACGGTTTCGCCCACGGCGGGACGGCCGCTGAAAAGCTGCTCTTTCAACCGTCCGCCCAGAAAGATGACACGCCGTCTTTCCAGTTGATCTTCGGCATCGATCCAACGGCCTTCGGCGGGAACTTCATTGCGCATTTCGCCATACTCGGGACAGACACCGCGCACCGGCGCAGTGCCCACCATGCGGTCGCCGTAGGAGATTCCCGGACGCCGCACGGTTTCGAGGCAAACGTGCTTTACCAGTGGAGCCGTCGCTTTCACCATGTCGAGGTCGGCTTGCTCCAGCACGACTTTCTTTCCGGCGCGCTGGCCTCCAGGCTGTTCACTGGTTTGCTGCGGCCAGCAAATCACGACGCTTTTCCCAAACGCGTCAAAGCCGTGGACGAGCACGTTGCGGAAGCTGCTACCGTATGCGATCAATAAGGTCACCGTCGCAATGCCCCACACGATTCCAAGCATGGTGAGGAAGGTGCGTGTCAGGTTGCGCTTCAGCGCGATCCAGGCTTCGAGAATGATTTCGATAATCAAAGTGTCAAAGTTTCAAGGTTTCAAGGTTTCAAAGTTTCAAGGTTTCAATGTCGCGAGCTTTCCACTACAACCCGACTCCTTGAAACCTCATCCTCCGGCTTCATAACGCAAGGCTTCGATCGGATCGATAGACGCGGCCCGGCGCGCGGGATACAGCGCCGCGCCTACCGCGATGGCGCCCAGCAAGCCGGCTGCCGTCAAACCCGAACTCCAGCTTGGAATCAGCCCGGCAAAGAAATCGGGCATGGGCAGCAGGTTCACAATTGCGCAAAATCCGAACGCGATCCCCAGCCCGATTCCGCCGCTCAGCAGCGCGATAATCAAAGCTTCGATAAAAAATTGCCGCAAGATCACACCCGACGGCGCGCCGATCGCTTTGCGCACGCCAATCTCTCGCGTGCGCTCTCGGACCGCGACGAGCATGACATTCATCACGCCGATGCCGCCCAGGAGCAAGGTCACGATGCCGACCGCACCCAGAAATAATTTCATCCCGTCAGTCATAGTCTTGAAGGCCTGGGCCTCTTTGACCGTGTCCCAGATCGGACACGCCTCTTTGTCGTTGGGGTCATAGCGATGCATGCGGGCAAGCGCGACGCGCACTTCGTGCTTGCACGCCTCGTGCTGCTCGACGGATCGCGGCGTTACCAGAAACTGATCGAACGTCGAATCTGTTCCTGGAGGTTTGTCCGGAAAATCGCGGCGCATCGCCGAGAATGGCAGGAACACTTTGTTCACATCCCAGCCGTCGTAACTGGAGTCTTGCTTCTTCTTCTCCATCACCCCAATTACGGTGTAGGGAAAATCATTCAGATAAATGGTGCCGCCCACCGGATCGCGCCCAGGAAATAATTGTTTCGCCGCGTCGGAGCCGAGAAAAGCCACGCGCCGCGCTTCGCGCATGTCGCCCCAGTCGTAAAAGCGTCCCGCACCCACGTCTAAGCTGCGGATGTAGCCGAACGGAGGAAAGGACCCCGTCACCGTGAAGGCGGCATTGTTGTAATTGGAGTGCGTCCGAACCGTGTCCTGCTCGAGTTCGGGAATCGCATACTGGCAATCGGGAGATTCCGCCTGCACCACGGGAACATCCGAATCGACCCAATGCACGCTGCGTCCTGCATGAGTGCCGCCGGCCTGCAGGCTCGTACGGCCGTGGAAGACGATCATCACATCTTTGCCGAGAGTCCTCGCTTGCGCCTCCTGCCCTTTGCGCAGTCCCTCGCCGGCGGCGACCATCAGAACGATCGACACAATTCCCCACGCGATTCCGAACATCGTGAGAAAAGCACGCAACTTGTGCGCCCACAAGGTTCGTAAAACGTCGAGAATGAGATCGCGCAAGGTCATGACTACAGTTTGGACGCGGAGGGCGAGAGAAGGTCATCCCCGGCTCTCACCTGTCTTAGATACGTATCCAGCGGGAGGTTTGTTGCAGGAAAGTGTCGCCATGCTTGGCAAGAAAAATGCTACCCGCAAATTCAAACCTGTATGGGACTTGCACCAACCCGCTCCAGCCACTCGCCAAACTCTTTCAGGGCAAGCTCGCATTGGGCTCGATGGCGTTCTTTCCGGTCGCGAATTTTCTTTTCCAGCGTCGGAAGCAAGTCAAACGTGATGTTCGCGGGCTGAAAGTTCTTCGGCTCCGCGTGAGTGACGTAATGGATGAGGGACCCGAAAGCGGTCGCCCGCGGAGCCGGCAGGACCGGCAGTCCCCGAACCAGCGCGGCCGCATGCATTCCGGCAATCAGCCCGGTTGCGATTGACTCGACGTAGCCCTCCACTCCGCAGATCTGCCCGGCGAAAAATACGTTCGGGTGCTCCTTCATCTGCAAGGTCTCGCGGAGCAACGCGGGCGCATTGATGTACGTATTGCGATGGATTTGCCCGTAGCGCAGAAAGCGAGCATTCTCGAGGCCTGGAATCAGGCGCAAGCACTCGCGCCTGCTCACCGAATTTAAGATGGTTTTGAAATCCGACCAGGTTGTAGGAATCCGCACGCAGATTTTCCTGGCGCAACTGCACCACCGCATATGGCATCTTGCCGGTGCGCGGATCGTTCAAGCCCACGGGCTTCATCGGACCGAAGCGCAGAGTGTATCGCGGCCGCGCCGGGCAATCTCTTCGATGGGCAGGCAGCCTTCAAAATAATTAACCTTCTCCCAATCGCGCTCCTCCACCGATTGGGCAGCCACGAGCGCATCGTAAAAACGGCCATACTCCCCTGGCGACATCGGGCAGTTGATGTAGTCCGCTGAGCCCTTGTCGTAGCGCGCCGCCATGTAGACACGCGCCATATCAATGGAGTCAGCCTCGACGATCGGGCTGATGGAATCGTAGAAGTAAAGGCGCGGCTGATGCGCAGCGGGCTCGCCGGTTCGATCTGAGTTCAACGTTTCGCTCAGCCGGGAGATCTCTGATGCCAGCGCTTCCGAAGTCAGCGGCCCGGTGGCAACGATGGTGACGGCGGCTTCATCAATCGCAGTCACTTCCTCCCGGCGGATCGTGATCATCCGCTCGCGGGAGACCGCTTCTGTGACTTTGGCAGCGAAGGTGACGCGATCCACGGCCAGCGCATGCCCCGCGGGAACGGCGCATTCGCGAGCGATATCCATCAGCAGCGACCCGGCGCGGCGCATCTCCTCCTTGAGCAGCCAGGGCGCGGTGTTCTCGCTATCGGACTTCAACGAGTTCGAGCAGACCAGTTCGGCGAAATCGCCGGTCTGGTGGGCCGGCGTAGAACGAACCGGTCGCATCTCAAACAACTCAACCTCAATGCCCCGGCGTGCGCATTGCCACGCGGCTTCCGACCCGGCAAGTCCTGCTCCGATGATTTTGACAAGTGCCATAAATTCCTCAAATTCCGCGTCCGCAATAATGCAACATCCAAAGCCATCAACCACCAAGGTCACGAAGTATCACGAAGGAAGTCCTTGGTGCGTCGGCTACACTAGTTTATTCGACTGCTGCGACTTCCACCCGGGGCCTCGTTTTCTGGGCAGAATTTGCCATATTTCGCCTCCGCAAAAACGATGTTTGCAAGGCTTCCACTCTGTCTTACAATGGGCTGCAACGAGGTGAAGGACCTCCGGGCGTTTCTACGTTGTGCGCTTCCTCCCCAGCCGTCCCTCGAGAAGTTGCGTGGCTTGCTTCCTCGCGCTCATGGCGTGAGGTGCTGGTTTGCTTGATTACCTAGGTCACTTGGCGGAGAGTACTTTCTCTTTCTAACATGCAGACACCGAGAGAAATCAGCGAGAACCGCGTTATGCATGGAATCGCAGTCGCCCTCCTGACCGAGGACCGGGAACATTTATCCACGCTGCAGGATCGTCTGGAGGCGACGCGACTGGGACGGGCAGTGTTTGCCCATCTGGGATTTCCTTCCGGACCGACCGACCCCGTTCTGCGCCAGCTTCAGGACTCGCGCGCGGAAGTGGTCATCGTTGATATTTCCTCGCAAGACGCCCAGCGGGCGATTCGGACCATTGAACTCGTTCGCTCGACCACCGGTCAGATTGCCGTCTTTGCCAATGGCGAAATGGTCCAGCCGGCCAACATCGTCGCCTCTATGCGCGCGGGTGCTGGCGAGTATGTCGATCATTCTGCCGGTTCGGAGGCCTTACTCGAGGCTCTTACCCGATATAGTTCGTCGCGCACGCGCTCCCTCGGCGGAGCGGGCAAGGCCAAGGTTTTCACTTTCCTGAGCGCGAAAGGGGGGGCCGGCTGCACCACGGCAGCGGTCAATACCGCGCTGGCGTTGCAGCAATCGCATGGAGACGTGGTTCTTCTCGACTTCGCGCCCATCGGCCATACCGCGCTTCATCTCAATCTGCGGCCTCAATTCGGCGTTCTGGATGCCCTTCAGAACCTTCACCGCATGGATGGCTCTCTGCTCGATGGGCTGATGACGCCGACCAAAGAAGGATTGCATCTGCTCGCCGGACCCCAGCAACCTTATCCCCCCGAGCCCACGCCCGGGGAATTGGCCCGCCTCTTTGATCTCTTGGTGAACCAGTACCGTTTCGTGATCGTCGATGCTTCCAGCCGGCTTGATCCCGCCACGCGCCTACTCTCGGATCTATCGAATGCCGTACTGGTGGTGGCCCAGACCGACGTCGTTTCGCTGTGGAGCGCCGGGCGAATTCACACTTTCCTGGAAGAAGGTACCGGCCGCGACCGCATGCGCATCGTTCTGAGCCGGTACAAGAAAATTCCCGGATTTACCGAAGAGGATGTCGAGCAGGTCACCAACTGCAAAGTCTTGTGGAAAATCCCCAATGCGTTTCAGGCGGTCTCGCCCTCGATCGACCATGGTTCGCCCGTGGTTCTGCAGGATGGGCCGGAGATCAGCCGGTCTTTCCGCGCCCTGGCGCAAACCCTAGCCGACGCGTCGTCCAATTCCGAGGGCGGCCAGGATCTCATCTACCAGCAGGAAAGCGCTCGCAAGAAGACGCCGCCCGGGCGCTTGAACCTGTCTCCGCTCCGCGCCGGGCAATAGTTTCCAGATTATTTCCTCACCAACGGCTCAGGAGCGGCATCCTCGGGAAATATTTTTAGCACGACCTCCTGCGAATGCGCTGTCACCTTCTTGCTCACATCGCTGTCGTTTTGGGTAAGCGTTCCCTTGAGCACGAAATAGGCCTCATCGCCCGGCTTTTTCCCGTCTCCCCGCTCCACCGTGCCTTTGAACTCGAATCCCGTTCCGTGGACGACTTCCGTCGTAAAACTTAATTTGTTGCCTTCCAGTTTCCCGGTTTTGAAGAACTGGTCCAGAAAGGCTCCCTTGTCGCTCTCCTGGTCTCCAAATCGCGAGATGAAGCCGGTGACATGTCCTGCGTCTTCCACAGTCAACTGAACAAATTCGCCTTCTTTCAAAAACGAATACATTCCCGAATAACCTTGCGGACCGTCGCTCTTAGCCGGCGGCGCGGCCTGCACCGCGGATTTCGCAGGCGCGTTCTCCTGCGATGTCGCCGACTGCGCGCTCAGTTCCGCAGGCCGGGACAATGCTCCCGCTCCGATCACGCATAAAACCAGAATGCGATGGATCCGCTTCATCACGCGCCTCCGTGTTCTACCAGTCTCCCCAGTGGGAGGCTGACATCTGCAGAAACTTCATTTTCCACTCGCCCCCTTGCTTCACCCACACGGTGCTGAAGTGCTGATACCGCGGAGGCGGCCCTTGATCCTCACTCGCCGGCACGCGCAACACGACGTTGTAGGTGACGATGGCAGCCTCGTCGCCCAGCGGGACGACTTTCATCTCGTAAGGCATAATATCGACGCCGCCCTCGCCAAACTGATCGAGCATGTCCTGGCGGCTGTAAAGCTGCCCATCGAAGGCCACGAACGAGAAATCATCCGCCAGGGTTCGTTTGAGAAAGTCGACGTCTCCTTTTTTCGCGGCCGCGAGAAAACTTTTCTCGTCGTCCATCAGGGCCTGTTCCAGCGGAGTCGCCGGCTTGGTGGTGGAAGTTTGCCGGACTCCAGCGAAAGCAGTGAGGCACACAGTGAAAAATATGAAGACAACCAGCAGCCCTTGTTTCATATGTCCCCCTAAATTTTCTCGATGTTCCATCAATTCAGACGGAGCAATCAATGGCTCTCGCTCGAACGCGATTCCGTCGCTCGAGAATCAGCCCTGCTGAATTTTCTGCGCCAGATCTGCGCGCGCAACCGAAACCTGCTCTCCCGTAGCCAGATTCTTCAACGCAAAAGCGTCCGCCTTCACTTCATCCTCACCCACGATCAGTATGTACTTCGCTCCCACTTTCGTGGCGGCTTCGAACGATTTTTTCAAACGGAAATTGGCGTCTCCCAATTCGATCACCAGATCATGCCTGCGCAACTCCCGAGCCAGTCGCGCCGCTTCGCCGTCCATCCCCGACAGGGGAGCAACATATACATCCGGCTTGTGGAGAACGCTTTCGGCAGGAGTTTTTTCCTGCAGCGACATGACTAGGCGATCCTCTCCGATGGCGAATCCGATCCCCGGCGCTGCGGGCCCGCCCAGCGCTTCGGACAGCCCGTCGTAGCGGCCGCCGCCCAGGATCGCATTCTGCGACCCCAGCGCCCCATGTGTGAACTCAAATGCGGTGCGGGTGTAGTAATCGAGGCCCCGCACCAGGCGGTCGTTTCTATGAAACTCGACACCCACTGACCGCAGAATTTCTTGCACGGCCTCAAAGTGTTTGCGGGAATCTTCGCCAAGAAATTGAGTGATGCGCGGCAGCCCCTCGATAATGGGCTGATCTCCTGGGACTTTGCAATCAAACACGCGCAGCGGATTGGTCGCGGCTCGCCGCTGGCAGTCGTCACACATCTGCCCGACCACCGGCGCCAACGCGTCTCGCAGTGCCTCGTTGAACTGGGCGCGGTCGGCTGGCGTGCCAACGGAGTTCAACTCAAGATTCCAGCCTGTGATGCCCAGGCGGTCGAGCAGCGTGGCCAGCATCTCGAGAATTTCGGCATCGCGCGCCGGAGACTCACTCCCCGCCGACGCCGGACCAATCACCTCCGCGCCAATCTGATAGAACTGCCGGTATCGTCCTTTCTGCGGCCGCTCGCGGCGGAATTGCGGCCCGATATAGTAGAGCTTGTTCAGGCCTCGCTTTCCCATATCATGCTGGATATATGCTCGAACTACACCGGCGGTGTTTTCGGGGCGGAGGGTAAGCGACTGGGCGTAATAATGCTTCGTAGATGTGACAATGTCAGCGGGAGCCTTTGTCCCCGGCATAGATATTCCGGCCTGAGCCAATTTGTCGGCATCCTGCGAGCTCAGCCTATGCCTGTCTTCCCAGGTAAACATTTCTTTTGAAACAATGTCGGTCTCTTCTCCCACTCCGCGGGCAAACAACTCCGTCGACTCGAAAATCGGCGTGCGAATTTCCTGGAAGTTGTAGGTGCGGAAAACGTCGCGCACTGCGGCTTCGACAAAGTTCCACAGCGCCGTATCCGGCGGCAAAAGATCGCGCGTTCCTCGTACGGCTTTAATCATGAAATTTCCAGTTCGCCCTTATTCCTCTTTCATCCGGTTTTAGTCTGTCATCCTGAGCGGAGCGCGCTCGAATAAGCGCGCGCAGTCGAAGGACCCCTACCCTCGCAACGCGACCGGCGGGCCGTCAAGGAATTCTGCCGCGAAAACCGAGAAGCCGACTGCTCCACTCGAATGCCTGGCAACCACAGTTCACTTTAGCCTATAGGGATCCTTCGACTGCGCAAGACGGTTCGCTTCTCTCACGTCCTGCTCCGCTCAGGATGACAAATCACTTCTCTCGCAAACTACTTCTCCCGCAAATACTCGTCTTTATACCCAAGATAATTCGCCGCGTACCGCATAATCATTTCGTCTTCGCCGGACTGCAACATTCGCCGGAACTTTCCGGGAGACCCCATCCACAACGACCCGGGCTCAACCACCGTCTTCTCGGGAATCAGCGTACCCGCTGCGATGATCGATCCCGCGCCGATCCTCGCGCCATTCAGAATGATCGATCCCATCCCGATCAGGCACCGGTCTTCGATCACGCAGCCATGCAGCGTCACCGAGTGGCCGACCGTGACGTACTCGCCCAGATAGACGCCCCAATGCTGCTTCATCCCATGCAGCACGCTGTTGTCCTGCACGTTGGAATAGGCTCCGATGCGAATCTCATGCACATCCCCGCGGACGACAGCGTTCATCCACACCGAAGCGTGCTCGCCGAGCACTACGTCGCCGATGATCTGCGCCGACTCATCCACGAAGCAGGTGGCCGGAATCGCGGGCCTGACGCCCTTATAAGAACGAATCATGTTATTTCCGGAAGGAAATTGAAAATACCACGAGAACGCCGTCTCGCGTAAGGGCCGCCGGGAGAGCAACCATACGAAGTGCTGTCGAATCCTCCGTGTTCCTCAGTGTCCCCTGTGGTGAGAACCTTTCCAGTTCCCACTCCGGGAATAACTCCAAAAAAGTTTGCCCCGATCACTGAACGCACCCTGCCTTCGATGCTATACAGAATTCGGGTTTCCCGTATTGCCGCGGAGAAGCTCTTGCCGGCTGAATTTCCGCCCCAAGCCTTTCTCCACGGAAGTCCCACGCGTCCGGTTAACGCGCTTTGGGTCGGTCCTCCGAGTTCGATCTCGCACGCAGAGGCGACCCTATGTTCTCCAACCGCGCGGCTTCCGTTCTGGCAGGCTTTGCTCTCCTGACTTTGCTTTCATCCCCTTTGACGGCCCAGGATTCCGCCACGGGAGCACTTCGCGGCACCGTGTCTGATGCCAGCGGCGGCCGCATTACTCACGCCCTGATCGTCGTGGTGAACGCAGCAACCAGCCGGCGCTACACCACGAACAGCGATGCCGAAGGCCGTTTTGCGCTCGACCTTCTGCCTCCCGGGGATTACTCCGCTCGCGTCGAAGCCGCAGGTATGTCACCGCAGGTCACGCCCCAGTTGCATGTCGATGTCGGCGGCACGGCCCAACTCGATTTCCTCCTCACCGTGGCCGGCGCTCAGGAGACCCTCACCGTTTCAGGCGCGCCCGCTCTCGTCGACACCAAGCCCAGCGCGGTTTCTACGCTGCTGGACCCGCGCGCGATCCAGGATTTCCCGCTGAATGGACGCCGCTTTTCGGACCTGGCTCTTTTTTCGCCGGGCGTAACCCAAGATCCCCGCAGCCTGAACTCGTCCACCAACGGAGATCTCTCATTCGGCGGAGTTCGCGGATTCCAGAACAGCTTCCTGGTTGACGGCGGCGATTACAACAACGCGTTTTTCGCGCAGGCGCGCGGACGCTATCGTGCTCCCTATCAGTTGTCGACTGAGGTGGTGCAGGAATTTCGCGTGTCATCCAATTCCTTCGGTGCGGAACAAGGGCGCTCCGGAGGAGCCGTCATCAACGTCGTCACCAAGTCCGGATCGAATCACCTCCACGGCACAGCTTTCTACTACCTGCGCGATAGCTCGTTTGGTGCAGCCGATCCCTTTCTCGCCTTTAAGCCGCACAATCGCCAGCAGCAACTGGGAGGCACGGTCGGTGGTCCGCTGCGCCGCAATAAAATCTTCTTCTTTGCCGGATTCGATCAACACATCTTTCACGCGCCCGACGTCGTCGAATTCCTGGACGGCAGCTCGCAGGTAATTCCTCAACCGAGCACCGGACCTTACACGCCCGGAGACTATGAAGCCACCGATCAGGCTTTAGTTTTCGAGGCAGCTGGACACTTGACATCGCTGGCCGGCGTGTATCCCGCCGCGCAGATCGGCAACTCAGCCTATGGCAAGCTTGATATCAATCTCACCCCGCATCACCAGCTCGCGTTCCGCCTCAATACGACTCGCTACTGGGGATCGAACAACGTCTTTCTTGACCCTGCCAGTCCCGTCACTTACGACGCGATCAGCGACAACGGACAGGAACTCGTCTCCACCGAAACCGCCAATTTATCGCTCACCAGCAGTCTCTCCCAACGTTGGATCAGCCACCTCCGCGCCCAGTTTTCACGCGATCTACAACAGTCGTCCAGCAACACCAACGACGTGCTGATCAAGCTGCCCAACATCCTCGACGGCGTCGGGCGCTCAAGCATGCTGCCTCGGCAAACGAGGGAGCATCGCCTGCACTTGGCCGAAACGCTCAGCCTTGATACGAGTCGCAACTCGTGGAAGTTCGGCGGAGATGCGTTATTCACCTGGCTCTACGATTATTTTCCCAGCCAGCAGAACGGTGAGTACCTCTTTTATCCCATCAAGGTTAATCCCTTCACGTTCGAACCGCAGGAAGCGGGAATGGAGCTCACTCCTCTGCGCGCCTATGCCCACGAAATGCCGCACTATTATCTGCAGAACTTCGGCAGCGCGATCTCGCGTCCTAATAGCAACGACTACGCGGCTTTCGCGCAGGACACGGTCCGCGTGACCGATCATCTGGCAGTGAATCTGGGTGTGCGCTGGGATCTGCAAACGTTCACCACCGTCGGGCTTATTTCCAATCCTTTGTTTCCGCCCTCCGGCAAAGTTCCGTTTCAGCCCTATAATTTTGCGCCGCGCGCCGGACTCGCCTATGGCTTCGGCAAAACGCGCCCTCTGGTGGTACGCGCGGGATATGGCATCTTTTTCGTCCGCATCCCTCAGATCTACAACTCGATCGTCCAAACCGAAAATGGCGTTACCGACGCCCAGGTATTTCTGAACAACACGGACTATTATGATCATCAAGTCTTTCCCGCATATCCCAATCCTCTGATCGCCTGCCCTGTTTATGCGGCGAATTGCGCCCTGCCCGCGGGATTTACCCAGGGCGTTACCAATGGGGTCTCCGCTTTCGCGCCGAATTTCGTTACTCCGCGCGTACAGCAGTCCAGCATTACTGTGGAACGAGAAATCGCCGATCATACGACGCTGTCACTCTCGCTACTCAATGTTCATGGGGAACATCTCATTCGCGCACTCGACGTGAACCTTCCGCAACCCAACGCTGCCACCTATCCCATCTTCGATTCCACCGGCTCGATCTTTCAGGGCGGATACTACTCGGTCGATTCCTTCGCGACGTGGCAGTTCACGCGATCGCTGACCTGCCCCTGGCCTCCCTGTATCAATCCTCTCGGACGGCCGATCGCGCAACTCGGGGCCATCGACGAATTCCAGAGCGCGGCAACCAGCTACTACAGTGGCGCAACCCTTTCGATTAATCGCCGTGTCGCTCGCGGAAGCTATCTCCGCCTTTCCTATACCTATGCCCATGCCATCGATGATGGCCAAGATGCGTTGGTCGCGGGACAACCTGCCACAGTTCAAAATTCCTATGATCCCAGCGCCGAGCGCGGACCCAGCACGACCGACCAGCGCCAGCGCCTGGTCGCCGCTGTTTCCATCGAACCGCGCCTGTTCCATCGTGAACACGAACTTCTCGGCCGATTCTTCAATGACTGGAGGATTTCAACCGTAGTGAACTACGGCGCAGGACGCCCGTTCAACGCAACAGTTGCGGGCGATCCGAACCAGGACAGCAACGATCTCAACGACCGCCTGCCCGGCTACAGCCGCAACGGGTTCACCGGACCCGATTATGCGACTGCTGATCTCCGACTTACCCGCGTCATCCGCTTCAACGAGCGCTACCACCTCAATCTCACGGCGGAGTCGTTCAACCTCTTCAACCGGGACAACCAGCGCGTCAGCATCACCTCCAATGGCCAGATCTCGTCGGCGAGCACCTTTGTACAGAGCTATGTGACTACCGGCGTGACGCCCTACCCCGGATACTACGAGCTACCCTCAAATTTCATGAAGCCCAACGCGGCATACGCTCCACGTCAAATTCAGTTGTCGGCGAAGTTTACCTTTTAAACGATTTGGTCGCGGGCGGCTCAACGTCCGCGGGCAAATGTCCACGACCAATTCGCGGGACGAAGACAGAGCAACCGCTGCTTCCAGCTTTCCGCTATACTTCCCCCGTTCCCATGAAAACTACCCGCATCTCCCGCCGCGAATTCCTGGGCGCCGCCAGCGCCGCAGCCACCCTGACGTTCGTGCCCGCTCCGTTACGATCCGCCGCTGCGCTCACAGAGTCCGGTGATGCGGTCTCGCACATTTCCACCGTCCGAATCTCCACGTCGGCCGCACCGATTGTCTTCAACCCCGATCAGGCTCTTGGCAGTTCCATGGACATCCTTTCCCACGACGTCGTCGAGAAGATCTACACCGAGCCCATGGTCAAACAGTGCCTATCCGCCGGTTGGGGACCGATCACATACCGCCAGAACACGGAGCTTTCCATCGCCGCTTGGCATTGGAACCCGAACGGCACCTGGAGCGACGCCGCCAAAAAGCAAGGATATTTCACGGGCAGCAGCGAATTGCAGGAGCCGATTCGCCACTCTTACGGATATCCTCTGCCGCACCGCGGCCATACCCGCAACGGCGGCGCCGAGCGCGGTTATTCGCGCCTGACCGACGGCAATCCAGAAACATTCTGGAAAAGTAATCCGTACTTATCCAGCAAATTCACTGGAGAGCCCGACTCCGCTCATCCGCAGTGGGTGGTGATCGATCTCGGCTCGAACGAACTCGTTTCGCATTTGCGCATTCACTGGGCCGAGCCTTACGCCCGCGTCTACGAGGTGCAGTATTGGGCTGCGAAGAAAAGCTCAACCGAAAGCGCCCCCGCCGATAATCCCATGGAACGCCCGGTCTCTGGGATCTGGACCGCCTTCGCCAGCAGTGGCATCATCGGCGATGGCCACGGCGGCATCGCAACCGTGCAACTTTCTCCAGATCCGATTCATGTTCGTTTTCTGCGCATTTGGATGACCGAATCCTCAAACGCCATTGGCTCGCCATCTACCAACCATGATCCCGCGGACCCACGCAGCACCGTAGGTTACGCCATCCGCGAAATCTACGTCGGAACTCTGACTTCCGACGGCGAATTCACCGATCTGATCCAGCACCGCCCCGACCAGAATCAGACCGTGACCTGGTGCTCTTCCATCGATCCCTGGCACTCGGAACCCGACCTCGACAAGCGTGGCGACCAGACTGGTTTCGATCTGTTCTTCACCAGCGGCATCACCAACAATCTCCCGGCCATGATTCCAATCTCGATGGTCTACGGCAATCCCGATGACGCAGCTGCACAGATGGCATACCTGAAAAAACGCGGCTATCCCATTTCCTACGTCGAGATGGGTGAAGAACCCGACGGCCAGTACATGCTCCCCGAAGACTATGCGGAACTCTATCTTCAGTTCGCGACGGCGATGCACCATGAGGACCCGAACCTGAAACTCGGCGGCCCGATATTCGAAGGAGTGAACGAAGACATCAAAGTCTGGCCCGATGCGCAAGGGCGCACTTCATGGCTGGGACGTTTCCTAGATTATCTGAAAGCGCGCAACCGTCTCTCCGATCTCGCCTTCATGAGTTTCGAGCATTATCCGTTTCCTCCTTGCGACATTGTCTGGTCCGACCTCTACCGCGAGCCTCAACTCGTCAGCCATATTCTCGACGTGTGGCGGGAAGACGGCCTGCCTGCGAACGTCCCCATGATGAATACTGAAAGCAACGTCACCTACAACAATGCTCAGCAGATGGTCGATATCTTCGCGGCGCTTTGGCTCGCCGACAGCGTCGGCGCGTTCCTCACCGCAGGCGGCGCCGCCTATTATCACTCGCCCATACAGCCTGAACACCTGAGCCCGGGATGCCATGGCTATGGCACCTACGGCAACTACGTTGCCGACGCGGATTTGAACATCAAGACATTCACGGCGCAGTACCACGCCAGCCGTCTGATCAATCTGGAGTGGGTACAACACCGCGCTGGATTGCACAAACTTTATCCCGCGTCCTGCGATCTCAAAGACGGCGCCGGCAATACCCTCATCACCGCCTATGCCGTCGACCGCCCCGACGGACTTCACTCTCTGATGATCGTCAATAAAGACCAGTCGAATGCCCATGAAGTCCGCATCGCGTTTGAGAATTCCGGCGGCTCGGTGCGATCTTTCTCCGGGCCCATTTCATTTGTGACGTTCGGCAGCGAGCAGTACATGTGGAAGTCCGACGGCCCGAACGGGCACCCCGACCCCAACGATCCGCCCGTGACGAAGACGCTCCCCACCGGTGCGCATTCTGTCACTCTTCCCAAGGCTTCCGTAACAGTCTTGCGCGGCAAGCTTGGATAACGGCGTCCCGCGCCGGCGCTCATTCATCCTTGATGGCTCTCCACCGGCTTTAACCGCCGACGTATAATGCAGCCAGCTTTTTCGTCCACTATGCAGCCTTTGGCCCGGAACCTTTCCGCGAGAACTCGACTCGTTCTACTGATATTCGTTTTCGGCTGCCTGCTATCTTCGGCGCGCTTGGTGATGGAAGCGCCTATCCCAGGTCGTTTCACTCCAGACGACATCGCCCAGCGCTCCGACCTCCGGTTTGCCAGGCTACGAGCCGCACTGCCTCAGCGAGGAGTGATCGGCTATGTCGGAGACGTCGGAGAATCGGGAGTCGCTCCCTACTATTTAGCGCAGTACGCACTCGCTCCTCTCGTCCTCGACCACTCGCCCAACCATACCTTCGTAGTCGGCAACTTCCCTTCGGGCGCTCCGGATCATTCGGCCGCAAAGCTCCGACTGATCAAGAATTTCGGAGATGGTGTTCTGCTTTTCGCTGGCGAGGATCAACCGTAAATGCTGGCTGCGCTGCTTGTCCTGTTATGTGCGGCGAGTGGTGTGCTTCTCGTCCTGCTGCTTTGGCCCCGTGAGTCCGCGGGGGGCGCGAACCGGTTGCTGCAGGGCTCACTATCGTTGGGCTTTGGCGTCGGACTTTCCTCTGTGATTTTTTTTTGGTCACGCGCATCCGGAGGCAACAATCCGCTTGCGGCCGATCTTGATGCATTCGTGCTGCTCCTGGCCGGCTATTTCTTCAGGCGTAAGCGCGCCGCCGTTGTTACCACTATCTCTCTCTCCCACGAGAAAAAGGCTCCCGGCTGGCTTCTTCTTGTCTTGCGCGCAGCATTCGCGATAGCGCTGCTCGCTGCGCTCTACTCAGCGATCCTGCGGACCATCGCCCATCCCCATGGCGAGGGCTGGGACGCCTTTGCCATCTGGAATCTTCACGCCCGCTTCCTCTTTCGTGGCGGCGCGCACTGGCGCGATGGCTTCACTTCGCTCATTCCGTGGTCTCATCCCGACTATCCCCTGCTCTTGCCGGCCGCCATTGCTCACTTCTGGACTGGTCTGGGATACGAGAGCCAAATTGTGCCTGCCGCGATTGGCCTCGTCTTCACTTTCGGGACGGTCGGGCTTCTGTTCTCATCTCTGGCTTTGCTGCGCGGCCAAATCTCCGCGATCCTTGGTGGACTCACCCTGTTGGCGACTCCGTTCTTTATCGAGCAGGGAACGGCGCAGTATGCCGACGTGCCTCTTTCATTTTTTATTCTCGCCACTATCGTCCTGCTCTGTCTCCACGACCAGAGCACAAACGCGGCACACCCTCGAGGTCTGCTTGTCCTGGCGGGAATCTCTTGCGGCTTCGCCGCATGGACAAAAAATGAGGGCCTGCTCTTCTTACTTTCAATCCTTGCAGCCCGTTTGCTGGTATTCGTTATCACTCCAAGCAAACCAGTCACTTCGGAAGCGCCCCTGCAGCGCAATAGGAACGCCCGGCAAGAAGCAACCGGGTTCGCGCTTTTTCTTGCCGGTATCGCTCCACTTCTTCTGCTTGTCGCATGGTTCAAACGTTCGGTCGGAGCCTCCAACGAACTGTTCTCCGCGATCGGCTTTCGCAAGCTTTCGGACGCCTCGCGCTACTATGTCATCCTGAAGTGGTACGGAAAAGATTTCCTCCGCTTTGGAGACTGGCTCCTGATCCCGGGCACAGTGTTGCTAGCAGGCCTCTATTTCGCCGCATCCGGCAAACGCGTGCAAGGCGACGACCCGGGCTTTCGGGCTTCCCGGATTGCCTTGGCCCTGATGCTCACGGGCTATTTCCTCATCTACCTCATCACGCCCTACGATCTTTACTGGCACTTGCGTTTCTCGCTTAACCGCCTTTTCCTGCAGCTCTGGCCTGCGGTGATTTTTCTCTTCTTCCTGCGAAATCCGGCCCTGAACTCCAGCCCTCCGCACCCAGACTCCGTCTCAAAATGAGCCTGTTTTCCCCAAAATGATCGATATTCTTAAAGAAATTCTGCCCTGCCCCTCTTGACTTGGAGTCAAATCCTTGTAATAACTATTCGGTCCATCCGGACGAGTTTGGGGGTGTGTCAGTTTGGCAGAAGTTAGACTTCAAGAGGGCGAATCCCTCGAGAATGCTCTGCGCCGCTTTAAGCGCAAGGTGCAACAGGAAGACATTATCAAGGAGGTCAAGCGCCACTCCTTTTACCTGAAGCCCGGCGAGAAAAAGCGTGTGAAGGCCGCGCTGGCTCGTAAGCGAGCTCGCAAGAAAACGCGCAAGGAACAGGACTAATGCAGTAAAGGGCCGCTCCCTCCCGGGGCGGCTCTGCTTGATCTGGCCCCCACCACTTTAAGCTGCAGCAGGGATTATTCATATTCATCATTCCTCCGGCATTGAAAATACGAAGTAGCTTTACCCACGCGCCGTTCTAGGAGCGTGGCGGGCCGAGTCCAAGGGTGCAGTTCGAGGGGGAGTAGTAGACAACCTGCATTTTCGCTTTCCACCGCAGTTCTTTCCCCGCGGGTGGGCGCGCGGAATGGGGCTGAAGGGAGCCATCCTCAATGGAATTTCAGGACAAGGTGCTCAAGTGTATCGACTGTGGGAGTGATTTCATTTTCACGGCTGGGGAACAGCTTTTCTTTCATGATAAGCAGTTCAAGAACGAACCTAAACGCTGCAAAGCCTGCAAAACCAAACGGGTTGCTGTACTCGGCGCACCTCCTGCGCCGGGACAAACCTACCGCTACACCAAAGTCGAGACTCAGGCCACTTGTTCGGGATGCGGAAAGCAAACTACCGTTCCTTTCCGTCCTACACAGGGCCGTCCCGTCTTTTGCCGAGAGTGCTTCCAGGCAAGGAGACCCGCAGCTTCCGCCTGATCCGCCCTCCCGCCCACTCCAGTGAGCAGACATAGGCACTAGTGTGCGTTACCATAAGGTGTGCCCGGATTCTTTGTAGAAAACTTCGGATGTCGCGCCACGCAGGCCGATGGTGCCGCTCTGGAACGTCAGTTCGAAGAGCAGGGGTTGGTTCGTGCTTCCGCTGCCGCTCACGCTTCGGTGGTCGTCCTGAACACCTGCACCGTGACCAGCGCGGCGGATCAGGACGCCCGCGCCGCGATCCGTAGAGTGCGCCGCCAAAATCCCGATGCCAGAATTGTGGTGACTGGATGCTACGCCCAGCGCGCCCCCGAAGAAATCGCGACGCTGCCCGGTGTGAACGTCGTTGTGGGTAATTCTCATAAGCACCGGTTGGCGGAAATTGCGCTGCAGAATGGCCTCATTAGGAAGGCAACGCAGCCAGGCTTCGTATCCCTCTCACAGCTGACTGAGAACCGGGAACCGAGAACTGAGAACTCGATTTTCGTCTCCGACATCTTCGCTCATACGGAACTCCTGGCCGCGCCGGTGTTCGATGCCGCGAACGAGCGCACGCGCCCCAATCTCAAAGTACAGGATGGCTGCGACAATCGCTGCTCCTTCTGCGTGATCCCCTTTGTTCGAGGGCAAAGCCGCTCGCTGGGAGTGGAGCGCATTCTCCGCGAAGTGAATACGTTAGTCGCCGCAGGCTACCGCGAGGTCGTGATCAGTGGCATCAACCTTGGCCGCTGGGGAAAGGATCTGACAGCTCATGTGGGCACAGGTTATGTGGGGACGGCCGCCCGCGGCCGTCCGGGCGAGCGAAGCTCGCCTGCTTTTCTGGTCGATCTCATCCGCGCCATTCTGTCGGAAACAACTCTCGAAAAGCTGCGCATCTCTTCCATCGAGCCCATGGACTGGTCCGACGAGCTCATCTCGTTAGCCGCAGCCTCGCCGCGCATAGCCAACCACGCTCACGTCCCCATGCAATCCGGCAGCGATGCCGTCCTGCGCCGCATGCACCGCAAATATCGCCCCTGGCACTATCGCGAGAAGATCGAGAAGATTCATGCAGCCATGCCAACCGCCGCAATCGGCGCTGATGTCATGGTCGGATTTCCCGGCGAAACGGACGCGGAATTCGAAGCCACGCGGAAGATGGTCGAAGAGTTGCCATTCACCTATCTCCATGTCTTCACTTACTCGGCGCGGCCCGGGACGCCGGCGGCTGACATGGCGAATCAAGTCCCGGTCCACATCGCGCGCGAACGCAACCGGATCCTGCGCGAGTTGGCCTCCGAGAAAAAACTGGCCTTCATGCGCAGCTTCGTCGGCAAGCCTGTGGACGCTATCACTTTGAACGTCGTTGGCAGTGATGCAGCCGGCGAGTTCACCGAAGCCCTGACCGACAATTACCTGAAGCTGCGACTACGTGGACGGCACGGCGCCAACCGCTGGCGTGTCGCGACCGTAAGAGACGTTGTGAGCAGCTCACTCATCGGGGAATAGCGCGGTGATATCGAGATTTTGCGCTACCTGCTACGGGCCATTGCGTCGACGGGGAGATTGGCTCAGTCTGACGGTGACAACCGCCTTCCGGGCGGCCGAGTCGCGCTTCCCGGGGTCGATCGGGTCCGGGAAGCCCCTTCGTTACTGTCGTAACGCTCTGTTTTTTGCAAACAGGTGTCATACTAAGCCAACGCTGTATGACTCCCTATCTGTATCAGAAACGGCGGGCCACCCGCTTCCGTCTTGCTGAAAGAACTTCGGTTGTTCTTCAGTTCCCGGACTCTCATGTCATGCCATGTGAGTTGGACGTTATTTCCAGAACAGGTGGCATCTTATCCGTGCCGTGCATACTCGACCCGGGGTCCCAAGCCACTTTGATGTTCCGCACACACAAGGGCTTGCTGTTTGCGACAGTCGAGATGCTTCCCGCGTCCTCCACTCAGCGACCCTTCCGCTTTGTGGATCTCAGCGAGCTCGACCAGCGCACGCTCCAATTGGCATTTCAGTCTGAACTTTATCGGAACACTCGAGAAGAAGAACTCATTGAAGAGTTCCGCTCTGCAATTGCGACTTGGGATCCCCCGCGGCCCAGGAATTTCGTACGTCCAGTTCTTGCTATCGCGACGCTAGCCGCTCTGTGTTCCAGTGTGATCTACATCGTCGGCGCGCACCTGCGATAACGCCAGATCATTCAGAATCTCCGAGGCGTCGCGCGGCACACGAATGTTGTTGCGGCGCGGCTCCGCCTGCTAACTGCCGAACTCACTTCTTCAGCGAAATCCCCAACTCTTTGAGCTGCCGCTCGCCGACCGGGGTCGGCGCATCGCACATTAAGTCCACCGCGCGCGCGGTCTTGGGGAATGGAATCACTTCGCGCAAACTCTCCGCTCCGGCAAGAATCATGACGATGCGGTCGAGTCCCAACGCAATCCCTCCATGCGGAGGCGTACCGTACTCCAGCGCCTCCAGAAAGAATCCGAAGCGCGACTTTGCTTCTTCTTCGGACATCCCGAGCGCGCGAAAAATCTTCCGCTGAATGTCCTGCCGGTGAATACGAATCGAGCCCGATCCCAACTCTGTCCCGTTCAGCACGACGTCGTACGCCAGCGCGCGCACCGCGCTCAGCGTCGACTGCGGATCGTTCACCGACTCCACTCCCTGCTCCAGCAGGCTCATGTCTTCGTCGTGTGGTGAGGTAAACGGATGGTGCGCCGCCATCCATTGCTTCTCATTCTCATCCCACTCGAACATAGGAAAATTTGTAACCCACAGAAAGCGGTAATCCTTCGCCGGATCTCCGGTCTTCTTGAAGATTCCATGCCGTTCGGCGTACTTCTGCGCGAGAGCGAGCCGTAATAATCCCGCCGAGGCATAAATCGCCAGCTCAGAAGGCGTGACTTTCCTGTGCGCCGGCATCTCGGTGTGTGGCCCCGCTTGCGCCGCACCCGCCACCAACACAATCAGGTCGCCTTCTTCCATCGCGGTCTTTTGCGCAATCGCCGCCGCAGCATCCGGATACTTGTTGCCGATTCGTTTGAAGTCTTCGTAGACTCGCGCGCCACCCTTGGAATGGAACATTGGCTTGATGTCGTCCCGCTCTTTGCGCGAAAGCTCTCCAACCTTGGGCGTGCGAATCGCGATCACCGGGAGGTTCGCATTGATCGCCAGTTCCTGCAGATTCTCCGGCGTGAAGCAATCACGCACATCGGTAAATGCCGGCAGCCGCAAATCGGGTTTATCGATGCCGTACAGCCGGATCGCTTCGTCATAATCCATGTGCGGAAACGACGTCGCGATCTCTTCGCCCGTTGCCTGGAAGGCCGCCTTCAGGAATTCCTCCACAACCTCCCACACGCGCTCCGCCTGCGGATACGACATCTCCAGATCGATCTGGGTAAACTCCGGCTGACGGTCGGCGCGCAGATCTTCGTCGCGGAAGCAGCGCACGATTTGAAAATATTTGTCGAATCCTGAAATCATCAGGATCTGCTTAAACAGCTGCGGCGACTGCGGCAGCGCGTAGAACGTCCCTGGCTGCACCCGGCTGGGCACGAGATAATCGCGCGCGCCTTCGGGCGTCGATCGCGTCATGAACGGTGTTTCAATTTCGAAAAATCCCTGCGCCGAAAGATAGTCGCGGATCGCTTTCGCGACTTTATGGCGCGTCTCGATGTTGAACTGCATCACATCGCGTCGCAGATCGAGGTAGCGATACTTCAACCGCGTCTCTTCATTGGTCAGCGCGGTGTCCGAGGGCAGGAACGGCGGCAGCTTTGATTCATTCAGAATCCGCAACTCATCGACCACCAGCTCAACTTCGCCGGTCGGAATATTTTTGTTCACCGTGTCAGGGTCGCGCAGCTTGACCGTGCCGATCGCGGCGATCACATACTCATTGCGCAGCAACTCCGCCTTTTCGTGGGCGGCGGAATTCAATTCGCGATTGAATACGACTTGTGTAATGCCCGTCCGGTCGCGCAAATCGATGAAGATGATGTTTCCCAGATCGCGCCGCCGGTTCACCCATCCCATTAATACAGCTTTCTTTCCGGCATCGGAAACGCGCAACGTCCCGCACATGTGCGTGCGTTTTAGGTCTCCTAAGAAGTCAAGCAAAGTGAGTCCTTGCAGAAAGAGTTCCGGCGGTGAGCCGGACTCACGATTATAAACGGTTTCTTCCGCAACTTACGCGGCCAGCGCCCGGTTTTAAGCCACGTGCGAGCGTCGCGAATAATCTTTGCCCTTCCGGCTATCCGGATTTTGGTTTTCGCATCTACTATAGGCAGATGTCCGTCGGGTCTCTTCAACAGATGCCGCAGGCCGCGGCCGTCCCGCGGCTCCTGGTCGAATTGCCTTCGCGCCCGCGCGTCTTCTTCAGCAACCTGCGCGACCTGGTTCTGCCAACGCGTGGGCATCACATAGAACTGGAATCGCCTCCTGCTGCGTTCTGGCCCGATGTGTTCGTGAAGCGCAGCCTTCCGTGGTATGGATTTCTGAAGTCTGGCGCCTGTCACCTGCTCGCGGGCGCGCTGCTCGTGGTTCTTACCCACATTTTTGCTCTTCAGCCACGAGTGGTCGCGGCGCGGGAGTTTGATCGCTCCGAGGTAATCTATTACCAGGCTTCGGATGATCTTCCCCATCTCGACACGCGCGACGATTCTGCGGCGCATCTATCCCGTGCTGACCCGGAGTTCTCCAGGCAGGCCATCATCTCCGTGCCCGCCGAGTCGGACAATCACACTCAAACACTGGTGACCCCGCCCAGCGTCAAATTGCAGCACGATGTTGCGCTGCCCAACGTCGTGGCTTGGTCCGATGATATGGAGAAGCCGAGCCTGGAAATTCAGCCGCCTCCGCTCAGTCCCGCCGCCGAGATCACGCGCATGACGCGGCCACTGGACTCGGTCGTGCCCCCGCCGCCGGACTTGCGCGCCTCCGCTGCGACTGCGCCGCAGTCTTTGCAACCTGCACTCATCGCGCCGCCGCCCGCGGTTGACGCATCACGCGACCGACCGCTCGGCGATCTCAACATCGGACGCAGCCCAGTCATTGCTCCGGCGCCGCGGCTGCCTGTCGCGGAACAACGCTCGCGCGCGTTGCCGTCTGCTGTCGGCGGCATCGGATCCCAGATCGTAGCTCCTCCACCGACAGTGACCGTCTCCGCTTCTGGTGCGTCTTTCGGATCACGCGGCCGAGTCGTAGCTCTGAACCTGCATCCCGCGGTGGGCGCGCCTCCTGATCCTCCCGCCGGCAACCGCCGTGGAACTTTCGCCGCCACTCCCGAAGGTCGGGCAGGAGCCTCAGGTTCTCCCGGTGCGGTTGCAGGCAACGGAAACAATACGAACGGGAATAACTTGACGCGAAGGGGAACGAGCGATCTTCCTGCGGGTCTTTATGTCGGGAAAAGCGCGAATATTTCTCCGACTGGAGTTTCCGGAAGCGGCACCTCAACCCCTTCGGTCAATCCCAACCTTCTGGCCAGCGCCCGCCCGCCCCGCGTCAGCATTCCATCCGCTCGTCCGATGCCCGCAGAAAGCGCTGCCAGTCTCTCCCCCGCCGAGCGTGCTGTCTTCGGAGACCGCAAGTTTTATTCGGTCCGATTGAACATGCCCAACCTGAATTCCTCCGGCGGAAGCTGGGTCATCCGCTTTGCCGAACGCGATCGCGATCGCGAATCCAATACCGCGAACGCTCCCTCTGAAGATCTTTCCCAGCCCATGGCCACGCGCAAAGTCGACCCCGCATACCCTCTGCAGTTGATGCACCAAAACGTTGCCGGCACAGTGATTCTCTACGCGGTCATCCGGTCTGATGGAACCGTCGGCAATGTTCGAGTACTGCGTGGCGTGGATAATCGCCTGGATCGGTACGCCAGCGAAGCCTTAGCCCAGTGGAAGTTTGAACCGGCCAGGAAGAATGGCTCTCCCGTTGATGTTGAGGCGACATTTCAGATCCCGTTTCGACCTAGCCGACAGGGAACGGAATTTTAATCGCGGAGGTGCAGTGGGCTACGCTTCAGGTGTGATCACTTAGTGCAGTATATCAAACAGATCGACACTTATAGGTCGCCGGTTTTTCCTGTGATCCTCTTGTGCACCCTGTGGTTAGAGTCCTTGACCTCCTCGCAGCACACCGTGGATCACTCGGATCGAGGCGCAATAGTTAACGATCACTATTTCCGACGCACCACCACTAGAATCTTGGCTAACGACGAGCGCCGAATGGGAAGCGCAAAGATCGGCCACAAGTCCTCTAGCCGCGCCCCACTCCCTTTCGTCTTTCCAGCGCGGCATAGATCGCCGGATCGGTACAGATTTCGTAATACGATCGCTCCGTCCATCCCTTCACCGCGAAATCCGCCGAATTGATACGCGGAATGCGGCTTTCGCGAACCACGATAATTCGGAAAATGTCGCGATCGACCGGCACGGTAGCGCTGAACAGCCGGTACTCCCCTTTGTCCGACGACGCAAACGTCGCGGGCAGCCGGACCTTCAGCGGCTCCAGCGTGATCTCTTTCTGCAGCTTGGCGAAGGCGGCCTCGTTCATCCGGATTCCGCCCAGATTGAAATTGAGAATGACGTCTTCCGGATTTCCATCCTCATCCAACTCCGCCGACTGGAATGCGTACACGTGAAACGGTCCAGCCTGCGGCTCCATCACTTTCCGCGCGCGCTTGTTGCACGACGACAGCCGGTCGCTCTCGTTCAGCGCTTCCGAGATCATGATTTGATGTTCCCCATCCATCAGGTACAGCGGCGCCGCTTCCTGCAGCGTGATGCCCACTCCCAGTTCCAACTGCGGCATTCCCGAGCTCTGCATCAATTCGTTATACCCGCGGACGATTTCAATGATCTCGCGCGCCAGCACGCACATGCGACTCACCGCCAGCCCCGGCTCGCCTTCCCGCTCCAGAATGGCCAGGATGATTGCGTCGCCTTCCAAAAATACTTTCTGCGCGCCGTACTTCTCCAGCAGCTTGTTCACCGGATCGTAAAAGTTCAGGCTAAAATACGACGCCGGATTCAATCCCTTCTCCATCATCGTCCGAGTCAGGCGCGTCGAATCGCGCACATCTGCCTTCAGTACCACGTGGCGCAGCACTCGGTCCACGTCCGTCTTTCCCTGCTCCTCCGGAAGCAGGAATTCATACAGAGTGCCGTTCACTCGCGACAATTCCTGCAGCCGCTCGTTCCCCACCAGATTCACCGAATCCAGAGCGGCATTCAGGACCTCAAGCCTGCGCAAGTCGCGATGATAATGGAAGAAGTCGCCCAGGAACCGCGCCGCCACCTTTGCCCGCTCAGCGCCGCGGCAGCTCGCCACCTTCGCCACTCCTGCGTACAAGCTATTGGGCGAAAGTCTGCCATGCTCCTGAATCATCCGCTCCACGCGATCGCATTCCGTCCGGTCGATCAGCGCATTCTTCAATTGCTGCGGATTGATGCGAGGGGCATATTCGCTGAGCAGCGGCACCACGTGGTATGACGCGATCACATTCTCCATCACCCGCTCGTCTTCCAGCAGGCGCACCCACGCCGCCAGACGCTCCTGCTGCGCGAATCCTTCCGCAGAATCCTCCGGCGTTCCCGAACCTACCAGCTCCCGCGCATTGTCGGGAACGTTCATCCACGAATCGAGCGTGTCCGCGCCGACTTCCTCGCCATAAACCGAACGCAGGAATCCGGACACGATCTCGCGCAGGCGTCCGTACCGGTCCGGATCGCGATCCCAATTGCCCAGCATGACGTAATGCTCGGCGCACAGATAATCGTCCCGTCCATCTTCGGAAAAGAGCAGCCGGTTCAGGAACAGCGGATACGTGAAGTAACTTCCGCCGTTGGTTTCTTCCCCAAACAGCGATCGTCGAGTGCGCGACAGCGTACTCTTCTCGACCTCGCGCAAGGTTTCAAAAAGTTCCTGCCCCGTCTTGCGCAGAATAATTTTTTTTCGGACCTGGAAGCTCGCAATCCGTTCGCGATATTCATGAGCTCGTTGCGCCCGGGCATTGTCATACCCCTTCAGCAATACGCGGCAACGTTCCACGACCTGCGCAAACTGCAGGTTCATCTCCCCGCGCAAGAACTTGGTCACGGCCAGACGCGCCAGGAGGTCCACTGATAGCTTGAATTCTCTCTTGGCACGATTGAGCGAAGAAACCTGCAGCTCGGTCAGAACCGATTTCCACTCTCCCGCATCATGTTTCGGCTTGGTAACTTTTCCCAGCTGGCTTCGGATCCACGAAGGCCCCTGCCCGATCGGCGGCGTTTCTGCTCCCAGCAATCCTTCCAGCTCACCGTGACGCGCGATCAGGCGTGCGACCTGAGCTCGGGCTAACTCCACAAAACGCGGGCTGAGCACCACGTCATGTCTCAGGTTATCGACGCCAACCGAAATTCCCTCGAGCGCGACAAATGGAGTCGACGCAGCCAGATTCGGCAGCGCCGGCTTGTCCGGCCGGCCCCCCAGACGAAAAATGGGAATTTTCGGCATCCGCTAAATGAATCTCTTTGGAAGTTGCTGATTTAAAACGTACATAATGAGGCTAGCACGCGGTTGGGCACGGCTAAAGTTACCTCGGTTACGCCCCCAAATCGCTGATTCCACTAGGCGGGTCGCATGGCGATACAAATTACAGCTTGAGATGTTTAAGATATTCGCGGAAGGGACCACCCAAATCTGAGCGCTTGAGAGCGAATTCCACCGTCGCTTTCAGGAAGCCCAATTTGTCGCCTGTATCGTAGCGCTTTCCTTCGTAGACATAGGCATACATTTTTTCCTGCTTGAGCAATATGCGCATGCCGTCGGTGAGTTGGAGCTCGCCGCCGGCCCCAGTCGGAGTCTTTGCCAGGCAATCGAAAATCGCCGGAGTCAGAATGTAGCGGCCGATGATCGCCAGGTTCGACGGAGCTTCTTCGGGTTTCGGTTTCTCGACCATGTTGCGGATCTCGAACAGACGTCCATTGAATCCCTGGGCGGGCTGCGCGTCGAAGACGCCGTACGACGAAATCATCTTGCCCTCGACTACCTGCGCCGCGATCACGCTGCACTGCTTTTCGTTGAACACGTTAACCATCTGCTTGAGCGCGGGCACGGGATTGTCGATCACGTCGTCGGCCAGCAGCACCGCGAAGGGCTCGTTGCCCACGAGTTCACGCGCCATAAGCACCGCATGGCCCAGGCCCAGCGCTTCCTTTTGCCGGACGTAGGCCACGTGCATCATGTCGGAAATGTTGCGCACAATGTTCAGCAGATCGGTCTTGTGGCGCTCCTCGAGCATTTTTTCGAGTTCGTAGCTTACATCGAAGTGGTCCTCGATCGACTGCTTGCCTCGTCCCGTGATGATGAGGATCTGATCGCACCCGGAAGCCATCGCTTCTTCAACGCCATACTGGATGATTGGCTTGTCGACGACTGGGAGCATCTCTTTGGGCTGGGCCTTGGTCGCGGGCAGAAAACGCGTGCCCAGGCCGGCGGCTGGGAATACGGCTTTGCGGACTTTCATGGTCATGAGATCGCTTCGCGCATCGGCATCAAAAGGCCGCCTAATTGTAACTGCTCAACTCGACGGCCTGCCATCTCTGCTAACTGCGGATTGTTTTTGATGCCGCATCACTCTCCCGCTGTTGCTCAATCTTTCCGGGAGCAGACTCGCAACTGTCCGACAACGACCACCGCTTCACTTCCCCACAACTAGCACCACGAAGGTGTCCGGCACAATCGAACGCCGCGGATGTGGATTCTCCGTCGTCGCTGCCGGAGGCGGTCCAAGGTCCGCCGTCACCACGAACACTTTGTGAGTCTTGGAGTCAAGCGCCAGGGTGCGTGCTCCCTTCTGGGTGGTCACGTTTTCCGCAACACTGAATTTTTCCGGCGAGTGTTCTTTGACTACGGTCAGAACCCCGTCGCCACCGCAGGAAGCGAATGCCAATCCGGTTTCTTCGTCGAACCTGGTCGCGTCAACGCCCTCGCCAATTGCGGGCGTCGCAAGAACCTTGCCGTTATTTGCATCCACAACTGCCATCATTTTGTTGTCGCATCCCACAAAAAGTCTCCGGTGCTTGCGGTCGATCGAAAGGCCACTCGGCTCCGTGCACGGCGCCAGCGGCCACGTGGCCTTCACTTCCAGCCCGTTGGGATCGATCGCGACAAGTTCGCTCTTGTCTTCGATGTTGACGAATATCTCTCCCTTGGCATCGCTGGCAGCGAATTCTGGTTTGCCGTCGAGCTTGATCGTGCCCAGCACTTTGCCGGTCGCCGCATCGATTACCGACGAATCATGGCTCCGTCCATTGAACGTGAACACCCGCTTGGTCGCCGGATCGAAGAGAATCGCGTCAGGATTCTCGCCGACTTTCACTTTGCTGATCAATGCTAGCGTCTTGATGTCGAAGATGCTTACAGTTCCTTCGCGCCCATTGCTCGTGAAACCGCGCCCCAACTCCGGCGCCAGTGCGATGCCATGCACTCCCGGCGTGTCGGGAATATCCCCCACGTTCTTACCCGAGTCCAGATCGAGCACGATCACGTGTGTGGCGCGGGAAATATACAACCGCCGCGCACTGGCGTCGGCGGTCAGGTAATCCCACCCGCCTTCTCCGCCCACTTTGTAGGTCGTCACCACGTGATAGCCCGGACCTGCCGCGGCCATTGCTCCTGCCTCCAGCCAAATGCAAAGCAAAAAGATCCACCATTTCGATTTCATCATGATTCCCTCCTGCTGATCTCAGTGCGTTTGGCGATCGGCCTGCCACACGTTCTTGTAAACGCAGGGCCACATTCGTGCGCCGAAACGCCGGGAACCGAACCGAAGTAACTTTACCCTATTTCGGCCGTCACCCTAAACTCAACTTGGTATGGATGTATCCCAGACCTTCTCCTCGGACGCAGGCGCGCAGGCAAATGCTAATGTGGCTGTCGATCCGCGCCTGCAGCCAACCCCTGATTACGGCACGTTTGGACCGGGCTCTGATGTTGCTGGTCTCGGCTCGAGTCCCAATCCGATATCAGTTCGCAAGCCTGCGCTGCCGCTGCTTCACTTGTTGGCAATCACCATTGGAATATCCGCCGCGCTGCTGGCGGGAACCATCCGCAGCGTTCGGCCCGCATGGTCCGGCTTTCAGACTCTGTTTTCGTCTCAACCGCGGCATCCGGCGACGGCTGCCGATCTGCGTCAACTCGACCGCATGAAGCCGCAGAAGCAGGCGGAAACGCTACTCGAGCTCGCCGTGGGAAATACTGCCGGTGCCGTGGACCAGATTTCTTCGCGAGTCGATCGCTGGCAAGGCAAAGTCCAGTGGAATGCGCAGATTGCCAACCTCAGCACCGCCGCGCTGAATTCCAATGACCTGCGCGTGCGGCAGTCCGGGATCGAAGTTGAACTCGCAGCCTATGGACTGGCCAAAAACTCGGCCAGCCTCGACTATCTACTGAAAAAAGCGAACTCTCCCAATCAGGCGCAGAAAATTTGGGCGCTCTGGGCTCTCGGCTTGATGGGAAATCGTGGAGTCCAGCCAGATCGCGTTGTCGAAATATTGACCTCGCATCTGGCAGACTCGGACGCGGACTCGCGTCACTGGGCGGTCGAGGGACTCGCGCTGACCGGAAGCGATCAGACCATCCAGCCCCTTCTCGAAACCATGCACGACGATCCTTCACCGATGGTGCGCGAGCGAGCTGCCTGCAGCTTGGCGCAGTCGGGCATGTTCACCCAACAACAGCGCCTCACCGCCGTTCCACAACTTTTGAATTACACCGACGACGCCTCCCTCGACTCTCAGACGCACGCCTGGGCATTTCAGGCGCTGAACGACATCACTCATCAGCGCTTGCCCAACGATTCCGCCGCCTGGAGAAACTGGTATCAATCCACCCGAAACGATTGACGCGAACCATCCGCGCACATACCTTCGACGAACAGATTTTCCGCCGCTGTAGACTCGCCACTTTGAAACTCTGAAACCTTGAAACTTTGAAACCTCAATCAGAGAATGTCGCACCGCACGATTCCCCTGTAAAATTGAACTACCAACTCCGGAGCTAGCTTCCGCATTGTCTTTTCTCGACCAACTAAACCCGCAGCAACGTGAGGCCGTCGAAACCACCGAAGGCCCGGTGCTGATCCTGGCCGGAGCCGGCAGCGGCAAAACCCGCGTCATCACTTACCGCATCGCCTATCTGATCGAGCACAAGGGCGTGATGCCGGAATCTATCCTGGCCATGACCTTCACCAACAAGGCTGCCGCGGAGATGGGCGAACGCGTCGACAAACTGGTGGGCGGCTTGAGCATCGCCAAGCCCGTGATCTCGACCTTTCACTCGTTCTGCGTGCGCGTGCTGCGGCGCGACATTGAAGCCCTGCGGATTCCATCCGTCGTCCCAGGACAGCCGCCGATTGGCAATACGAAGAATTTCGTGATTTACGACGAAGCCGACCAGCAGTCCGTCGTCAAGTCGCTCATGAAGCGCTTCGGCCTCGATGACAAGCAACTCACGCCTCGCATCGTGTTGTCGCGCATCTCCTGGGCCAAGAATCACATGCTCAATCCGCAGGAACTCTATCTGCAGTCGGCCGATCCCAAGACCGAGCGCATTGCGCACCTGTTCGAGGAGTACCGCAAAGAGCTTCTCAAAGCCAACGCGCTCGATTTCGACGATTTGTTGCTCGAAGCGGTGCGCCTGCTGAAATCTGCTGCTCATGTGCGCCAATACTACAATCGCCGCTTCCAGTACCTGCTCATCGACGAATATCAGGACACGAATCGCCCGCAATACGAACTCATGCGCATGCTCGCCGGAGAGACGCACAACGTGTGCGCGGTCGGCGACGAGGATCAGTCGATCTATTCCTGGCGCGGCGCCGACATTCGCAACATCCTGGAATTCGAGCAGGATTTTCCCGAGGCCAAGATCGTCCGCCTGGAGCAGAATTACCGCTCGACGCAGAATATTTTGCAGGCGGCATCGGCGGTCGTCGCCAACAACGTCCGCCGCAAAGGCAAAAATCTGTGGACCTCGCGTCAGGGCGGCACCAAGATTGGCTACTACGAAGCTCCGGATGGCGAGAACGAGGCTCTGTTCGCCGCTGACTGGATCGCCCGCTACGTGCGCGAAGCCACTGATCGCGGCGAAACTCCCCGCGCCGCCGTGCTCTACCGCACCAACTCGCAGTCGCGGTTATTTGAAGAAGGCATGCGCCGCTACGGCCTGAAGTATCACGTGGTCGGCGGATTTTCCTTCTATGAACGCGCCGAGATCAAAGACATGATCTCGTATCTCAAAGTCATCCTGAATCCCGACGACTCGATTTCACTTCTGCGCGTGATCAATACGCCAACCCGTGGCGTTGGCAAAGGCACAATCGATATTCTGGAGCGGCTCGCGCTCGAAACGGGGTTGTCCCTGTGGGGAGCGATCGGTGAAGCGATCAAGCGGCAGTTACTGCCACAGCGCGCCGTGGCATCGCTCAAGAATTTCCAGCAACTGATTGAAGACGCCCGCGCGATGCTAGCCGGAACATTTGTGGAGCAGCTAGAAGAAAATGTGGCGCGGGCGCCCTCGCCCGCGCTCTCGGCGGAAATAACGGACAGCAGCGAGCAGGTCAACAGTCCCGAAGGGAAGGAATTCATTAGCCCCGGACGCAAGTCCGGGAAGGAGACGCAGAGGAAGCGAGTCCCGATAGGGACGACACCGGCGACGCGACCGCCTTCGATCCGTCGGAGTTCGGAAATTTCTCATTTGATTTCGGAGAGGCCGAGGCGGACTCTCTGCCCAACGATGCGCAGGCGGAACGCCTCGCCGACAGCCGGCCAGAGGCCGGCGCCACGGCCGATGACGAGACGGCGCTACAAAGCGCGGACGCTCCATTCCCCACTCCCACGGTCTCTACCGCCGACATCCTCAAATTCCTGATCGATCGCACGTGCTACATCAAGCTGCTGGAGGAAGAAGACACGCCCGAATCTTTCTCGCGTATCGAAAATTTGCGCGAACTGGTCAACGCCGCCATGGACTCGCGCGATCGCGCCGAGACGCTCGACCAGTTCCTCGATCACGCGGCGCTCATCGCCGATGCCGACGATTACGACGCGCGCGCCCAGATCACGCTGATGAGCCTGCACGCTGCCAAGGGCCTCGAATTCCCTCTCGTCTTCCTCAGTGGACTGGAGGAAGGACTTTTCCCGCACTCGCGCACTATGCTCGTTCCCGAAGACATCGAAGAGGAGCGTCGCCTCTGCTATGTCGGCATGACCCGCGCCATGGACCAACTGATCCTGACCCGCGCCGTCTATCGCCGCCGCTACGGAACGGATCTGCCGGAAGCCAGCGTCCCTTCCCGCTTTCTGGAAGAAGTTCCCGGCCCGCTGATCGAGGAGTTGGGAACGCGCAAAACTCGTCTGGGGACGTCCACCATCGGCCGTCCAGCGGGACGAAGTCCCGCAGCCTTCGATTCCGAAAGCACGCACTATTCCTACGAAGACGAAGATCAAAGCGCCTCCTGGCACAGCGGAGACGCCGGCCGCGGCAATACTCGCGCTCCGAAACAAACGGTAGCTGCCCGCGCCTACAACTCGATTGAGAACATCGCCGAGTTCTTTGCTACTCGGGGCAAGAAGTTTACCGTCCCTAAAACTCCGGTCGAAGAGCCCACGGGCAAGCGCGGATTCCGCCCGGGCCAGAGAGTCCGTCATCCGAAATACGGGGAAGGAACGGTCTACCAGCGCGAAGGAGAAGGCGAAGAAGCCAAGATTACGGTACAATTTCCACGCTTCGGCTTGAAGAAGCTGGTGGAGAAGTACGCCCAGTTAGAGCGAGCCTGAAAAGCAATTCAGTAATTGGGAAATTGTGTCATTTGGTAGTTTGTTTCCGGAGATCGACACGTATCGCGCGGTGTCCGGTTTTTCAATTACGCAATTCCTCAATTACAAAATTACTCAATTCTAGAAAGAGTACATGGCAAACACGATAAAACTCAGCAGAGAAGAACGCAAGAAATCCAAACGCACGGCGCGCAAGAAACGCAAGGCGGAGAAGCCGCTGAAGCCCCGCGATTATCCCCGCGGATCGAAGAAGCCCAAGGTCAAGAAGTTGGCTCGCGGCCAGGCGAAGCGGTAAGCGCCAGAGAAGACTCGTGCGGGGCGGACACTTTGTCCGTCCCGGCGCGAATTCGTGCTGGCTCAGTGCTGGTGACTGAGAGCTGAATTCAGGAGACCAAACCCGCTTGTCACAAATCACGGAACCCGCTGACGTCATCCGCACCTCCAATAAACAGATTTTCTGTTGCAAATCCATCGACAAGCTGATCTCCGAAGCGGAGAACCCGGAACACCGGCTCAGCAAATCATTGGGCCCGTGGTCTCTGACTGCGCTCGGTATCGGTGCAATCATCGGTTCAGGCATTTTTGTGCTGACGGGGACGGCGGCCGCTGGAGAGTTTTTCCAGGCGCCTTCCCTCCTGCATGCGCAGGCCCTTGACGTGATCGTGAACTTTCTGCGAACCGGCAGCACCGCGGGCGCGCTCATGCATGGACGCCCGCCCGCTGGACCATCGATTGCAATTTCGTTCCTCCTTGTAGCGATCGCCTGCAGTTTCGCCGGATTGTGCTACGCCGAACTGGCCTCGATGATCCCCATCGCTGGCAGCGCCTACACCTACTCCTACGCCACGCTGGGCGAAATCTTCGCCTGGGTCATCGGTTGGGACCTGATCCTCGAATACGTCGTCTCGAACGTTGCAGTCGCGGTTGGCTTTGCCGGTTATACGAAAGCGCAACTGGCCGTCTTCGGTCTCAATTTACCGCAAAAATGGGCGAGCCCGGTCTGGGCCGGAGGCCAATGGACAGGTTCCTATTTCAATCTGCCCGGCTTCCTTATCGTTTTCGTTCTTACCCTGCTGCTGGTGCGCGGAGTGAAAGAATCAGCGGAGACGAATAACATCATGGTCGCCATCAAGATCGGCGCCATCCTCACTTTTCTCGTGGTCGGTGCAATGCTGGTGAAGCCCGCGAACTGGTCGCCGTTCGCGCCCTCTGGCTTTTCCGGAATCGTCACTGGAGGCGCCATCGTTTTCTTTACCTACATCGGATTCGATTCGGTATCCACAGCCGCCGAAGAATCGCGTAATCCGCAAAAAGATTTGCCTTTCGGCATCATCATGTCGCTGGTGGTCTGCACGGTGCTCTATGTCGGCGTTGCCATCGTGCTGCTCGGCATGATGAAGTACACGACCTTCATATCCGGGGAAGCCGCCGAAGCCCCCGTGGCCTATGCCCTGAAGTATCTGGGCGTGCATCCATTCTTCCGCTCGGTCATCGTGATTGGAGCGCTGACCGGCATGATCTCTTCCTTGCTGGTCTTTCAGTACGCGCAGGCACGCATCTGGTACGCTATGTCCCGCGACGGCTTGCTCCCCAAGCTTTTCTCTGCAGTGCATCCGAAATTTAAGACGCCGCACTGGTCCACCTGGATCGCCTGTTTCGCTGTCGGAATTCCCGCCGGCCTCGTGGACATTGGGGATGCCGCCGACCTCGCCAACATCGGGACACTATTTGCGTTCGTTCTGGTTTCGCTGGGAGTGATCTTCCTCCGCCGCAAGCAACCCGATCGCAAGCGTGCGTTCCGCGTCCCGTTTGTGCCCTGGTTCCCGCTGATTTCAGTGGCCCTGTGCGGTGGCCTCATGTTCGGGCTTACCCTGATCACCTGGCTGCGCTTCGTGATCTGGCTGGCACTCGGCTTGATGATCTACATCTTCTACAGCCGCCACAGAAGCGAGTTCGCAAGAAAGAATCGGTGAAGTTTTCCTCTGTGCCTCTGTGCCCTCTGTGGTCCAGGCTTTTGCGGCGCGAGAACGCAGCGGATTATTTCGCTCCGGCTAGCGCCCGGTTCTGTTCGTCCACCAATCGCTTCACCATTTCCTTCGGAAGCCCGCGCAACAACTCAGTGAAAGCGGCATTGGTCCATCCGAATCCGACCACATTCATTTCATATCCCAGTGCAACGTGCGCTTCCGACGAGCGCGTCACCACGTTGTACTTCTCCCGCATGTTCCTGTCGCGGCGGAAATTTTCCGCCACCATCGACAGAAATTCATAGGAGATCCGGTCTGCGTCGGCATTGTCCCCGTAGCGCCGCAGCCCTGCGATCGCCAGCATCTCAATATTTCCCCACCCGTAGGGCAAATCCCATTGTGCACCCGAGTCATAGGTGCTCATCGGAAGTCCACCGGGTTGCTCGAATCCTTTCAGATTCCTGATCACCGCCTTCGCTTGCTCGGGCGTCGCCAATCCGGCCCATAGCGGATAAAACATCGTGGCATAACGATAATTCGAAATTTTCCCGGTGACGAAGTTGTAGTCGAAAAACGAGCCTTGCTCCGCATTCCACAGGTAGCGTGTGATGAGTTTCTTTCGCTCCTCCGCTCGCCGGTTCCACTCCTTCGCATGGTCGTCACGCCCCAGCCACAGGCTGATCTGCTCCATATCTTTTTCCGTCTTGTAGAGCAGGCTGTTCAAACCCACCGGAGCGTAGTGATGCGTCGCCGAACCGAATGGGCCAAAGCGGAAGCTCACGTCGAAGCCCGACTCCCTCATCGAGCGGTCGCCCTTGTAGTAATCCTTGCTGAGTTTGAATTGCCGGGCCGACTCGCACTGCGGCGGGGCCATGGTCATGGATTTTTCGCAAACCTGCAGCGAATACGCCGCTCCCGCCACCGCTTGAGTCCCGCCCGGCTCGCTCTCCACCACATATTCGTCTGCCTCAGCAGGGTGGAAAAAGAAATACTGCGACACTTTTCGGTAGAACCCGGTTTCATCCTTCACCGCCTCTTGCGGCGGACCATCTCCAAAATCGTAATAGCGCGACAATCCCGTCTGCCCCGCCAGGTGCGGCGCGCGCGTCCACATCCCATAGTCCTTGTCGAGGTCCGTATAGGCCCGCTCAAGCCATGCTTTGTCGGCCGCGCTTTCCTGTGCCGGGTCCTTCTTCATCGCCTCGTATACGTCCACCACCATCGAACTCATAAACGGAGGCTGCGATCGCGTCAGGTAATACGTTCGGTTCGCGTTGAGCATGGCACCGTAATGCTCGATCTCAAAAAAGAAATTTTCGACCATATCGCGCGCCAGTTCCACGCGTCCCGCTTGCAGCAGACCGCGGATGATGAAGTAACTGTCCCATCCGTACATCTCGTTGAATCGCCCACCCGGCACCACGTATTTGTTCGGCAAATACAGCAGCCCCGGTGGATCAATGTTGCCGGTCGTGATCTGACCCAGTTGATGAATCTCAACCGGCAGATGCTCGACCCGCACGTTGCACTTGCCGCTCAACTGCTGCACCGCCGGTGGCGCCGCAAATCCGGCCGGCATATACAGTACTGACGCCTTCGCAATCTTCGGATCCACAATGCTCTGACACTCCGTCGTCGAACGCGTGAGCGTGTCCCAGGCTGTGGAAATATAACTGAGGATCGGCTTCAGTCCCTGGCCTTCGGCAACCTCCGGCGGCGACGCCAGAACGTGTCCCTCGGCCAAGAATCCACAGAGTACGAATAAAATTGCTGCCCGCACTAGAGCGGGAACTATACGGCGAATCTTCGTTGAATTCCGCATGATGAAAACTTCGTCATCATAAACGCGTCGCGGGATCGCCACCAAACGAAATTCGAGCGCCGACACTCGGCTTCTTCCGGCGGCCCGGCTACCGTCACTGCTTTTTTGGTTTATCCTATCTAGTTTGCCGTTTGTCGCCTGAGGGGGAGAAAGTGAACCGACCTGGGGTAATCCTGCGTTTATTCGTGTCATCCGCCATTTTGTTATCCGCGGCCGTAGCCTGGTCTCAGATTCCCGAAGCTGCTTATCAGGAATTGCACTGGCGAATGATTGGCCCGTTTCGCGGCGGACGCACGCGTGCCGCCGCCGGAGTTCCCAGCCAGCCCAATGTCTTCTACATGGGGCAGGTGAACGGCGGCGTCTGGAAATCCGATGATTACGGCCGCACCTGGAATCCGATCTTCGATCACGAATCCACTCAGTCGATTGGTGCCATCGCCGTCGCTCCCTCTGATCCCAACATCGTCTACGTCTCCAGCGGTGAGGGATTGCATCGTCCCGATCTCTCCGTCGGCAACGGTATTTACAAATCCACCGACGCCGGCAAGACCTGGACGCATCTCGGCCTCGCCGACGGCCAGCAGATACCCGCGCTCGCCGTTGATCCGCGCGATCCCAACAAAATCTTCGCTGCCGTCCTCGGCCATCCTTACGGACCCAGTCCGGAGCGCGGCATCTATCGCTCCACCGACGGCGGTCAAAGCTGGCAAAGAGTTATTTTCAAGGACGAAAACACCGGCGGCTCCGACGTCGAGATCGATCCCTCCAATCCCGATACCGTCTATGCCTCCATGTGGGAAGTTCGCGAAGGCCCGTGGGAAGACAACAACGAATATAACGGTCCGGGCGGCGGACTTTTTAAATCGACCGACGGCGGCACCAGTTGGCATCCTTTGACCGGCGGCCTGCCCCAGGATCTTTCCCAAATCTACGTTGCCATTGCGCCCAGCGATCCTCGCCGCCTCTACGCAACACTTTCTACAGCGTCCGGAAAATTGGCCGTGTATCGCTCCGATGACGCGGGAGACAACTGGTCCCAGATCACGACCGATCCTCGGCCCTCCGGCCGCATCGGCGGAGGCGATCTCCCCATTCCAAGAGTTGATCCGAAAAATCCCGATCTCGTTTATATCGCCAGCACCGTCACCATGCGCTCCACCGATGGCGGAAAGACCTGGTCCCCTTTCCGCGGCGCTCCCGGTGGAGACGATTACCAGAATCTCTGGATTAATCCCAACGACGGCAACATCATCCTTCTAGTCAGCGATCAGGGCGCCCTTGTAACCGTTAATCGCGGCGCGTCCTGGAGTTCCTGGTACAACCAGCCGACTGCCCAGCTCTATCACGCCATCGCCGACAATTCATTCCCTTATCGCGTCTGTGCCGGCCAGCAGGAAAGCGGTTCCGTCTGCATCTTAAGCCGCGGCAACGATGGCGCCATCACCTTCCGCGACTGGCATCCCGTGGGCGTAATCGAGTACGGCTATGTCGCCCCCGATCCCCTCGATCCTGACATCGTCTATGGTGCTGGCCGTACGGAAGTATCCCGGTTCCATTTCTCCACCGGCGAAGTGCAGAACGTCACGCCCATCCCGTTGCGCAATCCTAACTACCGCGCCGATCGCACCGAGCCGCTGATGTTTTCACCCCTCGATCCTCACCTGCTCTATTACGCGACCAACGTCCTGTTCCAGACCACCGACGGCGGAACTTCCTGGCAGACTATCAGCAAAGATTTGACTCGCGAGAATCCCGGCGTTCCGGCGAGCGTCGGATCCCTCGTCAATAAAGGCGCGGCAAAACAGCACGGAGTGATCTACGCGCTCGCTCCTTCGTTCAAGACCGTGAATACGCTGTGGGCCGGAACTGATGACGGTCTCATTTGGATCACCCGCGACGCGGGGAAATCCTGGTCCGACATCACCCCCAAAGATTTGACTCCCTGGAGCAAGGTCACGCAGATTTCGGCCTCGCACTTCGACGAGCGGACCGCGTACGCATCCGTCAGCCGCTTCCGCATTGACGACATGCATCCCTATATTTATCGCACGCATGATGGCGGCAAGACATGGAAGCTCATCACCTCCGGCCTGCCCGATTTCGGCCCCGTCGATACCGTGCGCGAAGATCCCGTCCGCAAAGGCCTGCTGTTCGCCGGCACGGAAAACGCGGTTTGGGTTTCCTTTGACGACGGCGATCACTGGCAGTCCCTCCAACTGAATCTTCCCCACACTTCCATGCGCGATCTCTGGATCCATGACACTGATTTGATCGTCGCCACTCACGGCCGCTCCTTCTGGATTCTCGACGACATCGCTCCTCTGCGCGAACTTGCGGCCGCTCCGCCGAACGCCGCACATCTGTTTGCCCCAGCGCCCGCGTACCGCGTCCAGCGCGATACCAACACCGACACGCCTCTCCCCCCTGATGAGCCAATGGCAGCTAACCCGCCCGACGGTGCGATTCTCGACTACTACCTGCCCGCCGCAGCATCGTCGGTCTCGCTGGAAATTCTGGATGTGCAAGGCAAACTCACCCGCCGCTTCACGAACACCGACAAGCCTGACGTCACCGAAGAAGAACTGCAGAAGCAGTTGATCCCGCTCTACTGGACCCGCGCTTCCTGGCAACTCGCCACCACCACCGGCATGCATCGCTGGATTTGGGATCTTCACTATCCCGCGCCGGCTGCCGTTCGCCACGACTACCCCATCGCCGCCATTCCCCACGACACGCCGCGTTATCCCCTCGGCCCGACGGTTCTGCCGGGAGATTACACCGTCCGCCTGACCGTTGACGGAAAAACCCTGAACGCGCCTCTGATCGTTAAAATGGATCCGCGCATCAAAATTTCGCTCGCCGGTTTGCAGAAGAAGTTCGAGACTGAGAGCCGCCTGGCAGCAATCGTCAATGAGTCATCCCACGCTGTTCTTCAGGCAGGATCGATCCGCGATCAACTCGAGAAGTTAAGCCCGCAGGTGAATGCCAGCGCCAAGCCCGCGCTCGAAGGCGCTCAGAAGAAACTCACGGCCCTGCTTGGCGCACCGGCCGGACTGTTCGCTCCACCTACTGAGGAACTCACTCTGAGTCGTCTCAACGGAGCGGCCAGCACTCTATACGGGGCAATCTGGCAAGTCGATGCGGAGCCAACGACATCTCAATTGCAAGTGTTAGCAACCACGGACCACGACACTGCCGATGTGCTGAAGCGCTGGAACGACTTCAAGTCCACGGATCTGCCCGCTCTCAACCGCCAGTTGCGGCAATCGCACGCGCCGGAGATCACCGTCGAGTCCGATCCGCACCATGACGAACCGATGGGGGACGAGGAATAGGCTATCCTGCGGAGATCGTGCCGCCGCGCCTTCATAGCGGCCGGAAGAGCTTCACAGCTCTTCGACGGCCTTCTGCAGCGCTGCCGCCATCTTTTCTGCATCCATGCCCGCCGGAAATTGGATCGGCTTTCCGATGCGCACCTGAATCTTCCCGGGAGCGGCAAACTTCTTGCCGGCGCTTTTCACTTCGAACAATCCATCGATTCGCATAGGCAACACCGCGATCCCAAGATTCTGTGCCAGCAGCCCAATGCCCGCGCGAAACGAATTCATCTTTCCGTCCGTGGTATGCCGCCCCTCGGGAAATACCAGCACACTGTATCCCTTGTCCACGGCTTGACCCGCGTAGGCGAAGCTCTTGCGGAATCCGGCTTCGCGCGGCAGGGGAAACAGGTTCAGCAGCGCCACTCCCAGGAACCACTGCATCCGGTCATACGCTCCCCCCAGCAAACCGCGCTCCGGACGCGGGCTCCGCAGCGCCTCCAACGCTTCTCCTCCCGTCGCCGTCGCCATCCGGTGTCGAAATCTTGCCGGCAAAGCCGTCACAATAAATCCGGGGTCCACATCGTCGATATGGTTCGACACAATCAGCAACGCCCCCTTCACGCCTTGCAAATTTTCTCGCCCCTCGATTCGGGGCCAGCCCAGCAGCAGAATCGCCGGACGCATCAGCAGATACTGCGCCAGCAGCCTCACCCACCGCACCGGCCATGCCAGCGTCCATGCCGGATAGTGATACCCCCGTACCGACACCGCTTCTCCGCGCAGCATTTTCTCCAAATCGCCCACGGTCCGCACCGAACTGAACTGCGCCTCGCTCAGATCGACTTGATATCGATCTTCCAGCGCGCTCAGCAATTCGACTCGATCCAGTGAACTCAACCCCAGGTCAGAATCAAGACTGGAATCGGCTCGCAGTCCTGGCACTGCGCGTCCCGCAACCCGCGAAATCAATTCGCCCAGCGGCCCGCTATCGCCTGCATCTCCCTTTCTCGAAAGCGCTCCTTGCCCCAACTTGCTTCGCACCGACTCCGCAATCACATTCCGTCGTGGCTTCTGCGTATTCGTCCGCGGGAAATCCTGCTGCGGCCATTCCATCCATATGCGCATCCGCTGATATTCCGCCAGCGATTGGTTCGCCCGCCGCACGACTTCCTCGACCTCGCTTTTTTCCCGCAGAATCACCACCGCGCAAGCCTCCGCGTTCCCACCACGTTCGATCCCCACCACCACACAATCTTTCACTTCCGGCTCGCGCCGCAACGCCGCTTCCAGATCCTCGGGATAAACATTCATCCCGCTCGGCGTTACGATCATCTCTTTCTTCCGCCCTTTGAAATAAAGATTCCCTCCAGCGTCCAACTCGCCAATGTCGCCGGTGCGATACCAGCCTTGCGCGTCCGCAACCTTATGGGCTCCGCCCTCATCCCAGTACCCCGACGCAACTCCGCCACCACGCACCAGGATTTCTCCATCGTCCGCCAGCTTCACTTCGCGCCCGGGCAACACCTTGCCAATCGATCCTTTGCCCAATCGAAACGGATGATTCACGCTGATCAGTGACGTCGTCTCGGTGAGCCCATATCCCTGGATCACCGCATATCCCAGCCTTCCCCAGAATTCTTCGGTCTCGCTGTCCAGCGCCGCGCCGCCGGAAATGAATGCCCAGAATTTCCATCCGAATTGTCGGCGGATTGCGCGAAAGATATACCAGCGCCTTAGAAAATGCTTGCCTGCGGACGACGCAAATCGCCGTCGAAACGCCTCGCTCTGTCCTTCGCTCTCCAGATCGCGCTCGACTTTCTGCTTCAGCGATTGCAACACTCGCGGCACGCTGACCAGCACCGAAACCCGTTCCCGCCGGATCGTGTTCATCACTTCCGTGGGATTCAGATCGTCCTGAAAGACGACGATCCCGCCCAGAAGCGGCGGCAAATACATCCCGAGAAACTGCCCGAACACATGGCTGAGCGGCAGCAGATTCAGGAACCGTACCGGATGCACCCATCGCTCGTACTTGAGATAGCTTTGCATCTCCCGTTGTAGCGGATCGATGTTCGCCAGCACGTTACCGTGAGTAATCACCACGCCTTTCGGATCCGCCGTGGTCCCCGACGTAAACACAATCTGCAGGATTTCATCGCGCGCAATTGCGATCTGGAAAGTAGTCGCCGGACGCGATGACAACGACGCCGTCAGATCTTCCAGCACCAGGCTCGCAATCGAACGCCCCTCCGCAGCCCACTCCTCAACATGCTGCCGCGCCCCGACCAACAGCTTCGCACCGACCTGCTGCGCGACTCGCCACGCAAAATCCCCCAACGCCCCATTGTCCATCGGCACCACGACGATCCCTTTCAACGCACATCCGAAAAACGCCGCCACCCACTCCGCGCAGTTGCTCCCCCAAACCATCACCCGGTCGCCTGTCCCCATCTCGCGCGCATCCAGTTCATGCGCGAATTGCCAGGCCAAATCGATTACCTCGCCATACGTAAACGACTCCATGCGGTACCCGTGTCGCTGGCGATAAGCGCACTCTTCCCTGTGCTTGTCAGAATTTTCAAGAAAGAATTCAGCCAACGATTCGGACATGGACAATCCAGCGGCCCGTATGCCGAGCCTCAATCAAGTCTAGCGGAGCCTGACTTCTCCCATCCCAGCAATTAGTTCGCACCTCATCCTTCCCGGACATTCCCCTCTGCAACCATAAAAGGAACTTGTAGCGCCCATCGGATTGTGCGAAATACATCTATGCGCACTTGCCTCCGCTGGGGACTGATCGCCTATCTCCTAGTGGTCTCCGCCGCCCTTCCCGCGCAAGAGAAATCGGACGCCGCAACCGTCCGCGCGCTTGAGCTGAAATGGACCGAATCCTACAAGCAACACAACATCGAGATTCTCTCTTCGTTGCTGTCCGATGAATTCGTCATCACCGTCGAGGACGGCAGCGTCTACAGCAAGGCTGGATACATCAGCCACAGCGCCGACTCCGGCGTTCATGTGCAAGTGGCCGAAATGTCAGATCTCAAAGTCCGCATGCACGGCGACACCGCGATCGTAACCGGCTCCTATCACGAGAAGGGCGAATCCAACGGCAAGCCCTACGAGTACCACGACCGCTTCACCGATGTCTGGATCAAAACCGCAGGCAAATGGCAGGTCGTCGCGTCCCACTACAGCGTCCCCTACAAACAGTGACGAGAAACATCTCGCCTCTGTCCGTCATCTCGATCAAAGTCTATATGTCATCCTGAGCGAAGTTATCGTCCGGCGAAGCCGGACGACAACGCAGTCGAAGGATCCCTACCCACCGCTGGCACAGGCCTAGCAAGGAATCCTCATTCGGAATTCACGCGTCAGAAACGCGTTATCTGCGCACAATCATCTCCAGCACCAGCGCAGCCGCCATCGCCACCCCACCGAGCGCCGCATTGTACTCGCGATGCTTCAAATAAAGCTCGAACGAGAATCCGCCCGAAGACTCGCGCGAATACGCCGTGATCCGCGGGAACATTCGCGGCACTCTTCGCGCGTACTCCTCGAACTCGGGAAACTTCTCCCGCAGAAATTTCTCTTCGCCGCGAATCACAGGAAGATAAATCGCAAAGAACATCACCACCAGGGCAACTCCTACCCACCAACTCCGCGCCGCGACCGCGAATCCGATCCCGATCAGCAGGGAGCCCAGATACAACGGATTTCGCGTGTACGCATACGGCCCGGAAGTCGCCAGCACCTCGTTCTTGCATACATGACCGGAAGCCAGGGCGCGGATCAGCAGCCCGGGCACAATCAGCACCGCGCCCAGCGCAAGCCATCGCCAGGCCGGCCGCGCCAGCCAGAAGTACAGCACGGCAAACACAAATCCCATCGGCACCCGGATGCGTCGCGCCACTCGCGACCACTCAGCCATGCGCAACTCCCGTCTGGGGCGCTCTCGCCGTGTGGGGCGCACACTCTTGTCCGCGGCTCTTGCGGCCCGCCAGCAAGCTGCGAGCAGCGTCGACGACCGCATCCACCCTGATCTCGAGCATGGCCTCATCTGGTCCCGGCTTCCGTGCGTGCGAAGTCGGGCTCGCCGGATTCCGCAACACCACGCTCTGCGTCCCATACGGCCCGTTCCGCGCCGGATCTGTCGGCCCAAAGATCGCAACCACCGGAACCCGCAATGCCGCTGCCAGATGCAGAGGCCCCGTATCCCCTCCGATAAACAGCCGCGCCCGCCGTGTCAACGCAATCAATTCGCTGATCGAACACTGCAGCGCCTTTGCACTTCCTCCGCTGGCCGCCTCCACCTCGCTCGCCAGTCCCTCTTCACCCGGACCGTAATTCACCACCGACCGCACACCGCAGTCCGCAAGCGCCCGCGTGACCAGGCCATAGCGCTCCGCCGGCCACCGCTTCGCGCCCCATCCCGCCCCCGGATTCACCATCGCAAATTCACCAACCCCAGCCTGCTCCAGTCTCTGCTCCACTCGCTCCTCGGCCTTTTCGTCGCGAGGAAACTCCACCGCCGGCACGCGCAACGGCCTTCGAGCAATAGCTTCCACGATGGACAAATTTTGCTCAATCACGTGCGCTCCGCGCGTCACCACTGGCCGCGTGTACGAGAGACTCGCTGGCGCCTCGCGCGGCTCCGTTGCCCCGTAGATCACCCGCGCCCTAGACCAGCGCGCCAGAACTGCCGAACGAATCGCTCCCTGCAGATCCACCGCTACATCGTAGTGCGCCGCGCGAACATCGTTCCAAACTCTGGCGATCTGCTCCAGTGTCGGAAGGTGGAAAAGCAACTTCCGCCATTCGGCAAGCCTGACCGTATGCACCCAATCCGCCAGCGGCCTCTGCGCCGATCGCGGCCCGCGCCGCGGCGTGCCGGGCGCGCACAAAAGCTCAGCCCACCGTTCCTCGATCAGCCATCCAATCATCGCTTCGGGAAATAAATCCCGCAGCGCTTGTGCCGCGGGCAGCGTATGGATCACGTCTCCCATCGCGCTCAGACGCACGATAAGCAGGCGCTCGATCTTAGGATTTCCTTCCGCGCTCGCGATCAATGTTTCCTCGGCAACAGCCGCGTGCGGATGATCGCGCTGGTGGAGTGATCTTTCGGATCGCCGACGATCGCAACCCGCCCTCCGTATTCGGCAACCGCATCGCGCTCGGGCACTGAGTCAGCCCTGTAGTCGGTTCCTTTGGCCTGCACATCCGGACGAATCTCGTGGATGATCGCGCGCACGTCAGGCTCGGGAAAGATCACCACGGCATCCACATCGGCCAGCGCAGCCACGATCTCGGCGCGTTCGTCTTCCGGCATGATCGGGCGTCCCTCGCCCTTCAGCGCCCGCACCGATTCATCAGAATTGATGGCCACTACCAGCCGCCCGCCCAGCGCCTTTGCTCCACGCAGGTAGCGCACGTGGCCCACATGCAGCAGGTCGAAATTGCCGTTGGCCAGCGTGATGCGCTCGCCCGCCCGCCGCCATTGCTCCACCTGCCGGCGAAGTTCGTCGCGCCCCAGAATTTTATTGTGCTCGCTCAATGAGATCTTGTGGAGGGAGGCGTTTGCGCGATCGCGTGCAACAACTCTTCCCGCGACACCGTGGCCGTGCCCCGCTTCATCACGACGATTCCGCCTGCGTAGTTTGCCAGCTGCGCTGCCTCTTCGGTCGATGCTCCAGCTGCGAGCGCCGCCGTGAATGCCGCAATCACCGTATCTCCCGCACCCGTCACATCCGCGACTTGATCCGATCCGTAGATTGGAATGTCCACCGGCTTGTGGCGATGATTGAACGCTACCATCCCGTCGCGACCCCGCGTGATCACCAGGGATTGCAGCTTCATTCTGCTCATTACCTGCTCGCCCGCCGCCAGCAGCGTGTCCCAGTTGTCCCCAATCCGAATGCTCAACGCCTCTTCCACTTCCGATTCATTCGGAGTCGCAGCGGTCACGCCCACATACTGCAGCATGCGGTAGCGCGAATCGAGCACGATCGGCACCGCTTCCAACTTGCCTTTGTCCCGCAACGCACTCACGATCGCCGGCGTCGCCGCCCCGTATCCGTAGTCGGAAACCAGCAGCGCATCCGACGCATGCGCGTAATTCCGCGCCGCCAGATAAAGTTCGCGAGTCAGATGCGCATTCGGCGGCTCCTGCGGCTCGCGGTCCACCCGCACCACCTGCTGCCGGGCGGTATGCGTCATCCCCGCCAGAATCCGCGTCTTGGTCACTGTTGTGTAAGCTTTGTCCTTCAAAACCCCGCTCACCGCAATCTTCTTGTGCCGGAAATACTGCAGCAGCAGCCGCCCCGGCTCATCGTCGCCTACGATCCCAACCGGCAGCACATTCACTCCCAGCTCCGCCAGGTTGTTCGCAGCGTTGGCGGCGCCGCCAGGAACTACCGTTCTATCCCGATGCTTCAAAATGAGCACCGGCGCCTCGCGCGACACGCGTGAAATCTCGCCGAAGACAAACTCGTCCGCTACCAGATCCCCCAGCACCGTCACGGTGATCTTGGGGAATCCTTCCACGATCTTCTTCAGTCGCTCCGCTTCTTGAGGATGTTTGGTCATCGGATCAGCGCTGCGCTTTGCAACACCGGTGAGAATTCTCTCATGCGCCGTGCCTTCGTTCCTCGATCTTGCGCAGAATACTGTCTACGGCCTCTGCTGGATCCGCTAACTTCATTCGCACCGGAACCACCGCAAAGCGGCTCCAGCGACGAAAGGTACGGCCCCAGGTTGATGGCATCCTTCTCGGTCGTCACGAACCCTCCCGCTTCGCTGCGCTCTTTGAGCGTCATCAATTCCCGCACGTCGGCTCTCCGAATAGGCATGGTGGTCGCGGTAAAAAGCGTGCGCCACCGCCTCCACATTCGCCGCCCGCAATTGCAGCATAAAATTTTCCGGACGCGCAATCCCGCAGAAAACCACCGGCCGCGCAGGAATGTCCTTCGGCGCGATCCCTCTTCTCACCCGCCAAACTTCTTTCCCGGTAAGCGGAAACAGTTCGGGCGGCGCCCCGCTCGTGAGCACGACGGCATCTGCTCGGCGAAGCGCGCTCAGCGGCTCCCGCAAACGCCCCGCCGGAAGCAGTCGGTCATTCGCATCTTGCTGCGTGACCAGCGCAATGTCGAAATCTCGCGCGAGGCCGCGGTGCTGAAAGCCATCGTCCAGCAAATGCATCTGCGCGCCAAATCTGAATTCGGCAAACCGCCCTGCCTCGTACCGATCTTCTCCCACAATGACCGAAACCTGCAGCTTGCGCGCGATCAACAGCGGTTCGTCGCCAAACTCTTGCGGCAAGCCGCCCGGATCCACCAGCAACGCGCCCCGGCTATGCCGCCCGTATCCCCGCGACAGGACATCGAACTTAATTCCCCGCGCCTTGAGCAACTCGCCCAACAGCAGCACGAAAGGAGTCTTCCCCGACCCGCCCGCCGAAACATTTCCGACACTGACCACCGCGCCTTGCAGCCGGCGCGCTTTCAGAAACCCGCGGTCATAGAACGCATTCCGCGTTTGCACAATTCCGCCGTAAATGATGGAAAGTGGGTTCAATCGTGATCTGCCGCCTTCGCGGATTTGGACAAGAGCTCCCCACGCTGGGCCACCAATGCCCTCAGTTCCTCCACTGTCCGCAACGTCGCTCCCATCTGCGATTGGATCGTCTCTTGCCCGCGCCGTCCCAACGCCCGCCGTTCCCCGTCATCTTCCAGCAGATGCATCAAGGTGAGCGGCAACTCCGCCAATCCTACGATCCTCACTGCATCTCGGCTCTGAAACAAACCCACGATGTCGCGGAAATTCTCGGTATTGTTTCCCGTCACCACGGCGACTCCATGCTGCGCCGGCTCAATGATGTTGTGACCACCTCGCGGAACCAGGCTTCCACCCACGAACGCTATTTCCGCCAAAGCATACAACGCCGCCAGTTCACCAATCGAGTCGACCAGAAACACTCTGCCCGCCAGCGGCTCTCCCTGCCAGCGCGAACGCCGGTGTAGCGCGATTCCCATCTGCTGCACCAGGATCGCAACATCGTCGAAACGCTCCGGATGACGGGGCGCCAGAATCATCACTGCACGCGGATGGCTCACTCGCAAATTCTCAAATGCCTTCAGCAGCGGAGCCTCCTCATCTTCAACGGTGCTCCCGCAGACCAGCACCGGCCCTGCGCCCTCTGCCGCCAGCGCGCGGCGAAGCTGATCCACAATCGGCGGAGGCGCCGGCAAGCTCACATCAAACTTAAGATTGCCCGTCACATGCACTCGCTGCGGGTCCGCACCCAGTGCCTCCAGCCTCTCCCGGTCGGGTTGCGTTTGCGCAAGAAACAGATCGACGTCCGCCAGCATGCGCCGCAGCGCCCATTCAAATCGCCGGTAGCGCGGCCAGGAACGGTCCGAAATACGCGCATTTACAACCGCAATCGCTGCCCCACTCCCATGCACCAGCCGCAAAAAGTTCGGCCAGAATTCTGTCTCAGCGAGAATCACCAGCTCAGGACTCAGGTCCCTGAGGTATGGCCGGATGGCAAACGCGAAATCCATCGGAAAATAAAAAACGTTCTCCGGGCCGAATCGCTTTCGTGCAAGGTCCTGCCCGGTATCGGTCGTAGTCGACACTACGATTCGATGCCCCGGAAAACTTCCCCGCATCCCTTCAACCAGTCCGGATACCGCCAACACTTCACCGACGGAAACCGCATGGATCCAGATCACCCGCCGCCTGCCGTCGCCAGCTCCCTTCAGATGCGCGGGCACCTTCCCTATGCGCTCCGCAAATCCGCGCCGGTATTTCCCGCGGCGCACGATCTGGTAGAGCCAGTACGGCAGGCTCACAAACATTCCCAGCGCCAGCGCCAAACTGTAGAGAAGGTAGCTCAAGTCGAGCCATTTTAAACCGCCGACTCGGCGTAGCTCTCCCCAGCCTTCTATAATCGGTAAATGCCGCTCTTGCGCACGCGATTCCGTTCGCTCTTCTTCGCCTCAATGTTCTGTGCGGCCTGTTCTGTCCCGGCCGTCCTAGCCTCGAAGAATTTTGACAGGCCGGTCGCTCGCGCCGCTATCAACTATCCGGCCCACGACTTCCACCGCGACGAGAAGGTCGCGATCGCCGCCGATCCCTACGACACTCCGGAAAAGGCGAGGATCTTTACCATTAACTTTGCCGACCACGGATTTCTCCCCATTTTCTTTATCGTGACCAATGACGGCGACCAGCCCGTTTCCATCGCCCACATGGACATCACCTTGATCACCGCTAATCACTCCAAGCTCACTCCCGTCAGCACTGACGATCTCTATCGCCGACTCTCCGATCCGCGAACCGCTACTCGCCCCAGCCCGCTACCCTTGCCCAACCGCGTTAAGGGCACGCTCAACCGCAAGCAGATGGATGAGATCGACAGTTCGCAGTTCGCCGCCAAAGCGGTCGAGCCCCATTCCACGCAATCGGGATTTCTCTACTTCGATATTGGCGGGATCGCCTCGCCCCTGCGCGGATCCAGCCTCGAGATCACCGGCGTTGATGACGCCCGCGGCAACGAGCTGATGTTTTTCGAAATTTCCGTCGACAAATACTTCAACGCGCCATCAAATCCTTAGCGCTTGCCGTAGTTCGGGGCCGCGCGACTCGCGCAGATTATAATTTCTTTTCTATGGCTACCCGCGCGGGGACCTCCATCGCCGCCCATCCCAAGTTCGAGCCCGTCATCGGGCTCGAGGTCCATATCCAGCTTCTCACCGTCACCAAGATCTTTTGTTCCTGCTCCACGCGCTTCGGCGCTCCGCCCAACACGAATGTTTGCCCCGTGTGCCTGGGCATGCCCGGCGCTCTGCCCGTTCTCAACCGGAAAGTCGTGGAGTTCGCCACCCTGGCGGCGATGGCGCTCAACTGCCGCATCAACCAGAATTCCATCTTCGCCCGCAAGAATTATTTCTATCCCGACCTGCCCAAGGGATATCAGATTTCGCAATACGACAAGCCACTGGCCGAGTTCGGATTCATCGAAGTCCCCGCCGAGCGCGGCCGGAAGAAAATCGGCATCACCCGCGTTCACCTCGAAGAAGATGCGGGGAAGAGCCTGCACGAAGGCTTCCCCGATTCAGATGAAAAGACCGCCATCGATCTCAACCGCACCGGCGTGCCTCTCATCGAGATCGTTAGCGAGCCTGACATCGCAACCCCCGACGAGGCCTACGAATATCTGACCCGGCTCAAGGAAATCATCCTGTACACCGGCGTCAGCGATTGCAACATGGAAGAAGGATCGCTCCGCTGTGACGCCAACATCAGCGTGCGCCCGCGCGGACAAAAAGAATTCGGCACCAAGACAGAAATTAAAAACGTGAATTCGTTTCGCTTCATTCGCGAAGCGCTGGAATACGAAATCTCCCGCCAGATCGACGTCGTCGAATCCGGCGGCAAAATTTCGCAGGAAACCCGCCTCTACAATGCCAACGAGGGCAAGACCTACAGCATGCGCTCCAAGGAGCAGGCCCACGATTATCGCTACTTCCCCGAACCAGATCTGCTCCCGCTGGTAGTCGACGACAAGTGGAAAGCGGAAATCGCGCGCGCGCTGCCCGAATTGCCAGAAGCCCGCCGCGCCCGGCTAGTGAAGGATTACGGAGTCACGGACTATGACGCACAGGTGCTAACCTTTTCCAAATCGCTCGCCGACCAATTCGAGCAGGCGGCAAAAGCAGCCAGCAATCCCAAGCGCGTTGCCAATCTCGTCCAGGGCGAACTCATGGGCCGCCTCAAAGCTAAAAATCTCGGTATCGAGCGGTCGCCCATTTCCATGGCCGGCGTCGCCGTTTCGGCGGATCTCGTCGAATCCGGCGCCATCTCCGGCAAAATGCTGAAAGATCTTTACGACCTTTCCTTCGACCAAGGCAAAGATTTTCCCCAAGTCTACGAGGAGCAGGGCCGGCCTGTGCAATCCACCGACACATCGGCGCTCGAAGCCATCATCGACCAGATCGTCGCCGCCAATCCCAAGCAACTCGAGCAATACCACGCCGGCAAGAAAACTTTGCTTGGCTTTTTTGTAGGACAAGTCATGAAAGCCTCCAAGGGCCAGGCCAGTCCACCACTTGTGAACGAACTGCTAGTGAAGAAATTGGGACAGTAAGCGCAAAACCGAGGCCTGTGTCGGTCTCCCAGCCCCCACTTCACACCAGCCGACACATCCCTTCGGTCATCTGATTTTCTGCCCGCCACCCGTTAGCATTAACACTAGCCATGAGATTTAAACTGGATCGCGTCATCAGCATCGCCACGCTCGTCGCATCGTTGATTGCCATCGTGCTGGTTCTGAAGAGGCCCGCGCCCGTGGCCCAACCGCAGCCTCCCGCCGCCATCGCCGAACATGCGCAATCTTTCGATCAGAAAATGGCCGATTTTCAGCAGGCAGTCCAGCAATCCAGCGCGCCAACTGCAAGCACGCCCACCACGGACCAGCCGCTTTCTCCCGACTCCGCGTCTCCAAAGCCCGAGGTGCACATTACATCCGATGAAATCGGGGCCGTGTTGGCGCAGTCGCTCGGCAATACCGGCGAATTGACACCCGACTCCAGTATCGGCCCCGGTGCGCCCACCATCAAAGATCAGTCGGTCACCTTCGACGGCGATACCGTCCACGGTCAGTTCCTCACGGAGATCGCCGGCAAAGATGTCTGGATTACCATTTCCGGCCACATCGGCGACCAGAACGGCTACGCCACCTTCGAACCCACAGAATTTAAAGTTGGAGACCTCAACGTCCCCGTCTCGCTGGTGAATCCCGCGCTTCAGAAAAAGTTGGCTGAGCAAAGGGACCGATTGAAGCTCCCCGATAGCGTCGGGGGCTTAAAAGTAGAAAACGGCGAACTGGTAATGCAAGGGAAGTAACGGCTTGTCGCAAAAATACGCAAGATCCTCTCGGCCTTCTCTGCGCCAACCTCCGCGTACTCTGCGTTTTAAGATTTTGAGCCGCACAAATCGGCGCAATCTGCGTCGCAGCCCGCTTTGCCAAACCCGCACGATTCTTGTCTTCCATCGACAGAGGGAATTTCCACTGATTCTCTCGGCGTTCTCCGCGCAATCTCAGCGTACTTTGCGTTTTAAGATTTTGCCTTGTTCGAGAGTGCCACAAACTACCGGCCAGCAGGCAACGCATTGCGCGTAGCCACCTCCCCGTACCAGCGCCCGGAGTCTTTAATCGTTCGTTTCTGAGTTTTGAAATCTACATAGGTTAGCCCGAACCGCTGGCTGTATCCATCCGCCCATTCGAAATTATCCATCAGGCTCCACGCGTGGTAGCCGCGCACGTCCGCTCCCTCGGCCATCGCGCGCGCCAGCGCGCCCAGATATTGCTGGTGATAATCGATACGCCGGCTGTCGTGAATGGCTCCGCTTGCATCCGGCCCGTCGTTGTATGAACATCCGCTTTCCGTTATCTCCATCACCGGACGCTGGTAATCCCGCGTGATGCGCAGGACCATGTCATACAGCGCCTTCGGCCACACTTCCCATCCGAAGTCGGTCTTCGGTCCCTGCTCTCCTCCGTCCATCTTCACCGGAAAAAGCCAATCCAGCGCGTGCGACGCTCTCTCCATCACGCCCGGCGCCGAAGCGATCGTGCGGTAGTAGAGATTGATTCCAATAAAATCAAGCGGCGCCCGCGCCTTCTTCATGTCGCCCGGCTTGATCCCCATCACCGTTTCCGGCAGAAACGTGAACGCCTCCGGATACCGCCCGCGCAAGGCGGGTTCCAGAAACCAGGTATTCATAATGGCGTGCGCCCGCTCGGCCGCCAGTTTATCCTCCTCGGAATTGCTCGCCGGCTCGCATGGCGACATGCTGAACGCCGTCCCCACTCGCGCGGCCGGACGCACCGCCTTCAGCGCCCGAAATCCCTCGCCCTGCGCCAGATTCACCACATGTGTCGCCCGCAGGAAATCCACGATGCTCTTCCGCCCCGGTGCATGCGTCCCATCCAGATAGCCCAGGTCCACAAACGCATCCGGTTCGTTGAACAGCATCCAGTCCGTAACCCGGTCTCCCATCGACCGAACGACCGTCTGCACGTAATCCGCGAACCGCCCCACCATATCCCGGTTCGGCCAGCCTCCCGCATCTTCCAGGGCCTGCGGCAAATCCCAGTGATACAGCGTGACCAGTGGCCGAATTCGCGCCTCCAGCAGCGCATCGATCAAACGGCTGTAGTAATCCATCCCCTTCGCATTCGCGGTGCCTGACCCCGACGCCTGAATCCGCGGCCAGCTGATCGAAAAGCGATAGCTGTTCTGATGCATCGCGCGCAGCAGTTCGATGTCCTCGCGCCAGCGATCATACGAATCGCACGCCATGTCGCCCGTGTCGCCGTTCTTGATCTTCCCCGGAGTATGCGCGAACCGATCCCAGATCGACTCGCCTTTGCCATCCTCATTCCAGGCGCCCTCGATCTGATAGGAAGCCGTCGCCGTTCCCCACCAGAATCCTTTAGGAAACACTGCGTCGGTAGCAATCTCGAAAGTCGAACCTGCCTTGCTGACCGCGTTCGCCGTGCCCGCTTTCGAAGACACACTGCAACCAGGCAGCACTGCCACCGGCAGCGCCAGAGCGCCGGCCTTCAGCACAGATCGCAAAAATTTACGGCGAGTGAGATCCAATCGACCCTTACCTTTGCAAATTTATTCGTGATCAAACGAATCCAGAAAACGTCCCGGACACGGGAATTTCCCGAGACATTCTAGCGAACACTTGCTTTCAGAAAAGCAGGAATCGCAGCTTTCCGGTTACTCCGGATTCAAACTGTCATACATCTTCCACAGCTTGTCTGCGGTCGCGCGGTAGATCGCCCACCCAGTGCCGTTATCAGACGTGACTCGGAACAGCAGCTCACCGCGCCCATCCCCATCCGCATCCACCGCGTCGATCAACTCCATGCGCGGCGTGACATCCAGATGGAATTTGTCCGTCACTCCAGAGTAAAGCTTGTGCAAGTTGTTGTAGATATCCGGATAGGTCACCAGCAAAATCGAATATTCCAGGTCGGCATCCGCCGCCGAATGCGCGCTGCCCGCCGCTGGAGGAGGCATGTGAGCTGTGGCGCTGAACACAATAATCGGCTGGTTCGAATTCCACAAATCGTATCCGATCATCTTCACGTTTTCGAGAATCGGATCCGGCATCTTCACCGCATGTCGCGCAGTTGAGGGATGCGCCGGCTTAGGCGTGATCCTCGCTTTGGCCCGAGCTGCTACATACGCGCGCACCTCTGCCTTCGCCAGATCGAGCATCTGCTTGCGCCGGTCGGCTTCGTCACCTTTGACCCATTCGAATGTGAAGGAACGAGGCTCGGGGCCGCCCGCATCCGAAATCGCAGGTACGATCTGCATGTCATCCTTGGCCGGCGCGCTCTCCGCGGCCTTCGCTCCAGTCGCGGCCACGGGCGTAATCCCCAGCTTGCTGTAACCGGGGACATCTTCATCGGCAAACGATTCGACCGGCTTTCCCCGCCGCAGAATCGGCCGGTTCGCTTCCCTCGTCCCGCTGTCTGAGGCTGGAATGTTTGCTTTGTCAGCCGCCTGGTTCGCGTCCGCTTTCGGCGTCCCCGCTGTCGGCGCGCCCGAGGAATTCGTCGCAGGCGAGTTCGACCCCGTTTGATTCGATCCCGGCGCTTCCGGCGCCCGGGAGCTAGGCTTGGTCAACCGCGGCGGGCCATCTCCCGAGTTCGAACTGTCGCCTGATCCAGATGACGACCCCGTTGACGACGGCGTTGTGGTCGACGCCGGAACCTTCCCTGGATTTGGCGTCGGACTAGCTCCCGTCGAATTCGTCGGATTATGCGTCAGCCTCGGCGGTTGGTCCGTTGTATCAATGTTTGCTGGCGCTGTCGCCGCCTTCAACACCTTCTTCGCCGGCTCCGATCCCGCCGGATGCCACACTCCCGTCGCAATCCACGGTGTCGGCACGTTGGCTGCATTGCTGTGCAGCGCGCTTCCGATGGTAAATAACCCCAGCGAATTCCCCGATCGCTCGCCCTCGTACACCGTCCCCGGATCCAAAGCCATCGGCACCGGATCGGCTTTATATGCGCTGGCGTCCCAGAATTTGCCGTTGATCATAATCGCGATCGGCACCAGCGATACTTTTCCTTTGGCATCCATCCTCAGGATGGCCAAGGCTCGCGGCCCCGTATCTTTCTTTCGCGAAACTTTTCTCTCGCCCGGAATGATTTCTGGCCGGTCTTCCTGCGCCCCGGCCGCGACCACCAAAATGAAGCAGGCCAGCAATCCCATGACGACCGCGCACAACGAAATCCTGCGGTGTAGAATTCTGGAGATCTTCGGTAGCCTGGAATCTGCCGTCGCAGTTCTCCCTGCTCCCGACTTCGTTTTTTCCGGAGAAATTTCCATGAAAGTCAATGATAAAGCCCCCGACTTCACTTTGCAGGACGAGAACGAAAAAGAAACCTCCTTGAAGGATATGCGCGGCAGAACCGTCGTTCTCTTCTTCTATCCAAAAGCCAATACCCCCGGCTGAACCGTCGAAGCTCGCGGGTTCCGCGACACATACTCTAAGATTCAGAAGACTGGCATCGTGCTGCTCGGCATATCGGCCGACACGCCCAAAGCCCAAAAGAAATTCAAAGAAAGTCAGGACCTGCCCTTCACCCTGCTCGCCGACGCAGACAAGAAAGTCGCCGAAGCCTTCGGCGTCCTGAAGGAAAAGAACATGTACGGCAAGAAAGTCTGGGGTATAGCCCGCACTACGTTCGTTATCGGCCCCGACGGCAAGATTCAGCACATCTTCGAGAAGGTCAGGCCCGACGGCCACGCCGAAGAGGTGCTAGCGTACTTGAAGGAATCAGTCAAAGGCGCGGCTTAGTGCCAGGTCCGCAGCCGCGGAAGCCTGCCCTGAAGGGAACTGAAGGGCGGCCCAAGAATGCAGCCCAGAGCGCAGGCTGTGGGGGAAAACGGAAACCTTGGCAAGCCCCGGAGGGGCAGAAGAAAAGCCACGACTCAGGCCTTCGTCAGATAGACTGAGCGCTTCTCGACTCGGACAACCCCGGCCCGCAGCCATTGAGATTCTCCCCATGCCCGAGCCGCAGGCATCGATGCGCGCCGCACATATTCACCCCCTGGCCCGCGCCTTCTTCGCGCGCGATCCGCGGCGCGTGGCTCGCAGCCTTCTCGGAAAGATTCTGGTCCGCCGCACAAAGGACGCGCGCCTCACCGCCCGCATCGTCGAGGTCGAAGCCTACCTCGGCGCCGAAGATCCCGCAGCCCACGCCGCCTCCGGCCGCACCGCGCGCAACGCAGTCCTGTTCGGCCCCCCCGGACACGCCTACATCTATTTCATCTACGGCAATCACTATTGCCTCAACGTCTCCTGCGAGCCCGACGGCCAGGCCGGCGGCGTCCTGTTCCGGGCCCTGGACCCGCTCTCCGGTATCGACGAAATGGCGGAAGCGCGGGGCGTCGCACTACGCGGAAGGGAAGACTGGCCCAAACTTACCAGCGGACCCGGCCGCCTCTGCCAAGCTTTTGGAATCACCCGCGCCCGCGATAACGGCTGCGATCTCGTCTCCCCGCACAGCGAACTATGGATCGGCGACGACGGCTATCGCGCCCGGAGTATCGTCGCAACCCCACGCATCGGAATCACCAAGGCAGTGTCTCACCCGTTACGCTACCTAATCGACGGAAACCCTTTCGTATCCCGACTTGTGTCCCGAAAAATGAACTCGGAGTAGGCCTTGGGCATCTACCGGAATTAAGCCGCAGGCGTTTCTCAGCATCCTCTGCGCAGTTCTCAGCGTTCTCGGCGATTAAAAGCCACTAAGTCGGCGAGGATCTCTTGACTTCAGGTGTACACTTGCCAGCGGGTTCGAACAAGCCAGAAGCCCTGCCAGTTAAGGCTTTCAGCCGCCACCACGGGCGAAAACAAAAAGTAGGAATGCTGCCGCATCCCTTTCGTGGCGCGAATCATCTATCGAAGAGGAGCCCGCACGTGCCTCGCCTCGCACGAGTCCGGATGCTGACCATGGCTGTCCTCCTGCTCACCACGTCACTCCTGGCCGGCGAGGGCGGTCTCGCAAACCAGCACGCCGCGCGAGTCTCCTACATCGTCATCGGTTTTGCCGGCGGCTTCGTCCGCCACGACAATCTTCATCACGGACCGGTTCAACTCGCCCATCGCATTCAGCAAGACGTCCCCAAAGGCACCTACATCCGCGTCTTCGAAAACCGCCACCGCAAGGCTGCCTACAAGACCATCCTCTCCCTGCTCGACCGCAATCACGACGGCATTCTCACCGAAGAAGAGAAAGCGCAGGCCCGCATCATTCTGTTCGGCCACAGTTGGGGAGCCTCCGCCGTGGTCCTGCTCGCCCGCGAACTGGATCGCGTTGGCATTCCCGTGTTGCTCACCGTGCAAGTCGACAGCGTGGCGAAACTTTGGCAGCACGACGGCGTCATCCCCGACAATGTCGCCGACGCCGCTAACTTCTATCAACCGCACGGCCTGATTCATGGCCGCTCTGTCATCCGCGCCGCCGACGATTCCAAGACCCGCATTCTCGGCAACTACCGCTTCGACTACCGCCAAACCCCCGCCAAGTGCGGGCAAACGGCCTGGTTCGAGCGCACCTTCACTCCCAGCCACATGCAGAGCCAGTGCGATCCCCATCTCTGGGCCGAAGTCGAAAGCCTGGTCCTCCAGCGCCTCACGCCCGAGCCCGGAGTCGTAGCATCCAATCCCCACCCGTAATCCATACGTCGCCCGTTGACTTTGTTCCCGGACTTCACTGAGAATGCCCTTCCGTCCTCCGGAGACCCGAAATGATGCAACGTTTTCTCGCCTTCTTCCTTCTCGCTCTCGCTCCCCTGGCCGCCGCTCAAGATCGCAGCAACGCCCGCTCGATGGTCATCTCTCCCTATGGCATCGTCGCCACCAGCCAGGTGCAAGCCTCGCAGGCCGGAGCCGCAATCCTCTCCCACGGCGGCTCCGCCGTTGACGCCGCCATCGCCGCCAACGCCATGCTCGGTGTGATGGAGCCCGACATGAACGGCATGGGCGGCGATCTCTTCGCCATTTATTGGGGCGCCAAGACCGGCAAGCTCTACGGCCTCAATGCCAGCGGATGGGCCTCTAAAGCTCTCACCATCGAGCACCTGAAAGCGAAAGATGTCACTAAAATGCCCACTGAGGGCATTGATACCGTCACTGTCCCCGGCGCGGTCGAAGGCTGGAACAGGCTGCATCAACGCTTCGGTCGCCTTCCCTGGAAGGAACTCTTCACGCCGGCAATCTTCTTCGCCGAAAACGGGTTCGCGGTGCAGGAAATGATCGGCGCCGATTGGAACTCGTCGCAATCCAAGCTGCAGCAAGACCCCGAATCCCGCCGCGTCTTCCTCATCCACGACCAGGCCCCGCACATGGGCGAACTCTTTAAGAATCCTGACGTCGCGAAAACTCTTCGCATCCTCGCTGACCAGGGCCCGCAAGCCTTTTACTCCGGAGAGATCGCGCACGCCATCCTCGCCACCGAGCGCGAACTCGGCGGCACCATGGAAGCCGACGATCTCAAAGAATTCTCCGCCGAATGGGTCGAGCCCATCTCCATCACCTATCGCGGATGGAAGATCTACGAACTCCCGCCCAACGTTCAAGGCATGGCCGCACTCGAAATGCTCAACATCATGGAGCAGTTCCCGCCCGCGAAATCCGGCCCGCTCAGCGCAGAAGAAATTCACAAACGAATCGAAGCCATGAAGTTAGCCTACGCCGACCTGGCGCACTACAACGCCGATCCCCGCTTCGTCAAAGTCCCAGTTGCCGGCCTGATCTCGAAGGAATACGCCAAGCAACGCGCCCAGCTCATCAATCCGCAAAAAGCCAACTGCAATCCTGAAGCTGGCATTCCTCCCTCCAGTGACACGACGTACCTCACCGCCGTCGATCGCGACGGCAACATCGTATCCCTGATCCAAAGCAACTTCTCCAGCTTCGGCTCCGGGATCACCGTGCGCGGCATGGGATTCGCCCTGCAGAATCGCGGAGCTCTCTTCATGCTCGATCCCGCCAAGCCCGACGCCCTCGCCCCGCGCAAGCGCCCGTTCCACACCATCATTCCCGCCTTCATGGAACGCGGCGATGACCACATCGGATTCGGCATCATGGGCGGCGCCAACCAGCCTCTGGCCCACGCCCAGTTCGTCTCCAACGTCGTCGACTACGGCATGAATCTGCAAGCTGCCATGGAAATTGCCCGCTTCACGGTGCGCGATAATTTCGATCTCAGCTGCAAAATTCTCATCGAAGATCGCGTCCCCGCCGACGTTCGCCAACAATTGACGTCGATGGGCCACGACCTGAACGTCCGCGGCGATTTTTCTCTCTACATGGGACGCGGCCAGGTCATCGACCACAACACCAAGACTGGCCTCAACTCCGCTGCTTCCGACGCCCGCACCGACGGCTCCGCCGAACCGGAATTTCCACCCGGCATTCATCTCCCCTGACGGCGCCGCGAACCAGCGGTCAGGAAGGGCTCGAGATTCCGGGATATCTTCTCGAAGGACTCTCGCTATGAGAAAATCATCAATTTTGCACTCCTCTCTAACGCCACCAAAAGACTAGAATGTCTCAGGAGAAGATATGTTTGAGAGCTTAGATGACAAGGTTGAGAAGTCTAAGAAACCCCTGGATCGTAGTTTGCCGATTTTGATGTACGGCACTACCGTCATCGGAAGCTCTATTTTCTTAATTCTCGGGGTGCTTGGGCATGGCTTTTCTCATCTGTTCAACCTTGCCGTCTGGGCCGCCATGTTCCTGCTATCTTTGACTTGGCTGGTAACAAGCGTCAGATCGTCAGCTCCAATTACCCGCCGCGATTTTGCAGTTCGCGGCATAATCCTGACTTGGCTCTTGATAGCGCATCGCCTCCCGTACTTATTAACAGGTCATATGTGAGTGGGGCGCGGATGGGAAGTTCCGGCACGGACGCAAACGGCGGGTGGCCCAGCCTTTGAGTTGGGCGGCGTGGGCGCGTGGCCCGGGCTTTTGATTTTCGCTTGGCGCTTTCCTTTTCCCGCGCAACCGGACAACTTCTCGACTGGATCTGGATTCCAATTTAGCAGTAGTATTTGGAAAAGCGGTTCGCCTCCCCGGCAACCGTCGCTTGGGTGGAGGGAACTCCGATGCGGAAATCCACCTTCTCGAACGCTCTTCTCACTGCCATCGCTTCCATAGCACTCGCTTGTTTTTCGGTTCCATCTCAAGCTCAACATGGCGGAGGTGGCCACGGTGGTGGCGGAGGAGGATTCCACGGCGGCGGTGGTTTTGGCGGCGGAGGAGGATTCCACGGTGGTGGTGGTTTTGGTGGCGGAGGTGGTTTCCACGGTGGTGGCGGCTTTGGTGGCGGCGGCTTCCATGGCGGCTCCTACGGCGGCTACCACGGTGGCGGATACGGCTATGGACGCGGCTCCTACGGCGGCTATCGCGGTGGCGGATATGGTTATGGACGCGGCTCCTACGGCGGCTACCGCGGTGGCGGATATGGCTATGGACACGGTTCTTACGGCGGAGGCTACCGCAGGGGATCCAGCTACGCGGGCAGTCGCGGTTCCTACGGAGGGATGCGCGGCTCCGCTGGCTCCTACCATCCCTGGGCATCCGAAGGTCAAGGTGTTCGCAACACATCCCCCGGCTGGCATTCGTTTGAAGGGTCCGGTCGCAGTTCAGCTATGTCCGGAAGATCTGCGGCCTCGGGCAACGGACGTGGCCTGAACTCCGGCATGATGGCCCGTTCAGGCGGCGGAGAAGCTGGTATGGCTGGCCGATCCGCCGGATCTAATTTCCACTCTGCCATCGCCGATGGCCAGTTCCACTCCTTTGGCGGCGCACGCGGCACAGCCGCCGGTTCCACCATAGCTGGCGGTCGATTCGCCGGCAACGGCTTCAATCATGCCGGATTCGTGGGCGGCAATGCAGGCTGGCGGGGCGGCTACGGACGCGGAGGTTACGGACGCGGCTACGGCTATCCCGGCTACGGTTGGGATGGTGGCTGGGGATGGGGTGGATGGGGCCTCGGTTGGGGATGGGGTGGCTTAGGTTGGGGCCTCGATTGGGGTGGCTGGGGATGGGGTTGGCCGTACTGGGGCTGGGATCCTTACTGGAATCCCTATTGGGGCTGGTCCCTCTACGGATATTAGCGAAAAGGAAAAGCAACAAGGAAAACGGACGCGTCATCCCGAGCGGAGCCGCTTTTCAGGCGCAGCGAGGGATCTCCCACGCGACTTGTCATCCTGACCGAGGATTTTGCTTCGCGAACAGCGAAGCAAAACCGCAGTCGGAGGATCCCTACCCCCGCACCCTGCCCAGCACCACGTTATCGATCAGCCGCGTCGTTCCCACATACGCCGCCACCGCGACCAAGGCTCCGCGCGAAACATCCGCCACCGGATCCAGCGTATCCGGATCCACGATCTCAAAATAGTCGACCGTCACCCAACTCTCCCGGCCAATTTCTTCTCGCCCCGCCTCGATCAATAGCTCTGCTTTGCGCTCACCCGCCTCCGCCAATTTCTTCACTCGCATCAGCCCCCGATGCAGCGCCGGCGCCCGCTTCCTCTGCTCCCGATCCAGGTACGCGTTCCGCGAACTCATCGCCAGCCCGTCCGGCTCGCGCACAATCGGGCAAACCACAATTTCCACCGGCAGGTTCAGATCGCGCACCATGTGCCGGATGATCGCCACCTGCGCCGCATCCTTCTGCCCAAAAAACGCCATATCCGGTTCCACCGCATGAAACAGCTTCGCCACGATGGTCGCGACTCCGCGAAGGTGTCCCGGCCGCGAACGCCCGTCCAGCTTCTCGCTCAGCCCTTCCACGGTCACCCAGGTCACTGCTCCCGGCGGATACATTTCTTCCCCCGAGGGCGCGAACACCCACTCCACTCCTTCGCGCTCCAGCAACTCGCAGTCCCGCTCAAACGACCGCGGGTACTTTGCCAGATCTTCATTCGGACCAAACTGTGTGGGATTCACAAAAATCGACACTGCCACTACGTCGCTGGCCTCGCACGCCGCCCGCACCAGGGAGAGATGCCCCTCATGCAGCGCTCCCATCGTCGGGACGAGTCCCAGCCGCTTTCCCGAGCCTCGCGCCGCCCGCGACGCCGCCCGCATCTCACCGATCGTTGTGAGAATTTTCAAGCTCTAATGTACGGATAACCAAGAGTGTATCTGGGAGAATGTGGGGACAGCCGCCCTCAGCTGTCCGTCGAGCGAAGCTCGACTCTGTTTCCGGCTTCCCGAACCCATCACGCCGACGGCACCCAAGTCACCACAATGTGCGCCCCTTCCAACATCCCGCCCACAATCCCTTTATTCCGTCGGATCGCGATTCGCTCCGTCTCCGAGCTCGCCGTGCCGCTTTCCGCCGCAGCCACCACTCGTCCGTATGGCCAATTCGAAGCTGGCAACTTCGCCAGCGCCGGCAGTAATTCCCCGGTCTTCAACATAATCTCCGCGCTGTCCGCCGAATCGTACAACGCTACCCCATCCGCCCGCACGATCAGATACGGATTCTGCCACTTCCTCATGTCCCGGATATGTTCGTACTTCGCGGAATCCGCCGTGGGAATCGCCTGCAGAATGGCCAGCGGATCGGGCGCCTGCACTGCGCGTTGCTGCGAACAGCCCACCAGAGCGGCCCCGGCCAACACCATCGACGCGAAGCGCACGTGCCGAGAGATCACGAGCCTCAACTCACCTCGCCGCCACTGGGACATCGTTCTTGGCCGCCCACACCAACGCAACGACCCACCCAATCACACTCCAGCCGAGGAAGAAATTCAGCAGGAAGATCGCCAGCGTATCGCGCTTGCTGCGCGCCAACGCAATGATCGACGGCAGGAAGTACAGAAGCAGGGGAAATCCGAAAAAGAATGGGAAGAAGAAAAGATGCGAGAGAATCATACCTACCTCCCTCTCATAGCCTAGCACCATCGCGTAAAGATCTGCACGAACCGTGGCGGCTGCGACTACGGTTACCTAATGCTACGCAGTCAAAGCAAGTATTGTTCCCTTGCGGCTAATTGGTGTTGATCCGCGCAAATCCGTGGCAAAGAAGTCTAACGGACCCCTACCGCCGCATCGCCCGCTTCCGCTCCATCACCGTCTCCAGCCCAGCCTTCGTGTCCTTCGGCAGATGATACGACTCTTCGTCCGAGGGATATTGCCGTGACCGCACGTCCGCGCGATAGGCCTGCACCGCCTGCGTAATCAGCGCCGCCGCATCTCCATATCGCCGCACAAATTTTGCCGGAGGCCCAAACGTCAGATTCACGATGTCGTGAAACACCAGCACCTGCCCGTCGCAATCGGGACCGGCCCCGATTCCGATCGTCGGCGTCCCCACCTCTGCCGTAATCATCGCCGCCACTTCCCGCGGAATCCCTTCCAGGTAGAGGCATGCCACTCCCGCCCGGTCCAGCGCCACTGCATCACGCATCAACTGCTCGATCGCGCTCAGATCCTTCCCCTGCACTTTATATCCGCCCATCACGTTCACCGATTGCGGCGTCAGTCCAATGTGCCCGGCTACCGGAATCTCCGCATCGATAATGTGCCGGATCAGGTCCGCGCGCTTCTCCCCGCCTTCGATCTTCACCACCTCCGCGCCGCCTTCTTTCACGAAGCGCGTCGCATTGATGACGGCATCTTTGGCGTCGACCTGATACGACCCGTACGGCATGTCGGCAATCAGCAGCGCATTCTTCACCCCGCGCCGCACCGCCTTCACGTGGTGCAGCATCTCGTCCACCGTGACCGAGAGCGTGTTCTCGTAGCCCAGCATGGTTTGCGCCAGCGAGTCCCCCACCAGCACCATGTCGATGCCCGCCTCGTCCACCAGGCGCGCGGCGGCATAGTCATACGCGGTTAAGCAGGTGATGGGATCGTGACGGAGTTTCCGTTCCCGCAGAGTTGCGGTCGTGACCTTCTGGCCGGAGCCGTCAAACAGACGTCCGCCAATCGGGGTGATACTCATGATGTCCTCCAGTGCCCCTCCGCCGTAGCGGATAGAGCCTGTGCACGCATCGTGGCGTCCTACAGCCTTTGGATGACGCTGCGCGCTATTGTAGCCCGAAACCACAGGGACGGCCACATCTGTTATGCCCTTTATTTTCAGACTGCTTCCAATCGATAAGAAACCGCCGGCCAGCCATGCGATCTCTCTCTGTATCTGTCCGCTAACCAGGCGTCATACGCTCTTCGTATTGGCTTACATAAAGTTATGGTAAGATGGTAGTTGAGATGACTTACTCAGTGGTGATTAGTTCAAAAGGACAGGTTGTGATACCCGCCGAGCTTCGAGGACGTCTGGGATTGAAGAAGGGCGTTCGAGCCGTATGCAGCGAAGAGAATGGTAGGATCGTCCTCACTCCTATCGAGCGTGTTTTGGACGAGATTCAGGGATTCCTGAAGCCTCGCCCCGGTGAACCTTCAGCCTTTGAGGAATCTCTCGCGGAGCGCGAATGGCAACGCCGGCGCGAGCGGGAAGAGAAGTAGGTGGCCGCTACCCGCCGCTACGTGCTCGATGCCAATGCTCTGATCGCCATCTTCGAGGGCCGTCAGCCTGCAGCAGAAAAAGTACGGAAGATACTCACGGGGGCTTCTCATTCCGATGCTCCGGTGTGGATGTCGGCCATCAACTGGGGCGAAGTCTTCTACACGGAATGGCGCCGTTATGGAGAGTCGAAAGCGCGAGAAGCGGAGATGGCCCTGCGCCGCCTCCCCATTGCTGTCATCGCCGTGGATCTCGACCGCGCCACCCGCGCCGCCGTCCTCAAGCAGAAACACGACCTGGGCTACGCCGATTCCTTTGCCGCCGAACTCGCGATAGAGCGCGGCGCATGGCTGGTCACCGCCGACCCGGAGTTCACAAAGTTGGGGAAAGTGCTGTCAGTGTACCCACTCCCGCGTCACGAAAAATAGCCCTGCGTCCTGCGGGGCGAGCGCAAGCGAGCAGCATTATGTGGGGCGGACACTCTTGTCCGCCAAAAGCCAACCATCGAAATCCTCCGTAGGCGGCGCCTGAACGCGGTCGCGAAGCGGCGTAGTATCGCCGCCAAAAAGGAGGAAGAGATTTTTGTGGGGACAGCCGCCCTCGGCTGTCCAGCCGCGAAGCGGCGCCATTCATTAGCCCGCCACGTAACTGGCGGGAAAAGGGTAAGTGGAAGGCCCCCAGTCCGTAGGGACGGGACCACGAACGAACGAAGACGCCGCTACGCGCCCACCGCGTCCTGCCCGCCCAGCGGCAAAAAGTATTGCGTCCCCTTGACCGGCTCCGTCACCTTGCGCAACAACTCCTGCAGATCTTCATTGCGATCGACAAAATCAATATCCGACGTATTCACGATCAGCAAATCCGACGACGTGTAGTGAAAGAAAAAGTGTTCATATGCCTTGATCACTTCCTCCATGTACTCATCGCTCACCGCCCGCTCTCCCGGAGCATTCTTCTTTTTGAGCCGCTTCTTCAGCACCTCGGGCGTGGCCTGCAGATAAATCACCAGATCCGGCGTCGGCAACTGTTCCCGAAAATGATTGTAGTAACGATTGTAGGTATCGAGTTCCTGGTCGGTCAGATTCAGGCAGGCAAACAGTTTGTCTTTTTCAATGATAAAATCCGCCACCACCGTGCGCTGCGACCGCGCCCCCATATCGAGGGCCTGCAGCTGCTCGAACCGCCTAACCAGAAATGCAAACTGCGCCTGGAACGCCGCTCCCCGCTCGCCATCATAAAACGGCGCCAGAAACGGATTCCCCTCCGGCTCCATCACCCGCTGCGCGTTCAGTCGCTCCGCCAGGATCCGCGCCAGCGTGCTCTTGCCGACTCGTATGGGACCTTCCACCGCGATGTACCGGGGCAGTTCGAAAAGATTGGCCATGGACTAGTAACGTTGTACTCGGAATTGGCAGGATATCTCGGATAGCCCCGAGTGGCAATTGCGTGAAGAGTTAACAGCGCGATTGGGTGATTGGGAAATTTGGTAATTGTGTGATTGAAAACAGCGCACCCGGAAGCTTTTCAATTTCCCAATTACCAAATTTCCCAATTGCTAAATTTCCCAATGACTCAATCCATTACAATCGCTCCATGCTCGGAAGCGTGCTCGCTGGAACGGCTACCATCGCTGCGGCCGTTGCCGCCGGATACCAGTCCATGACTCCCACCGGCCAGTGGTACGGCCGCACTTTTACTGGCCTCGCCCGCGGCATCAAGCAACTCGCTCTCACTTACGACGACGGCCCCAACGATCCTCACACCCTGCGCCTGCTGGAAACTCTGGCCCGACATGATGTGCACGCCACTTTTTTTCTCATCGGACGCTACGTCCGCCAGCGTCCCGACCTGGTCCGCGAAATCGTCCGCGCCGGCCACATCGTCGGCAATCACACTTTCACGCACTCTCTCTTGATCTTCAAAAGCGCAGATGAAACGCGCAAGGAACTCGCCGCCTGCCGCGCCGCCCTCGAAGACGCCATCGGCCAGCCTTCCAATCTTTTTCGCCCGCCCTTTGGCGGACGCCGCCCCGCCACCCTGCGCATCGCCCGCGAACTCGGCCTCGAGCCGGCGATGTGGAATGTCACCGGCTACGACTGGAACGCCCCTCCCGCGGCGGTGATCGAGAAGAAGGTTGCTAGTCAAATCCACGGCGGCGACGTCATCCTCCTCCACGACGGAGATAACAAGCAGATGGGCGCCGACCGATCCCAAACCGTTCTTGCCACCGATCACTTGATCACCCGCTACAAATCAGAAGCCTACGAGTTTGTAACCATCCCGCGGATGATGGAAGCCGCTGGTCTGCAAAGCGGGATTTCGCACTGAGGAGTCTTCCTATGAGCCGTGCCCTTCTCCTATTCGTTTTCTCCACCGCCATCTTCGCCGCCGCCCAACCCAAATCCCTCTTCTACATGACCGACAGGCCGGATTCGGTGAAATCATTCATCGACCACGCCGACAAAGTCGACATCCTCGTGCCCGCCTGGTACGACGCCGATGGCAATGGCTTGGTCTGGGGAGGCCCGAATCCTGATGTCCTGAAAACCGCTTCCTCCCACCACGTCCCCATGATGCCCATCGTCGCCCTGATGGCCCAGTCCGAGTTGCACAAGCTGTTCACCACCCCGCCCGCGCGAACCGCGTTCATCGCCGCGCTGCTCAGCGAGTGCAAGCGGTACGGCTACAGTGGCTTCCAGATCGATTTCGAGAATGTTGACTGGATCGATCGCGATCTGCTCTCCAGCCTGGTCGCCGACACCGCCGCCGCTCTTCACAAAGAGAATCTGCAACTCACTATCGCCACCGTGCCCAATGCTCCCGGCTTCGCCGGCAAGAGCAATTATTCGCACTGGCTCTACGCGAACTGGCGTGGCGGCTACGATTTGAAAGCTCTCGCGCAATCCGCCGACCTCATCTGCCTCATGACCTACGACCAGAACACGCGCTGGACTATGCCCGGCCCCGTCGCTGGATATCCCTGGACCATGCAGAATCTCGACTACGCCCTGCAATTCGTCCCCAAGGAAAAATTGTCCTTGGGCATTCCTCTCTATGGCTATCACTGGTTCGCCGGCGATCCCGGTAAAGACGAAAAGCCCAATCCAACCGCCGAATACATCGGGCAGCAGCAGATTGACGGCTACGTCGCCGCCTATCATCCGCACATCGAGTGGGATTCCACCGATCGCGTTGCCTGGTTCTATTTCTACCGGGATGATTATCGCGAGTGGGTCTTCTACACCGACAAGCGTGGATTTCAGGAACGACTCAACCTAGTCCGCGACCGCGGCCTGCAGGGATTTTGTTCGTGGGTCTTGGGAACCGAAGACCCCGAGATCTGGTCTCTGCTTCCGTCGCACAAATAAGATTTGTCATTCCGACGCGCGAGCGAAGCGAACAAGGAGGAATCCCTACCCCAAGACCGGCCCTACCCCCAGGATCCGCCCTACCCTCGCATCCCCGCGAACGCCTGCTTCGCCGCCGCCACCGTCCGCTGCACATCCTCGTCAGAGTGCGTCGCACCCAGAAACGCCGCCTCATACTGCGACGGCGGCAAATACACACCTTGGTCGAGCATGCTGCGGAAAAATTTCCCAAACGCCTCCGTATCCGACTTCGACGCCGTATCCCAATCCGTCACCGGACCCGCCTGGAAGAACCAGGTAAACATCGATCCCACCCGGTTTTGGCAAAGCGCAACTCCCGCCTCTTTCGCCGCCGCGGCCACTCCCGCAACCAACTCGCCGCTCAACTTTTCCAGCCGCGGATAAATTTCGCCCTTCCGTTCCCCCAACTGTTTCAACATCGCGCAGCCCGCCGCCATCGCCAGCGGATTTCCTGACAGCGTTCCCGCCTGGTACATCGGCCCCAGCGGCGCCACCAGATCCATGATTTCCTTTGGGCCGCCGTACGCGCCCACCGGCAACCCGCCGCCAATAATCTTCCCCATCGTCGTCAGGTCCGGCTTGATGTTGTACAGCTCCTGCGCTCCGCCAAATGCCACGCGGAACCCAGTCATCACTTCATCAAAAATCAGCACCGCGCGTTCCCGCTCCGTGATCATCCGCAGCCCCACCAGATAATCGTCCGCCGCCGGCACACATCCCATGTTTCCCACCACCGGCTCGACGATCACGCACGCAATCTGATGCTTGAACTTTTGAAACGCGTGTTCTACCGCCGACAAGTTGTTAAACGGCAGCGCGATCGTGAACTGTATGAACTCCTCTGGAACACCCGCCGATCCGGGGATTCCCAGCGTCGCCACTCCCGATCCCGCTTTCACCAGCAGCGCGTCCGCGTGCCCGTGATAGCACCCTTCAAACTTCACAATATATTTTCGTTTCGTATAAGCCCGTGCCAGCCGGATCGCCGACATGGTCGCTTCCGTCCCCGAACTGACGAAGCGCACTCTCTCCATGTGCGGAAACGCGCCCAGCACCAACTCCGCCAGATCCGCCTCCGCCGGCGTCGAAGCCCCAAAGCTCGTCCCGTTACACGCCGCCCCTACGATCGCGTCCAGCACATTAGGCTCCGCGTGCCCAAGGATCAGCGGCCCCCACGATCCGATGTAGTCGATGTATTCATTCTCGTCCGCGTCCCATATGTGCGATCCCTTGCCGCGCACAATAAATGGCGGATCTCCTCCCACCGAGCGGAACCCGCGCACCGGCGAGTTCACCCCGCCCGGAATCATGCTCTCCGCCCGCTTCTGCAGGCGTTTCGATTGTTCGGTTTTGCGCATTGTACTGGTAGGCATCAAATCCTCTCGGCTCGGAGAAAACAGATGTCAATCACCGCTGGCGGCTGTAAGCGAATACTATAGCAGCGCCCGCTTCTACGAATTCATCAGATATTCATTCTTCTGCAATCCCTTTGCAACATCCCAACAGTACTCTAGGGTCATCTGCTTGCCCTTCTAACCGGGAGGGTGTGAGGGACAGTCTCGGGGGCTCCGGGCTGTCCTTTTTGCTTTTAAAGAATTCCCTGTGTCCCTCTGTGCCCCCTGTGGTGAAAGCCCCCTCTAACCGAACCTTCAGCATTAACCATAATTAACTCCCCGTCGTATAATCCCCAATAATGATCACCGTCTCCAAGGAGGATTACCTCAAGTCCATCCTCGAAGCCGAGACCGAAGGCGAAACCGTCATCTCCGCCCGTCTCGCCCACTTGCTGAAAGTCTCGCCGCCCGCCGTCACCATGGCCCTCCGCCGCCTTAAAAAAGATGGCCTCGTCCGTGTCGAGAGCAGCGGCGAAGTTCGCCTCACCAACGAAGGCCGCAAGATCGCCCGCAAGCTGATGCTCCGTCATCATCTGATCGAGCGCATGCTGTCGGAAATGTTCGGCATGGAGTGGTGGAAAGTTCACGATGAAGCCGAGCGCCTCGAGCACGCCGTCTCTCCCGATTTTGAAGCCAAGCTCCTCGCGAAATTAGGCGACGCCGGCGCTTGCCCGCACGGCAATCTCAGCGAAATGGAAAGCTCCGCCAGCCGTCGCCGCCGCGGACTCGTCCTGCTGGCCGACGCCGAACTCGAAAACACCTACGCCGTCAGCGGCATCTATGAGCGCGATCGCGGCCTTCTGGAATTTCTCGAGCATCGCGGCATCCGTCCCGGAGCCCGCTTGCGCGTCCTGGAACGCAACTACGATCAGACCCTCACCCTCTCGACTCCCGCCGGCACCGTGTCCCTGGGCCCCGCCGCCTCAGAAAGAGTCTGGCTCTCACCCCCAGCCAGCCCGAACAAGGATCGGCACAAATCTCCTCTCTCATAGATAATCTTCACCGTGGCCCAACTGGAGAATTTCCGCCTGAAGGTTTTCCGCGCGGTCGCCGAACAACTCAGTTTTCGTAAAGCCGCCGAGCATCTTTTTCTCACCCAACCTGCCGTCACGCTCCAGATCAAAGCGCTGGAGAACGATCTGGGTGTGCGCCTTTTCGATCGCTCGGCCAACCGCATCAGTCTCACATCCCACGGAACAGTCCTTCTGCGCTACGCCAATAAAATCGCCGCCCTCGCCTCCGCCGCCGAGCAGGAAGTTGCTTCCGAAAACGGAACCTTCTCCGGCGACCTTTCTCTCGGCGTTTCCACCACTATTGCCCAGTACGTCCTGCCCCGCCTGATCGGAGCTTTTCTCAAAGAGCACCCTCGCATACAACTCTCCGTTCACAGCGGCAATACGGAACAGGTCGTGGATCTACTCCTCGACGGCCAGATTTCCATAGGACTCATCGAAGGCCCGGCTCGCCGGCGCGGGGTTCACACCGAACCTTTTATGCGGGATGAACTCGTCTTCATCACGCCCCCTGATTCCGAGTCCTCGCACTTTTCATCCCAGCAACTTCTGGCCTGCAGTCTGCTCATGCGCGAGCAGGGTTCCGGTTCCCGCCACGTCGTCGAGGCCGCGCTAGAGAAGGCAGGCTACAAGCTCAAGACCTTCAAGCGGGTGATGAATCTCGATTCCACCGAAGCCATCAAGTCCGCCGTGGAAGCTGGACTCGGCATCGGCTTCGTTTCGCGCTGGGCGATTTCCAAAGAGTTGGAGCTCGGCGCCCTCAAGATCGCGCAAGTCCGCGGACTACAAATCGCCCGCCATTTTTCTCTCGTGACCCGCACCGGCCCTGAATTGCAGGGTCCATCCGAGGCCTTCCGCATTTTCGCCCTGGCTCGCGGTCGTTTACTGTCGAGCGCCCGAAAGCCGCGCCCCTCAAGCGATCGCGCCCGATAAGTCCCGCTTATCGCCAATTGAAATTGCTGCTTGGACGCCACTCCCCGCCCGACCTCAAACTCTAGAGATGGATAAGCGCCTCTTCTTCCTGGGGATCATTCTCGCCGCCAGCGGTCTCATCTCGCCGCCCTTCGCTCTTCTCGCAGGCCTCGTCTACGGTCTCACCCTCACCCATCCGTTTCACGTCGAGAGCAAGAGCCTGGCGAAATTCCTGCTGCAAGCCTCCGTCGTCGGACTCGGCTTCGGCATGAATCTCCACGAAGTCGTTCACGCTGGACGCTCCGGCTTTCTCTACACCGCGGTCAGCATCACCACCGTCATGTCGCTCGGACTCGGCCTCGGATATCTCATCCATGTCAGCAACAAATCCTCATTCCTGATCGCCGCCGGAACCGCCATTTGCGGCGGCAGCGCCATCGCCGCCGTCGGTCCCATCGCCGAGGCCAGCGAAGAAGAAATGGCCGTTTCGCTCGGCGCAGTCTTCATTCTCAATTCTGTCGCGCTCTTTCTTTTCCCGGTCGTCGGCTTCGCGCTGCACATGACGCAATCGCAGTTCGGACTCTGGTCCGCACTAGCCATTCACGACACCAGTTCCGTAGTAGGCGCCACGGCCAAGTACGGTCCCATCGCGCTCGCCGTGGGCACAACTGTCAAACTGGCTCGCGCTCTCTGGATCGTTCCCTTGTCGATCGTGACCGCGTTAACGCTCAAAAGCAAAGCCCGCATTCAGTGGCCGTGGTTCATCCTGTTTTTCTGCGTTGCTGCGGTTCTCAACACTGTGCTCCCGGTCTTCAATCCGGCCTTCACGGCGCTCAGCCGCCTCGGCAGAATCGGCCTCACGGTTACTCTGTTTCTCATCGGCACCGGACTCAACAAGGAAACGCTCCGGAAGGTAGGAGTCCGTCCTCTACTCCAGGGCATCACCCTCTGGATCATCGTCGGCACCGCAACCCTGACGCTGATCCTGTCCAACTGGATTCACATCTAGAAAAAAATGTGGATAGAAAAAAATGTGGAGCGGACACTCCTGTCCGCTGCCTTTGAATTTGTCTTTGGTTTTGATGTTGTTCTTGATTTTTGTGGGGACAGCCGCCCTCGGCTGTCCAGCGCAAGAGCAGAGGTCGAACGCTCCAGAGTTCTCGAGGGTGCCCCGTCCTTCTCTCCGTATTTTGGAGAGACAGAGCCTGCCCTGAGCGAAGTCGAAGGGGCGGGGATTTTGACCTTCACTGCGAGGTTCTGATGGGGGAGGTTCCAGCTACACTCCCACCGCCTGCGGTTTCGTCGCCAACAACTGCCGCAACACATACTGCAAGATCCCGCCATTGGCGTAATACAGCGCTTCCTGCGGCGTATCAATACGCACTAGCGCCTCAAACTCCACCGGATCCTTGCCCTTCGCCGCAGCCTTGACCTTCACCGTCTGCCCCGCCGCAAAATGTTCCACCACGTCGCGAATTCCGCCGATCTCGAACACTTCCTCGCCCGTCAGCTTCAGCGATTCCGCATTCTGTCTCGCGGGAAACTGCAGCGGCAGAATGCCCATGCCCACCAGATTCGAGCGATGGATTCGTTCGTAACTCTCCGCGATTACCGCCCGCACGCCCAGCAGCGCCGGCCCTTTCGCCGCCCAATCGCGCGACGACCCTGAGCCGTATTCTTTTCCCGCCAGAATCACCAGCGGCGTACCGTCGGCGCGATATTTTTCCGACGCTTCGAAAATCGACATCTCCGCGCCCGTCGGCAGATATCGTGTGAATCCGCCCTCGGTCGCCACCAGCTTATTCCGCAACCGCACGTTCGCGAACGTTCCCCGCACCATCACTTCGTGATTGCCGCGCCGCGATCCATATGAGTTGAAGTCCGCCGGCTTCACCCCGTGCGCTTGCAGATACTTTCCCGCTGGACTGTCTTTCTTAATCGATCCCGCCGGAGAAATGTGGTCGGTGGTGACGCTGTCGCCAAGAACTGCCAGCACTCGCGCCTTCTTGATCTCCTCGATCGGCGACGGCTTCACGTTCATCTCATCGAAATACGGAGCCCGCCGGATATACGTCGAATCCTTCTCCCACGCGTAGGTCTCGCCTTTCGGCACCGACAGCCCGCGCCAGCGCTCATCTCCCTGAAACACTTCGGCGTACGACGTCGAAAACATCTCCGACGAAATCGACTGCTGCATCGCCTCGTCGATTTCGCGCGACGCCGGCCACAAATCCGCCAGATATACCGGAGCCCCATCCTTCCCCTTGCCGACCGGATCTTTTCTCAGATCGATATCGATCCGTCCCGCCAGCGCGAATGCCACCACCAGCGGCGGCGACATCAGATAATTCGCGCGCACTTCCGAATTGATCCGCCCTTCAAAGTTCCGGTTCCCTGACAACACCGACGCCACTACCAATTCTTTCTCGTCAATCGCTTTCGAGACTTCGTCGGGCAGCGGTCCGGAATTCCCGATGCACGTCGTGCAGCCGTAACCTACAAGATGGAATTTCAACTTCTCCAGATACGGCATCAACCCGGCCTTTTCCAGATAATCGCGCACCACTTTCGATCCCGGAGCCAGCGACGTCTTCACCCACGGCGGCACGCTCAAACCTTTTTCCACCGCTTTCTTCGCCAGCAGTCCCGCTCCAATCAATACCGAAGGATTCGAAGTGTTGGTGCACGACGTGATCGCCGCAATCACCACGCTGCCGTGCTTGAGCGCGTCCTTCACCGAAGCCGGAACATGCTCATGCACCTTCGGATCCTCAACGCCAATCGCCGCCGGACTTCCACCTTCCTGCTCCCAGCGTTCCTTCGTTGTCGTCTTGTTCGCCGCGGCAGGCGCGGCAGTTTGTGCCGCAGCCTTCGGCTTGATCAGCGAGGGCAGCGCCGTATGAAACGATTCTGCCGCCTGCGACAGCACCACCCGATCCTGCGGCCGCTTCGGCCCCGCCAGCGACGGCTCAACCGTTGCCAGATCGAGCGACAGTAATTCCGAGTACTCGGCTTCTGCGGTTTTGTCGTCATGAAACAGCCCCTGCTCCCGGCTGTACGCCTCGACCAGGGCAATCTGCTCCTTACTCCGTCCGGTCAGCTCCAGATATTTCAACGTTTCTTTGTCGATCGGAAAAATTCCGCATGTCGCTCCATACTCCGGCGACATGTTCGCGATGGTCGCGCGATCCGCCAGCGGCAAATCGCGCAGGCCCGGCCCAAAATATTCGACAAATTTTCCCACCACTCCATGCTTCCGCAGCATTTCGGTAACGGTGAGTACGAAGTCGGTAGCCGTCGCGCCTTCGCGCAGCCGTCCGGTCAACTTCACTCCCACCACCAGCGGAATCAGCATCGAGACCGGCTGCCCCAACATCGCCGCCTCGGCCTCAATCCCTCCCACTCCCCATCCCAAAACTCCCAGACCGTTAATCATGGTCGTGTGACTGTCGGTGCCCACCAGGGTGTCAGGGTAAGCGACGCGCTTGCCGCGAGATTCGTGGACGAAAACCACGCGCGCAAGGTATTCAAGATTGACCTGGTGAACGATGCCGGTGTCAGGGGGAACGATGGCAAGGTTGCGGAATCCGGTTTGTCCCCAGCGGAGGAACGAGTAGCGCTCTTTGTTGCGCTGAAATTCGAGCAGCGCGTTCATATCGAGAGCGTTCGCGGTTCCAAATTCGTCTACCTGTACCGAGTGGTCGATCACGAGTTCCACCGGCTGCAAGGGATTGATCAGCCCCGGATCGCCGCCCAGATGCTTCATAGCGTCGCGCATGGCGGCCAGATCGACCACGCACGGCACTCCGGTGAAATCCTGCAGCAGGACGCGGCTGGGGGTGAAGGCGATTTCCTTGTCGGGCCTGGATTTGCTGTTCCACTTGGCAAGGGCGCGCACTTCTTCCTTGGTCACGTTGCGTCCATCTTCCGTACGCAGAAGGTTTTCCAGCAAAATGCGGAGCGAGAAAGGAAGATGCTTCGTCGAGATTGCGACTTTGTCGAGCGCATCGAGGCGATAAATTTCGTATTCTTTGCTGCCAACTTTAAGAGTAGAGCGGCTGTTGAAACTATTCACAGACATGATGACCATCCTTAGGAAGGGTAAATCCACGCACAGGCGGCGCAGGACTGCGCGGATCGCAACTCACTAGTGTAATGCGTTCAGGGGGAATTGCGTAAGGGGCTGCGGCTAGTGAACGTGGGATGCAATTTTGATTGCCGAATGCGTTCTTCCGAAGGCGGCGGCTGGCAGCTTACTTCCGTAATGGAAAAACGAATTCCAGCATATTGTAGAATCACTAAGATTCCACAGAAATCTATGAAGCGAATTGGCGCGATCCTTGTTCTCGCTCTTCTGAGTCTCAGCTTCCTGCTGCCAAACGTCGCGTTGGCGTCGCCCAGCGCCAAGTCCGACGCCCGCGCATCGCGCAAGACCAACAAGAGGCAGCAGAAGGCGCAGAAAAAATACATGAAGGCGCAAAAGAAAGCGCAGAAGAGGATGATCAAGAAAGACCGCAAGAACACCCATCTTCCCTCCCATTACTAATCCTGCCCATTGACGCTGGCCTACTTAGCGGGCGCCCGTCCAGATCTGGTAGATCACAACGCCGAACATGAACACGAGATAGAGCCGGAGTACCCAAAACAGAAACATTTCGCTTTGGGTCAGTTGGCGGCGCGGGCAGTGATGCTTCTCTTTGGCGGAAATCAGCTGATCCGGCTCCAGCGAAGCGACGACAGCGAGATCTGCGCTCGAGGATTCGTCGGGATCGAGTCGAGATTCCATTTATGCCTCCCCTCGGATAGTGCAGGCCAGATGTAAACGTCCCGGTTGCCGGTTGAGACCAAGAAACCAACGATTCGTATCAGGGCATCGCTTTAGAGTTTGCGGATCCACGAGTGGGGTGCCCCATGCCTCGCCGCTTTTGCGAGACATGGGGCACCACGCGTCTGGGGAAAGGCGTGGCTTCAGCGATGCCGTAAACGCGGCAAACTAAATGCGGCTTTAGCCGCTGACTGCACGTCGATATCACCATCTACGGGCCTCCAATCAGGGCCAACGCGTGCGGCGCCACTACGCTGACGCCGAATAACAATCCAGCCCCGATGAGCACGATCACGACTCCTAGCGCGAGAACGTTCGCCCAAAGCGGGCTGACCAGATCCCCCATGATTTCGCGGTCGTTGACCAGCATGTAGAGAAACAACAGCGCCGGAGGCATGGCCAGAACCGCAATCACATTCACCACCAGCACGATGTACACCAGCGGAATGCCCGGGATGAGAACGAGGGCAGCGGCTGCGGCCGCTTCGAGAATCAGCACGAGATAGAAAGATTTTCCCTGCTGGAACGGCAGATTCAGGCTGTGCGGGCGATGCGCCACCTCTCCGAAGGCATACGCAGACGAAGTCGAGATGGTAACCGCCGCCACCATGCCCGCTTCAAACATGCCCAGCGCGAACAGCGCCGATCCCCACTGCCCCACAAACGGACGCAAGGCCTGGGCAAACTCCGCCGCTTCGAAGTTGCCGGCGCTCATGCCATGCGCGAACAGAGGCGCGGTGGCGACGATGGTGGCGAGCGCCGCCAACGCGGCCAGCGCCCCGCCCACCACGGTGTCGGTGCGTCCGAAGCGAATGTCGTCGGTGGTCAGGCCCTTGTCGGCGATGGCGCTTTGCTGAAAGAAAAGCATCCAGGGCGTGACCGTGGCGCCGATGTCGGCGAGCAGGATGAGCACCGTCTCTTGCGTCAGCCCGCCGGGAAGCGGTTTCCACGTAAGGAATGCGCTGCCGATGGCGTGCCAATGCGGATGGCTCATCAACGCCACCGGAATAAAAATCAGATTGAACATGGCGGCGACGAGCGTTACGCGTTCCCAGGTCCAGTAACGGTGCGCCATCAAGGCCGCAAAGAGCACCAACCATGCGGCGAGAACGGAGATGAAAGGCGGAACGCCGAAAAATCCCAGGCCGGCGCGGATGGCGATAAATTCCGTGACCAGCGTCAGAAAGTTCCCGACCATCAGGTCGACCATCGAGAACCATCCCCAGAATGGACCGAAGCGGTCGAAGATGAGTTCGGCATGGCCGCGGTGCGTCGCGGCGCCGAGACGGACGGTCATCTCCTGCACCACACAGGCCATCAGGAAAGTCAGAACGACGAAGGGAAGGAAGAAGCCGATGCCGAAGCGGGCTCCGGTAGCGGCGTAGGAGAGCATGCTGGGCCCATCGTTTTCCCCTAGCATGACGAGAATGCCCGGACCGATCAGTAGCCAGAGCAGGCGGGTGCGCGACCAGAGGCCGCGCTGGGCGCGAGTTTCCCACACCCGTTCGCGGTCATGCGCGCGGTCGATGTCTTCGTGGGTAATGACGACATCAGCGGGAACCGTGACCGTAGGACTGGGGATGTTGGCAGGTTGCGGGCGCAGCTTCGGAGTGGTGGCAGAGTCGGTCATCGGAACAACGAACGGAGCCCACGAACTAGTTAGCGTAAGTATATAGCAGAATATAAACCATAGTTAACTATTTCAAGTCAGGGTTGTTGGATGACGCGCCCGAAAAAAAGGCGCGACCTGGCGCGACCCTACATTTCGAATTGTGAATTATCTACGGACGATTAGCTGGCGCGGCGGGAGCGTTTCGGTTCGGGATCAGCGGGCGAAGAATTTTCAGAAGAACCGGCTCCCACTGGCGGAAGCGTGGGATTGGGAGGCAGGCTGACGGGGCTGGATTCGGAGGACGAAGAGTCCGAAGAAACAGCCGGAATGTCAGGGGGAGGGGCCGGCAGAAATTGTTGGATCACCGAAAGAAGGAGGCTGGCATTCGACTTGGGCACAACCGTCCGCACTCCGTGCTTTTTCACTTCGATTTCGAGTTGCGGCGACCAATGCATAGTGCACATAACGATGGGCAGGTCTGGAAGGAGTTTGGACATTTCCCGCGCGGAGGTAAGGCCGTCCATGACGGGCATGGCGAGATCGAGTATGACGGCGTCGGGACGCTGCTCGACCGCCAGGTCGATCGCCTCCTTGCCGTCTTTTGCTTCGATGATCTCTGGGTGATCGAGACCCTGGAGCAACTGTCGAAGCGCGGTGCGGACTGTCGGATTGTCGTCAGCGATGAGAATACGAGCCGGCATGAAATGGATCCGACACTTGACTAACCGCGCCCTGCTGATTGCTTCTTCTCGCGATTGTAGTTTTCCCTACAAATTAACGCATGCCAAACCGGAAGAAGAAATAAGGGAAAAGCTGTAGGCATGGTAAGGCATTTTGCAGGTTGAGTTACTCCAGCACTCGCACGGCGCAAGCCGAGAGAAATGGCATCTGAGGAAAGGAGAAGCTTAGATTAGATTGGCAATGCCCGGAGGTATTTTGATCAAATCCAAGAAAATAGTGGTACCTGAGCCTGAACCGCGACCGCTGCATCGCGGCGAACGCAGCAATTTCGAAGGGAAGGCGGTGGCGAACACGATTTTACTGGCGATCTCTGATGAGGAGTTCGCGGCGATCCGGCAGTACCTGCGGTACCTGGATCTGCCACAGTACACGGTCTTGCAAGAACCAAAACAGAGACTGGACTTCATCTATTTCTTAAATTCGGGCATGGCTTCTGTGGTGTTTCGAAGTCAAGGCGGGGAGAGCGTTGAAGTGGGCGTGGTAGGGAACGAAGGATTTACGCCGATACCGGCGCTGGCCGGATTGCGCAGCAGTCCGCATCAGGTGATGATGCAGATTGGGGGAGACGGTTTCCGATTGACCACAGACGCGCTGGATACCGCACTGAAAGAATTTCCGGAACTGCGGATGGCGCTAGACCGCTATGCAGCCGTTCACGGACTGCAGGTGGCGCAAACTGCGGGATGCAACCGCTTGCACGATCTGGAGCAGCGGCTGGCCCGCTGGCTCTTGCTGACGCAGGACCGCGTCGGATCGGGCCTGCTGCGCATCACCCACGATTTTCTCGCGACGATGCTGGGCACAGATCGTCCCAGCGTCAGCCTCGCCGCCGCCGCGCTGCAGAGAAAAAGAATCATCGAATACTCCCATGGTTCGGTGAAGGTATTAAACCGGAAAAAGCTCGAGAATTCAGCCTGCGAATGCTACAGCGTGATCCAGGAGTTCAGCGGGGGCATGGTCAAGTAATTTTCAGGACACCATCATCCGGGATGGCGTCATTTGCCACGGCGTCATTTCGAACGGAGCCGCATTTCAGGCGAAGTGAGAAATCTCCCGCCCCTATATGCAGCGAGTTGTTCCAAGAAACCACAACCTCAGAACTCTGTATGCAGCCGGAACGACGGCACCAGCACAGCTCCGCGGTCGCGATTGTAGCCGGGATCGTTGATGTGCTGGACGCCAGGAGCAACATAGATTCCGCGCCACAAGTGCAGGGTGTAGTAGGACTCGACGATGTTTTCCCGGCCGTAGTTCAGGTGGCCGTCGCCCAACAGGAAGCCGAGACCTCCGGCGGCGAGATAGTTCTGGTGATCCTTCTTGATGCCGTTCGTGACGACTGCGACGCCGGCTCGATCCTGCTTGCGATGCCACCATGAGCCGTTGGCGCCCACGCCCGCGGCAACGGTCAGGTCAACTTCGGTGTAAGCGAAAGATTCAGTCTTGCCGTTGTCCCATCCGGTACGTGCAAAGGCGGTCAGGAAATGGGTCAGGTTTTGCTCAATGTTGATCCCGAACCCGTACTTTCGCGTGATGTTCCACGGGTGGTTGGTGATGTCTGGCGTCGTGCCAGCCGCGGCAGCTTTGATGACCTGCTCGCGGTAGATACCCATGTTGGCGTAGTTGGTATAGGCGAGAGCGCGGATCACGCCGGATTTCCCGGGGATAACCCCGTGTCGAAGTTCGTACTCGAAATTCTCGGCATGGGCCTGCCAGGGCCTCCACACGAGATTGATGCCGTTGGCCACTGAAGGCATCAGGCCTTCGGCGACGCGGAATCCCCAGTTGCGGTCTTCGAAGTCGGCGACGGCGCCCACGGTATAGCCGCGCGTGTCGGCCGCATAGTCCCAGGCCCCGTTGTTGTCAACGGTCCAGTTGATGAACTGCAGGTGAGTGTCGGAGCCGACGGAGTTGATGTCGATGAAATCCGGCATGCTGAATTTGCCGACGCGCACTTCCAGACGGCGGCGGGGTAACTCCTCGAACAGCGAAAGAAAACTGCGCTCGTTCTCGACCTTGTCTTTGCTGAGCGCAAAAACGTGGTGAATTAGTCCACGGCTGAGATAGGGAGCTTTGCTGAGCGACGGGTTGCGAACGATGTCGAGATCGGTGTTCCCGGCGAGGCCGAAGCCTAGGCTCAGCGCGTCGCCGCCGGCTTCTTCGACGTCCGCTAGAAACTCAGTCGAGTTGTTCAAACGGAAGCCGGTGTAAAGCGTGAGGACGCGCGACGTGGCCTTTTCGTACCGATCGCTCAGGCTGTGCGGGCCGCTGTAAAGCGCGGGGAACTCGGGATGCGTCTGAAAGATGAAGTTCGCCTGTCCCGAAAGCCAGAAGCGCGTGGATTTGAAATGCGGCAGCATCGTTTCCGTGCTGTTGTCGGCAGCAGGAGGATCGATCGCGCCAGTCTCCGGGACCGTCGCGGAGGGACCCGCAGGAACCTGCCCTGCGGTGGACTGCTGGGCGCAAACCGCCACCGGAAGCGCAATGGCAGCCAGGACCACCAGCACGAGCGGACAACAGCGGCCGCCCGCGCGGCGCCGCCGGTCGGGGAGCGTGAGGCGGGACAGGGTTCCCGTCGTATTGAAAATGAATTTCAATTTCAATTTCATGCTCTCACAGTAAGCGGGCCGCGCCAGGCACTCCGTAGCCCCTGTCACCGCCGGATGTGACGAGAGTCACAACCCGGCCCAGTTCTTCCTCCGTTCGTGATGAGCTCTGTCCCCGCTTCCGTGGTTAACTGTCCTATATGGATTAGTATTAACCATAGTTAATATCATCCCTGTCCGAACGTCAACTGAACTAGCCACCGGTGCCGTAAACTGACGAGGCTACGTGGAGTTAGTTACAGTGATGTTACAAGGCTTCGACTGGCAGCCCGACGGTCGATCCGGGTTTGTCATCCTGAATTTTGTCATCCTGAGCGAGGATTTTGCTTCGCGAACAGCGAAGCAAAACCGCAGTCGAAGGATCCCTACCACCCAAACGCCACGCCGCAGCGGATCTGCACCACGCCCGTCGTGAGCGACCGGCATCTCCGCCGTTGTTCTTAGCAAGTTAAAAGGTCCGGTTTTCTTAGCACACGAGATGTCCGGTTTTCTAGTTAACCAGCAGCAGTCGGGGCTGTGGAAAAGTGGGAATCCCGCGCAGTTTGCGGGATTTCCAAGCGAGGTGGGAAAGTCGGGTTTATGACTTTTCCACCTCGCGTCTTTTCCACAGTCCTTGGCGCCGGCAATTTGGTTGCGATCTGCGCCGCCCCTTCGGCGGTGTAGCGTCCCAGCAGGTGCGGCCCATGCGTGATGCTCAGAGTGCCCTCGAGATGCTGGTGCACTTTGACCTGGCAGCCCGCCAGCGTGGCACGCCAGCCCACCCGCTCCATTTGCACCGACAGATTCTGAAAGCTCACCGTGTTGTCGCGATTCACCGTGCGCTCGAACTGCAGCGCAAAGACCAAGTCCAGATCCCGCCTGCGGCAGGTCAGAAAGGCGTTTCCCCGCTGCGCCGGCCGCACCTGAAAACGCCGGTTGAACTCCGCGATGTAAGATTGGCGCAGAAATACATTGGCGGCTTCCAGGTTGGCGATCTGGTGCAGCCGCAACTCCTGCGGCAGCCGTCCCTGCCAGGTCGAGAAGTTGCGCTCGCTGCGGCCCCGCGCTTGCGGCGAGTAGGCCGGAATCATCCGGATGCCCAGCTCACGCAAGGCCCGTCCCACCTGCGTCAGGCGGTGCGGATCGACTTTGCCACCCACCTTCGGGGTCAGCCAGAAGTGGCTGCCGCGGTCGCTGTATAAGGCGCAGAACACGCCTTTGCGCTCGATCACTTCGCGCAGAGCCGCCATTACCGTCAGGGTCGATTCCTCTTCCACCAGCTGCGCGTAGTAAATCTCGCTGGTGGCATCGTCCAAGATCACGATCAGGTCGTACCAGCGCTCGTCCTGAAACCACTGATGCCGGCTGCCGTCGATGTGCAACAGCATGCCCGGCAACGGCCGCCGCTCCCGACGTTTGCGATGCACTCCGCGCTTGCGTCCCCGCCCCACCAGGCCCGCTCCTTGCAGCACCCCTTTCACCCAACTGTAGCTGAGTTCGATCTGGTGCTCGCTGGCCAGCTTCTCGTGAAAATGTGACAGGTTCAGATCGAAATACTTCTCCCGATACAGCTGTAACACTTGCTCCACCACCGCCACCGCAACCCGCTTCGGCGAAGCCTTGCCTCGTCTCCGGTCAAACAGCCCCCGAAAACCGCCTTCCTCGTACCGCTCTCGCCAGCGCCTCATATGCCGATCGCTGATGCCGATAATCTCCGCCGCCTGATACCACGTGATCTTCTTCGCCATCGCCTGCAAAATTACTTCCTGTACTTTCATCGCCCGCTCCATCGCGGCCCTCGGGTAGTAGTCCATGCTCAGCATGGTCTCCTACCCTCGCCACCCGCAAAGCGGACAACTCACGTGCTAACTCGACCGGACATATCATGTGCTAACGACACCGCCGTTTGACAGCATTCCTCTTCAACCCCTAACCTGATGGGCTCTGCAATTATGAAAGTACTCATCCTAGGTGGAGGCGGGCGCGAGCACGCGCTCGTATGGAAACTGCGTCAGTCGCCGCGCATCTCGGCGCTTTACTGCGCCCCGGGCAACGGCGGAATCGCGGACGAAGCCGAATGCCTTCCCGTCGATTTGAAAAGCCTGGATTCGATTGTGGCTCTGGCCATGCGCCTCGAGCCCGACCTGACCGTGATCGGGCCGGAACAGCCGCTGACGCTGGGCGTGGTGGACGAGTTCAACCGCCGCGGATGGCCGGTGTTCGGCCCCACGCAGGCGGCGGCGCAGCTGGAATCGAGCAAGAGTTTCGCCAAGGAATTTCTGCAGCGGCATCACATCCCCACAGCCCCGTTTGCGATTTGCGATTCGATCGAGCAGGTGCGCTCGGCTCTGGGACATTTCCATGCTCCAGTGGTGGTGAAGGCCGACGGGCTGGCGGCGGGCAAGGGCGTCGTAATCGCCAAAACGAAAGAAGAAGCGGCGAGCGTGGCGGCGGAAATGTTGAGCGGCAGGATGCTGGGCGGAGCCGGGTCGCGCGTCGTGCTGGAAGAATGTTTGAAAGGCGACGAGCTTTCGTTTCTCGTCTTCAGCGACGGCGAGCGCGTGGCCCCGCTGGTGGCAGCTCAGGATCATAAGCGCGTGGGCGACGGCGACACCGGGCCGAATACGGGCGGCATGGGCGCATACTCGACCAGCGAACTGGTGGATGCTGGGATGCGCGATTGGCTGGTGAATCACATCGCGCGCCCGGTGGTCGCGGGAATGAAGGCGGAAGGCACGGAATTCAAGGGCGTGCTGTACTGCGGGCTGATGATGACGGCGCGCGGTCCCATGGTGCTCGAATTCAACTGCCGCTTCGGCGATCCGGAAACGCAGCCGATCCTGATGCGGCTGGAGAGTGATTTGCTCGAGGCGATCGAGGCTTCAATCGAAGGCCGCGTGAGCGAAGGCGATTTCAAGTGGTCGCAGGATCCGTCGGTGTGCGTGGTCATGGCCTCGGGAGGATATCCGGGAACCTTCGAGATGGGAAAAAGGATTGATGGATTGGACGACGCTGCAGGTGTCGAGGGAGTAAAGGTGTTTCACGCAGGGACTTCGAAGCGCGACGGCGCTTACTACACTGCCGGAGGCAGAGTGCTGGGGGTGACGGCGCGGGCATCAAATTTGTCGACGGCTGTTGCGCGGGCATACGAGGCCTGCGGCAAGATTTCGTTCGAGGGCGCGCATTATCGGAAGGACATTGCCGGGCGGGCGTTGAACAAGTAAGTCAAAATTCCCACCCGCTCGCAAAGTACGCTAGTGTAGTGCGTGAAGCAGATCGACATTTATAAGTCGCCGGTTTCCCCTGTGATCCTCCGTGCCCTCTGTGGTTAAAGCCCTTGACCTCCTAGCCCGATACCGCGGATCGAGGCGCAATAGTTAACGATCGCTATTTCCGACGCACTACACTAGAAGGGCGGGGCACCCCGCCGCACGCGATTTGTGGCGCTTATAGGGGTCCTTCGACTACAGTTTGCTTCTCCTTCGTCGAAGCCAAACCTTCGCCGAGGATGACAAAACATAATTGGAGAAACGCTCAATGAGCAAGCCGCTGGTTTCAATTGTGATGGGGAGTGATTCGGATCTGGAGATCATGCGCGAAGCAGGCAAGGCGCTCGACGACTTCGGGATCGCTTACGAGATGGATGTGACTTCGGCGCATCGGTCGCCCGACCGCACTGCTGACTTCGCGCGCAAGGCCGCCGAGCGCGGGATTCGCGTGATCATCGCCGGAGCCGGCGGAGCCGCGCATCTGGCTGGCGTCATTGCAGCGCACACGATTCTCCCCGTGATCGGCGTGCCGATTCCTTCGACGTCGCTGAACGGAATGGATTCGCTGCTGTCCACAGTACAGATGCCCGCCGGCATCCCTGTGGCGACGGTGGCGATCGGCAAGCCAGGCGCAACCAACGCGGGAATTTTGGCAGCGCAGATGATCGGCCTCGCAGATGAGGGAGTAGCGAAAAAGCTTCACGCGCACAAAGAAAAGCTCGCCCGCGGCGTAGAGGAGAAGTCAAAGAAACTGAAGAGTTCCTAACGGCGGCTAAAGCTCCCGCCCAACTCCATCACCTTCAGCTAGGTTTTGAGCCTAATCGCCCCATCACAACTCAAAATCCGCTTTGCGGCTCAAAGCGTGAAATCGCATGGTTTCCGCAACGATTTCAATAATGATAAATCTGCCATGCTTGCGGCAACTCGCGATAGACTGGCGGCGCGCCGAAGACCTTATGAATCCAGCACACTGGGCGATTGTAGTATCAATCGGATTGTTCGTGGGGATAGTGCTCTGCCTGGAGATTGGGTATCGGATAGGCCGCCACAATGCTGAAAAACATCCTGATTCGGCACATGAGGGCATTGGTGTTATCGAAGCCGCAGTTTTCGCCCTGCTCGGCCTGCTGCTGGGATTTTCCTTCGCTGGCGGAACATCGCGTCTGGACACCAAGCGTCAACTGATCGTCCAGGAAGCCAACACGATCAGCACCGCCTACCTCCGCTTGGACGAACTTCCGGCCAACGAGCAGCCGCCCCTGCGCCGCTTATTTCGCGAATACCTGGATACGCGGCTACGCATGTACGAGAAGCTTCCCGACCTAAACGCCGCCGACCAAGAACTGGCACATGCCGGGGAAATACAGCAAGAGATCTGGTCACGGGCGGTAAGTGCGAGCCGTAACGACCCCGGTACGGCTAGGCTCCTGTTACCCGCACTGAACGAGATGATGGACCTTACCACGACGCGCAGCATTGCAATGCACACGCACTTGCCGCTCCTGATTTTCGGGCTTCTGATGAGCGTGGCGCTCGTGAGCGGCTTGCTCGCGGGCTACGCCATGGCCAAGCGCAGGAGCCGAAGCTGGCTCCATATGGTGTTGTATGCTCTCGTCATTGCGGCTACTGTCTATGCTGTACTGGACCTCGAATACCCTCGGTTCGGTTTGATCCGCCTCGATGCGGGCGATAAAGCTCTGCTGCAGTTGCGAGATTCCATCCGCTAGATATCACCACGTTGGCGAAAAATCCGGATATCACTCATCTACCGGCGAACTCCCGAATCCCCTCCGCTGGCCCTGCCCTCTTTTCCACAGCTCTGGTCGGAATCGTTGTGACAAATGACCCTTACCCGGCGAAATCCGATCGCGCAAAATCGCCTCATGTGCGCGAATTCCGCGACCATACTCAAGCCCGCAACGCTCCAGGAAAACTCCGCTAACTCCTTATTCCCGAAGGTAATTATCCCTTTACAGTAGGTACGCATTCGTGTAAGGTTGTGGAGTCAAGGCAGGTAGCCCAATGGCCCACAACAACCGCAAGCCGAACATGCTGCCGTACACGCTGAAAGAATTTCAGAAACAGTTCCCAGACGATGCCACCTGTCTGGAATGGCTCAAGAACCGCCTGTATCCGGATGGCATCTTTTGCGATGCGTGCCAAGCCGTGACCAAACATCACCGCGTCAAGAGCCGCCGGTCTTACTCCTGCGATCATTGCGGCCATCATGTTCACCCAACCGCTGACACGATCTTTCACAAGTCCCCGACTCCGCTCACCACTTGGTTCTATGCTGTGTACCTGATGTCTTCGACGCGATGCGGAATTAGCGCGAAGCAGATTCAGCGCGAGACGGGCGTGACGTACAAAACCGCGTGGAGGATGTTCAAGCAGATTCGCTCGATGCTCACCGACGAAGCGAGCGGCCCGATTGGCGGATTCGGTCGCAAAGTCGAAATGGATGAGACGTACTACGGAAGCCGATCCGAAGGCACACGCGGCCGCGGAACCAAGAAAACTCCGGTTGTTGGCATGGTCCAGCGCAAAGGACAGGTCCGCGCATTTGTCGCCGCCGATGTAAAGGCCGATACGCTGCGTGGACTTATCAAGGAACATGTGCTCCCGCGAACAATGGTCTTTACCGATGACTTTAAGTCGTACAACGGGATCGGAGCACGCGGCTACACGCATCAGCGAATCAACCACAGCGAGAAGGTCTACGTGAATGGGGATGTTCACACCAATACCATCGAAGGGTTCTGGAGCTTGATCAAGCGTGGAATCGGGGGCGTTTACCACAACGTTGGCCGTCATTATCTACAGACCTACCTGAACGAGTACAGCTTCCGATACAATCGCCGCTTCGACGTGCAGCCTATGTTCGTTAGCTTCTTGCATCAGATCGAGAAACACGATGTAGTTGTGCGCCGAACTCCCGAAGAGATTGCCGAACCATTCTGACTCGGCTTCTCGCGATACGAAAGAAAGCGGGGTAACGCATGACTGACTGGATTCCGCCGGTGGCGGTTATACCTCCAGATCGCCAAGTAATCCTCGATTTGATTCAACTTTGCAAACGGGAGATGGCTTACCATCGCCATGTAATGACCGCTCTGAATGAACTGGCGAACACTGGACATTCCGCACTATCTCTCCAGTTTGCGGATCGTATAGCCCAGGAAACAGCGGATTCTTCGGGGGCCACTGGCCCAACTCACGAAGACGTTCTTTTTCGGCCCGTAGTCTCTGATCTAATGCACGGGCGGGAATATCTACAGAGTCTTCAAGCTGCTTTATCCAAGCTGCTATGATTTGCTTCTCTTCCGGTGTCGCTGGCCTACAGCAGGGATGGTCGCACATGATTGTTACAATGAAAAAGCCGCCACTTGGCAGGTGATTCCGTTCTAGAATCGCTACGCTATGAATCGAGCACAGCGTACCGTCTTAATTCTGTACTGTCTCCTAATCGCCTACTGCTGCGTGTGGATTCCGTGGCACGTCCCCAACCGTGCGGCAACCACCTATGAGCGTGCCGGATACGGCTGGCTCTGGGCTGGTCCTTCCCCGAAAGGTGACATCTTCGATCAAATCGCCGCCGATCCCAACATGCAGCGAGCCGTACCGGACCTAGAGCTGATGGGCTTCCGGCTGTTCGCTGTCTCTGCCGTTTCTGGGGCTGCCTTTTTGTTCGCTAACATATTCAAGTCTCGGCAACACTGAATTACTTTTTCTCGCTGCCAATCTTGCGCGTGGCTTTTGTTAGCGCAGCCTCAAAATCATCCTTGGTAAACTGCGGGAACTGTTTACCTGTCTTCGCTAGATCTGTTACGGGATATTTGGCTTCTTGTTCCTTTGTGTCCATTTTCTTCCTCATGGCAACAAGTTCGGGATGGTAAAGAACCTCTAAGATTTTCTTGGCTGGAACGACGATGGATATTCCAGCGTGCATTTCCTTGAGCGCACCGGCGCTATCTGGTTCCACAACGTTCCAGTGGCCGTTCATCAGTCCAAAAAAATGGAATTTCCCGAGGCCAGCAAGACTAACAAGCTCCCCGCCTTGATCCTTGCCAGGGGGAAGGTTGATCGTATTCCTAACGAACACGGCAGAGCCACTCAAGCCACCAATAGAACGCGCCTCAATAAGATGAGCTTCCATCAACCCGAAATCTTTTGTAGGAATGGGATCACGCGGCATCATGGCGATATTTCCAGTTCTCACGACTGGAACGAGTTTCGATTCGCCGTGAAAAGAGGTAAATAGTCCTACGATTAGAATTTCATCACCCAGCCCGATATTGTACTTTTGAATTCGTGCGTCTGTGGCAAATCTGCTCTCCGGGATGTACTGGACGTCGTATTCTGAAAGATGAGCAGTCGCGAATGGAATCACAGCTACATCAACGTTGTTTGGCTCGGTTGGGTGATACCACCATCTGGATTCGTCCCCGCTTTTAAGTAGAATTTGCCTCCCATCTTTGCCGTTAAAGGCAACCATAAAAGGCCCCGGATCAAATGCTTCCGCAACATGTTTTGCTGTTACCAGATGGCTGTAATACCCCCCCAGTTCCGACTTTACCCCTACCACAAAAACCGTGCCTATATATTTAGGCTTAGGCAAATCGTGCGAGATAAATCCAGTACACTTGAGCGCCTCGTCAGGAATTCGCATACCAATGTCCTTGGGCGGAGTCAGATAGCGCATATCGCCACCAGCCCAGCGTACATCCACAAGGCTAGACATTTTGCCTACCTACTGTCAAGGGATAATTACCTTCCCGAATATTTTACGTATAACATCTTTATATGCAAGGATTTGCGGCCCGAGTAACCAGCCCGCATGCGTAACTACACATCAAATCAATATCTTACTGGGAGTGATAGAAAAAAATATGAGCCAGATCTCGCTCCCGCCTCCAGGATTGCTTGAATCACAAGGCTCCGCTGTCCGGCCTCCTGCCTTTCCAGCTGTTGATTCCAAAGCGCCCCTACTGCTGGCTCTTGATCCGTGCGCCCTCGAACTCGTCGCCCTTTTGCCAGCCGATGAGTTTGGGCAGGCTGGCAGCTTCCCATCCCAGGGCGAAGCCGAAGCGGGCCATCGCCGAGTCGCCGACGAAATCCATTTCGGGGTGATATTCGTCGCTGGGCTGGTGATAGTGCTTCTCGACGAATTCGCGCTCCTGCTCGATGCCCCACGATTCCGGATGTCCCTTGAACTTCATGCCTTCATTGATCGAGAACGAAGGCACGCCCACCCGCGCCATGCTGAAATGATCGGAGCGGTAGAAGTGTCCAGCCTCAGGCCGCGCATCGGGACGAATGGCGAGACGGAACTCCTTCGCGGTCGCTTCCACGACCGGATAAAAAGTCGTGCGCTCGGCGCCGGAGACTTCAACTTCTTCGGGCGCGCCCAGCGGCTTCACATCGTCATAGTTCAGATCGAGCGTGATTTTTCCCGCGGGAATCGGAGGATGTTTTCCCAGATATTCCGAACCGAGCAGACCTTGCTCTTCCGCAGTCACGGAGGCAAACAGAATCGAGCGGCGCGGACGCTCCGCGGCCGATCCGAAGGCGCGCGCCAGTTCGAGAAGGATGCCGCATCCGGTGGCGTTGTCTTGCGCGCCGTTGAAAATATTGTCGCCGGGCATGTCAGGACGAATGCCAAAGTGATCGTAGTGCGCGGTGTAGACGACAGCCTCGTCGGCGACCCGGCGATCCGAGCCGGGAAGAATCGCGAGCACATTATTGGATTCGAAGTTGCGCACCTTGCTCACCATGTGGGCCTTGAGGTGAGCGCCGAGATTCACAGGATGAAAGTCACGCGATTGCGCGGAGGCGATCATCTTCTCCAGATTCATGCCGGACGCGGAAGCAAGGTGAGTGGCAACGTCGTAATAAATCCAGGCAGCAACCTTGAGCGCCGGGCCGTCGAGTTTCAGCGAAGACTTTTCGCCGGAGTTGGAATTGCGCACCACTTCCCAGGGATAGCTTGCCATCTGAGTCTGGTGAACCAGGAGCACGCCAATTGCGCCTCTGCGCGCGGCTTCCTCGTATTTGTAAGTCCAGCGGCCGTAGTAGGTGAGGACCTTGCCTTTGAAAAATTTGGGATCGTCGGAGGGTGGCTCATTCACCAGCATCAGCAGAACTTTGCCGCGAACGTCAGCGCCCTTGTAATCGTCCCAGTTGTACTCGGGAGCCGAGATGCCGTAGCCGACGAAAACGATATCGGCATCGACGTCCGATTGCGGCTGCTGGCTGAGGTCATAGGCTACGTATTCGTCGAGCGGCTTGAGATTCATAGTCTCGCCGCGCTTGGGCACCAGCGAAAACGTGGTTTCCGACAGAGTCGTGATGCCGACCAGCGGAACCTTTTGCATGTAGGTGCCGTGATCGCCGGCAGGCTTGAGTCCATACTCGGCGAACTGGGTGGCAATGTATTCGGCGGCGAGATCTCCGCCACGCTGTCCGGTGCCGCGGCCTTCGAGCAGATCGTGAGAGAGAAAACGGACGTGCCAGCGAATGTGATCGGGCATGATGCTTTCAAGAGCGTTGAACGCGGGACCGGGCAAGTGCACCGAAGGCGCCTTGGAGCCTCCCGCCGCACCCTCCGCCGATACAAGCAGGCTCAGACAGAGCACGAGAGCGGCCGAAACAGTCGTCAAGACAACCCTGGTCAGGACGGCCCTGCTGCGGGCCATCCGCGGCATTCCCTGCATAGATTGCTTTCTCCCCGAACGAAGCGGCATTCGCCGGAAGTCTATCTTTTTTGAAGTCTGCAAGAATTGTAAAGGAATAGCGCAAAGCGAATACGGCGGAAGTGGGACTATCTGGCGCACGAGAGTGCATCAGACCATGGGAAGCGGCACACGGCAGGCCTTGTCCGGAAGCACGCCAATGGCGCGTTCCGCGGCGGCTAGCCTTGTTTGGTAGTGACGTTTGGTAGAAACGCCTGGTAGTGGCGCCGGACCGGCGCCTAGTTTTTCGATCCTCAACCCGCGCGGAAATCGCGGACATCGTCGCCGGGCTTGAAAATGGCGGCGGGCGCAGCTTTTCCCGTCTCGGCCATCTTGCGGTTGATCTCGTCGAAGTCAGCCTTTACCCATCCCACGCTCGTGACTTCGATTTCGCCATCCTGCGCGATCCAGAAAATGCTGGGGACGTTGGTCAGGCCGAAGGCATTGGAAGCGGGATAGCGCTTGAGGTCATCGAGCAGGACAGGGAACGTGACGCCGAATTGCCGGTTGAAGGCCGCTGTTTCTTTGGCATCGTTCTGCGAGATACCGACGACCTTCACTCCTTTGTCACCGTAGGTCTTATGAAGACGCTCAAGAAACGGGAGCGCGTACTGGCATGTTGGGCAGGAGACTTTGAAGAAGGCGAGCACAACGGGTCCGCGCACAAGTTCCTCGCGCAAGGAAAAGCGCTTACCGTCTAACGTATGAAGATCAAATTCGGGGGCCTTGGTACCGGTGGCGAGAGCTGTCATGTTTCCTTTCTCCGCATGGTGGTCGAACGCGGCATGCGGCTTAAACTCGTGCCGCATTCGCGCCGTAAATTTTAGATGACGCCAGATGGGAAGAAGGAGCAAAGAAGCTGGGAGGGCTTGTCATCCGGGATTCCGGTTGCGCCTGGGAAACACGACTCACGAGAGCATTTCCGCCCGGCGCAGAATTTTGCGGGCGAGGCCTGTAAGCGCCAGTTTCGGCAAGCGGCGCAACGGAATCCATTCACCAGCGGCATCCCCAGTCGCATACGAAGATGCGGAATGCCAGACCTGCACCGTATAGTCTGTGACCGTGATGGAGTGGCGGAGGGTGAACAAGGGCGCGAGCGATTTTGCTTTCGCCGAATGATTGCCGGCGTTGCGTGGCTTTGCCGCGCGGACTCCGCTCGCGGAGATTTCGGGCAACTCCCACATCGAGGCCATGAGGCGAGCATCGTGGGATCGCCTGGTCAGGAAGATCGAGCCCTTGCGGCGGGCGAGAGCGAAATGAATTTCGCGTCTCTTCTGGCAAGCCGGCTTCGGCCCGGACGGGCGTTCGCCGCGGGTGGCGCACAGATCCATGACAGGACAGGTCAGGCATGCAGGTGCGCGCGGCGTGCAGAGGGTCGCGCCCAACTCCATCATGGCTTGATTGAAATCTCCGGGACGCGAACGATCGAGCAGAGTTTCTGCGGCCTGCCATATGTTTTCCTGAGGCGAGACTTCGTGGGGAAGATCGCTCTGAGAAAGATCGCTCGCAAGGAAACGACCCACGACACGCTCGACGTTGCCATCGACAACGGCGACCGGCTCATCGAATGCGATGCTGGCGACGGCTGCAGCGGTGTAGCGTCCAATGCCGGGAAGCTGCTTCAGCCCATCCGTGGTGCGGGGAAATTCCCCGTGAAGTTCGCGGGCAATGCACTTGGCCGCGGCGTGCAGCATGCGGGCGCGGCGGTAGTATCCCAGGCCGCTCCAGGCGGCGAGGACTGAGGACTCGCGAGCGGCGGCCAGCTTTTCGACCGTGGGGAATCGGCGCAGAAATTCGCGATAGTGACCGATCACAGCGGCGACGCGAGTCTGCTGCAGCATGATTTCCGAGAGCCAGACGCGATAGGGATCGCGACTCTTGCGCCAGGGAAGATCGCGGGCGTGGGCGTCGTACCAGGCCAGCAGGCGGGCGCGGAACGGCGCCGCCGTTTCGTTGTCGTTTTCGTTATCCTTGCACACGCCTGCCCGAGAGTTCATCGCGAAGTACGCAATTCTATCGCAGCAGGCCAAGCCCGACCGTAGCACCATCGTGTCAGAATCGGTCATTGACCGCGCAGGGCTGGCACGAAATAATGTCGGAGCCCGGCATCCGCCGGATGGCGCGAATGTTCTCACGCCATGGTGAGGAGTTCCATGAACGACTTCAACCGTAAGGTCGAGGGCGCCTCGGCCCGAGTGAGCAAAACGATCGGCGACACCGCCGAGCGCCTGGAAAAAGAAATTCCGGAGTTCATCAAGTATCTGAACGACGAGGTGGTGCCGGCGGTGCGCACGCATTCGACCAAGGCGCTGCGCACAGCTTCGCAGAAGCTTACGGAATTTGCCGATTACATGGAAAAGCACCAGCCGCCGAAGTGAATTTCCTGTATAAATTGTCCTGCGCGACGAAGCGCTGGCCTGCTCTGGGCATCCATATGCTCTTCATCGTCTTTTTCATAACGCTTTTGCTAAGTTCGTGCGGGCATCCGAAAACGGTGCACGTGCAGGTACCTCCGCCTCCTCCACCGGCGGAAACGGCGCCCTCGCCCGAGAAGCCCGCAGCAAATCTTCCCCGCGAAAAAGGAGAACCGGATCTGGCGGAGCCAACGATTTCCGCCGATGCGCGGCCCATCGATACGGAGTTTGGACTGGCGAGCTGGTACGGGCCTCCTTATCACAACCGGCGCGGATCAAATGGCGAGGTGTACAACATGCACGCGATGACCGCGGCGCATCGAACCTACCCGCTGGGATCGATTGTGCGGGTCACCAATGTGAAAACGGGATCGGCGGCGCTGGTGCGAATTACGGACCGCGGGCCCTTCATCTCCGGACGCGTAGTCGATCTGTCGCTGGCCGCGGCGCAAAAAGTCGGCGTCTGGAAGCCGGGCGTGGCGGAGGTCAAGGTCGAGTTGATGCAGTCGGCGGCGCAACCGGGAGCGCCCGGGAAATGGGCGGTGCAGATTGGCGGCTTTCCGGACGAGAGCGCGGCCACCAAGCTGGCCGATCACTTAACGCGGCGATATCACACTGCGAAGGTCCGGCGCTTTGCCAGTCCCGCGGGAGATTGGTGGATCCGCGTGCGGGTGCCCGATGACGATCACGAGCGCGCTCAGAGGCTCGCGGCGGAGACGCACACTCCCGAGGGCGCAGTGTTCCTGGTGCGGCTCGACTGATGGCAGCGCAGCCTGCCACTACTGCGGCTGACAAGTTCCGTCGCACAGTGTTATCGTTCTCGCCAAGGTGAGAGCCCGATGAACGATTCCAGTTGCCTGTTCTGCCGCATCCTCCGCGGCGAGATTCCCGCTAAAAAAGTGCACGAAGACGAGCACGTGTTGGCCTTTGAAGACGTCAACCCACAGGCTCCGACGCACGTCTTGATTATTCCCAAAAAACATTTTGCGGGATTGAAGGAAGCCCAGGCCGAGGACGCGGAGATTATCGGGCGCTGCCATTTAGTCGCTGCGGAAATCGCGCGGCAACGAAAAATCGAACATGGATACCGGACGGTGCTCAACGTCGGACCGGGCGCGGGACAATCGGTGTTCCACCTGCACGTGCACCTGCTCGGCGGCCGAGCGCTGAGCTGGCCTCCGGGGTAGCGGCGCAGAAACCTTATTGCCGCTGCCGGCAAGTGCGGAGGACCTTCGGCCTGCAAAAAGCGCAGTCCTACAGGATGACAAGAGATTGAACGAGGTCCTGAAGCTAAGCTAAAAACAAGGGTCAAAGACGAACGTCAAATGCAAGATCAAGAGCGGCGGACAGGAGTATCCGCCCCACACTACATTGAACGATCTCTGGATTATTGGACCGTGGGTTCGGCGTCTTCCGGAGCGCCGTGCCGGCGCAACAGCTGCGGAAGATTCTGGGAGAATGCCGAGCGTGGCAGCACCATGTCGCACCCCACCTCGTGCGCCTTCTGCTTCAGATCGCCCTGCACGTGCGACAGGAATCCGATAATCGACGTGCCCTTCTTCAGCTTGCTCTTCAGCTTGGGAATGAGAGTCAACGGCTTCACACTGTTATTGTTCAGGTCAAAAATGATGAGCGAAGGTTTCTCTTCGCCGTTCTGCTGCATCTTCTCCACCAGGTCTTTGTCGGTCTTCACGAACTCGACTTTCACATTGAGCTTGCGCGCCGTCTCCTGAATCTTGGCCATAAAGAAAAGATCTTCAATAAAGGCGAAGATGCGCGAGTTGCTGTCCCCATTGGCGGGCAAAGGCTCGGGCTCGGGTTGCGGATATTGCACGGAGAATCCTGGGCGCTGGCGTCCACCTTTGTGGCCGTTGTTATTTCCTCCGGCCATAGCGGCGCGGTAGCTGTGATCCATGGGCGCGGTGTAGATGCCGTCTTTATTCTCCCGGCTCAGAGCCTGGCCAGGCCGCTGGCCGCGCTGACTGTGCTGGCGCCGACCCCTGCGCCGTCTTCTGCCTCCGCCTCCGGAGTTCTTTCCTGGTCCTGCGTTCATAGTCCTCTCAAATTGGTTCTCACGAGTTGCAAGTTTTTACAGAATCGTAAAGGCCCGGTATTGCCGCGGATCCCCTATAGGAGCGAAGCTCACGCCCGACGCACTCATTTGCATCGACGCATTTGCGGATTGCAGCGGAAGCACACGATGGAACGAACCCCAAGTCTGAAACGAACCGCTATTCGCGAACGAAACCTTGATCTCTACCGCAGTATCGATTTGCTTATCGGATCCATACAGCGCCGCCTCGGATCGGCTGGCGCGGAAGGCCATCGCGGGAACGAAGCCTCAATGAGAACAACTTTATGGTACTAGTCCCCGCGTTACAGCGCAAGCCCCTATTCATCCGGATTTTGCACAGGTGGTCATGCCTAATCGATTACCGCGAAACATTTTGATGCGATCCCGGCTGGAATGGGTCATGAGAATTTTTAAGGAGAAACGCTATTGCTCGAGGGAGAGCTTGCGGGCCCACTCCTGCGCCTGCCAATAAAAGCCGGCAACGTCCTCGGGATTGAGCCGCAAACTTGTGCAGAGGTTGCCGGCCGCTTCCCATTCTCCGCTCTCATGGGCGAGCATCAACTGGAAGACAGGACGCAGAGCGCTGGGCTGCCCGAGCAGAACGGCCTTCGTAGGATGATCGAGCGGGATTTTCTCCAGTACGTCGGCCATCGACATTTCCAGCATGGCATCAATCAGCGACAACAAGCCCATCAGGAACAAATCGGATTGTCCGTGGGAGACATGCGGAGCCAGCAATTCGGCGAAGCGGCCCCGGACCAGCGCGGACAGGACTAGATCGCTGGTGCGCTCCTGGCCAGCTCCGACGGCGGCCACCAGCCGTACCCAGCGGCGCAAGTCGCGTTCTCCAAGAATGGACAGCGCGTGGCGGACCGAATGAATTTCGCTGTGGAATCCGAAGATGGCGGAATTCAGATAGCGCAGCAGGCGGTAGCAGACCGAGGCCTCGGATTTGATGAGCTTCTCCAGTCCCGGGATATCGAGATCGGGACGTGAGACCTCCTGCAGCATGCGCAGGTAGTTGAGGCGATTGGCCGGCATATCGCGGGTGCTGAGCATTTCGGGACGCCGGAAAAAGAATCCCTGAAAATAGACGAAGCCCTGATCGCGGGCGCGGATGAAGTCAGCGTGAGTCTCGATTTTTTCCGCCAGCATCCGGCAACGCCAGGGCCCAAATTGCTTCAGCAATGCGATCCGCTCTGGTTCCGTCGTCAACTGCATTTCCACTTTGATAATGTCGGCCAGATCGGCTAGCGGTTCCCTGCGATCTCCGGCAACGTAGTCGTCGAGGGCGATCAGGTATCCGGCTTCTTTCAGGCTGCGGCATGCGGTGAAAACGTCGGGATCGGGCGGAACGGTTTCAAGAATTTCGACGACCGTGGTCGTGGAAGGCAGAAGCGTGACCAGCCCCTTGATGAGCGTGTCGCGAGTGCAGTTGACGAAGGCGCGGCGGCCATCGCACAACACGTCCAGGCCCATGAGCAGCGAGCGGTCAAGGGTGGCGCGAGAGGCTTCGTCGGTATCGCCGTGAAAGGCATTCTGCAGGCCATCGCGGAAAAGCAGCTCGTACCCGAAGACCTTTTCTTCGCGGTCGAAGATGGGCTGGCGCGCGACGTAGCGCATCGGCCGGATGTCGCAGACGGGAGCACGCGCGATGTCTTGTCCGGAAAAGTTTCCCACACCTTGCTTATCGGCAGGAAACCGAAAACTCTGAGGCCAGGAAAAACGCAGGCGGGAAACACAACGGGCGTGGAAGATGAGAATAAGCTGAGAAACTCGCGCGCGCCGCCGCAATATAGAATGTTTGACGCTCACGAGCTCACCGGAAAGGAATTTCCATGGCCGACTCTCCCCACTCGACGCCGCGCCCGACCGCGGTCAGTCCCGGCATGCAGCGGCAGTTTCTGATTTATCAACAGGGACTGAGCGGGAAGACCTTGTCGGTTCCCATCCCGCTCGCGCAACTGGAAAAGCGCGCCGCGGAAGTGCTGCCCCCGCAGGCGTATGACTACGTTGCGGGAAGCGCATCGGGCGAGCGCACGGCGCGCGCCAATCTGGCCGCGTTTGACCGCTGGCGCATTGTGCCGCGCATGTTGCGCGACGTGTCCGAGCGCGATCTCACCATCGACCTCTTCGGCCAGGATTTCCCCGCACCGCTGCTGCTCGGTCCGGTGGGAGTGCAGAACATTATTCATCCCGAGGCGGAATTGGCCGTGGCGCGCGCTGCCGCGTCTTTGGGAATTCCGTTTGTGCTGAGCACAGTCTCATCGCGGCCGATGGAAGAGGTGGGGCACGCCATGGCGGCGTCGCCGCACTGGTTCCAGTTATATTGGGGAAAAGATCACGAACTGACGACGAGTTTGCTGGAGCGCGCGGAACGCTCGGGATACAGCGCGCTGGTGGTGACGCTGGATACGGCGATGCTGGGTTGGCGGGAGCGGGATTTGCAGCACCCGTATCTGCCATTTCTGCTCAGTCACGGGCTGGCAAATTATTTCAGCGATCCGGTGTTCTGCTCGCAGTTAACGCAAGCACCGCAGGCGGATCCGGCAGCGGCCATCCGCTTGTGGGCGGCGCTGTTTTCGAACACGGCTCTGACCTGGAGAGATCTGGCGTGGCTTCGCGCTCAAACCAGGCTGCCGATTCTGCTGAAGGGAATTCTGCATCCCGACGATGCGCGTTTCGCGCTCGATCACAGTGTAGATGGCATCATCGTGTCGAATCATGGCGGGCGACAGGTGGACGGAGCGATCGCCGCGCTGGACGCATTGCCGGCAGTGGCGAAGGCGATCCAGGGGAAGATTCCAGTTCTCTTCGACAGCGGAATTCGCTACGGCTCCGATGCGATCAAGGCGTTGGCGCTCGGCGCGCGCGCCGTGCTGCTGGGGCGTTTGTATATATGGGGACTCGCCGTGGCTGGCGAACAGGGCGTGCGCGATGTGGTGCAGAATTTTCTGGCGGATTTGGATTTGACGATGGGCTTGAGCGGGTTTCGGTCGGTGCGCGAGTTGGACGCTTCGATCCTGAGTTCTTAAGGATTGAGGATCTTGAGGGTGAGCGTTCTGAGGGTGCCCCACCCTTGTCGCGGTTTTGGCGAGAGACCCCACCCTGAGCGCAGTCGAAGGGGTGGAGACTTTGACTTTACGCTCTTTGCACGCCGCCCAGAGCGCTCAGCTTTGCGACGATCTTGCTCGACCAATCGGCAAGTTCTTCTTCGCGCAGGGTGCGGTCTTTCGACTGGAACTTTGCCCGGAGCAGGAGCGAATATTTTCCTGAGGCGATCGAACCACCACGGAAGATTTCGACTGGACGAAATTCCTGCAGCTCGCCTATGGACGCACTCTGCACCGCCTGCCGCATCTGCTGGAACGTGATGTCGTCGGCGAAGACGAAGGAAAAATCGCGTTCCACCGCGGGATATTTCCCGAGCGGCGAGAAGCGGATCGGGCGCAACCCGATCTTGTACAACTGCTCCAGATCGAAATCCGCGAGAAAGACTTCCAGGCGCAATTTGCGGGCGGCCGCGATCTCGGGATGGATCTGGCCAAACTGGGCCACGGGCGCGCCATTGAGGCAGGCCCGGGCGGAACGTCCGGGATGGAAATATTCTGCCGTCTGCCGGTCGTAGGCGATGTCACCGGCGAAGGGCTCGAGAAGATTTTCGACGTCGCCTTTGAACGCGCGGAAAGCTTCGGCCGCAGCCGCGTGCTCGCCCTTGCTAACGTCGAGCGTGGCGGCTGAAGAAAGTGACGCCCGCACGGCAGCGACGGTCGCGCCCAGGCACAGCCGTCTCGGCTCCACCCGTTCGGAGCCAGCCATGCTGTAGACGCTGCCCATCTCGAACAACCGGGCGTCCGCGACATCGCGGTTCAGATTCCAGGCCAGCATGTTGAGCATGCCCGGTGCGAGCGAAGTGCGCATGACCGACGCTTCTTCGCTGAGCGGATTCTCCAGTTCGAGCACCCGGCCGGCATTCGCTGTGTCCGGTGTCAGCGGCGAGAACTTCTCCGCATCCTCATGCGAAATGAAAGTAAGCGAGAGCGCCTCGTTATAACCGAGAGCCAGCGCGCGCCCGCGCAAGGCCGCGTCGATGGGCACATACGGCAATTCCACGACAGCGCCGCTGTAGGCGGGCAGCGTATTGGCAAACTTGTCGTAGCCGTGCAGGCGCGCGATTTCTTCGATGATGTCGATCTCGCGTTCGACATCGAGGCGCCAGCTCGGAATGTGCACGCGGAACTGGGCCTCGCCCTGGCCTTCGGGGATGAGAGTGAATCCCAGGCGCTTGAGCAGGCGGAAAATCTCCCCTGCCTCGAGATCGCCGCCGAGAATGCGGCGAACCTCGGAAACATGCAGCAGCACCGGAGCCTGGTCCATTTTCTTCGAGACCACGTCCACGACAGCGCCGACCAGTTCTCCGCCTCCCGAGTCAAGAATCATTTTGGCGACCAGGTCGCAAGAAAGCACGGTGGATTCGAAATCGGCGCCGCGCTCGAAGCGGTGCGAAGCATCGGTGTGCACGCCGTGACGGCGCGACATCTGGCGCACGGTTGCGGGATCCCACCACGCAGACTCGATCACGATGTTGCGCGTCTTGTCGGTGATCATGGTGTCGTAGCCGCCCATGGTTCCGGCGAGGCCGACGGGCTTTTTCGCGTCGCAGACAACGAGATCGTCGGTGGTCAGCCTGCGCTCGACGCCGTCCAGAGTTTTCAGCGTCTCGCCATGACGCGCTTTGCGCACAATGATCTGGCCGCCTTCGAGCAGATCCGCGTCAAAGACGTGTGTGGGCTTGCCGATCTCCCAGAGAACGTAGTTGGTGGCATCGACCGCGTTCGAGATAGGGCGCTGGTCAAGCAGCTGCAGGCGGTGCGCGATTTTTTCTGGCGAAGGTTTGATACGCATGCCGCGGACAACTCGCGCCGAAAAACGCGGACACAGTTCCGGTTCTTCGACGGTAATCGGAAAGGAAGCGTTCTGCGCTGCCCTGGGTGCCCCATTTCTCGCGCCCTTTGCGAGAAGTGGGGATTTGTCGCTGATTGCCGAGAGCGGCTTCAGCGGCATGTCGTAAACCGCAGCCGCTTCGCGCGCGACGCCGTAGTGATTCATGGCGTCAGGACGGTTGGTCCCGATCTCCATTTCGAAAACCGTGTCGACGCCGCTGCCGAGAATGCCCTCGACACCGAGGCCAACGTCCGTCAGGTCTTGGGCGAGACGTCGGTCGTCGACAGTGAGATCAACGAAGTCGCGAATCCAATTGGCAGAGAGTTTCATACGATTAGCTATCAGCTTTCAGCCATCAGCTGAGCACGACCTGCAGAGAGATCCTTCGCTTCGCCTGAAAAGCGGCTCCGCTCAGGATGACGCCAGAATTTGTGGGCTACTGCGACCTGTCTACGACCAACGACTAACGACCGTTTCACGCAAACTGCTTTAAAAACCTCACGTCCCCCTGAAAGAACAACTGAATGTCATCCACGCCGTACTTCAGCAAAGCGAGGCGATCTACGCCCATGCCGAAGGCGAATCCCGAAACTTTTTTCGGGTCGTAGCCGTTGTCTTTCACGAATTCGAAGACATTGGGATCGACCATGCCGCAGCCGAGAACTTCGATCCATCCCGTCTGCTTGCAGGGACGGCACGGAGCGTCATCCAATCCGCGCTTGCCGCTGCCGCCGCAGATGAAGCAGGTCACATACAGTTCCGCACTCGGCTCGGTGAACGGGAAGAACGACGGGCGGAAGTGCGTCTTCACGTTCGAACCGAACAGCGCCTTCATAGCGTGATCGAGCGTGCCCTTCAGATCGCCGAAGGTGATGTTGGTATCGACCGCCAGGCCCTCGATCTGATGGAACATGGGCGAGTGGCTGGCGTCGGGCGGATCGTTGCGATGAACCGTCCCGGGAATCACGATGCGAATCGGCGGCCGCATCTTCTCCATGGTGCGAATCTGCACCGGAGACGTGTGCGTGCGCAGGAGCAGACGCTCGCGTTGCGGCTTCGACTGCTGGCCGGCGATGAACAGCGTGTCCTGCGTATCGCGCGCCGGGTGATTCGGCGGAAAATTCAGCGCTTCGAAGTTGTAGTAATCGGTTTCGACGACGGGGCCTTCGGCGACCGAGTAGCCGAGCCTTTCGAAGACACCAACAATTTCATTCCTCGTCTTGATGACGGGATGCTCAGCGCCGATGGGGCGGCGAATGCCGGGAAGGGAGATGTCGGTGCGGGGGCCTAGTTCAATGTCCTTCCACTGTTCCGCTGTTGCAATCCTAGTCCCCGTAGCCTTCTCCACCTTGCCGACTTGAAGTTCCTGCTCTAGGAGCTGAATTTTGAATTCGATATCACCCTTGGCTTTATTGAACCGTTGGCCTACTTCAGCTTTTGCTTTGGGAGGAGCGCCTTTCAGCCACTGTTCTCGAACCTGGGTCAAGAGCCCGCTCTTTCGCGCCAGCCAACGGTCTCGGTACAACTTGAAGTTGGAAAGCTGTCCGACCGCCTGTGCCTCTTCCTGGCAGGCCGTGAGGAGAGCAGTGAAGGCCTTCTCCAGCGCTGCCGCCGAGTAATCCGTCAGTTTGGGAACGGTGTAGGCCATTTTAGCGAGACTCTTTCACGGCACTGCTACGAATAATTTGTCGTTCCGAACCGCGCAGCGGTGAGGAATCTGCTGCTCTTTGGCCACAAGCAGAAAAGCAGGTTCCTCGGCGCTCTCTCCACGCTCCGCGCGGCTGCGAGCGCTCGGAATGACAAGAGTTATTTGGCTGAAAGCTGATAGCTGACGGCTGAAAGCTAGCTTCCGATTGCGCCCTTGGCCTGGGTCGCCAGGCTGGCAAATCCCGAAGGATCGTTCACCGCCAGGTCTGCCAGAATCTTGCGATCGAGTTCGATCTGCGCCAGCTTCAGCCCGTGGATAAACTGGTTGTAGCTCATGCCGTTCAGCTTGGCGGCGGCGCCGATGCGGACGATCCACAGCGAGCGGTACTGGCGCTTGCGCTGCTTGCGTCCGGAGTAGGCGAATTTCAGGCCGCGCTCAACCGACTCTTTCGCCGAACGGTAGAGCTTTGATTTTGTGAGGAAATATCCGCTGGCGCGCTCAAGTATCTTTTTGCGTTTCTGGCGGCGTTTGGTTCCGCGCTTTACACGAGGCATGGTGTTCTCCTTTTTGCTTTCTCTTTATGGCGGCTGGAGGTAAGGACGATTCGCCTTAGCGGCAATCGACGACCTCTTCACACGCCCGATGCAATTGTTGATTGATGATTCAACAATGCCTCTCACTGATACGGAATCATGCGCTTCACTTTGGCCAGATCGCCATCGCTGACCAGGCCTCCGTGACGCAGCTTGCGTTTCCGTTTCGTATCTTTCGAGGTCAGGATGTGACGCAGTTTCGCGTGTCCCCGCTTCACTTTTCCTGTCCCGGTTTTCTTGAAGCGCTTGGCAGCGCCCTTGTGCGTTTTCAATTTCGGCATGAAGTCCTCAAGATTTCGAATTTAGCAATCAGTATTCAGCACTCGGCGTTCAGCCATCCTCAGTTCGTGGCGGCACCGGCACTGATCCCAAATGGCTGAGTGCTTACGGCTGAGTGCTAATTGCTGGATTTCTATGACGCGGGCTTGGCGACCTGCGCCGGCGGCTGGCTGGGACTGGGAGCGCTTTGCGCCGCAGCCTTTTCAGCCTTATGCTTTTCTTTTTCGCGTTCCTTTTCCGTCTTCTTCGGCGCCAGGATCGCGTGCAGCGTGTTGCCCTCTTGCCGCGGGCGAAATTCCACGATGCTGTGCGGCTCCACGTCTTTGATCAGACGCTCCAGAATCTGGCGTCCCAGTCCGGTGCGGGTCATCTCGCGTCCGCGGAAAAAGATCGTCGCCTTGACTTTGTCGCCCTCATCCAGGAAGCGCAGAACGTGATTCCGTTTCGTCTCGTAATCGTGGTCGTCCACGTTGATGCGGAACTTGACCTCCTTTACGGTGATCGTCTTCTGGTGCTTCTTGGCTTCGCGCTCTTTCTTTTCCTGCTGGTAGAGATACTTCCCGTAGTCCATGATGCGGCACACGGGAGGCTGCGCCGTGGGCGAAATCTCAACCAGGTCTAGATTCTTTTCGCGGGCTTTCTTGATCGCTTCGTAAGGCGGCATGATGCCAAGCTGTGCGCCTTCGTCATCAATCACGCGGATTTCGCGGGCCCGAATGCGATCGTTGATGCGGATAAAACGTTTATCGATACAGTCCTCCAGTGCTCTAAGCGACTGAGAATAAAGAATTATAACATGAAGAAGAACGTACCCTGCCAGCTCGAAGCGAGGGTAGTGGCTCAGTCTGAAATCCAGAACCGTTCAAAATTGGCGTCATCCCGACCACAGCCGCTTTTCAGGCGGAGGGAGGGATCTCCCACCCACGAAATCAGAAGAAGGAGATCCCTCAGCCCACCGAAACGCGCCGGCTGAGGGATGACTCCTCGCCCAGCGATATCCAAGATACAAATCTAACTTCCGACCTTGATTGTGCCCCCGCCCTGGGCCGCTTGCCTGTCTGTTGGTGTCCCGTTGCCAAGGGTGTAAGTCAGGGTATGGTGTTCGGCGGATGGAAGTGCATCCTGCACTGGGTTGACGCCTTGCGTTACCGTCCCCGGTTGCTTCGACCAGAAGGTTTTCTTGTTCCCATGCTCGTCTTGCCATTCGATCGTGCATTCATCGTTGGAGGTAAATTGGATGCTTCCACCTTTTTCGATTTCTACGTTTTCCGGATCTGGACTAGTCCCTGTGATCGAGATCGGATAAGGCGGAACTGTTTTTGGATTGGCTGCCATTTGGTTTCTCCTTGTGAAATGGATTTATTTGGAACTGGGCCGGAAATTCGGATCGGACAACAAATTCTTCAGGTAGGGATCACCCTTCAGCATGTCGAGTGAGTATCCCTTCCGCAAGCTCTTTTCGATGTACAGAAGCGCTTGGCTGCGATCTCCGAGTAATTCGTAGGTTTCTCCCACATTCTCCAAAACATCCGAGTCGTCGGGAGCGAGCGCTAGAGCGGTCCGGATCTGGCTCAAAGCCTGGTCCCGCAACTTCTGTTGCGCATACAGAAGTCCAAGTCGCGCCTGTGGCCCAGCTTCGCGCGGAGACTGTCGCACAGCCTCTTCCAGCAGCGGCTGCTCGTGCTTGAGCGCTGTCGTCGCCTTGTCCAACTCCCCTAGGTTTTCATAGGCCGCTGCCAGGTTTGCCCATACCAAAAAGTTCTTATCGTTCAGCGCAAGAGCCTTCTCGGATGCCGCGGCCGCTTCGGCGTAAGCGCGTTTGCTGTGATACAAAAAGCCCAGGTTCGCGTACGCCGGATAACTCGGACTCAGTTCGATCGATTTCTTGAGCGCCGCCTCCGCCTGGGGAACTTTCTTCGGGTCCCCGGAATCCAGATACGCCGCGCCCAGATTGGAATAGGCCTGTGCATTGTCGGGCGTTAGCTGGATGGCGTGCTGCAACTGCGCAACCGCATCGTCATATTTGCCGTGATCGTCATAGAACAGGCCGAGGCTGTCGTAGCCATCCCAGTAATCCGGGCGCAAGGCAATGGCTTGTTTGTAAGCGGCCTCCGCATCAGCGGTCCGTCCGGCTAGATCATAAGAACGAGCCTCGCCCTGCAGAGCCTCGGCATTGCGCGAGTCGAGCCGCAGCGCGCGCTGGAACTCTGACAGCGCCAACTCGTTCTGGCCCAGCGAACTGTGCACCCGCCCCAGCGTCACGTAGGCCGTAGGCAGATTGTTGTTCAACGCAGTCGCTTTGCCCCCGTTGTCCAGCGCCAATTCGGTCCACTTCGGGTTCTTGTCGAGCTGATATTTCAGCCGGTAAGCCTCGCCCAGAGCCGCGTACCCCAAGGCAAACTGCGAATCGGTGTGAACCGCGCCAGTGAGCGCGCCGATTGCGAGATCGAGATTGCCGGGCTTGTCGTAGCGCTGCATGTACCCGAGCGCCTTCAAATACGATTCGTAGGCGGCAGGCGCGGCCGCTCCTTCGGAGGCGCGCAGGGCAGTCGCGGGAACTTCGACGTGCATCAGGCGCGCCAGGCCCGAGACAGCCTGGTCCTGCAAGGCAGCGAAATCTCCGGCGGGATCCTGCAGCGAGAGCGAGCCTTCCTGGCGGACGTCTTTGGTGCGAATCAGATTAATAGTGAGGTGCACGCCGGAGTTGTCGCGCATCACGCTGCCCTTGACGACGAGCGTGGCGCCAAACTCGCGCAGGGCGGCCTCAGGATCATTCACTTTTCTGCGCCGCACCTCGCTGGCGGGCACCACCCAGAGCGCTTGCTCGCCTTCCTGCAGGTTGGAAAGCTTGCTGGTCAGGCTATCCATCAACCCCTCGGAGATGGCTTCATTCGAGGCGTCGTTGCCGATGTTGTCGAAGGGGAGCACGGCAATGTGCTTTTCCGTGCCGGCGGTTTTGCTGGAAAGCAGATCGCCAACCCGCTGCCGCAGCGAGGGAACCAGCAGCGAGAGCGCGACCACCAGCAGCACGGCCGCGGTCAGTTCCACAATCCAGCGGCGCGCGCGATCGACCGGCGTAGCCAGCGGCCGGCTGGAAGAAGCGTGTTCCAAAGCGCGCTTCAGATCGCGGGAAGAAGTTTTCAGATTGCGGTTGGAGGAAGCGCTGGGCGCGGAAGCGAACGTGGGCTTGCAGGCTTCGATGTCGGCAAGAAATTCGTGGCAGTCGCCGTAACGGTGGGTGCGATCTTTGGCGAGCGCGCGACACACGATCGACGCCAGAAGCGGATCCATTCCCTCGACGGGCGGCGGCTGCTCAAGAATCGCCAGCAGCACCGCCGACACATTGCCCCGCTCGAAGGGATGCTTGCCGGTCAGCATCTCCTCCATCACTACGCCCATCGACCAGATGTCGGTGCGGCGATCGAGCGGCTCGTTGCGCACCTGCTCCGGCGACATGTAGGCCAGGGTGCCGACCGGCCCGGCCGTAAGGGTTGTGGCCGCATTGCTGGACACGCGGGCCAGCCCGAAGTCAACGATCTTGACCGCATTCTGACGCGTGATCATGATGTTCGACGGCTTGATGTCGCGGTGAATAATGCTGTGCTCGTGGGCTTCCATGAGCCCGTGCGCCACCTGCGCCATGATCTCAAGAGCGTCTTTTGCCGCCATGGGGCCGCGGCGGATTCTCTCCTGCAGCGTGAGGCCCTCGTAATAGGCCATCACGATGAACGTGCGGCCGTCGGGAGTTTCTTCGAGTCCGTGGATCACGCCGATGTTGGTGTGGTCGAGCGCCGAGGCGGTCCGCGCCTCTTGCAGAAATCTCTCTTTATCTTTCGCGTTGAGCGTGAGATCAGCGGGCAGGAATTTCAGGGCTACGGTCCGATTAAGTTTGAGGTCGAGAGCCTTGTAGACAACACCCATCCCGCCCACGCCCGCGGTTCCGAGGATCTTGTAGCCACCGACCTGTTCGTCCACGGCCAGCGGCCGCACGGAGGATGTCACTGCAAGCTCCCACTGGAAGTTCCGCGTCGATCCACTTCACTTGAGGCTCCCCAGAGAAACGGGCACGACGAAGCAGCGGCGCTCGATAGAGGCGAATCATACCGCCGCAGGCAACGGCTTGCAAGCCAACCGGGGAGGGCTCGCCGGCACAACTCGCCGCTTGTGGCACAAGCCCCGCGACAGCATTGTGATTCGTGGTCGCCATGTTTTCCTTCGTGTACCTTCGTGCCCTTCGTGGTCAAAGATTTTGAATAACCACGCGGCCCGGATTTTGCGGCGCCGCCTTCTTGCGCGAAAATAGAATTGAGCCCGCTTTAGCCGGCGGCTGACTTTCATTCGCGCTGAGGTCGATTCCGTTATGTGCAGGAATATCAAAACTCTTTTCAACTTCGATCCGCCGGTGACCGACGAGGAGGTACGGGCGGCCTCGCTGCAGTTTGTCCGAAAGATTAGCGGGTTCAACAAGCCGTCGAAAGCGAACGAGGCGTCGTTTACGGCTGCGGTCAATGAAGTGGCAACCATCTCGTCGCGGCTCTTGCATTCGCTGGAAACCACCGCGCCTGCGAAGAATCGCGAGGAGGAGGCTGCCAAAGCCAAGGCGCGGGCGGCAGAAAGATTTGGACCTTAGCCACGGTAACCCATACCGTCACCACGCACTCGGGGCTGATTTCTTAGCTTATACAGTGTGTAGGGTATCCCACAATGGCAGCCGTTGTGGCACTTTGCTAGTACTACCACTCCAGCAACTCGCGCTTCTATCCACCGTACTATGCCAACGCGCCGCCTCGACGACCGGATCCGGCAACTCTGTGCCGAAATCGCCAAAACTCCCGCCGGCAGCGGACCGCTCAGCCCGGAAGTGGAAGCTACCCTCCAGCAACTGCTGGGCGCCATTCACCAAAAGACCGACCGGCTTCGCACCTTGGCCGCCAGAAAGCTTTTGCGCACCAAGGACCGGAACGAGGAACCCGGAAAAGAACGGCGCGCTGCCGGCTCATAAAGCGAACCGGCTTTCACCTCTCGGGATTTGCTTGACATGCACGGAAACCCCTTGTAGTCTCGCGGACCATCGCCGTAGAAGACCTCGTGGTCGCTACCGGAGGCCGTGTGAAGCTAGCGCTCGAGACGCGAGATGTGGGGCGAGTGACCATCGTCCGCTGCAAGGGCCGGCTGGTTGCCGGCGCCGAAGTGGAGGCCTTGCGCGCTCATGTGGCCTGGATTCTCCGCGACCGGCGCGCCATCGTGTTGCATCTGGGAGATGTGGCCTTCATCGACAGCAGCGGCCTGGGCACATTGGTGCGAACGCTGACCAGCACTCGACAGGTTCGCGGCGATCTGAAACTATGCGATGTACCCGAGCATGTTCTCAAAGTCCTGCAGCTTTCGCATTTGACCAAGCTGTTTGAAACTCACGATTGCGAAGATAACGCGATCGCGGCCTTCTACCGCACGCCCGTTGTCGCGGAGAAGCCGGTTTCGGCGGGCAAAAGCGTGTTGTGCGTCGATACGAATACCGACGTTGTCACCTTCATTCGCGAACTTCTGCACCGCGCGGGATACGAAGTGCATACCAGCAACAATCTGCGCGATGGGCTGCTGCTGATGCGTGTAAACCGGTTCGATCTTGCGGTCATAGGCGAGAGCATCACTGCGTCGCCAGTGACGGAAAAAAGCTTCCGGGACGCGTGCGCCAAGCTGCCAGTCGTGGAGATTGGAAGCCATTTTTCCACTTCCGAAGCCGGCGAGGCCACCGCGGAACTGTTGCAGAAAATTGCCGAGCGGCTGCAAACTCCGGCCCAGGCATGAGGACCGGCAGGCTCGCACGGCCGGCCGTATCTGCGCGACAGACCGCGAGCACCGAGCTTATGAAAAGCTTGGACCGCAGAGTGCGCTGAGGTTTTCGCAGAGGACGCTGAGAAAAGCTGGACCCCGCCCTGTGCTAGTCTGCGTCATATGGCAGACCGGGGTTCTACCAGGACAACGAAATCATCTTCGAGATCATCTTCTAAGCGAGCGGCGGCCAAGCAATCGCAAGGGCCGCGAGACCAACGCGCCGATTCCCATCTGCGGCGCGTTCCGGCTCCCGCTCCCGCGAAACACTTCCTCAGTGACAAGGTCGGGCAATTCACCGAGTCGGTCATCCGCGAGATGACGCGGCAGGCGATGCTGCATGGCGCAGTGAACCTGGCGCAGGGCTTTCCAGACTTTTCCGCTCCCGCAGAAATCAAGCAGGCAGCGCAGCGCGCGGTCGCGGCCGATGTGAACCAGTACGCGATCACCTGGGGCGCTAAGAAGTTGCGCGACGCGATTGCGCGGCAGATGGGCGTGTGGCAGGGGATTGCGGTCGATCCGGAAAAGGAAATCACGGTTTGCTGCGGAGCGACCGAAGCCATGATCTCGACGCTTCTGGCCCTGTGCAACGCCGGCGATGACGTGGTCATCTTCGAACCCTTCTACGAGAACTACGGTCCGGATTCAGTGCTGAGCGGAGCCAAGCCGAAGTTCGTGAAGCTGCGCCCTCCGAAAGAAGACGGCGGCGAGTGGACGTTCGACGAGAAAGAATTGCGGCGAGCGTTCGACAAGCACACCAAGGCGATCATCCTGAATACGCCGAACAATCCAACCGGGAAGGTCTTCACGCGCGCGGAGCTGGAACTGATTCGCGATCTGTGCGTGGAGTTCGATGTGCTCGCGATTACCGATGAGATTTACGAGCACATTCTTTATGACGGGACCGAGCACATTTCCATGGCGTCGCTCGACGGCATGCGCGAGCGCACGGTCACCATCAACGGCATGTCGAAAACTTACAGCGTGACCGGATGGCGCGTGGGATGGGCGGTTGCGCCGGAGATGATCACGAACGCAATTCGCAAGGTCCACGATTTTCTGACGGTGGGAGCGCCCGCTCCGCTGCAGGAAGCCGGAGCGACGGCATTGAGTTTGGCTGCGGAGTATTACGCGAGATTGGCGGAAGGATACCGGGTGCGGCGCGACCATCTCATGCCGGCGCTGACCGCGGCCGGGTTTCAGTGCTTTCGACCGCGCGGCGCCTACTACGTGATGACCGACATCTCCGCCTTCGGTTTCAAGGAAGATGTTTCGTTCGCGAAATATCTGGTGCAGGAGATCGGGGTAGCGTGTGTGCCCGGATCGAGTTTCTATCGTGATCCGCGAGACGGCGCGCGCCAGGTGCGGTTTGCCTTCTGCAAAAAGCCGGAGACGCTGGACGACGCGGCACGGCGACTCGCAAAGCTGCGACGCTGATCAGGCCGATGCTCCCCGGAATGCCCCGGGGACACGGGCTGTTTCTGTGGCTTCCCCGCCCAAATTCCCGCACGAATCTGCCGATTCCTCCACAAAAATCTGGAGTATACTGCGAACAAGTTCGAAATCTTTGTCGGGGAAACGCAATCATGGCATCCAATGCAGTAGAGCAGGTGGCAGACCAGGTTCCGGCGGACGATTTTCAGGCGCTGGAGGAGAAAGTTTATCGCACCATAGAGATGTATAAAGCGTCACGTCAGGCGGAGGCGACGGCGGAGCGTGACGTGCAGCGGCTTCGGCAGCAAATGGAAGATCGCGAGGAAGAACTGGTGCGGTTGCGGCGCGAGACTGTACAACTGAAAAAAGAGCGCGAAGATATTCGCGCGCGGGTCGAGAAAATGCTGGCGCAGATTGAATCGCTGGCGGAAGCGAGCTAGACGGCAGAGCGGAAACGCGGTCCACCCACGGAGAACATCACATGGCGACAGCAGTGAAGGATCAAACAGTGAAAGACGCACAGAACGCCAGCGTGCGGGTGGAAATTTTCGATCAGGCCTACAACTTGCGCGGCTCCGATCCGGAATACATTCTGAAGCTTGCCGAATACGTGGATTCGAAAATGCGCGCCGTGGCCGAGGCTACCAATACCATCGACACGGTGCGTTTGGCGGTTCTGGCCGCGCTGAACATCGCCGACGAATATCACCTGCTGAAGAAAAGGCAGGACGGCGGGGCAACCGATTACCAGAAGCGAGCGCATCTACTAGCAGATGCGCTCGACGAAGTGCTGCAAGAAGGAAAACGCAAGGCTGGCTAATCTGCGGCGTTGAGCATTTCGCTCCCTCTTTTCCCTCCCACTTGTTTCCACTGAAGTTTCCGATGGGCGCCATCCCGAAGGCCCGCGCTTTCACCAGCGGGACGAGGGATCTCCCTTGGCATACCGCCGGCGAAGTTAAAACTGACTCACTACCTAGCGCTGGTGCAGGGAATGGAAAATATCCGCAGTCAGTTGGCCACGCCGCTGCCGGCGTCGAGCACTTCTCTGACCTTGGCGACCAGCGCGGAGAGCGAGAACGGTTTGGGAAGGAACCAGAGCCCGGGATCGAGCACGCCGTAGTGCACGATGGCGTTGTTGGTATATCCAGAAATGTAGAGCACTCGCACATTGGGGCAGACTTGAACAATCCGCTCGGCGAGCTGGCGCCCGTTCATCCGGGGCATCACCACATCGGTGACGAGCAATCGGATGTCGCGATGGTTGGCCTGGCAAATGGCAATGCCCTCTTCTGGCGTGGCGGCAACCAGCACGTTGTAGCCACAATGCGCCAGCACAGTGGAACTAAGCTGCCGTAACTGCGGATCGTCTTCGACCAGCAGAATGGTTTCGGTGCCGCGCTGCACACTGATTGGACGCTTCTCCACCACGTTGGTCTCGGCCGGCTGATCGGTGCGTGGCAGGTAAATCTTGAAGGTGGTTCCCCGCCGCGGCTCGCTGTAAACCCAAATGTACCCACCGCTCTGCTTCACGATTCCGTACACCATCGAGAGGCCTAGTCCGGTGCCTTTGCCAACTTCTTTGGTGGTGTAGAACGGTTCAAAGATGCGCGACTGCGTTTCCTCGGACATGCCTTCCCCGGAATCGCTGACCGCGAGCATGACGTAGCGGCCGGGCTCGACGGGCTGATGGTCCCGGGAGTAGTTTTCGTCCAGATTCGTATTGGAAGTTTCCAGCGTCAGCTTTCCGCCGCGCGGCATGGCGTCGCGGGCGTTGAGAGCGAGGTTCATGATGACCTGCTCGATCTGTCCGGGATCAGCGCGGACTGAGCCCAAGTCATTGGCGGGCGCGGTGAGCACTTCGATGTCTTCGCCAATCAGCCGTCGCAGCAGCGAATCCAGGCTCAGCATGATGTCGTTGAGATTGATCACGCGCGGCGAGAGCACCTGTTTCCGGCTGAAAGCCAGCAGCTGGCGTGTGATGCCCGCGGCGCGCTCGGCTGCAGATTTTATCTGTAACGTGCTGTCGGCGAGACGGCTTCCGGCAGGAGTGCCGTCCGTGAGAATCTGGGAATATCCCAAAATCACGGTGAGCAGATTATTGAAATCATGGGCGATGCCGCCGGCCAGGCGTCCGACCGCTTCCATCTTCTGCGATTGGCGAAGACGGTCTTCCAGGGCCACGCGCTCGGTCACATCCTGCACCAGTGAAGCCACGCCGAGAACGCGTCCGGCTTCGTCGACCAGCGGAGTGTTGTACCACTCGCACGAAATCAACCGTCCATCTTTGGTGGTGTTGTCGTTGTAGGCAAAGCGATAGCGGGACGGGACCTGGGCGCCGAGCTTGGGATGCAGCAGATCAAGCCACACTTGGTCGACCAGTTCGCGAAACGGCTCCGGCACAATAAAGTGTCCGTGCTGTCCCAAGGCCTCTTCGCGGGAATATCCGAACATGCGTTCGGCCGCGGGATTCCAGTTGGTGACTCGAAATTCCAAATCCCACTCGACCACGCCCAGAGGAGTGTGATCGAAGTGAATGCGCAGTTTCTGCTGAGACTGGCGTATCTCCTCTTCGGCGCGCTCGCGCTCGGTGATATCCCGCGAAATGCCTAGCAGGCCAACGATTTCGCCCTGCGCGTTGCGGTAAGGTCCCTTGGTCGAGAGATAAAGGCGGCTGACGCCGCCGGACGTGCCGCGCTCTTCGAAGGTCTGCGTAATTCCAGATTTCATTACCTTGCGGTCCGCTTCCATGATGGCGCCGGCAGTGTCGGAAGTGAAGAGCTCGAAATCGTCCTTGCCGAGAATCTCGTCCACGCGTTTCCCGACGAAGTTCGCGCCGGCCGAGTTGACCATCAGATAGCACCCCTGCCGATCCTTGACGAACACAGCGTCGGTGGTGCCCTCGGTGATGCCTTTCAGCAGAGCGAGGTTCTCCTTCAATTCGCGCGAACTGACCAGCAGTTCGTTCTGAACCACGAACATGCGCCCGCCGGCCGCGGCGAAGGAAATCAGGACCAGCACGACCGCGCAGAAAAATTGTTCTTGCGCAATGCCGAACAGGAGCGGAAATACGATGGCTGGAATCACCAGCGGAGCAAACAGGGCCAGCAGTTGCACCCTGCTCGACGGCGTTTCGGCTGCCGGCTGATCCTCCCGTACATTCCAGGTCGTGGGCAAAATAATCAGCAGGCAATAAGTGGCGGTCCAGGAAAAGTCGAGCCAGGTTCCCTGCTGGTAATGGCCGGAAGACTGCGCCTTGAGCGTGACATTGAGCACTACGGCATACAGCGCCAGAAAGATGCTCATGCGCGTGAAAAAGGCCTTCTCGACGAGATTGACGCTGAATCGGCTGCGCAAAATAAAACTCAGCGTGAGCAAGCCATAGAAAAAAATCCCGGCGTACAAAGCGCGGACCTCCATGGATTGCCCGGCGGCTTGCCAGCGCGAGGGCACATAGATTCGCGAGAGTTCGACGGCCAATACGAGAATGCAGACCTGCACAAAATCCAACGCGCGCAGCCAGCGCAATCCACCGTGCGAATCGCGGACACTCAGAAACAGCGTCATCATGGCGGGGACAATCCAGAAGAAGACGAGGAAGTCGCTCGGCCACAACGTGCCGAGCGACGCATGCAGGTAGTCGTAATAGTAGGTGTAGAGAGATTGTCCAATGCCCGCGAGAGCGGCAGACAGCGAGACCAGGCGCCAGGCGCGCTTGCCGAACGAACCGGCATGGCGCGACACCAGCCAGCACACCATGGCCGCAACGAACGGCGCGATCGCATCCAGCCAGTCGCCCCAGACCGACGCGGTGTCGGTGCCATAGCGCAACAACAGCACAGCCACCTGTATGAGGACGAGTAGGACCGCCGCCGTGACGGCAAAACTGCGAACCTTCGACATCGCGAGCAATTCTCCGGCGCACCAGACTCCCTGGCTGACACGCCTTGGTCCAGATTTTCCAGCGCACTGAGTATAAACGCAGATGCCGACGCCCGGTACCAAAGTACTTCACTGCGCGGAAGACAAGCTATGCTCAATCCTTTCAATTTGTTGGCGATTCTTTTTCGGGAATTTCCGCGTCTTCAGAGCAAGCGGCCTGCCAACTTTTTCCAGTCTGCCACTTGCCAAGCGCAACAATTTTCCCTAGCATCCAGCTTGAAAGCCGGCCTGCCGCGTTGGTGATGGCGGGTCACCGATATTTGAACCAATGCAGAATGAACGGGTGCTCGACTCGAACTAGGATCCGGTGAGCGACGCTGCGCCATGCGCAGATGCCTAAAGGGTCTCGGCGGGCGCCCAACGTCTACCGACGGGTTCATTCTCGGCCCCGTCACACGGCTCAGTGGGTCGGCTTGCTTTTTCGCTACACGCGCTTCTTGCGCTAGAAATGCAGAAGTCAAAAGTCAGAATGCAGAAGTTAAACGGTTGTTACCTCTGCATTCTGACTTTTGACTTCTGACTTGTCTTCCCTCGCACTTCGGCGCTCACTTTCCTGCTAGACTAACAAGTAGCGAATCAGCCCCTTCGCGCATCCAATAAACCAGTGTTCCCGCAAATTTTTCATATCGGAAAATTCTTCCTGCCGACCTATGGATTCCTGGTGTCCATGGGCGTCCTGGTCGGCCTCTGGATCAGCGTCCGCAACTCCGAGCGCCTCGGCTACGACGGCGACAAGGCCTGGAATCTCGGCATTCTGGTCGTGCTCTGCGGCATTATCGGCGCTAAGGTGCTGTACGTGATCAACGAGTGGGGATACTACTCGGCGAATCCCAAGGAAATTTTCAGCGTCAACACGCTGCAGGCGGGTGGAGTTTTTTCCGGAGGCTTGCTGGCCGCATTCGCCGCCGCCGCCTGGTACGTCTGGAAACATGACATGCCCGCGCTGGGCACCTGCGACGCCTTTGCTCCCGGCCTCGCCTTAGGCCACGCCATCGGCCGCGTCGGCTGTTTCGCCGCCGGATGTTGCTACGGCAAAGAGACGCACCACTGGTGGGGCGTCGTCTTCCACAATCCCCTGGCGAATTCGATTACCGGCACGCCGCTGAATGTTCCGCTCGAGCCGACGCAGTTGTTCGAGTCGGCGGTCGAACTGGCGAATTTCTTCTTCCTGATGTGGCTGCTCAAGCGCCGCAAATTCGACGGCCAGGTCATCGGCGCGTTCATGTTCATCTACGGCATCGCGCGATTCTTTCTGGAGTTCATCCGCGATGATCCAGGCCGGGGATCGGTGTTCGGCGGCGCAATGTCAGGAACGCAACTGATCGCGATCGGCCTGGTGCTGGCCGGAGGATTCATCTGGTGGCTGCGGCCGGGAACCAAGCGCGTCGCGGCACAGCCCGTGAGCGCCACCCGGTAGAGACTCCGAGTTGTTGTCCTAATCAACGGGCGCCCACGAGCCAAACCGCTTCGTGTTAAGCTTTCGCTCATCATGACTCCGGAACAGAGACGTTTCTTGAGTCGCCGTCTCCGTGATGCATCAAGAAACCAACCGGAATTGAAGCGTCTCAAAATAATTCTGCTGCGATTTGGCGGTGATTTTCTCGTCGCGCCGCCCAAGCCTGATCCTGATCTCTTGATGCTGCTGCAGTCGGGCTTCCTAATCGGTGGAACGATCGTGGTGAAGCCAATGAAGCGCAGCTCTTGCCATCAGAATATTTCTGCGCTGTGGCAGGGCCGCAGGCACGGAATAGTCGGCATCGCCACGGGCTATGCGCTGAGCGAGGACGGTCCCTGGCGTCAACACTCTTGGGGCCTCCTGCGCGACGGGGTTTTGGAGACTACCGAAACTCGGCTCAAGTACTTTGGGATCGTATTGCAAGGAAAAAAAGCCGATAAGTTTGCCCAGTGCAACCCGTCCTAACCGACGTGGTCCGCTTCCAGTGTCCGAGCAATTCCCCATCACGATATCAGTACCAGCCGAAGACATTGGCAGTCGCCTGGATCAGTTTCTGGCCTCGCATCTGGACGTCAGCCGCGCCCGCGTGCAACAACTCATCACCGAACAAAAAGTTATGGTGAATGATGTCGCAGCGAAAGCTTCGCTCAAGCTCCGTGGCGGCGAGCGCATCAGCATGCTTGGCTCCGCGGAGCGACCTCCACTGCGTGCTATCCCGGAAGAAATTCCCCTCAACATCGTCTACGAAGACGACGATCTGGCGATCATCAATAAGCCTGCGGGAATGATGGTGCACGCAGGCGCCGGTGCGACCGACGACGCTCGCAATCGCGGAACGCTGGTCAACGCGCTGCTGCACCATTTTGCCAGCCTTTCCGGCGTCGGCGGAGAGATGCGGCCGGGGATCGTCCATCGCCTCGACAAGGAAACCAGCGGCCTGATCGTGGTCGCGAAAAATGACGAGGCGCATCGCAAGCTGGCCGCGCAGTTTGCCCGCCGCGAGGTCAAAAAGAAATACATCGCGCTGGTGCATGGGTTCGAAAAAAGAGATTCCGGCACGATTTCAGCCAGCATCAGCCGCGACCGCGTGCGGCGCATCCGCATGACCACGCGGCAAGCGGGTGGCCGCGAGGCCGTGTCGCACTACAGCGTGGTGCGGAGGCTCGACACTCCGTTCGGCAAGTTCACGCTGCTTGAAGTGAAAATTGATACCGGACGCACCCATCAGATCCGAGTGCACATGGCTTCGTTAGGCCATCCCATTGCCGGAGACACGTTATACGGCGCGCCCCGTGAAATGCGCGCCGCGCGCGGCAAGCACGAACATGCCACTCCCATTTCCCTGCCGCGAAATTTCCTGCATGCGGCAGAGTTGGAGCTTGTCCATCCGCGAACCGCAGCCAAATTGTCGTTCGAGAGTCCGCTTCCAGCGGAATTGCAGGCGCTTTTGGCGACGATCGAGAAAAACTCCACGGCTGTCACTTCCACAAAGAAGAGGTAAGGCGCGCAATGCGGCGATACGGGCGGCCGCTGGGCGATCCGGATTATAATGGTCGTACACATGAACACCATGGGGACGAAATCTATCCTCTTCGCTGGGGCTCTGCTGTGGGGCATGAGCGCGATCGCACAAGCGGCGCCGGAGCCTTCCGCTTCCCAACCGCGTGCCGCCAGCGCGGCGACCTCGCAGCAGCAACCGACCGCGACGCCTCCGGCCGCAACCGATCCGAATAATGCCTACAACGATCCGGTTACCACCATCCGCATCGAGCCCAACGAAGTCAACGTCGTCTTCACCGTGACCGACAAGCACGGCCACCGCGTCACCGATTTGAAGAAAAACGATTTCACCGTCGTCGACGACAACAAGGCGCCCGCTGAAGTTCGCAGTTTCTCCGCCGAAACCAATCTTCCCCTGCAGGTCGGATTGCTCATCGACGCCAGCAACTCGGTGCGCGACCGCTTCAAGTTCGAGCAGGAATCGGCCGTTGAATTCCTCAACCAGACCATTCGTCCGCGGTATGACCACGCCTTTGTCGTGGGATTCGATGTGACGCCCGAAGTCACGCAGGATTTCACCGACAACACGGAACTGCTGGCGCATGGCGTGCATGAACTGCGGCCGGGCGGCGGCACCGCGCTTTACGACGCGATTTATTTTGCCTGCCGCGACAAACTGATGAAGGCGCCCAAGACCACGCCCGTGCGCCGCGCCATCATTCTGCTCAGCGACGGCGACGACAACCAGAGCCACGTGACCCGCGAAGAGGCCATCGAAATGGCGCAGCGCGCCGAAGCCATCATCTACACGATCTCTACCAACGTGAGCGGGACCAAAGGCCCTGGCGACAAGGTTCTCGAGCGCATTGCCGATGCGACCGGTGGGCGCCCGTTCTTCCCCTTCCAGATTCGCGACGTGGCCAACGCCTTTGCCGAAATTCAGGACGAACTCCGCAGCCAGTACGACATTTCCTACAAGCCCGCGGATTTCAAGCATGACGGCCATTACCGCACCATCGAAATTATCGCCAACGATAAGAAGACTTTCCGGGTGCGCGCCCGCCGCGGCTACTACGCTCCCGCGCAATAAAACATGTAGCGCCGGCGCGTACTATGTGGAGCGGGCACTCTTGCCCGCTGCTTTTGGGTGCTGCAGGCAAGCGGGCAGGAGTGCCCGCTCCACACTGCGGCGCTCCCGGACCGCAGCCGGGTAAAATTCCTTCGGCACTCAAAGATCGCAGCACAAGGAAAAGAAAAAATATGGTCAGAGTGGGATTGCTCGGATTTGGCATGGCGGCGAAAGCGTTTCACGCCCCGGTGATTCGCGGCGTGGCCGGGATGGAACTCGCGGCCGTGCTCCAGCGCCACGGCGATGAAGCCAGGCAAAAGTATCCGCAGGTTCGCGTGGTGCGGACGCTCGACGAGATGCTTTCCGATCAGACCATCGATCTCTGTGTGATCGCCACGCCCAACGATTCGCATTATGGCTTCGCGAAAACTTGCCTCGAAGCCGGACGCCACGTCGTCGTCGACAAGCCGTTGACCCCCACACTCGCCGAAGCGGAAAATCTAGTTCGTTTAGCCCGCGAACGCGGCCGCTTGCTCACGGTCTATCAGGATCGCCGGTACGACGGCATTTCTCATACTGTAAGAAAGCTGGTCGACTCTGGAGTGTTGGGTGACGTAGCCGAATATGAGGCGCGCTACGACCGCTTCCGGCCGGAGCCGAAGGCAAATGCCTGGCGCGAGCGGGCCGACTTCCCCGCCGCGGGGGTTCTGTGGGATCTCGGCCCACATCTGATCGACCAGGCGCTGGTACTGTTTGGCGAGCCTACTGCCGTTTCGGCGACCGCGATTCGCCAACGCAAAACTTCGCGCGTCGACGACGCGTTCGATGTTTCCCTGGAATATCCCTGGCTGCGGGTAAGTCTGAAAGCGCGCATCATCGTCTATGCTCCCGGCCCTCACCTGCTCATCCATGGAACTGGGGGATCGTTCATCAAGTACGGCATGGATCCTCAGGAAGCAGCTCTGCGCGGACCCAACTGCCCTGACGGCCTCGACTGGGGCGAAGACTGGGGCCTCGAACCGGAAGAAAACTGGGGCACTCTGAGCTTGGTGAGCGGCGAGACTCGCAAGGTGCCGACCGATCGCGGAGACTATCGCGGGTTCTATGCCAACGTGCGAGACGTGATCGAAAAAGGAGCTTCGCCGGACGTGACTCCGCAGCAGTTCCTCGGCACCATGCGCGCGATCGTTCTGGCGCACAAGAGCAGCCGCGAGCGGCGAGTCGTGCAATGGAATGAAGCCGCAGAATAATTTCCACGATAGAAAAAGATCCTTCGTCGCACCCAAACTCTTGTTAGGTGACTGGCTCACCCGAGGTTCGGCTGCCCCACGCTTCGCGATGTCGGAAGCGTGGGCATGATGCTGCTGAAATCCTGAGATTTTGGTCGGTAAGTACAGCGCCGTCTTCGAAGGCATCATCCCGAAACCCGGCGCACTTCAGCCGGGTGAGGGATTTCGTGCGGACGACACCCGGCCGGCGTGCAAGGGGAGATCCTTCCCTTCGCCTGAAAAACGGCCCCAGTCAGGATGACGTCAAACAGAAACGGCGGGAAATTAGTAGTTGGGAGGAGACGGTTTCCAATCGGGACCGGCGCTTCCGGGAGGACTTTCAGCTACCCGCCGGCTTTCAACTCGGTCAGTACCTGCTTGGCGATTTCTTTCAGCGTTTCGAAAACGCCCACGCCCTGAAACGCCACCGCCTCTACGACGGGTTCGTTCTTCTTGCGCAGTTCGGTCGAGAGCATATCGACCGGCAGGATATTGGGCAGGTCGCGCTTGTTCAACTGCAGCACGTAGGGAATCTTGTTGAAGTCGTAGCCGTGCTCTTTCAGGTTCGACATCAAATTGTCGAGCGCCTCGACGTTGGCGTCCATGCGCTGCTCCTGCGAGTCGGCGACGAAGACGATCCCGTCCACGCCGCGCAGAATCAGTTTGCGGCTGGCGTCGTAAAAGACCTGTCCGGGAACGGTGTAGAGGTGGATGCGGGTCTTGAAGCCGCGCACCGAGCCCAGATCGAGTGGCAGGAAATCGAAGAACAACGTTCGCTCGGTTTCGGTCGCCAGCGAGATCATCTTGCCCTTCTGCTGGTCCGCCGTTTTCTGATAGATGACCTGCAGGTTCGTGGTCTTGCCGCCGAGTCCGGCGCCATAATACACGATCTTGCAATTGATCTCGCGGGCTGCGAAGTTGATGAAACTCAAGGCTTTCCTCAAATGCGCCTAGACCCTCCAAGGGGCTGAGGCGCACACCAACGTCCTTTTTGCAGGCTCGCGGTCTTTATATCATACGGGGGGTACCGTACGCAGGTTACTCACGTGCTCCCCCCAGGCCGGAGGCCCCGGGGAATCACTGCGGCTGCACCGGCGGCGGATGGATGGACGGCACAAAATAGAACCCGTCCTTGGCATAGATCTTCAGCCCCTTCTTATCCACCAGCACCTCGATGCTGCGGTAAGGCGAGCCTCCGGCAACCGGCTTGGGGTTGTAGCCCAGCGTGTACTGATTGCGCGAGTCAGAGGTGATGCTGGCATAGGCATCTTCGATGGAGTTGCGGGTCAACTCCTTATAGACGCTGCCGCCGCCGGTCGCCGAAGAGTATTTCGGCAGAATGTCATCGTATCCCTGGCGGAAGAGATGGTGCATTTTCTCCACCTGCCGGTAGCCGGGAAGGGCACCCTCATCGAGCACCACGGCTTTCACCTGAATGCCATGGGTCTGCAGCACCCGCATGACTTCCTTATAGTTGGCCTGGCTGCCGAACTCGCGGCCGTCGCTGATGACGAGAATTACTTTTCGCCGAGTGCGGTCGCGCTTGCTCAAATCGAAGGCCGCCCGCAGAATCGCGTCGTTCAGCACATACGCTTCTTTGGGCGGAGTATTGACCGGTGCGATGGTGGGGCCGCCGGCCGGCGCCCCGTTCACCATGGGTCCCATGGCCAGTGGCCCGCTCAGTATGGCTGGGCCGTTGTTGCGCCCGCGTACCAGCTTCAGCGCGTCCAGCGACGAGGTAAGCCTCTCGGGATGCCGGTTGAAATCGGTGACCTGGCTGACCGCGCTGCTGTAGGTGTAGAGCGCGACTTCGTCGTACGGACTGAACGCTCCTACCAGCGCCTCGTAAGTCTGATTCACCTTCTGCAGGGTTGCATCGGGCATTGCGACATCCAGGACGATGGCCACCGACAGCAGAAACGGGTCGCTGGTGAAATACGTGAGCTTCTGCGGTTTCCCATTCTCCAGCACGGTGAAATCCTTGGGCAGCAGGCCATCCACGCGGCGGCCGCTGCTCTTTACCATCACCGGAATCTGCACAAAGTTCGTGGTAACGTGCAATGTGTACAGATCTTCCTTGGGATTGATCTGATTGCGCGGAGCCACGCCGCCCTGGGAAGGGGCTCCCACCTTCGTTCCCGGAGGAACCGTCTGCACCGGTGGCATGGGCGGCGGAGCGGGATGCTCTTCCTGCTCTCCAGGCTGTTCCGGCGCGCGAGACGAGGATGCCCCTGGCTCAAGGTTCGGGTTCTGATCGCTCGATGGCTGCTGCGCGGGGGCGGAGGCTGTCGGTTTAGGCAGCGACGGAACCGGGGGCTGCACGGTCGATGGAGCGTCCGGAATATCTTGCGCCGACTGCGAGTTCGCCGGCGACTGGCTCTGGCTGGTTCCAGACTGCGCCTGGGCCACTGCAACGGCTAGCAGGCAGGCGATCGCGAGTATCACCAGCTTCGTTCCGACCGGACGACGCCATTGCTCATCGTTCATCAAAGATGCCACTCCCCTCGTGCCCACGGAAAAAGGATATTCTGCTCTTGGGATGCCAATCCAACCCGGTTTGGTGCATCCAATGCTACAGGATTAGACTAACAAAAGAACGCCTGAGAGTCCCGGATGCTGAAAAATCTAGTTTTCCAGTGCCGAATTCCGCTCCTTCTCGCCGTGACGATGGCTTGCGGTGCCCAAGTTTCTGCTGCTCAACAGAATACGTCCCAGGGAACGCCGGGCCAGCAGCAGGCGGCGCCCAGCCAGTCTGCACCCGGCCAAGCTTCGCAGAATTCGCAGGATTCTCAGCAGCCTACCGAGACCCTGAAGGTGAACGTCAACGTCGTCCAGCTTTTCTTCAACGTGAAAGATAAGCACGGTGCGTTGATTCCCAATCTCACCAAGGACGATTTCTCCATCGCCGAAGACGGCAAGCCGCAAACGATTAAATACTTTACTGCCGAAACAAATCTTCCTCTCACCATCGGCATGATGATCGATTCCAGCGGCAGCCAGCGCAACGTCATCGACATGGAAAAAGAAGTCGGCGGAGCCTTCCTGCGCCAGATCCTCACCGACAAGGACGAAGCCTTTGTCATCAGCTTCGATATCACCGTCGACCTGCTGCAGGATTTCACCCGCGACGCCCACCGCCTGCAGGCCGCCCTCAACAAGGCCAAGGTCAACGTGGACTACACCAGCGGCGGCATCCCGGGCATGGGCGGCGGCCCGGTTCCGCAGCAGAATTCGCCCGGAACCCTGCTTTATGACGCCGTCTATCTCTCAGCGCACGACATGCTCGCGAAAGAAGTGGGACGCAAGGCGATGATCCTGCTCACCGACGGCCAGGACGAAGGCAGCCGCCTCAAGATTCAGGACGCCATCGAAGCGGCGCAGAAAGCCGATGCCATCGTCTACGTGCTGCTCTGCGCCGATCGCGGATTCTACGGCGGATTCGGCTACTCAGGCGAGTCCGACATGCGCAAGCTGACCGAGCAGACCGGCGGACGCGTGATCAACGTCGGCAACAAGTTCGACAAGCTGCGTGACGCCTTCGATCAGATCGCCGCCGAACTCCGCAGCCAGTACAACATCGGCTACACACCCACCAACATCAAACTAGACGGCAGCTACCGCAAGCTCGAAATCAAAAATAAGCAGAACTACAAGATCCAGGCGCGAGCCGGATACTACGCCGGCCGTACCCAGGACTAGCGCGGGGAAATGTGGAGCGGACACTCCTGTCCGCTGCCTTTGACTTTGCCTTTGACTTTGCCTTTGACTTTGATTTTGACTCTCCCCACCTCCTGAGACACGCTCGCGGCAGGAGTTCCGCCCGCGATGAGCGAGATGGGGGATTTATCGCCAGTTGAGGTGCTAAACTTCCTCGAAATTCAGCGGTTTGACTTCCGCTCTATGACGACGCTTGATGTCCTGATCGCGATCCCAGTCATACCTCTCGTTCCTATGTTCATAACGTGGTGGCTTCCTTGGGAGCGGTGGATTCCGTGGGGCAAACTCCCGAAGCTCGTGTTAGGACCCTACGTTTTGTACGCGGGATTTGCAGCTTGGCACTTCCACGCTAGCGACTGGTTTGTACTGATAGTGGTTGTCGTGGGCGTCATTCTAACGATTGTGGGCGCGGTTGAGACCCCCCCGGCAACTCTCCCGTCCACAACCGATAACGCATTTCTCAAATCATTGGAAGACTGGCTGCGCGGCCAATCAGAAATCATGATCCTCGTTCGCTATTCCCGTGCGGCGGGAAGCAAGTCTTTCGAGTTTTTTACTTCGTTCGCTGCGCTGAGAGCGAGGCTGGCTCTTTTGAAGGCTGAGACGAGCGTAACGGTGTTCCGAAAGCCTCAACTCCCGCTGCGGGGCCGTGTTGATGATGAGTTCATTGGCAAGTGTCTGAGCTTTATACCAGCAGGTTCGGAATTTCTAGTTCTAGAAAATGATCCGCGGATGGCAACACAGCAGTGGTTGCTTCACCACGAAGCGGGAGAGTCCACTAATGAGCTACGGCAAGTGCTGGAAGGGCTGCGAGGAAGGTTAGTGGCCGTCGGTGAATACCCGCAATGGCCGAAAGACAGTCCTGATGTGATTTCTGCGTACGTTCCAAACCAAGACGGCTTTGTCAAGGCAGGCGTGTACTGAGGCAATCAACTGTAGGTGTTGAAATCACATTTCGCTCAACACCCGCCCCCAATCCCTCCACAATTCCATCCCCGCCGATTTGATCTTCCTCGCGGAGGTTCCGCATGCCCCGCTTCCTGCACCGTTCCCTGCATCTGCCGCCGCAGCAATTCTCCGATGCACGTTGCGTGTAATCGCCGTTATTCCCAAGTCAGCTTCTTCTTCCCGAAATCGAAAAAGACCCGCCGGGCTTTTAGCGGCGTGAGCCCTACCACCCCAACCACGCCCGGAAGAGTATCTGGAGGGGGAGCCTTCACCAACAGCGCAGTGACCGCGTCGGTTCTGGTTCCAAAGCCGACGTCCGGTAGTTCTACCTGTATTGCATCTAGCGATGCACCGAGGGTGACAGCGGTGGAATTGCCTACCGTCCTCAGCATAGGGATACGCTCCTGCAATCGCTCTCGATAGAGCAGGAGACCCTGGAATCCCGTATCCACGATCAGCCGAAGGGGATGGCCTTGCACCAGAAGCTCGAGAACTAGGGACTCTGACAAAGGTTCGGCCGGTGGCGTGTACTCTCGCTGGCCTGCTAGAAATACGATGGTCTTCGTATCGTAGTCGATGCTGAAGTCAGTCAGCTTCAAGAGGTCCATTCCGATGACCGCGTCCAGGTGTCTTGCAAACGCCGAATAACGAGCCAACTGCCCGACCAACATTTCGACATTGCAGACCCTGATCTGCCCGAACTGCACCTCGGGGATGTTCGCTCTGTCCCAGTGCAGTTTCCGGTCAAAAGTGAAACTCTCTGCTGGGCTACGATGGAGCCTCAATTCGTTGGCGATCCGATTATCGAGAATGCTGATCGTCGCACCCGTGTCGAGAAGAAACTTGAGATTGACTTGGTTGCCGATTCGGCCATCGACTTCTATCAGGTAGCCCGAGGAAAGCCGAAAGGGAAGCTTGGCCGGAGGCGTAGCGAGAGATCGTTTGCCTTGGTCGGGTGGGCAAGAACTGCCCTTTTCCGGGATTGCGTCTTGAACCGCCCTGGATATGCCAAGGCGCGGTGAGACCAGCACGACCAGCACGGCAAGACATAGTGAAGCTCGCAGTTTCACGGGCCACCCCCGTTGGTGCAGCCCGTAAACTGCGGAACGACAGCATCTACCTCAATCCCAGCGAAAGCCTATCGATGACACGCGTGCATCGCAGCGTAATGCATTCCAAGACAAGGATTTGGGTTTGTGTCTGTATTTCAGAGGCTGTTGTTGCTGGACACTTGTGGTAGGCTCGCCGGACAGGCTTTCCGTATGACGCCTCAACAATCACCTCTTGCGGTTTATTCTTTCGGCCCATTCGACGTGGACCCCCAGACTGAAGAGCTTAAAAGGGAGGGAGTGCGGTTGCGTCTGCCACGGCAATCCTTCCAAGTCCTGTTGATGCTGGTGGAAAAGCCCGGCCGACTCGTCCCGCGGGACGAACTGCAGCGGGCGCTCTGGCCGTCGGACACGTTTGTCGATTTTGAAAAGGGCCTGAATGCTGCCGTCAACCGGCTGCGGGAAGCCCTGGGAGACTCGGCGGACGATCCGCGCTACATCGAAACGTTGCCGCGGCGCGGTTACCGCTTCATCGCACCCTTGCAAAGGCGCGGTGAAGAAATCGCAATGCCAGAGCCTACTAAGGCTCTCGACCGCACCTCGCTCCTAACCGGCACGAAGGCATTCGTGCTTCTGGTATCTCTCGCTGGCGCCATCGCTCTTGCGGTGACCCTGGTTTGGGTCAAACTGCCGTCCTCGTTGCCCGTGCCGAGTGTCGTTGATTCCGTTCAGATCACGAATGATGGCTTACGCAAGGCCACCCCCATGCTGGTGAATGACGGCACCCGGCTCTATTTTCAAGAGGGCTCATGGGACGTAACCCAACTGAAGACAACTCTGATGAACGTTTCTACGCGGGGAGGCGAGACGGCCCCCGTCTTGGCTTCCTTGCAAAACCCCATCGCCTTTGACTTTTCACGAACCCGAACCGAGCTTCTGGTGGGCGAAGGTGGATTCGACCCGCTGAACGACACGCGTCCCTTATGGGTCCTTCCTCTCCCGGCAGGTCCACCACATCGCTTGGGCGACATCGTTGCCCGAGACGCGTGCTGGGCGCCGGATGGGCGCCGCCTTGCCTTTACCCGTGGCAAAGACGTGTTTCTCGCCGAAGCGGACGGCAGAGTAGTACGCAAGCTTGCCTCGGCGGATGGCTTTTCGTCTTGGATCCGATTTTCGCCCGATGGGAAGCGGTTGCGTTTCAGCGTTATCAAATCGACCGCTAATGGTTCGGAACGGGAAATTTTTGAGATGGCGGCGGATGGAAGTGGACTTCACCCCTTGCCGATCCATGGCGGGTGTTGTGGTGTGTGGTCAGCCAATGGGGAATACTATTTTTATCGAAAGGATCGTGATATCTGGATTCTGCCCGAACGACGATCCCTTTTCGACAAAGTTGAATTTGGCACGCCCGTACAGTTGACCGTCGGGCCGATCAGATACAGCGCCTTAACGTCCGGCGCTGACCGAAACGAGCTATTCGTTATCGGTGAGCAGAGTCGTGTCGAGTTGGTCCACTATGAGATCGGCTCGAAGCGTTGGGTTCCTTTCCTGGGCGGAATCTCCGCGGGGGAACTGGAGGTCTCCCCGGACGGCCAATGGGTGACCTACACGACCTTTCCGGAATCCCATTTATGGCGTAGTAGGTTGAACGGCAGCGAGCGACTCCAGTTGACGTTCGCACCCATTAACGCTCATGAACCGCGCTGGTCGCCGGATGGCAAACAGATACTTTTTACCGATTTTCCCCGCAAGATTTTTGTCGTTTCGGCCAATGGCGGCACTCCTCGCCAACTCCTTCCCGCTGACCACCCGGATTCCATTGGCGCTGGCGCTTGGCTGCCTGATGGACACACCATTATTTTTGGACGACACATGGGATGTTCCGGCGGCATGGACGATCCCTGCTGGGCAATCTTTCGATTGGACCTGCAGACGCAAAGCGTCGAGAAAATCCCTGGTTCCGATGGAGTGCTTACCACTCGTGTCTCCCCGGACGGCCACTATCTGACCGCCAATCCTCTGGGGCTGAACAAGGTAATGCTTTATGACTTGCGGACGCAGAGATGGTCTGAGCTTTTCGAAGGATCTGGCTCAATAGCATGGTCGCACGACAGCCGGTCCGTTTGCCTGGTTCTCAAGCACCAATCAAAGCCGCCAGAACTAGTTCGCATCAGCGTCCCAGACGGCAATGTGCAGCGGCTTCTCGATTTGAAGGATGTGACGTTGGGCGGCTACTTTCCTGATTGGATCAGCCTTCTTCCCGACGACTCTCCACTCTTCATGTTGGATCGAAGTATCGAAGAGATTTACAGAATCGATCTCCGGTACCGCTGAGTTGGGATTGTGCTTCTGTACCCCACAATTCCATCCCCGCCTCTCTGATACACTCCTTCCTCGTGGAGGTTCCGCATGCCCCGCTTCTCGCGCCGCTCCTTCCTGCATCTGTCCGCCGCCGCATCCGCCGCTGCCGCATTCCATATCACGACCGAGCCGATGCTGGCCGCAGCGTCGCGCCGTAGGCCGCACGCCGCCGACGCGGTTGTGATCGATTCCAACGAGAATCCGCTCGGCCCCTCGCAATCTGCGCGCGAGGCCATCGCCGCTATCATTCCCCAGGGCGGCCGCTATTCTGACGATCTGACTGATGAACTCGTCAACACTTTTGTGCAAATGGAAGGCCTGGATCCCAAGTGGATTCAAGCCACCGTCGGATCTACTCCGCCGCTGGCTCTCAGCGTGCTGGCCTTCACTTCGCCGGAGAAGAGCTATGTCACCGGCGATCCGGGATTCGAATTAGGCATGTTTGCCGCCGAGCATAGCGGGGCGCGCGTGGTGAAAGTTCCATTGACCAAAACCTACGCGCACGATGTGAAAACCATGCTGGCCGCCGCACCCAATGGCGGCGTCTTCTATATCTGCAATCCGAACAATCCCACGGGAACGCTGACGCCGCGCGCCGATATCGACTACCTGGTCGCCAACAAGCCGAAAGATTCGATTGTTCTGATCGACGAAGCCTACATCCATTTCACCGAGGCGCCGTCCACGCTCGACCTGGTGAAGACGGGTAAAGACGTCGTGGTGCTGCGCACTTTTTCCAAGGTGTATGGCATGGCGGGACTGCGCTGCGGATTCGTAATCGCGCGTCCGGACCTGCTGGAAAAAGTTATGAACCGCGGCGGGTTCAACTTCATGCCCATCACGGCTGTGGTCGCCGCGACCGCCAGCCTGAAAGATCCCAACCTGGTTGCGGAGCGGCGCCGCATTAATGCCAGCATCCGGCAGGAAACTTTCCAGTGGTTCGACCGCAACGGATTTTCCTACATCCCTTCCGAATCGAACTGCTTCATGGTCGATGTGAAACGTCCTGGCCAGCAAGTGCGGGACGCTATGGCCAAAGAAAACGTTCTGATCGGAAGGATATGGCCGATCATGCCCACCTACGTCCGCGTGACCGTAGGCACGCAGGAAGAAATGCACCGCTTCCAGAACGCTTTCCAGAAAGTGATGGCGGCGTAGGAGAATTACTCGAAGCTGTTACGAAACTCAGCGTCGAACACTCACGGTGTGACAAACCAGGGTGCAGCCGCGTAGGGGCGGGATGTGAAAACCCGGCACGGAAGTGCCGGGTGCCCGGAAGTGGGACAACCCGAGTCCGCTTCAAGCGGACGGCACGAGTTACCTAACAGCCTCTACTCCCGCCCCACGCCCAGCGCGTCCGCCACACGGTTGATGTAGTTGAACCACGAGGCGATCAGTGTGATCTGCAGAATGCCGCGATCGTCGAATCCCACCGCCCGCAACCGCTCGATGTCATCTTGCCAGACCTTGGTCGCATCCTTGGTCAGCTTGACCACGTAGTCGAGCATCACGCGATCCTGCGGCGAAATCGGCGCGGTCGTATAGTCCTTTTCCAGCGCTTCGACCAGCCCCTTATCCAGCGTCACCCTACGCAGAAACTCTGCGTGCGACTCGATTCAATACACGCAACGGTTGGTCACCGAGACCATGGTGGCGATCATCTCGTGCTGCGCCCGGGCGAGCGGCAGGTCGGGCGACATCAGCGCGCCAAAGGTCGCGAAGGCATGATAGAGCGCGTCGGGAATCAGCGTGTGCGATCCCACAATCGACGACGCCCCTGAAGGATCTGGATGCACCGGGTTGGCGTACTCCTTGGGATAAAGCTGCATCTCGCCTTCGATCGCCTGGCGCAGCTTCTGGTCGGCCTCAGCCAGTGAAACGGTTCGAATCCACGTCATAGGTAGACTTTATCTCCCCGCTCAGATTTCACAGAATCCGCCTAAGGTACACGCTTGCAGCTTTCTTCCCCATAACAAATTCATACTAGAGCTGATTCGTCCCATAAATTAGGTAGCGGGCTACTTTGAAATCCAGAACCGTTCAGAGTTGGCGTCATCCCGACCAGAGCCGTTTTTCAGGCGGAGGGAGGGATCTCCCACCCACGAAATCAGAGGCAATGAGATCCCTCAGCCGGCTGAAAAGCGCCGGCTTTCGGGATGACCCTCGATTAAGAATATCCAAAATTCAAAGTAGCCCACTACCCATAGATAGGCTTCGGAAACCGCCTAAGCGCGCTCTCCGCCCCTGGTTCCCGAGGTAACCCTTTCGTACACTCCCTTTCGGTAACCCTTGGTAACCATGCGGTTCATGACTTCCAGACGTACAATTGGCCTTGTCCGGTAGGCCATCTGCCGATATTGAGGATGACCCGCCGCGACCTGTACCCGAACAGCAGTTTCCCCGAACGTGCCGCGGGTTCTGCAACGGACTTCTTAACGAAAGCGGTTTGGAAGTCATGGTTCTGAAGTCGTTATTTTGAAGTCGTTCTTCTGAAGACCAGGTCTGGAGAGTTCGTGCTCTATGGCATTATTCGGCTTCAATAAGCAAAAGGTTCTCGCCAATGCGGAGAAGTACGTCCAGCAGGGCAAGCTGCAGAATGCCATCTCTGAGTACGAAAAAGTCCTCAAGAACGATCCTAAAGATCTCACGGTCACCAATACCGTCGGCGATCTTTACTCCCGCGGCGGAGACGCCGACAAAGCGACCGAGTGCTTCAAGTCTGTAGGCGATGCCTATGCCAGCCAGGGATTCACGGTCAAGGCCATCGCGATGTACAAGAAAATCTGCAAGCTGAAACCCGCGCTAGAAAGCTTGCTGAAGCTGGCCGAACTCTACACCCAGCAAGGCCTGTTCAACGATGCCCGCGCGCAGTACCTGCAGGTCGCCGAAGAATTCCTGAAGGCCAACGAGCTGGAGAATGCGGTCCGCATCTTCCAGAAAATTCTTGAGATGGATCCGGAAAACAGCAACATGCGGATCCGCCTGGCGGAGGTCTACATCCGCCTGAACAAGAAGAATGAAGCCTGGCAGATTTTTACCGCCGCGGCCGAAAGCTTGCGTTCGAAAGGTTCGCTGAGCGCCGCGGACGAAGTACTGCAGCGCATGCTCAAGCTCGATCCGGGCAACACCTATGCGCTGCTCATGCAGGGCCGAAACCAGCTCGAGTCCGGCGATGCGGCGGGCGCGGTCATCACCTTTCAGAAAATCAGCGACATTGATTCCAATCCCGAAGGCCTGCGCGATTTGCTGAAAGCATATCTGCAGACCGGGCAGCTTTCCGAGGCCGGCACCATCGCCAACAAATTGCTGACCGTGCACAACGATCTGCCGGCAATTGCCAGCTTTGCCGATGCCCTGATGCAGGCCGGACAATACGAAAATGCTCTGCAGGTTTTCGACCAGCACGCCGAGCGCATGCTGGCGGAAAATTCCGGCAAGGTCCTCGAGTGCCTCTATTCGATCATCGGCCACGTCCGCGACAATCCCGACTCTCTGCAGAAGTTGCTCGACCTGTTCCACAAAGCCGGAGACACCAGCCACGTCAGCGAAGTGATGGAATTGCTGGCCCACGCCAGCGTGCAGTCCGGCGATCTCGCCCGCTCGCGCGATCTTTACCAGAAACTCGCTCAGATCGAGCCGCAGAACGCCCTGCACATGCAGAACTACCAGCAGGTAGTCAGCCAGATGGGCGGCACTTCCGGCGGCAAACTCATTACTCCGGAAGAAGCCGTCGTGCTGCTGGACGATCTGGAGGCGACCGCACCCTCGATTCATCAACATTACACCGATGAAGTTTCGCTGGCCGTTCGTTCCGCGTTGACCGACGCCGAACTTTTCATCTCCTACAACATGCCCGCCAAGGCTCTGGGACCACTGGTCGCAGCCTTGCCAATGGCGCCCACCGACCAGCGCATCAACCAGCGCCTGGCGACTCTGCATACCCGAGCGGGCCGTTTCACCGAAGCCGCACTTTGCTGCCGCACCCTGCAGAGCATCTATTCGGAAGCGGATTATCCGGAAGAGGCGACGCGTTACGGAGAACTGGCCGAGCGTTACGAAGAACGCACGAGCACTCCCGCGCCTGCGACATCGGACGAGGAAGCTCCTATTTTCCTGGATGCGCCTGCGCCCCAGCCGACACAAACGGCGCCGGCGGTTCCGGAATTCTCCATCGAGGAAGCTCCCGCGGAAGTATCGGCTCCCGAGCCCGAAGCAGAGCAGCCGCACGTCGCCGCGAAAGCCGCGTCGCCCTGGCCGACTGCTCCGCCAGACGCCTCGGAGCCCGAATTTGCCGTCGCCGATGAGTCTGCCGAGCCCACAGCCACTGCGACAGGAGAAATCGATCTCTCGTCCGAGTGGGACGACGCCGTCACCCTCGAAGACGCTCCCTCCGAGGAAGTTGCCGCCGTTGAGCCTGCCGCTGTCGTCGAGCACGAACCTGCCGACTCCAACAGAGTCGATGAGACCATCGAAGAGATTCGCTTCTACCTGGCGCATGGCATGCCGGAACAAGCCATGGCGGGCCTGGCCAAGCTGCAGACTCAGACCTCGGACCAGGCGAAGCTTGCCGAGATTCGCGCCGAAGTGGAAGCCGCCACTCAAGCCGCGGAACAAGAACCGCCTGCCGCTGAACCGGTGGTCGAAGAAATTACCGCCGACGATGTTCCGTCGTTCGAAGTTGCGGAAGAAGCGCCCGTTGCTGTCGAAGAAACGCCCGTTGCTCCCGAACCTCCGGCCGTCGAAGAGTTGCCGGTGGTCGCGGAAGCTGCCCCGCCCGCTCCCGAGCCTGCGCCGGTGCCAGTGCTTCGCGCGCCAGTGCCTAAGCCCACTCCAGCGCCCGCAGCTGCGCCGCATCCCGGCGTTCTAACCGAATTTGTCAATGATCTCGACTCGTCGTTGGGCGACACCTTCCTGCCCGGAACGGTGGCCAAGCCCGAAGCGCCCGCGCCGCTCGAACCCGCCGTCGCCGCTGCCCAGCCGACTCCGGCACTGGGCGAGTTTGTTGCCGATATCGAAGCCTCGCTGGGCGAAGATTTCCTGAAGGCCGCTCCCGTGGCTGGCCCGGCGCGTCCGGCAGCGCCCCCGGTGCCTCCGGTTCCCGCAGCACCTGCAAAAGCCGCTCCGCTGGCCGCCAGCGCCGCCGCATCGGCTGCGCCGACCAGTCAGGCTGCGCCTCAAATCAGTCATCCCGTTGCGCCCACACCCGTCATCGCCGCCGCCGCTCATACAACTCCCGCGGCCTCGGCAATACCGACTCCAGTGGTTGATGTTCCCAAGCCGCCGGTGGCTCACGCTCCGGCCGCTCCCGCTGCTAAGGCATCTCCGTTCGCGGAAGATGCCGGAGTCGATCTCGCCGAAATGTTTGGCGAGCTGAAGCAGGATCTCGAGGCCGACGTTGCCTCCGCCGACGAAGATCCCGAAACCCATTACAATCTCGGCATCGCTTTCCGCGAAATGGGTCTGCTCGACGAAGCCATCGGTGAGCTCCAGAAGGCTTGCCAGTCCTTCGATCACGGCCATCCATTCCAGCAGATCATGCAGACCTATACCTGGCTGGCGCAGTGTTTCCTGGAAAAAGGCGTGCCTGAGGCTGCGGTCCGCTGGTATGAAAAAGCTCTGAACGTTGCCCACATCGACGGCGAAACCCGCGTTGCCCTCAACTACGAACTCGCCGCCGCCTACGAGGCCTCCGGCGATAAAGCCTCTGCCCTGAAGCATTTCATGGACGTCTACGGCAGCAACATCGACTATCGCGATGTCGCCGAGCGCATTAAGGCCCTGAAGTCGTAGAATATCCGGATGGCTTCTGTGCCCCATCCGCCGAACCAAGAATTGAATCCTCGTCCTCTTTTTTCTAGCACCGTCGCTGCGCGCTGGGGCTGCCGGGCATGAACGATCCCGCCTTGTCCCCTCCCGGCAACGCACCACCCACCCCGCCGCCTGCCGAGAGCCGCACCACCCTGCTGGATCCTGCCGGGCCGCCTGAGGGTCGCAGCGCCAGCCGAGGGCAACTGTGGATGCATCGTATCTCCGTGTTCTTGTTTGTGCTGATCAGCGCCGTGGCCGGAGTTCTGCTGATCATTCTTCCGTGGACGCCGGAGTGGACCGACAACTATCTGCTGCTGTCGTTTCCCGCGCTGCGCAGCGTAATCTCCAACGGCTTTTTCCGCGGCGTTTGCAGCGGCCTTGGCCTGCTCGATATTTGGATCGGCTTCTGGGAGGCGCTGCACTACCACGAACAACAGTAGCGGGTTTACCGCGGCGACTATCCCTTGCTTTGGATAGGCGTGGGCCGAAGGGGAAGCAAGCCAGCGACTTTGACACGAGCCGCATGGGCCGAAGGGGAAGCAAGCCAGCGGGGTTGACCCAAGCCGCGAGGCAGCGAAAGAATGCAGCCCACCGCGCAAGCGGTGAGTTTGACCGCGCAAGTTCAACCAGCCCCGGTAGGGGCGAAAGAAAGACCGCCGCACACATCGGACTTTAAGGCGCACACTTTTAATACGTGAAATCATTCATGACCGACCATCTGAAATCCGCACCCGTTGCGTATCAAAACGAAACCTTCATCAATAGCCCAGACGGCCGCATCCTGCGCATGCTGGCCGAATATCAGGAACCGCTGGCCCGCTTTCGCCGCGAGCAGATCCAGGACACCGTCGTATTTTTCGGCTCCGCCCGCTTTCAAGGAAGCCATGATGCCGCGAAAAATCTCGAAACCATCGAGCAGAACCATGCCACCGAGGATGCATCCCGGCTGCAGGAAGATCTGAAACTCGCGCAAGCCCACGTCAACATGGCCCGCTACTACGAAGACGCGCGCAAGCTCGCCCACATGCTGACCAAATGGTCGATCCAGATTCCCGCGCGCCGTCACCGCTTCGTCGTCACTACCGGCGGAGGCCCCGGCATCATGGAAGCCGCCAACCTGGGCGCTCACGAGGCCGGCGGAAAGACCATCGGGCTCAACATCCAACTGCCCTTCGAACAGCATCCCAACCAGTACATCACGCCCGCGCTGAACTTCCAGTTTCACTACTTCTTCATGCGCAAATTCTGGTTCGCCTATCTCGCCAAGGGACTCGTGATCTTCCCTGGCGGATTCGGCACCATGGACGAACTCTTTGAGATTCTCACCCTGGCCCAGACCGATAAGCTGGCCAAAAAAATCCTGGTCGTGATCTACGGCAGCGAGTACTGGAAGCAGATCATCAATTTCCAGGCCTTTGTGGATGCAGGCACGGTTTCTCCACAAGATCTCGACCAGTTCAAGATCATCGACAGCCCCGGCGAGGCCTTCGAATTCCTGCGCGACGGCCTGACCAAATATCACCTCGGAGGCACCCCGAGAAAACAGGGCGAAGTCCTCCCGGAAATCGCGAAGACCAGGCCATAGATTTTCCTTCGTGTACCTTAGCGTCTTTAGTGGTGAATGTTTTTGCGAAGAAGCCGATGGCTGACCGCTGCCTTCTCTACTACATCACCGACCGCAAAGCATTCCCCGGAGACGAATCTACTCGCCGTAGCCGTCTCCTCGAAAAAATCCACGAAGCCGCGAAGGCCGGCGTCGACTACATCCAACTCCGCGAAAAAGATCTCCCCACTCGCGACCTGGAATCATTAGCCAAAGAAGCCGTAGCGATCCTCCAGAACCTGAGAACGAAGAACCGCGAACTGCGAACCGCCCTGCTGATCAACTCCCGCGCCGACGTCACCCTGGCTGTCGAAGCCGACGGCGTCCACCTCCGCTCCGAAGACATCTCGCAGGAAGAAGTAAGAGGAATCTGGAGTTCATGTGGCGCGGGCACTCCTGCCCGCGAACTCTCACCACGAGGTCCGCTGATCGCAGTCTCCTGTCACTCACCAGCAGAAGTAGCCCAGGCAGCAGCCAGCAAAGCAACCTTCGCCGTCTTCGCCCCGGTCTTCGAAAAGAAGGACGCCCAACCCGCAGGCCTAGCCCTCCTAGAACAAGCGTGTCGAACAAGCATCCCAGTCCTAGCCCTAGGCGGAATCACTCTGGCGAACGCCCGCTCGTGCCTAGAAGCCGGAGCCGCCGGCATAGCCGCCATTCGCCTGTTCCAGGAAAACAATATCGCCGAAGTAGCGCAGCACTTGCGCAATCTCTAAGCATTTCCCCTGTGATCCTCAGTGCCCCCTGTGGTAAGGCCTTTGCTCTTGCTAGACTGAAAGAACAATGTCAGCGACGCCAATCAAAGTGGCAGCCGGCGCGGTTCTCGAACCAGCCGTAGTCCGCATCCCCGAGCGCTCCTTCCTGATGGGCTCCGGAAGTGGACAGGACTGCGAACGCCCCATTCACCGCGTCTATATCGACGAATTTCTACTGGCCGCCACGCAAGTTACCAACGCCGAATATGCGCGCTTTCTAACCGCAACCGGCGCTCCGCCGACGCCATTCGCGCAGGATGCAAATTTCAATCATCCGCAACAGCCGGTCACGGGAGTTTCCTGGCACGAAGCGATCGAATACTGTGCGTGGTTGACCGCGCAATCGGGAAGCACTTTTCGCCTGCCCACCGAAGCCGAATGGGAATACGCTGCCCGCGGCGGTCTCGAACAGAAGCAATTTCCTTGGGGAGACGAGCCGCCGCAATCGCTGCCGAATTACGCGACCCGTTGGCAAACCGGCCCAGAGAGAGTCGCGCAATACGCTCCGAACGCCTTCGTCCTTTACGACATTGGCGACAATGTTCACGAATGGTGCAGCGACTGGTACGACCCCAACTATTACGCGATCTCGCCGGAACGCAACCCGCAAGGCCCGGAGCAAAGCTCGATGCAACCTCCACGCAAATCCTCTCGCGGAGGCTCCTGGCGCCACCACATCAAAGTGTCCCGCTGCTCTGCCCGCTCCAGCATCCCGCCAGAATTCCACTACGCCGACTACGGATTCCGAGTAGCATGTGACCTAAGAAAAATTTAGTAATTGGGAAATTTGGTAATTTTGTAATTGAAAATCAAAAGCTGGCGCTCGAGGTTTTCAAATTACAAAATTTCCAAATTACGCAATTACCAAATCAAAGTCCATGTTCCGCACCGATCTTCTCGCCCACAAACGCGTCCTAATCACCGGAGGTGGCACCGGCCTCGGCAAAGGCATGGCCCAGCGCTTTCTCGAGCTCGGAGCCACGGTCCACATCTGCGGACGCCGCGAAGAAGTGCTCGAACAAACCACCACCGAACTCTCGCCCAAAGCGCCCGATCCACGCCGTCCCGTGCGACGTGCGCAATCTCGAAGCCGTCGAAGCCATGATCGATTCCATCTGGGCCGAAGGCCCGCTCGACATCCTGGTCAACAACGCCGCCGGAAATTTCATCTCCCGCACCGAAGACCTTTCCCCGCGCGCCTGGGAATCCGTCATCAACATCGTCCTCATGGGCACACTGCACTGCACCATGGCCTGCGGACGCCGCTGGCTCAAGTCCGCTCATCCTGGAACCGTCCTTAGCATCTCCGCCACATATGCACCCGTCGGCTCGGCCTACGTGGTTCCCTCCGCTGTCTCCAAAGCTGGAGTCGAGGCCCTCACCCGCAGCCTTGCCGTCGAATGGGGCAATCGCGGCATTCGCATGAACGCCATCGCTCCCGGACCGATCCCCACGCAGGGTGCATTCTCCCGTCTCCTCCCGCATGCCGGACTCGAAACGATCGCGCTCGATCGCATCCCGCAACACCGCTTCGGCACCGTCGAAGAGCTGTCTAACCTCGCAGCCTTTCTGGTGAGCGACGGCTCCGCCTACATCAACGGCGAGGTCATCCGCATGGACGGCGGCGAATTCCTGCAAGGCGCGGGCGAATTCAGCAATCTGGGAAGAGTTCTGACAGACGCGGACTGGGAGGCCATCAAGCCGCGTAAACGACCGGGCAGCAGCTAGCAACCGGCAACGGGTGATGATGTGGAGCGGGCACCCCTGCCCGCTTTGCGTGCGGCGGCAAGAGCTAGTGGGCAGAGCCTGCCCTGAGCCCGTCGAAGGGAGTGCTCGCTCCACATACAAACCCTAGCGGGCATCCTTTTTCGGCATCACGAGCCCCTTCAGCAGCAGATTCACCAGGCTCAACACAATCGCGCCCACGAATGCGGCGATGAACCCGTGCACCTGAAATCCCGGAACCAAGGCCGACGCCAGTTCCAGCATCAGCGCGTTGATCACGAACCAGAACAATCCCAGTGTCACCAGCGTCAGCGGAAAGGTCACGATCTTGAGCACAAATCCGATGGTCGCGTTGATGAACCCAATCGCCAGCGCGGCAATCAGAGCCGCCGCCGCGCCGCTGACATGAATTCCCGGCACGAGCTGAGCCACAATCCAAACCGCCAGCGCGCTCAACACCCAATTCAAAAGTAGTCGCATCGCCGTCTCCTGATCTTGAACACTATAGGCGCAGACAGCAAACTTGTCATCGCAGGGTCCTCCTCGGCGGGTGCCCCATTCTAAACTCGCGCTTTTTGCGAGTTTAGAGTGGGGACTTTGACTTTGACTTCGCTTTCTGTCCCAAGGTCACACGCCAAAAAAATTCACGCCGCTTTCTCCGTCTTTCGCCGCCCATACGGTACACTACGCAATTCGATTTCAAGGAGGATACCGAATGCCCGACCCCGCACTCAGCGGATCCGAATTCAAAAAGCAACTGCGCGCCGGACAGCCTAAGATGGGCCTGTTCCTCAACGCGCATAGTCCCACCGTCGCCGAACAACTCGCGCACAGCGGATACGACTGGCTGCTCGTCGACACCCAGCACGGGCCGATGGGCTACGAAAAACTTTCTGCCATGCTCAGCGGCATCTCCAACGGCGGCGCGAAATCCCTGGTCCGCGTGGGCAGCTACGCCGACCGGCCCGGCATCCAGCAAGCTCTCGACATGGGCGCCGACGGCATCCTCATCCCCTACATCAATACCGCCGCCGAGGCTCGCGAAGCCGTCAGTTGCGCGAAGTATCCAACGGTCGGCACGCGCTCGGTTTATTTTCCGCAGCGCAGCATGGATAAGGCCGGACTCCTCGGCTATGCCGGCAGTTGGAACAACGAGGGCATCGTCGCCCTGCAAGTTGAAACCGCATCCTGCATCGAGAACATCGCCGAGATCGCCACTGTTCCCGGCGTCGACATTCTCTTCCTCGGACAGAACGATCTCTGCATGTCGATGGGCCTCTACAACAAATACGAGTTCCCCCACATGTACACGTCACCCGAACTCGACGCCGCCACCAAGAAATTGATCGAACACGCCCGCAAGAACAACGTCATCCTCGGATTATTTCTCTTCGGCACCTCGCGCGTTGGCGAGTTCCTCGAAAAGGGATTCACCTTCATCAGCATCGGCAACGACCTGCACCACGTCCTGACGCAGGCTGGAGCCTACGTAGCCGACATGGAAAACATGGCCAAAGAAAAAGGAAAGCCCTGGAAGCGCCGCTCCACGGCGCTGTTCTAGCCAGGGTGCCCCACCCTTGTCGCGATTTGTGCGACAGGGTGGGGATTTTGATCCTGTCTTTGACTTTGTCTTCTCTGTGTTCCTCAGTGCCCTCTGTGGTGAATGTCTTTCTCGATCTTCCATGAATTAAAATCACTCCGTCGGGCACTCCAGTGATCCTCACCGCAATCGAAACCCGCGTCCTCGGCTCCTTGATCGAAAAAGACATCACCACGCCCGACTACTATCCGCTCTCTCTCAACGCCCTGGTCAATGCCTGCAATCAAAAGAACAACCGCGACCCGGTGATGACGCTAGACGAACCCGCCGTCCGCGAGGCCCTGAGCACGCTCCAGGAAAAACGCCTCGCCGGACCCGCCAGCGGAGCCGACAGCCGCGTGCCGAAATTCGAGCACCGCCTGCAGGAAGTCTTCAATTTCGACCGCCGCGAAATCGCGATCGTCTGTGTGCTGCTGCTCCGCGGCCCGCAAACTCCCGGAGAACTTCGCAGCCGCACCGATCGCATGTATCACTTCGAAGCCCTAGAAGACGTCGTCTCCACGCTCGACCGTCTAGGCCAGCGCGAACCACCGCTAACCAGAATCCTCCCGCGCCAGCCCGGCACCAAAGAATCCCGCTACATACACCTGTTCTCCGGAGAACCACCGGCAGCCGAAGTGGCTGGAACTGAAAGTGTGAGTGGGGCTGCCAGTGTGGCGCGGGCGCTCCCGCCCGCGACTGCCGTCAGCGAATCCACCGCCGCCCGCCTGGCAATCTTGGAAGAAGAAGTCTCTCGCCTCCGCGCCGAACTCTCCGAAGTCCAGCAGCAACTATCCACCTTCCGCAAACAATTCGAATGAATAGGGTCATGTGGGGACAGCCGCCCTCGGCTGTCCGGTCGAGCGAAGCTCGACAGCCCCACCCGTACCTCATGGAACTTTTCCCCGCGACTGAACGTACAATTCACTGGTAGGAGGTCTCCGCCATGTTCACGTTCCTGCTCTGGTGCATCCTTTTCATCCTGTGCTGGCCGCTGGCGATCCTGGCCCTCATCGCGTACCCGTTCATATGGCTGCTGCTGCTCCCGTTTCGCATCGTCGGCGTCGCGGTCCATGGAGTGCTCGAAATTATCTATCTCGGGATCACGCTCCCATTCCGCCTGCTGGCCGCCCCATTCCGGATCTAAGGTGAGAGGGTGTGAATTTGACTTCCCCTGTGTCCTCTGTGGTGATGAACGCCAATATTCCACCCCGTACCCCACTTGGTGTAGCCTCATAAAAACGCCACTGTCTTCGGGAGGAAGCAATGCGTCGCCGCGATTTCCTCATTCGCTCCGCTACCACCGCGGGAGCGGCCTGGCTCTCATCCAAATCCATCCTCAACGCTCTCGCCGAGCAAACTCTCGGCCAAAAATTCTCCGCCTCCGACACGGTCATGCTGGGCAGCACCGGCATCAAGACCAGTCGCCTCGCCATGGGCACCGGCACCGTCGGCTCCGGACATCACTCGCATCAAACCGCTCTCGGCATCAAAGGTCTCTCCGATCTCCTGCTGAACGGATACGACCATGGCCTGCGCTTCTTCGACGCCGCCGACTCCTACGGAAGCCATCCGCACGTTGCCGACGCGCTCAAGCATGTGCCCCGCGATAAAGTCACCGTGCTCTCGAAAACCTGGGCGCGCGATCCCGCCACTGCCCGCGCCGATCTCGACCGCTTCCGTCGCGAACTCGGCACCGAATATCTCGATATCTGCCTGATGCACTGCGTCACCGAATCCGACTGGACCGATCGCTATCGCGGCGTGATGGATGTGTTCTCCGAAGCCAAGCAAAAGGGAATCATCCGCACTCACGGCTGCTCCTGCCACTCGATCGAAGCCCTGCGCGCCGCCGCGAAGAACCCGTGGGTCGAAATCGACCTCGCCCGCATCAACCCCGTCGGCGCCTACATGGACGCCGATCCGGCAACGGTTGTTGGAGTTTTAAAGGAAATGAAGTCAGCAGGGAAGGCTGTGGTAGGAATGAAAATCCTGGGCCAAGGCACGCTGCGCAACCGTCAAGACGAAGGCATCAAATACGCGCTGTCGCTGGGCCTGCTAGACGCCTTCACCATTGGCGCCGAAAGCAAGCAAGAACAAGAAGACCTAATCCGCCGCATATCCGCCGCATGAATCAATATGAACTCGAGGGTGGCCGCCAACCCTTCTCGCAGTTTTGGCCAGAGGATGGGGATTTTGACTTTGGCATGTGGTGACAGCCGCCCTCGGCTGTCCAGCCGCGCAGCGGCGTCTTTAGCCCAATCTCAAACGAAATCGCTTCTCCAACGTCCATCACCCAACCATGAACTCCCTCCGCATTGTCGCAATTTTTGTTCTTTCCAGCGCCGCCGCCTTGGCGCAACCGTCGCTTCATCTCTCAGCGATGCTGACGAAATCCGCATCGGCGGCCTGCTCGCCATCCAGTTCGCCAAGTCAGAAGGAATGGAATCGACGCCTCAGACGAACAAGATCGATCACTATCTCCAGCAAGTGGGCGACCGGCTCGCGCAACACGCCACGCGAAAGATCCCTTACCGTTTTCATTTCGATCCTGATCCTGGTTTCAAGAGCGCCTTCGCTCTTCCCGGTGGACAGATTTTCGTGGGCGCCGGCATTCTCGCGATGATGGATACCGAGGATCAACTCGCCGTCGTTCTGGGGCACGAGATGGAGCACGTGGACTTGAATCATTGCCGCGACCGCCTGATCGCAGAATTACAGAAGCAGCGTCTGACCACAGCAACTGCAGATCAGCTGAAAGTAGATTCTTTTCTTCCCGGCTACGGCCATGACCGCGAGTTCGCGGCAGATTGGAGTGGCGTGAAACTCGCTGCTGATTCGGGCTACTCCCCAGAGGCCGCCGTCCGGCTTCTCAATATGTACGTAATTCTTGGCCAGCAAATGACTCACACCCAGAGCGAAGCCGACAAGAATCTGAAAGATCGCATCGCGCAAATTCAGCGTTTGATCGCCGAAGAGAAGCTGGCCACGCCGAAAGAAAGAAATCTCGCGTTGCCCTAGCTCTCCATCACCTTCAACACCGGACTCACAATCAGCCGCGCCTCAGTCGCCCGCTGCACATCCTCCACCGTCAATCCCGGAGCGACTTCCTCCAGCACCAGCCCGTCGCGAGTCACGCGGATGTAGGCCATCTCGGTGGCGATCGTATCCACCACGCGTACCCCGGTCAGCGGCAGCGTGCACTTTTTCAAAATCTTCGGAGCCCCCTCGCGCGTCGTATGCTCCATCGCCACCACCACGCGCCGCGCTCCCGCAACCAGGTCCATCGCGCCCGCCCATCCCCTTCACCATCTTCCCCGGAATCATCCAATTCGCAATGCTGCCGGACTCATCCACTTCCATCGCGCCCAGCACGCTCAAATCAATATGCCCGCCACGAATCATGGCAAACGAATCCGCACTCGAAAAATACGAAGTGCCCGGCATCTCGCTGACAGTCTCTTTCCCCGCATTGATCAGATCCGGATCCTCCGTCCCCTCGACCGGATAAGGCCCAATCCCCAGCATCCCGTTCTCCGACTGCAGCGTGACAGTCATGCCGGCCGGCACATGATTCGCAATTAGCGTGGGCATCCCGATCCCCAGGTTCACATAAAATCCATCGCGCAACTCCCGCGCAATCCGCTTAACAATGCGCTCGCGCTTATCGATGTCCTTCCCAGGCTTATTCATAAATTATTCCCACTGTCATCCCGAGCCAGGATTTTGCTCCGCCTGCACTATCCCCACTCTCATCCGAGCGAGGATTCACGTCGGAAATGGTTAAGATTCATTGTCATCCTGAGCGAGTATTTTGCTTCGCGACCAGCGAAGCAAAACCGCAGTCGAAGGACCCCTATCTCTATCCGAAGGCCCATCTCTTACACGCTGTCCCCTGTGATCCTCTGTGCCCTCTGTGGTCTAAGCACTCGCTACCCGACACTAGCCACTGCCTTCCGCACCGTCCGCCGCTCAATCCTCCGCTCATACAGCTCACCCTGAAAAATTCTCTTCACATAAATCGAAGGCGTGTGAATCGCATCCCCCTCCAGTTCCCCAACCTCGACCAGATTCTCCACCTCGGCAATCGTCACCTTCGCCGCCGTCGCCATCATGGGATTGAAATTCCGCGCCGTCTTCCGATAAATCAAATTCCCCGCGCGATCGCCCTTCCACGCCTTCACAAAGGCGAAGTCCGCCGTCAGCCCGCGCTCCATCACATACAACCGTCCCTCGAAACTCGCGCGTCTCTTTACCCTCGGCAACAATCGTCCCAACGCCGGTCGGCGTGTAGAACGCCGGAATCCCCGCGCCCCCCGCCCGAATCCGCTCCGAAAACGTCCCCTGGGGAACCAGATCGAGCTTGATCGTGCCCTTCAGCACCATCTCTTCCAGCAATTTGTTCTCGCCGACATAACTTCCGATGTGATGCACAATCTGCCCCGCCGCCAGCAGTAACCCGTTCCCCACGCCATCCACGCCAACATTGTTGCTGATCGTATGCAGATTCTTCGTGCCTCTGCGCACCAGCGCCCGAATCAGGTTCTCCGGCATCCCGCATAGCCCAAAGCCTCCAATCATGATGGTCGCGCCATCAAACACGTCGTGGATCGCCTCATCCGCATTGGCCACAACTTTATTCATAGCGAAGGAATTCTAATTGAGTAATTGCGTAATTTGGTAATTGTGAGATTGAAGAACCTTAGCGCCTTGGTTTTCAATTACTCAATTACTAAATTTCCCAATGACTCAATCCTCTTATCGTTTCTTCCCCGGCACTTTCCTCAGCGCGTGCGCCTGCTCAAACTCCGCCGCCAACTCCCGCGTCGCCAGGTTCTCCCGGATGTGCGCCAGCCGCTGCTCGACCTTCCACAGCGCGTCCTCCAGATTCTTCTTATTGCTAATGGCGACGTCCCGCCACATCGAGTACGGACTCGCCGAGATTCGCGTCATCTCCTGCAACGCCCGCCCGCCTGCCGGAAGCAGCGGAGCGTCTTCGCCAAATTCCTCCACGAGCGCCGCCGCCAGCGCCGTCGAAATCATTTGCGGAACATGGCTGATCCATGCGCACAGCCGGTCATGCTCGTCCGCCGGCATCATCGCGATGCGCGCTCCAATGTGATCGATCCATCCCGCGAACTCGCCGATCAGTCCATCGTTCAGAGTCTGCCCCTCTAGCGGTGTAAAAAACCAGACCGCGTTCTGAAACAAGTCCGCATCCGCATGCTCCACTCCACTCAATTCCTTTCCCGCCATCGGATGCCCCGCCAGAAACCGTTTTCCCCCATTCTTCCCAAACACTTTGACAGCCCGCTCCACGACTGCCGCTTTCGTACTGCCCACGTCGGTCAAAAGAGTCTTCGCAGGAAGCGCCGGACCCAGGCGCTCGATCAGATCGACAATCGCCAGTACGGGTGTCGCCAGCACCAGCACCTGGCTCCCGCGCACGGCGTCCGCAGGATTCGCTCTTCCCTCATCAATGGCTCCGCGGTCGCGAGCTTTATCGAGAACCGCCTCGCGATCGCATCCCACAATCCGCCCAGGAAATTTCTTCTTGCGCAGAGCCAGCGCCAGCGAACCGCCAATCAGCCCAGTCCCGATAATCGTGATTTGCCGTATCGCCATAAAAAAGAAAAGTGAAAACCGCGGAGGACACAGAGGACGCGAAGGATATAACAAAATTAGAAACTTACACTGGTTGGTTTCTACTTGATTTCCTCTGTGTCCTCCGTGTCCTCTGTGTTGTAATCTGGTTTAGCTCACCCGATCTTTCTTCCCACCGCCGGCGCAATCATCCGCAGCTCATCCATCAACTTCGCGAACTGCTCCGGAAACAGCGACTGCGCGCCATCCGACAGGGCGCTATCCGGATTGCAATGCACCTCGATCAGCAGCGCATCCGCCCCCGCAGCCACCGACGCGCGCGCCATTGGCGCAACTTTATCGCGGCGCCCGGTCCCGTGCGACGGATCAGCCGTCATCGGCAGATGCGACAGCTTGTGAATGATCGGAATCGCCGAAATGTCCATCGTGTTCCGCGTGTACGTTTCAAACGTGCGAATCCCGCGCTCGCACAGAATCACGTCATAATTCCCGCCCGCCATGATGTATTCGGCCGAGAGCAGCAACTCTTCGAGCGTGGCCGCAATCCCGCGCTTCAACAGCACCGGCTTGCGCACTTTTCCCAACTCGCGCAACAGATTAAAGTTCTGCATGTTGCGCGCGCCCACTTGCAGGATGTCCACATATGGCAGCATCATCGCAATCTGCGAGATTTCCATCACTTCGCTGATCACCAGCAAGTTGTATTTCTCTCCCGCCTCGCGCAGCAGTTTCAGCGCCTCTTCGCCATGCCCCTGAAATGAATATGGAGAACTCCTCGGCTTGAATGCCCCGCCCCGCAGTACTTTCGCGCCCGCGTTCGCCACCGCCTCCGCCGTCGTAAGAATCTGCTCGCGCGACTCCACCGAGCAAGGTCCAGCCATCACCACAATTTCATTTCCGCCCACGCCAATGCCGTTTGCCAGTTTGACAACCGTTCCCTCGGGACGAAAACTCCGTCCCGCCAGCTTGTAGGGAGAGCTGATCCGATGCACTTCCTGCACACCTGGTAGCAGTTCAAGATTGCGGATATCGAAATCGATCCCCGACCCAACGGCGCCCAGCACCGTCATCCGCGCCCCAGTCGACCGGTGCACTTCAAATCCCAGCTTCACCAGGTGCTCGATCACTTGTTGTATAAGCGCCTCATCGGCGCCTTCCTGCATCGCCACAATCATAGGAATCCTTTAGCTGTTAGCTATGAGCAGTGAGCCGTGAGCAAAGACCGCGAGCTATGTGGTTGCCCTCGCTCGGCGCTCATTGCTCATCGCTCGCTCAATCATTCACTTCCGAATCCATCTCCGTCTCGGCCTCGGGCGGTTCAGCCTTCGGCACAATCTCTTGTTTCTGGATATTCCGCATCACGTCGATGATGCGCTCGTAAATCCGCACCAGGTCCCGCCCCGGCAGCGGCCCCGGATTTGCTCCCTGCACATTCTCAAACACAATCCGCTCCCGATCCGGCTCATAGATGGGCATCGATGTATTGCGCTTGAGCTTTCCAATCTCGACCGCGGCCCGCGCGCGCGCGCTCAAAAGCGCCACCAGTTTCCGATCCAGTTCGTCAATTTTCTTGCGCCAATCTTCAATATCCATAATGGCCCTGCAACAACCCCAGATCCCCGGGGTGCCCCCACCCTTGTCCTCCGTTTTTTGGAGGACAGGGTGGGGGTGTTGACTTCCGATCCGTAAACCCACTGTGGGTGCCCCATCCTAACCGCGGTGTTTGCGGTTAGGGTGGGGAATTCGACATTCGTAATCCAAGCAAATTACCGCTCACCGCGCTGCCACCGAAAGCGGAGAACCAACCGATAGAAGCCCCCGCACAAACTCACCCACCGCCGCGGCCTCGCGTCCCCGATTCCGTTCAACCGTCTCCACAATCGCGCTGCCCACCACCACTGCGTCGGCGAATTCTCCAACCTCGGCAAACTGCGCGGCCGTAGAGATCCCGAATCCGAGTGCGACCGGCAGCTTGGTCACCCGCCGCAGCCGCTTCACCAACTTCCTCGCGTCTTCCGCCAACTGCTGCCGCTGCCCGGTCACTCCCGTGCGCGACACGGCATACACAAATCCTCGAGAAGCCTCGGCGATTCTGCGAAGCCGCTCATCCGGACTCGTCGGCGCCGCCAGAAACACCGGAGCGAGGTCCTGTTTCCGCATAGCTGAAAGATATTCGCCAGCCTCTTCCACCGGCAGGTCCGTAACCAGCACTCCATCGACTCCCGCTGCCCGCGCCACCTTGCAAAACTTCTCCATCCCCATGCGCAAAATCGGATTCAAATACGAAAACACAATCAGCCCGGTCGACTGCGCCTGCTCCCGCACCTCCGCAGCTAGCGTCAGCACCTGCGCCAGAGACGTCCCATGCTTCAGCGCCCGCTCGCTGGCCCGTTGGATCACCGGACCATCCGCCACCGGATCGCTGAATGGCACGCCCAACTCAATTACATCCGCTCCAGCCTCAATCGCCGCAAGAACAATCTCCCGCGTAGTCGCGAGATCCGGATCCCCGCAAGTCACATAAGCCACCAGCGCCGGCTTCTTATAAAAAGTAAGAGGCATCAGATTTTGCGATTTCCTTCGTGTACCTTTGTGCCCTTAGTGGTTTAAGGTTTTTCCGACTCAATCGAGTCTGAGGTTCTCCCGCAAAATCCCCACGTCCTTATCCCCGCGCCCGGAAACATTCACAATCACGACGTCGGATTTTTTCATGCGAGGCGCGCGCTTGATTACCTCCGCCACCGCGTGCGCCGACTCCAGCGCCGGAATAATCCCCTCAGTCCGCGCCAGGATTGTAGTTGCCTCCAGCGCCTCCGCATCCGAAGCCGGCACATATTCCGCCCGCCCCGCATCGCGCAACGCCGCATGCTCCGGCCCGATCGAGGGATAATCCAGCCCCGCCGACACCGAATGCGTCAGTGCAATCTGCCCGCCGGCATCCTGCAGAACATACGAATACGTCCCTTGCAACACGCCCGGCGATCCTCCGCGAAACCGCGCCGCATGATCCCCAAGCGCCTCGCCGCGCCCGCCGGCCTCGACGCCGATCAGCTGTACTTTCTCGTCCTTAATAAAGTCGTAGAAGATTCCAATCGAATTCGATCCGCCACCCACGCAAGCAATAATCGCCGCCGGCAACTTTCCTTCAGCCTTCCGAATCTGCGCCCGCGCCTCGTGCCCGATCACGCGATGAAAATCCCGCACCATCGTCGGATACGGATGCGCTCCCAGCACGCTTCCCAGCAGATAATGCGTGGTCCGCACATTCGTGACCCAATCGCGCATGGCCTCGTTGATCGCGTCTTTCAGCGTGCGCGATCCCGACGACACGCCGCGCACCTCCGCGCCCAGCAACCGCATGCGGAACACATTCAACTCCTGCCGCCGCATATCCTCGGTGCCCATGTAAACGATGCATTCAAATCCCAGCAGCGCGCACACGGTCGCCGTCGCCACGCCATGCTGCCCCGCGCCAGTCTCGGCGATCACGCGATGCTTCCCCATCCGCTCGACCAGCAACCCCTGCCCCAGGCAGTTGTTGATCTTGTGCGCGCCGGTGTGCAGCAGATCTTCGCGCTTCAAATAAATCTTCGCCCCGCCCAGCTTCTCCGTAAGCCGCCGCGCAAAAAACAAGGGCGTCGGACGCCCCGCATAAGTCTTCAGCAGTTCATCCAGCCGCGCCTGAAATTTCTTGTCATGCCGAGCCTTCTCATAAGCGCGCTCCAGTTCCTCGAGCGCCGCCATGAGCGTCTCCGGCACATACCGCCCGCCATAAACCCCAAACCGCCCCGGCTCGTGTGGCGCGGGCACTCTTGCCCGTGCAGGTGTGCCCCGCCCCTGTTGCGAAGGGTGCCCCGTTCTAAATGTCGCGTCTTTGGCGACATTTAGAGCGGGGACTTTGACTCTCGAAATTCGTGAAACCGTAGCCATCCCTAACCAACCCTCCGATCCATCTCGCGCACCGCCCGCACAAACGCCCGCACCTTCTCCGGATCTTTTTTCCCCGGCGAAGCCTCCACACCAGACACCACATCCACGCCCCAGGGCTCCAGGGTCTCAGCCGCCCATCTTACGTTCGATGCTGTCAAGCCACCAGCGATCACGACTGGGTAAAGCTTCCTCAATCCTCGAACCAGCCAACGCGCTTCTCCCCAAGCAAAGGTCTTTCCCGTTCCACCTCGGACATACTGGGTCCCTGAATCCAGAAGAACTCCAGAGGACTTCGGAAGCTTCGGCATCGTGAAAGAGCCAATCGGAGCTCTCAGGTCCCGCAGAGCCTCCAGTACGGGCAAACTAAAAAAGGTTCTGCCGCTGATCGCATACTGCTCAGGGTTCTGATACTCGTCTCCCGTGAAGTTGCACTCGCAGTCAGGCCAGCATCGTCCGCCATTTCTGAAATCCGTTTCGGCGACTTCATTTACAAACACTCCCACCTTATCTATGCGGCTAGGCAGCTTCTTTACAATCTCCCTCGCCGTCTCCACGGTCACGCACCGCGGACTCTCCTCATAAAACACGAACCCCACCGCATCCGCGCCAGCCTCGACGGCCACGAGCGCGTCCTCCAGATTCGTCATCCCGCAAATCTTTACCCAAGTCATAAAGGAGTGGCCGGTGGCCAGTTCTCAGTCATAAAGCCCTGTCATCCTGAGCGAGGATTTTGCTTCGCGAATGCGAAGCAAAACCGCAGTCGAAGGACCTTGTGTTTTGCGAGCACGCGAGCGGCACAAACAATAATCGTCACCGCCCGCTCGTTACTCGGGATTCGCGAGTCGATACTCGCAGCAATCCCCGCAAAGCGTCTCCCGGCGACGCCGCCCGCATCAGCGACTCACCCACCAGAAACGCGTGATACCCCGCAGCTTGCAGGCCAGCAATGTCCGCCGCCGAATGAATCCCGCTCTCCGCCACCCGCACCACGTTGGCAGGGAATCGAGACGCCAAAGCAAACGCGGTCTGCAGATCAACCTGGAACGTCCGCAGATCCCGCGTATTCACTCCAATCAAATCGCATCCCGAATCTAGAGCCCGCTGCAGTTCGTTGCCGTCATGTACTTCGCACAACACATCCACCCCCTGCGCGCGCGCCGCAGCGGCCAAAGCAACCAACTCCGCCCGCGTCAAAGCTGCCACGATCAGCAACACTGCATCTGCCGAATTCGCCCGCGCCTCCAGCATTTGAAATTCATCGACAATGAAATCCTTCCGCAAGCAGGGAATCGCCACCGCCGCCGACGCCTCCCGCAAATTTCCCAGCGCCCCCTGAAAGAATTCTTCATCGGTCAGCACCGACAAGGCGGCCGCACCTGCCGCCTCCAATTCCCGCGCCAGTTCCGCCGGACGAAAATCCTCCCGGATCAATCCCTTCGACGGCGACGCCTTCTTCAACTCCGCGATGACGGCCACACCATCCCCACTGCGCGCAGCCAATGCCCGTCGAAACCCGCGCGGCACGTGCGCTTCCGCCCGCCGCTGCAGCAAACGCAAATCCGCCGCGCGCCTGGACACCGCCACCCGCGCCCGTGTAGCCGCAATAATCCGATCAAGCACAGCCGTCATAAGAGAATCTTTTGATTATAAGGCCCTGAGGGTACCCCATTCTAACGTCGCGCATTTTGCGACGTTAGAGTGGGGATTTTTGACTGTTGATTTTGACTTTGGTCTCCTGGATTCGGAGACTAGGCTCCCGAGTCCATCACTCCATTCCCAACGACGCCTTCACCGACTTCCCATACTCCCGCGCTTTCTCCAGTACCGCCGGCTCGTCGACCGTCAGCAGTTTCCGATCTCGCATCACGACGCGCCCCCCAATCACCACCGTCTCCACATCGCTTCCTTTCAGCGAATACGCGATCTGCGCATAGACGTCGTACATCGGCACGGCATTCGGCTCATCCAGGCTGATCAACACCAGGTCCGCCTTCTTGCCCGGCTCGAGCGATCCAATCTGCTTCTCCATATGCAGCGCCCGCGCGCCGTCAATCGTCGCCATCGCCACCACATCCTTCGCCCCCAGCGCCAGCGGATCCATCTTCGTAATCTTCGCGAGCTTCGCCGCCAGATCGATCTCTTCCATCAGATCGAGATCATTATTACTTCCCGCCGGACCATCGGTTCCCAGCCCGACAGCAACGCCCGCCGCGCGCTCCTCGGGCACCGGCGCCACTCCGCTCGCAATCATCATGTTGCTCGACGGATTATGCACGCACCCGACGCCCTTTTCAGCCAGCATCTTCCGGTCCGCCGCATCCACAAAAATGCAGTGTGCCGCCACCACGTCCGGCCCCAGCACTCCGATCGAATCCAGATACGCCACCGGGGACATGCCGTGCTGCTTCTCGCTGTCGTCGCGTTCCTTCTTCATCTCCGCCACATGAATCAGAATCGGCGCATGATATTTTCTCGCCAGCGCCGCCGCATCCTGCAGCGTCTTCGTCGAGCACGTATAGATCGAGTGCGGGGCCGGCGCCGCCTGAATCAGCGCATCTCCCTGCCACTTCTTCAGGAATTTTTCCGTGTACGCCAGCATCTCCGCTTCACTCTTATTGTCGGGTGCGGGGAAATCGATGAACGTCTCCCCCAGCACTCCGCGCATCCCCGCGGCCTTCGTCTCCTCCGCCACCGCATCTTCGAAGTAATACATATCCGCAAACGTGGTCACCCCCGCGCGAATCTGTTCCGCCGCCGCCAGTCGTGTCCCCCAACGCACAAACTCTTCATTCACGTTCTTCGCTTCCGCGGGAAAAATGTATTTGTACAGCCAGTCATGCAGCGTGACGTCGTCATGCAGCCCGCGAAACAGCGTCATCGGCACATGCGTGTGCCCGTTGATGAACCCGGGCAGCACCAGCCCGCCACGCGCGTCAATCGTCTGCGCGGCTTTGTACTTCGCGTCGATCTCCGCCCGTGGCCCGACCGCGACAATCGAATCGCCGCGCACCGCGACGCTCCCGTCGTGGACGATCGAGCGAGCACCATCCATGGTCACAACAATCCCACCGCTGACAATCAGATCAACATCCGACTTCGCCTGCCCGAACATAACGGTGCACAGCGCAACGGCAATCGCAATCAACGTCCCCACCATTCGAAGTATTTTCATCATTTCCTTTTCCCAGGTCCAAAGAGTATCAAATCCCGAGAATACACTCCGGAGGGTGCCCCACCCTTGTCGCGGTTTACGCGACAGGGTGGGGATTTTGAATTTGCTCAACCGTGTCCCCGCTCCCACAACGTGTTTCCCAAAACACATCCCACAACACTCATAGTCCCTATAACTCCCGCCAAATCAATGCCTGCACAACTGGTCCGCTCCTTGCATTCCCTAAGGCGCCGTAACCCGGCAGGAGGCAACCATGACCCGCATCAACGCATTACCGAAGATCGCAGGAACCCGCAACTCGCTCGCGATGGGGAAGAGATTCGCCAACGGCGCAATGGGCAACATCCACGCCTATGTTTTCGCCGCTGTCCTGATCATTTGCTCCGTCGCGGTGGGATGCTCCAGCGACAAACCGAAACCCGTAACTTCCGACAACCAGATTCCCATGACGCAACCGCAGACGGCGCTCGCGTCCACGCCCGCACCTGCGATGCCGGCTGAAAGCAAGCCCGCGCCCAAGAAAGTTGTCCACAGGAAGCCCGCAACCGTGAACTACGCCGACAAAACCTACGGCGTGACCTTCGAATATCCGCGCCGCTACGCCATCGAAACTGGAGATGCGGCCACGCAACTGCTGGCCTCGAATCCACTGCCGATGAATTTCGTGCAGCCCGGTGGAGTCGCGCTCGCCGCCGTCGAACTGCCCGAGACGAATTATGCCAACACCGATTTCTCTTCGGCGTTCTTCAACGTGAGCGTCAACAAAGCCGTCAGCCATGATCAATGCGGCGAGTTCGCCGTGCCCCAGCCGAAGATGGACGTGAAATCCGAAGTTGCAACTGAAGTTAAGGATGAAGCGAAGTCCGAAGTAAAGACCGACGCACAGACGGAAGTGAAGCCGGAAGCGGCATCCTCCGAAGTTGCGAAGCAAGATGCACCGAACCAGGAAACGCCGAAGTCCGATTCAACTGCGCAGGCCAGCACCATGCAGCCGACGCCAAGCACTGAGCCGACGAACGCCGTGAAATCCTCGGCCGCGTCGTCCGACGTCCCCTCGAACTCCAAGCTCCTCATCGGAGACATGGAACTCCGCGCCACCGAAGCCGTCGCTGGCGAAGGCACGCGCCAGAGCGACTCCAAATTTTTCCACGTCTACCAGAACGGAGCCTGCTACGAGTTCGCGCTCAACGTCACCACCGACGCTTCGGAAGACGGCCTGGTCAAGCACGTCAACCGCGACAGGGTCTTCAATCGCCTCGAACAAATCCTGGCGACCGTGAAGATCGCTCCCGTAGCCGCACCCGAAGTGACCGCGGAAACTCCAGCCACTCCGCTCCCGCCAGCCCCCGCGCAATAACTAAGTAAGGTGAAGGGGGAATGTAAAGGGGTGCCCCATTCTAAACTCGCGCCTTTGCGAGTTTAGAGTGGGGCTTTTGATTTTGACTTTGCAGCACGAGCACAAAGCGGCCTCGAAGTCCCGTAAAGTCATCCCTAAGTGACCCCAGTCACTGATGCCCCGTCGTCCCGCCACTATCCTCCCTGCATGACCCATTCCTACTCCCGCAGAACTTTCCTCGAGACCTCCCTGATGGCCGGAGCCGCCCTCGCCGCTCCACACCTGGCCGCGCCCTCTGCCACCTCCGCACCCACAAAGCCACACTTCCCGGTGGCGGACTATCACGTCCATCTGAGCCCCACGCTCACCATCGAGCAGGCCGTCGCTCTCGGCAAAGACCGCGGAGTGCAGATCGGCATCCTCGAACATCCCGGCGCCGGCTTCCCCATCAACACCGATGCCGACCTCCACCAGTACATCGACCGCATGCGCAACTATCCCGTCCGCATCGGGCTGCAAGCCGTCTATCCAGGCTGGTCGAAAAGTTTCTCCAAAAATCTGCTGGACGAACTCGACTACATCCTGATGGACGCGCTCACCCTGCCCAACCCCGACGGCACCTTCCTGGCCATCTGGCAGATCGACACTCATGTCGACGACGAAGAAGAATTCATGGCGCGCTACATGCAGTTCATCGAACAAGTGCTAACCACCGAGCCCATCGACATCTTCGGATGGCCCACGTTCCTCCCAGTCCCGATCGCGCGCGAATATACCCGGCTTTGGACGCACCAGCGGGTAGACCGCATCATCGAACTCGCCAAAACCAGAAAGATCGCGATCGAGATCAATGAAGTAGCGCACGTCCCCGACGAACCCTTCATTCGCAAAGCCAAGCAAGCCGGCCTGAAATTCACCTTCGGCACCGACTCCCGCAACCAATACGCCGCCCACTTCTATTATTGCTACCAGATGGCCAACAAATGCGGCCTAACCGAAGCGAATATGCTCGTCGTGAAAAAGAAGTAAGCCGCGACAGAAATGATTCGATCGGATAGGCGGGTGCCCCATTCTAACGGCGCCCATTTTGCGACGTTAGGGTGGGGATTTTGCTCGGGCGCGGAATTCGAGTCACCATCCAAAGTCCCTCCTTCATCTCCGAGTCCAATCCCCACCCTCCCGCATCCAAACCACAATAAGGAGATAACTTTATGTATGTAGTATTGGGAGCCAGCGGCAACACTGGACACATCGTCGCGAACAACCTTCTTGCCCGCGGGCAGAAAGTTCGTGTCGTCGGCAGAAACTCAGCCCACTTGCAGCCTCTCACCGCGAAAGGTGCGGAGACATTCATCGCAGACGCCACCGACGCCGGAGCCCTCACCAAAGCGTTCCAACAAGCAGACGCGGCCTACGTTATGATTCCACCTAATCCCGCCAGCACGGACCCCGTCGGCTATTCGAATCGAGTCAGCGATGCGATCGCGGCCGCCGTGCAAAGTGCGGGAACAAAAAACTATCGTTGCCCTCAGCAGCATCGGAGCCGATACAGGCCAGCGGAACCGGCCCCGTTGTCGGCCTGCACAATCTCGAAGAAAAGCTCAACCAGATTAGTGGCGCAAATGTGCTCCACCTGCGAGCCGCATCCTTTATGGAAAATACGCTCCCTCAAGTGAACGCGATTCGCATGATGGGAAGCGTCGCGGGAGCACTTCGTGCGGATCTGAAACTTCCCATGATCGCCACGCGCGACATCGGAACCGCCGCGGCCGAGGCGCTATTGAAGCCCGACTTCCACGGCAAGCAAACCCGTGAGCTGTTGGGTCAACGCGATCTCACCTACACCGAAGTCGCCACGATTATTGGCCAGGCAATCGGCAAGCCGGATCTCAGATACGTGCAAGTACCCGACGATCAGTTCCGTGCGGTCATGGTTCAAATGGGAATGTCGGAGCAATTCGCCCGGCTGATGCTGGAGATGACCGGCGCACTCAACTCCGGATACATGCACGCCCTCGAACCTCGCACACCGCAGAACACCACACCAACCCCGTACGAAACTTTCGTAGCCGAAAGGTTCGTCCCGGCCTACGAACAAAAAGCCGCTGCGTAAGCGGTCCACGTAGGGGCGGACGCAGCTTGCCCTGAGCAACGCCGAAGGGTCCGCCCCGCGAGCAAAGCGAGCGTAGGGCTGCACGCGGCCCTACGCTCGCACGGGTACCTTCGTAATCCCGGCCTCGCGAATTCGCTAGCCCACGCGCATTGACCCAGCAAATACTCGTACCATGAGGAAACTCTCCTTCTTTGTGCTGCTGTTGTGCGCCTTCGCCGCGACCTCGCGTGCGCAAGACTGGATTGCTGCCGACAGCGCGACCATCCCTTTAGAGCCCGCCAGCCTTCATGCCGGCCGCGTCTATTATCCCGCTGTCGGGGGTGGCGATATGCACGTGCAGATTGACTCCAGATATCCGGTCACCGTGGCCATGGCTTGGGCCGACGAATGGAACGCCTACATGCGGAACCCCCAAGCCCCTGCGCATTTCAGCTTCCTCTGCGTGAGGGAGCACGTCACCAGCTCGATTTACGAGTGTCATCTTCCCTCCGAACGCCCTATGATCATCACCTTCCGCGATGAGCGCAGGCCCGAGAAGCCCGTCGTCTCCACCATCGGCGCCATTCTCGGACCCGCCGCGCGCCAATTCATCTCCCCTAACGAGCTCCACATCCAGTACTACCGTTTCCTTCAGCCAGAGTTCTGCTGGCGCCGCATCCTGAACGAAAAATACCCGATAACGCCGGCGCCCAAGGTCTACAGTCTGATGACTCCCGACCATGACGGACAGGAACTCAGCGTACATATCAAATCCCCCATTCCCCTGACGGTCGCTCTGCTACCATCGCATCTGGCCGACCAGGTGTACGACAAGACCGTAACCCTCACCGACGCCCTCGACCAAACCGGCTGCAAGGAACGCGGAGTCCAGTCGATGAACTTCAACTGCACTTTTGATGTCGCCAACGGCACGCAGACCCTGCTGATCCTTCCCGACATCGACTTTTCCGGCCACAAGAAAGCGAATGTCGAAGTCGACACGGTAAAGTGCGTCGAGCATTGCGAGCTGTTGCCAGCGGTGAATCCGTAGAAGCTGCCTAGCCTTGCGTTTGGATCATGGAGTGGCGGACGCCCTCGTCCGCCCCGCGACCCTGAGCGAAGCGAAGGGGAGCTGGCTTTCATAATTTCCAACCGGTCCCGTAAATAGGTAATATGGCGAACTGGTGAAGACAACCCTCGAAATTCCCGATTTCGTGTTCCGGCGGGCCAAGTCCGTGGCCGCTGAGCGTGGGATTCCCTTGCGCCAGTTCGTGACCGAGGCGGTCCAGGAAAAACTGAAAACTACATCTCAGGAAAGGCCCTGGATGAAACACCTGGGAAAGCTCAAACATCTCCGTAGGGATCGAAAGCGAGTCGAACGCCGGGTGGAGGAAGCCTTCGAAAAGATCGATCGCGAAATCTGGCAATGATTCTGGACACCAACGCGCTGTCCGCCGCAGCCGATGACGATCCCTCACTGATTTCCATTCTTGCGCGCTCCGAACAGATGGCCATTCCAGTGATTGTGCTTGGAGAATATCGCTATGGCATAGCCCAGTCGCGGCATCGCACGGCTTACGAAAACTGGCTTGCGGAGTTACTCAACGATTGCCTGGTCTTAGATGTCAACGAACCCACTACGCATCATTATGGTTAGGGGGTCGACCATTACCCTTTCAGAGGCGCCTCCCTCCTCCCTCCTCCCTCCCCCGCGATCTATTGGAATCTTGGGTTTGGCGGGATTTCGCGATTTGATCCTTGGGCTGCAGTAAGTTAGGGGCAAAATCTTGAGCGCCTGAGACTTAGTGCGGCCTGGTTTTTCTTGACTTATGCGGAGAGTATGAGGGATTTGAAAATCTCAGTAAAGGTCATGTGAACATAGGGCTGTGGAAAAGTCTTACATGCTAGAATCCGGCGCATGCCCACGGTGTTGCGGTCCGGCCCGTATCGATTTTTTTTTTGTAGCCATGAGCCGAACGAGCCGCCTCACATTCATGTTGATCGGGACGATCTGTCTGCCAAGTTTTGGCTGAATCCGGTACAACTGGCGGCGAACTTTGGGTTTCGCGCTCACGAACTGCCGGAGATACAATCGATAGTGACCAAGCAGCAGGCGAATTTCCTGGAGGGTTGGAATGAATTTTTCGGCGGCAGCGGCGGATGAACGCGTCCTGGATGTCGCATTCAGCGATGATGCGTTAAGTGTGTCGCTTCGCGACGGACGCGTGATCAGCGTGCCGCTGGTGTGGTATCCGCGCCTGCTCAATGCCACGCCCGCCCAGCGCAAGAACTGGAAGATCGCCGGCGGAGGCTACGGCATCCACTGGCCCGACCTCGACGAGGATCTCAGCACCGAAGGCCTGCTCCGCGGCGCGCCCGCGCCGAAAGCCCACGCTCGCAAAGAGTGATCGCGCTCTGAGCAGAAATCCCCACCCGTGCAAAAGGCGCTAAGGACGGGCACCCGGCAGGATTTTGGTAAAAGAGCAAAGACCGTCGCGCGGAATTAGCGCCTCGAGTGGAACTTAGAAAACTATAGTAGAGTGGCTCCACAACGAATCAGGAATTGCGCGGTCGCATCAAACTCGTCCGGCCGAACGGTTGGATCATCTTTGCTCCCTTTCGGAACATAGATGATCATTCCTTGCCTCGCCCGCGTGAGTAATACACGGTACGCATTTCGCCGGTAAATTTGCTTTTCAGTTCGTCCGATCATCTTCCAGGCACTTGGCGCCGTAGGCCTTAAATTGCGCAGCTGCCATCCGGTCGAATCATTCCACACGAAGTCCCCGCCCCAGCAGATTCCGATCCAATCCAACTCCAACCCTTGAATCTCGAATTCGGTCGCGAAGACCTCGCATTTATAGCTAGACCGTACATCTGTTTCATCGCTGAGATACCAGTGTTCCCACTGATAGTCAGCGTGAAAGCTTGACTCGGTTCCAGGCCATCGGCTCGCAAACGCATAGCCCCAGAGGAGCCAACAAGTCCGTAGCGCGTATTTCCGATCCTCTGCTGACGCAATTTCAGTCGTGTCTGCTGCAAATCACGCGAGAGGAAAATCGGGAACTTCGTAGTTACGTCAAGGGAAGCCGCTTTATCAGAATTTCCCTCAATAACCTCATTCACCCATGTCGCGAGCCGCTCGGCCCGAAGACTCCGATTAGACGTTCGCAGGTGCAACGTCGGATTCGTCATCACTTGTCTCTTGTTGGTCAAGTCGTCGAATAGTCGGTGGCCGGCCGTTGAAGGGCCCCCTTCCAATACCTCTGGCGAGGCATAGATCGCCCAGTCCCGTTTGCTCTTTGCAAGGGCTCTACCCCACTCTTCTAATCCAGCTTCGCCATCATTGATCTCTTGCCCACCACCCACTAGAGCCACGACGGTCGCCCAGTCTTGGTGTCGTTCCATGATGCCAAGGAGCATTTCAGGTTCGGAGTAGTCACGTTTGAACTTCTTAAAGTTTTGAGCTTGGTTCCAAGCGCGTTGGGCTTCGTCGAAGATGATGGCGTGATTCGAGGGGGCTCCCGGATTGTCACCCATGTAATAACGAGCGAATACGTGAACGTTCTCAATCAGAGTTTTCGCCCGGGATCGAGCCTCAGTCGCACTTTCTCCGGCGCTCATACTTTCCTGCGTGAAAAGATGCTGAAGTACCGCGACGAGCGGCCCGTTGCCACTCATAAAGTGAATCGGCGTTGCTTTGTTTTCTTCTGAATGCGCGAGCCCTAGCCCGACTAGGGTCTTTCCCGATCCAGGCACACCCGTCAAGAAACAAATGGCGTGCTTCTTCTCTTCGCGAGCGACATCTACATAGCGCTGAATGGATTGGCGGACGCTCTCGATCTCGTGCTCGGAAGCTTCGGATTGCGCGATCTCTCGAATGGCAAGTCCGCTTCTTAAACTCAGCGCCGCGTCAATTATGCTCGGCACCGGGAAGTAAGGACTTTCATTCCAGTAGCCTGGGGATATCTGCTCGCCACCCAGCCCTTCGACACCGGTTAGCAATTTCGCAAGTTGCTTCCAAGAAGTTCGGACCGCTGGAGCGACCCAGTAAGAAGCCATCTGGGGATACGGACTGCTCCAACTCAGGTTGTCGAAGTCTTTTTCCACGCAATCGCCTGAGACAATGACGGGCAAGACCCGACTGTTCGAGGTTGCCTTGTGAAAGTAGTGCAGAAGCATGGCATACTCCTCGACTTGGCGCTTTGCATCCGAGGCGACACCTCCAGTCTTTGCCTCAATCACAACGACTGAACTGCGAATTAGCAAAACGACGTCAATGCGTCGCTCTTTTCGCGGGATTGAGAACTCAAGGAGCAGTCCCCACTGTCCGGCGGAGTCTGATAGCGCGACGCACTCTTCGAGAGTCTTGCGCACATGTTGCAGGTCTCGCTGCCAAGTCAGCGTCTGGTCTGCGTATTGAGTTGTATATCCGCGACGGGCGTATCCAACTGCCAGACGGGCGAGGACATTTTCAACGTCTTCGGCTAGAAACTCCTGGACACTTCCAGAATAGAAACATGCCATGTGAGATGGAGAACAGAGCGTTGCTAGAGTACCATTCGCCCGCAACAAGCCAAAAAGGAAAAGGCCAATCAGATTTCTCTGACTGGCCTTTATTAATGCCGGCAACGACCTACTCTCCCACACACTTTCGCGTGCAGTACAATCGGCCCGGCGGGGCTTAACTTCCGTGTTCGGGATGGGAACGGGTGGATCCCCCGCGGTATGATTACCGACAACTTGACGCAGCCTCTAGCTATTAGCTTCTAGCTAAACGTGCCGACCGAGGAGCTACCGCTCCACTCAGGGGCACAAACGCTGCTAATTTGTAAAAGATCCTGAGAACGATCTCTCACAACTGAATAGATTGGACGGCTTACTTTCATGTTGCTTACTTCCGATTTCAGCCTGTATTACTTCGGCAATTTGCTTCGGCGCACAGTCATCAGTTATTGCTTCTCAGTCATTCAGGTTCTAACGACTTACTAACAACGTTGCTGAGTTCAGTTCAGGTTCTAACTGAGGCACGGCTGAAAGCCGCGCCCTACCCAACTGAGAACTGACAACTGTTTTCTGCACCGAGTAAATTTTATGGTCAAGCCGAACGGGCGATTAGTACTGGTAAGCTACACGCATTACTGCGCTTCCACCTCCAGCCTATCAACCAGGTAGTCTACCTGGGCCCTTCTTATCCCTTAGGGGTTGGGAGATCTCATCTTGAGGAGTGCTTCCCGCTTATATGCATTCAGCGGTTATCACAACCGAACTTCGCTACCGAGCGGTGCCATTGGCATGACAGCTCGAACACAAGAGGTTCGTCCATCCCGGTCCTCTCGTACTAAGGACAGGTCCTCGCAAATCTCCTACGCCCACAACAGATAGGGACCGAACTGTCTCGCGACGTTCTGAACCCAGCTCACGTACCGCTTTAATAGGCGAACAGCCTAACCCTTGGAACCTTCTACAGCTCCAGGATGCGATGAGCCGACATCGAGGTGCCAAACCGGAGCGTCGATATGAACTCTTGGCTCCGATCAGCCTGTTATCCCCGGCGTACCTTTTATCCGTTGAGCGATGGCCCTTCCATGCAGAACCACCGGATCACTAAAGCCTACTTTCGTACCTGCTCGACTTGTTGGTCTCGCAGTCAACCACGCTTATGCTTTTGCACTCGTCGGCTGATTTCCAAACAGCCTGAGCGTAGCTTCGCGCGCCTCCGTTACCGTTTAGGAGGCGACCGCCCCAGTCAAACTACCCGCCTTACCATGTCCCTCTCCCGGATTACGGGAGTAAGTTAGAACCACAGATCTCGCAGGGTGGTATCTCACCGTTGGCTCCTCCAAGCCCGAGAGCCTGGAATCAAAGCCTCCCACCTATCCTGCGCAGCAAGGGCCATAGTTCATGGTAAAGGTATAGTAAAGGTGCACGGGGTCTTTCCGTCTAGTTGCGGGCAACCGGCATCTTCACCGGCACTACAAGTTCGCCGTGTCAGTCGGCAAGACAGTCGCACTTTCGTTACGCCATTCGTGCAGGTCGGAACTTACCCGACAAGGAATTTCGCTCAACTTTGTTACGCCTTCACTAACCATCAAATTGTTTTGGGAAGGGCACGACTTTCAGTCGTGCCGTTGGAAGCCGCACCTCGATATCGGCTTTAGCCGCTGAGGTTCGCTCTCTCCGACTTATTGATGATTGGGAAGTGGAGTGGACATTTCTGCCACTCTCTGCATGTCGCCATGCAGTTCGGACTATATCTTTTCCAATTTGAATTGGAATCTGGCATATAGTCTCTGAGGATTCCAGCAGGATCGAGAGCGCAACCCCAGGGGCTAAAGCCCGTCGAGATCGCCGTCTTTACGGCACGACTGAAGTCGTGCCCTTCCACGAACCTCGCGCTTGGCGCGCCAGATCCGTTTCTTCCTGCTGGCCTTTCCTGCTGATTGTCTGCACCCAACGCATTGTCACGCATACTTACTAAGTTGACTTAGTAAGTCGCGTAGCGTGGGATACTCAGACTTTCCAGCAAATAGCCAGATTTTACTAAGGCTAGCGAATCGTTAACCTTAGGACCGTTATAGTTACGGCCGCCGTTCACTGGGGCTTCAGTTCGAAGCTTCACCTTGCGGTTGACCTCTCCCTTTAACCTTCCAGCACCGGGCAGGCGTCAGCCCCTATACGTCGTTTTCGACTTTGCAGAGACCTGTGTTTTTGTTAAACAGTCGCAGTGCGCATTTCGCTGCGGCCTCTTCGGGCTTGCACCCTAATGAGGCACCCCTTCTCCCGAAGTTACGGGGTTATATTGCCGAGTTCCTTACCAACTGTTCTCACGAGCGCCTTTGGATATTCTCCTCGTCTACCTGTGTCGGTTTGAGGTACGGTTCCCTTACGTTCTCCTTAGAGGTTTTTCTTGGCAGTGTGGAATCGGCAGCTTTCACCCATACGGGTTACTGCTTTGCGTCTCATCGATAACTTCCCTGCGGATTTTCCTACAGGAAACGACTTACACGCATCGACCGCCATAGCCATAGGACGGCCTGCTTATCCTTCTGCGTCACCCCATCGTGATAACGAACACAAGGGAGGTCCGGAATATTAACCGGATGTCCATCGGCTACGCCTTTCGGCCTCGCCTTAGGGACCGCCTGACCCTGAGCGGATTAACCTTTCTCAGGAAACCTTAGACTTTCGGCGCGGAGGGTTCCCACCTCCGTTATCGCTACTTATGCCGGCAGGGTCTCTTCTCAACCGTCCAGTAGTCCTCTCGGTCTACCTTCGAGCTGTTGAGAATGCTCTCCTACCACGCATGGCTGTTACACCATGCATTCGCTGCTTCGGTAACAAGCTTAAGCCCCGTTAAATTGTCGGCACCGGACCGCTTGACCAGTGAGCTATTACGCTTTCTTTAAAGGATGGCTGCTTCTAAGCCAACCTCCTGGCTGTCTGGGCGTTCCGACTTCCTTTCCCACTTAGCTTGTATTTTGGGACCTTAGCAGGCGATCTGGACTGTTTTCCTCTCGACAACGAAGCTTAGCCCCCGCTGTCTGACTCCCGGATTGGTTGTTCAATGGCATTCTGAGTTTCGTTGGGTTCTGTAAGCTGGAAAGCCCCATAGCCCATCGAGTACTTTACCACCACGACAAATCATCCGAGGCTAGCCCTAAAGCTATTTCGGAGAGAACGAGCTATCACGGAATTTGATTAGCCTTTCACCCCTACCCTCAGCTCATCGGAGCTTTTTTCAACAAACACCCGTTCGGCCCTCCAGTGGATGTTACTCCACTTTCAGCCTGGCCAAGGGTAGATCATCCCGCTTCGCGTCTATTCCTGCCAACTCAAGCGCCCTGTTCGGACTCGCTTTCGCTGCGGCTCGCTTTCGCTTAACCTTGCTGACAAGAATAACTAGCCGGCTCATTATGCAATAGGCACGCGGTCAGACTTTCGGCTTGCGCCGCATAGTCCTCCCACCGTTTGTAGGCACACGGTTTCAGGTACTATTTCACTCCCCTCGCAGGGGTTCTTTTCGCCTTTCCCTCACGGTACTGGTTCACTATCGGTCAGAAGCTAGTATTTAGCCTTACGGAATGGTCTCCGTAGCTTCCCGCAAAGTTTCTCGTGCTCCGCGGTACTCAGGTATCGGCTTCGAGTTCAGTTCGTTTTCACCTACGTGGCTATCACACTCTATGGCCCCTCTTTCCAGAGGGCTTCGGTTAACGACTGAATTGGTAACTCTACTGTTGCCGACCCTACAACCCCTGCATGACCCGAAGGTCGAACAGGTTTAGGCTGTTCCGATTTCGCTCGCCACTACTCTCGGAATCGAGGTTTCTTTCTTTTCCTCCTGGTACTGAGATGGTTCACTTCCCAGGGTTCGCTCGTGCGTGACTATGGATTCATCACGCCGTACGGGGGTTTTACCCCCGTGGGTTTCCCCATTCGGAAATCCCCGGATCAAAGCCTGCTTGCGGCTCCCCGAGGCTTATCGCAGCTTGCCACGTCCTTCATCGCCTGCTTCTGCCAAGGCATCCACCATGCGCCCTTAGTAGCTTGACCACAAAATTTACTCAGCACACTCAGGAGCCGTGAACTATGAGCTTTGAGCTCAGAGCCAACAACGCCCGAACGCGCCGATCAATTTCATGGGCCTCTAAACCTGCTCCTCGCACGCTTGCTTTGATTTCAACGCTTCCGAGTCTTGCCTGTCTCAGGGACAGCCCCGAGATCTTGAAACTGGAAACACTGAACTCTCATGCTACGTACACCAGCAGGCATATCAGGCACTCATAAAAATTTACGTTCGCCTTGTAATTTGCCCAATCTATTCAGTTGTCAAATATCGTCCTCGTCAACTTACGTTGACTTACCCGCTTCAGCAGGTATGGGTCTTACTCAATCCAGAGTGTGCAAACTCCAGATCGCCTCCAACCCAATGTTCGACGCCAATTCAATTGACGCCCAACATCAAGTTAGTGGCTAGTGGCTAGTGGCTAGTGGCTATGGTCAGTCGCCAGTGTTCAGCGACCGACTGGCCACTAACAACTGGCCACTGATCACTGAAATTGGTGGAGCTGACCGGGATCGAACCGGTGGCCTCCTGGTTGCAAACCAGGCGCTCTCCCAGCTGAGCTACAGCCCCTTACCCCAGTGGTCAGTTGCCAGTTACCAGTGGTCAGCAAAACCAACTGACCACTAATCACTGATCACTGATCACTAGCCACTGATTCTGGTGGGCCTGGGTAGAGTTGAACTACCGACCTCACCCTTATCAGGGGTGCGCTCTAGCCACCTGAGCTACAGGCCCGGTCTCACTGCAGACATCCCGGAGCCTACGCTGGCTCCTAGCTTATAGCCACTAGCTTCCAGCCAAACCGTTCGTTTGTTCAGCCAGGAGCTAGAAGCTAGTAGCTAGTAGCTCGATGTTATTTCGAGGACAAGGTTGAACGTGCGCTCCAGCTAAGCCGGAGCTGACCATCATGCGAACGAGAGACATAGCAAGCTACATCTCTATTGACTCGAATCGATGATCCGAATCTCTAAATCCGAGAAAGAGAGGTCTAAAACGAGGCTCCCGAACCAGATCCACAGGTGTAGATCCGGAACAGGGTACATGGCAACATCCCACACACTCCCGATCGCTTGCGCGAAAGGTTCGCCCCTACGGGCGAGGCGTGAGTGCCATGACGTTCTCTCTTAGAAAGGAGGTGATCCAGCCGCAGGTTCTCCTACGGCTACCTTGTTACGACTTCACCCCAATCATGAGCTGTACCTTGGATGGCTGCCTCCTTGCGGTTAGCACACCAGCTTCTAGTACGGCCCACTTTCGTGATGTGACGGGCGGTGTGTACAAGGCCCGGGAACGTATTCACCGCGGCGTTCTGATCCGCGATTACTAGCGATTCCAGCTTCATGGAGTCGAGTTGCAGACTCCAATCCGAACTGAGGCCGGCTTTTTCCGATTAGCTCCCCCTCACGGGTTTGCGACGGTTTGTACCGACCATTGTAGCACGTGTGTAGCCCTGGACATAAAGGCCATGAGGACTTGACGTCATCCCCACCTTCCTCCTCGTTATCCGAGGCAGTTTCACTAGAGTGCCCGGCTTGACCCGATGGCAACTAGGGATAAGGGTTGCGCTCGTTGCGGGACTTAACCCAACATCTCACGACACGAGCTGACGACAGCCATGCAGCACCTCCGCAGCGGCCTTTTAAGGGGCGCCGATGTTTCCACCGGATTCCACTGCGCTTCGAGCCCAGGTAAGGTTCTTCGCGTTGCGTCGAATTGAACCACATGCTCCACCGCTTGTGCGGGCCCCCGTCAATTCCTTTGAGTTTCAGCCTTGCGACCGTACTCCCCAGGCGGATTGCTTATCGCGTTAGCTGCGGCACAGCAGGATTGGGTACCTGCTACACCAAGCAATCATCGTTTAGGGCTAGGACTACCAGGGTATCTAATCCTGTTTGCTCCCCTAGCTTTCGCGCCTCAGCGTCAGTTATGGTCCAGTGCGCCGCTTTCGCCACAGGTGTTCCTCCCGATATCTACGCATTTCACCGCTACACCGGGAATTCCACGCACCTCTCCCACACTCCAGCACCACAGTTTCGCCTGCAGGCCCCGAGTTAAGCCCGGGGATTTCACAAGTGACTTGTGGCACCGCCTACGCGCCCTTTACGCCCAATAATTCCGAACAACGCTCGCACCCTCTGTATTACCGCGGCTGCTGGCACAGAGTTAGCCGGTGCTTCTTCCACCAGTACCGTCATTATCGTCTTGGTCGAAAGGAGTTTACGCCCCAAGGGGCTTCATCCTCCACGCGGCGTTGCTGCGTCAGGGTTTCCCCCATTGCGCAAAATTCCCCACTGCTGCCTCCCGTAGGAGTCTGGACCGTGTTTCAGTTCCAGTGTGTCCGTGCGCCCTCTCAGGCCGGATACCGATCTTCGCCTTGGTGGGCCGTTACCCCGCCAACTAGCTAATCAGCCGCGACCCCCTCTTCAAGCGCCTTTCGGCTTTGATCTTTCGATGTTATGCGGTATTAGCCCCGGTTTCCCGGAGTTATTCCCCACTCGAAGGTAGGTTAGTCACGTGTTACTCACCCGGTCGCCACTTTACTCATGGATTGCTCCACTTTCTCGTTCGACTTGCATGTGTTAGGCACGCCGCCAGCGTTGATTCTGAGCCAGGATCAAACTCTCGTTTGAAACCTGTTCGCCCACCGACGGGTAGAAGGTGGGCTGCCATCTCCACGCTCGAAAGAGTGTGATGGCGACCACTTAGATCTTCCTTCCGGATTGCTCCGGCTCTCCGATCCAGTGGCCTATCTTGTGAGATCGTTTCAGACTAATGCCCGAATCCGTTCTCTCACGACTGGCACGTTCAACCGAGTTGTCAAAGACCGAATCGCACTCCGCCTGAGCGGCGCGAATTCAGTCCAGGCGAATTCTTTTCTGCGGGCGAACCCACAAGTCCAAATCCGACTGTCCTCGAAACCTTACAAACATACGTTGCTGCCGAGACCCTGTCAACGCGAGCATCCCACAGCATTTCCACCACTTTTCCACAGTGGAAGCCGAGAGGAGAGCAAGCGCCCGGGGAGCTAGAAGGCTCACGTAGGGACGGACGCCTTCGTCCGTCCGGTCGAGCAAAGCTCGACCTGCCTTGAAAGCTCAAAGACGCGCAACGGTATGGCCTTCCGCGATCTTGTGCTTAAAGAAGCCAGGCGCCCAATTTCGGCACAGACGGCTTTCAAGCCATGCGACGGCGGAAGACAGAAAATTGAGAAAAGATCTTGCTTTTGGAGGTCCTTGCCTTGAAGGTACCCTTCAGAAACCTACTGGTTGTTTCCGAATCAAGCCCCGTGGCCGGAGCGATTGAGGGATTCTATCCCTCTAGAACATTAGATGCCGGACGCGCACGAGAGTTGCAGAAAAGCGCCCAGCCAGCCACACAAATGCTCTCGGTGAATTGTTTATACCAGATGAATGTCGCTTTGTGCAACAAAAAGTTTCGAATCAGGGGCGAGTTTACCAATTTGAGTCCCGGTTTGAGTCCCGGCATTGATCTGTCACGCCTTCCAGCCTTCCTGCCGAAACATCGAAAGCACATTCATCCACGGTATTTTCAGAGCCGCACAAACATCAGGAATATTCGGCTTCGCGAGGATACCGGACGGCTTCTCGCCAGTGACGACTGACAAACCATGGGGCCTGTGCGAGGGCTATGACAAAGGGATCTCCCGACGAGCGATTCTTGCGCGTATCCACCAATCTGGGATGGACGGCGAGGATCGTCGTGACTCGCTGCTGGATTGCCGTGTCAAGTTCAACGACGATTGCTCGACGAGCCTTGAGCCACTGAAAAGCGACGTCGTCCTTCTTTTCGAGTTCGCGGTAAACTTCATCGATCGCGAGCATCGTCCTGCCGGCAACCGCGGCCTCGATCTGTACCCAAATCGTGGGGAATACATCGGGCGGGTAATAGCGAAACAAATCGAGAACGCCGCTTGAATCGATGCTGTAGGCCACTATCTTCCTTGCCCGGCCAAATCGAAACCGCTGTAGTCGCGCTGTATTTCGGGCAGATGCTTGATCCTGACCTGGAGGTAGTCCGAAACATCACTCGCAGTAATGTGCTCGCGATTGAAGTTCTCGATGACAAGACTCGTAAAGAGTGGACCTGCGCTGGAGAGCGACACAACATGAGGAGGTGCAAAGCCCTCTTTGCGCTCTTGGCGCCATTTCGCATATTGAAGCCTGTACTCATCGCGTTTTTTGTAATAAAACTTCTCGCTAGTTCGGCCCAGCGAAAGCAGGCGAACCAATAATGCCTCTCTGCTTCCACCAAACTTTCTCGACAGAGATTGGATATCAGTGTCAGACCAGACCAAGTCCGATGCGCGGTGATTACGAACCTCGGTCGTGGCAAATAGCTCTTGCTTCGGAAACAGTATGGCTCCCGCCACTCTGTTGCAGAATGCCTCTATCGTTGCGCTTTTATTGTGGCGGTGGTTGTCATCAAGATCGCATATGCCGCTTTCGTTGAGCGCAATGTGAGTCACTTCGTGCAGCAAAGTAAAAATGCGACCGCGGTACGCATCCTTGATGTTTGCTACCACGACCGGCAGCGGCTTCAATGAAATGGAGAATCCGCGCGCTTCGTCTAGATCCAAACCAGTCGCTTGGAATGTCATAATTCCGGCTTGCTCTAGGAGGGCTCGCCATTCACGGAACGCCTCATTGTCGACGCGCCACTGGCTCTGCAATTCCGTACGAACACCCAAAGCTGTTCGTATTTTCGCCGCTGCCGCTTCCGGGTCGTCCGCCAGCCCCACTTGCACATTGAAAGCCGTTGGTGGCACCTGCAACTCTCCCATCAACTCAACGGCCCATCCCCTTCGGTCATAGGCTTTTCGAATTTCCAAAGCTAAAGCAGGCGTCATTGATGGTCTGGCAGCTCCGGCTGCACCAGCGCGGAAGTCGTGGAGGGCATCAAACGATCGAGGCGGCTCCGCTAAATAGAAGACAGCCAGAGGGCGCTTCGTGGCCGCCGCGAAATTGCGGAGTTGAACAATGGACGGACGCTCCTCTCCCGCTTCCCACGCTCGTACCCGGTCCGACTTTACCCCGATTTTCTTCGCGATGGCTTCCCGGCTGAGACTGGCCGCTTCCCTCGCCCAGACAAGTAATTTCGGATTCGCTAAGCCTTCTACGTGTGCCATTGTCGGTCAAAGAGTGACAGTCATCTACACGATAGTCAAGACCACCGCCGTGACAGGAACTCGCATCACTAACGTAATTTTGATGCCAGCGCATCGCAGGCGGAAGCATCCAGAGGTCTGCTGTTTTCGCCAAGTTGATCAATCTGGAAGGAACGGTTCGCAGCGGCTGAAACCATGGCCTGATACGGATCATTTTTACGCGGCACTGAAGCACCGCTTGCACGTTCGGAGGGACGCTCCTCTACGCGCGTTTCCTTCGCCCCCCGGTGCTGATTCCGTCACCCTCGGCTTGCGCCGTCGGCTGCATTCTTTCGCCGCTTCGCGGCTGGCCACTCATTAATTCGTCATTCATTCCCAAAACGGGAAAACCTCCACCCCGGACGGAGTCATTTCGCGCTGCCGACATTTCGGCAATCCCGCCCAACCCAATTGTCATCAGCAACATACGCCAACCCGTAGTTTCCCTTAAAGAAATCGAGTATTCACGACAAGAAATCCGCCAACTCGCCACAATGTTCCTGCAGGAACATCTTTAGTAAACACCACGGCGTCCTAACGCCGCTTGCGGCGCTTCGCAGGACGCGGCGGCGCTTCCTCGAACACGGCGAAGTTGATCTTCTTCTCGACGGGATCGATGCGGTCCACCAGCACGCGCAGCCGGTCGCCGATGCGGTAGATCTTGCGCGAATGCTGTCCGATGATCTCGCGCGTGTTCTCGTGGAAGGTGTAGCGGTCATCAATCAGCGTGTTCAGCGGGACGAGTCCTTCGACGAACAGGTCGGTGAGCTCGACGAAGAATCCAAATTTGGTCACGCTGGTGATGAGGCCATCGAAGTCTTCTCCGACGCGGTCTTGCATGAACTTTACTTTCTTCCATTCCATGAGCTCGCGTTCGGCGGCGTCGGCGCGGCGTTCGGATTGGCTGGACTCTTCGGCGATGGAGTGGAGCTCTCCGAGCGGGATCGGTCCGGTAAGCGGCGCGTGGGATTCGCGGTGCGCGGCTTGATCGCGGCGCTTCGACCACGGAGACGGCGCGTCTTCGGCGTCGGGCTTTCTACTCTGTGCGTCTGGAACATCCCCACTTCTCCCAACACCAGGGAGAAATGGGGCACCCGGTTTGGCGATGACTCCACGCAGCACTTCCTTCAGGATTCTGTGCACGATCAGGTCTGGATAGCGGCGGATCGGGCTGGTGAAGTGCGTGTAGGTCGGCGCGGCCAGCGCGAAGTGTCCCACATTTTCTTCCGAGTAACGCGCTTGCTTCAGCGAGCGCAGCATCAGGTAGCTGAGGATTCGTTCTTCCGGCTTGCCTGCGATTTTTTCGGTGAGCTTCTGGTACATGCGCGGCGTAATGTGGACTTCTTTGGGGATCTCGATGTCGCGGGTGCGCTTGCCGGTGCCGTAGTTGGCGCGGCGGTCGGCCTTCATCTGCACGCGTTGGATGGGCAGCGCGCCAACGCCGAGTGAGTATCCGAAAGTAGCAGCCATGGTTTCGAAATCGTAGACGCGCTTGGCGTCAGGCTTCTCGTGGATGCGGTAGAGGCTGGCAATGCGGTGCGATTCGAGATGGTGCGCGACGGTTTCGTTGGCCGAAAGCATGAACTCTTCGATCAGGCGATGCGCGATGTTGCGCTCGGAGCGCGTGATGGATTTCATCATGCCGAACTCGTCGAACTCGATGACGGGCTCGGGCAGATCGAAGTCGATCGATCCGCGGCGCTCGCGTTTGCGATTGAGAATCTGCTGCAGGTCGCGCATGAGTTCAAACATGGCGACCAGCGGGGCGTAGCGCTGGCGCATGACCTCGTCGCCTTCAAGGACAGCGTTGACGGCGGTGTAGGTCATGCGCTCGGCAGAGCGGATGACGCCTTCGCAAAGGTCGTAGTTGACGATCTCGCCGCGGTGATCGATCTCCATGATGCACGAGAGGACGAGGCGATCAACCTGCGGGCGCAGGCTGCAGATGTCGGTCGAGAGTTCGAGCGGCAGCATGGGCACGGCGCGGTCGGGAAAATAAACACTGGTGCCGCGCAGTCGGGCTTCCTGATCGAGAGCGCTAGCGGGCGTGACGTACTGGGCAACGTCGGCGATGTGAACCTGGAGTTCGTAATTGTTGCTGGGAAGCATGCGGACCAGGACAGCGTCGTCGAAGTCGCGGGCCGTTTCTCCGTCGATGGTCACGATGGGAAGAGCGCGGAAGTCGCGGCGGCGATGGAGTTCGCGCGCCGGGATCGTGGCCGGAACGTCTTGCGCTTCTTCCAGCGTGGCTGCAGGGAAGTGGTGCGGGAGATGAAATTTGCGAATCATGATTTCGACGTCGACGCCGAAGTCGTCTTCGCGGCCCAGGATTTCGGTGACGCGTCCGCGGGGGCTCTGCGTGGCGGAGGGCCAGTCGGTGATCTCGACGTCGACGACTACGCCTTCCAGATTGTCCCAGTCGGCATGGCGGGCGGCTTCTTCACCCAGCACGCGGTCTACTGACTTTCTTTTCCTCTGTGACCTCTGTGTCCTCTGTGGTTTAGGGGCTTCAAAACCGTTGACCACAGGGGGCACAGAGGTCACCGGGGATTCCGGGCGCTCCGCGCCTTCTGGGATTACGATTTCTTGTGTGACCTTTGTGTCGATGGGAGTGACGTAGTTTCTGCGGCTGCTGTAGTGGAAGATGCCGACCACGGTTGGGTGCGCCCGGAACACAGGACGGACGATGCGGCCTTCGGCGCGGCCGTCAGGACGAACGTTCGTTATATCCACCAGAACCAGGTCGCCGTGCATGGCGTTGCCGATCTGGTGCGGCGGGATGAAGATGTCGCCGGCGAGTTTGGATTTTAGTTGGCCGAGCGATTTGGCGTCGGGGATGACGAAGCCGAAGCCATCGCGGTGCATGGTGAGGCGTCCGGCGACAAGGTTCTTGTCGGCGGCTGCCTGCGGGAGCGCGTAGCGGTCGGAGTCAACGGGGATCAGCGCGCCGCGTTTGACCAACTTTTGCAGATGGTCGGTGAGTGCGCGGCGTTCGTCGCCGTGCAGGCCGAGTTCGCGGACCAGTTGCTTGTATCCCGCCTGGCGTTTGGACTGGCGGGCAATGTGTTGCAGGATGGCGGCGTCGGAGAGCATGGGGAGCAGTGGCTAGTGGCTAGTGGTCAGTGGCCAGTTTCGAGCAGGAATCTCACATCGTTGCTCGTTCAGGATTATTGTCGCACCGATTAGCTTTTGCGGCTTGGTCTCCAGTTTAGGGAGATCCCTCCCTCCGCCTGAAAATCGGCTCCGATCGGGATGACGCCCTGTTTTGGAGGCTACTGGCCGCTTCTCGGCTGGATGCTGCTAAGATGCTGCGAAACTTCTGTCGCGACAAAAGGAGCGCATGAACTTCACGCGGCGTGAGATGTTGACGGGAATTTCGAGTGCGGCGGCGGTTGCTCTGGCTGCGGAGTCTGCTTCGTTTGCCTCGGAACCCAAGTCGTTGAAGTCTTCTTCCAACCTGCCTTGGCCGCGTTCGCAGGGAAGCCCGGTCATCGAGAGCTTGCGTCCCGTGATCGAGAATTCGCGCGACGTGAAGACTCATTACGACAAGGTGCGCGAGGTGGCGGGATGGATGGCCTACGAGGAACTGCCGTTCCCGAATCTGGCGGTGCCCTTCGGGATGGAGAAGACGCCGGACATCGCGATGGATTTCATCATGGTGGGCACGACGGTGGACACGGCATTCACGGATTTTAAAACGCACGTGAAGTTTCAGATGGACTACGCGGGCGAGCATCATTCGGATTCGGATGCGCTGTTTGTGTGCATGAAGCGGGCGATGGACAATGGGATTCCGTTGCTGGATGGGAAGTATCTGGCGAAGATGACTCGCGCCGATATGGAAAAGATTTTCGCCGGCAACATCGAGATGCCGATGCTCGACGAGAAGCTGGAACTGTTTCATCAGGCAGGTGCGATTCTGGCCAGTAAGTATGACGGGCGTTATTACAACTTTATACGGTCGTGCGCGCCGAAGCTTTACGACAACGGAAATGGGCTGGTGGAGCGGCTGGCGGCGGAGTTCCCGCGTTTCAACGACGTCAGCCAATACGATGGACACGAGGTGAAGTTTTACAAGCTGACGCAATTGGGCTACTGGCAAATCTATTCCGGGCTGCATGGGACGGGCGCGTTCAAGCTGGAAGATGCGCAGAAGATGACCGCCTTTGCGGACTACATTGTGCCCGTGGGGCTGCGGGTGATGGGAATGACGAGCTATTCGCCGGACTTGGAGAAGGCTATCGACACGTATCAGATGATTCCGCGCGACAGCCGGCAGGAGATCGAGATCCGGGCGCACTGTTTGTACGCGACGGCGCTGCTGACGGACGAGATCAACAAGATTCGTCCAGCGGATCAGCAGATTATTATTCCGCAGATCGATGCGCGTCTATGGACGCATTTTCACACCACGTCGTGGCCGCATCATTTGACGAAGACGATTATGTATTAGGAGTGCCGTCCGAAGTCCCTGGCAGGCCGGTGGTTGTCCGAGTGAGCGCGGGGTCCTTCGACTTCGTCTGGCGATTCGCTTCGCTCTTCGCCCGACTCCGCTCAGGATGACAGTGGTATCCCGCGGTATCTAGCTGGCTGCAAAATATTTTTCTTCCAGGATGCGGCGGTGGTGGACTTCGTGGCCGGCCATGGTGTAGGCGATGGCGCGGACGCTCACCTCATTGTTGTTGGCGATGCCGCGGCGCACCCAGGCCTGCTCGTCGAGGTTGCGTAGCAGGGTGATGGAGGCGCGGCGGACGGCGATATAGTCTTCGATGATTTCGGCCAGCGGACGCTGGGCGAAGGGGCCGTTGCGGACGTAGTCGTCCTGCTCGAAGCCTTCGATGGGCGTACGATCCCCGCGCGAGATGCGGAGGGCGCGGTAGGCGAAGATGCGCTCGGTGTCGCAGACGTGTCCGAGGACTTCTTTCGCCGACCATTTGTCGGGAGCATAGCGAAAGTCGCCGTCAGCCTCGTCGCGTCCGGAGAGCAGGAGCAACATCTGGCGGCGTTGCGATTCGAGGGTGGCGAGGATGTCGTTGCCCGGGACCAGCGCGATGTAGCGGTCGTAATAAGGCGCGTATTCGCCGGGTTCGGGACGGGCGATGGCGGGGGCGGCGGGGATGATGACGTCTGACATGGTTCGCTCCATCGTTGCAAGTTTGATCCGGATTTGTACGGGCCGCGAGCGGCGTTATTTGTCGTCCAGGCCAGGTTCGTTTCGGCTAAAGTGCCGCCCCTACGGGACTCGTTCCTAGTTTGGCAACTTCTTCCCGGCACTTCCGTGCCGGGCTTTCACATGCCGCCGCTACCCGGCTACTTATGGGCGCTGCATTCTGTCCCCGTTGTGGCCTGCTTTCTGGCGCCGCTTCTCGGCTGGACAGCCCGAGGGCGGCTGTCCCCACAAAAACTTGTTGGAAGCTTCCCCTTACAAAACTCACTGGCCAGGATCGTCAGCAGCCACCGGCGGCGCGGCCGAGACGGCCCCGCGACAGCCGGCGGGACGCCGGCGCTACACTAGAAACCCAATTCCCACGCTACGTTACCAAAACCGCCACGTTACAAAAATCTGACCGTCGGCGCTACGTTACAGAAATCCCTTTGGCTGCAGATCCCATGAAGCTTAGACTGCTCAGCCGCGAATTCGTTTTCGATTTATGTTCGATACCGAGGATAACGCTTGAGGCGGAGGAAAGGGTACGGTGCCTACAAATATTTCCGGCAATCCTTACATGAAAACAGGTAGAAAAGTTGGGCGCGGGCGGGCGAGGTGAGGCTGCGCGGGAACTCATTTGGGACGAGTAGCAATTTAGGAACTCCCGTTGAAAATAAAGGGTTTTCCACAGCGCTCAAAGTGAGACTCGGGAGTACAATTTGCATTGGTCACGAAAGTGCGGCCAGAAAGCCTTAATCCCAACAAGGAAAGGAACCTGTACTCCATGTGGAAGCCGACAAATCAGCCTCAGACCCCTGCCCGTCCTGCCGAGCCGGAACGCCCGACCACATCGGCGCCAAGTACGCCGGTGATGGCGGCGAGTGAGCCCGCAGCGGCTCCGCGGCCGGTGACGACGACTACTGCGGACCAGGCCACCATCGGCAAGTCGCTCGTGATCAAGGGCGAAGTGACCGGCTCCGAATCCTTATATATAGATGGCCGGGTCGAGGGCTCGATCAACCTTTCCGGCAACCGCGTGACGGTGGGCCGGAACGGAGTGGTCTCGGCCAACATCAACGCGCGCGAGATCGTGGTACTGGGGAAGGTGCGCGGGAACCTGACGGCGAGCGACCGGGTAGATATTCGCAGCGATGGATCGCTGACCGGCGACGTCATCGCAGCGCGCATCTCGATTGAAGACGGCGCGTTCTTCAAGGGCGGCATTGACATCCGCAAGGGCGGGCAGCCGCAGCAACAGCAGAAGCCGAACGGGGAAGAGAAAGTTGTCGCGGCGAGTGAGCCGGCCGCGGTCGGTGCGCGAGCTTAGCCTTTCAGCGCGAGATTTAGCCAATTCCTACAGGCGGGCGCCCGCAAGGCGCCCGTTTTTCTTTTTGACGTGTGGAGCGGGCACCGGCAAAAACCTAAGCCGGGCAGGAGTGCCCGCTCCACACGCTGACCTCAGCATTCGGGATCTCGGGCGGGTTCGGGAGACTTGGAAGAGGGCAGGACCGGCGCGGAGCCGTCACTCGGACCGGAGAGCGGTTGCACTTCCTCCAGAAGTTGGTTGAGTTCGGCAATGAGCAGGGAGAAGCGGTGATGATCCTGCTCCTTCGCAATGAGATCGCAAAGCTGCTTGATTCGTTCTTTTAACTCTCCGTCGAACACGCTCCTAGTCTCCTTTCTTCGGAGGGTGCTTTTGGGCGTGACCCCGAAAATCGGCGACGAGCTTACGGAGAAAGCCGATATGCTCGTTCAGGGCCTGTTGCAACTCCACGCACAACTGATAAAGCTCCTCGTCATTGTCAGTTGCGGCAATCCGGGCGCACAGTTGCTGAATCCGATCCTCTAGTTCGCGTGGCACGCACGCAGTCTGACAGGTTGCCGACACTGTAGGACATACAGCAAAATCCTGATTTGCGACACTCGGGATTTTCCCTGAGCGGCCGAGTCGCGTGCGACTGACTATGCGGCTGCATCAAAGGATGTTGCGACGTATTTTGAGTCAAGCGGATGAAGGCGAGGACGCGGATTTTCTTATCGTCGATTTTCTTATCATCCGCAGCGATTTTTAAGCGGAGTCTTTGCCCGATTTGAGGGGCGGAACGATCCACCAAGCCCGTACAATAGCCCTACCCTCCGGAAATATGACATCATCAAAGGGATCGCGGAACGAGTCGAAGACTCGCAGGGAGGCTTAGCAAAACGCATTGGACGGATACGAGGTAGCAGGGGACATGCCACAAGGGGTGCAGGTGAGCGAAGTCAGTAGCGTGCTAACCAGAGAGGAAATTGCGAACCTGGCGGCCGAGGGCGGCCAATCGGCGGAGACGCTGATGAACGTGGTGGCGCTGATCGCCAAGCGATTTCGCACCGACGTTTGCTCGGCATATTTGCTGGAGCCGGACCGCGCCAACCTGGTGCTGGCGGCGACGGTAGGACTGCGGCGGGAATGCATTGGCAGCCTGCGCATGGAGGTGCACGAGGGGCTCACCGGACTGGTGGCCGAACAGGTGCAACCGGTCGCGGTGAGCCAGGTGAAGAATCATCCGCGATTTAAGTATTTCCAGGACTCGGGCGAAGACGCTTATCAATCGTTCCTGGGCGTGCCCTTGATCGACCGCGGAATTTTGCAAGGCGTTCTAGTGGTGCAGACGATCGAGGCCCGCGTGTTCAGCGCGGAGGAGATCCGTATGCTGACCGAAGCGGCGACGCAGGTGGCGCCAGTGGTGAGCGAGGCGCGCACGCTCGACCGTTTCATTGCTCCGCTGCAGGAGCGGCTGTGGGCGCTGGCGCGCAACCTATGGTGGAGCTGGGACCACAACTCTTCCAGCCTGTTTCTGGATCTGGATCCGGGGCGCTGGAGCGAGTTGAACCACAATCCGATTGCGCTGCTCAATGAAATTCCCCTAGCGAAATTGGAAACGCGGGCAGCGGAGTTGATGCTGCACAGCCGCGTGAATTATGCCTATCGCCGCATGCTCGAATACCTGGAGGCGGATCGCACATGGGGCACGCGACACGCAGGCGTGTTGCGGCCGCATCCGGTGGCGTATTTTTCGGCCGAGTTCGGGATTCATGAATCGTTGCCGGTCTACTCGGGCGGCTTGGGGGTGCTGGCCGGCGATCACATCAAGAGCGCGTCGGATTTGGATATTCCGCTGGTCGGCATCGGCCTGTTTTATGGCCAGGGATATTTCCGGCAAAGGCTCGACGGGAATGGATGGCAGCGCGAAGAATATCTCGAGACCGACGTCAACCAGTTGCCGATGGAAGTGGCGATTGGCAAGGACGGCCGTCCGGTGGTGGTGGAGATTGAGACGCGCAGCGGCCGCATCCAGGCCAAAGTCTGGCGGGTGAAAGTGGGCCGGCGCGATCTGCTGCTGCTCGATTCCGACGTGGAAGGCAACGCTCCGGAAGATCGCGAGCTGACCTCGCGGCTTTATGGCGGCGACCTTCGCATCCGCATTCGCCAGGAATTGCTGTTAGGTGTGGGCGGATTGCGCGCGCTTAGAGCGCTGGGGATTTCTCCGGGCGTGCTCCACCTGAACGAAGGGCACAGCGCATTCGCGGTGCTGGAAGCGATCCACATGCGGATGGAAGATGAGGGCATCGCCTTCGACGCCGCGGTCCCGAGAGTCTCGCGCGAAGTGGTATTCACGACGCACACGCCGGTGCCAGCGGGTCACGACCGCTTCGAAGCCAAGTTGGTGGAGGAGCATATCGGTCCGCTGCGCGAATCGCTCGGGCTGTCGCAGGAAAGCCTGCTGGGATTGGGGCGGGAGAATCCGTCGAATTCCGACGAATTGTTTTGCATGACGGTGCTGGCGCTGCGGCTTTCGCGGCGGGCTAATGCGGTGTCCGCGCTGCACGGGGAAGTTTCGCGGGCGATGTGGACAGGATTATTCCGGGGGAAGCCGGAAGACGAAGTGCCTATCGGGCACATCACCAACGGCGTGCATGTTCCGTCGTGGCTGGCTCCGCAGATGTTCCGGCTGTACGACCGCCATCTGGGAACGGAATGGCTGCAGAGCGGCAGCGACGCCAAGACGTGGCAGGGCATTGAGAATGTGGACGACGGCGAGTTGTGGGAGACGCACCTCAACCTGAAATCGCAGCTCATTGAATTTGTGCGGCGCAGAGCGATCGAGCAGGCGGAGCGGCGCGGGGAAGATCCGGAAGTGCTGCAAGGGCTGGGACGCGTGCTCAGTCCCGATGCGCTCACGATCGGCTTCGCGCGGCGCTTCGCGACGTACAAGCGGGCGAACCTGATCCTGACCGACATCGAGCGGCTGGCGTCGATGGTGAACGATCCGAATCGTCCGGTGCAGTTCGTGTTTGCGGGCAAAGCGCATCCGCTGGATGAGCCGGGCAAGCGCGTGCTGCAGCAGATTGCCCAACTGATGCGCGATCCCATGTTCCGCGACAAGTTCGTCTTCGTGGAGGACTACGACATCAACGTGGGACGCCACTTCGTGCAGGGCGTCGATGTGTGGCTGAACAATCCGCGGCGTCCTCAGGAAGCGTCGGGGACGAGCGGGCAGAAAGTGGTGCTGAACGGCGGCCTGAATCTTTCGGTTCTGGATGGCTGGTGGGCGGAAGCCTATGACGGGATCAACGGCTTCGCCATCGGCGCGGGAAAAACGCATTCGAACATGAGCGTGCACGACGCGCGCGACGGCGAAGATCTGATGCGCGTGCTGCGCGAAGAAGTGATCCCCCTGTATTACCAGCGCGATCGCGACGGCCTGCCGCGAGGCTGGATCAAGCGCATGAAGCGGACCATCCGCACGCTAGGCTGGCGCTTCAACGCCGACCGCATGGTGATGGACTACACCTCGCAGTGCTACGTCCCGGCCGCAGGCGGCACCTCGAGCGACATGCGAGCGAACGCGTAAGGACGAGCCGAGCAAAATAAAGTGGGTGCAAAATAGAGTGGGTGCCCCGTCCTTGCGCTTTTTGCAAGGGCGGGCACGATGCTGCCGACAGCGAGAGATTTTGCTTGAATCCTTATGCGACGTGATCCCGGAAGGAAATCTTCCCCCAGCCGACATTCACTTGTACGGGACCAGTCTCATCGAGAAGGTAATGGCGATAACCGCTCCAATGCCATTGCTCCGGCGACTCCACCAGTCCTCGCTTCACGGGATTGCGATGCACGTACCGCAACTTTTCGACCCGCTTCTTCGTGCTCCATGCATTGAAGTCATAGAATCGCTCCTGCCAGAAGGCTCGCCGCCGCTGCTCGCGGAACAGTTCGCGCTGGCGTGGATCGCGTCGGTTTCGCCTGGGCAATAACGCTTGAGCGGTGCGCTGTTTAATCACTTGCATGACCGTCGACGGAGTGCCGACCTCCGGTTCCGTAATCAGAAGGTGAATATGCTCGGGCATTACGACGTAGCCGACCACGACAAAGCGGTATCGCTGGCGAGTCTGTTCGAGCACGGAGAGGAAGCGATCGCGCGCCTGTGGCGAGTCCAGCAAGGGTCGGCGTTGATAGCACGAGTTGGTCATAAAGTGCAGGTGATCAGCGCCGTACGTACGATGCAAGCCGCTGGGCATGACAACCCATACTATCGGCAGCATCGTACCCGCCCTCGCAAAAAGCGCGAGGACGGGGCACCCACAATTTCATAACGGGAATCGGAAAACCAAACGTGCAAGGGCGAGGGCGGTGGCCTACCTTGGTTTCTGGAAACCGGCACTACAGCGGGTGCCCCGTCCTTGCGTTTTTTGCAAGGGCGGGAACCTCGGACCTGTACGCCATGGGATTTGATTGGAAGCCGGCGTCCTTTCGGAGAATACCCTGCGAAGGCCGGGAGCCAGGAACGCGTGCACGATGCGGTGTATTTAGAACGGACGAGGATACAGTCGGCGGCATCTCCGCCCACCCTTGCAAATGGGCACCCTCAGATAGGAATGGCGCAAGCAAGACTAAACCGAAGGGTGGGCCACCCGGCGATTCCGTCATCCTTGTCCGACGGCTCGGGGCCCCACCTACTGTTCTAGTACCTCGGTCACTTTCGAACCCGCATACACACCGCTAACATTCGATTTAAACAGCCCACTTCAGATTCTGAGTACGCGCGAATCGCGGGTGACCTCTATGAAAAAGTCAGTATTGTTTTTGATCACAGCGATCATTTGCGTGATCGCCTTGCGTTATTTTCGTCCCGATTTCTCCTGGTTCGCAGAGGCTTTCGCGAACGATTCCGGCAACATCGCCGACATGAATCAGCCCATGCCACACACCGTCTTGCCAGCAGCCGATGAAAGCTGGGTGGACATGGAAAGTTACACGGGGAAAGTTGTTCTCATAAGCTTCTGGACTACGTGGTGCCCGGCATGCCGCGACGAGATGCCGGAACTCATCAAGCTGCAGCAGAAGTTCGGATCAAAAGGATTCACGGTCGTCGCCGTCTCGGTTGACGATAAAGGCGAGGAATCCGTCGAGACTTTCGTTCAAACAGAGCATTTTCCCATTGATGGCTCCTCCGCAACCATCAACTTCCCCGTTTTACTAGGCAATGAGGAGATGGCACAAAAATTAGGCTTTGAAGGCGGACTTCCGGCGAGTGTCCTCGTAACACGCGACGCCAAAGAAGTGAAAATCATTCGCGGACCTTTCAACGCCCAAGAAGTTTCAAGGGCCATCAAGCACTTGCTCTAATATTTCCATTTTCGCCTACCCCGTGCTACTTCTTCAGCTGAGTGGGCCAGTTTTGCACCAGAGTCAACGGCTGATTTTCTTCTTTCACGTCTCCGCTGTTAATAAGAAACTTTTTCCCGTCAGCCGTGACGACGTAGGGCCCCAGGGTATTTTGAACCCCGGGAGCACGGAAGAGTGCATGGGGAGTGCCCATCTGAATGGGGACGCTGCTCGGGTTGACATCAACCGCCATCAGGTTGTCGGCCGGATCGAGGAAGAACAGTTCCTTCCCATCGCCCCGCCATTTCGGCGCCGAACCGCCATTGGTGGAGACTTGCCACTTGGCGCCTCCCTCAGGAAAGCTAGTCACATAGACTTCGAATCGGCCCGTTTCGTTGCATTCGTAGGCCATCCATTTGCCGCTTGGAGCCACCGAAGCCGCCAAAGTGTTGAAGGCGCTCGACACAATGGGGAAAGGCCGGCGTTCGCTGCCGAACAAGGGCAGCGCCCACAGCGCTGTGCCCGTGTTGCGATCGGTCACGGCGCGCAAGTACACAAGATATTTCTGGTCGGGCGACACGTCCTCAGGCCAGTCAAAAGCATCTTCTTCCAGAACGACCTGCTCCGGGCCGCTTCCGTCGGCCGCCTTGGCGTAGACGTGCATCGAGCCTTTGCCATTGGAGCCGAAGTAGATGGTTTTGGCATCGGGAGTCCACACCGGATACCGCTGGCTAGCGGGTCCAAAGGTAAGACGCATTTTAGTTTTCCGCAGCAGGTCGAAGATCCAGACATCACCGGTTCCCTGACCGGTCAACAACTCTGTCGCGACACGCTTGCCGTCAGGAGAGATCGCTGGATCGAAATAGCGATCAAGCTCTCCAACAAAACCAGCAGGCTTTCCCTCCCGGGAAAACCACACCAGCCGCCACCCTCCTTGTTCGCTGCCCGTCTGGTAGACGAGGGTGCCGCTGTCTGATGCAGAAACGACGGGGCGATTGGACGTGGAATTGATGGCCACGTGCTCGGCGATGGGCTCAGGCGTTCCGCTGGTTACGAGATGCTCCGCATCAAACGGCTGCGCCATCAGTGTCCGGCTCCGCAAGAAAAGCAGGTACCCGGAGGCGTAAAGCGCCGCCAACTCACCTTTCATTAGCGGTTGAGCGTCCAGCGATCCCACGGTTCCGGCGTACACCGTATGCTCCTGTATTCCATGAGAATTCCTTGCCCAGAACAGGAAGTGTTTGCCATCGGGCAGGAAGAACGGCCAACGGTGGCTGTTCTCCCCGCGGCTCACGTCCAGCTTAGTGGCCGGCTCCGGTTGACCGCCGGCCGCTGAGACACGCATCAGTCCTTGTGCCGGTCCTGGCGAGAAAACGATCACACCGTTCTTACTCCATGCCCCTCCGCGCCCGATACCGGCATCGCATAGAACCTGCGGAGGCCCGCCATTGGCATCGATCTTCTTCATCTTGCCGTCCGCGAAGAAGCCCACCTCGCGGCTGTCCGGCGACCAGAAGGGATAACTGGCATCATTGGTGCCCGAGAGTGGGGTTGCCGCCAATGAACTCAGAAGACGGATGTAAAGCTGGTTTGTGCCTTTGTCGTCGCGCGCCGCAAACACCAATCGGCTGCCGTCGGGTGAAATCACCGGTGTGCCGGCTGAAGGCGCCAGAGTCACGAACGACGTGCCCACCGGTGGCGGAACAAACGATCGCACCACAGCCGCGTTTTGCCGAGGCGGCGCATTCAGGTATGCCGCGACCGCCGCAAGCGCGATCAGTGCCGCCGCGCCCGTTACAAGCCACGGAAGCCGCTGCGATTTTCGAGTGGGCAAAGCCACAGCCTGGGAGCCGCCATCGGCGATCCACTTCAACTGCACTTTAACGTCGTGGGCGGTCTGGAAGCGATCATCAGGATTCTTTTCAAGACATATCCGCACGACGTGATCGAGCGATGCGGGATAGGACGGTTGCACGCGGCTCAGCGGGTCTGGGTCTTTCTCGAGAATCGCCGTCAGCACACTTAACTGGCTCTTGCCTTCGAAGGCGCGGCGACCGGTAGCCATTTCGTAGAGCACGCACCCTAGCGCGAAGATATCGCTGCGCGCGTCAGCCTCGATTCCCTGCAAAAGTTCGGGCGCCATGTACTGAAACGTTCCGATCACGATGCCCTTCTGGGTCAGCGCTTTCGCTGGAGAACTCAACTCGGCGATGGTCATCGTGGGAGTGGACGGAGTCATGCTGCTAATGGCGCCTACTGCCGATCGCGCGAGCGATGGAGAATTCTTGGCGAGGCCAAAGTCGAGCAACTTGGCGCCGCCCGAGGTGAGCATCACGTTGCCCGGCTTCAGATCCCGGTGCAGTATGCCAGCCCGGTGAGCCGCACTCAGGGCTTCGGCGATTTGCACACCGATCTGCAAGGCCTGCTTGAGAGGGAGCGCTCCTTTGCGGAGACGATCCGCGAGAGATTCACCCTCAAGGTACTCCATCACCGGGTACGAAGTGCCCTCGTGTGAGCCGATGTCGTACAAGTGACAGATGTGCGGATGATTAAGCGCAGAGACAGCACGCGCTTCGCGTTCGAAGCGGGCATTCAGTTCGGCGTTGCAAGCCAGGTGGGCTGGCAGGATCTTGATGGCGACCGTGCGATTCAGGCGTGTATCGTGCGCACGATAGACTTCACCCATCCCGCCCGCACCGAGCGTCGACTGAATTTCGTATGGCCCCAAGCGAATTCCGGGCGTCAACGGCATCAGCGTTGAACGATTGTACCGTGGCGGTCGTGAATAGGAAACGGATAACAGGCTATCCGGACGTCAACAGGGTCAACTGAAGTTAAATGGCGATTTTGGCGGGTGGCTCAACCTTTCTGCGTGGTTTTTCTTTCCCGTTCCGAACCGTAGGTGTTCCGTCCCCTCGACTCCGCTCAGGGCAGGCTCTTGCGGCTTTGGCGAGGGCGGGTTGCGATGCTGCCTGTACCATTTTGTTTGTCACGCCGCGCGGCTTGCATCGCCCTTACGGTGCCCATCGCCTGCACTTCTCTTTTTCCACAGCCTCAGCCCAAAAATCGCCCGCCTTTGTGACGAACGATCTTTACTCAAAATCGACAGCGCGCCCAGACTGGAAACGTGCAAGCAAACTCTCCCGGCAAATCGATCCCCAGCACAGAACCAGCCTCATCCCTGCGCCCGAAAAGCCCAGCTAACTCCTTATTCCAGAATATTTTGCCTGCAAGTCCTTATTTTGCAAGAATTTGCGCGGACCGTCGGCAGTCGATTGCACCTAACTCCAATGAATCGAGGATTTTAGCGATTCGATATGAAAAAAAATGTAATAGCCAAAGCTGCCAGCACCGCCGCGAAACCCTCCGCCGCACGCCTCGCTTCGCTCGGCGGGACGGACGAAAGCGTCCGTCCCTACGCGAGCATTTCCTCGGCGACAGAAATGCCCCGCCTTGTGAGCGGGACTTCGATGTGCAGCGGGTGCCGAGCTTCGCTCGGCGGACAGCCGATGGCGGCGGTCCCCACATAGTTCTTGCTGAGAGCATGGTTCGTGCTGAAAGCTGACGACTGATCGCTGACAGCCGCTCTCAGCGATGTTTGATGAACTCGCCGGTTTGCAGTTCGGCCATGGCCTGGCGTAGCTGCTCTTGCGTGTTCATCACGATCGGGCCGTACCATGCGACTGGCTCCTCGATCGGCTTGCCTGACACCAGCAGGAAGCGGATGCCCTCGTCGCCGGCCTGGACAGTGATCTCGTCGCCGCGGTCGAAGAGCACGAGCGAGTGATTGCCGACGTCGTAGACGGGCGCCGCGTCGGGCTTGTCGACTCGTTCGGTCAGAACCGCGCGCGGATTCGAGGAGTCGCGGAACGTGCCGGAGCCGGCGAACACGTAGGCAAACGCGTTGCGCGTGGTCTCGACTTTGAGGCGCTTGCGCTGACCCGGAGCAACCGAGACATCGAGGTAATTGGGATCGGCGGCCACTCCTTCCACCGGACCCTTCTTGCCCCAGAACTCGCCGCAGATGACGCGCACGTGCGTGCCATCGTCGTCGGTGACCTCAGGAATCGCGCTCGACGAAATGTCCTGGTAGCGTGGGTCGGTCATCTTCAGCGATGCGGGCAGGTTCGCCCACAGCTGGAAGCCGTGCATGCGGCCGTGGGGGTCGCCCTTGGGCATCTCCTGGTGCATGATGCCGCTGCCGGCGGTCATCCATTGCACGTCGCCGGCGGTCATCTTGCCCTTGTTGCCGAGGCTATCGCCGTGCTCAACCGAGCCGGCAAGCACGTAGGTGATGGTCTCGATGCCACGATGCGGATGCCAGGGAAATCCCTTGAGATAATCCTCGGGACGCTCGTTGCGGAAATCATCCAGCAGCAAAAAGGGATCGAATTCTTTGGTCTTGCCGAAACCGAAGGCGCGCTGGAGCTTTACTCCGGCGCCTTCGAGAGTCGGCGTGGTTTGAATAATCTGTTGTACTGGGCGGAGCGACATAGTCTATTCCTTCCTGATCGCGGCGGAAGTTTGATTCGAGGATTGCCGCAGCGATGGTTATGCCTTGATGAACTCGATATCGAGCGTGATCGTGACTTCTTCCCCGACCATGATGCCGCCGGTTTCGAGTGCTGCGTTCCAGGTCAGGCCAAAATCTTTGCGATTGATTTTGGTGGTCGCCGAGACGCCCATACGAGTGTTGCCCCAGGGATCTTTCGCCGGAGCGCTGGGTCCTTCGACGGCGAATACGACTGGGCGAGTGACACCGTGCATGGTCAAATCGCCAGCCACCGACAACTCGCCATCGCCAACGCGGCTGACGCGGGTTGACTTGAACGACAGCGTGGGAAACTTCTCCACGTCGAAAAAGTCGGCGCTCTTCAGATGCGCATCGCGCTGGGGATCGCGCGTGTTGATGGAAGCGGCATCGACGGTGACTTCGATATGAGACTCGGTCGGCGAATTCTCGCTGTGAGTCAGCGTGCCTTGGAGGGCGGTGAACTGTCCCTTCACGTTGGAGATCATCATGTGTTTCACCTTGAACTCGGCAACCGAATGGACGGGGTCGATGTTCCAGGTGGTGGTAGACGTTGCGGTTTGGGGAGTCGCGAGTGCGGTCATTGGGATGTCCTTTCCTGTCCTCTTGGATTAGATGCGTTACGCCGATATTCGTTGCAACGACTATATGGCCCAAAAAATCAAGCCACCTGGCTGCGCGAAACGCTGAGCAGCTCCGCCAGGGCTCGAAGGCGCTCGCGCCCGAGGTGGCCCAACTGTTTGCGATGGGCCGCCTGCACGGGCTCGTCGAGGCGACCGAGGAGTTTCTGGCCCTGGGGAGTGATGCGGGCCATCACCGTGCGGCGGTCTTTGGTTTCGCGGCAACGCGAGATCAGCTCGCGCTTTTCCAGCCGGTCGAGCAGGCGAGTGACATCCGGGTCCCGGGTAATCATGCGGTTGGCGATTTCTCCACAGGCCAGTCCGCCGGGTGCGCCGCGCAGGATGCGGAGCACGTTGTACTGCGTGGGGGAGAGGTCCTCGGTCTTGAGAATCCGAACCAGCCCCCGGGACAGCAGGTCGGTGGTGCGGAGAAGTTCGAGAAATGCCGCCTCCTCGGGACAGCCGCGACGGGCGCTTTTGCCAGGTTGCAGAGTTGTTTTCACCGGAGGCCCCATATTAATCGTTGTGACGACTATTGTCAAGACGGCTATCGTTGGCGAGCCCGATGGGGGTGGCTCCTGCTCGGGACAGTGCCCGCCGCGCGCCGCGAAGCGGGACGGGGTAGAGAGTCACGGATGCGAGTAAAGTCCGAAATCGCGTAACATGATCATCTTAGCCATTTTTGTGACCTGCTCTCTGGTTGGTAAATCTTGGGAGAAGAGCGTATCGATGCGTCGAAGAATCGAGTTCTGGCTCGGGGCCATGGATGCCAAACAGACGGAGGGTCTCAGCGGCACATGAAGACCTCTACCGACCTGCATTTCAAAACATATTTCCTTAT
>CAVXPP010000002.1:0-459464 GCA_963763795.1 uncultured Acidobacteriota bacterium | reverse complement strand
CGACCCATGTGGAGGTAGACAATGCGACTCATGCTCGCGGCCCTATTCACCCTCTGGCTTGCCTTTCCTCAGGCCAACACTCCTGAGAACTTGCAACCACTCCTCGATGAAGTTTCCTCTGCTTACGCGAAGCTGGAACCACAGACCATCCGCCCAGCAGAAGGCTACTTCAAGTACGACTATCTGATTCCCGCCGGCTTCTACAAACAGATGTGGGACTGGGATGGCTTCTTCATCGGTTCGCACTTGGCACATCAGAGTCGCGAACAGGCGAAGTATCTGAAATGGTGGGTTCTGAATTTCGCGGGCGCAGTCACCGCAATCAATAAAGATGGCTGGGTGCCGGGAGTCCTTCTCACTGACAAGCTACCGGTACCTAAGCCGAGTCCAATACTCGGCTGGTTCACGGTAAAGCCGTTTCTGGCGCAAGGCGCGGTCATCGCTTCTGAAAGGCTCGGAGACTACCAGTGGGTGGCGCCAGTCTGGGAGAACCTGCGCCGCATCATCGCCTATCGCGAAAGAACCCAATATGATCCGAAGTGGGAGTTATTCTTCTGGGAGACGGCGATGCAATCCGGGGAGGACAACAACGTCGCACTTACCGGCACCCAAGGATCGCAACGCCATTCTCGCTGTGGATCTGTGTACCTTCCAACTTCGCGAGTACAAGGCCATGGCCCGACTGGCGGAAATGCTGGGCAAGAAGGCCGAAGCAGGCGAATACCGGCAGAAAACCGACAAGCTGCGCGCCGCGATGCTGAAGCACTTGTGGTTCGCCCAGGAGGCGATGTTCTTCAACGTTCGCCGCGACACCAGAAAACCTGTTCAGCGCATCAGTGGTTCGAACTTCGTCCCTCTCATCGAAGATATCCTGCCGCCAGGAGCCGCGCGCACCATGATCCGCCGCTACTTGTGGAACCCAGAGTACATGCTGGCGCCATACGGAATTCGCAGTCTCTCAAAGCGAGATCCCGCCTACAACAATGTCAGCATGATCGATCCGTACTCGAATTGGCAAGGGCCTGTATGGATTAACACCAACTACCTCCACTTCCTCGCCCTCAAGCGCTACGGCTTCGACAGCGAAGCGGCGCAACTGGCTGGAATTCTGGGACGGTTGGTGCTCGCCGATATCCACAAGTGGGGGTCGATGCACGAGTGCTACCACGCGGAAACCGGAGAGGGGTTGGCTCCCACAGCGGAGCAATCAAAGGATCACGCTTTCCCCGGATTTGTCGGCTGGAATCTGCTGGTTCAAGACATGCTGCAGTGCGCGGCTAAGAACGATTGTTTTCGTCTCGACTGGCCTATGTGATCGCCGACCCATCAGCTTTGGTTCGAATAACGTCTCGGTCATCGAGACCGCTACCATTTCCGTCGTCGCCAACGTGGCGGTGGGCAACGGGCCAGGGTGCGCCATTCACTAAGAACTTCCGTCTTCGGGTGGTGGACGATGCTGGCAAAACGCAACCAAGATTCTTAGCCGAAGAGAACTCTCGATGCGGTGCAAGCGTGTGTGTCAACAAAATAGGCTGCGCAAGAAATCGAGCCATGGCACTTCTAATTGTATGTGCCCTTATGCAGGTGGTGAGACCATGACGAATGCGCGACTAGCAATCTGCTTGGTCGCGTTTACATTGGTGCTGGTAGTCTGCGGCAAAGCCGATGCTCAGAAGGTTGACGCCCCCTTGCCCGCTTCCCAGCAACACATTCTGTCGCTCAACTTCACGAACAATGGGCAACACTTGGTCGCTAGCGTGGGTCAACAGATAGAGATAACCCTCGGAACAGTCGGTGGTCCGCAATACGGCAAAGCGGAGTTTCCTCCGCTGCTATCCGGTTTGAGTGCGTGGCGCTAACCGACGTATAGGCTTACCGGTGACTCCGGGAGGACCAACTTTCATATATATTTTCGAGGCGACGGCTGGAGGGCAGGCACAGGTCAAAGTTCCAATTATCAACTCAGCCAACCCTGACTGGACTAAACAGCACACCTTTTCCGCTACCATTCATGTTGGACCTGCTTCGAGCAATTCGCGCAAACCACATGCCTTCCTAACACAGGACCAAGCAAACACCGAGCCATGGAAGAGTGCGTGGGCGAATCTCAACAACGCGCAGCAAAGCTTCAAGCCGTTGCTGCCGAGGCTGACCGGCGTCGAAGTGGAACTCGTGGTCGCGAACCCTGGCCCCGCCAGTGGCGAGGTCACGATGGCGTTGATGAATGCAGAGGGAGAAAATTTGGCGGTTGTATCGAAAACCGTGGCGGTCGCCGACTGCAACCACGTTCTCTTCCTTTTTCCCAAGGGTGGTGTACGAGTTTTGCCAGCGCAGGTGTATAGCATCGCTCTGAATGGTGGAGCGGGCGTCTTCGGCTGGAAGTACGTCAAGGACGGCTACGCCAATGGTGCTGCGTCAATGAACGGTAAACCTCTTTCAGGGGAGGCTCCCAGCGCGTTTCTGTTTCGGACGTTCGGTGCGAATTGAGCAAGCTGCGACCGCGGATTACGCAGTCAAGTGATTGAGTGATGCTTGGAGAGAAGCCGGGGATAAAGGTATGGTATGCGCGGGGAAAGCGGACGCCTAATTGCTCCTGTGCTGGGAGTCGGTGACAGGGCAGCGTTCTAACCGGACGGAGCGGTAGTCGGCTATCAGAGCTATTGAACGTCTTTCCGGCGATGTTGAGAAGACACATCGCAACCCCTTTGCGACAGGCTCAGCAGATAAATTCCGGTGTCGCCGAGCGGCCAAAATCCGAGGCGCGACCAGTAGGATCTCAGCTTCCGAATTGCCTCGCCTTTGCTAATTTTCGGTAAGGCAAGTCTTTTCAACGCTTCTGGATCGTCCGCAACGGACGGAGTGAACTGTAACGGCCAAGGCTTGCACGCTACCAACCCGCACCCTGTACCAAAAATATCGATAGTACGGTGAATACCGGAATCAGCAATCCTCAGTCCCCGAAATTTGGGATGGATCTCGACGTGGTCGATGATCAGTAGATCTAGGTCTACCACTTCGAACTCATTTTGTATTTCTTCTTTCGGATAGCCAGTCTCCACGTCGAAAAGATGTTCCCAGTATTCTGAAATGTCGCTAGAGATGCCATCTCCAAGCCTTTCCGCACTGATGCCGTGGTTCAGTGCCTCGCCGAACTGCACGAGTGAAGCTCCAATATGCCCGGCGTCCTCTTTTCCACGGTCTTCCGTTTCGGCAGTAATCCTTCCAAGAATGGAATGGACGAAGTCTGTCTCAACGGAATCGTGCAGTTCGGTACGGATCACAAACTCAACACTCGCAACGACATTCTCATTGGAGTCGGTTTCTTGACTACGAGCCAATGTTCTGGTCGGTTTCATTTGCTGTTACCCCGCTTTTCTCAGCTTCCTATGCACTCGCTGCACGACACTTTCCGGGATTCGAAGCGTGGTATAGCCTCGCTTAAACCGCGTTTCACCGTTCTCCCACTTGATCACGCCAGGTTCGTCGGTGAAAATACGCCGGATTGTTCGTTCGCTTAAGCCCCACAATTCGGCGACTTCACTCACGCAATAGTGTTTTTCAAATGCCGCACTGGCCGGCATCGCTGGCTTGCTTGGAGGAGCGTAGCTGAGCTGGGGAGAGGGTTCTGTTGCCATAGCACACCGTGTTTGATGTATGTAGTACAGGATTGAAATCTCGTCAAACGGACCAATTACCGGACGCCAGAGCCTCTGCGCTAGAAGGGCTAAAAGGAGAAGGAGGCTATTTCGGCCAGTTTTCGGTAGTTAGCGTTTCGTTGGGGGAGGTACGTGCGATCGCTGGAGTGACCACGAAATGGGTGGTGACAGGTAGGCCGCACTTGCATAGCGAAGCTGGTACCCCAGAGCGGATTTCGTACTAAGAACGTGCGGCTCGCCTCACGACCTTGCCCGAACGCCCATCCGCTATGTTGATGACCGGGGCAGCGGTGTTCAGACCCATTGTGGACCATGCCGTCCGAACACTCGTTGCCAGCCTTTGCTGCCGCTCAATAACCCAGGGAGCGTAGTGTTTCTGCGTAATGAGCACACTGGAATGACCAAGCAAACGCGAAACCTCTTCCAAGGGCATGCCTGCAAGGAGGTATTCGACCGCAAACGTGTCTCGCAGCATGTGAAGGTGGGCCGGCCTAGAGCTGCCATCAGCTTCCAAAAAGAGCTTGGGATGTTTCTCGGTAGCCTTGGCCAGAATCTTCCCAAAGATTTTGATCCAATTCGACACTTCGCTCTTGCGTTTACTACGACCACTCCAAAAGAAATAGCTCGGATGTGTGTAGGCGTTGGGCGGCACGTTGCGTAGTTCCTCGGCCACGTCGTGCGGCAGTAAGCCGTAGACGGCGGAACTTGCTTTGCCCTTGACCTTCTTCTGGTACAGGAAGAGGGAATCATCGTTCCGTAGCTTGTCTCTGGACAGACACGCAGCGTCGCCGGCCCGCAGGCCGCTCCAACGCAGAAGCTTCAAATAAGTGCGCGCACGGCGAGCGTTCACTGTATCGCCATTCTTCTTGCCGTCGCGACTGTCATAGAGCAAAGTTGCCTCAATCAATGCGTCATATTGTTCGCGGGTGAAAGGCTGGGTCTCATCCTGCTCCGGAGCAACTTTCTTGATTCTCCTGGCCGGATTCTCTTTCATCCACCCTTGTTCCATGCAAAAGAAAAAGAAAGTGATAACTCGCTGGTGCTGATTGTGCCGGGTGGTGGGCGCACCGGGCCACGAGTGGATCCACCGGCGCATGGTCTCGACGTCCAACTCGGAAAGGCGAGCAACCGGGGGCTTCTGTTGCGCACACCAGTTCAAGAGTCGATCTTCCAGTGTCAAGCGATATTTCGCTCGGGTGGCCTCTTCGCGGTTCAGACGTTCCACTTCTTTCAAAAACAGCGCAACAGCATCCGAGATCAGTACCTCGCGCGCCTCGCTCTTTCGGACTTTTTCTTCCAGTGCGCGCTGAAGCGCCTTCACGGGACTCCAGGAGTCGCGGATTTCCTGTGCCCGCTCTTCCGCCCTTTCCCAACTACGTGTTTTTGCGCTGACCTGCCGCGAAGTATTCTCCCTATATACGTAGAGGTACTTCATGCAATGGCAGCGCTTCCAATACGGCTCGCCGTTCTTTGGGCAGGATTCGCTGTGGCGCGTGTAGACGGTAACAGTTTGGGTGGAAAGAGAGGTTGGCGGATTGCCCTCGGCCGCTGCGTTTAGACCGATCGAAATGGACCCCATCGACTCAACTCCACAGATCGAGTTTGGAGAGCAGCTCTTTGTAACCTGAAGAGCCGAAACTGACAAACGGCCCTACTCAGGCGAACTCTCTGTTTCGGAGAGTCTAGCAGATCATTCATTCAGTTTTCATTCAGTTTCGAGAGAGAATCTGTGGAATTACTGAATTTGTGGAGGCTTAGGTTGGTTGCGGGGGGTGGATTTGAACCACCGACCTTTGGGTTATGAGCCCAACGAGCTACCAGACTGCTCCACCCCGCACTGTCATCATAGCAATCGCCCGCGGGGGCGTCAAACGTGCAGAAGCGGGCGGGACGTCAAGCTGCTTATGTAAATAGCTCAAGGGGATGATTTTCCATTCCAAGTCAAAGCGCTAGAAAATGGAGCAGACAATGCAGTCAACGCTGGCTACGTTGACCGAACAGAACGGTAGCTGGTTGCGGCTCCGGACCTCGACGCAACAACGCTCGATGTATAGCTGAATCTTCGCCAAGTTCCTCCGATTCCCACACGGTCAGAAAACGGTCGCTGCCGATTCTGTATTTCTCTGACCGAGCCGACTGCTAGCATCCTATCCGCTCACGCAGCATCCAACGCGTATTGCCAAGATCGTCCCTGCCTTCTCAGAACACGCCAGAGGCAACTTCAGATCTGCAATAAGGAGGTTTTCGATGCCGAAGAAACAAGTCGCAAGCCGACCGACCACCCTCAATTCGCAACCCAGAATTCATCAACATGCTGCGGAGATTCAGGCGTATGGCACCGTTTCCCACGCCCTGCCGCTGGATTTGGACGAGCCCGTACGTTTGGAAATGACCGAGCAGTTGAATCAGTTGCTCGCCGACACGATGACCTTGCGCGACCTATACAAGAAGTCGCACTGGCAAGTCGCGGGACCCACGTTCTATCAACTGCATCTTCTGTTTGATAAGCACCACAACGAGCAGGTCGAGTTGGTCGATAAGATCGCCGAAAGAATTCAGTTGCTTGGGGGAGTTTCGCTGGCCATGGCCGCAGACATTGCCGAGACGACACACATCGAGCGTCCGCCGCGCGGCCGGGAAGAAGTGCCCGTACAGATCTCGCGGCTTCTGGACGCGCATCAACTCATCCTCGGAAGCTGCCGGAAGCTGGCGGAACGCGCCAATGAACTGGAAGATGCCGGCACCAACGATATGGTAGTCAGCGACGTACTCCGCACCAACGAATTGCAGGTATGGTTTCTTAGCGAGCATCTGGTGGAGATGCCGCTGGTTCACGCGCAGGATCCGGGAATGCGCAAAGCGGGCTGAAGTTCGTTTGTTTGAAAATGCGGGCCCGGTTCTCGGGCCCGCGTGATCCATTTACAGATCGCGAAACTACTTCGCGCCTCCAACGCTCTGCTTGTCATGATCGTAATACTCGTACGCTGACATCGGCTTCTCGCCACCTTTTTTCCAGATGCGAGAGTCCTCGGGCAGTTTGTCGAGCACACGAGCCATCTCCCGAATGTGCATGGCTACCGTTCCGCAGCACGCCCCGATGTAGTTGATGCCTATGTCGCGCGCCTGCAGGGCATAGTCCGCCATCTCCTTGCGCGTCAGTTGCAGTGGATCCAACGCGTAGGGAAATTCCGGAAGGCTGGTGAAATCCGGCTTGTCTGTCGGAGTGCGGTATGCGACCGGCTGACACGCAAGATATCCCGAAACCGCTTTGCGCATCTGCTCCATCGGGCCGAGGATATGCTCGGGCGGCCGCAGGCAATTCATGCCGACGATATCGGCTCCGGCATCGAACAATGCCTTGGCCGCATCGGCTGCGCTGTTGCCCTCGGCGGTTTCATCCTTATTCTCGAAGCAGATCGTGACCATCGTTGGAAGGCCCGTCTTCTTGCCGCGTTCCACGGCGAGCAAGGCCTCGCCCAGCCACGAAAAAGTTTCCCCAATGATGAAGTCCACGCCTTCATCAACCTGCACCGCCAGTTGCTCGTCGAACGTTTTGCGGACACGATCGGCCGAGGACGCGCTGCCCGGCTCGTACATCCAGGTCAGGCTGAGATTGCCAGCGACTAAACACTGGTCGCCTGCGACCTCGCGGGCCACGCGGACAGCGGAACGATTGAGCTCTTCGAGACGATCCTCGAGTCCCACGGTCGCCAGTTTGTCGCGGCTGGCATAAAATGTGAGCGCTTGCAGCACCTCGGCGCCGGCTTCGCGAAATTCCACATGCAGTTCGCGCAGCGCGTTAGGATGGGTCAGCGCAACTTCCGGCGTGAACGGACCCGCTCGCACCCATCCGCGTTTTTCGAGTTCGAGTAAATAGCCGCCGTCGCCGAGCACGGGACCATCCTTCAGCCGTTCTAGAATGCCCTTCTTTTTCATGCTGGCTCCTGAGAAACGTTAGTCATCCACATATTCGTACTCCGCCTGGATGGGGCGGTGTTCCGCAAAACGATTGGGATGGAAAGCGCTGATATCGACGCTTGTCGCTTTGCCATCCAGCACAAGCTCGCTCATGACCAGGCCAATCGCGGGGGAAATCTTGAAGCCCATACCGGAAAATCCGGCGCAGACGAACTGGCCGTCCACGCCCGGAATCTTTCCCAGCAGCGGTCGAGAGTCAGGCGTCATATCGTAAACGCCGGTGATGCCGCGCATGACCTCCGCGCCTTCCAGTTTGGGGACACGGCGGCAGGCGCGCTCGATGATTTCTTCGAGCGAGTCGTCGGAAGCGCGCTGCGGAAAATTGTCGGGATCCACCGGGCGGTTGCCATAGAAGTCGCCTACCAGGAATTTATCGTGCGCATCGGAGCGAAAATAAGTTGCGGTCACCGAATCGATGCAGGCGCAACCGCCGCCTTTCATGTTGGGCGCATTCCGCAGAATCGCAACCTGATGATACTCACATTCGATCGGCGCGTCGTAGCCCGCCGTTTGAAGAAGACGGCGCGTCCATGGTCCCATGGCAACAATCACCATCGGCGATGAAATCGTGCCACGATCGGTTTCGACGCCGACGGTCCTACCCCCTTGGTGGAGAATCGACTTCACCTGGGTGCGCGAAAAATAATCCGCTCCGCGATTTCGAGCACCGGCGAGAAAATCGCCGGCTACTCCGGCGCCGTCGCCGTACCCGGAATCCGGTTCGTAGGCCGCGAGTTCAACATCATCCACTTTCCAGTCAGGTTCCAATTCCTGCAATTGATGTTTGTCGATCAATTGCACGTTGGCGCCAAGTTTGCCCTGCATCTCGACGTTCAGCTTCAGCCGCGCAGTCTCGTTCGGATGCACGATGCGCACGAACCCGGTGCGGCGAAAATCCCCGGGTGCGCCCACGATTTCCTGCCAGTTCTGAAACATGCGCAAGCTGATGAGCGCGAGTTGCACCTCCGGCGGAAAACTGTAGTGCATGCGAACCAGCGCGGACGATCGACCACTGCCGCCGCGTCCAACGTGATCTTTATCGAGAATGACGATTCTGCCGGCATTGCGTTGCGCCAGATGAAATGCGATGGACGCGCCCATGACTCCTGCGCCAATGATCACGACGTCAGCGGTTTTGGGAAGCAACGATTGGCCGTTCGCGTAATTCATGCCGCCGCCTCCCGGAATCGTCCTTTTTTCCAATCGCGTAATGCCTGATGCGCGGCATTGCGGCCGGGCGCGCCGGTCACGCCGCCGCCGGGATGCGCTCCCGCTCCACACAAATAGAGTCCATCGATCGGTGTCCGGTACTGCGACCAACCCGGAACCGGACGCATAAAAAAAAGTTGCTCCAGCCTTAGATCCCCGTGAAAAATGTTGCCCTCGGTCAATCCGTACGTGCGCTCCAGGTCGAGCGGAGTCAGGACTTGCCGGGCCACGATCGCGCCCGGAACGTTCGGCGCGTACTCCGCGATTTTCTTGACCACGCGATCGCCCAGCAGTTCACGCTTCTCGTCCCAATTGCCTTCGCTCAAGTGATAAGGCACGTACTGCACGAAGCAGGTCAGAATATGTTTGCCCGGAGGCGCCAGCGAGTCGTCGGCATTCGAGGAGACCACGCAATCGACCCAGAGTTCCTCAGGGATCTCGCCGAACTTGGCGATGTCGTAGCAGCGCTCCGCAAATTCCAGCGATGGCACCAGCGTATAAAAGGTGCGCTGCAGAGCCGTGGCCTGCGCCGACGTTCCCGTAAACTCCGGCTCCTCTGCGAGCACCATGTTGACCTTCGCGCACGGTCCCTGCATCTTGATTCCCCGCACGGCGAACAGGAATTCTTCGGGAAGATCCTTGGCGTCGAGCATCTTCAGAAAAGTTCGTTTGGGATCGGCATTCGAAAGCACCATGCGGGCGCGAAGTTCCGTGCCATCTTCCAGCACGACTCGGCTCGCGCGGCCGTTCCGCACGTCGATGCGGGCGACGGATGCGCCCGTGCGGATCTCCACTCCTAGCTTTTTCCCAGCCGCGGCCAGAGCCTGCGTGATCGATCCCATGCCGCCCATGACATGCCCGTAGAAGCCTTGCAGTTCGTGCTCGCCGCCACTCAAAAGATGAAACAAAAGCCCGATCGCGGTTCCGGGCTGATAAGGGCCGCCATGTTTCCCGTAAACATTGTTGGCCAGGAACATGGTCTTCATTTTGTCGGACTCGTAATTCTGGTCGAGGAATTCGCCCAGACTGCCGGTCAGGAACGAAACCAGTTGCGAAATTTCCGCGCTGGAAATGCGGCGAAAGCGCTTGCCCGCTCGAAACAGATCGCTCCATCCTTTCAGGCTCGAAGTGTCGATCTCCGGCGGAGGCTCCATGAAGAAGGGCTGCAGGTAGCGCGCGAGTCTTTTCAGTTGATCGTCGACTTCGACGAAGCGCGCTGCATCCTTCGCCGATATCTTCGAAAACTCTTGCTTAGCCCGATCGCGATCCGCCCACCACGGAACCACGTGGCCGTCAGGGAAGGGAACCTGAATCGCGGGATCGCATGGAATGATGCGCAGCCCGTGATCCGCCAGGCGCAACTCGGAGATCACCTCGGGTCGCAACATGCTCGCGATGTACGAAGTCGTCGAAACCCGGCAACCGGGCGCGATTTCTTCGGTGACGCAGCATCCGCCGACAATATCGCGGCGCTCCAGCACAAGCGTAGAGAGTCCGGCGCGCGCTAAGTATGCAGCCGCCGTCAATCCGTTGTGGCCGGCGCCGACGATAATGGCGTCGTACACATGACTGGAATCTTTCTGGTGGAGATGACCTGAAGTCATAACAACAGCACCGAATCGAACTACATTACCGCAGAAGCTAACAAAAATGAAGTTGATGACCCAATCTTTCTGTTGTATTCTTTCGTGACTGTTAGTCATTATCTATGCCGGGAATCGCCAGCAATCGGGTTGCGCCGCCGCTTTACCAGCGTCAGAGCAAATTGCGCCCTCGCTCCGAAGCCAAGCGCAGCAGGATCATCGACGTCGCTACCAAACATTTCGCGGAGCATGGCTATCATGACGCGCGGGTTGGCGACATCGCCGCCGCCTTAGGCATCGCCAAGGGTTCCGTCTTTCAACACTTCGGCAGCAAAGACGGATTATTTTTCGAAGTCTATAAGCAGGCCGTCCGCTCCCTTGCCAAATACCTCGACGCGCCCGCGGAATTCAGGCAGGCTGGATTTTTCGAGGTGCTGCGCTACTGGCTGGCCTGTACCGAGCACCTGGTGCACGAAGACTGGATCCCTTACCGCATCTCTCTTCTCGGCAATTACGGCACCGACCTGGTCCTGAAGCGCGAGATCAACCGCTTTCTCATCAGCGAAGATCCCTATGGCACCGTCAGCTTTGTCCGCTTCGGACTCGAGCGGGGCGAGTTGCGCGACGATCTCGATCTGGAGATGATGGTTTCCATCATCGATTGGATGGTGGAACGGTTTCAGGATGCGCTCCTGACGGCCGAACTCGATCCCGGACTCTTCCGTCGCCAAGGAGAACTGGCCGAAAAAAAGAGGCGAGAATCCAGCAGTTTCTCGCGATGTTGCAGCGAGCCATTGGGGCGCCGCCGGCGACGGCAGGGGCGCGGCCTCGGGCGCGCCGCAATCATCGGCGATAGACTTCAAAATTGTGGGGTTCAAATGAGCATGCAATCATCGATCGAGCAAATTCTCGCCAGCTACAACGACCGCGCGCCTCTGTCGGAGGCTTCGACGATTCCTGCGCCGTGGTATGTGGACCCGCGCATCGCCGAACTCGAGCGTCTCAACGTGTTCAGCAAGACTTGGCAACTGGTGGCGCGCACCAGCCAATTAGAAAATGTCGGAGATTTCGTCTCGACGCGGCTTGCCGGAGAACCCATCGTAATTGTGCGTGGCACCGATGGAGCGTTGCGCGCCTTCTACAACGTGTGCCGGCATCATGCTGCGGCGGTCGTGACCCAGCCTTGCGGGCAAGCCGCCATCCTGCAATGCCCTTATCACGGATGGAAATACGGATTGGACGGATCGTTGAAAGGCATGCCCGAATTCGATGGCGTGGAGAATTTTGATCGCGCCGACAATGGCCTGCTTCCCATCCGTGTGGAGACCTGGGAATGCTTCGTGTTCGTGAACCTCGACCCCGACGCGATCTTGCTGAAAGAATTTCTTGGTCGATTGATGCAGCGCGTTGCGCCGCTCGGCATCAGCAAGCTTCATTACTTCGATCGTCGCACCTACGACATTCACTGCAACTGGAAGGTGTTCATCGATAACTACCTCGACGGCGGATATCACGTGCCGCACCTGCATAAAGGCCTGAATTCCGTGCTCGATTACAAGCAGTACACCATCGAGAACGAAGATCGCTATTGCCTGCAATCGAGCCCCATGGTTGCGTCGGATGAAGATGCAGCGATGGGATCGACTCGCAAAGGCGATCGCGCCTGGTATTTCTGGCAATATCCCAACCTGATGGTCAACTGCTACGAAGGATACATGGACACGAACTATGTCGTTCCTGTCGACGTGGACCATTGCCATGTGATCTTCGATTTCTATTTCAGCGATGTGAGCGAGGCGGCGCGCCCGTACAACACCGAATCGGTGAATGTCGGGAATGGCGTGCAAGAGGAAGATCTCGGCATTTGCGAAGATGTGCAGCGCGGACTCAAGTCGCGTGCCTACGGCGCGGGCCGGTTGTCGGTCAGGCGCGAAGCCGGCGAACAGCTGTTTCACCAACTGTTGGCGGCTGATCTCAAGGCCCGGTCCGCGGAGCTAGTGGAAACGTAGTCCGCTGCTACGGAACCAGTACAACTCCCGCAGTAGTTCGTGTGGAGCGGGCACTCTTGCCCGCTGGTTTTGAAGTGCTGCAGACAAGGGGGCAAGAGTGCCCGCTCCAGACAATACGAGGTCATTGATGGTCCCGCGGAATCGTTTCCTGCCACGTCTTCGTCTTAATCATCTGGCCGTCTTTCAGTAATTCCCGCGTGTACTTGTAATAAAAGTTTTTCTGATCCGTGGTGACAGAAAGATGTCCGCGCCACACCAGCGTGCGGCCTTTCAGCGTGAAGATGCTCTCCGCTTCGCCGCGCACCGAGCAGGTCTCCGGATGCGCATCATCGCCGTCGTAGGTGAGACTTTCAAAATCATCCTGCGTGCCCCAGGGATATTTGTACCCATCTTTGCCCTTCCAGTGCACAGTGGTTTTCTGGCGCGCCTCGTCGCGTTCCACGGTCCACTGGCCCGGCCAGGGAAAGCCTTCGTTCTTGATGTCGCTGCGCTCTTCCATGGGCTGAGGAGGAGAAAACTCAGGCGCCGCCTCTCCATGTACGGGCACTACCGGAAGAACCAGACGCGATCCGCTGTCTCCGCCGAGTTGCAATGACGTTGTCATCGAGTAGGGCGTTGGCAGGATCATGGGCCAGAGCGCGTTCGAGATCGCGACGCGAATGCGATGTCCCTTGGGAAACACCCACGAGGTCAAATGCATCTCGATGTTCAAGGGATAAAACTTGCCCGGTTCCAGATCGTGCGGCTCGGTCATCGAGTCCCGCTGCGCTCCGTTCAGTCCGGCTCCAGTGATCTGCGTAACGGTCCCATCGGGCGCTACGTCGGAGAGTCGCGCGAACCAGTCTGCCAGCGGCGCCGTCGCTGCCGCCTGCAGAAGCGCGTGGGGACGCCCGAGAATCGCCGTGTCGGTCTCCAGCGGCGCCGAATCGTAAACCAAACTGAACGCGTCAACGGGACGAGGATCGCTCAGCAGTTCTCCCCACCAGAAACCGGCTTCCACTCCAATCGTCGGAACATATTTGAGTTGGTGCGTCTCTTGCTCCGCTGCCGACGCCGCCAGCGTGTGATTGCCCTGGAGGAACAGAGTTTCATTTTTCGCATCGGCCGGCGGCCACACATCTTCCCGCCGCCACTCTCCCGGCACACTCTGCAGGCCCGGATCCGGTGGATGCCAATGCTGCATGTAGATCACGAGCCTGGGATCGTGCGTCACCCCGGTGTCGCGCCCTTTCAGCCAGTAATCGAACCAGCGCACGGCCTGATCGCGCCACTCCACCCGCGGACCAAAATCCGCATCGTTGGGGAACGAATGATTCCACGGCCCGACGATCCCCTTGATCGTAGCCTTCGACTTCATCAGCATGTCGGTTACGTTGTCGCGATAGCCATCTTGCAGTCCGCCGATCAAAAAGCTTGGAGTCGTAATCTCGCTCAGCGGCCGTACCCGGTCGCGCCAGAACGGGCCGTCATGCTGATGCTTCAGATAGAGAAGCGACCAGGGCGGCGCATCGAAGCGCGGGCCAAGCACTTTCTCATCCAGTGAATAATCCGGAGCGCCCACCCATCCCTCAGCCATATCCATGTTCAATTCAAACTCGTCGACGTGCGCCATGCCGTCCACGTAATGCACGTCGTCGTGAAACAGTTCTCCGGTGGCGTGGACCGCAACGATCGCTTTCAGCCCTGGAGCATGCCGCATCGCCATCTGCAGCGCGGTGAATCCTCCCCAGGAGATGCCGAACATGCCCACGTTGCCGTTCGACCACGGTTGATGCGCCAGCCACGAGATGACCTGCTCTCCGTCCGCTTGTTCCTGTTCTGAATATTCGCGTTCCGGCGGGACTCCTTCGCTCGCGCCGAATCCGCGAATATCGACGCGCACGCTTACGTAACCGCGCCGCGCGAAGTAGGCATGCTTGGGATAATCTTCCGCGGCCGTCCCGTCATCTTTGCGGTAAGGAAGATATTCGAGCAGGGCGGGGAACTTCTCATTCGGCTTGGCGCCGTCGGGTATGTACAAAGTTGCGGCGAGGCGCACGCCATCTTTCATGGGAATCCATGCCTGTTCCATGCGCACGCCGTACGCGGGCGGCGACGGCGGTTCCACCGCAAAGACCGGCAGCACGAATATCAAAAATAGATAGAGGATTGCATTTCTTCCGGCCAAAGCAGCCTCCAGAGGCCTTCCTGGTGTCATAAGATCAGTCTGCGTCCTGCTCTCGGCGCAACGCGCGCAGATCGATTCCGAGTTGCTCCGCCTTCTTATACAGGTGGCTGCGCTCCAGGCCAAGCGCCTTTGCGGCCAGGCTCATGTTGTGATGCGCGCGCTTCAATTCAGCCAGGATCACTTCTCGCTCGAAGCCTTGTACGCGATCCGACAAAGCGCCTGAACCCGTTGCGATGCCCCTTGTGCCCCGCGAACCCTTCGGCAGCGCAGTCTCTACCGTGGGCAGATCCACCTGCCCATCGGGGGCAAGCAGCATCAGGCGTTCCACCATGTTTCGCAGTTCACGGACATTCCCCGGCCACGAATGTTCCTGCAGCGCCTGCATCGCGTCTGCGGTAAAGGGCACGGGCTTCCATCCATTCTGCGCGCACACCTGCTCCGCGAAATGTTCGACCAGGGCAGAGACATCTTCGCGCCGCTCACGCAAAGGAGGCAGGATCAGCGGGAACACAAATATCCGATGAAACAGGTCCTGGCGAAATGCTCCTTCGCGCACCCGCGCTTCAAGATCATGATGGGTCGCGACCACAACCCGAACATTGACCGGGATCGCCTTGTTTCCGCCAATCCTCTCGACTTCGCCTTCTTCGAGCACACGCAATAGTTTGGCTTGCATCTGCAAGGGCATGTCGCCAATTTCGTCGAGAAAAATCGTTCCCTGGTTGGCCTGCTCGAATTTGCCAATGTGTTGTCCGAATGCGCCCGTGAACGAACCTTTCTCGTGCCCGAACAATTCCGACTCGATCAGCTCGGCGGGGACGGCGGCGCAGTTCAGGGTCACGAACGGACCGGCGGATCGCGGGCTGCGCTCGTGAATGGTGCGCGCCACCAATTCTTTGCCGGTTCCGGTTTCGCCCAGAATGCAAACTCGCGACTCGCTCGCGGCTACGCGTTCCACTTGCGCCATCACGCGGTGCATCGCGTCGCCCTTCCACACAATTTCGTGCTTGCCTAGACGCTGTCGCAACTGCCGGTTTTCGCTTTCCAGGCGTTGCAGCTTCAGCGCATTTTCCACCGTGAGCAGAAGCTTGTCCGTGGAGATCGGCTTCTCCAGGAAATCGAGCGCACCCAGTCGCGTCGCTCTCACCGCCATCTCGATGTGCGCCTGTCCCGACATCATGACGACGGGCGCTGTGACTCCCTGCTGCTTCAATTCTTCTAGCAACGCGAGACCGTCCTTTCCCGGCATCACTACATCGGAAAGGATCAAGTCGAACTTCTGGGACTTAGCCAAGTCCAGAGCGCGGGCGGCGTTGTCGCAAACCGTGGCTTCGTGGCCCGCCAGCCGAAACGCGCGCGACAAAGAAGCCAAAGTGTTGGCTTCATCATCGACGATCAAAAGATTCGCTTTTAGCGGCAACGCTCCTCCTCATTTCAGCTCTGAATGCTCGCCGCATTCCGTTCGACATTTTGCTGCGCAGCGCCAGCCGGCAACGATTCAAGGTTTCGCGGCAACTCGATCACAAACGTTGTGCCCGTCCCAGGCTCGCTGTGCACGCTGATTCTTCCTCCGTGATCGCTCACCACCGACTGCACGATCGCCAGGCCTAGCCCGGTTCCATGTTGCTTGCTGGTGTAGTAGGGAGTAAAAATGCGTTCGCATTCTTCGCGCGTCAGCCCGGAGCCCGTGTCGGCAACTTCGATCGCTACCTTGCCGTCCGCCGCGCGTGTGCGAAGCGTCAACGTTCCTCCGTTGGGCATGGCATCCATCGCGTTGAGCACGAGATTCGACAAAGCCCGGTGCAGCAACTCGGGGTCGGCGGCGATGGATTCGAGTTGGTCATCCAACTCCAGCCGGCAAGCGATCGCAGCCCGCCCCGGCGCCTGCAATTGTGCCTGAAATAGCTGTGCAACGCCTCTCACGACATCGTTGATCTGCACCTTCTGCCACTGCGGCTGCGGCATCTTGGAGAATTCGCTGAAGCGGCCGATGATGGCTTTCAAGTTTGAAATCTCGCCCAGCAGCGTGCGCGAGCCTTCCCGAAACACTTCGTCGAATTGCTCGGGACTCTGCTCTCGGGCTCGCAGCAGGTTCTCGACGGTGAGTTGAAGAGGAAACAAAGGATTCTTGAGTTCGTGCGCCAATCTCCGCGCCAGTTCCCGCCAGGCCGCAACCCGCTCGCTTTGTATCAGGCGCTCTTTTTGGCTCAACAGTTCAGTGGTCATGCGATTGAACGAGTCCGCCAGTTGTCCGATTTCGTCATCGCCGGTCACTTCCACCCGGGCATTCCAGTTCCCTGCAGCCACTTCCTGCGCTGCCAGCGCCAGTTGTTCCACCGGACGGGTGACGCGAGCCGCAGCCCAACTGCTGAGCAGGATCGCCAGCAGAATTCCGCCTCCGCCCACCAGCAGGGCAGAATCTCGGATGCTGCGCTTCAGGGACACGTAAGCACGCCGCGAATTCCCAATCAACAGGATTCCCAGCAGCGGATGATCTTTTCCTACACCGCGCAACGGGATAGCATGAAACACTTCATCATCGGCCGGATCCCGCGACCAGTGCGCGATTTCCGTCATCTCCTGGTTGTACTGGCGTACCGAGTTGACCAATGCTGCAAGCTTTTCGACCGGATGCGCCGGGTCAGAAACACCGTTGCTGGCGGAAGGATCCAGAAACAGACCGGGCGAGAAATGATCTCCTCGATTCTGATACAACAGCACGCGCATTTCCGGAGGCAGGTCGAGTGCTGAGAGAAAATTCTTGTCCAGCCGCCGTCCTCCAATTACATAAACGGGATGCTCCCCCACTCGCACCGACCGTATAGCGAACAGCCCCAATGCAGTGGAGTCTTGCAATTCCTCCAGCTTCAGAAACGCGCTTTGCTCGTTCGCTCCGGAAATGCTGTCAAACGCGGTTTCCGGGTAGCCAAATTTTGCCGGCCACTGCGCCGAGGAAATAATCGTCCCGCGCCAGTCGAGGATCTCGACAAAGTCCAACTGGTAGCCCTCTGCCATGGAGCGAGCCAGATCGAAATATTCTGCCGAATCCGAGGGCGTGCCATTAAGTGATGGGAGCGCCGCTGCCATTCGCGCCATCGCATCGGAATTGGCGATGTTTTCCACTCGCCGGACAACGTCTTCTCCCCGCCGGTTAAATTCCTCCTGAAATTGCGCGAGCAGCGCGGACATTCGTTGGCTGTCGGTTTTTTCGAAGGCATTGCGCGTCATTTCCTGAACCAGCCACGCGACTCCTGCCACAGACACGAACACGGTCAGAGTAAAAACCACCAGGAGCTTTCGCCGGAAGGTCATGGCTTCGCGCTCTCCAGCCATGCGTTCGCCAGGTCCCAACTCCCATCGGTTCGCACTGTCCAATCTTTCAGTTTCGGCGTGGAAGCGTAGGTGGCCGGCAGATCGATCAGCGGGATCACGCGCTCCCCGGCGAGCACAGCCTGTTCCGCCGCATAGAGTTCGTCCGCTGAACTTCCAATTTTTGCATCGGGCAAATCGAGTCGCTTGAGAACGGCATCCAGCGCCGTCCGCGGATCGGACGAGGCCAGCGCGATCCGCACCAGTCGCAGATCGCCGCTGCTTGCACTCGGCTGCAGCGTCAGCCCCGCATCTTTTGCATTGAGCGCGATTCGCTCCGTCAGCAGACGAGCCAGAGGATCAGTGTTGTCGTAACCGAGTTTCCAGTTCTGAGAAGCGCGCGTCTGTTCGCGGAGTTGCCGCGCTTTCGCCAAGTTCGCTTCCACGGAGAATACGAATCCATAGCCACTCATCCAGGTAGGAAGAATACTTGCCGTGGGCGTACCCACCCCTTGCAACAACACGCTGTAGATGGATCCGCGGTCCAGGCTTAAGTTCAACGCCTGGCGAAGCGTGCGCTCTTCCGGCGATGCAGCATCGTGCGCAAACCGCAACGCCAGCAACTCCATCGGAGGAGAATGCAGAATCTGGTATCGCTCCGGAGAAATCCGGTGTGCCTGTTCCGGCGCGACTTCCACCAAATCTGCCTTTCCCAATTCCAGCGCCGTCATTTGATCGCGATAGTTCCTCCCGAGCGCGATTTGAATGCCGTCAAGAAACGGGCGCCCACGCCAGCAATTGTCGTCTGCCGCCAGGGACAATGCTTTTCCTGGTTGCCAATCCGCAATGCGAAACGGTCCGGTGCCGCTCAATCGGCCGTTCGGATCTCGCTTCACAATCGCATTTCGTGCCGTGGCAAGCTGAGCCGGCAGTTCGGGCTCGGGAGCCTCGAACTCAAAAATCACCGACTCTCCCTCCGCCAACACGTTCCACGATGGGTTCGCGAAGCGCAAGCAAGCCGCCACGCTCTGCGCGGTCATGGGCGTTCCGTCGTGAAACTTCACCCCGCGTCGAATTCGGAATTGCCAACGGCGATTCCCGCTCGCTGCTTGCCATGATTCCGCGAGGGAAGGTTGCACTCGTCCGCTCGAATCGATCGTGACGAGGTTGTCGAAAATCAGCGAGGTGACACTCCGGCGTGCAAACGAATCGTCCTGCGCAGTGTCAGCAGGGTCGAGCGACGTCAGCGCCGCGCTCAGTCCGACGTGCAGCGTACCGCCATATTGCGGGCGGGTCTCCGCGCGCGCCGCCAGCGTCGCCGCCAGCAGACTACTGATCGCAAGCCACTGCCAAGCGAAACGCTTCATAGCTCCTTGTTTCCGGATCATTCACCACCGCGACGGCCGTGTTGCCTCTGGACTCGGTCCACAACGCCGTGATCTTACCGGCGAAATCGGATGCTGCACTCGCGGCAACGGGTTCGCGATCCGGGATTTCATATGCGCGCACCGAATCGCCGCTATGCTCGCCGGGAGTCGTGCTCAAAACCTGCCAGCCGGCGCCGCACGATGTTTTCACCATCGTCAGATCGCTGCCCCACGCCACGCTCGACGTTCGATCACTCATGCCATCGATCATGTGGACTTGTCCATCAGTTGCGGCGAATAGCCAAAGAGTGTATTTGCCTCGCGGCAGCGCGGCCGCCGAATAGAAACTGGGTACAGTTACACCTCCTTTGCCCAGGCCGGGACTCAGCACGCCGGTAAAGAAATTCCGCGTGGGCGCGAAGAACGCGGACTGCGCAGGACTCCCAGCCGCCGCAGTGCTCCCACCCGGCGCAGGAAAATTTTCATGGATGTCGTTTGCCACGAGCGGCCACGGATCCTCGCTGTCGCGGCAATTCAAGCTCAGCAAATTTCCGCCCGCGCTGTGGCAACTCACGCCGGGAAGATACACATCCTGCAAGTGGTCCTTCACCGCAATCAGCCTTCCCCGCAGATCGCGCGGCCACGGCCGCGAATGCGGAATTTCCATCACTTGCTCAGTTTGCCACTTGCCGTTCTGCCACCGGTAGAGCGAGACCTTTGCCGGATCCAGTACGACGATCCGCGTAGGAGTGGCGCCTTCTTCCAAAACGGCAACATCGAGAATGGGATCATCTTGCGTCCAAAGCAAAGTGCGCCGCAAAGCCATCGGCATAGAATCGTGAACCGCGGGCGTGCCACCCGGGCGCGGAACCGAAACCATCGCGACCGCAGTATCGCCCTCGCCCTGCCGGATCTGCGCCACCCAGACATAGGAAGTCGGATTCTCGGAAAGCGAGATCGCGACGCTCGCCGCAGCCTGCTCCCCGTCCACGAACTGAATGCCCAACTGTTCGAGGGCATAGCGCAAGCCGTTTTGAACCGCTTCGCTCTCGCGCCTTGCCAGCGAAGAACGATTCTCCACCGTCAGGGCGACGGCCCCCGGTCCCGTGACCGCGACAATCTTTCGCGCCAACCGTTGCTCGGTTGCGTTCCAGTCGGCAGCGTGCGCAAAAACTGTCAGCGAAAGAATCGCAACCGGGAAGATGAAACGCAAAAGTTGGGCCACAAATTTGCAGCCGCCGCCGCCGCCGCCGCGCTTCACCGATTTCAGAATGGCCTTGGGGATGGCCGAATTATAAACCGCTTCGCGCATGCGACCGCTCTCACCCTCTGTACTGTTTGGACACCGCTGAAGCCTCCGTGGAAATCCGGGAATCCGGAAACGGTGGATTTTGATTTTGCACCAGCCATCTACCTCTGTTGTTCTTCCGCCTGTTCGGCCTGGCTCGCCTGGCTTCCCACGTTCATGCTGCGGAGCACATCATTCATAAAAAACTTTCCGTCAGCTGGGACCATCATGATCTGCAGTTTGTCCGACAGCCGTTCCGCCACAATCTTGTTGATCAACAGCGGATTCTGTTTCAGGATCGCGGCTTCACTTTGCATGCGCACGGCATCGGCCGCGGCGGTGACCCGAATGCGGTCAGCCTCAGCCTCCGCCAGCATCTTGCGCCGTTCGGTCTCCGCCTTGCTGTCGATCACTTTAGCCTGCGCCGCTGCTTCGGCATTCTGAATCGTCGCTTCCTTGCGCGCTTCCGCTTCCAGTTTGCTCTGCTGAATCTGTTTTTCCTTCAGCGGCAGAGTGTATTGCATGGCGTCGGCTTCGCCCTTGGCCTGCAGAACGTGCACCTGCGCCTCGCCTTCCGCCTGCTTCACTTGCTGTACCTTGTTCGCTTCCGCCTCCAGTTCCGCGATCTTCACCTGCTTCTGCTTCAATTCCGTCTCCACGCTCATGCGATCGTTTTCTTGCTCTTTGAGCAGCAGCGTTTCGAGCCCCTTCGCGTACTCCTCGGGCAACTGGATATCCCGCAGCATCACTTCCTTCACCACGATTCCATCCGCAGCCAGTTTCTGTGTGATCATGCCGGCGGCGCGCTGCCGAACCTCCTCGCGCTTCGCCGAGAACACATCACGAACCGTGTAGTTGGGAACCAGTTCGCGCCACACACTGGCCACGACCGGCGGCACGATCTCCTTTTCCACCGGACGCGGCAAGTTGCTCTGAATGTAATCCAGTTTTTTCGGATCGAGCCGGTAGCGAACCGTGATCGCGAGGCCCAGTGTCAGTCCTTCCTTCGCCTGCACATCGAGCCATTGCGACTTTGCAGAGACGTTTGCCGCCGCGTTTTTTCCATCTTCCGAAATCCCAGTCGTGAAGACCTGATCGCGCGTGTCAAACAACGCAACGTCCTCTACCAGCGGAGTCACAAAATGCACGCCCGGATAAAGCGTTCCCGGCAGCGTGCCACTGGTCTGGCTCACGCGAACTCCCGCCGTCCCGCTCGGAACCACCACAATGCTGAGCGCCAGCAAAATTGGTCCCCAGGCCAGAAACGCCAGCGTCAGAGAAGTACGCCAGCGCCACTCCGGTTCCGCCGGCGCCGTCGCTCCCGGCGTCGACAGCGCTCGCCGGTATAAAATCTCCCGATACAAGTCATAGCCCAGGATGCCGAGAGCCGCCAGCATCAACGCGAACCCGCCAGTCATCAACAAGTACTTCAGTGCCAACATAACCGTTCTCCTTTGCGCCTCAGCGCTTCTGCCCTGATTTCACTTGCTCCGTCTGCCGGGCCGCCTGCTGAGGAAAGAACAGCCGGAACACTTGTCCGAAAATCAGTTCTTCCGCCAGCAGTGCCACGCCCAGCGAAAAGACCATTCCCGCCACGACTGCCATGAATGTGATTGCGATTTGCATAATGTCCTCCTGAGAATTCGTTCCTTCGTTATTGCCCGCTTGCCTGCGTTGCGGATTGTGCCGCGGCTTGCGCATCCGCGACCATCGTCGGATTCGCCGCGCCCCCGAAAACGTGCGCGACCTGCTCGTCGCGCTCGCCGTGGATCTCTACTACATCGCCGACTCGCAGCAGGGTGAACAGCCGCTCCATATCGCGATTGCGCAGCCGTATGCATCCGTGCGACGCGGCGTGCCCAATCGATCGCGGCACATTCGTCCCATGAATGCCGTAGCCTTTGTGGCTGAGCCCCACCCACCGTGTTCCGACAGGATTGTCTTTGCCGCTCGGGATCACCGAACCGGGGTGGTAGTAAGTTGGATTGGAGACGCGGTTCACGATTTGGAATTGCCCGACCGGGCTGGGACTGTCCGCCGCTCCCACGGCGACCGCGAATTTCGCGATCACGTTTTCGCCGTCGATCACCGCCAGTTGGCGATCTGCGATGCTGACCATTACCAGCCGGCGAACAGGCTGACTTGCCGACTGAGCATCCTGCGCCACGGCCACATCCACGACTGCGAAACTCAGGAGAGTAAGAAGAACTAGAGTTTCGGCCTTGATCGTCCTGCGGGTGTTGTTCATCTCGTCCCCCGGTAGAAGCAGCAACACATTCCCAGGGGCAGCAGGAAGACCAAACTGTATCTCATTGAAAATGCGACGCTTGATCTAGCTTTTAGGGATCACCTGCCGTGGTCCGGCGGCCACAATGTGTCTCCCCGCCCACACGGGAACTGACGCGGAGGAATCGAACATTTGAACGGATGAAAGAACGGGAATCGTTAGGTAGTGGTGCAGTCCGCGAAGATTTGTATCAGGGCATGCCTTCAGGCGTGCCAAAGCGCAAGCAAATGGCCGGCTTTAGCCGCTGGGGATAGGCCGTTCTGCTATCAAGCTGGAGTTGGGGGCCGGAAGACTTTTCTAAGCCTTCAAGCGCCCGGCTCCCGCCGTCTGGGGAAACGGCTTGTGGGGTTCTGTGGGTGGAGCCGGGCGATCCTATGACTAGAAGGCCTAGTTCAATTGTGCCTATTTAAGCCTTGTTGCCCGTCCATTTCTGTGACCGTCGTCACAGATCAACGTGATTTCGCAACCGGAATGTAATCTGAGGTAGGCACGGGAACGGTGCGCGAGGGCGACTCCGGATGTTTATACCGGCTTCGATCTATCCCACTTGGAGAGTGGCTTTACCAAGATCTGGTGGTTTATTCCGGTTAGCCCCTACTTTCATACATTTACACGCGTCGAGGTTGAACATTGCTTGGCAGAGGCTCATGCCAGCTGCCACGACGTACAGGTCAGCGGTTGGCTGTCCGAACAGCACGGACCTTACGCCATCCAATTCCCGCTAAGCCAGTGGCGAATAGAAGCAGAGTGGCCGGTTCCGGATTCACGAACCTCGCTGACTCCAAAACGCCTTTCCCATTTGAATCAAACACGACGTGAACCGTACTCAAGGCCCGCATATTGGGATCAACATCCAGCTGAAACAACTGCGTGCTGCAAGCAGGATCGAGACACGCCGTGAGGTCCCCCGACACGGCAGACTCGCCCGTAAAACAAATTCCTACACCAGGGCATCCATATACCCCCCCTTCATACTCAACCAATGTACCCGCGAAAACCAAAGTGCCCGAGAAATATATGACAGGGTAAATATGACCCTGAAATTCCACATTGTTCAGGGAGATTCCGGATATGTCCAAGTTAACGCTTAATTTCGTACAGGCTGCATTGAGGCACGTCAATGACGAAATGGCATTCGTAAACGTGCCGCTATAGATCCCGCCTCCCGGCAGCAAATTATCATACAACTGTGGCGAATATATACCGATCTGGGAAGCGGATGCCGACGGCTCGTAGAAAAGACCGATCTGACCGATGGTATCAGTAATGTCCGCCAAGGCACTGGCTGGGATCAACAACAAGAACAGGAGCGCGATGCATAATCGGTGCATACTTCCTCCTTACAATTCCCTAAGGACGGCCAAACAACGGGCAGCGATACTACCCCTATTTGCTTCGCAGCGCAATCGGGATTTTGCTTCAGAGGGAGTGCTCAAGCCTGCCAAATTCGAGGGACTACGTGAAGCCGTTTTGCGAATACTGCACGAAATGGCACAAATCCTGCCGTCGACTCGATTGTGCGGGACGGCATCAACGCTAGGCGTGTACCGCGCTGTTAGGACAGGTCGTGTGCAATCAAGCTGACCCCGCCTTCCATTCCATCCTGCCTCGCATGGTTGCCACCCAGCTTGCGCACAGCCGATTGTGATTGTGATCACCGCCCACATCCTTCCCGTTTTCTTACACTCCTTATTGAGCGAGACGGAAGTGCTCATTTCACTGTGGAGATCGATTCATCATGGCCTACGTAATTTCCGATTCATGCATTAAAGATTCTCTGTGCGTCGAAGTCTGCCCCACCGACTGCATCCATCCCAAGCAGGACGAGCCCGGCTTCGAAGCCGCGACCCAGATGTATGTGGATCCCGAGGGCTGCATCGACTGCGGTGCTTGTGTTCCCGCCTGCACCTCCGACTCGATTCACGCGCTCGAAGATGTTCCGGAAGAAAAAAAGGAATTTATCGAGAAGAACGCCGCCTATTTCCAGAAGTAACCAACAGCTTGCCGCTCGGGTCGCAATTGCCGGGCGTTCGGACGCAAGGTGAACCAGCCCTGTCCGACGCCCGGCAATTGTCGCTTAACAAACTGCTGAAAAACTCTGCCTCCAATAGGTGTTGGGAAGGGCACGACTTCAGTCGTGCCGCTAAGTCCTCTAAAATCGGCGGCGCTTTAGCGCCTGAGGTTGGCTTTATGCTGCCAAAATGAGTCTTTCCGCATTCTGTTATGCCATCACTCCTCGCCTGCACCGTTGACCTCCGGTCCCTCGGGTCGCTATCTTTGCGGAGCGATGAACATTGTCAAAGCCACGCGCCGCTTCGAAGAATGGCTGGGCTACCGCACCGACCTGGTCAAAAAAGATCTCCGCCTGAAACGTGCCAGCATGAAAGAGGCGGTCTTTCCATTTCTGCGTGCCACCTACTACCGCTGGGCCCAAATTTGGCCGCAAGTTTGCCCCGATCTGGCGAAAGCGCCGCACGTGCTAGCCGTCGGCGACCTCCACATAGAAAATTTCGGAACCTGGCGCGATGTCGAGGGCCGCCTGATCTGGGGTGTCAACGATTTCGACGAAGCTCATCCTCTCGCCTACGCTAACGACCTCGTGCGCCTCGCGGTCAGCGCCCACTTGGCCGCGGAAGCCCGCCATCTCCCCCTGAATAAGCAGGACATCTGCGACTCGATTCTTGAGGGCTACCGCGAGGGTTTGCGCGATGGCGGCCTGCCCTTCGTCTTGGGCGAGAAGAACGAATGGCTGCGCCAGATCGCCGAAAGTGAACTGCGCGATCCGGTGCATTTCTGGTCAAAAATGGATGCGCTATCCACCATAAAGACCGACGTGCCGATCAGCGCCATCGATGCCATCGAGCACTTGATGCCCAGCCGCGATCTCAATTATCGCGTTGCGCATCGCGTTGCCGGCCTGGGAAGCCTGGGCCACGCCCGCTACGTCGCCATTGCCGACTGGAACGGCGGCAGAATTGCCCGCGAAGCCAAAGCCCTCGTCTCCTCGGCTTGCTACTGGGCCGAGGCAGAGAAAGGCCCCTCCGAAATTCTTTATCAGACGATTCTCAGCCGGGCTGTCCGCTGTCCCGATCCTTTTGTCCAGTTGCGCGGACGCTGGATCGTTCGCCGGCTCAGTCCCCACTGCTCGCGCATCGAACTAGCCACACTGAAAGCTCATGGCGAGGAGATGCGTTTGCTCACCGCGATGGGATTTGAAACGGCCAATATCCATCTCGGCACCCAGACCGCCCGCAAGCCGATCCTCGCTCACATGAAGAAGCAAAAAGGGAAGTGGCTGCACCAGGCAACGGAAGCAATGCTCAAGGCGGTTCGTGCGGATTGGAAGGCGTGGAAAAAACAGGGATACGAATGAGCGCTTTAGCCGGAACTTGCCTACGCGACTTCACTGCCGACGGCAGCAGCAATTGCTACGCTCTCTGCCGGGCGTCGCAACGCAGACAGTTCAACTCCGCCGTGTTCCCGATCATAGATCAGAGTGTAGTGCGCCGCGCAGTCATCGCACAGCCAATAATGCTCCACCAGTCGTTGCTGTCGCCGGGCCCGAATAAACGGCGGTGCAGCCGACTCACCCGGCTTCATCAACCGCTCCGTTTCCACTAGAAACAACTTGCCCTCTCTCAGTTTGAGGAACGGCTTGGCACATTTCGAATTCGCGCAGCGGCTGAGCATAAGTTTCTTCCTAACTTCTCGGTGGATGCCGATTGGCCAGCACTTTATACGCCATCCAGCATCTAAGGCGCTTCCCACGATTCGACGTTCCGAATCAGCAAAGACGAACCGCCGGCGCGTAAATTTGCCGACAATTCGGCAGCCTGTGCCGATAGCACGTCGCCGTCGGCTTGCTTCCGCCGCATCGCGACCGCTACCATCTCTTTATGCCGACAGTGCTGATGTGTCCACCGAATTATTTCGATGTGGTCGATCAGAAAAATCCGTACATGTTGCGCGAGCACGCAGTGGACCGCGCGAAAGCGCGCACTCAGTGGGAGAATCTCTGTAACGTTTTGCAACAGAATGGATGCGCAATCGAAACCATCGATCCCGTCGAAGGTCTCGAGGACATGGTCTTTGCGGCCAATCAGATATTTGCTGGTGAGAAATCCGGATATGGGAAATTTATTGTTCCCAGCCGCATGGTCTATCCGTCCCGCCAGCGCGAAGTTTCTTTCTATGAAGACTGGTGTCGCGCGCGCGACTATCGCATCATCAAAATCGATTTCGGCGAAGATTTTCTCGAGGGCCACGGCGACCTCCTGTGGCATCCCGATGGGTCACGCATCTACGCCGGATTCGGTTTCCGCAGCACTCCCGGCGGAGTCGATAAATTTGCTGCAGCCATGGCCGAAATGAGTGTCCCCGTCGTCCCCTTGCACTTGATCGACGCTTATTGCTATCACCTCGACACCTGCCTGTGCCCGCTCAATAACGAGGCCGCGCTGATCTTCGCCGGAGCCTTTCCCGCCGATTCGCTCGCAGCCCTTCACCAAAACTGGCAGCGGGTTCACCTTCTCGACGCCAACGAGGCGCATCACTTCATGGGAAACGGAATCGCGGTCAACGGCCGCTACATTACTCCCCATTTAACCCGGCAACTCGAAAGCATTCTTCTTCAGGAAGGATTGACCCCCGTGCTGGTCGAGACCTCCGAGTTCGAAAAGGCGGGCGGAAGTTGCTTCTGCATGAAAACGTTCTTGCCGTGAAGATCTACACTTCCGCGATTCATTCCCATAGCACGAAAATCTTGAAAGGGGTCATCCCGAAAGTCCCGCGTTTTCACCCAGCGGGACCGAGGGATCTCCTGGGCACACAGCCGAAGTAAACTGACTCACACTCAAAGATCGCCATCGCACCTACGGCTTACTCTCGTAACTTCGATTGCTTAATTTTCCACAGGTTTTTTGATGAGTTGCATTGCCTGTCAACTTCTCCGCTGTTAGAGTTCACTCACTCAAAAGTTGTAGGAATCTATTCACTCACTACCAAGCTCTGGCCGTGGCTGCAATACTTCCATTACGTATGGAAGCGGCGCGGGATAAGCGCACTCCACCGAACGAGGGTGACGTAGTTTGACAGGGATTTTTCTCGGTACGTTTTTCCTGGCCCTGTTGTCGGCCGTTATTTTGACGCGATTCGTGCGCGACTTCGCGAACGCGCATGGTTGGGTTGCCGTTCCTACTCACGAGCGGCATCTTCACTCCACTCCATTGCCCCGTCTGGGCGGAGTCGCGATCTTCCTTAGCTCCTCTTTATGTATGGGCGTGATCGCGATCTGGGGCCTGCGCCATCCTCAGTCCCATTCTTCCGCGTTCCTCTCCACTCTCGTCACGATCGCGGTGCCCGCATCCCTCGTCTTCTTGCTGGGGGTATACGACGATCTGCGAGGCGCGGGACCCTACTTCAAGTTCACCGTCCAGGGAATTGCCGCCACCATGCTGTATGCGGGCGGCCTGCGCATCATCCACATTCCCGTGATTTTCGGTCTGCGTGTCTTGCCCTGGTACGTCGGCCTGCTCTGCACGGTCCTCTGGGTGCTCGCCATTACCAACGCTTTCAATCTGATCGACGGCCTCGATGGCTTGGCGGCCGGATGCGCCCTGTTCTCCACCATGGTCGCATTCGTCGTTGCCCTATTTCACGGGCCCACTCTCGTGGAAGTAATGACCATCGCGCTGGCTGGCGCGATCATCGGATTTCTGCGCTATAATTTCAATCCCGCTACCATCTTTCTCGGCGACTCGGGCAGCTTATATATCGGTTTCCTGCTCAGCGCGCTGGCGCTCTACGGCACTGAGAAATCGCCCACCATCGTAGCTGTCGCCATCCCCATCGTTTCTTTCGGCCTGCCCATCCTCGAAACTTCGCTTTCGATCCTTCGCCGCCTCATCGGTGGCCGCCCCGTTTTCACTGCCGACCGCGAGCATATTCATCACAAACTCTTGCAGCACGGACTCTCTCACCGCCAGGTCGTGATTTTGCTCTATGGGGTTTCGGCCGGGTTTGCCATGTTAAGCCTGTTCCTGCTGTGGCCGACGGGCAGTTCGCTAGGCCTCGTGCTCGCGGTGCTCGGCACCGGCATTTGGATGGGAGTCCAGCACCTGGGCTATCTGGAATTCGGCGAATTGGCCCGGGTTGCGCAACGCACTCTCGATCAGCCGCAGATTTTCGTCAACAACCTGGCCATTCGCCGCGCCGTGAAGGATCTGAAGGCCGCCGGGGATTTCGAGCAGGTCCGCGAGATTCTTCTAGTCGCCTTCGGCAGCAATGACTTCGACGCCTTCGAACTGCGGTTAGAGCCGTTATCCGAAGAGATGTTTTCATTCGAAGCCAGCGACTCTTACGACGGCAGCGGTGCACCCTGTTTCCGGTGGTCCAAGCCGGGCCTGCCGCAAACCCATAGCTCTTCCACGGCATGGAGAATCGCACTTCATCTGCTGACTTCGCAAGGCGAACGTTGCGGGACGCTGACCGTTTTGCGGCTCTATTCCACCCGTGATCTCCAGATCGATATCAATCTTCTGACTTCCGGCTTTCCCACGGCCTTGGCCGATGCTCTGCATCGCACCGCCGCTCATCCCGCCCGCTTTGCAGGCCTGCACGAGCACGCCGCAACCTTGCTCGAAGCGCAAGCCGGATAATCGTCAGCTTCTAGCAAACTACGCAGAGAAAAATGGAAAGAGATTTTTATGGAAAGAGATTTTTGTGGGGACAGCCGTCCTCGGCTGTCCAGCCGCGGAAGCGGCGGTGCAAGCGTGCAAATTCAGCGCAGTCAGAAACGCCGCGCACAGAACGCGCACGGCTCAACCGGACAAAGAAGAAGTCTTTACAGCTTCGCGCTGGCGTAAGAGTTGATTTCGCAGTTCAGGCAAACTTCTTCAAAGGCAGGTGCAGTCCATTCCATAATATTCCCCTAGCGGCCCACTCGGGCCGTGAATTGTCTGAGAATAAGGATACCCAGTTTTCACATCTCACGCAATATCTTTTTACCCCTCACGCAATACCCTCAAAAAAATAAACCTGCCAACTTTCTACTCCCGGTAGGCAACTGGACCCGCGCCCGCAGTGGCACTTTGAAATCCAGAACTGTTCAGGATTGGCGTCATCCCGACATGGGCCGCTTTTCAGGTGGAGGGAGGGATCTCACCCGCGAAAAGTTGCGGCTTTCCGGCACCTCACCGCGTCCTCTGCGGATTTTCTCAGCGCACTCTGCGTTTTAAGATTTGAGGCCGCATCGCACGAAAAGCGCGCAGTTCGGGAGGACCATCAAGGAGCGATATCCAAAATTCAAAGAGACCCACGACCCGCGCGCTACGAGTTTTAATCCCGTTTTCCACAACTGGAACCAGTGCTGGCACTTCTGTGTGCCCGCTTCTCTCGATACCTTCATCTGCACTGCCATGGAAGCGAGGATTCCGCAATCATGTTTCGTAAGTCTGTGTATGGTTCCACTTTTCAAGGCGTCAACTTCGTCTCGTTGCAGTCCGCCACGTTCTGCGTGCAATGTGAGTTGATCAGCAACAACAGCAAGCCCTATTGCCTCGCTTGTGGCAGCCACGCTCTGCTCGGTCTCTCTCGCGTCCTGGGAGGTTCGCTGCGCAACCAGCAAACCGCTCACCTGATTACCGACATGGAGCTCGATCATCTCGTCCGCGATCTGCTGCGCACCGTTCCCGACCCTGAATATTTGAACGTGGCAGAAAACTCCCGCATGCCTTCGCTGGAACAGCGCAGTCAATTGCGCGTGGCCAACGCCGCTCACCCCGTGTCGGGCTTCCGTGCAGTTTCGGTTTCAGAGGACATCGAAATCCATCCCGCGGAACTGGATCTCGAGCCCGCCATCAGCGCCATCACCGAGCGCGCTCAGCAACTGACCAGAGCCACCGGAGCCGCCATCGCCTTGCGGGCCGGCGATGAAATCGTCTGCCGCGCCCGCGCTGGACGCACCGCTCCCGATCTTGGCATTCGCCTCCAGACCGATACTGGCATCTCCGCCGAAGCCGTCCGCTCCGGCGAAATCATGCTCTGCCATGACGCGGAACGCAACCCGCGCGTCGATCTCGCCAGTTGCCGTCGGTTGGGCGTTCGCTCCATCCTGGTTTCGCCCCTGCGGCATTACCGCCGCACCCTCGGAGTCTTCGAAGTGTTGTCCTCGTCGCCGGGCGCGTTCGATGAGCGCGACGTGGCCACCATGCAACTGCTTTCAGGCATGATGGTCGCGGCCATTTCCCGCATCTCCAGCCTGCACCAGGCTCAAATTCTGCGGCGGGCCGGTTAGCCAGCTTCCGGCTGTTTCCTCTCAGTATTCCGCCCTACCTCCAAGTTGCTCTATTCTTTGCTTACTTTTTCGTTAACCCGCGTTAATATGTATCCAAACGCTTCCGGGCCCTTCCCATGGCTGCCAATATTTCGACGTTGCCGCCTGCTGTATCGAACCGTCGCCGGCGCGTGCGCCATAAAGTCCAGACTCCCGCTTACGTGAGTTTCACCGCGGAATCCAAAGGCCTGATGCTCGATCTCCACGAGGTCGTTAACATCAGTGAAGACGGCGTAGCCATTCAGTGCCACGCGCCTCTGGAAGTCGAGAAGCGCGTGAATCTCTGCCTCGATCTTGCCGACTGCGCTGAGCACATTTACACCACCGGGCAGGTGATCTGGGCGAACGATTCCGGGCGCGCGGGCTTGCGCTTTGCCGAATTGCCGGCGGCATCCCTGGCGCGTTTGCGGGAGTGGCTGTTCGCCAACGTCATGTCGGGAGTCGCAAACGGTGAAGCCGAAATTGCCGCCTTCACTGCTGCTCGCGAGGCCGGCCCGCCGCGCCCCAGCTATTCCGATACGTTGGCCGCGGTTGCGGCCGTTCAGCGGCAAGTCGAAGCGCTTGGACCCGATCTCCCTGCCGCCCTGAAGTTGATTGCCGAACGCGCTCAGACTCTGCTGCGAGCTTCCGGCGCCGCCATTGCCCTGGCAGAGTCGGAACCGAACGTCATGGTTTGCCACGCCACCTCCGGGCCCGATGCTCCTCCCGTGGGTGCGCGTTTACAGGTTGGATCGGGTTTCTCGGGCGAATGCGTCAAGAGCGGTCTTCTGCTCCGCTGCGATGACACCGAACTCGACGCTCGCGTCGACCGCGAAAGCTGTCGCGCGTTGGGCATTCGTTCCATTCTGGCCGCGCCCGTACGCGACGGCGGAAAATCCATCGGCCTGATTGAGATTTTCTCGCCTCGTCCGAATACTTTCTCTGATGCCGATGGAAAAGGTCTGCAGCGATTCGCCGAGTTTGTTCGCGATGCCGTCAATCGGGAAGCTCGCGCCAAAAAGCTTTCGCTTCCCGAGGCCGATGCTACCGATCATTTTTCTCCCCAGCCGGGCAGTGTGCTCTTTGCCGCCGCCGAGCCGAAAGCAGCCGAAGAAAAAGAAAAAGGCGAAGATGCGAAATCGCCGCACTACAGCGCCCTCGGCATAGACCTGCCGCGCTCTTATCTGGTCCTCCTTCTGTGCTCTGCGGCGACCATTACGTTCGCCCTCGGCTGGGGACTCGCCCCCTGGATTCAGTCGGAGGCGGCGCCTTGGATTCAACGCAAGCTTCATGCGCGCGAGAATGTCACCACCGTGCTGGCCTCCAATGCGGCGCCCAAATCCGACGGCGGCAGCGCCTCCCGATCCACTCTTGCACTCGATTCGCTAAGCTTTGACCAACTGCGCCCGATGGCGGAAAAAGGCGATGCTGCCGCCCAGAATGCTCTTGGTCTTCGTTACGCCATAGGCGATGGCGTAAAGCTGAACGAAGTTGAAGCCGTTCGCTGGTTCAATAGGGCCGCCCAGCAGGGCAATGTGTCCGCCCAATCGAAATTAGGTTCGCTTTACTACAGCGGACGCGGCTTGCGCCAGGATATCAATCGCGCCTACTTCTGGATGGTGGTTGCGAGCAACGGTGGCGATGACGCCAGCCGCGCGCTCGCTCCCTTGGTTAAAGCTCGGCTCAGCCGCGCCCAGGTCACCGCCATCGAAATGGAGGCTGGACTCTGGATGCAGCAGCATCGTCCCCATGCCAAACCCGCGGCCGGAAAATTCAGGGCTCTCAGCGCTCCCCCTCCCATCGCCGTCCCGCGTTAAAATATTGTTAAGAGGTGCTCTTGCCCACCCTGCGCGACATCCTCGATCAGAGAGTCCGCGAGGCTGACTCATCGCTCTACGAGAAACTCGGCAACCAGAGGGTTCGCTGTTTCTCCTGCGGACATTGTTGCCCCATTCCCGAAGGTCAGCCCGGGGTCTGCAAAGTCCGCTTCAATCGCGGCGGCACGCTCTACGCGCCTTGGGGATACACCGCCGGCATGCAATGCGATCCCATCGAGAAGAAGCCTTTTTTCCACGCTTATCCCGGAGCCCTCGCCTACAGCTTCGGCATGCTTGGCTGCGATCTGCACTGCGGATATTGCCAGAACTGGGTCACGTCCCAGGCTCTGCGCGATCCCAACGCCATCTCGCCGCCGCTGGAAATTTCTCCTCAGGCTCTCGTCGAGGATGCGCTTCATCAGGGCGCCAAAGTCGTGGTCAGCACCTACAATGAGCCGCTTATCACCAGCGAATGGGCGGTCGCCGTTTTCAAAGAGGCCAAAGCCGCGGGTCTTCTTACCGGATTCGTTTCCAACGGCAACGGCACGCAGCAGGTGCTTGACTATCTGCGCCCCTGGATCGATCTATACAAAGTGGATCTGAAGAGCTTTGACGATCGCCATTACCACGAACTCGGCGGCCGCATCGGCCCCATTCTCGACAGCATTCGCCGCATTCATCAAATGGGATTGTGGCTGGAAATCGTGACCCTGCTTATCCCCGGATTCAACGATACCGACGACGAACTCCGCCGCCTCACGGAATTTGTCGCGAGCGTCTCGCCCCACATTCCCTGGCATGTCACGGCATTTCATACCGACTACAAAATGCAGGGAGACGATCAGCGCGATACCAGCGTTGAAGATCTGGAGCGCGCCGCCGAAATCGGCCGCCAAGCCGGATTGCGCTACATCTACGCTGGAAATCTTCCTGGGATGGTCGGCGATTGGGAAGACACGCGCTGCGCGGATTGTGGCGAAGCCCTGATCCGCCGCTACGGCTATCACATCGCAGATTACCGCCTGACTTCCGACGGTCGTTGCCCCAACTGTTCCCGCCTAATTCCCGGCCGCTGGTCTACTCAATTCGACGGCCAGATCACCTCCCGGCCTTTCCTTCCGCAAAAACGTTCGCGTTTGTTTACAATCACTGGTCGTTGATTCGGACGGATGCCACCAGGACCCTGTCATCCTGAGCGAAGCGCGCTCGAATGAGCGCGCGCAGTCGAAGGATCCCTACTGCATCCGAACGAGTCTCTCCGAACTGCGAATCACATGCGAAGTAAAGTAATCCTCGGCGTAATCGGTACGCTTCTGTTCACGGCGTGTTCTCCTCGCGACTTTCTCACCCGTCGCCTCGCCTTCGATCTGCTGGCCTCAGCGCAGGATTTCAAACGCTCGCAGCCCTTCGTGCTTCGCACCGGAGTTGTCGGCAACAAAGACTATCCTTCGCCGGATTACCTGGTCCTGCAGCATCACGGATGGATCGTGGCCAACACTGCGGCTTGCTCGCCCGGTCTTGCGCCACCTCCCTGCTGGAACATCCTGCTGACTCCGTTAGGCGTCGAAACCGTGCGCTCGCTCGTGTCCGCGGAGGAAGCCAGCAAGCCGTCGTTGACCCTTCCCGTTGCCCAGAGAGAAATCCTTGCGGTCAGCGGCATCAGCGAGCAGGGCAGTTGGGCCGACGTCGAATTCGTATGGAAATGGGTGCCGCTCAATGAAGTCGGCGCGGCGCTGTATTCCAGCGATCTGCAGTACAAATCCACCGTCGGATTTCGTAAGTACGACGATGGCTGGCGCGTGACGCGAACCACTCCGCATCCCGGTCAGACCTTGGACGACGCTCTCAAAAACGCCGAGCCCGCTCCGTGACCGCTTCCGCGCAGCCGCTCCCCACGCCGTGGCTCAACCGCCGCCGCATTCGCGCGCAAGCGATCCTGCTGGCGCTTTGCCTGTGGGGCGTTTGCGCGGTGGATTATGCGACGCCGGGAATCTTCGATCGCGCCGGCAATATCAAATTTCAGGATTTCATTCAACTCCCCATCGCGGCGCGCCTTATCGCACAGGGCCGAATCTCTTCGCTTTACGATACCCGCGTCCTGAACCAGGAAATCCGCGCGATTGCCGGCAACACAAAAGCTCACCTGGAGTTTTACTACGGCCCCCAAGTCGTGCTCCCGTTCTTTGCGCTCAGCCGTCTTTCATTTCTCACCCAAGCTGCAATCTGGGTCGCGATCAGCCTGCTCATCTATTTCGCCTGCGTCTATTTGCTCTGGAGAACCTGCAGCGCGCTCCGGCCGTATCCCAGACTTGTCGCCCTCTGCGCCGTCGCTTATCCTCCGCTGTTTCACTTCTTCGTTCGCGGACAGCTCTCGGTCCTGATCTTGCTCTGCTTCACTTGCGCCTACCTCGCGTTCCGCGCGCGTCGCGATTGGCTCGCGGGCATCGCTCTCGGCTGCCTCGTCTTCAAGCCGCAGTTTCTGGTCGCGATCCCCATCGTGCTGCTCGCCGCTCGAGCCTGGAAGGCCTTCGCCGGCGTAGCCATTTCTGCGGTGGCACAGCTTGCGTTCACGTTCCTCTACTTCGGCCGAGCCGTGATGCGGACTTACATCGTTCTGCTGCTAGAGCACGCCTCCCAGCCCGAACTCAGCCTCTCGCCAGTCCAAATGCATTCCCTGCGCAGCTTCTGGGTGCTTCTCATTCCCTCGGCCAGCGCCGTCTGGGTGTTGTACTTTCTGAGTTCTGTCGCGGCCATAGCCCTCGCCGCGGCTGTCTGGAAGTCCTCCTCTCCGCTCGCACTGCGCTTCTCCGCGCTGACGCTCGCTGCAGTTCTAGTCAACCCGCATCTTTTCGTCTACGATCTGCTCGCACTCGTTCCCGTGTTGATGCTGGCCGCCGACTGGGCCTTGTCCCATGATCCGCAACCATCTTCGTCGTCGCTTCGCGCGCTACTCTACTTGGCCTTTGTCTTGCCTCTGTTTGGGCCGCTCTCGCGGTGGACTCACATCCAACCATCGGTGATTGTTTTTGTTGCCCTGCTCTGGATCTTCTATCGCGACCGCAATCGTCCCCTTGCCTCCGGCGAATCCGGCGTTGTATAACGCTTCTTCCCACCGGGAACCCTTATGAAAATTCGAAAATCTGTCTTTGTCATCACTGCCATCCTCAGTTGTACGCTCGCCGTTCTGGCACAAAATAAACCGAAACTCACGCTCGACGATTTTTTCAACTCCGTCAGCTTTGGCGGATTGGAAATGTCGCCCGACGGAAACTCCGTCGTGATCACCACCGAGCGCGCCGACTGGGATCAACAGATCTTCCGTCATGATCTCTGGCTCTATCGCAATGACGCCAACGGCGGCTCTCTGATCCAGTTGACGCAATCCGGCCACGACTCCGGACCGAAGTGGTCCCCCGACGGAAAATGGATCGCATTCCTCTCCGAGCGCAAGCCTGCGGCAGGCAAGAGCGACGACTCCGATGCGGATGCGGATTCGAATTCGAAGGAAGAGACGAGCCAGATCTATTTGATCTCGCCGAATGGCGGCGAAGCGTTTCCCGTGACCGAGGGTGCTGAGGATGTGCATGCGTTCTCCTGGTCCGCCGACTCGGGAACGATCTACTTCGCCACACGCCAACCCTGGAGCAAGACGCAGAAGGACGATTACAAGCAACAGTGGAAAGATGTCGTGCAATACCGCACAGCCGAACGTGGCGATACGATCTTCGCGCTGGACCTGAGCGCAGCGCTCGCGCGCCAGGCTGCCGCCCCGGCGAAACCGCAAAAGAAAGAAGGAGAGCCCGCGCCCCAACCCGATCTCACGCCCGGCGCCCGCGTCCTCGCCACCAGTCCGCTCCGCATCGATACTCTGATCACGTCGCCCGACGGCACCAAGCTCGCCTTCGTCAGCAACGCCATCAACCAGCGCCAGGAAAAATACGAAGACGTCGAAATCTACACAGTAGATGTGGCGCGGACACTCTTGTCCGCGACTGCCAATGGCGGAGCAAATGTCAGCGCGGAAGCCCTGCCCCAACCCCGCCGCATCACGCACAACGAAGCCGTCGAAGGTTATCCGCGCTGGGCGAGCGACAGCCGCCACATATTCTTCACCGTCGAAGTCGGCGACGTTTCCGGCCCCTACCGCGACCTGCAACCGCATCTCTACTGGGTCGACACCGACAACGGCAAAGTCGAGCAATGGTCCAAAGACTTCATCGGCCCCATCGAGCACTACGCCCCCGGCGCGAACGCCGCCACAGTCCTGGCCTCCGCGCGCATAGGCACCGAAGTCCAACTCTACTCCGCCGGCAAGCCCTCTGAATCGCTGCATCGCCTCACCAACTGGCCCGGCACCTACGCCAACCTGACTACCTCGAAAAATTCCGGACGGATCGCCTTCGTCTACTCTTCTCTCGGCAAGCCCGAAGAAATTTATCTAGCAGACAGTGCCGACAAACTCGATCAAGCCAAGCCGATCACCAGCTTCAACCATGCCCTCGCCGAAAAGGATCTTCCCCAAGGCAAGCCCTACACCTGGAAGGCCGACGACGGCACCACCGTCGAAGGCATGCTGATCTATCCTCCCGGCAAATTCGAGCAGAAGCATCTGCCCATGTTCACCTTCATTCACGGAGGCCCCGCCGACGCCGACGGCAACCACTTCGAGGCCGACTGGTACCAGTGGGCCGCGCTCGCCGCCACCAACGGATGGCTCGTCTTCGAGCCCAACTACCGCGGCTCGACCGGATACGGCGACAAGTTCCTCGAGCAGATCGTTCCCGTCATCGTCTCGCGTCCCGGCAAAGACATTCTCGAAGGCGTGGACGCGCTGGTGAAAGACGGCATTGCCGATCCCGATCGCCTCACCATCGGCGGCTATAGCTACGGCGGATACATGACCAACTGGCTCATCACCCAGACCACGCGCTTCAAAGCGGCCGTCACGGGCGCGGGCGCGGTCGAGCATGTCGGCAACTGGGGCAACGACGACACCACCTACGACGACGCCTACTTCCTCGGCGGACGTCCGTGGGAAGCCCAACAGCGCTATCATGACGAAGCCGCGATTTTCCAGATCGAGAAAGTCAGAACGCCGACGCACATGGTCGGAGGCGCGGACGACATCCGCGTCGCCGTCCTCGAAGATTATCTGCTCGAGCACGCGCTCTACTCGCTCGGCGTCCCCAACGCGCTGCTGATCTTCCCCGGCGAAGGTCACTCGCTCTCGAAAAATCCCTGGCACGGAAAAATCAAAGTCCGCGAAGAGCTGAAGTGGCTGGAAGAATACGGCGGCCACCCAGCAGGAAACTGACCCCGCCCCAATCCCGACTCAAGGGTGCCCCATGTCTCGCCGCATTTGCGAGACATGAGATAACCGACGCCGAGGGTGGGATTTTGACTTCTTGAGTTCATGTGGGGACAGCCGCCCTCGGCTGTCCGCCAGGCGCAGCCCGGCCATTGAGAGCAACCACCAAATCCCGATGCTTTCAGCCAGATGCTCCCTCTAATCATCTATTGACACATAATACGTGGACACGTATTATGTGTCCATGAACATCACTTTATCCGTGGATGAGCAGCTTGTTTCCCGCGCCCGCAAGAAAGCGGAAGCCCTCGGAAAGAGTCTGAACCAGTTAATCCGCGATTACCTGCAAACCCTGGCCGGAGGGGACAATCCCGACCGTAGCATCGAAGAATTCAAGCAACTCTCGGGTCAAGGCAATTCCCGCGGATGGCGGTTTAACCGCGACGAGATCCATCAACGCCGGGAAAATGCCCGCCGGGAAAATGAACGCCCCGAAAATGCCCGTTCGTAGTTTCTTCGACACCAACGTCTTGATCTACGCCGACGACAAGGCCTCGCCCGCAAAACAGCGGCGTGCGATCGAACTCGTGGCCGAGCACCGCCGGGCTCGAACCGGAGTCCTGTCCTTGCAAGTCTTGCAGGAGTATTTCGTTACCGTCACGCGCAAGCTGCAACTGGATGTGCGCATCGCCCGCCGCAAGGTCGAGTTGCTCGCCGAGTTCGACGTCGCTTCGCCCGACGTCTCCGACATCCTCGCAGCCATCGACCTGCACCGCCTTCACGGATTGTCGTTCTGGGACTCCCTGATCCTTCGCTCAGCCAAGCAGTCCGGATGCGGCATTCTTCTTTCCGAGGATATGCAAGACAAGCGCGAGATCGATGGCGTCCGGATCATCAATCCGTTCCTCTAGCCGGAGGCAGGGAAACACCGCCGTCCGCAACTCGCGCCGCGTTCGCTTCAACAACCGCAGCGACATGATCCGCGAGTTCCCCGCCGATCCCGTCGTTCAGCCGCGTCCGAGGCAGTACTCGAAAGAAGAACTCGCCGCCATCAAAAAAGAGATGCTGGCCGAATACAACAAATCGAAACAGGCGGACGTAGGGGCGGACGCCTCCGTCCGCCCCGCACCGGCGGAGCCGGTGCGTGAGGCCGATCCCAACCCAGCGCAAGCCACCCACTGGCGTGAAGGAAGTCGTAGCTCCGCAGGAGCGCAAGAATAAAGCCCACGGCGTGATCCGTCGGAAAGCCGGCTTAAAGAGGAACAAGCCCCGAAGGGGCGAAAGAAACGATCTTTGAAAACCTGGTCGGTGGGAAAGTCAAAATCCCCAGCCTAGTCGCACAGAACGCGAGAAGGATGGGGGCGCCCGGCAAATCTCATGTGACACCACGTGCATTCTAGCGGAATGTTCTGGCGGCACGTCAACTGTCGTAGCATCGCCATTTCACTCATCATCAGTCAATAAGCAAAATCGCCATCGGCGAAACTGACGAAATTTTCCCGTCTGCCTAAAAACAGCAAGGGTCGCTGTTGCCAGCGACCCTGAGCTTTTGTGCGTGGAGAGAGTTTGTGCTTCAGTAGCTAGAGTCCCAGGTGACGCTGAAGCTGCCCCTGGACGGCGTGACCGCGGGGCAGGCGTTAGGGTTGGTTGCCTGGAGCAATTGGCCGGGGGCGCCTTTCTGCCCGATGCAGTCGAGAAAGTAGGAGTCGGTGTCGTCAAGCATCGCCACGTCCAGCACGGGGCCGTCCTGGAAGCCTTCGACCTTGGTGGTCGTCCCGCCGGAGGTTACTGCACCGTTGACGAAACTGGTCTGGAAGAAGTCCGAGAGCGGCACTATCTGGAAGCCGAAAGGCAGCGCGAAGGCTGGGCGCTCCACGATCCATTCAGCGCTCTGATCGAGACAAATGCTTGGGTCGCAGGACGCCGTGACCGAGAAGCTTTCCTGCGGGCGAGTAGAGTCAGTGAGCGATAGCGTGTAATTCCCTCCAGGTGTGACGGTCACCGAGGCGGCGATCTGGTCGCCGGGCTGCGGGCAGTCAACGTTGTTGTTGATGCAGGCCAGGGTGCCCTCCTCGACGGTGCTGGCAGGGAACATCTCATACCAAACGTAGTAGTACAGGATGCCCTCGAAGCACTGCGTGGCGGTGCCAAGCTGCTCGACGGTCCCGTTGGTGGCGCCGTCGATGCCGACCCACTGCGCGATGAAGGCGTCCTGGTTTCGGTAGAGGCCGTTGGGGCACTCCACTTTCGGAATCTGCCAGTGGCCGCTCACCGACGAGACTGTGTTCCCGCCGCCTTCGAGGTCGGCATAGCCCGACCAGTTCACCGATGTCGCCGAGCTGATGTTTCCGGTGGCGGCTAGCGGTGCCACGCCGGAGCGCACCATCGGCCGGTGCGAGGACATTGTCTTGAGGAACGCCGCTCGCGCCCGCGCGACAGTTGAAGCGTCGGGCTGTCTGGAGGCTGGCTCTCCTGCGCGGGCGGGGCTTGGCATTAACACACCGGCTACCGCGATCCCGAGCAGTGCCATAAAGACACCCGCAAGCCGCTTGTTTTCTTTAGAGGTGCTGGATGCTCCGAAGACGCGGGCATTCGAGGACGTGTGCGTGCCGCGAAGTAGTGGAATCCTGATCTGGCGCAATGGCTTCATTGTATTAATCTCCTGGGATTACGGGCAGACCCGAACGGGGGGAATCTGGCATTGGGCGGCGGGCGCTTCCCTTTTTTTTTTATTTGCGTTCCGAACGAAGTTATTTAGGGTGGTCGGAACGAACCTCGTGGCCTAAGTTCACGCTTGCAGCTCAGCTTAAGGCCGGATGATCCTACAGATTGGTGCGGCAGGCTACAATTCCACGAAAGTTGTAGAACCGGGCCAAGATGCTTTCTTTTCTTGCAAGGGAGCCAATCGGCCTCAAGACGCTCTTCAAATGGTTGGCAGGGGGTAAAGCCGATCGAATTGCAGCACTTTTTAGGCACGACTGAAGTCGTGCTCTTCCCGGTTCGCAGCTCCGCGGGAGCGCAAGAATACAGTCGGCGGCCTGAGCCGTGGGAAAGCCGGTTAAAGAAGAGCAAGCCCCGGAAGGGGTGAAAGAAACGATCTTGGACAACCTGGTCGGTGGGAAAGTCAAAATCCCCACCCTAACTTCGCGAAAAGCGCGCGAATTTAGGATGGCACCCTCGGCGGCGGTTATCCCATGTCTCGAAAATGCGCCGAGACATGGGGCACCCGCGAGACATGGGGGCACCCGCGAGACATGGGGGCACCCGATTGAAACCTGAGAACTGGGAACTGATCACTGACCACTTACTTCGCGGCGCTGGCTACTTTTAATCCGCGGGAGTTTACGGCGTAGCGTGCGATGCCGCGGTAAAGCGCTTCGGCGATCTGCTCGCGGTAGCCGTCGCTGCGCAGTTTTTGCTCGTCGGTGGGACTGGAGACGAAGGAAACTTCCGCCAAAATTCCGGGCATCGCGCTTTCGGTCAGGACCACGAATCCAGCTTCTTTGATGCCGCGATCGCGCAATCCCGGATTCTGCACCGAGAGCGTTCCATAGAGCGAACGCTGCACGCTGGCCGCGAGCCGCCGCGACAACTCGATGCGCTCGTGCAGATCGGCGGGCGAGAGCGTGGGCAGGACGGCGTTCTGCAACGATCCGGCAACGCTGTGGGCGTCGGCATCTTTCGCGCCGGCGCTTTTTGAGCCCGGCGCTGAGAAAGAATTCGTGTAATAAGTTTCCACACCGCGCGCCGAAGGCAGGTCGCTGTAGTTGGCGTGCACCGAGACGAACAGATCGGCTTGCGCCTGGTTGGCAATCTCGGCGCGTTCGTCGAGAGGAATGTAGGTATCGTCCTGGCGCGTGTAGATGACGTCGGCGCCCAGCCGCGATGCGAGCAGCTTGCCCAGTCGCTCGGCGATTTCGAGGACGAGATCTTTCTCCAGCAGGCCGCGACGGCCGACGGTGCCGAGATCCCATCCGCCGTGACCGGCGTCGACTACGATGCGCATTTTGGCGACGCGCGCGCGCAGTTGCAGATCTTCTTTGGTCGGCGGTGGAACCGTGATCGCGACCTTGCGTTTCTCAGCCTCGGGAGCGTTGGGAAACAGATTGACCGCGCCCTTGGGCGTGGTGCCGATTTTGCTGACTTCCACGATCAGGCGGTAAGGATTCGGCTCGAGGCTGACGGAGAAGTTCGTGTTGGGCTTGGTTTCGAGCACAACGCGGGTCATGCCCGCAACCGGCTGCGCCATGCGAATGCGGCTGATGAACCCATCACTGATATCGATTGACTTGTTGGTCAGGTCGGCGGCGAGCTGCGTGTCGTGAAGATCGAAATAAATGCGATCGGGCCCGGTCAGGCGATGCGCTTCGTATTGCACCTGATCTTCCAGATCCAGCACGACAGTGCTGGAATCCGGCGAAGACCAGTGGCGGACGCCGGTAACGCGGGGGAACTTCGAAAGCTCTTGCGGCGCGGCGGGCGAGGATTCCGATTCGTCCTGATCGGAAGCCTGATCGGCGCCTGCGGTCGCGGGACTCGGAGGAGCCAGATTGGACGCGCTTGGAGAAGACGTCGATGGGATTCTATGGGAAGCGGCGTTTGATTGCGCCGCGGGTTCGGTATGAATCATCTCGCTGCCCAGTTGCGCGGTCTTCAACTTCCACCAGACTCCGGCGGCGAACGCGGCGGTGATCACGATGAAGACGAGCACGATCGGGATCCAGCGGTGTGGAGAAGGAAACTGCGGCTCGGTTTGTCCGAAGGTCAGGCTGGGTTCGGGCGCGGGCTGGGTTGTGGCGTCCGCAATTTCGGGAACTGGAAGCTTCGTCAGTTCGGCGATGACTGCGGCCGTTTTCGCGGACGGAGTCCCGGACAGAGCCGGCTTTGCTTCTGACTTGGTATCGGATTTTAGATCGGGCTTTACCTCGGACTTTTCTTCGGGCTTCGGCGCGGGAGCTGCGGAGGCAAGCTGTGCGGGCGAAGGCTGTACTAGCGCAGGCTTGGATAGCGGAGCGGCAGGCGTGGCCGGTTGGGGTGGCGCAACTGGCTGCGTTCCGGTTCCCACTTCTCGCAAAATCGGAGAGAAGTGGGGCACCCCTTTCAGGGGCGCTGGCGGCGCGGAAACTTTGACGGGTGCAGGTGGAATCGTCGCCGTGGGAAGGGAAGGCGCAGGAGGCTTGCTGGGCTCGAGCTTCTTGACCGCAACCTGCGCCGAATTGGCGAAGCGGTCTTCGTCCTCGGGCTTGAGTGCGGCCAGCACCAGCTCGGCGAGAAGAGTCAGATTGCGGACATCGCTATCGTTGAATCCGAATGGCCAGGAAGAAAAGGCCTCGAGAAGCCCGATGACGCGGCGGCGCCCGCAGAGTGGCACGGCAACCATGGAGCGAGCGCCGAGTTTGCGGCAGGCCTGGAGATTGACCCGGGAATCGGTTTCGGTGTCGTCGCAGTTGACGATCTGCGCGGTGCGGAAGCAGGCTCCGGAGAAGGCGGAGTCGCGGTCGATGCGCGCGCCCACGTCGGGGCGGATGGATCCGGCGGCGGCGCGAAGAACGATTTCATCATTCTCAGCGAGGGCAATGGCGAGGCCGTCGGCGCCCGTAATGGAGACGGCTCGTTCGGCTACTAATTGCAAAACTTCGTCTAAAACAAAGTGCTCTTCGGGATCAAACTCGGCGACGGGAGTTTTGGAATCGAAGGCAGCATGCTTCGAGGCGAGCGCTTTTCTTCGGCGTACTTGCTCGTGCAGGGCAGAGAAGGCCAGCAAGGCCTGCAAGGCATTTTGCGGTGAGGGCCTTTCGTCGGCATAGGACGTCGTGCCGGACGAAGAACTTGCTGCTTTCGTCCAGCCCGGCACGCTTATCGCTGACAGCGGATCGGCCATTTCGATATCCGGCTTCGTGGGGGTCGTCGCCATTCAGACACAGCTCATCTGTAAGTTATCGGGGTTTGGGGCCAGTTGCAATTACCAGACCGTGCCAGGCCGGTTACGTTGGTGACGTGGAGCGCTAAACGCCCAGCATTGCCTATTTTCGGCATATTGGGGTGAAAAAGCTAGGGGGGGCGGGTTCCGGCTGCAGGGGCGTCCGATTCCGGGGAACCAGTGCAGTTACTGAGGTTCGGAATAGGGCAGGCGATAAGATTTCTAGAATAGGCCCAGTTCGACCAGCAATCTCCGGCGGTGTGTATGGACGCAGGGATATCCCCGGCGCAACAAGCACGGACACAGTACCGGCATGAACTCCACACTCTCACGTATGTGACTCTGGATCAGGCGAACGGCGGGATCGTGCGCAACCTGAGCGGCGAGGGGATTGGAGTGCAGGCAGTGGCGGCGCCGCGTCCGCAGCAGCAATTGCGGCTGCGTTTCGAGTTGCGGCGCCCGCGTGTGCGCATTGAGACTCGCGGTGAAGTGATGTGGTCGACGAGTTCGGGGCAGTGCGGGATAAGGTTTATGGATTTGCCGTCTGGGATGACCCGGCAGATCAACCAATGGGTCTTCGCCGATCTGCTGGAAGGCGCGTCGGTGCATTTGGACAAAATAGGGCCTATCTTTGTTGAGCCTGAGGTGCGTCCAGAGAGGGCATTGAGGGATGTTGCGCTCGTTTCGGGCGCGCTGCAAGATGATGGTTTGCTGATTTCACCCGCGCCGCTGAAGACCATTGAATTACCCACACCTCAGGACCCGGTGACGGTTTTAATGAACGAGGTCGCGTGGGAAATGGAAGAGCAGGCTTCAGCATGGGATTGGTTGTCACTGCCACTCTCTGGACGGACACTGGCCTGGGCCGTCAACACGCTGATGGTGGTGGCGGCTTGGCTGCTGTTCACGCTGGTGTTTTTGTCGGTCACCCATGAGTCTCCTCCGTGGCCGCTGTTGATGATCGTTGCGGCGGCGTGCACGGTGGGGACGATGTATTGGGCGTTTTTTCAGATATTCGGAGGCTCGAGCCTGGGCGCAAGATTGGCGCGTTTGGCGGAGTCAGACGAAGAGGACGAGGAAGAACGGGACCGCTTCCGCTGAAAGGGCAGAGCCGCGGGTAGGGATCCTTCGACTGCGTGGTCGTCCGCCTTCGCGGACGACCACGCCGCTCAGGATGACCCTCTGACCTGTGAAATTGGTCCTAATTGGCCAGGAACTGCTGGGCCAGCCACAGCTGCAAGGTTCGCTGCTGGGGCAGAGCCACCTTCACGAAGCGAACGCCAACGTTGCCGCGTTGATCTTGCCATACGATTTCGGCGTTCGCTTTCAATCCGGAGCGTGCGCCGGGGAGCGCAAAGGAAATTTGCAAGTTGCGAGCGGCTTCCAGGGAAGTGTTGGTGCGGAGCTGCATGCCTCCCTGGCTCAGGTTGACCAGTTCGGCGTCTTTGGGCTTCTGTCCTTTGCATTTCAGGGAAACAGGAATTTCGAGGCCGGCGCGATGATAGCGGAGGCGTCCGTCAACGATCATGTTGCGAGCGGCCGATAGCGTGCGCACGGCTTGCTCCACGGAGATCGGTTTTTCGAAGGCAAAGAGCGCGCCCGTGGCATTGAGAGTTGCAGCGTGCTGAGGGCCGCCCATGATCACGAGAGGAACAGTCCGGGACTGCATGGCGGGGGTCTGTAGTTCGCGCAAGAGCTGGGAGCTTCCGTTCAGATCACGATCAACGATGAGCGCATCGACTTTGGATTTCGAGAGACGCGTCAAAGCCCGTTGCGGTTCATTTTCGACCGTGACATCCATGTGAAGGCCGCCCAGGATGCACTCGAGAACGCTGACTTCCTGCCAGTCGCGCGAGACCACCATCGACGAAAGTGTCATGCGGACCACTGTAGCCTCGCGCGTAATACCGACGTAGATAACCAACGTAATGCGAGACCCTCAACCCGTTGACTGCCCCAGATTTCCACCGCGCGCCTGAACGTTTTAACGAACTGTTCAACTTGCCGTAACACCTTGTTCATCGGACCTTTCATACCATGGACGCTCGAGGTCACAATGAAAAAGAAACTTCTTTTACTCTCCCTCGCAGCTGGCTTTTTGATGGGTACAGCAGCCGCACAGAAGGATAACTCTCAGTCCGGCCACATCAACCAGCGAAACGGGATCCGCCGGGTTCTGCTGATCAGCGTCGATGGAATGCACGCCGTCGACTTCTTGAATTGCGCGAACGGCATGAGCGGCGTGAACAACGGCGAACCATTTTGCCCGGCGATTGCGGCCTTGGGCAAAACTGGCGTGAACTATGTCGCGGCCAGCACTTCGAAGCCTTCGGATTCCTTCCCCGGCCTGACCGCAATCGTCACCGGCGGAAGCCCCGCCGTGACTGGCATCTATTACGACGTCGCCTACTCCCGAGCTCTCGACGGACCTGCGGTGATGACTGGCAATGGCAATGGCCCTGGCCCCTGCACTGCCGGCACAGCCCCCACCGGTTTTACCACGGAATATGAAGAAGGCATCGATATCGACCAGACCAAGGTGAACGGCGGAGCGCCCGGCGCCTCGTTGACCGACGGCGGCCTCAACTCCATCGATCCCAACAAACTGGATCGTGATCCGGCGAAGGGTTGCAAGCCCGTTTACCCATGGGAATTCGTCCGCGTCAACAGTATCTTCAGCGTGATTCACCAGGCTGGCGGATATGCGGCATGGTCTGACAAACACCCCGCGTACTCCTCGACAGCTTCCGGGATTGGTCCAGCTGCGCTCGACGATTTCTATGCGCCTGAAATCAACTCAAACGTAATTGGCCTTCCCGGCGTTACCACGCCCACCGGCATCTCCTGCGCCGCAGTTCGCGATCCGGGTTCGGACGTCACGGCCTGGACGAACAGCTTTCAGAACATCCAGTGCTACGACACGTTGAAGGTCGACGCAGTTCTCAACTGGATCGACGGCAAGAGTCATCTCGGCACCAGGAGAACCCAGGTTCCGACGATCTTCGGCATGAACTTCCAGGCCCTGAGCGTGGGCCAGAAGCTGATTGAAGCGAGTAACAGCACGACGGGCGGATATCTGGATGCCGCCGGCACGCCGAGCGCGGCGCTGCTGGACGAATTCAAATTCGTTGACGCCTCGATCGGCGCTTTCGTCAGGGAACTCAAGGACAGGGGACTCTATGACTCGACGCTGATCGTGATCACGGCCAAGCACGGCCAGTCGCCGATCGATCCTAGCCGCTACGTGGCTCAGACTCGCAACGGCACGTCGCCCGTTACTCTGCTCTCAAATGCCGGGTACATTCCGTACTCGGAATCCACGAATAATCCCACGGGCATCGGGCCGACGGAAGATGACGTTTCGCTGGTGTGGTTGAAGAATTCCGCCGATACCGACGCCAGCGTCAAAATCCTCGAGGACAACCCTGGTCCGTTGGGAATCGGCCTGGGGCAGCTTTATTACGGCCCGTCGCTTACGCTGAACTTCAACGACCCAACCGTCGATCCGCGGACGCCGGATATCATCGTGACGCCGAACGTCGGAGTGACATACTCTGGCAGCCATGCGAAGCAGGAAGAGCATGGCGGGTTCGCGCATGACGACACGAACGTGGTGCTGCTGCTATCGCATCCGGGCTTCGAGGCGAGGACGGTGAGCGCCGCAGTGGGCACGGCGCAGGTCGCGCCTACCATCCTCAAGGCCTTGGGTCTCAATCCTTCCGCGCTGGATGCGGTTCGCATTGAGGGAACCGGCGTTCTTCCGGCGGTGCAACTCAAGTAATTCCGTCCACACGCAAGTCACTGACAGCGGACGCTCCTTCGGGAGCGTCCGCTGTTTTGTTATGCGCAGATTCGTCCCAGCTAAAAAAATCATGCTGATCCGAATTTTGTGCATGATCCTTGGTTTGAGGTTCGGGTATAATGCCGCCCACTCTGGGTGGGGCCTATCGGGGTTGACCTCATAAAAGCACAGAGAATCGAGCAGGCGCGGGACGAAGAGCACACATGAAAGTTTCTGCATGAGTGCCTCTGCCCCGGCGGAGCTACGTTCCCGGGAGGACATGTCGATGTCGCGAATCCATCAGCAGGTCAGCAGTGAGCAGCGCGAGCGGTGGTATGAGTTGGGCATTCGATGTGGGCGGGGAACAGGGCGCGCGATAGTTGTGTTTGCGGCGTTAGCGCTGTTGACCCAGCTAGCTGCGGCGCAGGCCACCAGCCAGTTGAATGGGACGGTGACGGACCCGTCGGGAGCGACTGTAGCCGGAGCGACGATTACGTTAACGGAAGGGGCGACCGGATTTGAGCGAAAAACGACGAGCAACGGATCCGGCCTCTACCAGTTCCTGGAAGTGCCTCCGGGCAGCTATGGGTTGGAGGCGATAGCCAGCGGATTTGCCCGCTTCTCGGCTTCGAACATCACGCTGGTCGTCAAACTACCCTCCACCCTCAACATTAAGTTTCACGTTGCGGGTGGGACGACCGAAGTAACGGTGGAAGGGCAAGCGCCGCTCATCAATCGCACCGACGCATCGCTGGGCAACGTTATCGAGAACGAGCAGATCTCGGAATTACCCATTGCCGACCGCAACGTAACGTATTTGCTAAGCCTGCAGCCTGGGGTGGCGTTCCTGGGGACCCAAGTCAATCAGGACACGGATACGCGCAGCGGCGCAGTCAACGGTGTGCGTAGCGACCAGTCCAACGTGACACTAGACGGCATCGGGGTCAACGATCAGAACAACGGTTACGCGTTTACGAGTGTGCTGAATGCTCCGCCCGATTCGGTGGAGGAATTCCGGGTCACCACGGCCAACTCCAATGCCGATACCGGATACTCGAGCGGAGGACAGGTGGCGCTGGTCACCAAGAGCGGCACGAACAACTTTCACGGCTCACTGTACGAATACAACCGCAACACCATTTTTAGCGCCAACGATCCGTTCCTGAAGAATTCGCAGTTAACCAGCGGCCAATCCAACACCGCGCCGAAACTCCTGCGCAACGTTTTCGGCGCAACGCTGGGCGGGCCGATTGTGAAGAACCGTTTGTTCTTCTTTGCCAACTATGAAGGTCGGCGCGACGCCGAGGGCAGCAGCACGTTGCGGACGGTCCCGAGTCCGACTCTGCGCGCGGGTATCCTGGTGTACCTGTGTGCAACCCCCAGTCAATGTCCAGCATCGACCGTCATGGGTACGGACAACAATCAATACCCCATTCCGGCCGGTTACTACGGACTCGATTCCACTCAAATCAAGAACATGGACCCTGAGAAAATCGGCTTGAATCAGGCGGTCTTGAGCCTGCTCAATCAGTATCCAGCGGCCAATGAATCCACCGCCGGCGATGGTTCGAATACGCTGGGATATCGGTTCGCTCCAAACGTGAAACGCAGTTTCAACACCTACATTACGCGTCTCGATTACCACATCACGTCAAGCGGCTCGGAGACTCTGTTTGCGCGGGGAGAGATGCAAAACTTCAAGGAGCCGGGAGTGGAACAATTTCCTGGGGAGCCGGCAACTACGAACTTACTAGACGACAGCAAGGGCATCACTATTGGACTCACTTCGCTCATCACCCCCAAGCTGATCAATGATTTTCACTGGGGCTTCATTCGCCAAGGACAGCAGTATGGCGGTACGTCTGTGTATCCGGGTATTTTTCTGAGCGGGATTGACAGCCTGGTTCCGTTCACTCGCCCTACGACTGCTTTTGTGCCCGTGAACCAGTTGAGCGACAGTTTGAGTTGGACTCACGGAAATCACACGCTTCAGTTCGGTGCCGACTTATTTCTGATTCGCAACAACCACCTCAGCTACTTGAATTCGTTTTCGGATGTTCAGACTAACGTGGTCTATCTCAACACGGGAGGCATTGCCAACGACAACAGCCCGTTGGATCCAGGCAATCCCGCAAATGGCTATCCCAAGGTTGATATGAATTTCGGTCCGAACTATGACGATGCGGCTGGGATCGCATTGGGCATTTTCTCCGAGGGCGATGGTATTTATAACTACGCGCGCGACGGCAGCGCGCTACCCCAGGGCCAGGCGATCAATCGTCGTTACGCGATCAACGACTACGAGTTCTTTGGCTCGGATAGCTGGCGAGTCAATCGGAGCTTGACCCTCTCCTACGGTCTGCGCTGGGTGCTGGAAACTCCGCCTTACGAAACCAACGGCTATCAGGTCGCCCCCTGCGTAGAGGCGGCGAGCGGCGGCTGCACCAAGCAAGACGTTGCGGACTGGTTCAACAACAGTGCCGCATTGGCCACGGCGGGCCAGCCGGCGTTGTTGGCCGGAGAGATTGGTTTCGTCCTGGGCGGACCGAAAAATCACGGACCGGGCATGTGGAACTGGGACCACAAGGATTTTTCACCACGCATCGCGGTGGCGTGGGCGCCCGATACGGGTGGGGGATGGGTCTCAAAGATTCTTGGCAAGAAGGACGAGTTCACGGTCCGCGGCGGCTATAGCATCATGTACGACCATTTTGGCGTTGCCGTGGTGAACAGCTTTGACCAGAATGGTTCATTCGGGCTTTCCACCCGTCTGGGAAACTCTGCTGGTTCGGTGACGGCGGCAAACGCCCCCCGGTTTACCTGTCTCATTCCGGGGTCTGGCGGCCAGTCCTGCCTGCCACCGCCATGCGCGAATTTGAACGACCCAGGGTGCTTGTTCGGGCCCGCACCGGCGGGTGGCTTCCCTAATGTGCCCAGCAACACCGCGTTCGCGATCAACTGGGGACTCGACCAGTCGGTGAAGACGCCCTATACGCACACGTTCAATTTCTCGCTGGCAGCGACAGATCACCATCCCGTTCCTCACTGCAAATTGCGTATGTGGGCAACATCGCCCGGCGGTTGCCGATGCAGGTAGACATGGGCATGCCGACGAATTTGAACGATACGACGAGCAACACGAGATATTTCACAGCAGCTACCATGCTCTCGAAGGTCGCTGCTGCGGGCACGGACGTCAATTCGGTCCAGCCCATTCCATTTTTCGAGAATATCTTTCCCGGCTGGGCCGGCGACGAACACGCAGAGCGCGCTCTCCCAGAATCGGGCCCGCAGAATTGCGCACCCGGTAATATCCCAGCCAATCCGACGGCCACACAGAATGTCTATGAAATCTGGGCTTGCTCGCCGCATAACGAGACCTTAACTTTGAAGTTTCTGGATTTGCCCAACCTCATCAACCAATTCTCCACCGCGCTTCCGAACAGTAAGTTCGGCTCCGTACGCTTTCTACCACGACCAGTTCAGTTCGCTGTTTGCGTGGCGGAACATCGGGACTTCTGACTACAACGCGTTGCAGGTGACCTATAACGCCCGGTGGGGAACCAACCTGCAAGGGCAGTTCAACTACACGTTTTCGAAATCGTTTGACGAAGCCTCGGCCGCGGCGAGAATCGGTCCGTATGAAGGAACCGGGGGAACGGGCAACGACTTGAACGGCGGCGGGATTGTCATCAATTCGTGGGATCCGCTGGCGTTGCGTGGGCTCTCGGATTTCAACGCCTTCAACCAGCTCAACGCCAACCTGGTGTATCAGCTTCCCTTTGGCAAAGGCCAGAGGCTGCTGGGAAATGCCAGTCCGTTGGTGAATGCGGCAGTGGGCGGCTGGCACGTCTCCGGCATTTTCCGCGTGGACCACCGGTTTCCCGATCACCATTGATAACGGTTTCACCTGGGCTACGAACTGGAACATCGAGGGCGACGCCGAGCCGAACGGGCCGGCCCCAAGGGCATCCAACCCCAAGAACGTCGTCGTGAATGGTGTAAGCGGGCCAGACATCTTCGCTGATCCGGTAGCGGCTGAGGCGGCGTTCCGACCAGAATGGCCGGGCGAATCCGGGGTTCGTAATAACGTGATTGGCGACGGAATGTTCAACATTGATACTGGTGTGGCTAAGGATTTCTCGCTGGGTGAGCAGAGACGCCTGGAGTTCAAGTGGGAAGCGTTCAACGCCACCAACTCGGTGCGCTATGACGTACGCGGGCCGGTGGGCAGCTCGGCCAACCTTCGCTCTCGCAAGACCCATCACAGTTCGGCAGATATGTCGGAACTCTCACCACGCCTCGGTTCATGCAATTCTCTTTGCGGCTTGCGTTCTGAGGTTGTGGCATTGCGGCTTGGGCTCACGAGGGAGCGGATGCACTCCGCTTCCCTCAGGGCCGGCTTAACCTTGAGATGCGGGTCAGGTTGTGGTGTCGGTCCAGGCTACGAGTACCAGGGCGGCGACCACGATTCCGAAGAGGATCCAAAGCGTTTTGAGGTCGCCTCCCCGGTCTGATTGGATGGAAGTCATGGCCGCCAGCCAGAGTACGCCGAGCACTCCGTGGAACGGGAAGAAGAGGCAAGCGAGAGCCGCGAGGCAGATTCCCAACAGCAACTTGCGATAGGGGAAAAGTAGAACCACTCCCAGCCCGGCAAGAAGCGTCCCGTAAAACGCATACACCCATTCGAAAGCGATCGACAGAGCGGTAGGGAAGGTCGTCGCGGGAGTGTCGCTGGTCGGGTGCGGCAACTGCCGGGCGACGTCTAATACCGACCAGTGTTGCCGGTCCAGCATGGGAGGATCGAAATTGATTACAGGCAGGAAGAAGGTGAGCAGCCCAAGAGCGATAAAAACGAGCGCGTTTCGCTTTCCCTTGCGGCTCAGTTCACCGGTTTCCAATTGCGCGTGAAGAAACTGAGAGCTTCTCTGTTGCGGAATGCTCGCCGGCAGCGGATTAGGAGGCGTCCCAGCGGGACTGCCGTCTTCGGGTGGCATGCGCTGCACCCTCCTGAAGTCACGGGGAGCTTATACCGCAGAAGGAAGCCCGCTGCCAGAATTTTTCTCGAAGTCAAGGGAAGACAACTGGCAGCGGTGCAATTTGAAAAGACTTGGATCTGAGTCTCGCTGAAAAGCCACGCCCTTCCCAGACGCGTGACTTCCCATGTCTCGCAAAAGCGGCGAGACATGGGGCACCCACTTGTGTTGCGCAAACTCGGAAGGCGTGCCCTGATACAAATCTCTTCAGACTGCACTACCCAATTTCCTGGAGTCGATAGCGGGAAGAGTGGTTCCCGATTAGCACCTGGATTTCGCGTTCACTGTGCGCGATACCAGTCCACAGTCCGGCGTAAGCCTTCTTCAAAATCCACTTTCGGTTTGTAACCCAGGCCGGCTTCAGCCTTGGAAATGTCGGCGAGCGAATGCTTGATGTCGCCGCCGCGCTCCGGGCCGAACTTGGGTTGTCCAGTAAAAGAAGTGAGCTTTTGCAGCGCGCGGAAGGTTTCGTTGAGCGTGACCCGGCGAGCGGTGGCTACGTTGAAAACTTGTCCAGCCGCTTTTTCCGCTGGCGCTTGGCAGGCGAGCAGGTTGGCTGCAACCGCGTTGTCAATGTAGGTGAAGTCGCGGCTTTGTTCGCCGTCGCCATTCATGGTGGGCTGTTCCCCGCGCAGCATCTGGGTGATGAACTTGGCCAGCACGCCGGAATAGGGCGAGGAAGGATCCTGCCGCGGGCCGAAGATGTTGAAGTAGCGGAGGCAGACGGTTTCGAGGCCGTAGCAACGGAAGAACGAGATCATGTAATGCTCGCTGGCGAGTTTGGCGACAGCGTACGGAGAAATGGGATCGGGCTTCATACCTTCATGTTTCGGCAAGGTTGGAGTGTCGCCGTAGGCGGAAGAAGAAGCGGCGTAAACCACGCGCTTCACTTTGGCATCACGCGCGGCGACGAGGACGTTGACCGTGCCATCGATGTTGGCGCGATTGCTGCCCAGCGGATCAAGGACGGATTTCGGAACCGACGGAATGGCGGCCTGGTGCAGAACGAAATCGACTCCGGCGCAGGCGTGGTGCATGGCATCGAGGTCGAGAATGTCGGCCTCGCGGAAATCGATGCGGTTCTTGATGTCTTCGAGGTTGGCGCGTTTGCCGGTGGCAAAATTGTCGACGCCACGTACTTTCTCGCCGCGCGATAACAACTCATGGGCCAGCGACGATCCGATGAAGCCGGCAATACCTGTGATGAAGTAGAGAGCCATGCTCCATCATGATAGCGAATCTGCGGAGGAAGCGGGGTTTCAGACGGAAATTTGAGGCGGGGAGGAATCAAGAAAGAAATTCGCGGTACGTGGCCCGATCGCGGTCACAGTCTCGTTCCCGTAGTTTGGCTTTTGCGGAGAATGCGGAGGAAATCTTCGCGCATGAGCATCTGGCGGCTCTCAAAGAATTCGACGAGATCCTGGATCGCGGCTTGGGGATTGGCGACGGGCGGGACGGTCTCGACGCGGTTGCTGATCGAGGGAAGCGACGACGCGATCCCCGGACCCATGATTACGCAGGGATGCGAAATGGTGGCGAGCAAACGCCGCAGGAGGGCCTGGTCCTCCTCCGATATGCCTTCAAACGCGATGCCCATGCCCAGGTAGGGGTAAGTCACGCGAACTTTTCCCGTAGTCTCAACCACAATGCCATTGGCTTCGAGCTTCATGTGGAGGATGGTTCCGGCGGGATAGGTGGCTTGCGCTTCCAGGTAGCAGCCGTGCAGGCTGATGTCGGTGAAGGTGGCCCAGGTGCGCACGTCGCGGCCGTCCTCACGTATTTCGGCGCTGCCTTCGCACTTGTAACGCGGGCTGCGCCGCTTCTCTGCGCCCTTGAATTGCCCCCCGCTACTCGCGTTGCTATCTCCCGGATTGGATGAATCTATCTTCGTGGCGGGGGCAGACGCCGCAGTTTCAGAAGCGAGGGACTGCTTGAGCGCCCGCAGATAGTAGATGCTTTCGTCGCTTTCCTGCGCCATAGAAATTCCGTGCGGACAAGATGTCCCGTGCAGATATCGGCCCCCAGTTGCAGGGAAGACTACTGTCCTTATCGGAAGAAGCGCGGGCGGAGATTAGGGATGTAGGCGGCGAGGCGCCGGTTAGAGTTTCTAATTTTAGAGTTTCTAATTTGAAGAAGCTTCCGCTGCGGGCATCTGTTGCGCGGCTTGGCGGATCTGTTTCCACAGGTCTTCGCGTCCCGCGCCGGTCTTGGCTGAGAAAGGAAGCAGGCGAGCCGAAGGATATTCCTGGCCGAGGGCTCGCAAGACATTGTGGAGTTGGTTGTTGGAGAGGCGGTCGGCCTTGGTGCCGACGAGGAGGAAATCGCGGCCGCTGGCGTTCAGGAAATCCAGGAGTTGGCGATCGCTTTGTTGCGGAGGAACGTTCACATCGACCAGTGCTATGCAGAGGGCGAGCGTCGAACGCTGGCGCAGGTAAGGCTCGATGAACTTCGGCCATTCCTGCGAAATCTCGCGGGAGATCCTGGCGTAGCCGTAGCCGGGGAGGTCGGCGAAGATCAGTTCGGGTTGCGGCTTGCCGGGCCAGCGGATTTCAAAGAAATTGATGCTGCGAGTGCGGCCGGGTGTGGAGCTGGTGCGTGCCAGCTTGGTGCCGACCAGAGAGTTGATCACGCTGGATTTGCCCACGTTGGAGCGGCCGAGGAAGGCGATTTCGGGAACGCTGGGAGCGGGGAAGTGGGAGATGTCGGTTGCCGCCGCCAGAAAATTGGACAGGACTCTCATATCCAAGTTTGCAACGGGGCGAGGGAGATTGGCAAGGCCGCGCATGTGCATGGCTAACTCGCAATTTTGACATCAGCCTACACGGGGTTATCACGAAAAACGGCGCCTTTCTGCCGGCTGAGGGATCCCATTTCCCCTGACTGGAGGTGGAGATCCCTCCCTCCGCCGAAAGCGGCTCCGGTCGGGATGACGCCAATTCCAAACGGTTCAGGATTCAAACTGAGCCACTATCGCGGCATGCGTTGACTTCTCGACGCGCGATTCGCGGAAGGCAAGCTTTACTCCCCGTGCGAACCGAGGTAATCAAGTCGCTCTCGAACGTGCTCTGCGGAAATTCAACCTTGGTTCGGGGGAGCCGATTGAGTCAGTAAGGGCGCGGCACGACAGGCGCTGGCCCGGAAAGAAGATCATGGGCGACAAGACACCATCGACGCTGGCGATGCATACGCTGCTGCTGTGTGCCGACACACAGTTTCTGGGAATCACGCGGAATGTGCTGAACCAACTGCGTGTGACTCCGAGGATTTCGGCTGGCTCCGATGCGGCACTGGCGATGATTCACTCACATACATTCGACGTCATCATCATGGATTGGCGGGAGATCGACAATGTGGCGGAATTGTTGTGCGCGGTGCGGCGTTCGAAGCAGAACGCCGATTGCGTGTTGGTGGCGATTGTCCGCGACCTGCTCGATCTGCGGCAGGCCTTTGCTGCCGGAGTTCATTTTCTGATTCACAAACCGGCGTCGGCGGTGCAGATCGAACGGTGCCTGCGGGCGGCGTATTGCGCGACGGTGGCGCGGCGGCGCAAGCAGCATCGCGAGCCGGTAGAGATTCTGGCTTCTGTGCGCACGCATAGCCAGTCTTGCGCCGAGGCGCTGATCGTGAACCTGAGCGAGGGTGGGGTCGGGCTGCACACCGGCGCGCAGGATTTCATCGAGGGTGTTTCGGTTAGCGCCGGCGAGGAAATCGAGCTTCGGTTTGCGTTGCCGGATACCACTGGAATGGTGGATGTCGCGGGCACCGTGGTATGGACCACCAGCGATGCTTGCGGGGTGCGGTTTCGGTATGTTCCAGAAAAGCAGCGGCTGGTTTTAGAGCAGTGGCTGACGGAATGCGTGGAACGGTCGCTGGCGGAGACGTGTGAACGGGTGCGGGAGGTTTGCGCTTAGGAAGTTTTCAAGTTTTCACCTACAGAGGGCACTGAGGAACACAGAGGAAACTAAAGGCCCGCCGGCGCGGGTCTTTCTTCATCTCGTAACTGCGCTACTGATGCGCTGTTGTGCTCTCGGGGGTGCTGGCGGTTAACGGCGCGATCGGCTGCGCGGATTCTTCTTCCATCTTGGGCAGTGGTGATTCCAGGGCGATCTGCAGAACCTGGTCCATGGTGTCGACGAAATGCAGTTTCATCGCAGTGCGCAGATTTTCTGGAACTTCCGCCACATCTTTTTCATTGTCCTTGGGTAGGATCACTTCGAAAAGTCCGGCGCGATGAGCAGCCAGCAATTTCTCTTTCAGGCCACCGATGGGAAGAACTTTGCCGCGCAGCGTGATCTCTCCTGTCATGGCCAAGTCACGGCGAACGGGAATCTTGCTGAGCGCGCTCGAAATTGCCGTCGCGATGGTAATGCCCGCTGATGGGCCATCTTTCGGGATCGCGCCTTCGGGCACATGCACGTGCAGGTCGAGATTGCGATAGAAGTCGCGGGTCAGGCCGAGACGGTTGGCGCGTGAGCGAACGTAGGACATCGCAGCCTGCGCCGATTCCTGCATGACGTCGCCAAGTTTTCCGGTGAGCGTCAGCTTGCCTTTGCCGTCGACTACGCTGGCCTCGGTGCTCAGGATTGAGCCGCCAACTTCGGTCCAGGCCAGGCCGGTCACCAAGCCGACTTCTGATTTTTCGTGAGCCAGCGTGTCGCGGAACTTGATCACGCCCAGGAAGTCGTTGACGTTGGCGCCGGTGATGGTGATGTTGTAGGTTTCGCCTTCCTTGACGACCTTGCGCGCCACTTTGCGGCACACATTGCCGATTTCGCGCTCCAGGTTGCGGACGCCAGCCTCGCGCGTGTAGGAGCGGATCAGACCAGTGATAGCATCGTCGGTGAATCGGATGTTCTTGTCCGAGAGGCCGGCGGCGAGCATCTGCTTCTTCACCAGGAACTGCTTGGCGATCTCCACCTTTTCCTGTTCGGTGTAGCCGTGCAGACGGAGCACTTCCATGCGGTCTTGCAGAGCCGCGGGGATGGTGTGCATCACGTTGGCGGTGGCCACGAAAAAGACTTGCGAGAGGTCGTATTCGACGTCGAGGTAATGATCGACAAACATGAAATTCTGTTCGGGATCGAGCACTTCGAGCAGGGCTGCGGAAGGATCGCCGCGGAAATCCATCGACATCTTGTCGACTTCATCGAGCATGAAGACTGGATTCTTGGTGCCCGCCTTTTTCATCATCTGGATGATCTGGCCGGGCAGTGCGCCGATGTAGGTGCGGCGGTGGCCGCGAATTTCAGCTTCGTCGCGCACGCCGCCCAGCGACATGCGGACGAACTTGCGTCCCGTGGCCTTGGCGATCGACATTCCAAGAGAAGTTTTGCCTACGCCAGGAGGTCCGACGAAGCAGAGAATCGAACCCTTGGGATTCTTCACCAACTGGCGGACGGCGAGAAATTCAAGGATGCGTTCCTTGATCTTTTCCAGGCCATAGTGGTCTTCGTTCAGGACTTTTTCGGCGCGCGAGATATTGCGGATTTCCTTGGAGCGCTTCTTCCACGGCACCGCCAGCAGCCAGTCGAGATAGTTGCGGGAAACGGTGGACTCGGCTGACATCGGCGGCATAGCTTCGAGCTTCTTGAGTTCTTGCAGAGCCTTGTCTTTGGTTTCTTTGGGCATGCCTGCAGCTTCGATCTTCTTCTTGAGTTCGTCGAACTCGCTCTTTTCGCCGCGGCCCAATTCCTTCTGGATGGCCTTGATCTTTTCGTTGAGGTAATACTCTTTTTGCGCCTTCTCCATCTGGCGCTTCACGCGCGACTGGATGGTGCGGTCGACGTTCAGCTTTTCGATCTCGATATCGAGTACATCGGCGATGCGGGTCAGTCGCTCAGCAGGGTCGAAAATCTCGAGCAGTTCCTGCTTTTCTTCAATCGAAAGTTGAAGATTGGCCGAGATGACGTCGGTCAGCTTGGCAGGATCTTCCATGCGGACCGCCGAAATCATGGTTTCATACTGCAGCGACTGGCAAAGCTTCACGTATTGCTCGAAGAGGGAAGTGACGCGCTGCATGGCGGCTTCGAGCGCCGGGTTGGCCTCGGTCGCGAAGCGTGCGACCCGCACCGTGGCCTGCATGTAGCCTTCGGTGTCGGTGACCTGCAGAATCTTGCCGCGCTCGATGCCTTCGACCAGGACTTTAATGTTGCCGTCAGGGAGCTTCAGGCTCTGGACGATATTGACGATCGTGCCCACCTGATAAATTTCGTTGGCCTTGGGCTCATCAATGGAGGCATCATGCTGCGTGGCCAGGAAAATTTTCTTGTCCGCCGCCAAGGCCTCTTCGAGAGCGCGCACGCTGGACTCGCGGCCCACCACGAACGGAGTCATCATGAAGGGAAAGATGACCACATCGCGGATGGGCATCATCGGCAGCTTTTTGGATTCGTATTTTTCCTTGGATGTGGTCACTGAGTCTCCCTGAGATGACGGCGAAACGGACGCCTAGGGGCATTCTACCTTGCCGGGGCCCTTGGGTGAAATGGCATTTAAGTTGTAACGTTCTCAGACTTGCAGGTGCCTCAAAAGCAGTAACCACGAAGGACACTAAGGTTCACGAAGAAAATCTTCGGGGCCGCGTTGTGTCTTTCGTGGTCAAAAGGCTTGCGTAAACTCATCCGGCTTTCTCCATGACCGTGGCGAAGGAAGCGCTGCGTTTTTCGACCATTTCCCGCGTGACTTCGAATTCCTTTAGTTTCTTTTGGCTGGGAAGGTTAAACATCAAGTCGAGCATGAGTTCTTCAAGGATCATGCGGAGGCCGCGGGCGCCTACCTTGCGCGCCATGGCCTGGCGGGCGATGGCCCGCAGAGCTTCGTCGTTGAACTTCAGCCGCACGTTCTCGAATTCGAACAGGCGCTGGTACTGCTTCACGATTGCGTTCTTTGGACGAGTCAGGATTTCGATCAGCGCGAACTCATCGAGATCTTCCAGCATGCCGACGACGGGCAGGCGTCCGACGAATTCCGGGATGAGTCCGAACTTGATGAGGTCTTCCGGTTGTATTTCCTGCAGCAACTCTTGCGTGCGCTTTTTGGAGCTGAACGCTTCGTCTTTTTCCGCGTCCTCACCCGTCCGGAACCCAAGTGACTTCTTGCCGATTCTGCGGGAAATAATTTTGTCGAGACCGACGAAGGCTCCGCCGCAGATGAAGAGAATGTTGGTGGTGTCGACCGGAGTGAATTCCTGGTGCGGATGCTTGCGTCCACCCTGGGGTGGAACGTTGGCGATGGTGCCTTCGAGAATCTTGAGCAAAGCCTGCTGCACGCCTTCGCCGGAAACGTCGCGGGTGATGGAAGGATTCTCGTCCTTACGCCCGATCTTATCGACTTCGTCGATGTAGATGATGCCGGTCTGGGTGCGGCTAACATCGCCATCGGCGGCCTGCAGGAGTTTCAGGATGATGTTCTCGACATCTTCGCCGACGTAGCCGGCTTCGGTCAGCGTGGTGGCATCGACGATAGCGAAGGGGACATCGAGCATGCGGGCCAAAGTCTGGGCGAGCAGCGTCTTGCCCGTCCCCGTGGGACCGATCAGCATGATGTTCGACTTCGACAGCTCGATGCCATCGCCGGTCTTCTGGCGGTTCATGAAGATGCGCTTGTAATGGTTGTAGACGGCGACGGCCAGCTTTTTCTTGGTCTGCTCCTGGCCGATGACGTACTCGTCGAGGAAGGTTTTTACTTCCTGCGGCTTGGGCAGTTGGTTGGGAGTGCTGCTGGGAGGAGTTGCGGTGCGGTCATCCTCAAGAATGGAATTGCAGACCGCGACGCACTCGTCGCAAATGTAGGCCCGGGGATAATCGCTGGGGGACGAGATGAGTTTGGCGACCGCGTCCTGGGACTTGTGGCAGAACGAGCAACGAAGTATTTCGTCCGTTCCCGACTTGTTTTTCACTCGGCGTTACTCCTTCAGCGGTTGCCGCGGCATGATCCGGTTCCAACTTTGTGTGAACCGTCCTTCCTGCCGCTTTGTTTCTGACCTCAGGCGCGAAGGCCGATCATACCGCTTTTGCCGTCTTATAGATGATATCGTCTATGATTCCGTATTCCTTAGCCTGCTGCGCGTTCATAATGAAGTCGCGCTCGACATCCTTCTCGACTTTGTCCAGTTTCTGTCCGCTATGTTTCGAAAGTAACTGGTTGGTAATCTCGCGCATGCGCAAAATCTCGCGCGCGTGGATGTCGATGTCGGTAGCTTGTCCCGACAAACCTCCCATGGAAGGCTGATGTATTAGAATCCGCGAATTGGGCAGTGCCAATCTCTTTTTGGGTTCGCCTGATGCCAAAAGTAACGCGGCCATGGATGCCGCCTGGCCCACGCACAGCGTCATGACATCGTTCTTCACGTATTGCATGGTGTCGTAGATCGCCATGCCGGCCGTGATGGAGCCTCCGGGAGAGTTGATGTAAAGCTGGATGTCTTTCTCCGGATCTTCTTGAGCCAGGAACAACATTTGGGCGATCACCAGGTTGGCGATGTTGTCGTCAATCGGCGTGCCGATAAAGATAATGTTGTCGCGGAGCAGCCGGGAATAGATGTCGTAGGCGCGTTCGCCCCGTCCGGTCTGCTCGATCACCATCGGTACCAGCATCATCTGAGGATCTTTATCGTTTGATTTCACGTTCCACCTGCCACACTCCGCCCCGATGCAACCACTAGCTTGCCTGGAGAGGATCGAAAGTGCCCGCGTATTTTCTGGACTTACGCGGACTGGTGATACAGAAATTCGAGGGTCTTTTCGCTGCGGATTCTGTTCCGGATTCTATCGAGGCCCCCATCTTGTGTCAATCGAGCGCGGACCGCTTCCGGAGTCTGTTTGGTCTGCTGGGCGAGGGCTTCTAATTCGTGATTCAACTCGTCTTCGCCGACCTCAATTTTTTCTAGCTCCGCAATGCGTTCCAGTAACAACGACGACTTTACATCCTGCACAGCCTGGTCGCGCTGGCCCGCCCGCAAGCGCGGCAGGTCCATTTTCTTCATGTCCTCCATCTTCATGCCCTGAGCCGCCAACGCGCGCAAACCGCGTTCGAGGCGGAGATCGATCTGCCGGTCGATGAGCGACTCCGGCACTTCGAAATCGTTGCGCTTTACCAGTTCGTTGATCAGCTTATCTTTGGCTTCGCGCTCGGCAGTGTGCTTGCGCTCGGCTTCCATGTTCTCGCGAATCTGCTTGCGCACGGCTTCCAGACTCGTGAACTCGCCGAGTTCCTTGGCGAAGTCGTCGGTCAACTCAGGAAGATTCTTCTGCTTGATGGCTTGAATCTTTACCGTGTAGATGAAGGTCTTCCCGGCCAGACGCTTGTCGGCCGAATCGTCGGGATACTTCACTTCGAACTCGCGCTCATCGCCGGCTTTGACGCCGCGCAGGTGCTCACTGAATTCTGGGACTGTGTTCTTCCCGGCGATTTCGATCAGAACTTCGTCCATGTGAACTGGGTTGGTCTTGTCGTCGGCCTCTTTGGGCTTGCCATCCATCGAGGCCTGGGCGAAGTCGCCGTCGGCGAGCGAACGTCCTTCGATGGAGGTGTAGGTGGCATGTTGCTCGCGTACGCTAGCCAGCGCTTCTTCGACTTCGCCGTCCTTGACCGCGATTTCTGGATGGTCGGCGCGGAGCTCCTTATAGCCTTCGACTTTGATCTCGGGCATGATCTCGAAGCTGGCCTTGAAGCGCAGCGGTTCGCCGTCGTGGATATGCAGATCGGTGACGCGCGGCTGCGACACGGGAACCATTCCGAGCTTTTCCGCCTCTTTGCGGAAATATTTGGGGACGAGCGCTTCGACCACGTCGCTCTTGAGATCTTCTTTGAAGCGCTGGCGGATGATGGAGGCAGGCACGTGTCCGGCGCGGAAACCGGGCAGGCGTGCGACCTTCTGATATTTCTGCACAATGATTTCGGTCTCGCGGCTGACTTCTTCCGCGGGGATTTCGACCGAGATCTCGCGTTTGACGCCGTCTTGTTTGGTTGCGTCGTTGGTAATGACGCCGGTTTCTGTGGGACTCACTTTTTACCCTTTCAGCGGACTGCCGTGGCTCTGACAACCTCTGGCTGGAAACGGCCCGCGAAGCCGACGGGACCCGGGCTCCGTTTACTTGCCGTTAACATGAGTTTAAAGATAGAAGGAGAGCAGCGTCAAACGGGGGCCGGGGTGGAAGGAAGGAACGGCAAAACTGCCATACCCCTCTGAGAGCATTGGCTCTACGGTTCAACTCCTCCCCTATAACGAAAATCCAATTGGCCTGGCAGATAGGCTTGCCTTTTCGTTCAGAAAATAACCCTTTGCATCAGGCGTACTATCTGTTATAGTACGGGCCGTGCTCCCCTTTCGGGTTGACTTTCGGCCAGGAATCCCACTATGCGACCAGATCGTCTATGCGGCGAAGAAGGCTATCATTTCGCGCCAGTTGCGCCCAGGGGATGCGTTCCCGTCAGTCCGTCTTATCAGCAGAGAATTAAAGATCAACCCCAACACTGCGCATAAAGTAGTGACCCAGTTGGTTGCGCTCGGATTGCTAGAGTCGCGGCCGGGAATCGGAACCGTCGTGGCAACACTTCCTGAGTCGACTCGCGCCGAGCGAGTACAGTTGCTTGGGACAGAGATTGAACAGCTCGTCGTGGAGGCTAAGAAACTCGGAATCGACGTTAGTGAAGTATGCGATTCGGTGTCAGGACATTGGAAACGTCTTAGTGCTGATGCAGCACAACCGGAACCTGATCGGGGAGGGCGCGGCAAACGATGAAAAGCGCACTTCGCACAGAGGATCTTCATAAGCAATTCTGGCGAGTCGAAGCCCTAAGGGGACTTGATCTAGTCGTCCCGGAGGGTTCCGTTTATGCCCTTGTTGGCCCGAACGGTGCTGGAAAAACTACAGCCATAAAAATCTTGATGAATATTCTCCGAGCGACAAAAGGGCGTGCCGAGGTTCTGGAAACCGAATCGACCCAACTAAACCAAAAACAACTTGCATCAATTGGCTACGTATCAGAAAACCAGGAACTCCCCGAGTGGATGCGCGTAGATGCTTTCTTCGCATTTCTCAGACCTTTCTATTCCTCATGGGATGTAAGTCTGGAAAACGAACTGGTGCGGCAATTCGACTTGCCGCTAAAACGCAAGCTTCGCAACCTATCACGCGGGATGCGGATGAAGGCCGCTCTCGCAAGTGCACTTGCCTATCACCCAAAGCTGATCGTCCTTGATGAGCCTTTCACCGGTCTTGATCCGCTGGTCCGCGACGAACTGATCCAAGGCTTGCTGGATCGTGCTGAGGAGTCCACAATCTTAATCTCTTCTCATGATCTTGCAGAGATTGAAAGCTTTGCCAGCCATATCGGTTATCTCGAAGAGGGACGGCTCCGATTCTCGGAAGAATTAACAACTTTGCTGGATCGTTTCAGAGAGGTGGAATTGACGTTCGATTCGCCACCTCCGCTCCCGAATAATGTACCTGACACCTGGATGCAGCTAAGTGCTTCTGCTGCAGTGGTCCGGTTCATCGAGAGTCGCTTTGACCGTGAGACCACCGTCATCAAGGCTAGGAGTTTGCTCGGAGAAGCCAAGAATGTAACGTTCTCTCCGATGTCACTGCGCTCGATTTTTCTAGCAATGGCTAAGGCAGGTAGAGATGGAATGTAGAGAGGCCACACGATGAGACAGGTCCTACACATTTTCCTCGGGGACCTGCGCCATTACTGGCGTGAGAGTGCCGTGTCCGCATGTCTGCTTGTGGCTTTCGCCTGGAATGAGATGCGCGGTTGGGCACACGACGATGACGTTGCCTATGGTTTCGGTGGTTTCTTCAGTTTCGGGTTCCTTTCAGGCCTGATTGTGGCGTTAGTTCCTGTTGCCTGGTCATTTCTCACCGTGCGCGCAATCCAGGGAGAATCGCTCGTTGGAAATCGTCAGTTTTGGGTTACTCGACCCTACGAATGGAAGAAACTGCTAACGGCGAAGCTGTTATTCGTGGTGACGGTCGTCAATTTGCCTTTGCTAATAACGCAAGTGTTCCTACTCGCCAAAGCGGGCTTCTCTCCAGCACAGCACGCAGTTGGCCTGCTGTGGATGCAAATCATGATGTTGTTGTTCTTCATCTTGCCGATTGTCGCTTTCGCGACCGTTACAGCAACTGTCGTACAGATGATTCTGGCCTCGTTGATTGCTGTGCTCTATGCCGTTGGAATGGGGGCCATGTCGGAGTACGTTCCTAGTTCCGGGTTTTCAGGCCCCATGGATTCCGTGACGGCAGGACTCCTGATTTGCGGGTGCCTCTTTGTAATCCTGATTCAATACGCTCGACGCGAGACAACAAAAGCACGTCTGATCTTGGTCGGACTCGCAGTCGCCATGCTTCTTATTTTGGCATTCACTCCTTACAAAACTCTCGTGGATCGCGAGTTTCCAACACTCAGTTTGGGACAATTACCGCCGCTACAAATTAGTCTGTTGCCTCCGGACAAGGCTTTTAGTGAGGCGGCAGCACCTCAGGAAAATGACGAAGCGCAGATTCGGATGCCACTGCGCGTTTCTGGGATCGCTCCCGGGGCGGTGTTGATTATGAGCGGCGTTTTGATTGAGATCGAATCCAACAACGGCATTCGATGGAACTCCGGCTGGAAGTCGCCGGGCCTGTTTCTCTTTCCCGAACAAGATCGGTCGCAGATAGACTTCGCCCTTAAGAAGAAGCTGTTGGGGAGTCTCAAGTCATCTCCTGTCAAGGTCCAAGTGTCTCTGGCACTCAGTGTCTTTCTTGATCAGCACGCACGAGAGTTCGTTACTCCTGAAGGAAGTTTTTTGTTACCTGAAGTGGGTCGCTGCTCTGCTGAAGGCGGATATTTCAGACGCATTCACTGTCTCGCTCCGTTGCGTGGGCCGTCGTTCTTGTTGATGAGGGCGGATATGTCCAAAGACACTTGTCCACTTGCAAAAGGAGAGTCGCCGCATGGTCCTGGTGAGATTGCGTGGGGCTGGGTCCAAAACGGCGGGTCGGAGCCAGCTGAGTTCGGCATTTCTCCGGTCAAGACGGTCAATCTCTACCTTTCAAGTACGAATACTTCACCACCGGACTGGGGCCTTGGTATTTGTCCTGGAACCGATCTTACCCTTAGCAATCCGCAGATCATGCGTCGTAACCAAATCGCAGTGCAGTTCGAAAACGTACCGCTCTTCGATTATCGTCAAGGAGAAGCAAAACCAAGTACCATCAATGTAGTTCTCCAATCACGCTAGCCTCTGAAGCACGCGCCTCCTCTGGCGAAAAGAGCGCACGCGCCGCGCACGCCGGGGAATTGGGGGGCGGGGTTAAGGAGGCGTGAGGGTGTGGCAGTTTTGCCGTTCCTTCCTTCCACCCCGTCAAACGGGGGCCACACCCGCAGACAGACGAGCAATCCCTGACTCTCATTGATCCCTCACGTGTGGTGTAATGAACACGTGTCCTGGCTCACGGTTCTGAATCACGACGTTATCGCCTGCACACGCTGTCCGCGTCTTGTGGCGTACCGCGAGCAGGTTGCTCGCGAGAAGCGGCGTGCTTACCGCGACTGGGAATACTGGGGCAAGCCCGTGCCTGGCTTCGGCGATCCGGACGCTCGCGTTCTCATCATGGGGCTGGCTCCGGGCGCGCACGGATCCAACCGTACCGGACGTCCGTTCACCGGAGATGCTTCTGGGAACTTCATGTATCCCGTGCTCTACGAGACCGGGTTCGCCAGCCAGCCCACGGCGACCGATCGCAATGACGGGATGAAGTTACGCGACCTTTACATCACGGCCGCGGTGCGCTGCGCGCCTCCGGACAATAAGCCGTTGCCGCAGGAACTCGCCGAGTGCTCGCACTTTCTGGATCGGGAGCTGGCAGGATTAGAAAAGGTGAAGGTGGTGGTCGCGTTAGGGAAGATTGGATTCGACGCTTATTTGAATTACTGGAAGCGCCGCCTTGCCCACCCTTCCGCAAAAAACGCGGAAGAGTGGGGCACCCATTTCAGCAAGAAAGCCTACGCCTTCCGTCATGGGGCGAGTTACCAGATGCCCGACGGTAAGGTGTTACTCGCGTCCTATCATACGTCGAACCAGAACACGCAAACCGGTAAGCTGACGCGGGAGATGTTTGTGGAAATATTTAAGCAGGCGGCAAGACTTGCCGATAAAGAAGGCTGAAGCGCCGCTGGCGCCGGATCGCACGACCGCCCCTCGATGGGTCACCGCCGCTCAAGGCTAAGGTCACAATCCGGAGCGGCGCTTTTTGTTCTGTGGCACTTGTTCTCTCGGATTTGTGGGGCGGACACTCCTGTCCGCCGTTTTTGACTTTGCTTTTGATTTTGATCTTGCGTTCGAGAAGAGCCAGCCCAAAGCAGGGGAGATGCTACTTGCCCCAAGCCTTAACCGCAGAGGTCGCTGAGAAAGGCCGCGGAGATCGCTGAGAACTGACCGGTGAGAGCGGAGATCTGATCTTTGCCGGCTGGGAGCCGCAGCCTCAACCTAGAAACCGACCATCTCCGGTTCCGGTTCCAGCATTACACCCCAGATTTCTTGGACGCGTTGCTGGATCTGATCTTTCAAGGCGAGAACCTCGGCGGAGGTGGCTCCTCCGCGGTTGATGATGGCGAGAGCGTGCTTGCGGGAGATCCCGACGTTTCCGAGATCGTATCCGCGGGCAAATCCGGATTTCTCGACCAGCCAGGCTGCGGAAACTTTTTTCTTGCTCTCCAGTGCAGGATAGCTGGGCAGAGTCAAGGCCTTCAGCGCGGCTCGCTTTTGCAAGTCCTCATGCTCGGTTTCGGTGAGCACGGGATTCTTGAAAAACGAGCCCGCACTCTGACAATCGGGATCGCCCGGCACGATGAGCATGCCTTTGAGCGCGCGGATGTGGCGCACGGCCTCGCGTGTCTCGGCAAGCGTTGGAGGAGTTTTTTTGCCCTCGAAGTGCTTCTTCAGGTCGGCGTATTCGAGATGCGGTGCGCCTCCGGGCATCAGCGCATAGGTGACTCGCAGGATGATGAAACGCCCGCGCTCTGACGTATTGAAGATGCTGGAGCGGTAGGAGAATCCGCAGGCTTCGCCGCAGAGTTCGCGTACTTGCCCGTCCTGGAAGTCGAATACTTCAACGGAATCGATGGTTTCGGAGACTTCCTGTCCGTAGGCGCCCACGTTCTGCACGGGCGTGCCGCCAATGCTGCCTGGAATCCCACTCAAGCATTCGACGCCCGCGCATTCGGCAGCTACCGCATGAGAGACGAAGCGGTCCCAGGATTCGCCGGCACCGGCATCGAACAGAACCGTTCCTTTGTATTGGCCGGGACGCTGTTCGATTCCGGCGATGGCAATTTTCAGGACAACGCCGGGCCATCCGACATCGGCCACCACGAGATTGCTGCCTCCTCCCAAAACAAAGAGTGGGAGATCGCGCGATCGGGCGAAGGTGACCCCTTCGCGCACTTCTTCGGGCGACTTGGCTTCGATCAGGAAGCGTGCCGGCCCTCCGATGTGGAAGGTGGTCAGTGGCGCGAGCGGAACGTTTTCCTCGAGGAGCATTCGACTGACTATACAACTGCGCGCGTGGAGATGTTGCTTGCAGCTTTCGCCAGCGCGTCCCGCCGGCTCGTCAAAGAGTACTCACGGGGGCCAACACTACTTCCAACGATAGGGATCTTTCGACTGCGTTGCCGTTCGCCTTGCGAACGGCAACTTCGCTCAAGATGACAAGAGTTGAAGTTTACACGTTACAATAAAGTGAACTTCAATCAGGGGAAAACAAACAATATATGCCGATGTATCCGGAAATCATGGTTGTGCCGATGCGAGAAGAATTAACCGGGCTGGGAATTGAAGAGCTGCATACCGCCGAGCAAGTGGATCAGGAACTGAAAAACCGTCCGGGCACGACGCTGGTGGTGGTGAATTCAATTTGCGGATGCGCGGCCGGACGAATGCGTCCCGCGGTTCGCATAGCACTCGGCAATTCGGTTCGTCCCGATCATGCTTTTTCAGTGTTTGCCGGGCAGGATAAGGAAGCCACTGAGCGGGCGCGCAGTTATTTCACAGGACAGCCGCCTTCTTCGCCTTCGATCGCGATCCTGCGGGACGGGCAACTGGTCTATATGATGCCGCGGCGCGATATCGAATCGCGCGAAGCACCAGCTATTGCGGCCGATCTGAAAGCGGCGCTGGACCGGCATTGCGGGAAAGCCGCGACCGTTTGATCCTGTTGGGATGTGGCGGCTACTGTTTTTTTCCGGCGCTCGCCAGGAACGCTTTGATCACGATTGCGTTCGGCTGCATGCCCACCGGAATCAGCGTGAGCAGGGAATACTCCGAGGTTTCCAGCGTGCGCCGTGGCTTGCGTTTCTGGATGACCGTGACATCCCCGGATTCGGTGTCGAGCACCAGCAGATAATTCTGATCGGGCGTGAGGGCGAGGGCGTCAGGATGAGCGCCAACGTTCAAGGTCGCGATGCGGCGGCCCATGTCGATGTCGTAGACGGCGATGCTGTTCGATCCAAAATTGGAAACGTAGAGACGCGAGTTGTCGAGCGTGACCACGCTGCGCGCGGGATGTTGCCCGATCTCCGGACTGCCCCCGACTTCGTCGTTGCCGGTTTCAACGATCGAGATACTGTCGGAGTCGAAGTTGCAGACCATCATCTCGCCGCCATCGGGCTTAACGGTGAGACTGACCGGGGTGCGGCCGACATCGAGCAGAGCGAGCACTTTGTCCTCTTTGTGAGCGGGGCTTTGGAGCTGGATCGACGCGACCTGCGACGATCCCGAGCAGGCGACGAAGGCTTTGGTGGAGTCGGGCAAGATCGCTATGTCCTCGGGCTGCTGGCAGACGGGAAGCGTCGAGCGGACCCGCAAAGCCTTCGCGTCAATCACTGAAACAGTATTGTCGCCGCGATTGGAAACGACCACGGTCGAGCCATCGGGCGAGACCCGTGCCAGTCCGGGCGATGCGCCCACGCGCAAATTGCCGATCACTATTCGCTGTTCGAGATCGATGACGCTGACGTTCGCAGATCCTGAATTGGCCACGTAGGCGCGTCTGCCGTCGGCGGCGACATCGATGAAGTAAGGACGGCCGTGCACGCCGATGGTTGCGACCACAGTGTTCGTCTCGGCATCGATCACGCTGACATTGCTCGATCCGGAATTGACGACGTAGATTTCGTTTTTCTTGCTGTTGGCGGCAATGCCGGTGGGCTCGCTGCCGACGTGGAGAGTCTTGGCCAGCGCAAAGGTGCGCATGTCAATGACGCTCACCGTGTTGCTCTTGCCGTTGGTGACATAGGCATACTCGCGGAAGGCCGGGCCGTAGTCGGGGAATGAGGGCTCGCGGAAATACCACCAGCCGAGTCCGGCGAGGATGGGAAGCAGGACAGCGATGAAGAGGAGTTTTCTCACGAAGACGAAAGATCAACAGCTAACCAGCCGTAATTCAGAGGTCCAAAGTTCTGTAAAACCAAATCTGCACCGCTAGGGTGGGCAACAGGAGCAGCACCGCAGCCGTCGCCTGCCTGAATCGCTGACTCACGAAGTCGACGATCAAATAAACAACGGTGACCAACAGACAAACGGGGAGAATATCCATCATGAAGAGCACGAACGCCGGGGCGCTCTTAAACACAAAGCCCAAGAGCAATGCAGAAAGGCATAACGCAAGATCGAAACAGGAGAGGAGAAGCGATCCGGCGAATCTCGTGACTGGTGTCAGGTGCAATTCTTCTTCTCCCTCAGATTAAATCCTCCGGTATCGAACTATTTGCTGGCTGCGACTGTTTCCCTCACTCCGATCTCCGGCACAGTTCTACCGACGACTTCGGCGATCTGGCGGACTTGCAGCATCAGTTGGTCGAATTGATCGGGAAAGAGCGACTGTGGGCCGTCGGAGAGCGCCTGGTCTGGCTTATCGTGAACTTCCACGAGCAATCCGTCGGCGCCGACGGCGACCGCCGCGCGCGACAGAGGCGTGACCTTGTTGCGCTTGCCGGTGCCATGGCTGGGATCGACCAGAATCGGGAGGTGACTGAGACGTTGGACGGCCGGAACGACGCTCAGGTCGAGGGTGTTGCGGGTATGGTCGGCGAAGGTGCGGACGCCGCGCTCGCAGAGCGCAACATTGTAATTGCCCTCGCTCAGGATGTATTCCGCCGCCATGAGAAATTCTTCGAGCGTGGCCGACATGCCACGTTTGAGAAGAACGGGTTTGCGCGAACGTCCGGCGCGCTTGAGCAAAGAAAAATTCTGCATGTTGCGTGCGCCGATCTGGATGACGTCGGCATACTCCTCGACCAAGTCGAGCGTTTCGTGGTCGATGGCCTCGGTGATGATCTTCATGCCAAACTGCTGGCGAATTTCGGCCATGATGCGCAGGGCCTCTTCGCCGAGTCCCTGAAACGAGTATGGCGAGGTGCGCGGCTTGTAGGCGCCGCCACGAAAGAATTGCGCTCCGGCGCGATGCACGCGCTCGGCCACGGCGAATGCCTGCTCGTGGCTCTCGATGGCGCACGGACCGGCAACGATGGCCAGGCCGGTTCCTCCAAGGGTGGCGGCGGTGTCAGGAAAACGAATGACGGTGTTCTCCTCTTTCACGTCGCGGCTGACCAGTTTGTAGGGCTTCGAAACCTGGATAACTTCCTGCACTCCCGGCATTTCTTCGAGCGAGCCCTGCTCCACCTCGCCCTTGTTGCCCGTGATGCCTATAGCGGTGCGGGTTGCGCCGGGCATGGGATGCGCGCGATAGCCCAGCTTTTCGATTTTTTGGCAAACGGCGCGGACTTGGTCTTCCGTGGCCTGCGCCTTCATGACGACTAGCATAGGTTCACCTTACGGAAACATGTGGAGACGGCCGGCGTGCCGACCGTCCATCGAGCGAAGCCCGATTTGTTGGTGCAGCTGCAGGAGAAAACCGACCCACAAGTTTACCTTTGGCTGAGGCTGCACCGCAAATGGAGCAAGGCTGGGAGTCATCCTGAGCGAAGTTTTCGTCCGCGAACGCGGACGAAAACGGAGTCGACGGATCTCTATAGGCGTCGCTGCTTGAGGACCTCCGCGTATTGAAACTCTCATGGGACGACCGTTGCCTCACTGATAGAGGTCCTTCGACTGCGAGATTGGTTCACTTCGTGAACCAATCTCTTCGCTCATGATGACAAAACGGCTGGGATGACAAAACGCTCGCGATCACAAAACTGACCAGGGATGTTGCACGCTGCCGTCTTTACCGTCGATACTCGTGGGATGGCGGGTGAGCGAGATATTTTGAACCGGCCGGCGCCGAAACGGGCGCCCCGCCTGACTTCCCGGCGCATCGGCATTCATACCTCGTCTGCCGGCGGAGTGCAGAACGCGGCCGAGCGGGCCTACCGGCTGGGCTGCAATACATTTCAGATGTTTTCATCCAGCCCGCGCCAGTGGGCTCCTTACGAATTGGGACAGCCGCAATGCGCCGAGATGAACCGGTTGCGGGCGCGCTACGATCTGAAGCCGCTGGCGATCCACACGAATTACCTGGTGAACCTGGCAAGCTCGAACGAAATGTTTCTGCAGAAATCGATGCAGGCATTTCGCGGCGAGGTGGAGCGAGCGTTGGCTCTCTGCGCGGATTATCTGGTCTTGCATCCGGGGTCGTTTCGCGGCGCGGATCGCGAGCAAGGATTGCTGCGCACGGCTGCAGCGATCGCCGCGTCCACCCAAGGGCTCGATCTGTCCCAAGGCGGATTAACGATCCTGATCGAAAACACGGCGGGCGCGGAATTCTCGCTTGGTGGAAGCTTCGAGCAGCTCGCGGAAGTTCTGGAGCGGCTAGATGGCATTGTTCCGGCCGGCGCTTGCATCGATACATGCCACACCCACGTGGCCGGATACGACATTGTCAGCGAAGAAGGTTTGTACCAGACTCTGCGGCACCTGGACGCAACCATCGGATTAAATCGCGTGAGGGTGTGGCATTGCAACGACGCCAAGGCTCCGCGCGGGTCGAAGCTCGACCGGCACCAGCACATCGGGAAGGGAACGATCGGCAAAGAGACATTTCGCATTCTGCTCAATGATCTTCGCCTGGCGCATGCGACCTTTATCGCCGAGACGCCGATCGACGCGCCTGGGGACGACCAGAGGAACGTCGCGGCGTTGAAGAAACTGGTGCGTGAGAACTGACATAGGGGTGGTTGTTAGTTCTGATATATTCGTGGGCGCTTATGGGGCGATTAATCGGATGGTTGCTGACCCAGCCGCTGTTCTGGGCGTTGGTGGGCGTGATCGGCGGCCCGATCCTTTTCGTGCGCGGGTTCGGGTTGCTGCAGCGCAAGCGGCTGATTATGGACATCCCGCAATGCAGCGTGCGCTCGGCGGCGCTCGGGCAAGTCGAGATCTGCGGGAAAGCGGTCGGCCCGTATACGCTGGTTGCTCCATTAAGCCATTCGGATTGCCTTTATTACCGGGTGACGGTGGAGTCAGGGGCGCGGGGCGACTTGCGGAATGACAAGATGCGGGAACTGTGTGCGCCCTTTTTTGTGGACGATGGAACGGACCGGGTGCTGGTCTATCCCGCAGGCTGCGAACTGCAACTCGATCCATATATGGATGACGCGCAATACGGCAAGACCACTCTGGCGATGGCAGGAAACCGCTCGGAGCCTCCGGAGTTTGTATGGGAGCGATGCGTGAAGCCCGGCGATCAGATTTTTGTAATGGGCAGCCTGCAGGAAAATCCGTGGGCGAAAAGGAATCCGGTGACCGAGAGCAGCGAGCTTTCGCGCATCGGGCCGGGCTTTGTTAGCGCGGGAGAGGCCGATGTGTTGCGGCATAAAGCGTACATGTCGCTGGATCAGACGGTCCCTTCCGGCGTAGAGGCGTTCGATTCCGATCATTTTGATTTGCACGCGCCGGTGATTCTCATGAAGGGGAATGGCCCATTCGTGATCTCTGAGGGGAGCCAGCGGGACGTGGTGCAGCGGTTGCAGTGGAAGTCCTTGCTCTATATCTGGGGAGGTCCGGCGGCCGCGCTGTGGGGATTATGGGTAATTTTTGAACGCGCGAAAGCAGTGGGATGGTTGCCGCACGATTTTTGAGGGCCGCAGGCCTGACTGGCGACTCTTTGGATATGTGGCGAGGCTGCGGTTGCCTGGCGCGCCGCTCAGGAGCGCATCCGTTGTAAAATCAGGGATTATTCACCCGTCGTGAATCGTGACTATGGCGCAGGAAGAAAAAACAGGAACTACCGTGACTAGCGTGGATGGCGCGGGCAGCGATCGTCCGGGGGCAGAACGTCCCGCAGAACGTGCCCCAGAACGCGTCAATGATGAGCGCTACGACGCGCAGCGCGTGGAAATGAAATGGTTCGAGCGCTGGCGTCAGGATGCTGCGCTCTACGCAGCCGAGCCGGATTCAGCGAAGAAGAAATACTACGTCCTTGAAATGCTGCCTTATCCTTCGGGCGCGCTGCACATGGGGCACGTGCGTAATTACTCGATCGGCGACGCGCTGGCCCGCTATATGTGGATGAACGGGTACAACGTGCTTCATCCCATGGGATGGGATTCGTTTGGCTTACCCGCGGAAAACGCCGCGATCTCGAACAATACGCCGCCGCGCGAGTGGACGCTGCACAACATCGCCAACATGAAGGCGCAGATGAAGCGACTGGGCTTCGCCTATGACTGGTCGCGCGAAGTCACCACCTGCTTGCCCGACTACTACCGCTGGAACCAGTGGTTCTTCCTCAAGCTCTACGAGCAGGGATTCGTCTATCGCAAGAAGAGCAAAGTGAACTGGTGCCCGAAGTGCGCGACGGTGCTGGCGAACGAGCAGGTTCTTCCCAATGGCTGCTGCTGGCGCCATGAAGACACGTTGGTGGATCAGCGCGAACTGGAGCAGTGGTTTGTGCGCACCACCAAGTACGCCGAGGAATTGCTGCGCGATCTGGACAAGCTTGACGGCTGGCCGGAGAAAGTGCGCATCATGCAGCGCAACTGGATCGGGCGCAGTGAAGGAACGTTGGTCGATTTCAAGCTCGACGGAAATGCCGGTCCGGCGGGTTCGACCATCAGCGCGTTCACCACGCGCGTCGATACGATTTTCGGCGCGACCTCATTGCAGTTGGCGCCCGAGCATCCCATGGTCGCGGACTTCACGCGGTACAACCAGCCGCTCGGAGAAGCGGTGCAGCAGATGATTGCCGAGCAGCGGAAAGCCAAGGAGGCCGGCGACATCGGTGAGATTGAAAAGCACGGTGTGAACACGCACCGCTACGCCATCAATCCGTTCAGCGGAGAAAGAGTGCCGATCTGGATCGCCAACTACATCCTGATGGACTACGGCACGGGCGCAATCATGAGCGTGCCGGCGCACGACGAACGCGACTATGACTTCGCGAAGAAGTACAAGATCGAGATCCGGCTGGTGATTCTTCCGATTGCGAATGATCCGGAAGAAACAATGACTGAGCCGCAGTTGCCCTTTACGGCGCACGAAGGCATGGTGATCAACTCGGGTCCGTATAGCGGGATGAGTTGCTCGGACGCGATAAAAAAGATGGCCGCCTATGCCGAGGAAAAGGGCTTTGGCAAAGCGACGGTCACGTATCGCCTGAAAGATTGGGGCATCTCGCGGCAACGCTACTGGGGAACGCCGATCCCCATGCTCTATTGCGAGAAGGACGGCATCGTGCCTGTGCCGGAAAAAGATTTGCCGGTTCTCTTGCCCGAGAATGTGAAGGTCACGCTGGCCGGCGGATCGCCGCTGAGGGATGTTCCGGAATTCGTCAACGCGACCTGTCCGAAATGCGGTGCCCCGGCGCGGCGCGAAACCGACACGATGGATACGTTCGTCGATTCGTCCTGGTACTTCTATCGCTACACCGACGCGCACAACGATCGCGCTCCCTTCGATGGAAAAATCGCCGGATACTGGTTTCCGATTGACCAGTACATTGGCGGCGTCGAGCATGCGATTTTGCACTTGATTTATTCGCGCTTCTGGACCAAGTTCATGCGGGATCTCGGCATGATCAGCAACGATGAGCCGGTGGAACGCCTGTTCACGCAGGGAATGGTGATCAAAGACGGCCGGAAGATGTCGAAGAACCTGGGCAACGTGGTCTCGCCCGACGAGATGGTGGAGCGCTACGGCGCGGATGCGGCGCGCTTGTACAGCTTGTTTGCCGCGCCGCCAGACCGGGACTTGGACTGGCAAGATACGGGCATCGAAGGCATCCAGCGTTTCCTCGGGCGTGTGTACCGGTTCTTTGTGCGCAACCCGGTGAAGGGGGATTCCCGCGCGGTTACTTCGGATTTGTCGCCCGAGGCGCGGGCGATCCAGCGCAAGTTGCATCAGACGATTAAGCGCGTGAGCGACGACTTTCGGGGACGCTGGCACTTCAATACCTGCATCTCGGCCATCATGGAATTGGTCAACGCTCTCTATGGGGCTGAGGCGGCGATTGCGCAGGGAGCGGTTCCGGCGGCGTTTCTTGGGGAAGTGCAGCGCGACGTGGTGTTGCTGCTGGCGCCGTTTTCGCCTTACTTGGCGCACGAACTTTGGGAGATGCTCGGAGAAAAGGAAAGCCTGCTGCGCGCACCATGGCCGAAGTACGACGCCGAGCTGGCGAAAGAAGAAGAGATTGAAATTCCGGTGCAGGTGAAGGGCAAGCTGCGCAGCCGTGTGGTCGTGCCGGCCGATGCAGATGAGAGTCTGGTTCTCGAGCGTGCGCTGGCCGATGAGAAGGTCCGGACTGCGATCGCAGGGAAGCAGATCGTCAAGAAAATCTATGTGCCGGGCAAGATGGTCAATATTGTGGTCAAGTAGGGACTGTTCTGCGCAAAAGGGCGGGCCGCGATCCGGCCCGCTTTCTTCATTTACCGACGGCGCAGCGCTTACGATCCTGCCAGCACCAGCGCTTCCGTGCGGTGATTAAAGTCGATTTCATCGACGCGAGTGGTGTTGTTTTTCAGAGTTCGAACGGTGACCGAGTCGTATGGAGCCTTCGACGCAAGTTCCTTCAAATGCCCCTGCGCCGTGGCTACGGTTTTGCCATTGTGTTCGATGGCAACGTGCAAGGCCGTATTGGGCCCGGTCCACTCTGCCTTGTAGTGTCCGGGGTGCAATACGGCAGAGCCGACGTGCACCGTTTGCGCCAGATCAAAACTGCCGGTGTTGGTATCCTTGGCAAAAGCCGGCAACGACAGAGCGAGTGCGACAACTGAGAATACAGTGATGAATCGTATGGATTGCATTGGACTAGCCTCCTTCAAAGGGGCACTACTTCAGCAATATTTCCCCGATCATTAACCTATTTTGCTGTGCCTTAGTGATTTGGATGCCCTGTGTTCAGCCCCCGTTGCATAATCCATCGTCAGGCGATGTAAATTAAAAACGTTAGGGGAAAAGCTTGAGGCTGGGACGCGCGTCGCTGAGTATGTGGGGGCGTTGACTAGCGGAACATCGGCAGCCGTGAATTGCGTTATCCTGAATGCATGTCGCGTATCTCGCCGACCCTGGAAGGATTTCGTGCGGCATTCCGGCGTCCCGCGCTGACGTTCGGCGAAATTCTGTGGCGCTGGAGTTTCGGCGCCACCACCGTGGCGCTGTTGCTTTTCGGCTTCTTCGAATACCTTGACACGCTGCCCGTAACGAACGGCGAGTTATTTTTCTTGCGGACCCGACATCCGTTTTTCGTGGCCCAGGCGCTGGCGCACATTCTGCACGGCAGCCTGTATCGAGCGGTGATGTCATTGCTGGTCGCGGCGTTGATGCTGCTGCTTGTCTGGATGTTTGCATCGTCCGTGGGGCGGATCGCGACCGTTCGGGTCCTGCTGGATCATTTTCGAACTCGGCGTTTTGATGACAGCGTTGAGCCGAACGAGAGCGAGCGCGACGATGTCCTGGACGAGTACCAGAAATCTTGGACGGGATTGATGCGGCTGAACTTTCTGCGAGCCGCCGTTCTGTTGGCCGCGATCATGGCTTGCGGGGGTGCAGCGATCCTGGCCAGTTTCGTTTCGCCGAAGGCCGATCCTCAGCCCGGACCGGCTTTCCTTCTCTTTCTGCCAATAGCGGCCATGATCTTCCTGATCGGATGGGCGCTGAATTGGTTCTTATCGCTGGCAGGAATCTTCGCCGTGCGCGATGGCGCGTCCGCCATGGACGCTATTTTTGGCGCAGCGACGTTCTGCCGCGAGCGCACTGGCGCGGTATTTGCCGTGAGCACATGGACCGGGCTCGCGCATCTGGTCGTTTTTTCGGCCGCGACGACCGTGGTGGCCGTGCCCCTGGGCGCCGCCGGTTTGCTGCCGGGACGGTTGGTTGCTCTGTGCGTAATCCTGGTGACGTTGGGTTACTTTGCGTTCGCCGACTGGCTTTACATGGCTCGGTTGGCCGGATACGTGTGCATCTCCGAAACGCCGGAGGCGCTGCTCAACCCGCTTCCGCCGATCCCTCCAGTCAGCGGCCCGCCGGTTATGGTCGAGCCGCCGGTGCAAACGAGCATCGACCGGGACGAACTGATCCTGAGCGACGTGCCGGGGATTATTCCGCTCTCATCGTAGACGGTCGCAAGCCACTTCCCCGTTTGTGGAGCAAGTCTCCCTTTACACTTTCTCCCCGAATTTGAGAAACTCATCCGTGGCGACCCTATCCCCGCAAAATTCACTGGAAACGCAATCCATCGTTATCCTCGACTTTGGCGCGCAGTATACGCAGCTCATCGCGCGCCGCATCCGCGAGCAGAATGTTTTTTCTGTCGTGCTGCCTTGCACGGCCAAGCTCGACGAGGTCAAGAGCTACAAACCGGTGGGCATCGTGCTCTCGGGAGCGCCGTGGTCCGTCTATGACAAAGACGCGCCGCCGGCCGACGCGCACGTGTTTGATCTGGGCGTGCCGGTGCTCGGCATTTGTTATGGCTTGCAGTTCATGGTGCATACGCTCGGGGGCAAAGTCCGGCCGGCGGACAAGCGCGAGTACGGCCATGCCGAAATCGATATCGTTTCGGATTCGATCCTGTTTCAAGGGCTGGCGAAAAAACTGGCGGTCTGGATGTCGCATGGCGACGAGGCACTGGAACTGCCTCCCGGCTTCGAGTTGATGGCGAAGACGCATTACGCCGTCGCCGGAATTCAGAATGTCGCCAAGAAGTGGTACGCGGTGCAGTTTCATCCCGAAGTGCACCACACACCGCAGGGCACGCAGATTCTGAAGAATTTTATTTTTCAGATTTGCGGAGCGAGGCCGACGTGGACTGCGCAGCATTTTATCGACTCGACAATCGAGCAGATCCGGCGGCAAGTGGGCACGGGACGCGCCATCTGCGCGCTTTCGGGAGGGGTTGATTCCTCAGTAGCGGCGGTGCTGGTGGATCGCGCCTTGCGCGATGCGAAAGGGAAGTCGCGGCTGACCTGCGTCTTCGTGAATAACGGGGTGCTGCGCAAGAACGAGTTCGAAAAAGTGCAGAAGACGCTGCGCGATAAGCTGGGCCTGCATCTTGACGCCGTCGACGCGACCGACCGCTTTCTCGGCAAACTCGCTGGCGTCAGCGATCCCGAGAAGAAGCGCAAGATCATCGGCAACGAATTCATCAAAGTATTTGAGAAGGAAGCGCGCCGCATCGAGAAGACCGAAGGCAAGGTGAAGTGGCTAGTACAGGGCACGCTTTATCCCGACGTGATCGAATCACGTTCGGTGCGCGGGCCTTCGCAGGTGATCAAGTCGCATCACAACGTCGGTGGCCTGCCGGAGAAGATGAGACTCAAGCTGATCGAGCCGCTGAAAGATCTGTTCAAAGACGAGGTGCGCAAGATTGGCCGCGATCTGGGGATGCCGGAAGAAATTCTGCAGCGGCAGCCGTTTCCGGGGCCGGGGTTGGCGGTGCGCGTCCTGGGAGAAGTTACGCCCGAGAGACTGGCGGTGCTGCGCGAGTGCGACGACATCGTAGTCAGCGAAATCAAGAACGCGGGCCTCTACAACAAAATCTGGCAATCGTTTGCGGTGCTGCTGCCGGTGATGTCGGTCGGCGTGATGGGCGATATGCGGACGTATGCTTATACGTGCGCGATCCGCGCGGTGAGTTCTGAAGATGGCATGACGGCAGACTGGGTGCCGCTGCCGCACGAAGTTCTGAAAATCATCTCCACGCGGATTGTGAATGAAGTGAAGGGCGTGAACCGCGTGGTGTATGACATCACGTCGAAGCCGCCGGGAACGATTGAGTGGGAGTGACGACAGGCAACATTGATTAGTCCTCAGTCCAAACGGTACTTCCTTCTCACCTACTGCGACAATAGTCCGAGGCTGATCAGTTCTGTTCGCAGCGCGGTGGGGTCGGTGAATTGGATGCCGTGCATGCCGCACGCCGTGGCTGCGTCGACGTTGTGGCGAAGATCGTCGATGTAAACCGCTTGCGCGGGATTCACCGCGTGAGTCTCACAGAATAATTGAAAGATGCGCGGGTCGGGTTTGATCAGCCGCACGTTGCCGGAAAGCAGGATTCCGCGAAACCAGGTCAGGAAATCGAAACGCTTTTGTGCGGCGGGAAACGTTTCAGCCGACCAGTTGCTCAGGGCGTAAATCGGAACGCCGCGGGATCGCAACTCGGCAAGGATTTCGACCGTTCCCAGGATGGCTCCGCCCAGCATTTCGTCGTAACGCTCAAGCCATGCGTCGATCAGTTCCGCCTGTTCCGGATGTTGTTTCTTCAGTAAAGCGCAGCCTTCAGTGAGGGTGCGGCCCGCGTCCTGCTGGACGTTCCAATTCGAAGTGCAGATGTTGGCGAGGAAATGTTCCATGGCGGCTTCATCGGCGCCGAAGAGCTTGCGGTACAAGTATCGCGGATTCCAGTCGATCAGCACGCCGCCAAGATCGAAGACCGCAACAGAACGATTCTTCATCCTTTTGATTTTATCGGATCGAGTGCCGTTGAAAGGATCTCAAGGCTGATCGCGATGCACCGTCTCCATGGAGAAGGCCGGCAGGCAGACGGCGACGTATTCGGCGCCTTCCGCGCCCGGGGTGGAATATCGCACCCATTCCCCGGCGAGCGCGACTACGGCCTGGCCCGCGTGGACATCCAGCGTCCCGCTCTTGTGTTCGACGCGCAGCAGTCCCTTCAGCACGATCGTGAATTCGTCGAACTCCGGAGTCTGGCCGGGCTCGAGCCATCCTTGCGGACTGCGCATGTGGGCGACGCTGGCGGCGGAGGTTTTTGAATTGACCCGACCGATATATTCGTCGATGAGTTTGGACTTGTTGCCGGCGGATTGAATGCGGGTGGGTTGCGGGATCAGAGTTGGCATGGGTTTGAGGATTCAAGAGTAACAAAATTAATTGCCCCCATTTGTTGTCGCCGGCTCCGGCTGCGAAAATCTCAACCACAGGGGACACAGAGGCCACGGGGGAAAACTAGGCCCCGGGAGGGCGCGGCCGCTGCTCCGCTCGGGCAGACCATATCGTCAGGCTCGGATCGATTCACGGACACGGATATGGTGTGGGGGGCGTCGGCGGCGTGCCATGAATGAGAACTGGTGGTCCGGGAGTGCCGTCAGGGGCGGGCAGTCCGGGGACCAGTCTCGGCGGCGTGCCCGGTGTGCCTGCGGTGTAGCAGGTACCGTCGCTCCCCTGCGCAGGTTGCTCCCCCGATTGGCGCACCGCCTGTGCCACTTCGTTTTTGCTGCAGGGTCACGGGATGCTGCAATGTCATTTCCACCGGCGTTCCCACGTCGATGAAGAAATGACGCGAGCCGAACATGTTTGCAAAGAGAATGTTGGAATATGTAAACGTCGCGTCGAGTCCATGCCGGCAGTCGTGGGGCCCGCATACTGCAGGAAAGCAAGACGAGTAGGGCGAAAGTCTCTTGGAGGGTTCCCGCGATTCGAAAGAGCTACAGTGGCATGGATCGCAGAGCCATCTTGACCGCGCCGTTCATCTCGGTCTTAGTTGCGCCATTCACTGCCTGAACCGCCAGACCATTCATCACAATGAAGATATACCGGGCCAGGTCTTTCGCATCGACATCTCTGGCGAGATCAGCTTCCCTCTGCGCCCGCCGCATGCGCTGCTCCAGCTCTTTCAAACCTTGCCGGCGCCAGTCGATCATGGCTTGCTTCACGCCTTCGGCGCTGGAACTGCAGGCCAACCCACCCTGCAGGGAAAGGCAGCCGCGTGGATGTGAGGGATCCCCCAAGAACGCGACGGTAGCAGCGCAATAGGTTTTCTACGACGGCTCGCGCGGTCGGTTGCTGCAGCGCCTTGTGAATGAAGGCGATCGGGCCATCGGTGTAGCGCGCGATGACCCTCTTGAATAGCTCTTCTTTATCTCCAAACGAAGCGTACAGGCTCGAACGATTGATGCCCATGGCCCTAGTCAAATCGTCGAGGGAAGCACCTTCGTATCCTTTTTCCCAGAAAACGCGCATGGCGGAATCCAACGCCGCCGCCTCGGAAAATTCCCGAGGGCGTCCCATCTTTGCGCGATTGACCGCTCTTCCCATACTGAGTTCGATGCACTTTTATACCGTCCAGTTCAGAAAAGGTGAATCCATTCAGGGCCGGCCTACATCTGAACCGTACGGTACAAAATTGTACCGGAAATGGAGAGATCACATGGCAGGCAAACTGGAAGGCAGAGTCGCGCTCGTTACCGGCGGCAGCAGCGGGATCGGGCTGGCCACGGCGCAGCGTTTCGTGAAAGAGGGAGCATATGTCTATATCACCGGACGGCGGCAGTCCGAACTGGACAAAGCGGTGAAAGCGATTGGGGGGGCGCAGGTTAAGGCGGTCCGCGCCGATGCATCGAGCCTGACCGATCTCGATAAACTGTTTGCGCAAATCAAGCAGGAGAAGGGACGGCTGGACGTCGTCTTCGCCAACGCCGGCGGCGGCAGTTTTGCTCCGCTGGGAGCAATCACCGAAGAGCACTACAACCAGATCTTCGACACCAACGTGAAAGGAGTGCTGTTCACGGTGCAGAAGGCGCTGCCTCTCATCCCGGATGGCGGTTCGATCATCTTGAATGCGTCGGTCGCGGGCAGTAAGGGTCTGGAGGCATTCAGCGTATATTCGGCGACGAAGGCGGCCGTGCGGTCGTTTGCTCGCAGCTGGACCACCGACCTGAAGCAGCGCAAGATCCGGGTCAACGTGATCAGTCCAGGACCGATCGAGACGCCGATTCTGGATGGCCTCGCGGAAACGAAGGAGCAGCGGCAGGGCATTGTCGATCACCTCACCTCGCTGGTGCCGCTCGGACGCATTGGGCAGCCGGATGAGATCGGCAAAGCCGCCGTGTTTCTTGCCTCTGAGGACGCGAGCTTCGTGGCTGGCGTCGAACTGTTCGTCGATGGCGGCACGGCGCAAGTGTAAGGTCCGGGAGAATCGGAGCTGTCGGTCGAGACGCTGTGGGCCACGTCTCGACCGACACCATTCGGATGGCGGAAACCTCACACTAGTACGGCTAATGTGGAGCGGGCACTCTTGCCCGCTAGCTTTATGGTGCTGCAGGCAAGCGGGCAGGAGTGCCCGCTCCACGCGCAAGTTTTGTCTTGGCAAGTTTCGTCTCTACGACTCGGTATTTTCCGCGACCCAGCGTGAGACAGCGGTGACCATCTTGCGCGGAGCGAAACGCGTGGATTGGGCGATGGCCCAGTTGTGCAGGCCGCTGATGGCCAGGGTGCGGCCGGCCATGACAGCGCGGTATCCGTCGAGCGCTACTTTTTCGGCGCTCATCCCGCCCAGTTGCTTGAACAGGCGCGATTTCTCGGTGCCGGCGCGCTTGGCGAAACCGGTATTGGTGGCTCCGGGGCAGAAGCAGGTGACGGTGACCCCGGAATTGCGCAGCTCGTTGGCGATCGCTTCGGAAAAGGAAATCACATAGGCCTTGGTCGCGTAGTAGACGGCCAGGAGCGGGCCCGGCTGGAATCCGGCGGTGGACGCGACGTTCAAGATGCGTCCACTGCGGCGCTGCACCATCGGTGGCAGGAACAGACGTGTGAGTTCGGTGAGCGCGGTGATGTTGAGATTAATCTGGCCGAGGATTTCTTCTTCGGGCATCTGGGCAAATTCGCCGTACGCTCCGAAGCCGGCATTGTTGATGAGGATGTCGACGGCTATGTTTTCCCGTTGCAGTTGATCGAAGAGAAACTTTGCCGCGGGCGGCTGGGCGAGGTCGAGTGCGACGGTTTTTACGTTGATCCCGTGAGCTTGTAGCTCATTGGCGACCTGCGCGAGTTTGTCGGCGCTGCGGGCTACAAGCGCCAGGTTGTGGTGATCGCGGGCGAAAAGCTTGGCGAGTTCGTATCCGATGCCGCCGGAGGCGCCGGTGATGAGAGCAGTGGACATGCTTCGTTCCTCCGTTGTAAGTATGTCAGGATCGTTAAGAGAACATCTTAAACGCAGAGAACGCTGAGGAAGGCCGCTGAGAGCGCGGAGAAAGACTTGCTTGTCGGATTTCAGCAAAAAAAGCGCGGGCTTGGAGCCCGCGCCACATTCACAAAATCCTCACACAACCTACGCGTGAACCAGTTCTACGCCGTAGATCGAATGCCAGCTGGTTGCTGCTTTCAGTTTGTCGTTGACGTTGTGGATGTTCTTCACGCCTTCGGTTTCGAGCCACTTGCGGAAAGCGGCAGCACCCTGCTTGGCATAGACCGGGATGCCGTCTTTCCAGGTGGCGCGGCCGCAGAGCACGCCATTGAACTTCACTCCGGATTCTCCCGCGAGTTCGAGCGTCTCGCTGAATTCGGCATTGCTGACGCCGGCCGACAGGTAGATGAAAGGCTTGGTGGCAACATTGGCGGCTTTGTGGAAGAGATCGATGGCCTCTTTCTTCGTATAGGCCTTGGTTCCGGCGAAACACTTCACACCTTCCACGAACTTCATGTTGACCGGCACTTCGACCTTGAGCACGTCGACGCCATAACGGTCTTTGGTGAACTCGCGCATGCTCTCGGTGACGATGTGCGGTTTCTTTTTGGCGTATTCCAGGCCCTTTTCGTCGGCGCCTTCTTCGTAGCCGACGAATTCCAGGAAGAACGGGATGTCATTGGCGCGGCATTCATCGCCGATGCGCTCGACCCAGGCATGCTTGGTCTCGTTGACGTGCTTGGGATCGTCCGGGGTGTAGTACAGCAAAATCTTCACGCAGTCGGCGCCGGCTTCCTTCAGGCGGCGGGCGGACCAATGATCGAGCAGATCGGGCAGGCGTCCGGGGCCGGTCTTGTCGTATCCCGTCTTTTCATAGGCGAGCAGCAGGCCGGCATTTTTTGCGCGACGCTTCGACGCGGGCAATCCCCACTCGGGGTCGAGCAGGATGGCGGTGGCGTGCGGGGTAAGAACTTCGCTGACCAGCGACTTGAACTCTTCCATCATCTGATCGGTGACCTCGCCGCCTTTTTCTTTGGCCAGCGATTTCTGCAGTGAGCCGCGCTGATCCATAGCGGCGGCGGCGATGATGCCGCGTTCGTTGGAGACTTTTTTGAGACCGGTTAATTTGCCAGGGGTAAGCTTCATAAGATTCCTCCTCCGGAATACGATTCAAAGATGAGTGCTTAAGAAATACCGATTATTGTAAATCATCGACAAGGTCGATTACGGCGAGTTCACAAAGCTAGGACGGAGGATGGGTCGGAAATGGGAATCTGTGACGCGGTGACAGCAGTCACTGCAAACCTTGGGCGCCAGGAAGATACTTCGGGACGTAGTCACCTGCCACCACGACAGGTTCGGAGGTGACGTCATGCTGCTGTTCCACTTCATGCTCCTGATCGCGATTGGAGCACTCTTCCTCGTCGTTCTTGGGGCATTCAAAGAGTTTCACGACCTGTGGGCGTCATTGCACCAGCAGGCGATTGCGCGACATTCACATTTCGCGAGGCCGAGAACGAGATAATCCCGGCGCGTTGGGGATCGCAACGGGGGCTGATATCGGAAGAGGAGAGAGGAATACCGCTTTTCCGGAATGGTATAGTGGTATGACCGATGCACGTCTTTCCGTTTTTCTTGTAAAAGCGGTCTAATCAAGGTTCGATACCTTCAAACTGTGTTCAGCGGCCTACTCGCGGGCGAACGAAAACTCGCACTTGTGAAGAAGAGGAACTGCCATTTATGCCAATCGCGACCATTAATCCTGCTACCGGGGAAGTGATCAAAGAGTTCAAGCCGCTGTCCGACGCCGAAATAGAGAAGAAGCTCCAGCTAGCGGTGAGCGTGTTTAAGTCAGAACATCAGACCTCATTTGCCGAACGCGCCAAACGCATGCTGAAGGCGGCGGAGATCCTGGAGCGCGACAAGGACAAGTTCGCGCATCTGATGACCCTGGAGATGGGCAAGACCTACAAATCGGCCGTGGCCGAGGCGGTGAAGTGCACCACGGCTTGCCGTTATTACGCGGAAAAGACTGAGCAGTTCATGGCGGATGAAGTGGTCGAGACCGGGGCGAAAAAGAGTTTTATCCGTTATCTGCCGATCGGGCCGATTCTGGCGGTAATGCCATGGAATTTTCCTTTCTGGCAGGTGATCCGGTTTGCCGCGCCTGCGCTGATGGCGGGCAACGTTGGATTGCTGAAGCACGCTTCCAACGTGCCGCAGTGCGCGCTGGCGATCGAGGGCATCTTTCTGGAGGCGGGATTTCCCGAGGGCGCATTTCAAACTCTGCTGATTGGCTCGGCGCAGGTGGATGCGCTGCTGAATGATCCGAGAATTATGGCGGCAACGCTGACCGGAAGCGAGCAGGCGGGCATTCAAGTCGGAGTCGGAGCTGCCCGGCGGATCAAAAAAGTCGTGCTGGAATTGGGCGGAAGCGATCCCTTTATCGTGATGCCGTCCGCCGATCTCGAGGCTGCGGCCTCTACTGCGGTGCAGGCCCGGGTTCAGAACAACGGGCAGTCCTGCATCGCTGCCAAGCGCTTCATTGTGGCCGAAGCGATTGCGGAGGAGTTCGAACGCAAGTTCGTGGCGAAGATGCAGAACCTGAAGGTGGGTGATCCCTTCGATGAGAAGACTGACGTGGGACCGCTGTCGACGCCCGATGCGGTGAAAGATCTTGATGCCGACGTGCAGAAGAGCGTGCAAGCGGGGGCGAAGCTGCTCACTGGGGGATATCCGCTGCAGCGCAAGGGAAATTATTATGCGCCCACGGTGTTGACGAACGTGCCAAAGGGATCGCCGGCATACGCGGAAGAATTCTTCGGGCCCGTGGCCTCCATTTTCCGCGTGAAAGATCAGGATGAGGCCATCCGGCTCGCCAACGACGTCCGCTTCGGATTGGGCGCGAGCGCGTGGACTAACGACGAAAAGGAACGCGAGCGCTTCATCAACGAACTGGAAGCCGGCATGGTGTTCATCAACAAGATGGTCGCGTCTGATCCGCGCATCCCGTTTGGAGGGGTAAAGGCGTCCGGGCATGGGCGGGAATTGGGGGCTGTTGGCATCCGCGAGTTCTTGAACGCGAAGACCGTCTGGATCGCGTGAGGCAAAGGGTTTCGTAGCCCCGGCGTCCCGCCGGCCGTCGCGGGGGCGTCTCGCCCGCGCACTGGCCGTCACGAAGGCTGTATGTCCAGCGGCACGGGACTTTCTGCCGCTTCCTCGACTAGCAACTCGCGCCAGGGGCAAACGTCGGGATCGATGCGGTGGACAGCCACCTGCATTTTGTCTCCAGTTTCGTCGTAGCGAACCCAGACGACGCGGAAGCGTGCCTTGCGTGAGCCGTAGAGAATTCCCACCACATCGCCGGAGCGGAGCTCGGCATCGAGGCCCGAGAGCAACGCGCCGCTCAAGCTGATGTCGCGGGCATGAGCCTCCTGAACAAAACGTTCTCCCTGTGTATCCACCCCCCAGACCATGAGCACGAGGTCAACGTTGCTGCGTGCTTCCCGGCGGCGATCAAAGCTGCGAAGAATTCCCATGGCAGTTTCCTCACGGTACCGCCGCGCGGCAGGGGCGTAAAGGTTACCGCGCCACGTTTTCCAGACGAAAGACGCGGCGGCGGTTCCGGATTGGAACACGCCCAAAATGGGAATTGCAGTCCTCTTTAGATCTTTCGCCGCCAGATTCGCAGAAAACTGACCAACGTTCAGACCATTCCGATTTGATCCCGTCTAAGGCACCAGCGTCTTTCCGGAGGAGGATCAAACCATGAAGCGAATGTTTCTGTCTTTGCTGCTTACGTTGGGATTGAGCGCGCTTGCTTTCGGCGCGCCCCATGCCGATGATGCTGACCACAGCGCCCCTAGCTATGACATGAAGGCCCAGTCCCTGGTGGATCTGGATGCCCTGCAGAAGAAGTTTGTGGATTTAGCGAACGCTGTACCGGCAGACAAGCTGACGTGGCGCCCGTCGGCCGACTCGCGCTCGTTTGCGGAAGTATTTCTGCACGTGGCGGGCGAGCGCTACGGAATCCTGTCGATGATGGGCGCGGAGAAGCCGGCAGGATTCGATCGCAAAACCTTTGAAAAATCTACTACGGATCGCGCGCAGATCGTGGCGGAGCTCAACAAGTCGTATGACTTCGCCAAGAAGACGATTGACGGGATGACCAACGCCGAGTTCGCCAAGCTGCTGCCGAAACTGGGTCCGCAGGCCAATGCCGGAGATGTGGTATACATCCTGGTCGCGGATGCGCACGAGCATCTTGGCCAAGCCGTGGCTTATGCGCGAGAGAACGGGATTGTCCCGCCGTGGACTGTGGAGGCGCAGAAGAAAGCGGCGGAGAAGAAGGCGGAGCAGAAGTAGGGCCTCGAAATCGACCGTTACGAAGGGGGCCGGCTTAGCTAGTGTGGAGCGGGCACTCTTGCCCGCTGGTTTTTTGGTGCTGCAGGCAAGCGGGCAGGAGCCCGCTCCACACATGCCGAAGGCGGCTGCCCCATATTTTACGACCGGAGTGTCAATGCGCTCAGGGCCGCGTGCTGCTGGGCGATCAACGCCTGCACGCCTTGGCGCGCGTAGGCGATCATCTTGGCCAGTTGCGCGTCGTCGAAGACCTGGTGCTCAGCAGTGGCCTGCACTTCCACCATTTTGCCGCCGGCAGTCATGACGAAATTCATGTCGACGTCGGCGCGCGAGTCTTCTTCGTAGCAGAGGTCGAGCAGGACTTCTCCATCCACAATCCCGACGCTGACCGCCGCAACGAAATCTTTAAGCGGAACGGAGGGCAACGTTCCCGCTTCCACCAGCTTGCCGAGTGCGAGTCCAAGGGCCACGAAGGCGCCGGTGATCGAGGCGGTGCGCGTGCCACCGTCGGCTTGGATGACGTCGCAATCCAGCCAGATTGTGCGCTCGCCCAGCTTCGCCAGATCGGTGACGGCTCGCAGCGATCGTCCAATGAGCCGTTGAATTTCGTGGGTGCGGCCGCTCTGGCGTCCCTTGGAAACTTCCCTGGGTGTGCGGGTCAGAGTCGAGCGCGGCAGCATGCTGTACTCGCTGGAGATCCATCCCTTGCCGGTGTTGCGCATGAACTGCGGCACTGTTTCTTCGATGGACGCGGTGCAGATCACGCGAGTGTTGCCCACCTCGATCAAGACGGAGCCTTCGGCGGTGGTAATGAACTCGGGGTCATCTTCACGGGCCGAAGCTGGTCCGGGGCGCGGCTGTCGGAGCGGTAGAACATAGCTTGGATTGTAAATCATTGAGAGAGAAGAGAATCGAGTTGTTGACAGTTAGATATATCTAAAGATATATTACATATAATATTGAAAGAAACGAAAAGGAGTTTGATATGTACGGAAGATGTGGAAGTTGGTGGCGTGGCGGGATGGGATCGGCGTTTATTGGCGGAGGTTTCCCCTGGGGACGCAGCGGTCGCTGGGGACGCTTCTTTGGTCCGGGAGAAATCCGGCTGGCCTTGCTTTCGATGCTCGAAAGCGGTCCCAAGCACGGTTATGAGTTGATGAAGGAACTGGAGACGAAATCCGGCGGAATTTACAAGGCCAGCGCGGGTGCGATCTACCCGGCGCTCCAGCAGTTGGAAGACGAAGGGATGGTTACGTCCGACGCTGCGGCCGGGAAGCGCACCTATTCGTTGACCGAGGCGGGCAAAGCGGAATTACAGCGTGAGGCCGAGACGGTAAAACGAATTTGGCAGCGCGCCGAGCAGGCTGGCGACTGGGCTCCGTGGATGGGAATGGAAGGCGCGGAGGTGATGCGTCCGGCAGCCGATCTGATGAAGACGGCGCTGAAGGCCGCGACGCGCAGCACGCACGACGCGGCGAAGATCGCAAAGATCCGCGAAATTCTGGAGCGCACCAAGGGCGAGATCGAGAGCCTGGATAAAGCCTAGTAATCCAGAAGTTTCGAGAGCTGTGCCTCCCGATGGGTGCGAGAGCAAGATGCTCTCGCGACAGCCGGCGAGACGCCGGCGCGACAACCCATGAAGCGATGGCCAGGATCTTACGGCGACTGCAGTTCGGTGGCGAGCTGGTTTACGTTGGTTACATCGTAGAAGTCGGTGAGATCGGCGTGTCCGGCCAGAGTGTCGCGCTGTTTTCCGTCGACCAAAATTTTGACTTTGAGAAGGCCGGGAGTATTGGCGGAAATCGTGTGAATCAACGAAGCGACCGTCAATTCCTCGACGAGAACACCGGAGCGGTGTGAATCGGCGAAAGCGCCATTCACATCAATGACCGCGACTCCGGGATCCACGAGAAAGACGCTGCGGATTTCGGAGCCGGCACCCAGCACGTGCGGGGATGACTTATCGAGATACAGCGAAAGCAAGGCGCGCAGCAATTCTTCGGCTCGCTGCTGGCGGCCTGAGGGCATGGGAATCTGCGCCGTTTCGGGGCGGAGCGTGCCGTCTTCATCGTGAGCTACAAAGAGAACGACGCGCTCCATCGGTCCGGTGGGCGGAGGCGCGAGCGGACGCGTGTCCACGCTCGTAAGCGGAGCAGAGGCGGCCGATTTGTGCATATGCCATGCATACACACTGAGTCCGAGCGCTGCCACGAGAAGGACAGCCATGGCGATGAGAAGGTGCCGCGGGATCATCGGGCAGACCTCATGGGGCTCCTCAAGGTGTTCCCTCCAGCTGGTCTCGGGTGGCGGCGATAGCGGTCGCGACCGCGCTCATCACCAGTTGCTGATAGTCAGGAGCCGTCAGTTGCGCGACGTCGGCTCCCTGGGGCGCGACTTCTACGGCAATTGCGGGTCCAGTGACGTTATTCAGTGGCCGGAGCGGCGCAGCCAGTTCGCGCACCGGAATCTGCCTCCTCTGCAGTTCACTGGCGACAGCGACGGCGGCCGTTTGGCTGAGCGGCAGGGAGGGTCGCTGCGCGGTGGTCCAGGAACGAAACGGGCCATGATCGTCTTGCCCGTATGGCAGCAGCGCGGTGTAGACGCGCACGCCATGCCCGAGGGATGCCGCGTGCAGCGCGATGTAGATTGCCGCATGATCGGCATTGGCGAAGACCGCGCGCTGGTCGACCGAAAGGTTCGCGTCGGAGTCGCGCAGAACCAGAGTGCTGATGCCGCGGCTCTCGAGTTCCTGGCGCAGGCTGTGAGCCAGAGCTACCGTGACATCTTTTTCCAGGAGGGTGGGGCTGAGCGTTTCTCCATGATCGTCGCCGCCGTGGCTGGCATCGACTACGGCGAAATAGCGACGGGGCGCCGGGGCGGCAAGAATCGCGGCCGCAGCCGATGGCGCGGCTGTCGCTTGCGGGGTTGGGGAAGAAGCCGGACCAGAGGAAGGAGTGTTCTGCGCCGCCGCGCTTGTGGCGGTTACGGTGATGGTTCGACCATCGTTTCCGAAGGCTGCCATGACCGGAACGGTGGCGTTTACGGTGAGCACCGCGCTGCCATTATTTTCGCTGTAATAGGCGGAAGGTAGGGCCTTGCTGCCAAAGGTAAGGGTAGGTGAAGCGGGCGCAACCACCGGCTCTCGCGAGAATGTCATGCGCAGCGCGCCGGGCTCGGTGGCCAAGGTGGGATTTACCGGCGCGGAAAAATGAAGGACGAGCCGCGGCGGATTGTCGCTGGAAAGAGAAGCGGTGAAATGGGTCGCCACGCTGCCGATGAAAAGACGGTCCGATGCTTCATGCAGCGTGACTGGACCTCCGAGAAATCGTGGTAGCAGCGAGGCGAGAGACGAGACGGGAACGAGTCCGCGCCGGCTCTCCAGGAGAAACCTGCCGCCGAGATCGGCCTCGCGATCCTGCACACGCACGCGCGTTTTGCCGACCTGAAAATCACCTTGCACCCGGCTGTTGTAGCGCAAGCGCCAGCGCGAACCTTCGGTCTTGGCGCTGACATTGCCCAAAGGTTCGAGCAGTTCGAGCAGGCCGACATAATCGCGGCCTTCGCGCTGCACCAGCGGCAGAGAATAATTGGCTGCGACCGAATATACGGAGAGATGCTTTTCGGGAGCAGCCCCGGAGAGAAGAATTGCACTGAGCAGAATGGCGCTGAACAAAACGAGCCCGCGCGCTGGCCCGGAAGGGCGCTTTGCCCCCGGAGATTTCCGACATCGTGGCCTAGTCCAAGGCATAGGCCGTCAGTCCGCTCAGCAGCTTGGGATAAAAATCGGTGGATTTCTGCGGCATAACTTCGCCGGCAAAGGCAACATCTCGCACCGCCTGGACGGGGCAGGGATTCATGAGAAAGGCAATGTTGGCCTCGCGGTTGCGAACCTGGCTTATTGCTTCGGCGGCATCGCGCAGATAAGACAAATTCTGCTGGTTGCGGATAGATTCTTCCGAGAGTTTCAGCACTCCTTCCAGCAGGCATTTGTGCAGTTGCACAACGTCGAGCGCTTTCTGACGATCGGAAAGTCCGTTAAGAAACTTCGAAGCGGCGGGCTTGGGCCAGTGCAGAAGGAAGGCGCGGTCGGCTGTGACAGCGAGGAGGGCGGTTCCAGAGCAGCCCTTGTCGCGCAAAATTTCGGCTGCTTTTCCCGAACCGATCGCAGAATCTACATCCTCTATCGCGAAAAATTCCCTGGCGGCGTTTTGAAATCCTTCGGTCGAGAACGATTCCAGCGAGTGGACGACGCGATGCGTGGGCAGCACCAGCAGTCCGGGATCGTTCATATTGACGAAGGTCATCATCACGAACTCGTAGGGAGCGTCCGCATTCGAGTTTTTCGCCGCGGCGCGGCATTCATTCCGAAAGTTCAGCGCAGTTTCGTAGCGGTGATGGCCGTCGGCGATCACCAGTTTTTGCTCGCGCATCTTGTCCTGAACCGACGCAATCGTGCGAGCGTCCGTGATCTGCCAGACGCGATGAGCGACCCCATATTCGTCAGCCACATCGATGGCCGGCTTTTGCGAGGTTGTGAGCAGGGAATCGATCTCTCCGGAATCCTCGTATAACAGAAACAATTGTTCATAATGGGTGCGGGTTGCACGCAGCAGATCCAGCCGATCGGCTTTCGGCTTGGCCAGCGTCTGCTCGTGGCGGAAAATCACTTTTGCCGAATAATCTTCGACCCTCCCGAGCGCGATGAATCCGCGCCGCTCGAAAATTGACCCCGAGGGCGCTGCGAACGTCTGCGAGTACGCATAGATTGAAGGCACCGAATCCTTTTCGAGGATTCCCTCGGCACGCCATTTTCGCCCATACTCCCGGGCCCGCGTGTATACATTCTCTGCGGTATTGTCCCCGGCCTCGCGGCGGCCGAGAATAATCCTCACAAGGTTGTATGGGCTGGCCGCGTAGTAACGTTCCTGCATGGCAGGAGTGATCTTGTCATAGGGTTGAGTGACGACCTGCGACGCAGAAAGTCTCTGAAGGTTGTAGCGAAGAGCAGGGAATGGACGCATGTCGGCCATAGGAAACCTTTGATTGTAACAAGTTAGCGGCGTCGCCCGGGAATCGCCGTCTGATCAGGTTTTTCGGCGGCGGGCCCGTGCGGAGATTTGTCTCCGATTATTGACAAAAAACTCTGCGCCGCATGGCGGAAGCTGTGCTAACATCCGCCGCATCGAGGTCTATTTATGGCCCGCCTGGTAGAACGGCGCTGGTCATCTCGCCTGAAGGTCCTAGTTCGAAGTGGCTCTCCGGTTCTCCCTTGGGATGCGACTCAGTTTTTGCTGCGAAAAAAATCGTCGCTGCTTTCCGGCCGACGGTGGCGCGGGATTTTCTGGACTCTGGCGGTGCTGGCGTGCCTCGGGTTGCCCGCGTTTGCGCAGACGGACGTCAATGATGTCCATGTGCAGCCGCGCGAGATCGAAAAACCGAAAGACACTCCTGACGGCGCCAAAGAGAACTTAGTCAACTCCACGACCAACGGCCTGAGTGCGCACGTTCGGCCGCTCAAGGTGGATGTCGATCTGGTTCTGGTTCCAGTCACAATCACCGACCCGATGAATCGCCTGGTCACCGGGTTGGACAAGGAAAATTTCCAGCTCTTTGAAGGCAATTCCGCGCAACAGATTCGGACGTTTTCCAGCGAAGACGCGCCCGTCTCCTTGGGCGTGATCTTCGATTCCAGCGGCAGCATGAGCAGCAAGATGGACCGCGCCAAGGATGCGGTGATCGAGTTCTTCAAGACGGCGAACCCGCAAGACGAATTCTTCATGATCACCTTTAATGACGAACCGGAGGCGGTGACCGACTTCACCAGTTCGGTGGATGAAATCCAGAACAAACTACTGTTTACCATACCTCGGAGACGGACAGCCCTGCTGGACGCGATTTATATGGGCATCAGCAAAATGCGGCAGGCGAAGTATCCGAAAAAAGCGCTGCTCATCATCTCCGACGGCGGCGACAATCACAGCCGCTACACCGAAAATGAAATCCGGGCGCTGGTGAAGGAAGCCGATGTGATGATCTATGCCATCGGCATTTACGATCGGTATGCGTCCGCGATCGAAGAGCGGCTGGGTCCGGAGCTGCTGAGTGACATTACCGAGTTGACGGGAGGCCGCGCGTTCACCATCGACAATCCCAACGATCTGGGCGATGTTGCGACGAAGATCGGCGTGGAATTGCGCAATCAGTACGTCCTGGGCTACCGTCCGAGCAAAGTGGTGCGCGACGGCAAATGGCGTAAGATAAAAGTGAAGTTGCTGCCACCGAAAGGATTACCTCCTCTAAAGGTGTATGCCAGGACGGGATATTACGCGCCTGCGGAATAAGGCTGCGAGGGTTCTGCTGGTTCTCACGGTTCTGATTGGGGCCGGGGTGTGCGTGCTCTCCCCGGCCTGGTCGCAGGCTGCCCCGAGTCAAAATCAATCCGCCCCCGCCGGCAATCCGCCCGCTGCTGAAGCTCGGGATAAGCAGGATAAGAATCTCAACGATCAGGGCGTCTTCGTCTTCAAGAAAGATGTCGACGAGGTGATGCTGCACGCCTCCGTCATCGACGACCATCAACACATTGTCACCAATCTCGACCGCACTGCCTTTAGTGTTTTTGAGGACGGCAAGCAGCAACAGATCATCTCCTTCCATCATGTCGATATTCCGGTTGCGATGGGCATTGTCATCGACAATTCCGGATCGATGCGCGAGAAGCGCGCCAAGGTCAACCAGGCGGCCCTGAACCTGGTCCGCTCCAGCAATCCCAAGGATGAAGTCTTCATCGTCAACTTCAACGACGAGCAGTATCTTGACCAGGACTTCACCAACAATCTGCTGAAGATGAAAGAAGCTCTGGAGAAGATCGATGCGCGGGGCGGCACGGCGCTGTACGATGCCATCGTGGCCTCCGCCGACCACCTCAAACAGGCTGCCCGCCTGGAGAAGAAGGTGTTGTTTGTGGTGACCGACGGCGAGGACAACGCCAGCAGTGAGACTCTGGAGCAGGCGGTGAAGCAACTGCAGCAGGAGAACGGCCCATCGGTTTACGCGATCGGAATCCTGGGAGATGAGGAGCATCCCAAGCGAGCCAAAAGGGCCTTGCAAATCATCGCCGATAGAACGGGCGGAATCGCCTTTTTCCCCAAGACGCTCGATGAAGTGGATGCCATCAGCAAAACCATCGCTAACGACATTCGCAATCAATATGCGATTGGCTACAAGCCCACGACCCCTAAAGGAGCCGGCGGATTTCGCCAAGTCCGCGTCGAAGCCAAGGCCAAAGGGCATGGCAAGCTCGTCGTCCGCACCAGAAGCGGTTACTATGCTGGCGCAGAATCAAGCGCAGCCGGCGGCAACTAAATCGCCGCGCCCCCACGGGATTTCACTGGATTGACGATTCCCATCTTGCCCCGTACCCTGTAACGTGCGCTCGAAAACGTCTGAAATGTCCCGCCTGCGCGTCACCGACGACATTACCCAGTTGGTTGGCCAAACTCCCATGTTGCAGTTGAAGCGAATGGTTCCGGCGGGATCGGCCGACGTGTTTGCCAAGCTGGAATACCTGAATCCCGGCGGCAGCGTGAAAGACCGGGCAGCGATTGGTATCATCCGGCAGGCGGAGCTCGATGGAAAACTTTCTCCCGGGGGAACGATCGTGGAAGCGACCGCCGGAAATACAGGCATTGGTTTGGCACTCATCGGGGTGAACCGGGGCTACAAGGTCCGATTATTTGTGCCGGAAAATTTCTCGCAGGAAAAAGTGATTATCATGCGCGCCCTCGGCGCCGAGGTCGTCCGCACTCCCGACGCGGAGGGCATGCAAGGCGCGATCAACCGGGCGAAAGCGCTGGTTGCCGGTGATCCGGCAGCATTCATGGCCGGCCAGTTCGAGAATCAAGCCAATCCTGACTACCACTACGCGACTACAGCCGAGGAGATCTTCGAGCAGATGGAGGGTAAAGTCGAAGCCGTGGTGCTGGGCTGCGGGACCTGCGGAACGTTTTCGGGAGTGGCACGTTTCTTAAAAGAGAAAGTGCCTGGGATTTTGGCTTTCGCGGTCGAGACTCAGGGATCAGTGCTGGGCGGTGGGCAACCGGGGCCGCACAAAGTCGAAGGGATTGGGGCGAGTTTTATTCCGCAGACGTTTGAGCGCGCTGTTTGCGATGAAGTCATTGCGGTCAGCGATGACGATGCCTTCGCCACGGTGAAAGAATTGGCTGCGCGGGAAGGCGTGCTCGCCGGCTCCAGCGGAGGTGCCGCGGTGTTTGCATCGCTCGAGGTCGCGAAAAGGTTGGGCCCACGAAGGCACGTCGTTACCATCGTCCCCGATTCGGCCGAGCGGTATCTGTCGAAGAACATTTTCGAAGGCGGCATCTGATGGCCGAGAGCTTGCAGTTCCGTTTCGCATGAAAAAAACAAAAGAGCTGGGTTTCGCTACGCGAGCAATTCATGTGGGTCAGGAGCCCGATCCGTTAACCGGAGCGGTGACGGTTCCGATCTATGCGACTTCAACCTATGTTCAGCAGGGAATTGGCGAGAATAAGGGATACGAGTATTCCCGCGGTTCCAATCCCACGCGCACGCGGCTGGAAGAAAATCTGGCGACTCTCGAAGGTGGAGTCGCGGCGCGGGTCTTCGGCAGCGGCATGGCTGCGATCCACGGGGTTGTGAGCCTGTTGAAATCCGGCGATCACGTGGTGTGCGGCAACGATCTTTACGGTGGAACGCCGCGCCTGTTCAACCAGGTCATGTCCGATTTTGGCCTGGAATTTTCTTACGTCGATACTGCTGACGCCGAGAATGTGCAACGCGCTATCCGCAAGAACACCCGCATGGTGTACGTAGAGACGCCGACGAACCCGCTGATGCGTCTGAGCGATCTGGCCGCGATCAGCGCGATTTGCCGCCGCAAGAAGGTTGTTCTGGTAGTGGACAACACGTTCATGTCTCCGTACTTCCAGCAGCCCATCGCGTTGGGTGCGGACCTGGTAGTGCATTCGACCACCAAGTTTCTCAATGGCCACAGCGACGGCCTGGGTGGAGTCGTGGCCTGCGCCAGGCAGGAGCATGCCGACCGGCTGGCGTTCTTGCAGAAGGCAGTGGGCGCGATTCTTTCGCCATTCGAATGCTGGCTGGTGCTGCGGGGAGTGAAGACGCTGGCCGCGCGCATGGAAATTCATGATCGCAGCGGCCGCATTGTCGCTGATTTTCTTTCGAAGCATGCGAAGGTGAAAGCTGTCTTTTATCCCGGCCTCGTCACCCATCCGCAGCATTCGTTGGCAAAACGCCAGATGAGCGGCTTTGGTTCGATGATTACCTTCGAAACGGGATCGTTGAACAACGCCAACAAGATGCTCAAGAGGCTGCGAGTCTGTTCGCTGGGCGAATCGCTGGGAGGAGTGGAAACGCTTATTTCCCATCCTGCAACCATGACGCACGCTGCGCTCGGCGAAAAGGGAAGGAAAGCGATCGGCATCACGGATGGCCTCGTGCGCATATCGGTTGGCATCGAGGATGTGGACGACATTCTCGACGATCTGGATCAGGCGCTCAACGCGATTTAGCAATGTAGCCGCCGGGGTCTCGCCGATGTCATTACGAATGCAGGAAGATTTCGAGAACGCGGTTTCCCGGGTGGCAGGATCGCGAGTGAGTGGGCCGGCAACATCTTCGCTCCGCGAGTGGAACTCCACCGCCTACCATCGCCTTTCCGCACCGCAAGTCAGTTGGGGCAAGAAAGTTCTGTCGCGCCTGCATCTGCGTGGCGATGAACACATCCTCGACGCTGGCTGTGGAACTGGGCGGCTCACCGCCGAGTTGCTCGAAGCTCTGACGAAGGGCTGCGTCGTTGGCATTGATCTTTCCCAGAACATGCTCCGGACTGCGCGCGAACATCTGGCGCCGCAGTTTGGAAATCGCCTTAGTCTCATAGCCTGCGATTTCCTGCACCTGCCCTTCGAACGCGCGTTCGACGGCGTCGTCAGCACCGCCGCTTTCCACTGGGTGCTCGATCACGACCAACTGTTCGCGAATCTTCACAATGCACTGCGTCCGGGAGGATGGCTGGAAGCGCAATGCGGCGGCGGCCCAAACATCGCGCGCCTTCGAGCGCGGGCCGACAAGTTAGCGGCGACGCCGCAGTTTGCTGCGTACTTCGCCGGTTTTCGCGAGCCCTGGCTCTTTGAGGATGTGGAAGGCGCCGCATCGACGCTCCAACGCGCAGGATTCGTGGAGGTGGAAACGTCTCTCGAATCCGCGCCGACACTGTTGGAGGACGCCGCTCATTATAGCGAATTCGTCCGCAACATCATCTTTCGGCGCCATCTGGAAAACTTGCCCACGGAAGAACTGGGTGCGGAGTTTATGGAAAGCTTGACGCAACAGGCTGCGGCCGATGATCCGCCGTTTCTTCTGGATTATTGGAGGCTGAATTTGCGCGGCCGCGCCGCTTGAAGGATTCACCCCACCGATTGCTCGATCCACTGCAGGTAGTCGGGACTGCCGTCCTCGATCGCGATGGCTATACACTCCGGCAATTCATACGAGTGCAATTCACGAATGGCATCGCGAACGCCGGTGAATTTGTCGGCAGTGGTCTTAATCAGCAATAACCATTCCTGGTTGGATTCTATTTTGCCCTGCCAGCGATAAATGGATTCAATCTGCGGGATGAGGTTCACGCAGGCGGCCAGCCGGTGATCAACCAGATAGTTGGCAATCTTGCGGGCTTCTTCCTTAGATCCAGCGGTAGACAGGACGACGCGCTTGGAGGTCATATAAAATCAGCGGTCAACTCCGGCTGATTAAACTAGAGATTAGCATTTCGCGAGCGAGCAGGAGTGGTCGAGCATGCCAACCCAGATCAAGTTTGGCACATCCGGATGAGCGTGCCGTGATGGGGTGGCACGAACTGCGAAGTCCTACGGTGTGCAACGAAAGCGATCAGTAATCAATTTGGTTCCTTCTTCCCGCAACAGGAGAACTTCCGATTGACGCCGGAGGGGAAGGCGAAGTTCACTGAAAAGGTCAAGCCTGTGCCAAGCACTGGATTTTTGAGTAATTGATGAAGAGTCTTCTCCGGATTGCCCGATTTCCGCGCCCAGAGAACGGCCTGCGCGCCATGGCCGAACGAGTGCCTCAGGCCGAAGCCATGGCGGCATCGTGGATTGAAATTGCCCGGCCCACGGCACTTCGCATTTACGGTCTGCGCCGGCGCATCGCAACCTTCGCCGTCGCGCTGTTGGCGGCCACACTGTTTGTGCATGTTATGTTTGGCGCGAATGGTATGGTGGTTTACAAGCAGAAGCGCGCGGAGTATGAAACGCTACGTAAGCAGATCAGCCAGGAACAACAGGAAAACGATCGCTACACCCAGGAAATCCAGGGCCTGAAGAGCGATCAGACTGCCATCGAAAAAGAGGCACGCGAGCAATTGGGATACGCCAAGCCGGGCGAGTATGTGTACGTTCCGCCTACTCCGGCAAAACCGGCTCCGGTTCCGAGTCGCACAGCGAAAAAATAGCGGGTGCAGTTTTCCTGGTTTGCAATTTGCAGTGTGAACCATGACATCCTGCTGACAATCTGCCTACGCCTACGTGGTATAGTTCCTCTGCCTAATTTTCAGGATCGAGCCGGGATATGTTGTCCAAAGGATGACATTGCTCCCGACCCGGTGTAGTTCGTTGCGGCGTGGGGCCGCAATCTGACTTCCAAAAGGAGAACAACCGGCCATGAGAAAGGTTCTAGCGATTTGTCTTGCCGTATGTTTCGTATTCGCTCTGTCGGCCCTGGCATTCGATGACATGGGGAAGAGCGCGACCGTCAAAGGATGGGTGACCGATGACAAATGCGGCGCCAAAGGCGCCAATGAAAAGGCGGAGGCGTGCACCAAGAAGTGCCTGGCCGCCGGCGCAAAGATGGTTGTGGTCACGGATGGAGACGAGAAAGTGCTGAAGGTCGAGAATCCGGATGCGCTCAAGGGACATGAAGGACATCACGTTGCCGTCACGGGATCGGTGAAAGGCGATTCCATCCACGTGGACAGCGCGAAGATGTTGTAGCGAGTAGGCAAGTGCTAGGCTTGAAGGGCGGCTCCAGAGCCGCCCTTCGCATTTGGGAATTGAGTAATTGAGTAATTGGGTGATTGGGCGATTGGGCGAATAAAACTGCACTTGGCTCTTTTTGAATTACACAATTACTCAATTTCCCAATTACTCAATTTCACTTTAGAAGCCCTCAGCGGACCACACCTTCGAGCGGGGAACTGGCGGTCGCGTAGAGCTTTTTCGGCATGCGGCCGGAGAGATACGCTTGGCGGCCAGCCAGCACGGCGTGTTTCATGGCTTCGGCCATGAGCACCGGATCCTGGGCGTTGGCGATTCCGGTGTTCATCAGGACGGCATCGGCGCCGAGTTCCATGGCGATGGCCGCGTCGGAGGCCGTGCCGACTCCCGCATCAACGATCAGAGGCACGCCAGTGATCATTTCGCGCAAGATACGGATATGGGCGGCATTCTGAATGCCCATTCCGCTGCCGATGGGCGCGCCTAAGGGCATGATCGTCGCTGCGCCGGCGTCGATCAGTCGCTTGGCGAATACGATGTCGTCTGAGGTGTAGGGAAGAACCGTGAATCCCTCTTTTACCAGCACACGCGTGGCCTCAAGCGTAGCCTGCACGTCGGGATACAGCGTCGCCTGATCTCCGATCACTTCGAGCTTGACCCAATCGGAAAGTCCAACTTCACGGCCGAGGCGCGCGGCCCGAATCGCCTCGTCGGCGGTGTAACAGCCGGCGGTGTTGGGGAGCAGGAAATATTTCTTGGCGTCGATATAGTCGAGCAACGACTCCTTGCTGCGATCCAGATTGACGCGGCGCACGGCGACCGTGACCATCTCTGCGCCGCTGGCTTCGAGCGCGCGCGCCGTTTCCTGAAACGATTTGTATTTTCCCGTGCCAACAATCAGCCGCGAGCGGAAGGAACGTCCGGCAATGATCAATGAGTCCGACATGAGGATATTGTAGTGAATTTGCGGGCGTTCGGGCGAACATCTGAGGAAAGGGTAGGGATGCTTCGACTTCACCGTGAGGATCGCTTCGCTCTCCTCACGGCTCCGCTCAGCATGGCGGTGCTTAATACGGTGCCTTAATCTGGGGACAGCCGCCCTCGGCTGTCCGGGCGCGCAGCGCCGTTCGGGAAGCTGCCTACGTTACCGTCGCGGCTTCCGCTTGGGCGTAGAGTTCGTCGATTCGCTGGCGATAACGCTCCTCGATGACGCGGCGCTTGAGCTTGAGAGTGGGCGTCAGGACGCCGTTCTCGGCGGTGAACTCGTCGGCCACCAGCAAGACGCGCTTCAGTTTTTCGAAGCGGGCCAGGTTCTGGTTGACGCCTTCCACAATTTCTTCATATAGACTCTGGACTTTTGGATTTGCGACCAGTTCTTGCCGCGAAGAAAACGGGATGTTATTGGCACGCGCCCATTGTTCCAGCGCTATGAAATTCGGGGACACAATGACGGCGGCGAATTTGCGACGATCGCCCAGGATCGCAGGAACACCCACTAGAGAATTGAGCTTGAGCGAGTTCTCGATGGGCTGCGGCGCGATGAACTTCCCGCCCGAAGTCTTGATGAGATCTTTTTTGCGGTCGGTGACTGAAAGATATCCACCGGCATCGATGTTGCCGATGTCGCCCGTCTTGAACCAGCCATCCGAGAGCGCGGCTTTGGTCTCTTCCGGGCGGTTCCAGTAGCCTTTGAACACGGACGGGCCGCGCACCAGGATTTCGCCGTCTTCCGCAATGCGGACTTCAAGATTGGGCAGAGCCTTGCCTACGGTACCGATGCGGTGATTGATGGGCGTATTCAACGCGATGACCGGTGAAGTCTCCGTGAGGCCGTAGCCTTCGTGAATGCGGATGCCGACGGTGGCATACCATTCGGCGATCTCGCGTCCCAGCGGAGCACCGCCGGAGATAAACGTTTCCACTTGCCCGCCCATGCCTTCGCGGATTTTCGAGAACACTAGCTTATTGGTAAGCTTCCAGCTGGCGGATGTGGGAATTTTCCCGGCTAGGATTTCTGGCTTGTATTTGCGTCCGACCGAGAGAGCCCAATCGAAGATGGCGCGCTTGGGGAATCCTTTTGCCTTCTGCTCGGCCTCGGCATAAATCTTTTCGTAAACGCGGGGAACCGCGACAAAGACGGTTGGCCGGACTTCCTGCAGAACTTCGGGAAGTCGCTCGATGAAAGGACAATAGGCCAGCGTGACTCCGTGATAGAGCATCGCAAAATCAACGTGACGCGCGGTGATGTGGCAGAGCGGCAAAAACGAGATGCTGGTCAGGCCCGGCCGCATATCAAATCCCAGCAGCGAGCACTGAATATTCGAGGCGATGTTGCCATGGGTCAGCATGGCGCCCTTGGATGCACCGGTTGTGCCGGACGTATAGACGATGGTCGCCAGATCGTCGGGAGTGACCGCGCGAGCCGCAGCTTCGAGCTCCGCGCCTAGATCGCCTGAGACCGGATCGTGAGCGCCGGCCGCCGTCATCTGGGCCATGGTCACGCACCTGTCCGCGAACGGAGCCAGATCACCGCTGAACTCTATGGAGTCCATCACAATGATTTCTTCGATCCGGGTCTGCGGAAGGATGGAAAGAACTTTATGAAGTTGACGGTCGGAGGAGAGAAAGATCATCCGGCAACCGGCATCGCTGAGGACGAAGGCGGTTTGCTCCGGGGTGAGCGTGGTGTAGAGGGGAACAGTTACTGCCTTGAGCAAGAGACTGGCCATATCGGCGGTCGGCCACTCGGGCCGGTTCTCGCTGAGGATGGCGATGCGATCGCCGGGCTGGATGCCCCAGGCATGCAGAGCGTGAGCCGTGCGGGCGACGCGTTGGCCGAACTCGCAAGAGGATATCGGCAGCCACTTTCCCGCCTCGCGGTAGAGCATGATCCGGTCGAGATTGCGCGCTACCGCTGCGAAGAAGATGTCATTCAGCGTGGCTAGACTCATATCCGGGTCCAATGCCGCGGGCACGCGGCAAAACCTCGACAGCAATGTACTGTGTTGTGCTCGGTTCGAGCAACGTGAAAGGTGCGCGGCAGAGTACCGAGTAGCGTACCCAGTTTACCGCAAAGCCAAAGGCAATGTATGCTGGCGGAGTACTCCCGTGGGGGGAGTTCAAGATGAGAAAAAGGTATTCAGCCCTGTTGGCTGCGGGATGTCTGTTGGCTGGCGCACTGGCTGCGACCGCCCCAGCGCTCGCCCAGTCCAAGAAGGAGAGTTCGAGCATGCCCAAGGTAGGCGAAATGGCTCCGGATTTCTCGCTCAAATATTTCGACGGCAACGATCTGAAAGAAATGAAACTGAGCGACTATCGCGGCAAGAAGAATGTTGTACTCGCATTTTACATTTTCGCGTTCACCGGTGGTTGAACCCAGCAGATGAAGAACTTCCAGGCGAATCTGAAAACCCTGGAAGCTTCTGATACCCAGGTCCTGGGTGTGAGCATGGATAGCGCGTTCTCGAACAAAGCTTTCGCCGACCAGATTGGAGTGACGTTCCCTTTGCTGAGCGACTGGGGCGGCAAAGTTACCCGCGAATACGGAATCTATAAAGACGAATATCAGGCACCGCGCCGCGTGAACTTCCTGATCGGCAAAGATGGGAAGATCATTGAGGAACAGGTGGATAAGGATGCGATCGACCCCAAGAAGATCGTGGACACCTGCCAACGTCCGGCGCTGAAGAACTGACGGAACTGCAGTGGGGCGCTGCTGTGATGGCGCCCCGCGCTATCCTAGTGATGTTGATTGGCCGCCACCGACGGTTGCACCAGGCTTAGACCGATTGATGGGCAGACGTCCGGAAATTCCTCGTAAGTGAACGAGCTTGCGTTTTTTGGCTGGAAATTCTTCATCCACAAGACCAGCTTATCAATGGGTGCCGGGAACGGGCTCTCGCCATCCGCGTTCAACCACTGCCGGCGTTGCGTTCGATCGTCGGCCTCGCCTTTACTGCTCGGAATCATAATCTCCGCTGCGAAGTTCTCCGCGTTCTGGCGAATCAGTCCGGCACGATTGCTCGCTAGCCCCTTGAAGCCGGGAGCGTCGAGTAGTGCGTCTAATTCCTGAAATTCCTTCTTCGAAAGCTTCCCTTGCAGACGTTGCGGACCATCGAGCGTTTCTTCGGTGGATCGCACTATGCGATACGATCCGTCGAGAGTGACCGCAAAGCAAATCTGAGTGGTCAACGTGTTGTAGGAAAGCCGCGCCAACATATCAGGGTCATGAAGGCGGTAGATTTCTTGAGCCGACAGGTTGACGGAAAATCCCAGAAGAGCAGCGACTAGAATTGTACCGGCAAAGCGAGGCATGGGCAGACCTCCGCTGATAGCTTTTCGTTGATTTAGACCGGGCTGGTACGAAAACGTCAACCGCTTTTTCCTTTGATGTCTGCGGTTAAGCCAAAAAGAGCTTTACCGCACAGCCCGCCGAGGATTCGCAGAGATCGCGGAGGCACCCTGGAACTGCGCCGTCATAGGCGGATTCCATCTCCTAGAAACCCCTTGTAGAACCTGGGTTTGCGAGCTGAGGAAACTTAAGTGGTCCTATCGTGTTTAAGGAGATGCGCGTAAAATTAGTGCACACGATTTCAATTTCTTGTTTGGGGCGGGTGTCATGAAAATACGTACGCTTCGGGTCTGGACTGTTCTGCTGGCAAGCTGTCTCTTCGTTGTTCTGCAATTCTCTAACACGGCAAAAGCGCAAGATCAAGGCGATGAAGATCAGGGGCAAGATCCGCCGGCCCGGGTTGGGCGGCTGAATTTTTCGCAGGGCTCTGTTTCCTTCCGGCCCGCGGGAGAAGACGACTGGGTCACGGCGGTTCCGAACCGGCCCATGGTGACGGGCGACGATCTATGGGCGGACGAGAACTCGCGAGCGGAAGTCCACGTTGGCTCAGCGGCGCTTCGTCTGGGAGCGAAAACCGGAATCACCTTTCTCGAACTCGACGACCACACAACACAGATCCGGCTGGCGCAAGGTTCGCTGATTCTGCGTGTTCGCCATGTCGATGATGACGACAGCTATGAAGTTGACACGCCGAATCTGGCCTTCAGTTTGCAACAGCCGGGCGAGTACCGCGTGGACGTAAGTGAAGACGGAAGCCAGACGATCCTTACGGTCTGGCACGGTCGCGGACGCGTTACTGGCGGCGGATTTACCTACAACGTAGTAGCCAACCAAACGGCCACGCTTACCGGCGACGAGCAGCACTTGGATTACGATCTCGGCCAGATTCCCGACCGCGATGATTTCGATGCCTGGGCGTTCGACCGCGACGACCGCGAAGATCGTGCGGATTCGGCGAACTACGTTTCGCGCGAGATGACCGGATACGAAGATCTCGATGAATACGGCGACTGGAGCTACGTTGCGGGCTACGGTCCGTGCTGGCGTCCGCGGGCGATTGCTGTGGGATGGGCTCCGTATCGCTTCGGACACTGGGCCTACGTTGGGCCATGGGGCTGGACCTGGGTGGAAGATGAGCCTTGGGGATTTGCGCCGTTCCATTATGGCCGATGGGCGTTCGTCAAAAGCGGATGGTTCTGGGTTCCAGGACCCGTGGTAGTGCGTCCCGTGTGGGCTCCGGCGCTGGTGGCCTTTGTCGGCGGCGGACCGGGCTTTCATTTTTCCGGTGGAGTGGGAGTGGGATGGTTCCCGCTGGCTCCTGGGGAAGTCTATGTTCCCGGATATCACGTCAGCCGCGGGTACGTGAACAACGTGAATATTACGAACACGACGGTGAGCGTCACTCGCGTCACCAACGTCTATAACACCGTTATCGTGAACAAGACCACCACGATCAACAACGTCACGTATGTGAATCAGCGCGTGAACGGCGGGGTTACGGTCGTCTCGCATGAAGCGTTCGTGGATGCCCGTCCGGTGGCGCAGAACGTGATGAGGGTGGATCAACGAGAACTGGCAGCGGCACCTGTGAGCCGCGTGGCAGCGGTCGAGCCGGTGCGCACAAGCGTTGTCGGCGCTGGACGGCCGATATCGGCGCGGCCTCCGGCAGCCGTAATTAGCCGTCCGGTTGTTGCGGTGAGGACGCCGCCGCCTCCGCCGCGGCCCATCGATCAGCGGCAGGCGCAAGCCGGTGGACATCTCAACGAGCAAGCGCTGGTGCGGCCGGCGGGTCCGGCTCGGCCGGCTACGCAGGCTCCAAATCAAGGCGCGCGGCCTGAGCCCGCCCAATCGGGATTCCATTCATCCAATGCGCCGAATCCCGGCAATACTTCGAATTCAGGCAATACTGCGAACTCGGGCAACGTTCAAGTCCGTCAGATGCCGAACACGCAGCCGCGGACGTTCGAGCAGCAGGGCAATCCGCCGCCTGAGAACCGGAATGTGCAGCCGCCGGAGAATCGTACTCCGCCCAGCAATCAAGGCTTCCGCCCGCAGCAGGAGCAAACGCAACCGCAAAGGCCGGCCGCTCCGCCAGAAACGCATCCGCTGGTACGGCCGACCCCTCCGGTACAGCAGCGGACTGCGGAGCAGGAACAGCAGCAGGAACAGAAGTTCAATCAGTGGCACCAGCAAAGGCCGGCCGCGCCTCCGCCTGCGCCGAAACCACAATCGCATTCAGCGCCGCCACCGAGGCAGGAGAAGCCTCCGAAGAAGTGACATTCACGGTGCCCGCCCGCAATATGATAGGGTTCGCATAAGATGCGCGTGGGGACCAGCGAAAGATAACGACGCCGGGACGGAAATGATCCTCCCGGCGTAATCTTTTGTGGGGACCTTTAGAACGGACCATGACCAAAGCCAGGCGTCCAACGATTATGTGGATGGATGTAGTGTGGCTGGCGCTGCTGGCCATGCTGGCACTCCTCCCGCCGATTCGGGAGATTCACAAACAACTCATCTTGCTGGCGTTCGGAGTTATCCAGATAGGCGAGAGCTGGCTGCTGGGGAAGATACCGAAGCGGGGCGCGGTTTACCTGGTTCTCATGAAGATCGCGCTGGCCACGATGCTGGTCGACCACACCGGCGAAGTTCCGATCAACAGTTATTACTATCCCATTTACTTTTTGCCGGCGGTGACTGCGGCAGAGTATTTCGGGCCGTGGGCCACGCTGGCGTGGACGGCATTGGCATCGGCCGCGTACTGTTCGTATCTCTATCCCGCGTTGCAGGAGTTTGAGATTACGGCCGATGACTACGGGCGGTTGGCGGTCCGTATTCTGTTTTTCTTTCTCGCGGCGATGGTGGTCAACCGGTTTGTGCAGGAGAGTCGACGGCAGACGCGGCGCTATCAGGCCTTGGCGGAGACTCTGGCGGAAGCCAATCGCAGGTTGGAAGTCGCGCAAGCAGAGGCCCGCCGCTCCGAGCGGCTGGCTGCTCTGGGGCAGCTTTCCGCCGGACTGGCGCATGAAATTCGCAATCCGCTGGGCGTGATTAAAGGTTCCGCGGAAATGTTGACGCAAAAGCTCGCAGAGTCGAACCCGCTGGCAACCGAGCTGGCGGGATACATTTCCACCGAGACCAACCGGTTAAGCGCACTAGTAACGCGATTCCTCGATTTTGCGCGTCCGCTGCACGCTGATCTGACGCCCCTCGATATCACCACAGTGCTCGATCGTGCATTGAACAATGTGGCACAGTTCTGGAAAGGCGCGCCGGTCCGGGTGGAAAAAAATTATCAAGCCAGTCGGCCGCTGGTTGCGATGGACGAGAGCTTGTGCGAGCAGGCGTTCGTGAACATTATTCAGAACGCTTATGATGCCATGAGCCCGAAAGGCGGCAGCTTGCGCGTGAACGTTGAGCAGGCTCGCTATGATACGCGGGACGCTGCCGGGGTCGAGGGCTTGGAGATACGGATTGCGGATTCCGGGCCGGGGATTGCGCCGGAGTTGCGGGAGCAAATTTTTAATCCGTTTGTGACTACCAAGAAGTCGGGCGTAGGGCTGGGGCTATCCATTGTTTCCAAGATTGTCGACGGGCATCATGGCATCATTCGCGTCGAAAGCGCAAACCGGCCTGCCGGCGAGGATGGGCAAGGATCGGGCGCCTGCTTCGTAATTTTTTTTCCGGCGGTGAGTGCGACGACTCCCGCCGGTCAGGCCCATCTCGTGATTTCTTGAAACGGAGCGAAGCCATAATCTTTTATGCCGGCCATTCTGATTGTTGAAGACGAAGCCAAGATGCGCCGCTTGCTGGAGTTGAATCTCGGCGAGGATGGGTTTTCCACGTTTTCTGCAGAGGATGCGGAAGCCGGTCTCAAGTTGCTGCGCGAGAATCCCATTGACCTGGTTTTGACCGACCTGAAGTTGCCCGGCATGAATGGTTTGGAATTTCTGCAAACTATCAAGCGCCAGAACGCAGCGCTTCCCGTCGTCGTGATGACCGCATTTGGCAGCGTGGAAACTGCGGTGGAGGCCATGAAGGCCGGGGCCAGCGATTACGTGCTGAAACCGTTTTCTCTCACCGAAATGCGGATGGTCATCCATAAAGAATTGGATGTCCGCAATCTGCGGGAAGAGAATCGGTCGCTGCGCGAGGCGCTGGGCAAACGCTATTCGCATCCTAATGTTGTCGCTCGCAGCCCCAAGATGCAGGAGGTGCTGGCGACGGTCGAACGCGTCGCGCCCACGAATGCTACCGTTCTTCTTGGCGGAGAAAGCGGCGTGGGTAAGGACTTAATCGCACGCGCGATTCACGAGAAGTCGCGGCGCGCCTCGGGTCCATTCTTAAAGATCAACTCCACAGCGATTCCGGAAAATTTGCTGGAAAGTGAATTGTTTGGTTTCGAAAAAGGAGCGTTCACCGGAGCGGTTGCCAGCAAGCCCGGAAAATTTGAGCTCGCTGATAAGGGAACGCTATTTCTCGACGAAATTGGCGACGTGCCTCCGGCCACGCAGGTGAAACTGTTGCGTGTGTTGCAGGAGCGCGAGTTCGAACGGCTGGGTGGAACAAAGACGGTGAAAGTCGATGTCCGCCTCATTGCGGCGACCAATCGCGATCTGCGCGAGGCGTTGGAGCAAGGCACATTTCGCGAGGATCTTTATTACCGTTTGAACGTTGTTCCCATCGACATCGCTCCGTTGCGGGAGCGCAAGGAAGATATTCCGGATCTCGTGAATCTGTTCGTATCGCGTTTTGCAGGAGAATCGGGCAAGCAGATTGAAGGCCTTGCCCCGCAGGCGATGCAGATCATGGTGAACTATCACTGGCCGGGAAACGTCCGCGAATTGCAGAACATTGTTGAACGCGCTTGCGCCCTGTCGAAGGGACCAACGCTCGAAGAGGCCGACATACATCTCGATCTGCGGCCCAGCAAGGCAGGCAACGGAGCGCCAGGATTCCTCCCCGATGGCATGACGCTCGAGCAGTGGGAAGATGAGATGGTGCAGGAGGCCTTGCGGCGAGCGAACGGCAACAAGAGCCAGGCCGCGCGGCTGCTAGGCCTTTCACGCAACGCCCTGCGCTACCGGCTGTCAAAAATCGGAATCGCCGATGAAAGCGAGAAAGAAGGCTAGAGATGGGCCGAGCCCCCACCGCCGCAAGAGACTGAGCAATGCAAGTGTCGGGGCATTTTGAGTGCTGTGGGGATTTTTCGCCAGCGAATTCACGGTTCATGGACTCTCGTACAGATAGAGCCCAACAAAAAGAAAAGCCCCGAGGTAATACGTTGCGACGACCAACCAAAATACAAGCGGTTCTTGGGCGCGGTAGACCCAACCATGGAAGCGAGTCCTCGCTTTTCCGATGCACGTCCAAACCACAGCCGCGCAAAATGAGATGATCCCAAGTATTAAGAGGCTAGACGGCGGCAATTGTGAGTCCCAATGAGACATGAATAACGTCCAATACCCCCCGTTTCTGTGTTCGACCTCGCTCTCAAGATAGCACTCTCACTTGTTCAAAGCAGGCCTTAGCACTCAAAATTCCCGCCTTAGGTGGTCGCTCGGATGACGGGCGCTGCTCCTACTCCGACTTCAACAGCATGCACGTGACATCATCATGCTGGGGCGTATTGCCGACGAACAGGTCGACTTCCGCCATCAACTGCTGGAGCAGTTCACGAGGTTCGACGGATTTGCTTCGTTCGAGCGCAGCGAGCAGGCGCGTTTCTCCATATTCTTCCTGGCGAGCGTTCTCCGCTTCGACCAGACCGTCGGTGAAGATGATGAGCCAGTCTCCCGGAGCCAGGGTCACCTTGCCTGACTCATACTTGACTTCGGGCATAATGCCGAAGGGCAAACCGCCGATATCCAGTCGCTCGATTTGTCCGCTGGCTCGCCGCAGGATGGGATTATTGTGGCCCGCGTTGATGTAGTCGACAGTGCGCCGAACCGGGTCATACTCGGCCAGAAACGCCGTGGTGAAACGCAATCCGCCCTGGCTATTGCTGCAGGCGTAGCGATTCATATTTGAGGCCAACTCCGGCAGTGCTACCTGAGCCGTCGATAGAGTCTTCAGACTTGCCTGGAAAGTCGCCATGAGCATAGCGGCCGGAATGCTTTTACCGGCAACATCGGCCACCGCGAGCACGACCCGGTTCTCTTCGTTCGTTCGGCCCGGACGAGGAAAAACGTCGTAGTAATCCCCGGCGACGGTGTTGGCGGGACGGGTGATGTAGGCAATCGCCAAGCCAGGAATTTGCGGCGCGGCTCCGGGAAGCAGCCATGTTTGAATCTCGCGCGCGATCTGCAAGTCGCGCTTCATCACCACGCGATCGGCAATCTCAAGAATCAGCAGCAGCAGCAACAAAAGAGCTGCCCAGAAGTGGGTGTCGAATTCAACGGCATAGACTTTTCCGCCGCTCGTTTCGAATCCGCCCTGAGGGATCACGAGCAGGATCAGCGCCAGCAGCAGCAAGACTCGCCGTGCGGGCGACAGCTTCTCAAATACCGCCCAGAAGAATTCTTTGATGACATGCAGACGGCGGCCGCGATTGGTTAACCCCTCCGGGGTTTTCGACGCAACATCTTTTGAGTACAAGCGGTAACTGGCACGCGCTTCGGTTTCGAACTGCGACCAGAGTTGGCTGACTTCCAAACCTTCGGTGACGCGGCGCCAGAAATTCTTTAGCCGCATGCTGAAGGTCAGAGGCTGTGCGGCCGGTTGCGCGGTGGGAGGAGTGGCCATCTCTTTCAGGAGAAATTATAGAGTATGTTCCCTCGACGTCGCGCAGGCGAAGCTGGCGGGCGCGCAAACCTTTAGAACAGACTCAATTGTTCATCGAAGGACTGCGCCGGCCACTTGGTTGCGAATGCCGAACGCTGTCTCCGATCGGCGCGCGTGAGCTTGTATTTCTCCCGCAGCCGATGGATCAGTTGCGAAAGCCGCTTGGCGTACGCGGGAGGCAGAAAGGCGCGATCCTGATAACGCTGTCGATAGTTTTCCACCAGGTGAGGGAAGTTCTGTTCGAGGAAGGGAAGAAAGATTGCCGCCGAACATGGCTTCAGGAACAGTGGATTGGCGAAAACATAATCCGCGCCGGATGCGGCGGCAGCTTCAATCAGAGCCTCGAGATCCTTGGGCGAGTCCGTAATCCCAGGGATCACCGGCGAACAGCTGATTCCGACGCGCAATCCGGCCTGAGCGAGAGTTCGAACCGCGTCGAGCCGAAGATCGGGACGCGGAGCCCGCGGCTCAAGAATCCTTGCCAGATCGGTGTTCAAGGTCGTGATCGTAATGTGCACCGAGAGCTGGTTCGATTGCGCGACTTGCCGCAGCAGGTCGAGATCGCGAACCATCAGATTGGATTTGCTGACGATTCCCAGTTCAAAGCCGCGATGCCGCGCGAATTCCTCCAGAATTGCGCGGGTGATTTCATAACGGCGCTCGGCCGGCTGGTAGGGATCGGTGGCCGTGCCCAGAGCGATGGCCTCGTGCGGCTTCACCCGGTGCAGTTCATGATGCAACAACGCGGCGGCGTGCTGCTTCACATAGATTTTCTGCTCGAACTCCATGCCATCGCGCATCTCCATGAATTCGTGAGTGTAGCGGGCATAGCAGTAACGGCATCCGAACTCGCAGCCGCGATAAGGATTGATCGTCCACGTGAATGGCATGGCGCGGTTGCTGACGCAGCGATTCAGCAGCGACTTCGTGGGCAGCGTGAAATACTCCACGTTGTGGCCCTCGCGCATGGACTCGCCTTCGGACGCCAGACGGGCGATGCCGACGAGTTGGGGCTTGGCGGGATGGGGAAGCAAGGGCAGGGAAGACATATAGATTCGCCTTTTGTTCGCTTACAATAAGCGCATTGGGAGCACTCTGTCAAGTTGAGGAATCACTAAGGCAGCGAACTCGAATGTGGGCATTCCGGTCTACCGGCCGGATGTGCCAAGTCAATTCGCAGCCATGGCGGAGTATTTTAGAGACGTCGCGATCCGGTCTGGTTTTCTAAGGAAGATGCGATGCCCTCAGGGGCTAAAGCCCGTGTTTTCCCGATCGGTAGCGGCACGGCTGAAAGCCGTGCCCTTCCCAAAACTATTCGTTAGGCTCTATCGTCCTCACTGCTTTTCTGCCGGAGCTTCCGCGGGCTTTTCAAATAGCTTGGGATCGAGTTGCGGATTGAGTTCTATTTTCTTGAACTCGGCGGAGCTGGTCTGCTCTCCGTTCTGCTTGTTCTCGTGCTTGTAGGGCATCGTCAGGCCGTCGGAAGCGCGCCAGTCGGAAAGATCGCTCTCGCCATCAAACGGTCCGGCTTGCCCTACGCCCTTATATTTTTCGCGCAGAACGTACCCGGTTTTTTGATCGATATACCAGCGTACCCAGGGAACGGCGCCGCCGATGTCGAGAATGGCCGCATCCACATCGCCGATCTTTTCTGTTCCCGCAGCCGCGAAATTAAAACTCGGATCGTCTGCGTGCTGCGCGACATAGACAAGATCGTGGTGAAGCTGTGACAGCATCTCGGCTTTCTGATCGGGAGGCATGCTGCGTGAGCCCATCCCGGGCATCGACATGAACGCCGCGTTGGGAGAAGCCACAATCGTGAGAGTTCCCTGACCCATCCCGCCCTGCGGCATTTGTACGTCGATGTGCATGCTGTCTGGAAATGCAAACATCGCCTCGATTTGCGCTGGCTGTCCGCCCGATTCGTTCTGCGTCATGCTCACGCGCATGGTTTTGATCGACTGCAGTTTGGGCAAGCCTCCCATGGCAGTTGCAACCTTGGCTGCGAGAGCTTTGCCCTCGGGATTCGACGCTGCGGGGGAAGACTTGTCTTTCGTTTCGGGCGGCGCGGGGATCGTGATGTCGATGTCTTTGACCGGACCGAGCGAGGATAGCGGCTTGTCGAAGTCCTTGGTATCGCCGACTACCAGTACGGCCAGCTGATTCTTGTGTAGATATTTGGCTGCCACCCGATTCACGTCCGCGGCGGTAACTTTCTTCACCTCGGCCTGGTACTTATCCAGCCAGTCGGGAGGATATCCGTAATACTCATACGCCATGCGCTCGCCGAGTATTTTGTCGGGCGAGTCGAGCCGGAAAATGAACGCGTTGAGGATGGAGTCTTTGGCGCGTTGAATCTCGTCGTCGGTGATGGGCTGAGTGGCGAGATTATCGATGTCCTCAGCCGTGGCTTGGATGGATTCGATGGTGCTCTGGCTTTTTGTTCCGATCGAAATCTGCAGAATGCCGGGATGCCCGAAGTTCGTGCCAATGCCTCCGCCAACGCCGTACGCCAGGCCGCGCTTGGTGCGGATATCGTTGAACAGACGCGATGAGAATCCCCCGCCGAAGGCTTCGTTGAAAACGCTGATGGCGTAGTAGTCAGGATTGTCGCGGGTCGTCCCCATGGCAACCATGCGGATGTTGCTCTGGTTCACATCCGCTTTGGGGATGAGGTAATAGCCGGGTTTGGCCGGATGGTATTGAATATCGTTCTTGGGAAGATCAGGGCCCTTGGGCCAGGAGTCGAACGCCGCGCGTAGCCTGGATTCCATCGCCGCGGAATCGAAATCTCCGCTGATGCCGAGAATGATGTTGTTCGGGTGAACGTACTTGCCGTGCCAGTCAATCAGGTCCTGGCGAGTCACGGCGGCAACGGTTGCATATTCGGGAACGCGGGCGTAAGGATTGTCCGCGCCGTAGGCCAGTTTGATGGCTTCGCGATGCGCAATCTCACTGACTTCATCGTTGCGACGAGAGATGGAGTCGTTCTCTCCCTTTTGCGCGATGTCGATCTTGTCAGCGCGGAACTCGGGATTCTGAAGAACGTCGACAAATGCTTTGAAGACATCGTCGAGATCGCCCTTCAGACAAGAGAAACTGATCGTCGTCGAATCGGGGCCACCGCCGGTTTCCACTTTGGCGGCGCGCACTTCGAGGAAGTCGTCGAGTTGATCTCCGGTTTGCGATTTCGTGCCGCCGGTGCGCCAGACTTCTCCGTAAATATCGACTAATCCAACTTTATCGGCGGGTTCATTGACCGAACCGCCGCGAATGCGCACTGTTCCGTCAATCAGCGGCAGTTCGTGATCTTCCTGCAGAAAGATCACCATGCCGTTGGAGAGTTGAATCCGCTTGGGCTGTTGCGGCTGGAAATTGGGCAGCTTGGGAATCGGAATCTGTTTCCAGCTTTCCACTTGAGCGGCCGATTTCGGCAGTGCTGCGAGCAGCGCGAAGACGGCCATCACCACAGCCAGAAGAGTCCGTTTCATTGGCCACCTCCCTGTTCCGCTGAACCACCTGAGCCCTGTTCGGCTCCGTGCCCGCCTCCGCCGCCGGAGTTCTCGATGATCCCCACCGTGCGATTGGTGTCGGTGAAGACTTCGTTGGCCACACGGCGGATGTCGGCTTTCGTCACCTGATCGATGCGATCGACGGAGCGGAACAACTCGCGCCAGTCGCCGTAGCGAGTTTGGTAGGTTGCCAACTCCGTGGCGAGTCCCTCGTTGTCGGCCAGGCCGCGAATCAGATTGGCTTTGCTTCGAGTCTTGATCATCTTCAGTTCGTCGTCGCTGATGTCTTCTTTCTTCAGCCGATCGATCTCCTCATGGATGGCAGTAGCCATCTCTTCCGGCTTATGGCCGGGCAGCGGGACGGCGATGAATGCGAAAAGGTGCGGATACTTGATGCCGGGATATCCGGTGAGTCCTTCGGAGAACGAGGCAATTCTTTTATCGCGCACCAGAGAGCGATAGAGGCGCGAGGTGCGGCCCTCCGACATGAGATCGGAAATGGCGTCGAAGACGGCATCATCTTTGCTGCGATAGTCAGGCCGGTGGTAGCCCTCGATGTAAATCGGCTGAGACGATTCCAGCAGAACGACTCTGCGCTCGGAGTTCTGCGGCGGCTCGGTCGTAGTCGTCTCGTCTGGATGCGGGTGCGCGGGCAGGCGTCCGAAATACTTCTCGAGAATGGGCAGGGCCTGGGCAACTTTGATGTCGCCGGCCACCGCTACCACCATGTTCGAGGGGACGTAATAGGTGTCAAAGAATTTCTGCGCATCGGTGGCCGAGAAATGATTTAGATCCGACATCCAGCCAATGGTAGGACGATGATAAGGATGCGCGGCAAAGGCTTCTTCCGTGAACTGTTCCAACAGTCTGCCGAACGGATTGCTGTCGGTGCGCATGCGGCGTTCTTCGATGACGACATTGCGCTCCTTGTAAAACTCGCGCATTACGGGATGCAGAAATCGTTCCGATTCCAGATACGCCCACAGTTCCAGACGATTTTCCGGAAGCGAGTAGTGATATCCGGTTTCGTCATAGCTGGTGAATGCGTTCAAGTCCTCGCCGCCATTCTGCTCGACAATTTTGCCGAACTCGTTGGGCTTGACGTATTTGTTGGCAGCGGCGGTGGCGTCTTTCCAGGCTTTTTCGAGTTGCTTCAGCTTGGCCGGATCCTGGCCCACGCGCTTGTCCCGTTCCGCGATATAAGCCGCGTACGCGACTTCGACCTTGGCCAGCGCGGGTTTTTCGGCGGCATAATCCGTGGTGCCAATCGTGTCGGTGCCCTTAAAGGCCATGTGCTCGAACATGTGGGCCAGGCCGGTCTCGCGCATCGGATCTTGTGCCGAACCGGCGTCCACCAGCGTAAAGAACGAGAACACGGGAGCCTCGGGGCGCTCGCAAATCAGCAGCGTCAGCCCGTTGGGAAGGTTTTTGACGGTCACCCGCTTTTCGAATGAGGCGACATCTTGACCAAGGGCAATGGCCGAAACAAGCAGTACAAGACAGGCAACTTGCCAAGTGCGGTATTTCATCGGACCTCCCAGGGCTGCACGGATCTGTGTGCCAGAACATAGTTTGGACGGGCCAGCAGGGCAGAAGTTTGAAATTACGTGGGCAGGCGGGAGATTGTCAAACCGCCCGCGGCCTCAAGATAGGATGAACGCTGTATTCTGTGACGAACCGGATTTCAGACACAATGACCAGACGGAGACCGCGTGACTGACTCAACCGTCGAAATTCAAGGTAAAGATCTCAAGCTGTCGAACCTCGAAAAGGTGCTCTATCCGGCCACCGGCTTCACGAAAAAAGATGTGATCGATTACTACGTGCGGATCGCGCCGGCGATCCTGCCACATTTGGCCGGACGAGCGCTGACGCGCAAACGCTATCCCGACGGCGTGGACGCTGAGCCGTTCTTCGAGAAAAACGCTCCCATGCACAAGCCTGCTTGGGTAAAGACGGCGCCCATCTGGAGCGGGAGTAATCGGCGCACGGTTCATTATGTTTTGGCAGACGATCTGGCCACGCTGGTGTGGCTGGCGAATTTGGCCGCGCTCGAATTGCATCCGTCTCTTGCTTTAGCCAGCGACATTCAATGTCCCACCGAAATGGTTTTCGATCTCGATCCCGGCCCCCCGGCCAATATTGTGCAATGCTGCCAGGTTGGGTTGTGGCTGCGCGAGATTTTCGAGCACTTTGGGTTGCAGAGCTTTCCGAAAACTTCGGGCTCCAAGGGACTGCAGATTTATGTTCCGCTCAACACGCCGACGACCTTCGATGCGACCAAGCTTTTTTCGCACGCACTGGCGCAGTTGCTGGAACACGATCATCCCGAGCACGTAGTTTCGGATATGAAGAAAAAAATCCGCGGCGGCAAGGTGTTCGTGGATTGGAGCCAGAATGATGAGCACAAAACCACCATCGCGGTATATTCATTGCGGGCGCGGGAACACCCCACGGTTTCGACTCCCGTGACGTGGGACGAGGTCGAGCGCGCGCTCAAGAAAAAAGATGCGAACCTGCTGGTGTTCGAAGCGGCGCAGGTTGTTGCACGTTTTGAAAAGCGGGGCGATCTGTTCGAACCCGTGCTGAAATTGAAGCAGAAGCTGCCCGATTTGAAGACTGCGGCCTCTGCGGGGAAAATCGAATCGCCGCCAGTCGAGATCGCCGCGCAAGCCGAGGAAAAGCCTTCGCGCCGGAAGGCGAGCCCCAGGGCGCCCGCAAAGCGGAGTGCGGCGCGAAACAAGGAGAGGAAGGTATAATCCCGCTCGATCCGTTCGAAACGGAACCCGATCACATGCCGCAAATTTTCGCAGGAACTTCGGGCTGGGCCTATCCAAGTTGGAAGCCTGAGTTTTACCCGGATAAGCTGGCGCAGAAGAAATTCCTGGCTCATTACGCGATTCAACTGAACACCGTCGAAGTCAATTTCACTTTCCGGCAGTTGGTGAAAGAGTCGACGATCCAGAACTGGCTGCAGCAAACGCCCGCACACTTTCGGTTTGGCATCAAGGCGCACCAGGTCATCACGCACATCAAGCGGCTGAAAGGTACGGAAGATTTTGTGCCGCGATTTCTGGCGACGATTGAGCCGCTTGCGGCCGCCGGCAAGCTTGGCCCCGTCTTATTTCAGCTTCCACCCAACCTGAAGGCCGACGCGGGCTTGCTTAAGGATTTTATGGCCATGTTGCCGCGGTCTGTGCCGGCGGCGTTTGAATTCCGGCATGAATCCTGGTTCACGGATGCAACCTGGGATCTGCTGAAGGCGAGCAATGCGGCTCTGTGCGTGGCGGAAACCGAAACCATGACCACGCCCGACCTCGCAACTGGCAAGTTTGTCTATTATCGATTCCGCAAGCCAAGCTACACGGGCCGCGAGCGGAAGTCGATGATCGAGCGCATCGGGCAGCATCTTGCCGGCGGCCTCGACGTCTTCGCCTATTTCAAGCATGAGGAAACACCCGAGGGTGCGCTCTATGCGGTGGAATTGCTGCGCGATCTGCAACGGATTTGAATCTAGCATCGAAGCCGGTCAGGTTCGCACCCGCGTCATCACTTTTCCGAAAGTCCGATAACGCGCATACTTCTCCCGTGGCAACCATTCCCAATTCGCAGGTGCTGTCTGGATTTCTCGACTATCTCCGGATCGAGAAAGGCCTGGGGCAACTTTCCATTCGAGCCTATTCCACGGATATTCTTCAGTTCGCGGAGTTTCTGGAAAAAGGAAAGCGGCAGCTTCTAAGCGCCCGGCGCAGCGATGTCCGCGAATTCCTGCAGCAGCTTTTTTCGAATCGGGTGGACGGGCGCAGCGTGGGCCGGAAGCTTTCGGCATTGCGGCACCTGTACCGTTATCTGCTGCTCGACGACAAGATCGATCATGATCCTACCCTCGACATTGAGTCGCCTAGACAGTGGAAAGTTTTGCCGAAATCGCTAGCGCGGGATGAGGTCGAGGTCACGCTGGCTGCCCCGGGTGCCTTGCTATCGACTCACCATCGCGCCACGAAAGATGCTGCTGTGCTGGCGGCCCGCGATCGCGCCATGCTGGAATTGCTATATGCCGGTGCTCTGCGCGTCTCCGAGTTGGTTACCGCAACTCTGGAAGATCTGAAACTAGAATCCGGCTACATGCTGGTGCGCGGAAAGGGTGACAAGGAACGCATTGTGCCGTTGGGCAAGCCTGCGCAGGATGCGCTGTCGGAATACCTCGCCGATGGCCGCCCGGTGCTTGCCGCAATGCGACCAGTGAAATCTAAAAAGGGCGGACTGGTCCAGAATTCGGCGAGGAATTCTCCATTTCTTTTCATCGCACGAGGCGGACGCAAACTGACGCGCCAGCGGATTTGGCAGATGGTTGGCCAAGCATCGGTGGCCTCGGGGCGGCACGCGTCTCCTCACATGCTGCGGCATTCCTGCGCGACGCATATGGTGGAAAACGGGGCGGACTTGCGCACGGTGCAGACCATCCTCGGACACGCGGATATTTCCACCACACAGATCTATACGCATCTGGCGCTCGACCGTTTGCGCAGCGTCTATCAGAAGCATCATCCGCGGGCGAAGCCGAGATAACGCATGAGCACGGCCAACACCATCGTCGGCAGAGCAGTTGAGGATTTCCTGCGGCATCTGCGCGAGCGCAATGCCTCGCCTCACACCATCAAAGCGTACAGCGGCGATCTCGAAAACTTCACAGCATACGCCGGTTCGCGCGGATGGAAACAGATCGATCACATCGCCGTTCGCGGATTTCTTTCGAGTCTCTACGAAAAAGGGCTAAGCAAGACTTCCGTGGCGCGATCTCTGGCCGCCGTACGATCGCTCTACCGCTGGTTGGCGCGGGAGGGCGTGGTCGAGCAGAATCCGGCCAAGCTCGTCGCGACTCCGAAGCTCCCCAAGAAACTTCCGCGGGTTCCGACGATCGAAGAGATGAATTCCGTGCTCGACGGACAGATGCCGGAGATAGCCGCATTTCCCGGGCGCGACCGCCTGATGCTCGAACTGCTCTACGGATGTGGGATCCGCAATTCCGAACTCACCGGAATCAATCTCGACGACATCCGGTTGAGCGCGGAGGCCATCCTCATTCGCGGAAAAGGGAAAAAGGAGCGCTATGTGCCGTTCGGCGCCTCGGTGAAAAGCGCTTTCGCGGGCTATCTGCCGGCGCGTCAGGCACTACTGGCCGAGTGCCGCAAGAACAATGGAGCGCTGCTCATTAACCGGCGCGGCGGTCGCCTCACGACTCGCAGCGTAGGCCGCATTATCAAGAAAATCGCTGTCGCCAAAGGACTCTCGCCTGACGTGCATCCTCACACCTTGCGCCACGCGTTCGGCACGCACCTGCTCGAAGAAGGCGCCGATTTACGCGCGATTCAGGAATTGCTCGGCCACGAACGCCTGGCCACGACGCAGCGTTACACGCAACTTTCTATGAAGCATGTCCTTGAGGTCTACGATCAGACGCATCCTCGCGCCAAGTAGGCGTCTTGCCGCCAGCCGCTGCAATTACCTCAGTAACTTGGGATTTTCCGAACCGAGACTTGAAAATAGTAGGAGCGGGAAACGCCGGACGATTCGAGTCCGGCGCCCTGTTCTGGCGGAGGAGCGGTGCGCAAAATCAATCCGGAGCTGTGGTTGTTGCTGTTTCTGGTGCTGATCGCAGCGATCTTGAATTTTCTCGTCGCATCGCAGCGCATGGCCCTCGTCTTCTATTTCCTGCCGACACTTTTCTCCGCGTATCATCTCGGCCGGCGCCATGCGACACTGACTGCGTTTGCCAGTGTCGTCCTAGTGGTTGCTATGGCGTCGCTGAATCCGGCGTTGTTCACTCGTCGCGTTGAGTTGCCGTTTGCAAAATGGCTCGATCTTGCCGTTTGGGGCGGTGTGCTGATGGTCGCGGGCTACGCGACCGGAACGCTGTACGAAAAGAACCAGAAGACGCTGCTGGAAATGGAAGAGGGCTACGACGGAATGCTGACGATCCTGCAGAACTTTCTGGCCAACCAGAAATACAGCGATTCACACGCTTACCGCATTTCGATGTGTGCCACAAAAGTAGCTGAAGGCGTGGGCCTCGACACCGGCAGTGTGGAAGACATCCGGACAGCCGCGCTGCTGTTTAACATGAAGGAATTGGGGATCACGAACGAAGTTCTCTGCAAAGCCGCTCAGGTTTCGCAGGAGGACTTACGCCAGGGACGGCAAAATCTGAACCAGACTTTTTCCAAGGGCAGCGCTACGAGGGGTTCGTTGCGGCGTTCGATCCCGATTTTCCTGGAAGAGCGGCAGTTCCGGCAAACCGGCGGCAAGCCGGACGACGCTTCTTTTGAAGTGCAAATTCTGGTGCTCGCGGAAGAATACGAAGCGCTGATCAGCGGCCACCGTGGAACCAAGATGTCTCCCACGCAGGCAGCACAGGAAGTGCTCAAGAGGGCCGAGGGGCGCTATGACTCGATGATCGTCCATGCTTTTGCCGATACCTTTGCCGGGAATGCCGCTGCCGCCAAAGCTTGAACTGATGGATCATCAGCGCCCGCGCAGCTTTCCCCACATCGCCACAATCTTCGCTTTCAAATCCGTGGTCAGTTGTTCGTACGTTTCTTCCGAAGCAGAGGATTCCGGCGGGGGCATGATCGGATCTCCAAACATCATCTTCAGCGGCGCAAATTTCTGGAACGCTTTGTTTCGCGGCCAGGCGTCGTGAAAGCCGTCGATCGCCACCGGCACAATCGGCACTTGCAGGTGAACCGACAGAATGGCTGCACCCTTCTTGAAAACTTTGGGCTCGCCGTCAATCGAGCGCTCGCCTTCGGGATAGAGAATCAGCACTAGCCCATGCCTTAGCCCAAAGGCGCCGGCCCGCATCGCGGGTATCAGATTCGCGTCCGGGTCGAGCACGATAACTTTGATTGATCGCGCCAGGCGCCGCATCAATCCCTTGCCAAAAATTTCGCTTGTACCTACGGCGAAAGTTCGGTAGAAGACCTCCGGCGGAAGCACGCTCGCCAGGATCAAAGGATCCAGATAACTCTGGTGGTTCGAACTGAGAATGTAAGCACCGTTCCTGGGAAGCTTCTCAAGGCCTTCGACCTTGAGTTGGAAGCGATCGAGGGCGATGACCTGCATGATGCGAGTGACGAAAAACCAGAACCCGTCGTTCCAGCGATTGGGATGAAGTAAGGCGAGGACGTCCGGGTCGTCGGGATCTTCTGCGAGGATCGCCTTCCATCCGGCAAATACCGCGCGGGTTCCTGGTCGCGCTCCAGTGGCCGCGCTCTGCAAAACGGCGTCGATCAGATCGCGGACGGTATAGATATTGGTCAGTTGCGACTCGTCGACATTGCCGCCCAGTTCCTCCTCCAGATGGCTCAGCACCTCGACTCGCTGCATGGAGTCGAGGCCGAGATCGAGTTCCAGATTCAGCGTCGGCCGCAGGGTTGGCGGAGCGGAACGCGCGGATTCGCGCACGATTGTGAGCCCGCGCTGCACGTCCGGTTGGTTGAGCCATTCGGTCTCTTCGCTGGTGAGAGGCTTTTCCGCCGGAAGATCGGAATCGTCATCGAGTTTCTTTGCCTGGTTCGCGCGCACCCGCTTTTCGACTTCGAATCGCTTGATCTTGCGAGTGGTGGTGCGAGGCAGATCCTCTTGCCAGATTTCGTAACTGCCGATGCGCTTGGTGGAAGCGATCTGCGGCGACAGGCTCTCAATGTCGAAGCGGATGACTTCTTTCGCATTGACGATCTTGCGCTGCCGCAGCTCGTCGAAATTCGGAACGATCACCGCATGCAGGCGATCTCCGCCCTCGCCCGGCTTGCCTTCGAGGCCCATCACCGCGATTTCCTTGATGAACGGCGACTTCAGATAGTGCGTCTCGATCTCTTCCGGATACACATTTTTTCCATTGCTGAGAACGATGACTTCTTTCTTTCGCCCAGTGAGAAAGAGATGGCCGTGCGAATCGAAATAGCCAAGGTCGCCAGTCAGAAACCAGCCCTCGCGCAACACGGCTGCCGTAGCGTCGGGACGATTCCAATATCCTTTCATCACGACTGCGCCGCGCAGCGCGACTTCGCCGACCGGCGGCCCTTCCTCTTGCGGCTGCGGATCGACAATCTTGCCCTCGACGCCTTTCAAGGCTTTCCCCACCGAGCCAATCTCGTTATCGTGGGGCGCATTGGCATAGACCGCTGCCGTGGTTTCGGTTAAGCCGTAGGCCTGCAGCACGTCGATTCCCAGATCGTGGAATGCGCGGGCTATGGCGGGATCGAAGCGCGATCCTCCGGTAACGAGGTATCGCATCTTCGGGCCTAGCGTGTCATGAACTTTGCGAAACAAGATTCGCCCGGCGTTGATTCCAACCTTGCGCAGAGTGCGGTTCACGGCGAGCAAGCCGGAAAACACTTTCTGTGTAATCGCTCCGCGCTTTGCAATTTCCTGGGTCAAGCGCTCGTGAATCAGATAAAAAAACTGCGGAACTACGGCAAACGCCGTGATGTTGCGCTCGGTGAGCGCTCGCAGCAGTTCGGTGGTATTGAGCGTCTCCAGGTAGACGACGCGCGATCCCTTTACCAGAGGCAGCAGCAGATTAGCCATTTGCGCGAGCACGTGAAACAGGGGCAACACGCCCAGCAGCGCATCGCTCGGGCCAAGCTCAACCCAGTTGAAGACAGCCTCCACCTCGCCCAGAAAATTGGCATGAGTCAGCATCACGCCCTTCGGATCGGCGGTGGTGCCGGAAGTGTAGAGCAGCGAAGCCAGATCGTCGTTCTGCGCCGCTACCGGCTTGAACTGGCCGGGACCCGTCTGGAAGATCGCTGGAAGATCCGCCAACCACTTTTCCTGAATGGTATGGCTCCCTATCCGATCTGGATCCATCAGGACCATGCCTAGCTTGTGTTCGGCCGCGGCGGGGTGCGCCACTGGAGCGTGCTTCACGTCGCAGAAAACGACCGATGCGCCGCTATCCTTCAACAGCTTGGTGACTTGATCGTCATGGAGCGCCGTATCGAGCGGCACCACGGCGCAACCGGACGCAATGATTCCAAGATAAGTGGCGACCCAGCGCGGATGATTGTCTGCCAGGATGGCTAGCCGCGACCCGCGGGCAAAGCCTTTTTCCGTGATCCATCGGCCCACCGACTCGGCCATGCGGTGAAGTTCGGCGTAAGTGCAAGTTTCGATGTGATCGTGACGCTGCAATTCCAGGGCGACGTTGTTCGGCCAGCGCTGGGCGCATTCCACAAAACGGTCGTAGAAGGTGGGCATGGGTCGTGGGGAATATACACGAAAAGCGGCTCGGGACGCAGTATTCCTCGTCAATCCTCGTGAAGCGCGAGACCGAGCGCTGAGAAAAAGCCGTCAGAAAGGGAGGCTAGGGTTTCTTGGATTGCTGGGGCTTCTCTGCTTTTGCGAGAGCTTTGCGAAATTCCTCCACGGCGGCGACCTTGGGCGCCTGCAAGCAGTCTTTGGCGTTGTAGCGCCACACGGCAGATGAGTCCAGAGGATTTGCCACGCCGCCGCGGTAGACCGCAAAAGAGTCTTCCGAAGGCCCAACTTCGTTGCTCATGTGAGGCCCCTGATTTGGTTGCGGATCGGTGGAAGGATCGGTCAGCGGAGGCGGCTGTCCATGTTGTCCGCCAATGCGGATGCTGCTGTCCGTGCTCTGCCCGATTCCGGGGCGCTGATCGATCGGCCCGCCTCGAATCGTTGGCTGCATGGCCTTGCCGTTGCCCGTGCGCACGACCATGATCAGATCAGATTCTTGACCATCGAGCGCCAGCCTGAAGCGGCCCCACTCCAGGAGTGCCTTTTCGACGTTGTCGCGGGCGGTCGCATTGGCGTTAGGTTGATCCAGAGGTTCCCCGGCGTCGGGGTCGATGACCACCAAAACCGTCTGCGCCCGCAAAACGTATTCCGGCAGTGTGGACTTGTCCTTGTTTTTCGCTATCGCTTGAGTTGTCAGCAGAACGAGCAGAGGAAGCAGAAACGAGAGGCGGACCTTCATAGAGCCTCCAGCGACCGGCTGGCGCAATTATACTGGAGGTGTGCACCACGTTCTCTATAGGGCTGGGGTGCATCTAATATGCTAGGCTTCTAAGGAAAGTAATTGGGCGTGTTCTGCCCGCTGAAGGACTTCCGTTTTGCTTAACACACTGCTAGGCAAGGTTTTCGGCACCAAGAACGAGCGTGTCGTCAAGTCGCTGCTGCCGAACGTGCGGGCCATCAGTGCACTCGAGCCGCAGATCGAGAAGCTCACGGATGCCGAACTGCGCGCCAAGACCGACGAATTTCGCCAACGCATCCAGGAGCGGCTGAGCCAGATCGCCAAAGCCGCGCCCGAGCCGGCTGCCGCCGCCGCCGAAGCCGAGGAGGAGTCCGACCTCGACGAGCAGAAGCGTCTGGAAAAGCAGGAGTACGACGATCTTCAGGAAGTGCTCGAAGAAATCCTGATTGAAGCTTTCGCGGTCGTTCGCGAAGCCGGACGCCGCGTCCTCAACATGCGGCATTTCGATGTGCAGTTGATCGGCGGCATGGTGTTGCACAGCGGCAAGATCTCCGAAATGAAAACCGGTGAAGGCAAGACACTAGTCGCGACCCTTCCGGTCTATCTCAACGCCCTCAGCGGCCGCGGCGTGCACGTGGTTACAGTCAACGACTACCTGGCCAAGCGCGACTCGGAATGGATGGGCCGGCTGTACCGCTTTCTCGGGTTGACGGTGGGCGTGATTGTCCACGATCTCGACGATGAAGAGCGCCGTGCCGCCTACGCCGCCGACGTTACTTATGGGACGAACAATGAATTCGGCTTCGATTATCTGCGCGACAACATGAAGTTCGATATCAAGGATTGCGTGCAGCGTGGGCACAATTACGCCATCGTCGATGAAGTCGATTCCATCCTGATCGACGAAGCCCGCACGCCGCTGATCATCTCGGGCGCCAGCGAAGAGTCGACGGACAAGTATTACAAAGTGAACCGCATCATTCCCAAGCTGGAAAAGGGTGAGGAGATCGAGGGTCCGCCCGGTGAGGCCCCGCAGTACACGGGCGACTTCGCGATCGACGAGAAGCATCGCAACATCACGGTCACCGATGAAGGTTGGGAAAAAGTCGAGCAGTTGCTGGGCATTGGCAACATTGCCGATCCCGAGAACTGGGGCTGGAAGCACCACGTCGAAACCGCGGTTAAAGCGCATGCGCTGTATCGCAAAGACGTCGAGTATGTCGTCAAAGACGGCGAAGTCATCATTGTCGACGAATTCACGGGACGCATGATGCCGGGACGGCGCTGGTCCGACGGTTTGCATCAGGCAGTGGAGGCGAAGGAAGGCGTCAAGATCGAGCGGGAGAACCAGACGCTGGCGACCATCACTTTCCAGAACTACTTCCGCATGTTCAAGAAGCTGGCCGGCATGACCGGAACAGCGGAAACGGAAGCGGAGGAATTCGAAAAGATCTACAAGCTGGAAGTCGTGGTGATTCCGACGAACAAGCAGCTGCTGCGGATCGAGAATCCGGACATCGTCTACCGCACCGAGAAGGAAAAATATTTTGCCGCAGCCGACGAGATTCAACAGCTGGCCGTGAAAGGCCAGCCTGTACTGGTGGGCACCACCTCGGTAGAAAAATCAGAACGGCTCTCGGAGCTGCTCAAGAAGAAGGGAATCAAGCACGTCGTGCTTAACGCGAAATTCCACGAGCGCGAAGCTGAAATCGTGGCTCAAGCCGGGCGCAAGGGCATGGTCACCATCGCCACCAACATGGCTGGTCGCGGCACCGACATTCTGCTCGGCGGCAACCCGGAATTCATGGCGAAGCAGGAGATGGTGAAGAAGGGAATTGCCCAGCAACTGCGCGTCGCGCAAGGCAAGATTGAAGGTCCGCAGGAAGACGGCCAGACTTCCATCTTCTACTACAACGGGAACGAATACACGGTTCCGACCGATAAGTGGACGGACGCATTCAACCGCTACAAACAGCAGACTGACATAGAACACGACGACGTGACCGCTGTGGGCGGGCTGCACATTCTGGGGACGGAGCGCCACGAGTCGCGGCGGATCGACAACCAGCTTCGTGGACGCGCCGGACGCCAGGGCGATCCCGGCTCTTCGCGCTTCTATCTCGCGCTCGAAGATGACCTGATGCGCATCTTCGCCAAGGAGTGGGTCTCGAACCTGCTGCAGCGGCTGGGCATGGAAGAAGGGGTTCCCATCGAATCCAAGATGATCACGCGGCGCATCGAGACCGCACAAAAAACGGTGGAAGGGCAGCACTTCGAATCCCGTAAACATCTGCTCGAATATGATGACGTGATGAACAAGCAGCGCGAGGCCGTGTATGGCCTGCGCCGCCGCTTGCTCGAAGGGCTCGATCAGAAAGATCTGATCCTCGAAGATTATGTTTCTGCGACCCTTGCTGACCAGTTGGAACAGTTTTGTCCGCCGAAAGCACACGTGGATGACTGGAATATCAAGGGATTGAAGGACGCGATCTTCACCCGCTTCGGCGTCGACTTTCTCGCTGAGGGGGTGAAAGTCGAAACCCTGAATCGCGGGGAACTCGGCGACGCCATTTTCGAAAAGCTGAAGCAGCGCTACGACGCCAAGGAAAAGCTTATTGGTCCCGAAGCCATGCGGCATCACGAGCGCATGATCATGCTGAGTGTGATCGACCAGCAGTGGAAAGATCATCTGCTCAGCATGGATCACCTGAAGGAAGGCATCGGGCTGCGCGGCTACGGCCAGCACGATCCTCTGGTCGAGTACAAAAGAGAATCCTTCGACATGTTCGAAGCGATGATGCAGCGCTTCCAGGAAGACACGGTTCGCTATTTGTACCTGATGCAGATCCTGGAGCGGCCGCGGGAGCCCGAGGTTAGTGCGCCGCCGGCGGAACAGGGAGCAGAGGCAGGAGCGCAGCATAGTGGAGATGGCAACGGCCGGCGTCATCCGCGCATGGTTTCGACCTCCGCCGACGAACTGGAAGAGGCGTTTATGCGCCGCAAGCGCCGTGAACTGGAGCAGGCGCGCATGGCGGGTGGTGGCAGCGAAGCGCCGCAAGTACAGCAGGTGGTTCGCGGACAAGAAAAAGTGGGACGCAACGATCCTTGTCCCTGCGGCTCAGGGAAGAAATACAAGAAGTGCCACGGCGCGTAACGGTATTCACGGCGTGAGGTAGAGAAGATCGCGGGTGCCCCATCCTTGTTGCGGTTCTTGCAACAGGGTGGGGCTTTTGAATTTTGAGGGGGCGAATTTGCCCAACCAAATAGCCAGAATCCCACTTTGCGGCTCAAAGCGTGAAATGGCCTGACAGCGGTAGTTGATATTTCTTGCGAAACCAAACCGAGGCCAAGTTGGAACATTGCCATGCCGCTATTGCAGTTTTGCGTACTCCGCCTTGGCTTCTTTCAGGATCGGAATGTCGGGGTCGGCGTCTTTCCAGAGCGCGAGGAAATCTTTGTAGGCGCCGAGTGCGCGAGTGCGGGCGGCATCGGCATCGGCGCCCTGCGTTGCTCTCGACTGCAAGGCGTTCGCCCGTGCCAGGCCCAGATGCGCTAGCGCCCCCGTCCAGCAGTTCCAGACGATGCCGCTGTGGTCGAGAATCTTCTGAAACTCCGCAGCGGCAGCGTTACCTTGTCCGGCTGCCAAGTACGCTTCTCCGCGTACATACGTTGGATAGAGGCACGACATATTGATGACGAAATCAATTCCTCCCAACTCGATGGGTGAAGCAGCTGGCAGGGCAGTCAGGGCCGAGGCCGAGTTCTTTTTGTCCAGCGCCAATTGCGCCTGAATCGAGGGCAGCCACAAAGACTGCATCTGGGTGTCGAGCGGGAAGCGTTTCCCTAAGTCTTGGGCCAAGGATTCAGCTCGCGCCTTATCGCCAGCCATCGCAAACGCAAGCGCGGCTTCGCTCTCGACGCCCCGACTCGTCGGATCGAGCTTTAATGCGTCTGCCGCTGACTGCCGGGCTTCCGCAGGACTACCATAAGCGGCTTGTTGAATAGCGGCACTCGCCAGATAGATCGCTCCGTTTTCTTTGTTGTCAGTCCGTACCGCGGAGTCAACAGCCTGTTCGGTCAGTTCCCAGGCCTTGATTGCATGACCAGCGTAAGCCTCGGTGTCGGATGCGAGCGAAAGTCCATAGTTCTCATACTCGGGCTTGCTCGCATACCACTGTTGCTGTTCCGTCATCGCTGCCGAGTCCGCCCCGAGAAAGGCAAGAGCGTAGAGAGTATGGTGGAGTGAGTAATCATCCGCTTTTCGTGCTTGCGCCTCGCGGGTCATCTGCCGCGCTTCGTCGAAACGCTGCAAGGCAAGGGTCTCAAACGCGAGGCTGGCGTCCCAACCTCCAGAATCCGACCCAAGGCGCTCGGCTTGCCTCGTCATCTCCGTGGCTTTCTCATACTCCCCCTGCAATGAGAGCACGACACCAAAATTGGTGTACGCCGGCGAGTATCGAGGGTAGCTCTCAATCTGCTCCTGATACGTCTGGGCTGCTTTGTCCAGTTCTCCGGTTACAAGTCCATAGTATTCGGCGGCGATCGCCAGCTTTTCCGGTCCGCTGGTATGTTCCCGCAACTGGAACGCTTTCGTGAAGTACTCGCCGGCCCGCCCCGGCTCGCCGAGACTTCCGTAGTCCTCGCCTATCGCCCAGTAGCCCATGGCAAAATTCGGATCAACCTCGATGGCACGCTGATGGTACGGCAGGGCTGCGGCCATGCCTTTCTCGCCAGCGATCCTCCACCCAAGGCTGTATGCCTTCAGAGCTTCGAGTGAAGACGTTGTGGCCTGTTCGAGCGGAACATCAAACTTCTGCACCGTAGCCAGCGATTCGCCCAGTTCGCCCCGCAGATTGGACGCCGCCTCGCCCAACGCGTCCAGCACCTTCTCCTCGGACGCCGCCGTAACTTGTTGCTCGGCCAGCGTGTCTCCGTTCTGGCAATTTACCGCCTTCAATCCCAGCACATATTCGCTGCCCAGACTTCCAATCGACCCGGCAAGGTATGCCTTGCTGCCCGTCCGCAGGCAAAGCTCGCGGGCTACCTCGGTCGTGAGTTTGGTGCTGACTGGGCGGGTCATCTGTTGCAAGGTCGCCGCGACCCTGTTTTCCGGGAGTACATTCAGAAACGGCGATTGCCGCAGGGAAACGTTGAGCGCCGTCTTCAGCGTGTCGTCGAAGATTGCATCGCCCGTGCTGTTGGCAAAATCGGCGAGAACAATGGTGTCTTTCTCGGTCAGGCGTCTGCTTTGCTGATGCGAGTAATAGAGTTGGCCCCCTACGAGCAAGACAACCAACAGGACGGGAACCGTGATCTTCCAAAGCTTTGCAACCCGAGCCGCAGAACCTTTTGTGAAAGGGCCGGCTTCCATGCTGGCTGGCGTTGAGACTTCATGCGCGGGAGGCGGATTTGCGGGAATTGGAATTGCCGAAGCCAGATTTGCGGCAATAAGGATTTCCGCGGGCCCGGCAGTCCCATTCGCGTTCGTGCTTATAGCGTCCGGCACAAACCTATAGCCCTTGCCGGAAACGGTTTGTATGAACCGCGGTCGCTCAACATCGTCCCGTAGCGCCGTCCGAATCTTGTGAATGGCAGTATTGATGCCGTGCTCCGTATCCAGGAAAACGTCCTTGCCCCACAGGCGCTCGACAATCTCCTGCCGGCCGACTACCTGACCATTTTTTTCCAGCAGCAGGATGAGCAATTCCAGAGGAATGCGTTCGACCTTCAGCGGACGGCCATCGCGGCGCAATTCAAAGCGCGAGCAATCCAGCTCATAAATGCCGAACTTGTAGGTCGGTACGTGCATCGAGGTTCCAACCATTGGCTAGGGACTATACCATTGATCAGCACGCCGGCGGATAGACGACCTTTTTAATCAGCAGCTTACGGCTTCACCTTTCTTCACCTAAATTCATCCGCCAGTCATTGCTTCATCCCGCCGTTTCGGTCAGGATCCGGTCCCGCGAGTGCTAGCGCTCAAAGTCAACTTTTCAGTATTCAAAAGGAGTTCACATGAAATCAGCATCTGGCAAATTCACTCTGGCCCTGGGAATTATCCTGGTGGGAACGCTTCTCACAACCCAGGCTTTCGCAGCGTGCGCGGACTACGGTAAGTCCAAACCCGGCGCATCTTTGTCACCCCAATTGTGGGACGGTCAGCTTGGTTCTTTGTTGCCTATTTCCGACAACTCATCCGACGATCGAATCGTGGGGATGTGGCACGTGACCTTCACCGCCGAAGGCAACAGCGGCGGGCCGCCGGACGGCACGCCGATAGACAACTCCCTGGTCGTGTGGCATAGCGACCACACGGAAATCATGGCGTCCTCACGGCCTGCACAGGATGGGGATATTTGCCTGGGCGTTTGGGAAAGGACAGGGAAATCTAAATACAAGCTGAATCACTTACCTTGGCTTGGGGGCAGCGATACCACGAACGCACCGAGCGGGATCGGCAACCCGCAGGGCCCGACCCGCATCGTTGAAGACGTTACCTTGAGTCCGGACGGGAAGCATTATTGCGGCACGTTTACGCTCGATGCATTCGACACCGCAGGAAACCTGACTGCCCACATTGTCGGTGTAATCACCGCAACACGCGTCACCGTGAATACGACGGTGCAGGACTTGCTCTGAGTAAAACCTGATTCAAAGCTGGTGGGGCGGCGGGAATCGGGTGCCTGCCGCTCTACCGTTTTTGCGCTACGTCGCCGTTTTCAAGGTCTCCAGTCACCATGCGCTCAATTTTGCGTAGCCGGTTCATCGCGTCTCACGCGGAGCCTAGTTGCTTATTGGGTGTAGACTGCCCCTCACCAGTGCCCTCCGACTAACTGGCGAAAAATCCGGATTTCACTCAGAATGCCCCGCCCGGGATTGGTTCGGGTCGTGTTCTGCAGGGCCGTCTGCGGCGTTTCTGGCTCACGCGGTTGAGAGATCGAAGCGTCGGTCGAGCTTCAGATCAGGTTGGTTTTGCCCGGATGCAGCGATCTTATAAATCGATTTAACTTGTGAATATATCTTATTGAATACAAATGACATACAAGGAATAATTTGCACAGCCTTTAGGCGGCTCAACCATTCTCGAATCATTCGTTTGGAGGGAAGTCCCACAGTTTCTGGGGCATCCGGTACACGTTCAAGGTCTAGACTTTTCTCTGCTCCGGAACGAGTCCCTTATTTTGTTATCCTGAGCCGCGATGTAAGCGGCGAAGGATCGATGCAATTTGCCGGCAGCACGGACGCTGCAGACGAGTTGCAAAGATCCTTCGGCGCGAAACGCATGCGCCTCAGGATGACAATCAACGCGATGACAATCAGCGCATCAAAATCAAATATTGCTAATACTTTTCCTTTCGGGCTCTAGCGCTTTACGGCTTGGAAAGTCATCTCCTTCGCGGCACTTCTGGTCTCGCGTTTCCACTCTGCGAACAGCGTCGCATAATTCTTCGTGATGTATTCGTTACGATCCACTCCGAGCTTTTTCGCGGTGGCATCGATCCAGCGCGGTGGACCTTCGATCTCACAGAAATTTCCGATCGGAGTCTGATCGACGACGACCTGGCCCTTGCGATCACTCCACTCGGCGCGGAATTTCTCATAGCGGAATGACGGCGAATAACCCAGCGCTCGCAGGATGGCATCCATTTTCTTCCCGTCGCCGACACTAGTCTCCAGTTCCACCCGGCTGCTGTGGCGTTTCACTTTGCCGCCACTCTTATGCGTAAGTTTCCATTCAGAGCCGTAGTTCCGCAGACGTAAAAGTTCTTTGCGTTTCCGCAGGGCCTCGCCCGGAAGGTCGTACAAGGTATTCATCTCGTGGGTGCGCCGCGTGACCAGGTGGAATCCGGCCGCCCGCAGTTTGCGAGTTAACGCCCGTAGATCGGCCACGCGAAACTTGATTTCGATTTCCTGAGGCATGGGACGAGTTTATTATGGGTTCGACGAAGCCGCAGAGAGACTGGGAATGGAAATATTGCCACCAGACTTGTCCCAGTCCACTTCGTCCAGGGGGCCGACTACAAACCACCAACTCAGTCCTCCGATCCAGGCCACAACAGCGGTGATAACGAATGGCGAGTAGAACGAACCGGTTCGATCCAGAAGAAAACCGGTCAGTGCGGGCGCGACTGCGCCAGCAAGATTTCCAGTGAAATTCTGCAGGCCTACCCATCGGCCCACCATCCGCGGCCCAGCCAGCATCTGCGAGATTGCCCAACTGTTGCAAATGCTGATCCCCAAGAACGCCCCGGTGAGGGCCAGAGCCGTGGTCAACAGGGGGCCAGGAGCGATGACGGTCAGGATCAGAAGGATGCCGATGCCCGTGTGGCCGAAGATCATCATTCCCTTGCGCACCAACGTGGGAGACGCCCCTGCCTGGATCCAGCGGTCCGATAGTTTTCCGCTCGCTGTGGCCGAAATCGCGGACACCAGGAAGAGCAGTCCGCCCGCGTTTGCCATCTCACCCAGAGAGAGATGACGCCCTCGCACCAGATAAAAGGGCAACCACGTCACCAGAAAATACAGGTAGTAATTGATAGAGGACTGTCCGATGCAAGTTCCCCATGCGGACCGTAACCGGAGAATGTCGAGCAGGCCCGTGGTGTGCCCGCTGGAGTGGGAGTGCCGGTCAGATCTGCGCGGCATCCACGCAAGCCATAGGGGGAGCCAGAGCAAACCCGCCAGGCCGAGCACGACGAAAAACGGCCGCCATCCAAAATGCCCGACCGCATTTCCTCCCACCTTCATTCCAATTGCGGGGCCCAGTGACAAACCGGCCATGATCATGGAGTTGGAGAACCCGCGCCGGTGCTCTTTGAAATGGCCACCCAAGATTTTGCTGTAAGAGGGAAATGCGACCGATTCGCCGAGACCCAGAATCACGCGCACGATCAAAAGGGCCACGAACCCGCGTAATAGGCCGGTGACGGCAGTTGCGGCCGACCAGACGAGGAAGCCCGCGGCAAAAACCCACTTCACGTCAAAGCGGTCGACCAGCCAGCCGGCCGGAATCTGCATCAGCGCGTAGGTCCAGAAAAATGCAGAGAGCAATATGCCGAGTTGCGAGGCGGAGATTCTCAACTCGTCTTTGATCAGGGGCGCGGCGATCGAGAGGTTGCTGCGATCGATGTAGTTGATCAGAACGGAGAGGGTCAGCAGGAAGAGGACGCCGTTCATCCGGCGGCTGCTGGGCGCATCGTGAGTTGTTGTGGCGGTCATCGCGGAAAGCGTGACAATGCTACACCATCCCCACAGATTCGTCGGAACTTTACTATTGTCCTCAGGAGTGAATTTGGGTGGTTGGCGATGCTATCATTTTCGACGATCACCAGGCCAAAACCGGGGGCGAGCATGAAGAATTTATTTCAACCAGAAGCCGTCAATGAAGTAACGGCGCGCATCGAGGCGCTGCAACCTGCGAGCCAACGGTTGTGGGGAAAGATGGATGTAGCGCAGATGATGGCGCATTGTTCCGCTGCGCTCGATATGGCCGCCGGAAAGATTAATCCGCAACGGATGTTCATCGGCAGACTGCTTGGACCTCTCGTCAAACCGATCTACACCAACGAGAAGCCCTTTTCCAGGAACAATCCTACGGACAAGAAGCTAGTGGTTTCCGACCAGCGCGACTTTCAGCGGGAACAGGAACGCCTCAAGGCATGCCTGCGAGAATTTCACGAGGGTGGAGAAGGGAAATGCACGCGGCATCCGCATCCTTTCTTCGGTGCGCTCTCGCCGCAAGACTGGGCCCGTGGCATGTACAAACATCTTGACCATCACCTGCGCCAATTTGGAGCATAACTCCGACCGCGTAGTTAACTAAAAGTCGGCAGCTTTACCAGATCATCTTTTGGCACGGACTCCAGATGCCCCCCGGCCTTGCGCCAGGCCGTGAGTCCGCCCACGATCACAAACGTGTTGAAGCCTTTTTCCCGCAGTAGATGCGCCACCCGGGCGCTAGTCGCTTCGCGCGCTCAAGTGCAATACAGGTAAATGTCCTTGTCCTTGGGCAGGGTCTTAAGCTCTTCTTCCAGGTTGTTCGGTTCGATGCGGATTGATCCCGCAATGCGCTCGGCGCCAATATCGTAGTAGCCATGACTGCGCACATCGACAATCAGCACACAGTCGCCCTGGCCTGCCGCCAGGCGCGCGGCGAGTTCCTGAACCTGCACCCGCGGCACTACGGCATACTTCCGGTACTTGAGAAATTGCACGATCCGATACGCCGCATAAATCACGAGGGCGACAATCACTACGACTTCCATCGCTCGTCCTGCGGCGTGAATGCTCTTCAGCGTAGCGGCTAGAAAGTCGCGCGAGAGATATCCCACGAACAGATACGTCGCGGAATAGAGCAGCGACCCAGCCAAGTCGAGGCGCAGAAACTGTCCGAACCGCATCTTCATGCTGCCCGCCAGAGGCGCGGCCATCGTGTTGATGCCGGGGATGAACTTGGCGATGACCAGCGTCATCTTCCCGCGCTTGTAAAACGACTCGGCCGAACGAAGGATGCAGGTCTCCGGATTCATCGAGAGGCGGCACAGAAATCCCAACAGCGCCCAGCCGGTAAAGTGTCCTAACCAGAACTGCACAGTATCACCGACGAGGAGTGCGATGGTCGCGGCCAGTAGGATTGCGCTGCCCGACAGGGTATGCGATGCGACGGCCGCGCCTGCTGTTACCAGTGCGATCGACGCGGGAAAGGGAAGTCCCATGGCTTCGGCGAGCAGCAGCACAAAGATTAGCGCATAGCCATGGTGGGCCATCGATAAGAGCAAGTCGTGCATAGATTAAGCGGGTTCGATTCGCTGAAATACTAAAGGGTTCAGTATAAACAAAGCCGGACGCGCCCGATGGAGCACGTCCGGCTTTATACACGAGGAGTGAGTCTCTCAGGAGGACTTTCCTCGATTGGGTGAGCAAGATGGCGGCCAACACTCGAAGTCTCTCCGGCCCTGTCCGGGCCGGCGCGTCGAAAAACCTAGGCGCCTTTCGTCTAAAGCTTCGACTGAAGCCGCCCTCTCAGTTAACGGGGTACGCGCAACGGAAAGAACCCCGGCGACTTGCCTTTCCCAAGTGCCGAGGGGAGAGAAGTGAGGTCACGTTACCGCGCCCCACCGCATGCCAGTGCGTCTCGTTGGTCTTCCGCTCCGGCAGTACTCCCATCAACTGGGGTGCATTTTCTGATGCTTCCAGCCGGATGTCTGTGGCACGCATCACTCTCGAAGGTGACCACAGTCAAGCCAGAATTGCCTGCGGTTCTGTGCTCCGGATCACAGTGGGCCCGGGCCCGGGAATAAGCTTAGTCCTTTAAATAGAGCGAATTTAGGCGGGAAATGGAAGTGGAGTGGCTGGCGGCTACTTTTCTCTCGCCACCACAAACTCGGGCGCCCAAAGCAATGCCCGCTTGATCTCCGAATCAGGGAAGCCGCATATCGCATTGCTAGCCGATTCGGCATACTCCGTTGCACGCCTGGAGGCGGCGTCTAACGAACCATAGCGCTGCAATATCTCGAGAATGTGCGAATGCGTGACCCCGTTGAAGGCTCGCTCTCGCAGGATGGTCTCAATTCTTGCGCGCTCCTCCGGAGTGCAGCGCTCCAGGGCATGGATCACCGCCATGGTGACCTTGCCTTCGCGCAAGTCGCTGGCTACCGGCTTGCCCAGCACGTCTTCGGAAGCCGTCAGGTCGAGCACATCGTCGACGATCTGAAACGCCATGCCAAGATCGTGACCGTACCTGCCCAGCGCATCCTCCTGCGCCGGCGTGGCGCCAGCAAGAATCGCGCCCAGCCGCATGCAAACCGAAAACAGGCACGCCGTCTTGCGGAAGATCAGATCGAAGTGTTCATCCAGCGTAATCAGCTTGCCCAGCTTTTCCATCTGCAGCAGTTCGCCTTCGACCATTTGCTGCGTCAGTTCGATCAACGTGTCGAGAATGCGGAAATTCCGCTCCTGCACCGCGATCTTAAAGGCCTGCATGTAAAGCCAGTCGCCCGCCAGCACGCATTTGGAGTTTCCCCACTGCGTATTGGCCGCGGGCCGCCCCCGCCGCGTTTTCGCCTCGTCGATAATGTCGTCGTGGACCAGGGTCGCCGTGTGAATAATTTCGACGACTGCGCCTAGCCTTACCGCTCCTCGTCCCTCATAATTCAGCAGCTTCGCGGAAAGCAGTAGGAGCGCAGGGCGGATTCTCTTACCGCCGCCCGCCCGGAGGTATTCGCCGATTTCCGTGATCGCTCCGACACCGGAGACCGTATCGCGGCCGAACTCCCCCTCCAGCGCGACCAGGTCGTCCCGCAGGAGATCGAATACTTCTTTGCCGCTAATGGTGGCTGGCGCGCTCAAGATTGCTTTCTATAACCTGATTTAAAGCTGTTGTCCTTAGTTCGTTCTGTAATTGATGAACTGCAAATCGATTCCGAAATCGTGTTGTTTCAGCAATGCGATCACTTCCTGCAGCGTGTCGCGATCTTTCCCGCTGATCCGCACCAGATCTCCCTGGATCGAGGCCTGCGCCTTCTTCTTTGAATCCTTCACCAGCTTTACAATCTCCCGCGCCTTTTCGATCGCGATGCCTTGCTGCAAAGTGGCGCGCCGCTTGGATGTTCCGCCCGCCGCCGGTTCCACTGCACTGTAAGTCAGCGCCTTCAACGAGACCCCGCGCTTCACCAGTTTCTGCTGCAGTACGTCGTTGACAGCCTTTAGTTTGTACTCGTCGGCTGAATGCAGCACGATGGCGTCTTTCTCCAACTCGATATTGGATTTCGAGTCTTTCAGGTCGAACCGGGTATGAACCTCCTTCAACGCCTGCTGAATCGCGTTGGAAACCTCCTGCAGATCGACCTTGCTGACCACGTCAAAGCTGTTATCGGGCATACATTTCTAATCTTTCTGAAATAAGGGAATCCTATTTGAGGGTACCAGAACCGCGGGCTAGTGCGCCGAAACTTTGCTTTCAGCCGTTTCAGAGATTTTGAAAAAATTGTAGAAATTCTGCGAGGTCTGCTCGCCGATCTCTTCCATGGAGCGCCTGCGCAGTTCGCCCAATTTCGCCGCCGTCTGTTTCACGAATGCTGGTTCGTTGCGCTTTCCCCGGTGCGGAACCGGAGCGAGGTAGGGACAATCGGTTTCGATCAGCATTCGATCGAAGGGAACTTCAAGGGCCGCATCCCGAATCTGCTGCGCTTTCGGAAACGTCAGGTTGCCGGCGAACGAGATCATGAATCCCATATCGAGCGCGCGACTGGCTTGCAGCCATTTCCCGGTAAAGCAGTGCAGGATGCCGCCAATCCCTTTCCCGGCCCAGCGTTCCGCGATCAGCCGCAGACAATCGTCCCAGGCATTGTCGCTGCCCTCGGAAGGCCGACAGTGAATCACGATAGGAAGCTTGGCCGCAGCCGCTAGTTCCATCTGCCGGATAAAAACTTCCTGCTGAATCTCCCGCGGCGAATGGTCGTAATAGTAATCGAGGCCGATCTCGCCCCATGCGATCACTTTGGGATGCCGCGCCAATCGCTCCATCTCGGCATACGCGTCCTCCGAAGCCAGGCGGGCTTCGTGAGGATGAATTCCGACCGTCGCGTACATAAACGAATATTTCTCAGCGAGCTGAACTCCAGCATCGAGCGTCGGCGGGCCATCGCCATTGCCGATCGCGACCATCGTCGTGATTCCTGCTTCCCGCGCCCGCGCGATCACCTGCTCGCGATCGGAGTCAAACTGCTTGCCATCGAGATGTGCGTGCGAGTCTACGAACATGCGTTTGCGGTTGCGAGTTGCTGATTGGAAGTAGCTTTATGTGGGGACAGCCGCCCTCGGCTGTCCGGCCGAGCGAAAGGTAGGTCAGGTTTTGATTTCCAGCCTTCTATTTCAACCGCGCACCCACCGGCACATCCTCCAAAAAGCTCGCCAGCACCGGCTTTCCGCCTTCCAAAGAGGCAGCGACGATCATCCCATTCGATTCCAGGCCGCGAAGTTTCCTGGGCGCGAGATTAGCAACAATCACCACCTTGCGCCCGACCAGCGTCTCAGGCGCATAGGCTTCCGCAATCCCGGCCAACACCTGCCGCACTTCTGTGCCAATATCGATTTCGAGTCGCAGCAACTTGTCGGCTTTCGGCACGCGCTCGGCGACTTTCACCATGCCAACTCGCAACTCAACTTTGGCGAAATCGTCAATCGTGATCTTGCCACCATCGCTAGCCACAGCAGCCGCCGGCGGAGTCACGGAGACTTGTAGTTTATCCGGTACCAGCGTCGTTGCGGACGGCGGGACAACTGGCGTTTCTTCTTCCACCGCGGGCCCTCTTTGCTGATCCTCCATCTGCTGCATCCTTTCGATTGCACTCTTGTCTGCGCGCGGAAAAACTGGCCGCACCTCTCCCAGTTTCGTGCCGAGATGTAATTGTCCCCAGGCCAGTTCGCCCAGCGCGAGTTTTTTGATGTCGCCCAATCCCATCTGCTCCCAAATCTTGCTGGTCGCTTCCGGAATCACCGGATGCGCCAGTGCCGTCGCGATCCGAAGCGCTTCTACCGACGTGTAAAGCACGGTCGCCAGCCGCGCCCGGCTGTCGTCATCTTGCTTCTCTCCCAGCGACCAGGGCTCATTCTCGACAATATATTTGTCGACCGCCGCGACCAATCCCCATGCGGATTCCAGTGCTCGCGAAAACTGATATTGATCAAAAAACGCGCCACATTCGCGGATGGTCTTACGCGCGGTCTCGGCGATGGCATCATCGGCAGGAGTTCTGGCTGCCGCGTGCGAAGGATACGGCACTTCTCCTTTGAAGTACCGGTTAATCATGGTTAACGTCCGGCTCGCTAAATTGCCGATGCCGTTCGCCAGATCCGAGTTATAGCGCTGCACCAGCGCGTCAAATGAAAACGATCCATCCTGCCCGAACACAACCTCGCGCAGCAGAAAATAGCGCAGCGCATCCGCACCCAGCACGTCGAGAATTGTCTCCGTGCGCACAATGTTGCCGCGCGATTTCGACATCTTGCTCTCTTCAAACAGCAGCCAGCCGTGCGCCACAATCGCTTTGGGCAGCGCCAGGCCGGCCGCGAGCAGGAATGCCGGCCAGTACACGCAATGGAATCGGACAATCTCTTTGCCGATCATGTGCACGTCGGCGGGCCAGTATTTCTTGAAGGCTTCCTGCGCGCCCGCATGCGAAGATCCGTAGCCGATGGCCGTAATGTAATTGGCCAGCGCGTCCAGCCAGACGTAGATCACATGCTTGGGATCGTCCGGTACCGGAATCCCCCACGAGAATGTCGAACGGCTGATCGACAAGTCGCGCAGCCCGGAGCGAACGAACGAAATCACCTCGTTCCTTCGCGTTTCCGGCCGCACAAAATCCGGATTGACATAGAGTTCCAGAAGCTTGTCCTGGAAGGCGGAAAGCTTGAAGAAATAATTCTCTTCGTGAACCGTTTCCGTGATGCGGCCGCAGGTCGGGCAGGGATCGCCCGGCTGCGCACCGTCGACGTAGAGTTCGTCGGAAACGCAGTATTGCCCGGTGTACGTGCCTTTGTAGATGTAGCCGTTGTCGCGAATGCGGCGGAACAGCTCCTGAACCCGCTTTTTATGCCGCTCTTCCGTCGTGCGGATAAAGTCGTCGTTCGAAATACCCATCCGTTGCCACAGCCTGCGAAACTCTCCCGAAATTTCATCCGCATATTGCTGTGGAGTCTTGCCGGCGGCCTGCGCCGCGCGCTCGATCTTTTGCCCGTGTTCGTCCGTGCCAGTCAAAAAGAACGTGTCGGCGCCCAGCAATCGTTGCCGGCGTGCCACCGTATCGCAGGCGATCGTCGTGTAAGCGTGTCCAATGTGCGGCCGCGCATTCACGTAATAAATCGGAGTCGTGATGTAAAACTTTCGAGTCATAAATTCTTTTCAACCACCAAGGACACCAAGTTACACGAAGGATAAGGTCAGCTTCGTGCACCTTCGTGCCCTTTGTGGTTAAGTTTTCTTGCCTTTCCCTAGGTACTGCTGCGAGGCTTCCTGCATCACCGTCTTCAGCGGCACGCGATGCTCCGCTGCCAGGCGCCGACAGTCTTCGTACTCCGGGGCGTAGTTGGTCACAGTCCCATTCATGCTGGCAATCTTGATGCGGACCTCGCCCCACTGGGTGCGAACATTTTCCCAGCGCCGCGCCAACGTCTGCCGCACTTCTTCGCGCCGCCGCACGCCCAGGGTCGTGGTCTCCACAAAAATCAGTTCCGCCAGTTTTTCTGCAGCTTCCGGCTTGCACAACACGGTCAGCAGTGTCCCCGGCCGGTTCTTTTTCATCTGCACCGGCATGCCAAAAACATCGAGGGCGCCTTCTTCGAACAAACGGTCCATCACGTAACCGAATACCTGTGGATTCAGGTCGTCCACATTCGCTTCGAGAACGGTGATCGTTTCCGAAGCCGTTCGCGCCGCATGCGCGGACGCGGCTTCTCCGATCACCAGGCGCGCCACGTTGGCATGTCCGTCAAATTCGCGCGAGCCCGCGCCGTATCCCGATTTCTCGATTCTCATCTCCGGGAATGCGCCAAACCGCTGGACCAGCGTCTTCACGATCGCCGCTCCGGTGGGTGTAACCAGTTCGGCCTGCACACCCGAGGAATATACCGGCGCATTTTTCAGCAACTCCACGGTTGCCGGAGCCGGGACCGGAAACGTTCCATGCGCGCACTTCACCGTCCCGCCGCCAACATTCAGCGGTGAGCAGACGATCTCGTCTACCCCCAGAGCTTCTACGCCGACGGCCGCACAGACAATGTCGACCATCGCATCTATCGCACCCACCTCGTGGAAATGGATTTCCTCGATCGGAACGCGGTGGATCTTCGCCTCCGCCGCGCCCAGAGCCTCAAAAATAGAAATGGTCGTCTTCTTCGCTGAATCAGAAATCGCAGCCGAAGAGATGATCTTGCGAATCTCTTTCAGTCCGCGATGCGCGTGCGCGTGCTCATGTGGTGCGGGCACTCCTGCCCGCGAAGGTTCATCCGCATGATGATGCTCATGGTCATGATGATGATCGTGCTCGTGGTCAGCTTTCGCGGGCGAGGGCGCCCGCTCCACACGATCCCGTGCCACACGATCTTGCTTCGCCCAGTACTCCTCGCGCGGCATATCTTTTTCGTCGTCGACCCAAACGTCGGCCTTGGTCGCCGAAATCCCGCAGCGAATGACCCGCGAAATCTCGAGCTTCGCCCCCAGCCCGAGGGCCGACACGGCGTCTTCCAGCAACCGCGGCGAGACTCCGGCGTCCACCAATGCGCCAAGAAACATGTCGCCGCTGATGCCCGAAAAACACTCCAGATAAGCAATGCGCATAAAAAACCGTGAGTCGCTAGCGGCTGGTCGTTGGCCGAGAGTTCTCGCCCGCGACGAGCGACTAACGGCTAATGACCAACGACTAAGCGAGTTTTCATCATAGGGAACCGCTCTGGCCGCGTCAAACGCCCGCCCTGCGCCGAGTCTGTTAAAATCACTGTTTCTTCAATAGCTTAGAAGGCTTCCTTGTATCGTGATCTAGAGCATCGTCTTGCCCAGCGGGTACGGGAGTGTTTGGAGCGCCGTCATCCTGGCGCCGCGCTGCCGCCGGTGATCGTCGAGCAACCGCCCAAGGTCGAACTCGGAGATTTCGCCATCCCGATTTTTCCCTTTGCCAAGCCGCTGCGCTCCGCCCCGCTGAAAATTGCGGAGGCCATTCGCGCCGACATCGGGGCCATCGAAGGCATCGCCGAACTGCAGGTTGCGCCTCCGGGATATTTGAATATCAAGATCGATCGCGGATTCCTGGCTGCCCAACTAGCCGCCGACTTCAGGCCCCATTCCGAAATCCCCACCGGAAAAATCCTGGTAGAACACACCAGCATCAATCCCAACAAGGCCGCGCATATCGGACACCTGCGCAACGCGATTCTTGGCGATACGTTCGTGCGCTTGCTGCGCTATGAGGGCAGGGAAGTCGACATTCAGAACTACATCGACAATACCGGAGTGCAAGTGGCCGACGTGGTCGTCGGATTCATCCACATAGAGAAGAAATCCCGCGCCGAGATTGAGGCGCTCACCCGCCAGTCGCGCTTCGATTACTACTGCTGGGATCTGTATGCCCGCGTTTCGCAGTGGTACGAAGCCGATAAAGAGAACAAGCGAGTGCGTCTCGAAACGCTGCATGCCATCGAAGATGCTTCGAGTGAGACGGCGGCGGTCGCCGATCTGATCTCGGTTGCGGTCTTGCGCCGCCATCTCGAGACTATGGATCGCCTCGACATCGAATACGATTTCCTTCCGCGCGAGAGCGAAATTCTCCACCTGCATTTCTGGGATGCGGCCTTTACCAAGCTGAAACAAAGCGGCGTGCTCACCTTCGAGAGCGAAGGCAAGAACAAGGGCTGCTGGGTGATGCGCAGGGGGGGAACCGGATTAACCACAGAGGAACACGGAGGACACAGACGAAGAGAAGATTTCCGAGGAAGACCAGAAAGTCATCGTCCGTTCCAATAGCACTGTCGGCTACGTCGGCAAAGACATCGCCTACCACATGTGGAAGTTCGGTCTGCTGGGGCGCGATTTCGGATACCGCAAGTTCTACCGCTATCCCAACGAACACGACTGCTGGATCTCAGCCACGGACGGCGAAAAGGATCATCCTCACTTCGGCGATGTGGCCGAAAATTACAACGTCATCGACGTACGACAGTCGGAAGCGCAAAACACAGTCAAGGAAGCCCTCCGCGATCTGGGTCACGGAGAGGCTGCCGACCATTTCACGCACTTCTCCTACGGGATGGTCGTGCTGACCCCGCGCTGTGCGGCCGAACTCGGCTACAACCTGAGCGAAGAAGACAAGACGCGATCCTTCATCGGGGTCAGCGGGCGCAAGGGATTTGGAGTGAAAGCTGACGACCTTCTGGATCAGCTCATCGCGTCAGCGAAGAAGGAAGTGGATTCGCGGCACCCGCAGCTTGGCGATCCGGAGCGCCTCGACATTGCCACCCAGGTCGCCATTGGCGCTCTTCGTTACTTCATGCTGAAATACACCAAGGAGTCGGTCATCGCGTTCGATTTCAAAGAAGCCCTCAGCTTCGAGGGCGAAACCGGTCCGTATGCGCAGTATGCGGTTGTGCGCGCTCAGAGCATCTTCCGCAAAGCCGGCCTCGAAGCGGAAAAGTTTGGCGTAAGCAGCTCGTCGTCGCCCGCCGATTTCGCGAGCTACCTCACCGGCGACGCTGCCAATGAAATTTTTGAGCTGTGGTTGGCGGCTTCGAAAACGTCCTATGTAATCGACCAATGTATCGCCACCACCGAGCCAGCATACCTGGCCAAGCATGTGTTTCAACTCGCTCAGCTTTTCAATACGTTCTACCATCGCTATCCGATCCTCAGCGAGACGGACGAAAAGCGGAAGCAGTTCCTGCTGGTCACCGTGGCTGTCGTCCGGCGCGAATTGATTCGCTCTTTGGCGGTCATGGGCATCACCGTTCCGCCAGTCATGTAGAATGCCTGCCGGCGTGCTGAATCAAGCGGCTGCAAATTGCGCTCATGGATCATATTGTTGGCCCAAATCAGGCGACTCGTTTGTGGTTCCACAGAGTTGCCATCCTCCTCGGAGTTATTTTCCTAGGATTCGCGTTCGCAGGATTTCTCTACGAGAACATCTCCGAGACTCGCGATCGGCGGTCCAACCCCATGCCTGGCGAACTCGTGGAGGTCGCGGGAAAGAAAATGCATATCGACTGCATCGGAGAGGGAAGTCCCGCCGTGGTTCTCGACTCTGGACTTGGCGATTCCTATGTTTCCTGGCTTAAGGTGCAGCCACAAATTGCAAAATTCGTCCGCGTCTGCTCCTATGACCGAGCCGGACTCGGCTACAGCGACTCCAGTTCTCAAACTCGCACCAGCAAAGTGATCGCCCAGGAACTGCACGCGCTCCTCCAGGCCGCCAAGATCGCGCCGCCGTATATTCTCGTCGGCCATTCCATGGGCGGATTCGACGTCCGCCTCTACGCCAGTCTGTACCGCGACCAGGTTGGCGGCATGGTTCTGGTGGACGCTTCCCATCCCGACCAGGAAACCCGTTTCCCTCTAGAAGTGAAGAATATGGAGGGAACTTGGCTGCGCGAGGCGGAGTTTCTCGAGTACACCATGCCCTTCGGTATTCCCCGCCTACTTGGCCTCTGCGAATCCGATCCTGTGCAACGCGCCGCCGAATGCAACTTTCATAGCGCGCGCGAAAACGTGGCCGAGTTGAAAGCAGTTTCCGAAAGCGCTGCGCAAACCGCGACTACGCCCTCGCTCGGCGACATGCCGCTTGCGGTGCTCTCTCACGATCCCGAAAAAGCCTCCAGCGAATTTCCTCCCGATCTCGCCAAGCCCATCAACGAAGCTTGGGAAAAAATGCAGGAAGAAATGGCTCATCTTTCCACGCGAGGAACGCAGACGATCGTGAAAAATAGTTCACACTACATCCAGATCGACCAGCCGGACGCTGTGATCGATGCCGTGCATTCCGTTGTGGAGCAAGCCCGACAGAGTCCGGCCGCGTCCGCATCTCCGCATTCCTGAGCCACGGATCGCGGCTGACTCTGATTGTGCAAACCTGCTACCCTTTTTTCATCTTGAAAGCCCCGCAGCGTTTTCCCCTCGCAGACCAGGAGCAGATGATGGAATCCTTGGACCGTTCTCGATTCGTCGGCATCGTTTTTATTTTCCTGCTGTCCACTATTCTCGCGGTTGCCGCACAAAATGCATCCCCTGCTGCTGCTCCTGCGCATCGTCCGCGAATCGGTTTGGCTCTCAGCGGCGGAGGCGCGCTCGGCCTGACCGAAATTGGAGTGATTCAGTGGATGGAGGAAAATCACATCCCGGTCGACCGCATCGCCGGCACCAGCATGGGCAGCATCATAGGAGCCATGTATGCCACCGGCATGACGCCTGCCGAAATGCGGACATTCGCGGAAAAAATCGATTGGGAGCAAGCCCTTCTTCCCGAGCCGCCCTACTCAGATCTCTCCTTCCGTCGCAAAGAAGATCGGCGCGACTTTCTGATCAACGCGCCGCTTGGCCTCAAACACGGCCTCCATGGCCCCAATGGCTACAACCCTGGCCAGGGTGTTGGACTGTTGCTCGATCGCATTGCCTTTCCGGAATCCGGCATCTCCAGCTTTGACGATCTGCCGATCCCATTCCATTGCGTTGCTACCGACATGCAGAGCGGCGAAGCCATCGTGCTCCGCGACGGCCCGCTGGCCGAAGCAGTGCGAGCCTCGATGGCCATCCCCGGCGTATTCACCCCCGTGGAAATCAAAGGACGCATGCTGGCCGACGGCGGCATGGTGCAAAACATCCCCGTGGAAACGGTGAGAGCCATGGATGCCGACGTTGTCATTGCCGTTGAGTTGCGCCTTCCTCCCGGCGACGTCGCGCAACTCGGATCTCTCGTCGGCGTTCTCTCGCGTGCCGTCGACGTCATGATTATGCAGAACGAACGCAAATCGCTCGCGTTAGCCGACGCGAAAATCAGCGTGGATATGAAAGGTTTTTGGATCAATGACTATAGCCGCGTCGATGAACTCATCCAACTCGGATATAAAAGTGCGGCCAGTGAATCCGCCAATCTCTTGCGCTATGCCATTCAAGATTCGGCCGAGTGGCAGCGCTATCTCGACGAGCGCGCCGCGCGAAAGCATACTCCTCTCAAGAAAGTGGATGCCATCCAAGTCATCGGTGCGGATCCCGATACCAATCGCAGGATCGAACATCAGCTCAGCAAAAAAGATATTGGTGGACCTCTCAAGTTGCCTGTCTTGGAGAAGCAACTGACAAAAATTGCCGGACAGGGCCAATTCGATGATTTGGGCTATGAAGGCTTCGTCCAAAACGGAGTTCCGTCCTTGCGCGTGACGGCGCACGAGAAGACCTATGGTCCGCCGTTCGTCGACCTAGCGGTCAATGTCGACGGATCTGGCGTCGCTGCCTACAATTTTTCCGCGGGTGCCCGAGTCACTTTCATGGACGCGGCCCATCGCGGAGGCGAGTGGCGCAACGATCTGCTTTTCGGTTCAAGCAACCTCGCGGCCACCGAGTTCTACCAGCCCATTGCTCAGTCCCGCTTCTTTGTCGCTCCCTATGCTTTCGCGTCGAAATTTGGCCGCAACTCCTTCACGGGCCTAACGCGCATTGCGATCTTCGGGGACGAACGGGCCGGAGGCGGTTTCGACCTCGGATACAATTCCGGCCTGCGCAGCGAACTGCGGGTTGGATACGAACTTTTCGACGGCAAGCTGAGCCCGCTGGTCGGCGCGGCCGGCCTCCCCATCATCCACGGCAGCACGGGAGAATTCCGCGCGCGCTATGTCTGGGATGGGCAGGACAGTCCTTCGGTCCCGGGGAAGGGAACTCGCATCGTGGCCACGCTCGCGCGCGTGCTGCAGAGTCCGGGTGTAACGCACCCCATCAGCCAGATCGATGTCCAGACCTCAAATGTTTTTGCGCTGGGAAGCAAAACATCTCTGTTCTTCGACGCTTCCGGAGGAAGCACCTTCCGCGGCAACGCCGGCCCGTTCCAGGTATTCGAACTCGGCGGACCATTTCATCTCGGCGCTTATTTTCCCTACGAGTTCTTCGGCAACCACTATGCTTTTACCTCTCTCGGTTTTCGCCGCGAACTCTATCGTCTGCCTCAACTCATCGGAAAGAAAGTTTACTGGGGCGGGTGGTACGAGGCGGGAACTGCCTTCGGTGTGCCCGGCAACGATCCCGGTCCGGTCGTGGTCCGCGGCACGTTCAATCTCGGCGTAATTGCAGATACGATGGTGGGTCCGATCACCATCGCCGGGAGCGTGAGTCCGACTGGGCAAAGCCGTGTCAATTTCTCGATAGGCCGCATCTTCTAAGGATGACGACCAAGTAATGATGAGTAGTCGTCAGTCGCCAGTGATCAGTGGCCACTAGAACTGCAGACTAGTCGCTGATCACTGGCCACCGGGCACTGACGGATCTCGGCGAATCCTCTGCGACTTCTACGATGGCATCTTCCATTTCCCCCCACATCTCATGGATTGATATACTGCGCCCCGCGGTTCATATCGAGCATTTCATGGAGCCCATACCGGTGCATCGATGCAATTTGTATTTGTTGCTAAGCCTGCTGCTCGCCGTTCATGCCGCTGCACAACAGCCTTTCGCGCCGCAGGCGCAAACGACCCCCAAGCCGCCATTCAAGCTGCAGGAAGTGATGATTCCCGTGCGCGACGGCGTGCATCTTCAAACCGCGATTCTGACTCCCATCGACCAGCAAGGTCCGCTGCCGATCCTGTTCCGCCGCACGCCTTATGGCGTGCCCGACAAGGCGCCCGAGCAGATCCCGGCATCCCTCAAAGAACTGGCCCAGGACGGCTACATCTTCGTCTTCCAGAATTTGCGCGGACGCTTCAAGTCGGAGGGCGTCTTCAATCTCTCTTCGCAGGTTGATCTCACCGATCCCAAGTCGACGAACGAGACGACCGACGCCTATGACTCAATCGAATGGCTGGTGAAAAATGTGGCCAACAACAACGGCAAAGTTGGAATGTTTGGCGTCTCCTACGACGGCCTGACCACTGCGCTTACCCTCTTGCATCCGCACCCCGCACTCAAAGCCATCAGCGAGCAGGCTTCGCCCGTCGATCAATGGATGAACGACGACGACCATCGCTACGGCGCGCTGCGCGAGAGTTATGACTTTGAATATGCCGTCATGGAGCAAGCCGATAAGAACAAAAATACTCACTTCGATTTCGAGACCTATGACACTTACGAGTGGTATTTGGATTTAGGGCCGCTCTCCAATATCAATGCGAAATATCTTCACGGCTCCATCCCTTACTGGAACTCGACCATCGACCATCCCGATTACGACGACTTCTGGAAGAAGGAGGCGTGGGTCAACCAGCTTCACGCCTCGACAGTTCCTAACTTGAACGTCGCGGGATTCTGGGATCAGGAAGATCCGTGGGGTCCGTGGCAGATTTTTCGTCATGCCGCCGAAAACGACCCGCAGCATACAGACTTCATCGTCGCCGGTCCCTGGTATCACGGCGAATGGCAGACTGCGAAGGGCGATTCGATCGGCATCGTGCCCTTTGACGGCCACGAAACGGCGCGTGAATTTCGCGAGAAAATCGAAGCGCCGTTCTTTCGCTACTACCTGCACGGCGAGGGCGAGAAGCCGGCCTGGCAGGCCAGCACGTTTCAGAGCGGTTCCAACACCTGGCGCACGTATCTAGCATGGCCTCCGAAAGAATCGAAGATTACGAGTTTATATCTTCATGCAGACGGAACGCTCTCATTCGCCGCGCCCTCCACGAATGCAGGGAAAAAGTATAGCGAGTATGTCTCCGATCCAGCCAATCCCGTTCCCTACAGGCAGCGTCCCATTTCGCCGACATATCCAGGCGGTGACTGGCGCACTTGGGAAGTCGCGGATCAGCGTTTCGTCGATCACCGGCCTGACGTTCTTTCCTTTGTCAGCGCTCCTCTCGATCACGACCTCACCATCACCGGCCCACTTGCCGCTGATCTTTTCGCCTCTACTTCCGGAACCGACAGCGACTTCATCGTTAAGTTGATCGACGTTTATCCTCAGGACGCGCAGAAGAATAACTGGGATCCGGAGGAGGGACCGAAGCCCGGACAATATGCGCACTCTCTGAACGGATACGAATTGCCGGTAGCCATGGAAGTTCGGCGCGGCCGGTACCTGGAAAGCTTCGAGACCCCGCACCCTTTGCCGGCCAACCAGCCGATCGAGTGGAAGATTCCCTTGCGCGATCACGATCACGTGTTTCTGAAAGGTCACCGCATCATGGTGCAGATTCAATCCACCTGGTTCCCGGTGATCGACCGCAATCCGCAGAAATTCGTCCCGAGTATTTACCAGGCTACCCAGAGCGATTTCGTTTCCGCGACGCAGCGCATCTACTGCTCGCCCGAGTTGCCCTCGCACCTGGTGCTGCCCGTAATGCCATGACGCAGCTGTGAGCGATGAGCTTTGAGCAATGAGCAAACTCGGGGTGTCACGATTTTGCTCATCGCTCATGGCTCTGGCTCGCAGCTGGCGACCGTCAAAAAAGGAAACGGCCCGGAATCTTATCCGGGCCGCATTCGTACAACGATTGCCAGCTATTTTCCCGCCGCGGTGCCGTGCTCTCCCAGCCACGACGCTAGTTGCGGTTCCTGCTGCGTCTTCAGATCGATGCAGCTGTTGATGCGTTCAATGGATTGTTTATAGGTACGCTCCGCGGCCGCAACCTTGTGAGCGTTGAAGAACTCGGTCACCTGGTCGCGCAGCTCAGGACTGCAGAATCCACTTGTGGCTCTCACAATCTCAGCGCTGGCAAAAGGACCCCCGGCCTTCTCCAGTTCGCTCCAGTGTTGCCGCACAAAATCCCAGCCGACTTCCTGTCCGTCCGGATTCTGTAGGACGCTCGAGACCAGTTGTAGGGCGTCCTGCGACCGCACCTCAGGCGAAATCGAGAGGTCGAGCGTACGCTGCAGCAGCTTGGGATTTCCAAAGTGAGGCAGGGTGAAGAAATATGTGTAGTACTCCTCCGGCGATTTCGCACTCTTCATGGCTGCCAATACCTTGTCATAAAAATCAGGGCCAGCCTTGAGCGCGGCCAAAGGAAGCGCCCCGCCGGCCAGTTCTTGATCCACTTCCAATGGATTGGCTAGAGCCTGATCGGCAATTTTGCGCGCTTCCTCCAAAGCTTGCGGATCGCGCGCATCGTAGCCCAGAGCCGTAAGCAATCGCGCCCGCAGCGACTTCTGCTCGTCGCTCTCTCCAGCTTTCGGTTCCCATCCAACATCGTGTATCACAGGAGTCAAAAATTGCCGCATCCATGCCCGATATTCTTCGCGATCGCTATCGTTCACCAAGTGTCGGCCGATGTAGTCGAGCCCGCCCAGAATGTCCTCGAGCACGGCGCGATTGCGATCCTGCTGCAGACCCTGCGCGAAGGCAAGATAGTCACCCACCGGTTCCCGTCCCACGCGCACTGAAGCCCAGGTATCGTTCTCGAGGACGATTCTTTCTGCGGGGGTCAGTTTCGTTTCCGCATCCGCCGCCAGCGCGTGCACTGCTCCCGGCTGGTATCCCACGCGGTAGTAGCCGTCCGCGCCCGCGTTACCCAAAACCCAGGTCGAGCAGCCGGGTAGAGTGAACGTCTCTTCTCGCTTCGTCATTAGCTCGCACTTGACAGCGCCGTTTTCTGTTGACGATCCCTTCAGGCACAGCGGGATCTCCCACAGTTGGTCGTTTCCCGCTTCAAATTTCGTGCGATCGAAGTAGTACCGCTTCTGGCTGACGGATACGTTGGTCGATTTCCCCGAGCATTGCGTCTTCACATTGACCATGGGCATGCCCGGCTGCTCCACCCATGTGGGCATGATCTTGTCGACAGGCTTCTTCGAAGTCTTCGCCTGCGCATCCCAGAAGTCCGCCGCGGTGGCGTTTGCATATTGATGCTTTTGAATATAAGCATTTACCCCGGCGCGGAACGTTTCTTCGCCCAGGTACGATTCCAGCATCCGCAACACAGCCGCGGCCTTGCCGTAAGCGATTCCGTCAAACAATTCCTGAATCTGCGCTGGAGTATTGGCCGCCTGATGGATCGGGCGCGTGTTGGCCAGCGAGTCCACATTGAGAGTTCCGCCCGTGTTCACGACGTCGTCGAGCTTGAAACCCCATTCCGGCTTCCACGCTTCAATCGGTTTGCTCGACATCCATGTGGCAAAGCCTTCATTCAGCCAGATGTCGTCCCACCACTTCATGGTGACCAGATCGCCAAACCACTGATGCGCCATCTCATGCGCAATCACGCTGGCAATTTCCTTTTTTAGATCGATCGAGCCCTGCTTCTCGTCGATGAGGAGAATTACTTCGCGGAATGTGATGCAGCCGGTATTCTCCATCGCACCAGCCGAGAAATCGGGAATGCCGATCAGATCCAGCTTCCCGTAGGGATACTTGATTGCAAAATACTTGTCGTAGTAGCTGAGGACGTGCTCGGCCGTTTCCAGCGCGAATCGTCCCATTTCCTTTTTACCGGGCGTTGCATACACGCGGATCGGAATGCCGTCCGCTTCTCCTTCGATATACTCGAAATGTCCCACCACCAGCGCGGCCAGATACGAAGACATCTTCGCTGTGGTTGCGAAGCGCACCGTGTGCTTGTCGCCCGGTCCCGGCGTATCGGAAATCACCTTTTGATTCGAGATTGCTACCTGATCGTTATCGGCGACGGCCGTGATGTCGAAGGTCGCCTTGTAATCTGGCTCGTCGAACGAGGGGAAGGCGCGCCGCGCGTCGGTGGCTTCAAACTGCGTGGACGCGTACTTGCGTCCCTGGTCGTCCTTGCCCAGATAAAATCCACGCATGTCGCTGTTCAGAGTGCCCGAATACGTGATGTGCACGGTGGCCGGGCCCTCGGAGAGCGGCTTCTCGACGGTCAGCACGACCATTTCGTTTTCTTTCTCCGGCATGACCGTCGCCTTCTGCATGGCGCCGCCGTTTGCGATTGTGACCTCGTGGAAGTCGATGTCCACGGCATTTAAAACGATCTTCGACGTGGGCTTCAGGATCCGGATGGCGATGGTCTCGTCGCCTTCAAACGTGGCGGCGTTAAGATTGGGCGTGAATTTCAGCTTGTAATTATCGGGGCGCGCGATTTCCGGCAGCCGCTGGGCAACGGCCGCAGCGCACGCCAGCGCCAGCAAAATCAAGATTGCAAAGGTTCGCTTCATGGCTATCCTCAAAGGTTTGATTCGCATTAATTCGATGTCAGGTCTGTGGAAAGGTTGGCATTTGATGGCAAGTGCCGCTTTCGCCCTGTACGTGCTCCCTCGGGCGAAAGTTCAATGGTTCTCGATGACCCCGTTGCAAACCGCCAGCGCACAATGATTGGCTCCGAACCAGTAAGGAATTTCGCGGTAATCATCGACGGCAAATACGGCTAGATCCGCGTCCTTCCCCGGTTCCAGGCTCCCTTTGCGATGCCCAAGCCGCAGGGCCCAGGCTCCATTGATGGTCGCGGCGGCCACAGTTTCTGCCGGAGACATCTTCATGTGCGTGCATGCCAGCGACATTGCCATCGGCATGCTGACCGTAGGTGATGTACCCGGATTATAATCCGTCGCCAAGGCTACCGGCACTCCGGCGTCGATCAGCCGGCGTGCATCCGGGTATGCCGTAAGCCCCAGGAAATAATTTGCTCCGGGGACCAACGTTGCCACGGTATTGCCGCCGCTCAACTGCGAGATGTCGGCATCGTTGATGTGATCCATGTGGTCCAACGATGCCGGACCGAACTGCAACAACCCCTGCAGGCGCGTTTCGGAAAGCTGCCCCACATGTGCCCGAACATGCAATCCGTGCGCTTTGCCGGCTGCAAAGATCTGCTCCGATTCTTCCGGAGTGAACGCGCCTTTGTCGCAGAACACATCCACGAATTGGGCGAGTTTTCGCCGGGCCGCCTCCGGGACCATCTCTTTACAGACGAGTTCAACGTATTTTTGTGAGCAACCCTGAAATTCTTTTGGAACTACGTGGGCGCCGAGCAGGGTCGGAACTACGGTGCCGGACCAGTTCGCCGACGATGCGCGCGGATCGGCCGCCAGCGACTTCAGTTCCGAATCGACCGTTAATCCATAGCCCGATTTGGCCTCGACCGTAGTGGTTCCATGCGCCGCCATCTCTCGCAGAACAGAAGAAACTTTGTCAGCCAAAGACGGCTTTCGTCGCGCTCCGCACGGCTTCCAGGCTGGAGCGGATTCCGCCTCCCGCCGCTGCAATCTGCTCGTACGGTGCGCCTTCGATGCGCTTCTCGAAATCCACCAACCTCGGCTTCACGAACACTGGATGAGTGTGCGAATCGACAAACCCGGGAAGAACCACTTTGCCCGCGCAATCGATCTGGACAATTTTCTTGCGGTGCTTCCGGATCCACGCATCGCGCAGCGCGTCTTTAGTCGACCCTACAGATACGATCTTCCCGCCCACGCACAGCACCGCACCGTCTTCGATGATCCCCAGTTCTTTCAGTTCGGGGCCACGGCGCGGGCCAGATCTGCCAGATGAGCACAACGTCAGAAGCTGGCCGATGTTGATCATCAGTACGGGCTTCGGCAGCGACGATCTTGTGGATGAAATGTTTGTGCTCACAATCTGACGGTGAGACTCTCGGCAATCCGCATTCAGTCGCGACTCTGCATCGGGATCTTCACATGCGCCTTCTTCGCGAAACGATTGGCTTCTTCGTAGCCGGCGTCCGCGTGACGAATGATGCCCATGCCCGGATCGGTCGTCAGCACGCGCTCAATGCGCTTGGCCATCATCTCGGTGCCATCGGCGACCGTGACCTGGCCAGCATGCAGCGAGTAGCCGATGCCCACGCCGCCGCCATTGTGGATCGAGACCCACGACGCGCCCGCCGCCGTGTTGAGCAGCGCATTCAGCAGCGGCCAGTCGGCCACCGCGTCCGAGCCATCTTTCATGCTTTCGGTCTCGCGGAATGGCGACGCGACCGATCCGCAGTCGAGATGATCGCGGCCGATCACGATCGGCGCCTTGATCTTGCCCTTCTTTACCAGATCATTGATGGCCAATCCGAATTGCGCCCTCTCGCCGTAGCCTAGCCAGCAAATGCGCGCCGGCAGTCCCTGAAACTTGATGCGCTTGCGCGCCAGATCAATCCAGCGCCGCAGAATGCGGTTGTCGGGAAACAGTTCCAGAACCAGATCGTCGGTCACGTGAATGTCGCTAGGTTCGCCCGAAAGCGCCGCCCAGCGGAAGGGGCCGCGTCCTTCACAAAACAGCGGGCGGATGTATGCCGGAACAAATCCGGGAAAATCATACGCGTTCTTGACGCCGCGCTCGAAGGCGAAGGTGCGAATATTGTTGCCGTAATCGAATGTGACCGATCCCATCTTTTGCAGCCGTAACATGCCTTCGACATGCCGCGCCATGGCATCAAGAGACTTCTCCTGGTATGCCTTCGGATCCCGCTTACGCAATTCCAGCGCCTCCTCGAAGGTCATGCCGTTCGGCGCATATCCATTGAGCGGGTCGTGCGCGGACGTTTGATCGGTCAGAATGTCAGGCACGACGCCGCGTTCTGCAAGTTCGGGAATGATATCGGCGCAGTTGCCGATCAAGCCGACGGAAACATTCTCTTTCTTGCGCACCGCATTCTTCAGGATGCGCAGCGCTTCGTCGAGCGTGGTGACCATGAAGTCGCAGTAGCCCGTCTTCAGCCGCTTCTTGATGCGCTCGGGATCGACGTCTATGCCGAGGAAAGCTGCGCCGGTCATGGTCGCCGCCAGTGGCTGGGCCCCGCCCATGCCACCCATGCCGCCGGATACGATCAGCTTGCCCGAAAGATCGCCGCCGAAATGCTTCTCGCCCGCCGCCGAGAAAGTTTCAAACGTTCCTTGCACAATGCCTTGCGAGCCGATGTAAATCCACGATCCGGCAGTCATCTGCCCGTACATCATCAACCCGGCGCGCTCCAGTTCGTTAAACTTCTCCCAGTTCGACCAGTGGCCGACCAGGTTGGAGTTGGCGATGAGCACGCGCGGCGCATGATCGTGCGTCTTGAAAACGCCGACGGGCTTGCCCGATTGCACTAGCAAGGTCTCGTCGTTTTCGAGATTCTTCAGGCATTCGACGATGGCGCGGTATGCTTCCCAACTGCGCGCGGCGCGGCCCGTTCCTCCGTAGACGACAAGGTCCCGAGGACGCTCGCCCACCTCCTCGTCCAGATTGTTCATGAGCATGCGCATGGCCGCTTCTTGCGACCAGCCTTTGCAGGTAATCTGATTGCCGCGAGGCGCGCGAATGGAGGTGGGAACCGGAATCTCAGTTTCGACAGGCATACCTAGATGTTACTGGTTGCGCCGTAGCCAGTACAAATGGCGCTCCCAAGCCCTTGTCGTCCCGAGTAAAAGCTGGTTTTTCTGATGCCGGCATGGGTGAAGGTAGAGATTCCTCCTGCCTCGACTATGCTCGCGTCGGAATGACAGGGCCTTACGCGGCAGCCGCTACCATGTGCTGTACGCTGTGCCGTCGCTGGCCACCGCGCTCGAAGCGGAGTGGACGTCGGTGATCCCGGGATCCTGTTGATCGACGGCCATCATCACGTCTTCCTGCACCACTTCCCAATTCGGTTGGTGGGTCATGGGATCGAGAGGGATCTGGCGCAGGTATCCGGCGGTGACCAGATCGTCGAGCGACTGCGGAGCTTTCTGTTTGTCGAGCGTGTATTGCGAGATGACGGAACGCAGCGTCGCCAGATTCGATCGCAACACCGATTCGCGAGCCTGGATGACCGACTGGTTATAGACCGGCATCGCGATTGATGCCAGGATCATGATGATGAAGATGACCACCATCAGCTCGAGCAGCGTAAATCCGCGGTCGCGCCGCAATGCTTTCTCCCGGGGGAGAGCAGGCAGACCGATGCGGCCGTGCGGAAGCGTGCTGGATTGTGACTTGTTCACGCCTCCGAGCATTTACCAGTCCTTATACTTCGTCCCGTCGAGTCCGGTGCCTTCCGATTTAGTGTAGACGTCGAACACGTTCTGCCCGCCCCAGGAATCGGAGTCGGGATCGTCCTGCATCGAGCGCAGCCCCCATTCTTTGCTCTTAGTCATGGGGTCTTCTGGGATAGAACGCAGGAAACGAATTTTCTTGCCGCCCTGCGCTTCGACGCCCTTGACCAGGGTTTCGAGATCCGGGGGATAATTCTGGCTGTCGACTTTAGTCTGAAACATCTGGCGGTCGGCAGCTTCCTTGTAACGATCGATGGCGTCACGCATTTCCCACAAATCCGTGCGCAACTGCTTTTCTTTCTCGCGCTGAATGGTGACGCGCGCCAGCGGCAAGGCCATCATGGTCAGAATCGTCAGGATGGTCGTCGCCACGATCAGTTCTATCAGCGTAAAGCCGCGTGCGGATCGGCCGCGATCGGATCTCGGCAATGGAATGATTGTCTTCATCTTCTAGCCCGCTATCATCAGACTTCCGGAAAAAGCTATCCTCGGCGAGCTTTACCGGTCATTGAACGGTCACCGACGCCTGTGCGCCGTTTACAGTGATTGCCTGGAGTCCGGGATCGCGCGCGCCGCCGCGAGTGATGGTCAGCGGAGTCTGCCCGCTGGCTTTCGCCTCAAACGTCATGGTGATCACCGCACCCTGGCCAGACACGCCGCCCGATCCAGGCGGACGCGTGGCTGTAATCTGTGATTGTCCGATGGTCTCGTCTTCGCGATGAACCAGCGCCACCGCTTGTCCATCCTGCGAAAGGAAGCCACCGTTGGAGACATTCACAAGTTGCAAGATCTTCGGATCGTAGTTCACCTGCACGGGCACGGAATAGACATTCTGCGCGCCCGAAATCAGCAGGTTCACCATAAATGTGTTGCCTTTGGTGGTCTGTATGGTTGGCGGATCGAACAGGAAACTCGGCGTGGCAGCATTTCCCGCCGCGGGTTGAGCTGGGTTCGGGCGCGTCGGCGGATTCGCCGGCGCTCCGTTGGTCGCCGCACCCGGATTCGCTGCTGGCGCACCGGCTTGCGCACCGGCTTGCGCACTGCTGGCATGTCGCAGTTCGATAGTGGTCGCAGTGCCGATGTCGATGGCCCGCTGGTTGAGTTCGTTTACGTCCGTGCTGCGAATGATGTGCGGAGTGATGGCGAAGACGGTTTCGTCGGAAGAGTGATCCGCGGTCACCTGGCCAAAGAGATAACGCAGGATCGGAATCTGCGCCAGGCCGGGGATTCCGGCCAGAGCCCTGGTCTGCGAATCGTCCATGATGCCGCCGATAAGACTGGTTTCGCCGTCTTTCAGGCGGATCTCGCCCAGATCAACTTTCTTCTGACCGATGATCGGCTGGGTGATGCCGCCGATGCTGGCTTGCCCAATCTCGGAAGAGATTTCCATGGAAACTTTAAGGGTGACATCGCGGTCAGCATGCACGTGCGGCGTGATGTCAATGTTCACGCCCACATCGATGTATTGGAATTGGGTATTGACGAGCGGGTTGATGCCAACTCCGCCGATGCCAGGCTGGAACGATCCGGTTGCAACTGGCAAGCGTTCACCAATTTTCAGCGAGGCTTTTTGATTGTCGAGGGCGCGGATTTGCGGGCTCTGAATCAGCTTCGTGTCCGTGTCATTCATAACCGCCGACAGGGTGGCCGTGCCGATCGACACCTGGAAGTCGGTCGCGTTCAGGTTCCCCAGCGTATTCAGTTCCAGCCCGGTGTTGGTTGTGCCGGTCGTTGTAGTTCCCGTTGTGGTCGTTCCTGTGGTCGGGGTCGTCGTGTTGTTGATATTGCTCTGCAGGGTAACGCTGGCGCTGGTGGGCGGGTTCAACCCGAGAGTGTGTGACTTGTCTTTGCTGATCTGCATCACGTCGATGTCGACGATGACTTCGGGGCGCGCCTTATCCAGATCGTCTACTAATTTTTCGGCGAGGGCGATTTGATCGGGCGTGCCCCGCACGACCAGAGCATTTTGCGAGAGCAACTGCTGCACGCGCTGCACATCGAGCACCGCGCGAATGGCGTTGACTACATCCTGCAACTCGGTAGGCTGCGAAAGATTGGTAAGATAGAAGGTTTTCAGGACGCTCTGTTCGAGTTCCTTGCGCTTGGCGGGAGTGTCGGCAGCCACGAAAATCGAGTTTGATGTAACCGGCCGCCAGAACGTCTTCGATTCGAGCGCAGTGATCTCCAGGGCCTCTTCCAGAGTAACTCCATTCAACTCAACTTTGATGGGGCGGGGGGTGTAGTCAGGATCGAAAAGAACGTTGATTCCGGCCAATTGGCCGATGGTCCGATAAACCGTGTCGGACTTGTCGGTGAGCTTGACGGTGATCGGAACGTTCGAAATAGGAGCGAGCTCCACTGGGCCCTGGGCGTCGCGGAGTTTGCGTTCCAGCCCCGACGGCGGCCCCACCGCTTGCGGCGGAGGATTCTTCTGGTCATTGATCATCTGCAGCGTGCGGTTGAGTTCCTGCTTGGCCATGAACAACGAGGGATCGATGCTAACGGCTTTTTGGAACTCGGCGACGGCCTCGTCGAGTTTCCCGTCATCGCGTAATTTCTGGCCGCGATGAACAATCTGGGCGGCGGCTTCGAAACGGACGCGTTCGAACGCCGTGCGATAACGCAGATCCTTCGGCTTGAGGTCGTAAGCCTGCTTGAAAAAGCCGTAGGCGGCTTCATAGTTCTGGCGGGCTTCCGCATCCTGACCTTTGCCATAGAAATCTTTCGCTTTATCGGCGAGGGCGGGGAGGGTAAAGGCGGCGACCAGCGACAGCAACAGGGCCGGGCGCAGTAAGCGTCTCATTCGATAATCCTCATGATGAAAACCTTTTCGCCGTACAAGTAACAACCCCACGCGTGCGGCTCGTGCCATGAGCGCAGTCGCGCGGGTTCCTACTCGATGCACGAAAAATAACTCGCGGTGAGGCGATTATAGCATCGTGATTTCCGGCTTCCGAAGTGGTTGTGCGCACGAGGGTTACACTCTTTGGTCGTAGGACCAGCGGGTGTGGAAAAGAGGGTCCAAATCGCGGAGCCCAGTTTTCCTGCACCGCTCATCGGAACAGATCCGAGGCCTCAGTGCCGATGCTCCTCTGCTGTTAAGATTGAATTCGCCGCACAGTTATGGCCCGCCAGACCACGCACCAGACCAAGTCGAATCCGGAGAAGTCTCCGCGCCGCGACCCCACCGCCAGCGGCCAGCGAGACGCTGCTGTTAATAGGATCGCTTCGCATAACTACTTCTTGCTGGAAAAATTTGAGGCGGGAGTCGCCTTGACCGGGACCGAGGTGAAGTCCATCCGGGGCGGTCTGGCTAACCTGAAGGACTCTTATGGATTAGTCAAGGACAACGAGGTCTGGCTGCTGAATGCCCATATCGGTCCCTATGAGCATGGCAACATCTTTAATCATGCGCCGCTGCGCACGCGAAAGCTGCTGATGCACCGGGAAGAGATCCGCAAGCTGATTGGGAAGACACAGCAGAAGGGGCTGACGCTGATTCCCACCCGGATGTACTTCAAGAACGGTAGAGTAAAGGTTGAACTTGCGCTGGCAAAAGGCAAGCAGCTCTGGGATAAGCGTGAGACCGAACGTCGGCGGACGGCGGATAAGGAAGCGCGCGAAGCGGTGGCGCGGGGAAGAAATAGAAAGTAGAGAGCACGGCCTGCCGGCGAGTGGGCCTGGGACTTCCAGATCAAAACCGTAAACCTCAAATCGGATCGGCCTCCGGTCCACGAAGCCTCGCAGCGATTGGATCGCGAGATCGCGGTGGCCCGTCAGGAGAAGCACTCCCTGTTGAAAGTGATTCATGGCTACGGATCAAGTGGCGAGGGCGGAGACATCCGGATCGCGGTGCAAAAACGGTTGAGGGAAGTCGCCGAGGCTGGTCAGATTGCTGGCTGTATCTTCGGAGAGAACTGGTCGAGGAGCGATGAGGCCACCTGGCGGCTGATTCAAGGAAAGCCGGAACTGAAGAGCGATGTCGACCTGGGCCAGCGTAATCGCGGAATCACGATCGTGCTGCTCTGATCGGTTCCGAACGAGCGCTCGGAATTGCTTTACGTTGCAGTCGGCGTGGTCGGCGCGATGGGCGTAGGTTCTGGTCCGGGCTCTGGCGCCGCGGGTACGGGCGCCGGGGCTGGCGCAATCGGTTCGACTGCGACGACTGGAACCAGCATGCGCTGCTGCCAATACACCACGGCAATTCCGCGCTGCCAGAATCGGGGAATCAGGAGCAGGAAAAGCGTGATCTGACTGATGGCGAATGCCCCAAGGAGGCTTTCGGGCGATATCAGTTTCATCCACCCCCAGATGCCGCCCACCAGAATGGCGGCCGCAACGATTGTGGTCAGGACGTAACTGCCGAGCAGGCCTCTGAAGCCGCGGAAGATGTGCCGGAAGCCCGTGGCGATGGATTTGCGTACGGCGCGCTGGTCGTTGAGAACGGTGTCCGCCTCGGCCAGATCGAACCAGATCCGCAGCGTAGTCATCACCAGAAAAATAATCGCCAGTCCGGTCATCTGAAGTTCGAAAGGCAAGAGCTCATTGGTGCTTTCCCCGGCCTTCTTGACAATCGCGGCGTTCGCTGCAAATAGAATCCCAGCGAAGATCCCCATCACTATGGCTGCTACGATCATGATCCGGATAAAGCGCCACAGGTTCCGCCCACAGGCGCGAAAGAAATCTTCACGCGGCAGCCGGTAGGTGGAAGCGTAGCCGGCGAAAATTCCCGGCAGAAACAAAGCGGTAGCGATCAAGAACAAGAAGGCAAAGTACAGCGCGGGGAATGTGATCGACTTCATAGGTCCGAACTCGGGACGCAGCAATAGTTCGATATACACACTCAGGTCGAAACCGTGAGTCAGTTTCTGCGCATACAAGCTATGGTCGAGAATGGCGTGCGCACTCTCGCGAAAGCTGGACGTGCCGAAGCCAGCCAGAAACAAGCTCAGCAGCCAGAACCAGAAAATATAGCGTTTGTTGCTGGTCACCATGCCAAAACCACCGCCCAGCAGGCTGCGATTCCTTTGTTCGTTAAAGAGTGTCTGCATGCATGCTCCCTTAGACTGCCCACCAGGCCATCGCTTGGCCTAACCATTGCGTCACAAAGAGCCAGTAGTTCGATAGCTTGTACTTGGCCTTCGTATTGGGCTTGACTACGTAGCTGTTGTTGAAGTTGTTGCGGTCGATCTGCACGGTGTGGTCAGGATCGATCTCGGCCGAGACGACTTTTGCTTTCTTCACGTAACTGAATCTGGTCCAGCGGCTTTGTCCGTCCCAGTGCTCGCGGACTCTCTCTTCATGATTGCTGCTGTCGCGGAACACGATTTCGACCTCGACCGGCATGACAAACTCTCCCTTACGATGGAGCGAAACATACGACTGGTACACCGTGTCCTTGTCGTCCTTCTTCTTATCCTTCTTGTCCTTCTTTTCCTCGTACCAGTTCACCGGGAAAGAATGCGCGTCGAGAATTTCATAATCGAAGACTTGGGAACCGTAGATGGCCTGGTTGAAGTACCAGCGCAGGTCTTTTCCTGAAACTTCTTCAATCGTCTTCAGGAAATCTTCTTTGGTGGGATGGGTGAAGCGATACTTCATGAAATAGGCGTGCATCGCCTTCGCCATGGTGTCTTCGCCGATGATTCCTTCCAGCGTGAGCAGAACGCTGGCGGTCTTGCCGTACGTGATCCCACCGTAAGAGTTGAAGCTGTAATACGCGTATGCATTCTGAGCGATGGGATCCAGGTCAGCGGAGTGGATGTAACTGTCGCGTTGTTCCTCGCGTTCGCCCACAGTTGCGCCCAGAAGATCCAGGATGGATGTGTTCTTGCCCAGGATGGAATCCAGAACCTTAACTTCGGAGTAGCTGTTGATGCCCTCGTCCATCCATGCGTCTTCAAACTCGTTGGTGGCGACCATGCCGTACCAGTACTGGTGTCCAAACTCATGTTCGACGACCAGTTCAGGAAGGTGTAGCCCCTCGGGCATGAACCAGCTGGTGTCGCCGGTGATGAAGGTGGGATATTCCATGCCTCCGGCCGCTGAGTCGGGCTCCGGATCGACGACGGTCAAGGTCTTGTACGGATAAGGGCCGTACCACTTCTCGAAGCGATCCAGACTTTCGCGAGTGATTTTTTCGTGGCGCTCGGCTTGGCTCCAGTGTGCGGGTTGCATCAGGAATCGAAGCTTGACGGGGCCCATCTGCGCCTGATAGGTAGCCTCTCTCACCTTGAATCGAGGACTGACCGTCCAGGCAAAATCGTGAATGTCGTCTCCGTGATAGGTCACGGTCTTGGTACCGTCAGCGTTATTGATGTTGGAAACTTCCACCCCGCTCGCGCCGATCACCTCATTTTGAGGGACGGTGAGTTTCACATCATAAACACCGAAGTCAGCGAAGAATTCCGTTGTAGCGTGATATTGGTGACAATTCCACGCTCCATGCCACCACACGCCCACTTTTGGAAACCACTGGCCGCCCAGCATGAAATCGCGCTTCCATCCGGAACGCGCCTGGGTCTCGGGCATCTGATCGTGAAAAGCGATTTTGAACTGCACGAAGGCGCCGGGTGCGATCGGCTTCGGCAGATGCACATCAACCACCGTCTTGTCATCTTTATTACCGTCGTCGGGAGCGATGAACTGCAGATCTTTGGTCAAGTCTCCCTGGCCGACAACTTCGAAACGTTCGATATCTTCCGAACCATATTCTTTCTTGTCCCACTTGTCATAAGTCGTGTCGCGGCTGCCTTCGAGCTTGGACTCGCGGATAAACGTCGACTTGGGTTGAAACGCATTCTGATAAAGATGAAATGGAAAATGCTCGAGCGCCTGCCCGGTCAGGTTGTGATAAGTGAGAACTTCGGTGGCATCGACGGTGTGCTTCGCGGCGTCGTACCTCGCGTCGATTTCATAGTGGACGATGCGCTGCGACATGGGGGTCGGAGAATTGATGGCCAATGTTGTATCGGGGATCGACATTGCGCCTCCCGGAGCCGGGCTGGCGCTGGCTGATTTCTTGGCTGGCGCTGCCGCTTCGGGAGCGGCCGTCGCCGTCTTTTGGTTCAGCAGGGAAGCGAGGACAAAAACTGCCAGACCAACCAGAGTAACAACTCTCCATCGCATCATCGTGCAATCCTCATAGGTATCAGTCGCGGCCTTGAATCATATCCTAGGCAAGAGAATTCCGTCATCTGCAGGTGCAGTGGTGATACGAAGCCGTGGGCTCAAATGTTTCGTCCTTCTTAGGGAAAGGCCCGACGTACCTAGATTTGGATCTCATCGATCCGGATGGGCGCCAGTACCTGGTAGCGTCGTTCCCTCTCAGTACGGTGCACGCAAAAAATAATTGTCTTTAAGACGCGCCGAAAGACCGCGCGCGCGCGGATCACCGAGCCGCAACAAGAGCTTTAACCACGAAGAATCTTAACCACGAAGAACACGAAGTTCCACGAAGGAACGTCGCTGGCACGGTTTTTCCTTCGTGCACCTTCGTGCCCTTTGTGGTTAGTGCTCTTGGGGCCGCGGTCACTTCGCGAGGATGGTCGTCGAAATTCACGCAGCAGGCTTGACGCCTCCTTGTGGCTGGCGGACAATTCCAGCGAAGATGTAGATTCATCTGCTCACGTTCTGGTGCGGTCGAAGGAGCGAAGCGATGCGTCGTGTTGAGCAAGGAGATCTCAACCTGCTGCGACATCCGGCGGCGCAGGAGCTGCTGCAATCGAAGATTCCGGCGCGGCTGGCCTACGTTTGGACCGATGGAACGCCTCGCGTGATCCCTATCTGGTTTCACTGGAATGGACGCGAAATCGTGATGGCGAGTCCGGAAAAGGCGCCCAAGCTGAAAGCGCTGGCGAAAAATCCCAAAGTCTCGCTCACCATCGACGACAATACGTTTCCTCATAAGGTGCTGCTGATTCGAGGTACGGCGCGGCTCGAGAAGGTGGAGGGCATTGTCCCCGAATATGCCAAGGCCGCCGAGCGATACTTCAGCGCGGCGCAGGCCGAGGCTTGGCTGGGCCAGTTGCGCAACTTGGTCTCGTCGATGGTGCGAATCACGATCACTCCGGAGTGGGTGGGCGTGCTCGACTTTCAGGCGCGCTTCCCCAGCGCGCTGGCAAGTTGAAATCGACTTACGAACAAGACGGCTTGCACTTTTCCCTTCCCGCCGACGATACTGGATGCGTCACCAAAAATTACATTCGAATATGAAGATCACAATTTCTCTCTCTGCGCCTGCTGAAGTTGAAACCGAATCGCTAGTCGCGGTGGTGTTGGACCATTCGGATCCGACGTCCACCGATAAGAACAAGAAACCGGAATTGAAAATCGCAAGCTCCGATCCGGCAGTGCAATCGGTCGCAGCCGATCTGTTAGCCAGCGGCGAAGTCTCCGGCAAGCCGTTTGAGACGAACCTGATGCACCGGCCCGTCACTGCGATGGCAAAGCGCCTGCTGCTGGTTTCGGGCGGCAGCGCGAAGAAGTTTTCGAGTTACGATCTCCGCCGGATCGCGGGTGCGGCGGTGCGGGCGCTCAAGTCGCGCGGAATTCGCAGCTGCGCATTTGTGGCGCCGTCCGGAATTTCTGCCGAGGAGGCGGTGCGCGCGATTGTGGAAGGTGCGTACGTGGGCAATTTCGATCCCGACTATTATCGCAGCGATCGCAAGGATCAGAAGATCGATGCGCTGACGGTGGTCGCCAGCGGAGATAAGTCTGCGCTCGAGAGGGCGGCGAGCGAAGCGCAGATTGTCGGCGAGTCGCAAAATTTCACTCGCGATCTGGTGAACGAACCCTCCAACCGCATGACCCCGACCATTCTCGCCGACCGAGCCAAGACGATGTGCGCCGAAGTCGGACTGAAATGCGAAGTGTACGGCGCGGACAAAATCAAAGAAATGAAGATGGGCGCATTCTGGAGCGTGGCGCAAGGTTCCGATGAGCCACCCGCGCTCATCGTGATGACGTACGAACCGGCAGGCGCTCCGGCAAAGCCGGTCGTGGGTCTGGTCGGGAAGGGAATTACGTTCGATACCGGCGGCATCTCGATCAAGCCCGCCGATGGCATGGAGAAGATGAAGTACGATATGGCCGGGGGCGCGACCATGATTGGCGCCATGCGCGCCATCGCGCTGTTGAAGCCAAAAGTCAAAGTAATCGGAATTGTCTGCGCGACCGAGAATATGCCGTCGGGCAAGGCGCAGAAACCCGGCGACGTGCAGATCGCCATGTCGGGCAAGTCCATCGAGATCATCAACACCGACGCGGAAGGCCGCCTGGTTCTCGCCGACGGTCTTTATTATGCGCGGCAGTTAGGCTGCACGCACCTGGTCGATGCCGCCACGCTGACGGGCGCAGTGGTCGTCGCGCTCGGCTTTAACAACGCGGGAATTTTCGCGAATGATGACGACATGTACAACCGCATCCAGAGCGCCAATAAAAAAGCCGGCGAGAAGATGTGGCGCCTGCCCTTGGACGACGAATACAAAGAGCAAATTCGCTCGTCGATTGCCGACATCATGAATACCGGAGGACGATGGGGCGGTGCGATCACGGCGGCCATGTTCCTGAAAGAATTTGCGGAAGAGACGCCGTGGATTCATCTCGATATCGCCGGAACGGCATGGATGGAAGATCAGAAGCCCTGGATCGCAAAAGGCCCGTCAGGGATTGCCTTGCGGAGCCTGGTGGAATTCGTGAAAGGCTTCGCCACATAAGGGGCGGCCACGGATTCGCGCGGATGCTGGCGGATCATGCGTTCCTGATTGATCCGGAGTGGCTGATCGGTGAAGATCTGATCACCAAGACCTGATCTGCAGCGTTCTGTCGCATTCTGAACGTGACGTTCCGGAGATCCGTGGCTGGCTCGTTGCTTTCTCATGCATAATCCTGCGGCATGAGAAATACGTAGTGCATAGTTGTTGCTTAGTATGTTGCAGGTTGTTGCTATGCACGCACTCCATCGGAGGAATCGCGCAGCTCGCATTGAGGGAAATCCGCGACGTTGTTATAATCGGTGGCGTTCCACACGCTTGCAGTCGTTGGTTCGGTCGTTCGTCCCACCACACTCAGGCTGACGCGGACAGTCCTCACATCCCGCAAACAGCGGTATGGAAACGTGGCCAGGTAGCTCAGGTGGTAGAGCGCAGCCCTGAAAAGGCTGGCGTCGGCGGTTCAACTCCGTCCCTGGCCACCATATTTTCAATCACTTAGAAGCCTCGCTGCTGGTCACTTGGTCACACTCGGTCACAATTCACTGGTCACAATTGGTCACAATTCAATTCACTAAACGGCTCAGTCGATCTACGGCACGTTGTTGGCTTTCGGGCACGAACTGCTGGTAGATGTCCAGCGTGGTGCTTGAACGCGAGTGCCGCATCTGCGCCTGTGCGTCCTTCACATCGGCCCCGGCCATCTTCAGCCAGGTTGCGTGAGATGTTCGCAGACTCCTCCAGTTCACCCAGGCCAGCCCCAAGCTCCGAGCTGCGGGTTTGATGAACCGACAAAGTATGTTGTTGTCGCGAAGCGGACCACCCGATTGAACTCCCTGAAAAACTAGATCATCCGGGCCATCGGACTTCACGACCTTGTATTTGCGAATTGCATTGCCGGCCCTAACCTCGACAGTCAGTCGCTTAAGCCGATGGATACGGTCAACGACGCAGCTGTTCACCCCAATTGTTGCGTTGGAGGCTTCACTTTTAGGTGCCCCCCAATCGCCGCGGCAAAACCGTTCATCGATCGTGACGGAGCTTGCGCCTATATCGTTCCAACGTAAGCCTGCCAGTTCACTGACCCTCAGCCCCGTGTAGATCGCCACATAAACCATCGAAGCGTAGGGTTCAGGAATCAGTTCAACGAGCACGTCGAACTGTTGAGGTGTGAGGTAGGGTTTGTTGCGCTTCTTGCCGCGCTTGTCTGGAGGTACGCGCAGTGATTCCGCTGGATTTCTCACCAGAAGATCGTGCTGCACAGCGAACCGCAATGCACTCGAAAGTACATCGCGGATCTTGTCTCGCGACTCGTGCGACAGCATTTGGTTTGTTGTGCTCGTCGTGAGCTTCGAGAAGTAGATTTGGAGGGTGAGTGCGGTGAGGTCGCGCAGGCAACATTTTCCGAACGCAGGAATGAGGTAATTATCCAGAACCCCTCGCGTTCTATCAAAACTGGTCGTCGCCATTAGAGGCTTCACCACCGGTTTGTAGATCGTTTCGATGTAATGCTCGAAGTTGGTTGCCGATCCAAGACTTTCCAGCCCTTGGTTCAGCGGTCGCAGGTGTTCGGTCGCGATCTTCTTGACCTCCCGCTCTGACACCGTGGCGGCTGCTCATCCCCATTCCTGGCAACCGTCAGAACGCAAGCTCCTAGGTGCAGAAGCTCATCTACACAAGCTCGCCCGATGCCTCTGGTTCCTCCAGTGACAACCGCGCGTCGTCCACGAAGTGACCAGCGCTCAGCCGCTCCGGTATTTTCCATCGTCGCGTTCATTGCCTAAAGCACCTCGCCCGTTTGGACAATGCGAAACACCTGGTCCCCTGGAGCCTGAAAGTAAAAGTGCTTCTTCTCGAAGTAGTCGATTCGCTGAATTCCGAAGCGCAATATTTTTTCTCTGAGTTCTTCCGGATGATTAGTCTGCAACTCTAGCCAAATACCTTTGTAGACGTCGGTGGCCGATGGCGCCGAAGAGCCATATATGACGCCAATGTTGAATGTGGAACCGAGCTGGAAGCTGTCCACATTCGCCGATCGCATTGTGAGCTTGCATCCCAAAACTCCCTGATAGAAAGCGCGAATGTGTTCGCGGTCCTCAGTTTGCGCATTCAATTTGGAGTGCTCTCCCAGGCTGACGAGGCTCTTGCTTGTCGATTCATTCGCGGTTGTTGTCGTAGATCCCTGTCGTGCAGGTGCGAGCGCACCACTTGTCAGAACCAACGTGAACAGCACCAGCCAAGTGCGATTCGGATAAATCAAGGGCGTTCTCCTTCCCGTAGCTAGTCCACGGCTAGGAAAATACGGAACCATGCATTCTCGCGGTCCCGAAAAAGTGGCCGATCGAAGTCCCGACCGGTTCCCCTTGAACCATGATTTGTTGTCCGGATTACTTAAGCTGGCGCGTCACTTAAGTATGGTCCGAGAGGCTCAGCCAAATCGAGGAGTCTGCATGGGGGTGGGCCTGAAGCGTACATGCAGAATCTGCGGCGTCGCTCGGAATCTATTTGACCCGAGGGTTTTTTCAGGAACCTCGAATGCGGACAAGAGCACCACAAATCCATGAGGATGGAGGACAGGGATGGACCGGAATCACCGCAAAATCGTGACGCAGACTGAATGGCTGGAGGCACGGAAAGCACTTCTTGTCCGGGAGAAGGAGTTCGACCACGAGCGTGACCGCCTAACCGAAGCTCGGCTCAGTCTTCCAATGGTGAGAGTCGAAAAGAAGTATGAATTCGACGGACCGGATGGCATGACGACTCTAGCTGATCTCTTTTGAAGAACGACATCAACTGATTGTGTACCACCTGATGTTTGAGCCGACCCGGAACACAGCCTGCAAACACTGTTCTTGCGTGATGGACAATATTGCGGGAGCCCTTGTGCATCTCACCGCTAAAAACACCTCTTTTGCTGCTGTGTCACGTGCGCCCATCGACACGATCACAGCGTTCAAGCCGCGGATGGAATGGGGATTTCCTTGGGTGTCGTCCTTCCGGAACAATTTCAACTACGACTATCAAGTCACCTTGGACCCGAGCCGCGGAGCAACAATCTACCACTATCGGCAGTTTGATTTTAGTGGAAAACTGCCAGGTCTTAGTGTGTTCTTCCGTGACGGCGATCAGATCTTTCATACCTACTCAACCTATTTTCGGGGACTGGACATGCTCCTCCCGATGTACCACCTCCTTGATCGAACACCGCTCGGCCGTCAGGAGACGAAGCAAAACAGCATGGCGGCCGGTGAGGGCTCGTGGATCCGATATCACGACGAGTACGGAGTCCAAGATGGCGAACGATCGCAATGCTGTGGACGCTAACAGACGAAACGAAACGCCAAGAACTTCGGGAAGTTCGACGAGAAAACGATTGGAGGAAACCAGATGACATCCGAAGAACGAGACTTTAGATCAGCAGCCGAATCGAAGAAAGCCCCTCTAAGGCCGTGGCCGATGGTGCGGCGGGCATGCTCCTCGGTTTGGCCGAGATATCTGGGACTCCCGATGAAGTCTTTCGGGCCCTGATGACGGACGAGGTGGAACGGTGGTGGACCATACCGGGCGTGTATCAGCTCAAAGACTGGAAGGCAGATTTGCGCACTCAGGGGCGTTGGAGCGTCACAGTCGAACTGCCTGACGGCAAGCAACTCAATGAATGGGGAGAGTTTTGCGAGGTTGATGCCCCCAGCACGATCGTGATGACCAGAAGATTCGGCGCGAATCCGCTGCTCGGAGAGCGCGAAACCACGCTTACCTATCGGCTAGGGCCCTCGCCGCACGGAACGCTTCTCACTCTTAGAGAAGAGGGATTCCTCGGTAGACCAGAGGCCGCTTACGGCAATGCCGAGAATTGGGAAAAGGTTATGGGGTGGCTTGACGACTACGTTGGCAAAACACAGAACGAGATTCATCGAGCCACACGACTTGGTCGGATCATTGAATGCTTCTGACTTCGAACTTCCTCGATGTGTAGCAAAATCGGCCTTCTCCGTTATGAGACCAAATTGCGAACGTCAAATAGGCAACCGGACGCGGCGCTTGAACGGCTTGGTCTACGCGCTCGCGCGCTGGGACTGGCGAGATCGACGGGGCATGGCAAACAGTACGGTTAAAATTGTGGCCGACGCTTAGGCGAACACCGGCGCTGGTCACAGAATGGTCACAAAACTGGGGCCACTCTGCAAAGTTAAGTTGTTGATTGAACGCGTGGTTAGGCCCGTTGATCATAGCCCTGAAAAGGCTGGCGGCGGGGGTTCAAGTCCCTCCCTGGCCGCCATCTTCATTACTTGCTTGGTGTTGCAGCCCCCAACGCAAGTTTTACTTTTGGTCGTTTAAGATCAAAAGTCACCCAATCCGTGCCGCTTTACTTCAATCCAGACAATGAGATGAAAGGCGGTAGAGCGCAGTCCAGTTGGGCTTGGCGTCTACCATTTGTGCATGTATGCCCATCAACGTGCAGCGAATTCACTTGACATGGCATCCATGTTTCTGCAAATATCGAAATATGAGATCGACTCAAACGAAGAACGTTTCAGACCGCATCCCTAAGTATGCTGACATGTTGTCGGCGATGGGAACTGAGCCTCGCCTCCGAATCATGCAGTTGCTGCTTTCCGCACATCCGGACGGTCTGGTGGTCGGCGATATTCAGGAGGAGCTGGACGTTCCGAATTCGACGCTGTCCCATCATCTGGACAAACTGAGGAACGAAGACCTCGTTCGAGTTCAGCGAGAAAGTACATTTCTGCGCTACACCGCAAACACTGACTCACTGCAGGAGCTTTTGAGTTTTCTCTACTCTGAGTGCTGCACGCGGAGCAAGGCCGTCAAACCCGAAAACATTGTGCAAATTAGCCGATAGGAGCTGGAAATGAACAACGCAGATGTCAAGGAAGTGGTTAAGGAAAAATACGGACAGGCAGCTTTGCGTGTGAAGAGCGGCGGCGCGGCATCCTGTTGCGGTACGAGCCCTGCTACCAGCAGCGGGTGCGGATGCGGTGATCCAATCACCGCAAACCTGTACGATTCCGCTCAAACTGGACAGATTCCCGAGGAAGCGCTTCTTGCGTCGCTGGGATGCGGGAATCCCACAGCTTTGGCTCAGCTGAATCCCGGCGAGACGGTGCTTGATCTTGGTTCCGGCGGCGGCATCGATGTCCTGCTTTCTGCCAAGCGAGTCGGTCCCGCAGGGAAAGCTTACGGTCTTGACATGACCGACGAAATGCTCGCACTTGCAAACGAGAACAAGCGCAAGGCCGACGTGAACAATGTCGAATTCCTGAAGGGCGAAATCGAGCGCATCCCTCTTCCGGATAATTCCGTGGATGTCATCATTTCCAACTGCGTTATCAATCTCTCCGCAGACAAGGACAGAGTGTTGAGGGAAGCATTTCGAGTCCTCAAGCCAGGTGGGCGCTTTGCCGTGTCTGACGTTGTTACTCGTGGAGAAATGCTTCCTGAGATCCGCAAGAGCGTCCTTCTCTGGGTTGGCTGTGTCGCGGGCGCGCTTGAAGAAAATGAATATCGCACCAAGTTAGCGGCGGCAGGATTTGAGAAGGTTGAAGTCGAGCCTACGCGTGTCTATAAGGCCGAAGATGCACGGGAGTTCCTCGCGGAGCAAGGTATTGACGCAGAGACCTTAGCACCACAAGTGGACGGGAAATTCATGAGTGCTTTCATTCGAGCGGTGAAGCCTACCAGCGAGAAGGCGTGTTGCGGCCCGACATGCTGTAATTGACGTGAAGCGACGTGGAAGTAGCGGTCACTGACGCTCTCGATCAGTCAATGATTCCCGAGCACGCTCAAAGCTCTCAGTTCCTGTTCAACCAATTGGGAAGGGAGCGCGACGTAACCCGATTCCGAAGCGAGTTTCTGGCCATCGGTCAGGATATAGCGCAGCAGGTCTACCGTCGTTTCCAAATGATGATCGGCTTTGTCGAAGGAAGGGATTACCATCCCCGAGAATCCCGTGATGGGGTAGGCATCGGGGGCAGTGACATCGACCGCGTTCAGCTCCGACTGAAGCTGCAGCCTCAGGGGTCACCCAAAAGCGGCCAATGAGGGTCACCTCAAAACCGGCCAACGAAAATGAAGCTCGGGGACGTTGATTCCGACGCAAGGCAGTAGCCTTCGTCGGTATGAGCAACGTCTTGAGCGAAGCGAAAAAACAACAAGTCATAGCCCTGGGCCGGCTCGGATGGCCGTTGCGGCGCATCGAGCAAGAGACCGGGGTACGTCGGGAGACCGCCGGAGCTTACCTGAAAGCGGCCGGGATCGGAGTGCGCCCGCCAGGTGCCTGGGGACGGCGACCGCCGGCAAAACCGGCCAACGAAAATGGGGTGACCACCGGGTCGGACGCGGCAAAACCAGACATCACGGTCAACCCCAACCCCAACGCCAACCCCGAAAACCTTTCTACGAAGGGAAAAGCAAAAGCAAGAACCGCAAAACCGGCCAACGAGAATGCGGTGACCACCGGGTTTGGCGTGGAGTTGAGCGCCTCCGAACATGAATCTGCCCAACCCATTCCGTCCATCAGTTTGTGCGAACCGTTTCGTGAGGCGATCGAACTGGGTCTGAGCCAGGGTCGTAATGCCATGGCGATCTGGCAGGACCTGGTGTCCGAGAGCGGGTTCCGTGGCGGCTATCAAACCGTAAAACGTTTCGTGCGCAAGCTTCGCGGAAACCAACCCCCGCAGCCGCGAGCCGTGATCATTACCGCACCCGGAGAAGAGTCCCAAGTCGATTACGGCACCGGGCCCATGGTCCGCGATCCGCAGACCGGCAAATACCGACGTACACGATTGTTCGTACTGACACTCGGGTGCAGCCGCAAGGCGGTACGTTTGCTCTCCATCCGCTCCAGCTCTCGCATCTGGGCGGAGCTGCACGAGAAAGCCTTCCGCCGACTCGGCGGCAGTACCCGCATCGTGGTGCTCGACAATCTGAAGGAAGGCGTACTTGTCCCCGACATCTACGATCCCGCTCTGAATCCCCTCTATCGCGACGTGCTGACTCACTATGGGTGTGTCGCTCTGCCGTGCCGGATCCAAGATCCAGATCGAAAAGGAAAAGTTGAGCGCAGCGTCGGACACGCCAAGAACACACCCCTCAAGGGAAAACGCTTCGAGAGCCTGGAAGAAGCGCAAGCCTATCTGGATCGTTGGGAGACCAGCTACGCCGATACGCGCATCCACGGCACCACCAAACGGCAAGTCGCCGCCATGTTTGCCGAAGAAAAACCGTTCTTGCTCCCGCTGCCCCTGGAACCGTTCCGCTACTACCTGCACGGCCAACGGGTCGTGCATCTCGACGGTTGTGTCGAAGTCGAGGCCGCCTACTACGGCCTACCCCCGGGCTGGATCGGACGCTTGGTCCGAGTGCAGTGGGACGAACTCTACGTTCGCATCCTCGATCCCAACAACGGTCTGCTGCTGCGGGAACATGTGCGCCAGAAACGCGGCTGGTATCGCATTAAAGAAGAAGACCACCCGAAACAAAGACCGCTGCGTGTCTCCCAGTTACTGTGGCGCGCCGGCCGCGCCGGCACTCACATCGGCACGCTCTGCAACCTTATCTATAACCAACTCGGAGAAGTCGGCATTCGTCGCGTCCTGGGCGTGCTCTCGCTGGCCAAGAAGTTCGGTACAGCCGCGGTTGAGGATGCCTGCGCGGCGGCCCTCGAAATGGGAGTGCATGAGCTCCGCTTCGTTCGTCGCTATCTTGAACATGGTCCCCAACTGACCTTACGGCAAGTCGATCCCCTCATTCGCGAGCTGGTGCAATATCGCGATCTCATCAACCTCAGAACCCAGGAGCCAAAAGAATGAATCTCATCGAGTTGAATCGTGCTCTACGGCAACTACGGCTAGGCGGTATCGCCGCCGTGCTCGAAACTCGTCTCCACCAGGCGCAAGCCGAAGCCATGCCACCCATTGACTTCCTCTCCTGCCTGGTCTCGGACGAACTCACTCGTCGCGGCGATCGCTTGCTGGAGCGCAGGACCAAGCAGGCTGAGTTTCGCGACCCGCAGAGGACCCTCGATAACTTCGACTTCAACTTCAACAAGAAGATGAATCGCAGTCTGGTCTTCGACCTGGCCACCGGTGCCTTCATCGCTCGCCATGAAGATGCTTTGTTCTTAGGCCCGCCCGGCACCGGAAAAAGTCATCTGGCTCAAGCCATCGGACAGGCCGCCATTCAACAGGGCTATCGTGTGTTCTATCGCGAAACCCACAAGCTGCTCGATGATCTGGCCGAAGCCAGCATCGATGGAACTCGGAAGCAGCACATGGAACTGTTAGCTTCGGTCCCGCTCCTCATCATTGATGATCTGGGCATGCGCAAGCTGCCCGTCACTGCCGCCGAGGAACTGCTGGAGATTGTCATGCGACGCTATGAGCGCACCAGTACGATGTTGACGTCGAATCGTCCCGTCGAAGACTGGGGCAACTTACTGGGAGATAGCGCCGCCGTTACCGCCATGCTCGATCGTCTTCTCCATCATGGTCATGTACTCAAATGTGGTCCTCGGAGTTGGCGTACGAAAATGGACTTGCCTCCACAGCAGCCTGCAGGGTAGAACAACTGAGTCCCCGGCCTCTTCCCGTTGGCCGGTTTTGCCCTGACCACCATTGGCCGGTTTTGGGGTGACCACTGAGGCTGCAGGTCCGGAGTTGCAGCGTTGGCGGCCGCAGCGAGCGACTCGATCGATGGCAGTTCGCAAGCACCCGCTTTGTTTTGGAGAGCGGCGCGGGCAACCCTGCCGTCGCGCACCGAATAGAAATCTGCAAAACCAATCGTGTAGGGCATCCCGTGGATTTTCGCAATCATCTCGTGCTCGTTGTGCACCGAAAATGCGTTCGGTGATGCAGGATGTGTACTCACATTGATTCTTGTGGCCGACGATGTGGTCGCCTGCGACAGATATAGATTCAGCAACGAACTCGCCCCGTTTTCGTCATCCCGGTTGAGTGGGCGGATTCTGGAGGAGGGGAGCTTTACTCCAGGGTTGGTTGCAACGATTTGTCTGTCATTCCACGACGTAATATTTCCGTTGAAAATGCCGGCGAGCGTTTCCCCTCGAAGACACACGGAACCCCTGACTCCAGGCAAGTTGTAGATCACTGCCGTGCCGAATACCAGGGTGGGAAAATAAACGAGCGCGTTGGGCTGATCTCTCCTGTTATCGGCACGTTTCCAGAGAAGCCCACTATCCCCATTCCGAATCCCCGGTATGGAGCTGAGCTCAACTTCCTTATCGTGTTTCGATGTATCGGAATAAACACTCAGGGTTACAGTCAAGAGAAGTACTGGAATTACCCCAAGAGTGATGCCCCTCAATTTCATCAGAAGGACCTCAGTACGGTTGCGAGCCGAGAGTCAAAAACTCCAGCATTAAGGCTGTTGCATGCTTCTTATTTTCTTTGCTAAGAACCCGTGCCGCACATCCATTCCACGAACCCAATAAATCACGTCCTCAGCGATATTTGTTGCGTGGTCCGCAATCCGCTCCAGATTTCTGGAGATTAATAGGGCATCCAGAGCCTGCTCCGCAAATTCCGGAGATTCCTTCATCTTTCGAACCATAGACGAGTAGCAGTCGGTGTTGAGGCGGTCTACGACGTCATCCATGCCCAGTACGGCATCAGCCAAGTCAGCATCACCGCTAACAAAGGCATCCAGCGCTCGGCGGATCATTGCGCCAACCGTGGTGCCCATCCGTTCCACGTCGATCGGCAGGGAGTCGGGAAGAGTGATGGCATTCAACGCTCGCTGAGCAATATTGACGGCCTGGTCTCCAACTCTTTCCAGGTCGGCGTTAATCTTCATGCACGCCGTGATGAAACGAAGATCCACCGCCACCGGTTGCTGCATGGCAAGAAGATCGATCGCGATTTCATCGATAGCGCGTTCGTCTTCGTTGGTTTGACGCTCCAACTCAAATACCGCCTGGCATTTGTTCGGGTCACGGCTGCGATATCCGTCCACAGCGAGTTCAACGGCCTCCTCCGCCTTCCGGCTCATCTCGATAAGGCTGTCCTTTAGGTCGTCTAACCCTTTTTGAAAAGAGGTCCGAGTTAATTTGGGGTCCGCACTCTGGCTCAACCGCGTGTGCTGGAGCTCCGCTACCCTGGATTGTGACGGTGTAGGCATCTCCCTCAATGCCCTTCACAAGCGTCATGGTCGTGGCAGTTTCCGACGTTACGTGATACTCAGGGCCAAGCTGATTCTTGAGCCATTGAAAGTACGCACGGTTGTCGGATGTCGTCTGAACCTCCCATTTCGCACGGACACTGGACGCATCTCGCACTGGTTCCGACTCGCGGAGTAACGAACCATCGCTCGGCACGGATCGACTCTTCACTCGCCCGATTTCTCGCGCAGTTGTGGACGCCCAAAATTGCTGTCCGTTTGTGCATGCGACCAGAAAAGCAGTTGCCACAATGCAGAGTGAAATCCCACCGTACTGGTTGAAGCCGATCATGTCCCGGACCGCTGCGCGACTTGAGGAGATACCAATTCCTTGTCGATTCTGTTCGCTATTTCATCGCGAACCCGCCGGAAGACAGCAAGTTTTTCGTCGTGTGAACCCTTTGCGGCCGCCGGGTCGTCGAAGCCCCAATGCAGGAACTTGTAGGTGCGTGGAAAGATTGGACAGCGCTCCTTTGCGTCCTCACAGAGCGTAATAACGTAAGGAATGTATTGCCCTAGAAAACTGACGACATCCTTCGATTCTTGCGGAGAAATGTCGATTCCAATCTCGTTCATGGCCTCGACGGCGAGTGGATTCATTCCTTTGGGCTCAATTCCCGCGCTCATGGCTTCGAATTGATCCCCCGCCACATGCCGGAGATAACCTTCGGCCATTTGGCTGCGAGCAGAATTGCCCGTACAAAGAAACAGAACTTTGGGTTTCGACGACGGCATCTTCTCACCTCCTGCGGTCATACGATAGAGTGACCACCATCCAATAGGAAATGTAGGAGATGCTATCATAAGTCTATACGGTTATGCGAATAGAGTAAGAGGAAAAACGTCATGACAAAAATCCAAGTGTTTGACCCCGCCATGTGCTGCTCTAGCGGCGTTTGTGGACCCGGTGTCGATCCTGTCTTGCCGAGATTTGCGGCTGATCTTGAGTGGTTGAAGGGCAAAGGCGTGCAAGTCGAACGATACAACCTGGCTCAAGACGTTGCGGTTTTCACAGGCAATCCTACCGTCAAAACGACGCTCAACAACGAAGGGACGAAGTGCTTGCCGCTCATCCTTGTGAACGGAGAGATTGCCAGCGAAGGCACGTACCCGACACGGAGAGTTTTGGCAGGCTTCGTCGGCATGGACTATGAGCCAGAGCCGGGTATCCCCGAGGACAAATCCCAGTCTTTGGTATCAATCGGCGGCACAAGCAAGATCGGCAGGGGCTGAAGTATGAAAGCGCTTGGGAATCCCACCAGAAATCTCATGTTTACGGGCAAGGGCGGAGTGGGTAAGACCTCCATTGCTTGCGCAACTGCCGTGTTCTTGGCTGAACGTGGTAAGCGCGTACTCCTGGTCAGCACTGATCCGGCCTCGAACTTAGACGAAGTGTTGGAAACGGCGCTGGCAATGCGTCCCACTCCCGTCGACAAGGTGAAAGGCCTCTTTGCAATGAATGTTGATCCCGAAGAGGCTGCGCGGCAATATCGGGAGAGAGTCGTAGGCCCGTATCGCGAACTCCTTCCGAAATCGGCAGTAGAAAGCATTCAAGAGCAGCTTTCGGGTGCGTGCACCGTTGAAATCGCTGCCTTTGAGGAATTTGCCAAGTTGTTGGGCGATCATAGGGCGACGGTCGACTTCGATCACGTGATCTTCGACACTGCTCCTACTGGGCATACGCTTCGACTTCTGCAACTGCCGGCCGCGTGGACAGGATTCATCGACTCGAACGTTGGCGGAACTTCGTGTCTCGGTCCGCTCGCAGGGCTGCAGGCCCAACGTGAGCTCTATGAGAAAACACTCAATTCACTATCGGATGCAACCAGGACAACCGCCTTCTTGGTTAGTCGTTCGGAGCGCTCTGCTCTTGCCGAGGCTGAACGAACCCGCAATGAGCTTAGTGCGCTTGGTTTGAAGAATCAGAAGCTGATTGTGAATGGGATTTTTAAAGCGTGTGCGGAGGACGACTCCATCGCAGTTGCTCTGGAGCGAAGAGGACGCGAGGCACTTGCCGAGATGCCGAATGGTCTCAAGAGTCTTCCGAGAATTGAGCTTCCGTTGGTCGCGCAGTCGCTCATTGGAGTCAGCGCACTTCGTCTGTTGGGGGATGGCCGTCTTACTCTGGGAAAACCAGCACCCCACACCCAGCCTGAAACGAATTTTCCACCGTCACTTGCCGCTCTGGTGCCCGACCTGATCGCCTGTGGCAAAGGTGTCATCATGACCATGGGTAAGGGCGGGGTCGGAAAGACCACGGTCGCTGCTGCGCTCGCTGTGGAACTCGCAGCTAGCGGGCATCGCGTTCATCTGACCACCACCGATCCTGCTGCGCACCTCCATCTGGCACTGAAGTCGGACATCCCCGGTCTTCGTGTTTCGCGGATTGACCCTATCGCTGAGACACGCGCCTACACACAGGAAGTGATGGCGGAGTCCGGGCGAGATCTCGACGAAAAAGGCAAGGCGCTGCTGGAAGAGGATTTGCGCTCTCCATGTACGGAGGAGATTGCGGTATTCCGCGCTTTCGCTCGCACCGTTGATGAGGGAAATAGTGGCTTCGTGGTGATAGACACGGCCCCCACAGGACATACCTTGTTGCTGCTCGACGCAGCCGAAACATATCACCGGGATGTTGCCCGAAACCTCAGCTACATCCCGGATAGCGTTCGCAGGTTGCTGCCTCAGTTGCGGAATCCGGATTTCACACGAATTGTGATAGTGACGTTGCCGGAGGCGACACCCGTGCACGAGGCGGCGCGGCTCCAGGACGATCTGAATCGGGCGTGTATTGCGCCGTATGCTTGGGTGATAAACCAGAGCTTGTGTGCGACCAGTACTCGCGATCCTGTTCTCGCCGAACGTGGGGTTTTGGAACTGCGCTACATTGCTGAGGTACGGGACAAACTCGGACAGAGGGTTGCCTTGATTCCATGGCAGGCCGAGCCGCCCATTGGAGCCGAAGGACTACGGCGCTTATTTGCAGAAGAAGTGACCAACTGAATTAGAGGTCTAACGAATGAAAAAACTGGAACAATATTGCAAGGGTATGGCCGACAGGAATCGGCTTCGCATTCTCAATCTCCTGCTCCATGGTGAGTTGTGCGGCTGCGACATCCAATACGTTTTGGAAACGTCACAGCCGAACATTTCACGTCACTTGCAGTACCTCAAGAATTCGGGCCTCGTCCTTGATCGCAGGGATGGCTTCCGTATTTTCTATCGCCTTGCCGACCCCATGCACGGTGCAAAGAAATACTTGTTCGATTTTCTTCGTCAGGCTGTCAAAGGCGAGGAGTCGTTCGGAGATGATACTCGCAAGTTAAAAGAGGCTATTCAGCATGGCGCTTGCACCCGAACGGAGTGGCAGCCATATTCCGCGCTTGGAAAGACGGGCGCTGCTGCGAGGACATAAGCAAAATGACAGAACGAGTTTCATCGCAGTTGAGCTTTCTGGATCGTTATCTCACGGCGTGGATATTCTTGGCGATGGCAATCGGCGTGTTTGCCGGTTGGGGAGTTCCGGGAATCGTCCCGTTCTTGAACCGGTTCAGCGTGGGCACAACCTCAATTCCAATCGCGGTTGGGCTCATTGTGATGATGTACCCGCCCTTCACAAAAGTTCGGTATGAAGAATTGCACGAAGTCTTCCGCAACAAAAAGGTGTTAGGCCTTTCGTTGGTTCAGAACTGGATCGTCGGTCCGATTCTCATGTTCGTCTTGGCCGTCGTGTTTCTCCGCGGTTACCCAGAGTACATGGCTGGGCTTATCATGATCGGCCTTGCTCGGTGCATTGCGATGGTGATCGTATGGAACGAGCTCGCGAAGGGTGATACGGAATACGCTGCAGGTTTGGTGGCTTTCAATTCATTATTTCAAGTGTTCCTGTACTCGGTGTACGCCTGGGTGTTCATTACCGTTCTACCCGCCAAGCTGGGACTGCACAGCGCCGTCGTGAACGTCTCTATCGGGGAAATCGCGAAGAGCGTGTTCATCTATCTTGGGATCCCCTTCCTGGCGGGATTTCTGACCCGCACGGCACTGGTCCGGGCGAAAGGACGTGAGTGGTACGACCGTAGTTTTGTTCCCCGTGTCAGTCCGTTGACCCTGATCGCCCTGCTGTTCACGATCATCGTTATGTTCTCGCTGAAGGGGGAGTACATTGTCCGCTTGCCGCTCGATGTTCTGCGGATTGCAGTTCCGCTGCTGATTTATTTCCTGGCCATGTTCCTGGTCTCGTTCTACATGGGAAAGAAGCTCGGAGCGGATTACTCGAAGACCGCGACGCTCTCGTTCACTGCGGCCTCGAACAACTTCGAATTAGCGATCGCGGTGGCGGTAGCGGTGTTTGGAATTAATTCGGGTGCCGCGTTCGCGGCCGTCATCGGACCGTTGGTCGAGGTACCGGTCATGATCGCTCTCGTGAATGTCGCATTGTACTTTCAGCGGCGGTACTTCGGAGATTCGAAAACTCTACCCGAATTGGCAGTACGGGAGACCGTTTCATAGTGGGAGGAAGCCATGGAATGCTATGAATGCTTGCAAGTCGGAATCCGACGAGAGGCGTCTGGTCTCTGCCATCACTGCTCGGCTGCGCTCTGTGCTGAACATGTCTGTGTAGTCGACGGTCCGATTACAGGCTACGTTCCGCTGGTGCGAACGAGCGTTCTACCTAAAAAAGCCAGGTTATTGCTGTGCAGCACCTGCAAAGCAGCCTTACAACAACCACGATCAACGTATTCGGAATATGCAGGAATTGAGCACTAGGAAAAACTTGATGCCAACGACCACACGTCAAAGAGTTCTCTTCCTCTGTACCGGTAATTCGGCTCGCAGCCAAATGGCTGAGGGCCTTTTGCGGCACCTTGCTGCCGATCAGTTCGAGGTATTCAGCGCGGGTACGCGGCCCGCCGGCCTCAATCCGAATGCGGTTACAGCAATGGCCGAGATTGGTATCGACATCGCGGGAAGTCGCTCGAAGTCGGTCGATGAATTCTCCGGCCTACAGTTCGACTTTGTATTCACTGTCTGCGACAACGCAAAAGAAGCCTGCCCGATATTTCCCGGTCGCGGGACCCGACTCCATCAGAGCTTTGAAGACCCGGCCGCTGCCCCGCCGGATCAACAGCTGGGAGTCTTCCGTAAAGTGCGAGACCAGATAGGTGACAGAGTGCGCCTATTTGCAAAGAACAAGCAGTGAATCCCGAGAAGTGGTTGTGATTGTTTTCTTGTTTCTCCTCCCGATTTAGGTGCGTTCTTTCAATTCTGGGGAGGCTCCACTTGATATGCTGCGAACGTGTCTGAGGCCGCGACAAGCCGTGAAGTCATCGCGCAACGCGGGAAGCGGCTGGACTACTTCACGATTGGGTGGAACTGCATTGAAGGACTGGTAGCGCTCATACCTGTCGGCCCTGCTGCTGGCAGGTCTGCTTCTCAATGCGACGTTCGGATGGTGGTGGGCAGACCCGGCTGCTGCCCTGATCATGGTTCCGATCATCGTGAAAGAGGGCATTGACGGCGTGCAAGGCAAGGCTGGGTCCCGCGCTGGAGGTTGAGCCGCTGGAGATCATGCAGTGGTTGAAAGCGACCAAGCGAATGGAGAATCTAGAGAACCCTACTGTGGACAAGATCCGCCGTGTGATGAACTTGGTCTTTAAGCACGGGCAGACCTATGGCCTGATTCCTCGCACCGGGGAAGCCAACCCCATGAAGTTTGTCCGGGTGAAGACTCAGTCGGAATACGAGGCAAAGATTATCTCACCGGAACAATGCTTCAGGATTCTCATGGCAATGCCTCAGCCGGAGCGCACTCTCACACTCCTCATCGCGGCTACGGGGCTTCGCATTTCCGAGTGCCTCGGTTTGCAGTGGGCAGATGTGGACTATGACAGCCAGCAGGTTTTCGTCCGCCGCTCGTGGACGGGCGGGAAGGTGGGAAAGTCAAAGAGTGCGGCAAGCAAGGCTCCAGTTCCATTGGTTCCGCTACTCGCAGGCTTCATTCGCCAGTGGCAGGAGCAGACACCTTACGGTCAGCCGACGGACTGGGTGTTTGCCAGCACCCGGCTCAAGGGAAAGCAGCCCCGCGTCGCGAACATGCTGGTCGAAGATCATCTCCGTCCGGCTGCGGTGAAAGTGGGTGTGCTGAAAGAAGGTGAGAAGGTGCGCTTCGGGTTCCACAATCTGCGGCACAGCTTGGCGAGCTTCCTCGTGCGGAAAGGAACGGACGCTAAAACCGTTCAAGCGATGCTCCGCCATAGCGACGTTACCACCACGCTCGGAATTTACGCGCACAGCATGAGCGAAGATCGTCTTGCGGCGCAGGATGACATGCTTGCTGCAATGATGACGAAGTCAAACGCGGTGAACTGACAGGCCACAGATCAGAAATCACAGGTGCCGACCGCCGCGAGTCCTCCGTGGTCCGCCTTTTTCCGCGTCTAGGTTTATGCGGCGTGCGACTGGTTACGGGTCCCGCCGACCACGATCGTGCCTCTCTCGGCATCTGAGCGGCAGAGCGGTGTGGTTCTAGGGGCAATCCACCACGGAAATTTTGGCAGCGGTTCTAACGGGAGGCTCTGGCTGTGGCCGATTCTCTGGAACGAGCACCACATTTCACACCTGTGGTCTTCACCTGTGGTGTTTCCGTTTTACACGGCTTATGACGTACTACGGCAGTCCTCGGCGGCTTGTAAAGCGTTGAAAGTATTCAAAACCACGGTTCTGAAAAGTCTTGGAGTCTGCCCTCAAGAAGTATGGGTGTTCCCTGCGATTTCAGCAACTTAGCAAAAGGCTTGAATTTTCTCACCTGTCTCTTTACCTGTGCCGAATGCAGACCGGTCTCGTCGAGACCGGTCATTTCCTTAGTGTTGCGGAACACTACTTCAGTGTTTCGGCTGAAGTTTCCTGAGGACACTGTCAGGAAGGTTAGGTGAGGTCGTTCTGCCCCGTGCGAGCGGCGCTCCCACTGGCGACATCGGCGTGAGCAGAACGGCATGCATCTCGCCGGTGTTCATGTTGAAGCCGCTCGCTGCAATCTGGCCGGCCTCATTAATCGAAGCGGTGTTGAAGATGTACCAGGGCGTACCCACGGGAAGGACCGTGTTGAGATCGGTGAACTTTCCGTCCCTCCACACGAACGCTTGCGGGCCATTCTCATCGAACGCGAACCCGGTTGCTTCCCGTCTGTCATTGATGCTGTGGCAACACGGCGTGACGGTCACAAACGCGTTCGGGAACATGAGGTCCTGGAGACTGCCGGTCTTGCTCCACAAATACGCGTGAACGTTACCGTCCGAGGTGACCTGTGTTCCGGCCACATCGCCGCGATTATTGATACTTCCAGCGACGTTATTTCCCACGGCTCCGGGCAGATCAGGAATCAGCATAGGTGTTCCATTGCTGTCCCAGAATACCGCGTGTGTTCCGCCCGGAGTGTTGTTGGGTGGAAAAGTTGTATCCGAGCACAAGCCGGAAACGCCCACTGCCTGGCCGAGATCATTGATGCCCAGCCCGAAGGAAACGGTGTCGCCCGGCAACGGGTTGAGTGGGTGTGGAGTTCCGTTAGCGCTCCACTTCACGGCCGAGAACCGGTACACCTGAGATTGCATGATGCAATTTCCGTCGGACGTGCCTGTCTCGGAGAATCCAACCGTCTCGCCTCGTTGGTTGGTCCAATACGCCTGCGAGTTATTACCACCATTGAGAGGAGCAAGTGGAATTAACAAGCCATTTTCGTAGATTGCACCAAGGCATTGCAGGTGCGTTCCGAAGCCGCAGAAGTCTTCGTTGTTCGGGTCCTTGTTTGCGGTTTCCGAAATGATAGGCGAAAGGCCGGCGCCATTCGGTCCGCCGGCCTCGCTGTTGCAATCCGGGCACGCAGCGCCGCCGAGGGTGCCGACGCTGATCATCTGGCCGCGATACCAGAGGAAGCCCGTCTGAGAAAAGAAATCGGTCTGGCTTGCGGTTGCAGCTCCGCCTGAGACAACGCCGGCATTGTTAAGTCCGTAGGAGAAGCTGTAGTCCCCTCCCAACGTTCCGAGATCGGTGACTGCGTAGCGAGCGGACTTGGGACCTTGTGCGGCCAAAACACCCGGTATGGCCAGAAAGGCAATTAGTCCCACAGAAAAGGAAAAACGCAATTTGGATTTCATATCTTCTCCTTTACTTGTAATCGCAAGGTCAAATTCCTAATTCCCGCAGGCGAGGTCCGTCGTGCACTCACCAATGGTCGCGAGCGCGGTGGTGGCTATCCCGTTCTGATCAACCTGCACGGTGAAGTTAATCGGTACGATCGGATCCGGCGGAATGATCGGAGACGGCGGGACCAGCCGATACTCGCCCTGCAAGTTCAGCGTGTTTGGAACGTCGCCGTCGGCTTCGAAGTTCTCGCTGCCGTTGAGCACGAAATGTTGGGCGCTCGTGCGTCCAATGCCGCTAACGCCCGCCATGTTGGCGTGCACGCGGATCGGATCAGGAGGGGTAATCGGGTCTGGCGGAGTCGCCTGCACCACCAACTGCACATCGCCGGAAAAATCAATCCACTCTGAGGACGACTGGTCGCCCGTATTTACAAAGAAGGAGCCAGTGAGAGCGACTCTAAGCGTGGTGGTCACTTTTGGCGCCGAACCCGCATGAGCGCAGATCGGCAGCGCTAGCACCAAGGCGGCAAGCGCGGAAATGAAGCTGGAACGACGTTGGCATTTTCGAAGCATGTTGTTTCTCCTTTTTACTTGGCCGCTATGCACTAAGCGGTTTTCGATTTCTGCACGCGTTTCAGCAGCGAGTTCAGGCAAATCAGCGTTCCCCCATCGAGTGCCTGCGAACGGTGGAGATCTTGTGACCCAATCCACTCCTCCACCTCAGCCGGCTGTAAGTTCGAGATCACGCCGACACCCTCCAACGGGACCATTTCGGTCTCTGCGCTGCACTGCTGGCACCACGCCCGCAGCGGAGTCCGTCCGCGCAGGATCAGCAGCGAATCGGTCTCAATCGTGATCTTTGTCTGCTTTGCCATGAGCCTCGCTCTTTGCCTGCCCACGAACTCGCTTGCTGGCGGTCTCGTGCTCAAGCAAGGAAATGTTTGGTTCCAAGCAGGCCAGGCTCGCAGCCGAGGACTGGCTCGACGAGTCAGAGTTGATGGACAGCCCGCCTCGATCGACCAGTCGCGATTGGCGAGCGGTCACGATCGCCGCCTCAGCCCGATTGGCCGGCCGGCTGAACGTCGGACTACAGGGTCGCACCCCGCTTTTCGCATCGACAGATACCAAGGTATCGCCAATACCTTCGTCCAATTGTGCCGCTTCCGTCCTTCTGGTGTGATCTCGGAGGAAATGAAATGAGCACAAATTCTCAGGCTCAACCAGCAGCCCTCGAAAACTCCAAGCCGGGGAGCGCCGAACGGCGCTTGAACGAACTTGGCATGATGCTCCCGGCGCCACCTCAGCCGTTCGGCACCTATATGGAAGCGGTGCAGACCGGCAATCTGCTGTTTCTGACCGGAATGCTTCCCACCGAAGGGCGCCGGGCTAAGTTCACCGGGCGCGTGGGCGCGGAACTTGATGTGGAAGCGGGGTGCAAAGCGGCCCATCTCACAGCGCTCAACGCGCTCGCGGTGGCGCGGGAGCATCTCGGATCGCTTGACAGGGTTACGCGGGTCGTCCGGTTGGGCGTGTCGGTGGCTACTTCTGGAGATGGACATGATTTGCCGAAAATCGCCGACGCCGCTTCCGACTTGTTCCAAGACGTTTTCGGCAAAGAGAAGAGCCCTTGCCGTCTGGTGTACGGAATTGCAAGCCTTCCGCTCGGAACCCCAGTCGAGCTGGAAGTCATTTTTGAAGTCAAGGCCAGTGCCTGAACAAGTTTATGAAGGCGATGCAGGTCAACACGGCAGACCAGGGACCAAGGCTCATCCTCGTGGAGTTACCGAAGCCGGAAGCTGGCTCTGGCGAGATATTGGTTCATGTTCATGCCGCTGGTGTCACTCCGACAGAATGGTTTGGTATCCTACGACACACACGAAATCAGGAGCAGCGCGCATACGCACGGTGCCAGGGCACGAATTTTTGGGAGTCATCATGGCGGTCGGCAAAGATGTCGATGACTTCGAGGTTTGCGACGAGGTCTATGGCATGAACGACTGGTTCGCTGATGGGGCCACTGCGGAGTTCTGTATTACGCTGCCCCAGAATATTGCGCGGAAGCCCGCAACCTTAAGTCATGAAGCTGCCGCCTCAGTACCGATCGGCGCCTTGACTTCATGGCAAGGGCTGATAGACCGCGCGAAGCTAGAGCCAGGCGAGCGTGTATTCGTCCACGGAGGCGCGGGAGCAGTTGGCCTTTACGCTGTGCAATTGGCGCATAACCGCGGTGCCCGCGTCATCACTACCGTTTCCACTCAGGACTTCGATTTCGTCAAGCGACTCGGAGCAGACGAGGCGATTGACTATCAGGCCTCTCGTTTGAAAAAGAGGTTCGGGACGTGGATGTCGTCTTCGATGCCGTCGGCGGTGACACGCTCGAGCGGTCATGGGGTGTCCTCAAGCCAGGTGGACGCATGATCACGATTGCTTCGGACAGCGAAGGCACGGCCGATCAGCGAGTGAAAGATGCTTTTTTCATCGTCGAGCCGAACCAGAAGCAGCTGATTGAAATCGCTCAGCAACTTGACGCTGGACATCTCCGAGCATTCGTCAAAGCCACCGTCCCTCTGTACGAGGCTTCGGCCGCCTACAGTGGAGCAGTCAGGGACAAAGGCGGATACGGCAAGATCGTCATCGCCGTTCCCGCCTGACCCTGAGGGTTCGATAAGGGTGTGGATGTCAGAAGATCCTGATTGCATCTTTTCAGATCTGAACCACCGGCAACGGAAAGGAATGTCTCATGAAGTATCCGACTCACTATCGCACAGCACAGATCGATGGCTTGTCCATCTTCTATAGAGAGGCCGGGCCGAAAAATGCCGCGACGATTCTTTTGCTGCACGGACTTCCGTCCTCATCGCGTATGTTCGAACCGCTTTTCCGACGGCTCTCAGATCGCTATCATCTCGTCGCGCCCGACTATCCCGGCTTCGGACATAGCGAATGGCCTGACCCGAAACAGTTCGCGTATACCTTCGATCACTACGCAGAGATCATGAATCACTTCACCGAAGCGCTCGGGTTCTCGCACTACACGCTCTACATGCAGGACTATGGTGGTCCTGTAGGATTTCGCATGGCCATGGCCCATCCGGATCGAATCGAGGCTCTCATTATTCAAGATGCGGTGGCGCACAACGAAGGCTTGGGAGCGAATTGGAAGACTCGGCGGGCATTTTGGTCCGATCGGGCGGCGAACGAAAGCGCCCTGCGTGCAAATCTGCTGTCCCTCGCGGCGACGCGCACGCGCCACGTGGGAAACGATCCGAACGTGGAATGTTATGACCCCGATCTGTGGACCGATGAATTCTATTTTCTCAACCGGCCCGAACAGGCCGAGATTCAAAGCGACCTGTTCTACGACTATCGAACCAATGTGGACGGTTATCCGAAATGGCAGGCATGGATGCGGGAAAAGCAGCCACGCCTGCTCGTGATCTGGGGGAAATACGATCTATCGTTTGACCTCGCCGAGCCCGAACGTTACCGCGAGGACGTTCCGAACGCTCAAGTCCGCATTCTTGATGCCGGCCATTTCGCATTGGACACGGCTGCCGATGAGATCGCCGTGCTGGTCGGGGACTTTGTCGGTTCTCAAGTTGGAAACCTGCGGGCGCGGCGCGCTGGCTGATGAGCCCATGACTGTGCTGGCTGCTTAATCCTCGAAGCGTGAGCAAACGCCGCACCTTCAATATAGGTCGAGGGCAGGCCAAGTGTGCCAAAGTTTGACATTGTCGGGGCGCAACGTCGAACCTTGGCTTACCGGCCAGACTTCAGCTACTGCGCCGGGCGCGAGATGCCAAACTTCTTCATCTTGTATGCGAGTCCAGTTCTGTTCAGGCGAAGTCGGGCCGCTGCTCCGCGAGTTCCTCCGACCACCCAATTGCTTTCGCGCAGCGCTCTCAGAATCAACTCCCGCTCCACTTGCTCCAGGGCACTGCGGTCACTGGCGTCACTGAGATCGACGACATTAGAAATGTCCGTCAAGGGCACCCGCAGCGAGGGGCCGGGAGACAGCAGTACGGCTCTCTCCATAAGGTTCTGCAACTCGCGGATGTTGCCTGGCCAAGTGTGCCGGCAAAGAGCTTCCATCGTTTTCTTGGAGATCTTCTCAATATGCTTTTCCATGCGGCAGGCGTACTTGTTGGCGAAGTGGCGGACCAGGCGTGGAATGTCATCTCGGCGGTCCCGCAGAGGTGGGACGGCAATCGGAAAAACGTTCAGGCGATAGTAAAGATCGCTGCGGAATTTCTTTTCAGCGACCATCGGAGCCAGGTCGGCATTCGTAGCTGCCACTACCCGAACATCGACTCGTTGGGTGCGGGTACTACCCAGGCGTTCGAACTCCTGTTCCTGCAAAACTCGGAGAAGCTTCGGTTGCAATTTGAGCGGAATGTCCCCAATCTCATCGAGGAAGAGGGTTCCTTTATTCGCCAGTTCGAATCTTCCGATCTTTTGGGCGATCGCTCCCGTGAAAGCGCCGCGTTCGTGGCCAAACAACTCGCTTTCAAGAAGTCCCGAGGGAATCGCTGCGCAGTTCACCTTCACGAATGCATAATTCTTGCGAGGGCTGAGGTCGTGAATGGCGCGCGCGATCAGTTCCTTGCCAGTACCCGTCTCGCCGAGGATAAGGGCGGTTGAGTCCGCGGAAGCCACAATTTGAACATCTTCAAGCACGGCCCCTCAGTCGTGCGTTGCTCCCGACGATACCTTGGAACGTGCTCTCCTCGATCGTCGGTTCGTCGAGGGAGATGTACTGTTCAGCCAAGTCGTCCGTTCGCAAGTCGACATCCCGGTATTCCGAGTGTTTTATTAGGGGAAAAACAATCGCATTGGCTCTTTCTCTAAAACTGCCATCGTTCGGATTAGGCCACGTCGTGTGTGAGGCTACATCTCGGAACATTGCGTTTTCCATGACTCACTCCTGTTGCTTTAAGTTCAGAGGTATATTTCAGTTCGCTCGCATCCGCTGGGCGCTATGGCCGCTACCATCGGCCAGCATGAGCGCCACCATCCACGCGAAGAATCTCTCCAGTCACTTGCTTCGCTTCCGCGAGGAATAGAACGGCGTCGACAATGTCTCTTACTTCCACGACCTTTCCCATCGGCTGAAACGTCGTAAGCAGGTCCTTAGGCTCATCTTTGTGCATAGGTGAGTCGACGACGCCCGGGGCCACAGCATTAAAGCGAATGCCGTCTTTCGCGTACTCGATTGCGAGACTCCGGGTCACGGCGTTCAAGCCCCCCTTAGTGATCACCGAAACCGACGCATTCACGCCGGCCACTGGCTGATCGACCAGCGCGGCAGAGATGTTCACAACGCTCCCCGACTTCCGTTTCAACATCTGCTTCACCGTGAGCTGGGTGATGTACAGAAACCCCAGCAAGTTGGTCGACACCAGGGCGTTGAAGTCATCGGTAGTAAATTCCGTGAAAGGCTTGGTACGGAAGATCCCGGCGTTGTTCACCAGGACGTCGATCGTTCCGAAGTGCGTGGTTGCTGCTTCAACAGCGCTGGCGGCCGTTTCCAGACTGCCGATATCGCCGTCTACGAGAACCAGGTTGGCTGAGGCAGTCAACGATTGAGTGACGTTGCGCGACGTTGCCACAACGTTATAACCTTTATTGAGGAAACGCTCGACCAAACCTGCGCCGATGCCCTGCCGCGCTCCCGTCACGATTGCCGTTTTGCTGTCCGGCATAGAAGACCTCTTGTCGAAGCTCCGATCCAATGCACACTACTGATTAAGCCAGAAGCGTTTCAAGTCGTCCATTGGACGATGGTATCGACCGATACCATCGCATCATTCAAGCTCAGGCCGAGGTTTGCATTCGATCGATTGATTCGGGAGTTTGCCGTGAAGACGCGTTTGAAACGTCCCTGTTCAGGTCGTGATCGAGTTCGCGTAGGCAGCGTCAAGCGACATTGACGTTCTTTAGCAGGCTTGCAGTTGGAGTGTCAGGCTCGGAGCCATTCCGGATTTCTCGCTTGCGAGCCACTTTTACCTCAAGATTATTGTCAATCTGTATCGTCATGTCGCGACAGCACGAGGAGCATAACCAAAAATATTCATAGATGCAGGATTTGCCTGCATATTTCGATTCTGCCCGCACTCCATGCCGGGCCGAGCCTGCTTTAGAGTCGATCAGGTAGAGCTCGCCCTCGCTGAGGTAGCGAAACGTATTGGAGCAAGTTGGATTCGCGCATTTAGAAAGCATGGAATCGTTGAGCGCTCCGTTCACACGGAAGTAGGGTTCTGCTTGAACCGAGCACCACTTCATGCGTTTGCTTTGACCAACGGCCACCCCGACAATTAGGCCTGAAGCGTGAAGGCAAAACCATTGGACGATGGTATCGATCGATACTTTCGCATCGGTGCGACGCTTGCAGCGCTTATTAGGAGAGATTGTGTTCGCCGACCGGCTCGATGCGTTGATATCAGGACAAAAACGAATTGACCCGAGGAAGGCTAACAAGTTTTAACGAAGAATTCGCTATAGGATCGCCTTTTGTTCGTCCCATAGCCTTGACAAAGGGCGCATGTTGTTGTCAGCATTATAGAACTCACCCTACAAGATATGGTTATTTGCGCGGAACGTCTCTCGCCGCCATCCATCTTGCTTCGTTTGCAGAGTTGAGCGAGGCGTTAATAAGCGAGGCATTGGTAATGAGCGCGGGGATGTAACCAATCTTTCCAAAGTTCGAATCGTTGAAGTCAAAAGGTGAGTCCCTGAGTGTTCACAAAACATGACCAGCGAAACACAAGGTGCACGAACTACCGATCCGCTCGATCTTAGGAATCTTATCGAAACGATGCCGGGACTGGTGGTGTGTGCGTTGCCCAACGGCTCGGTTGAGTTCGCGAACCGCGCGTGGCAGGAGTACACGGGTCGCTCATTCGAGCAATTGAGCGGATGGGCCTGGCAAACCACGATGCACCCAGATGATGTTGCCAAGTTCATGGACGAATTAACTACGTTGGCCGGCATAAAGCCTTTCCAGACTGAGGCGCGTATCCGCCGAGCGGATAGCCAATACCGCTGGTTCTTGATCAGGAAGGTTCTAGCCGTTACCCCAACTCGCGGCCGCGAATCATCCCTGCGTACATTGATCGGTTGCGAGGACATTCATGAACGTAAACAAGCCGAGTCCAAGCTGCAACCGGGCGAGGGGCTGCTCCAGGCGTTTTTTGAAAACAGTCCAAACCTGATTTTTGTAAAAGATCTGCAGAGCCGATACCTCTTTGCCAACAAGCAGTTCAAGAAAGCCTTTCATATCTCCGGCGAAGTCGAAGGCAAGACCGATGATGAGCTTTTCTCAGCGGAACAAGCTGCTGCCTTTCAGGCCGTTGATCGACGGGTGTTACAGGCCGGCCGGCTGATGAAATTCGAAGACGTGGCGCTCTATGAGGATGGACTGCACACCAGGATTGTCCAGAAGTTTCCCTTGTTCAACGGGGAAGGCGAAATCTACGCCATCGGCGGCGTGGTTACCGATATTACTGACCGTAAACGGGAAGAGTCCGCTCTCCGCTACAGCGAAGAAAAGTATCGCGTCGTGGTCGAAACCGCCAGTGATGCCGTGATCAGCATGGACGAGAACGGCGCCATTCAGTTTGCCAATCCCGCAACCGAGAGCATCTTTGGCTACAACCCAACCGAGTTGATTGGCAAGCCGCTGACTATACTAATGCCGGAGTACCTGCGGAAGCTGCATGAGAAGGGATTCAGAAGCTACATCGCTACCGGCCAGCGGCATATCAACTGGCAAGGCACTGAACTGACGGCACTGCGCAAGAATGGCCAAGAGTTCCCCGTGGAAATCTCGTTTGGAGAACTGTCTAGAGATGGGCATAAGGTATTTACTGGCTTTATTCGCGATATCAGCGAGAGAAAGCGGGCAGAGGAAATGCGAGCAGCGCACGCCCGCCAGACCGCTGTCCGCGCTGATGTGAGCATGGCTTTCGGTAAGGAAGGAAGTTTGAAAGCGATTTTGGGTGAGTGCAGCGAAGCCATTGTGCGCCACCTGGATGCAGCATTTGCGAGGATTTGGACTCTGAGTGACGACGGAAAGATGTTGGAGCTGCAGGCCAGTGCAGGAATGTACACACATCTTGACGGACCTCACCGCCACATTCCGATGGGACAATTTAAAATTGGGATGATTGCACAAGAACGAAAACCGCATCTCACCAATGATGTCCTCAATGATCCTCGAATCAGTGACAGAGCATGGGCAGAGAAAGAAGGGATGGCTAGCTTCGCGGGCTACCCACTGAGCGTCGGAGACCGCCCGATCGGCGTGCTGGCCATGTTCTCTCGAAAACCGGTCACCCCAGAAACAACAGAGACGCTGGCGTCAGGTGCGGACTTGATCGCTCAGGGAATTGAACGAAAACATGCGGAGGACAAGCTGCGTGATAGTGAGCGCAGCCTGCGCCAGTTAACTGAGACCATTCCGCAGATGCTTTGGAGCGCCGAAGTAGACGGTGCGATTGATTACTGTAACCAGCGCGTGCTTGACTACACAGGATTATCCCCAGAGCAGGTCCGAGGCGCCGGCTGGATGAAGTCCGTTCATCAGGATGACATTGAGAAGATGGAGCAGGCGTGGAGGGCCGTCGGTTTCAACCGGGAGTCCTTTCAGTATGAATTCCGCGGCCGGCGGGCGGCGGACAACGCATATCGCTGGTGTATTTCCAGCGCTCTGCCTTTGCGTGATCAGAAAGGTCGCGTCATCAAATGGTTCGGGACCGTCGTGGATCTGCATGATTGGAAGGAAGCACAACAAGCATTGCAGATGACGCAAACAGAGCTCGCGCGGGTTTCCCGGCTGACAACCATGGGGGAGCTGACAGCGTCTATAGCCCACGAAGTTAATCAGCCGCTTACCGCCGTAACCAATAACAGCAATGCGTGCTTGAGACTGCTTGCTGCTGGTAACCTGCAACCTGAGGTTCTGCGACGGGTTCTCGAGGAAATCGTTGCGGATGGCACTCGAGCGAGCGCCGTTGTTGCTCAAATCCGCGGATTCATTAAGAAGGCACCTGCCGAAAAGAGCAAGCTGGACATAAACGCCGTGATTCAAGAAGTGCTGACTATGGCTGACCACGAGCTTCATGAGAATCAAGTTCTGCTCGAACGCCAATTGACGAAGGCTCTCCCGCTGGTGCGAGCGGACCGGGTTCAGATACAGCAGGTCCTGCTGAACTTGATCATGAATGGCATAGAAGCTATGGCTGCGGTCACAAACCGACCGCGTTCACTGTGCTTGCAGTCCCAGGTCGACGAGTCTGGGGACGTACTGGTTGCGGTACGCGACTCCGGCACTGGCCTTAGCTCGGAAGCATGTCGCCTCTTCACTCCATTCTTTACAACCAAAGCGAGTGGTATGGGGCTGGGTTTGTCCATCAGTCGCTCCCTCGTTGAAAGTCATGGAGGTCGGCTCTGGGCTGCGCCCAACGTTCCTCATGGTGCTGTTTTTTACTTCACTCTGCCGGAATCCGAGAGGGATCCCTCATGACTGGCGCTCCGGTCGTTTTTGTGGTCGATGACGACCCGTCGGTACGTTCGTCGCTCAAGTTCCTCTTAAGCACCGTGGGGCTGCAGGTTGAGAGCTTTGACTCGGCCGATAGCTTCCTGCATAAGAAACCGTCAGATGTACCCAGTTGTCTGGTGCTGGACGTGAGATTACCCGGATTGAGTGGGCTCGATTTTCAGCGCGAGCTGGCAGCCAGGAAGATTCGTATTCCGATCGTTTTTCTAACCGGCCACGGTGATATTCCAATGAGCGTTCGCGCCATGAAGGCGGGTGCGGTCGAATTCCTCACCAAGCCCTTCCGCGACCAGGATTTGCTGGATGCTGTTCGCATCGCCCTGGAGCGGGATCGTAGGAGGCGTGAACAGGAGAGAGAAGTAACAGACGTCCAACGCCGCTTCGACTCGTTAACCGCTCGCGAGCAACAGGTGATGGCCATGCTTGTCTCGGGCATGCTCAATAAACAGATTGCGGCTCAACTCGGAACTGCGGAAAGTACAGTGAAAGTCCAGCGCAGCCGCGCCATGCAGAAGATGCACGCGGAATCCCTCGTCGACCTTGTGACGAATGGTCGAAAAGCTCCAAGGCCCCTCCGAAAAAGCCTCGTAAGCGAAAGCTTACCCGCATCGTCCTTTTTGGGAATCAGATCTACCAACGCCCAATAGATTTCTTCGTCTCTTGCGAATACCTTGAGCTCAGTCAGGAGTTCAGGGTGACAGAGAATTTGATCTCGGTAGTTGACGACGATGAGGCGGTTCGCAGGACCACAACACTGCTCATCGAGTCCTTTGGCTTTCGAGCGGCCGCTTTTGAATCTGCCGACAGTTTCCTGAGATCCGGCCATCTGCACGATACCTCATGTCTCATCGTTGACGTGCAGATGCCAGGCATGAACGGATTACAGCTCCAAAGCTATCTCGCTGCCGCGGGCCGCGAGATCCCAATTATTTTCATCACCGCTTACGACAACAAAGATTCCCGTCAGCGAGCGATGCAAGCAGGTGCTGCCGCTTTCCTGAGCAAGCCCTTCAGCGACGAGCAACTTCTCCAAATCATTCGTTCAGCCTTACGGTTCTTCCACCGGGTCGATTGCTAGGGGCAGATTGAGGAGTGAAATATGAGTCTAACGCACGCACTTTGCCATGAATTGCGGACACCATCTATGTTGGACGTCGCACCAATCGTCTTCGTCGTCGACGATGACATCTCCGTGCGCGAATCGCTGGAATTGTTGATCCGCTGCGAAGGATGGCAGCCGGAGACCTTCGCTTCCGCGCAAGAATTCCTTACCCGTCCACGAGCTCTCGTTCCGAGCTGCCTGGTGCTGGATTTTTCTCTTCCAGGACTCAATGGTCTCGAGCTGCAGAAGCGGGTCGCCGTCGAACGGACGGACATGCCGATCATCTTCATCACAGGCTACGGGGACGTGCCCATGACGGTACAGGCCATGAAGGCGGGGGCTGTCGAATTCTTGACCAAGCCATTCAGTCGATGATGCGCTGTTGAGTGCTCATCCGCGCAGCCACTCGAACGCAGCCGTTTTGCTATGCGTCACGAAGCGGAGATGCGGGTGCTCCGGGACCGGTACGCCTCACTTTCGCATCGCGAACGGCAGGTTATGGCGCTGGTGGTCTCCGGCTTGTTGAATAAACAGATTGGTGGGGAACTCGGCATCAGCGAAATCACCGTGAAGGCACACCGCGGCAAGCTAATGCAGAAGATGAAGGCCGATTCTCTTGCCGACCTGGTGAGAATGGCCGCGAAGCTCCGCCCCCCACCAGCAGCGAGGACCGCGGCCTGATAACTGTATTTCCAGTCGTAATCATTCGTGAAGACGGCGAATTCGCAGACGCCGTCCGACCGAAAGCCTAGAGCTTGAGGACTGTGGTTAACGATCGAGCTCTCGAATCTCGCGACCGCGTGGATGAGGTGAGAACATGACCGACCCTGCCAAATCGCATGATGTTCCACTGGACAGTTCGGTTCCAACCGCCTCATTGGAATCGATCCTCTGCACAGAAGAGCTGCAACGCCGCCCATCGCGTCCGCCCGATTATGAAAAGGAGAACCAGGCGGCTCGTGAAGCTGGTGAGCGCGCTAGCCGATTCGCCGGCTACCATTCTGCAGATGCTAGCTGAAACGATCCTGGATATCACGCGGTGTGACTCCGCCGGCCTTAGCTTGTTGACGAAGGACGGCAAAACGCCGGACGTTCGTGGCCAAAGGTTCTATTGGCCGGCCATCGCCGGCATGTGGAATCCGCACGTGGGAGGTGGAACCCCGCGCAATTTCGGCCCTTGCGGAGACGTGCTCGATCAAAATCGTACGCTGCTATTCACCCACTTCGAACGGCGTTATCCCTATCTGATGCCGGTCAGTCCGGCAGCCGAAGAGTGCCTGCTGGTCCCGTTTTACGTCGACGGCAACGCGGTAGGAACCATATGGGGAATTATGCACAGCGACCGCCGCAAGTTCGATGCAGAGGATGACCGGGTCATGGCCTCGCTGGGGAAATTTGCGTCTTCCGCGTATCAAGCGTTGGCACACATAGAAGACCTCAAAATTCAGGTGGCCGAGCGTGAAAAGGCGGAAGCAGAAATCCGTCAGCGGGCGAGTGGGTTGGAAGCCAAGATCCGGCGTCTGGTCGAGGCCAATATTGTGGGAATTGTCATGTGGAATCTCGAAGGTGCAATCACCGGAGCCAACGAGGCATTTCTCCGCATGGTGCAATACGACCGTGAAGATCTCGCCTCCGGCCGCGTACGCTGGGCGGACCTGACAACAGCCGAATGGCGTGGCCATGCCGAACAGGCGGTCGCTGATTTGAAGGCGACGGGCATCTTTCAGCCCTTCGAGAAGGAGTACTTCCGGAAAGATGGCAGCCGAGTGCCTGTACTTCTCGGCGGCGCACTCCTCGAAGGAGATGGCAACGAAGGTATCGCTTTCGTGCTCGATTTGAGCGAACAAAAGCGAGCAGAGAGCGCTTTGCGGCGCAGCGAGGCATTCCTCTGCGGAAGGTCAACATCTCGGTCAAATCGGCAGCTTTTCCTGGCGCGTGGCCGACAGACGAAATCACATGGTCAGCGGAGCTCTATCGCATCTACGAGCTTGAGATCGGCGTGCCCGTGACGCTCGAACTGATCCGTAGCCGGGTCCATCCGGAAGACGTCAGTTTGATCGAGAAAATGAAGATGGTGGACCAGGGCACGAGAGGGCGGCCACGACTTTGAATGGCAGTACCGCTTGCTGATGCCGGACCACTCGATCAAGTACATGCATGCTGTCGCTCATGCGACCCGGGACCAGGATGGTCAACTGGAGTACATTGCCTCGGTTCAGGATGTCACGGCGCGCAGACTGGCGGAAGAGGCACGCGACAAGGCTCGATCGGAGCTTGCACATGTGGCCAGGGTGATGAGCCTCGGAACGCTGACGGCATCGATCGCCCACGAACTCAACCAGCCGCTGTCCGGCATTGTCACCAACGCCAGCACCTGTATGCGAATGCTGGGCACTGATCCTCCAAACGTCGACGGGGCGCGCGAGACCGCCCGGCGCACGATTCGCGATGGCAACCGTGCCTCTGAGGTGATCACTCGATTGCGCGCGCTCTATAGCAAGAAGGATCCCTTGCCCGAATCAGTGGATCTGAATGAGGCCACACGCGAGGTGATTGCGCTGTCCTTAAGTGAACTTCAGAGAAGCCAGGTGACTTCTGCGGCCTGAACTCAGCCGACGACCTTCCTCTGGTCACAGGCGATCGTGTGCAGCTTCAGCAGGTCATCCTGAACCTCGTTCTGAACGCCTCAGACGCGATGAGCGGCGTGGACGATCGTCCGCGGCAGTTGGTGATCAGGACCGAACGAGAAGGCGATCGTGTGCGACTGACTGTGCGAGATGTGGGCGTGGGCATCGAACCTCAGCGTGTGGAAAAGCTGTTCGAACCGTTCTACACAACGAAGAGTGGCGGTATGGGAATCGGGCTATCGGTCAGTCGCTCGATTATCGAGAGTCATCATGGTCGTCTATGGGCGACACTGAATGATGGTCCGGGAGCCGCGTTTTCGTTCTCCATTCCTCGAGCGCCCGCGGACTTTGCGCACTCCGATGCGCGGACGTGAAGGATTAGGGACAGTCCAAGTTGGAGCGGAGCATGCAATCGCTGCAGTGCCAGTAGAGTCGCTGGTCCCGACCAATGAGGGCAGAGAATGCCCCGCGAGTTCAGGGCGCCGAACAGCTCGACAGTTGGTTGACGGACCAATCGCGGTCAGAGCAGTCGCTAATCAACTTCCGGACGAGATAGAACCCTAGTGCCGATAACGTCAAACCGATACCAAAGTGTAATTGACTCGCTCCATCAAGGCGAGCAAGCTCGCGTGATGGGGCGTGAACAATCTGTGATGATCAGGCGTCCACTCGTATCCGTGGTCGATGACGATGAATCCGTGCGCGAGTCGCTGCCCGACCTGTTGAAGGAGTTTGGGTATTCGGCTCAGGCGTTCCCCTCGGCGGAGGCGTTCCTTGCATCCGATTACGTCGACCAGACCAGATGTCTTATCCTCGATGTCTCCATGCCCCCAGGCATGTCAGGACCGGATCTCCAACGGGAATTGTCCCGCCGCGGGCGAAAGATTCCGATCATCTTCATCACCGCTCAAGGAGATGAAACTATCCGTCCACGCCTGCTCGGACAGAGTGCCATCGCATGCCTGATCAAGCCATTCAGCGACACCGCTCTGCTTGAGGCCCTCCACGCGGCGCTTCCGTTGAACTGAGGGCCCCGCCCGCTTTGATCTGAGTGTCCGTCCGAAGGGTAGATGCGTGCTTTTTCTGGCGAAACTGTCGATTTCCTGTCAATGTTCAGAATTTGTCCTGAGTAACCAGCCGTTGGCCTTGACGAGTTTGCAAGCAAGTGTTCTCGAAATTCCCCCGACTTGCACTCAAATTGCGCGCGTATGACCCCCAGCGGGTACGCCACGTCAGTTTCGCAAGGATCAGCTCCGCACAACTTCAAGTTGGACCATCGCGTGCTATGACAATCACGGTGGAGCGTCGCGAGCTGCGCGGCTCCTGGATCGAGGTGATGTCATGAGCGAGTTAATCGACGCCTCAACCCGGCAATATGCGGTAATCGCCATTCGTACGCAACCCCGTCCCGAACGGCCCGTGATCGCATATCCCGACGAGAAAACTCTGCGCACGACTATCGCAGGGTCCAGCATTATCGCGCTAGGCTACGACTCTGGCGACCAGGCAGTAGCGGACAATGAGCCTTGCGTGCCCATTACCGGCGCTTTGCGAAAAGGGCCTGCGGCGGCGCTAGTCGGTACGAATAAAAAATCTCCGGAAGAAACTCGCGCAGCAAAGCGGCGATCCATAGGCCGGTTTGGTCTTGTGTGGCCCCGCAGCGCTATTGCTCATGTTCTGCAGCACAGCGTTGCCGCGGCGATTGTTTTCTTCTACTCGAAGAGTATTCTGTCGGCGACAGTTCGGGCCTTTATCTCGTTTTAGTCGTCGCACCTTTGGAGAATGAGCTTTCGAACTTGCTGTCAGCGCCACCGCTCGGCTGCTTCGCGCAGTCGATTCCTCGTCGTCAAACACCTGGATCTTCACGCGAGACTTACCCCTTGTGCAGAACTCTAACTATTCGCTGCGTTCCACTATCAAGCAGCACGATCCGAGACACCTGAAAGTTCGTGTCCCACAATCGGGTTCTGCCAACCTCCTGGCGGCGTTACCCGTTCAACCTCATGCGGTCCCCAGGTTCTGGGGGCATATGGATAGACGGGGGTCACAGCGTTCAGCACCGGATCGACGATTCGCCAAGCCTGTTCCACATAGTCTTCGCGCGCGAACAGGGTAGCGTCGCCGGCCATAGCGTCACCCAGTACTCGTTCGTAGGCATCCATCTCCTCGGCATCGGGCGGTCTGCTGGCAATCATCTCCGTCGGCTCGCCGACCAATTTCTCTCCCGGGCCCATCACCGTCATGCCCATAGCAATGGAGACGTCCGGGCCGATTCGGAACCGCAGGTAATTGGAGTGCAGCACATCGGCCGGGATTTCTGTGGGCGGCTTCCGCAACCTGCAGACTATTTCCGTAGAGGTGACGGGCAGCGATTTACCCGCGCGGATGTAAAAGGGGACGCCTTGCCATCGCCACGAATTGACTTCGAGTCGGACCGCAGCGAAGGTCTCCACTTTCGAATCGGGAGCCACTCCTTTTTCGTGAAGATATCCGCGAAACTGTCCGCGGACAATGTCTTCCTCGTCCAGTGCCGGAATTGCTTTCAGCACCTTGACCTTTTCGTCGCGAATGGATTCGCTGTCCATTCCTACCGAAGGCTCCATCGCCAGATTGCAAAGCACCTGAAACAAATGATTCTGGATGACGTCGCGGATCGCGCCAGTCTGGTCGTAAAAACCGCCGCGGCCCTGGACGCCAAAATCTTCGGCCATGGTAATCTGCACGCTCTCAACATAGTTTCGGTTCCAGAACGCTTCCATAAAGGCGTTCGCGAAGCGAAATACGACCATGTTTTGCACCGGCCGCTTGCCCAGATAATGGTCGATACGGAAAATTGCAGTTTCCTCGAAATGCCGCAGAAGAACCTGGTTGAGATGTCGCGCTGATTCCAAGTGGTGACCGAAGGGCTTCTCGATGATGATTCGAGCCTCAGCGGTGCACCCGCAGTGTGGCAAGTTTTTCACGACAGTCTCAAACATCGCGGGAGGGACCGCCAGATAGTGCGCTGGCCGTTGCGCAGTTTTCATCTCCTTGCCGAGCGCCTCGAAAGTGGCCGGGTCTTGATAGTCCCCGTCAACGTAGCGGAGCAGGCTGGATAGTTTCTGGAATGCGGCGGCATCGACTCCACCATGCTTTTCAAGACTGTCGAGCGCGCGCGCCTTGAACTGTGCGAGCGTCCAACCAGCTTTGGCAACGCCTATCACTGGAACATCGAGGTGACCGCGCTTCACCATTGCCTGCAGCGTCGGGAAGATTTTCTTGTACGCGAGATCGCCGGTTGCACCAAAGAAAACCAACGCATCCGAATGGGAGTTCGCCATGGTCATCTCCTTAGGCGGCCTTGGTGTTGCCAACAGATTTTTCGAGATGTCCGCCAAATTGATAGCGCATCGCGGACAAAAGCTTGTCAGCGAAGTCAGCTTCACCCCGCGAACTGAATCGCTCGTAAAGGGCGCAGCTGAGAACGGGCGCCGGCACAGCCTCGTCAATCGCGGCCTTGATTGTCCAGCGCCCTTCGCCGGAATCAGAAACGCGCCCAGCAAATTTGGATAGACTTGGATCCTGCACCAACGCGCCCGCCGTCAGATCCAGCAACCACGAAGCGATTACGCTGCCGCGACGCCATACCTCGGCAATGTCGCGGAGATTCAGGTCAAACTGATAGTGCTCGGGATCCCGCAGCGGCGCCGTCTCAGCATCGACTGTGCCGCCCGTCTGTTTGCCTACGTTCGCCGAACGCAGAATGCCCAATCCCTCCGCGTATGCTGCCATCACTCCGTACTCGATGCCGTTATGTACCATCTTGACGAAGTGTCCGGCACCATTGGGACCGCAGTGGAGGTAACCCTGTTCGGCGGTGCCGTCGAGTGTTTCTCTGCCGGCAGTGCGCGGAATATCGCCCATCCCGGGCGCGAGCGCGTTAAAAATCGGATCGAGATGCTTGACGACCTCGTTCTCTCCGCCAATCATCATGCAATAACCTCGTTCCAAACCCCACACACCTCCGCTGGTACCCACGTCCACGTAGTGGATTTTCTGCGAAGCGAGGTCTTTCGCACGCCGGATATCGTCGACGTAATAGGAATTGCCGCCGTCGATCAGAATGTCCCCCGCTTCCAGGTGAGGCAGAAGTTCAGTGATCGTTTCGTCTACAACTGCAGCCGGCACCATGAGCCAGACTGCGCGCGGCTTCGCCAGCTTGCTCGCAAACTCTGCCAGGGATGCGGCGCCGGTCGCCTTACCCGTAACCAACTCGCTGACTGCCTGCGGCGACCTGTCGAACGCCACACAGCTGTGACCCTTACTGATGAGTCGCCGCACCATGTTAGCGCCCATCCTTCCAAGACCAATCATCCCAAGTTGCATCGCCGATCTCCTTATGACTGCTTCGATTTTCGGTAATACCGGATCAGTTTGTTGGTGGAACTGTCGTGGTTGAGTTGCGGTTCTGTTTTGTTCTCCAGTTCGGGGATGATGCGTTGCGCGAGGACCTTTCCCAGTTCGACGCCCCATTGGTCGAAGGAATCGATGTTCCAGATTGTGCCCTGCGTAAACACGGAGTGTTCGTACAGCGCTACCAGCTTTCCGAGAGTCTCCGGCGTGAGTTTGTCGGCCAGGATCGTATTCGATGGACGATTGCCCTCAAACACCCGGTGTGGAACGAGCCACTTCGGAGTGCCTTCCGCCTCGACCTGCTCCGGCGTCTTGCCGAAGGCCAGTGCTTCTGTCTGAGCGCAGACGTTGGCAACAAGCATGTCGTGATGCCGTCCCAGCGGATTGAGCGGTTTCGAAAAAGCGATGAAGTCGCAGGGGATGAGTGTCGTTCCCTGGTGAATCAGTTGGTAGAAAGAGTGTTGACCGTTGGTCCCTGGTTCTCCCCAATAAATCGGACTCGTGTCGCGCGCAACCTTTTTCCCGTCAAGCGTGACATGCTTGCCGTTGCTTTCCATCGTCAGTTGCTGGAGGTACGCCGGGAAGCGTTTCAAGTATTGTTCGTAAGGCAACACCGCGACCGTCTGCGCCCCGAAGAAATCGTTGTACCAGATCGCCAGGAGACCCATCAGCACCGGCAAGTTTTGCTGCAATGGAGCGGTACGGAAGTGTTCGTCCATCTGATGGAAACCATTCAACATGGCCTGAAAATTCTCCGGGCCGATGGCGACCATGGTCGACAGGCCAATGGCGGAGTCCATCGAGTAACGTCCTCCAACCCAGTCCCAGAACTCGAACATGTTGGCGGTATCGATTCCGAACTTGGTAACCTCGGCCGCATTCGTCGAGACCGCCACAAAATGCTTCGCAATCGACTTTTCGTCCCCGCCGAGTCCAGCGAGAGACCACTCGCGAGCCGTGTGAGCATTGGTCATCGTCTCGAGGGTTGTGAAGGTTTTCGAAGAGATGATGAAAAGCGTTTCTGACGGATCGAGGTCGCGGACGGCCTCCGCGAAATCGGTGCCATCAATGTTCGATACGAAGCGGAACGTCAGGTTTCGATCGCTGTAGTGCTTCAGCGCCTCGTAAGCCATCACCGGACCCAGGTCGGAGCCCCCGATGCCGACGTTGATCACGTTCCGAATGCGCTTGCCGGTATGTCCCTTCCATTCACCGCTTCGCACGCGGTTGGAGAAATCCGCCATCCGGTCGAGCACGGCATGGACTTCAGGCACTACGTTCTTTCCATCAACGACGATGGATGCGTCGCGCGGCGCGCGCAGGGCAACGTGCAAGACTGCGCGCTTCTCGGTGATGTTGATTTTCTCCCCGCGGAACATGGCGTCAATACGTGCCCGCAGGCCGGACTCTTCGGCCAGTTGAAGAAGGAGTTGGAGCGTTTCATCGGTCACGCGGTTCTTTGAGTAATCCAGGTAAAGACCAACGGCCTCGGCCGCCAAACGTTCGCCGCGCTTCGGATCGTCCGCAAAAAGCTGCCGCAGATGCAGCTTTGAAACCGTCTTGTAATGGGACGCCAGTGCGCTCCACGCTGTCCGTTTGGTTCTCGGGCGCTTTGTGAGTGGTACGACCTGTGCTGCCATATGCATGCTCCTTTTGTGATCGGCCGTTTACTCTGATGAGCCTTATACTTTTGCATGAGCCTTATGCTTTTGATTTAACTGAGGGCCTTCAGGTTCCACTTTTGTTTAGCGAGGCAGCCTTGGAAGAGATCACGGCCATAAAGTCATTCCAAGACTTCACAATGGACTCGGTTCCCTGAGTCTGCAGCTGCGCCGCCAAAACATCAACGTCGATGCCCGCCTTGCCAAACTCCGCCAGCACTTCGTGTCCCCTGCGGCACTTAATACCGCCGACTGATACCACAGTGTCGCCGATACCATCGTCCAATTGTTTTGCCTCCAGCCTTCTGGTCTGATCGCGTTATGTCATCCGATTGAATCGGACCGTGCACTACGAAGAACAAAGGGGAAAAAACATGAAAATATTGATGGTGCTCACATCGCACGACACACTTGGCAACACGGGGCGCAAAACCGGCTTCCGGCTTGAAGGATTCGCTGCTCCTTAATTTGTTTTCCGCAATGCCGGGGTATATCTGCCCCCCGCCTACAACGCCGGTGAGATGGATCACCGCCTCCTCGCCGTTCGTAAAACCGGTCACGCGCTTTCCTTTCAAATGCGGCGCGCCTTGAGTTGACGCGGCTGGGAGCCATTTTTGAGAAACGTCCCAACTGACAGCTGTTATCTGTCGTTGATGGCCGTATAATCATCGGACAGAATCGCACGTCTTCGACCGTCGCAGCTCAAATCTTATGAACTTACTCGCTGCCAAGAAAGCCACCTAGTCGCCTATTTCGATCGACCCCGGCGTGGGCTCGTCGTGGTGCCGTTATGCCGGCCAAGATTATGCGGGTGCCGTCTTTGCCGGTCGAATCAAGCGCTGCCGTAGCGCGGCAAAAGGAGAAACGAATCATCATTCCACCAAAGCATTTAGCTTCTTGTCCAATTGCAGGCTCAAGATGAACGATCAACAAAAGAAGGAGCAGTGTTCTGGAGGGCGAGATCAACAGATCCGTGCGGCACTGGATCAGCATTGGGCGGCGTCCGATGCCAACGATTTTGAAACGGAGCACCTCATCTATCACGAGGACGCGGTGCTGGACTACCCGCAGTCGGGCGAGCGAACCCGCGGTCGACGCAACATACAGAACCAACGCGCCAGTCAGCCGAGCAAAAAGCGGTTTACTGTCCGACGAATCATTGGCGGCGGTGATCTTTGGGTCACCGAATTCATCCTTACATACGACGGCAAGCCGTCCTACACCGTGAGCGTCATGGAATTCAGGGACGACAAGGTTGCGCGGGAAACCCAGTACTTTGCGGATCCATTCGTGGCTCCCGCATGGCGCGCTCAGTGGGTCGAACGGATGGACACATAATCTCGAAACGCGAAAATTCGCTCCTGGGTTCGATCGATTTTTTGTGAATGGGAGCGGGGCTCGGGTCACCATATTTGTAATGAGCAACGTATCGAAAGGAGCCATCAATGAACGCGGTACAAATTGAACAGAAGAGCTACGAGATGCCCCCGCGCGATGGGATCAGCGTCGCACATTTTCTCACTGTCGCCGACGTCGAGCGATCGGCTCGCTACTACGAAAAGATCTTCGGCGCTCGCATTCTGAGTATGGGTGATGGCAACGCACCCCCGTACCTTCAGCTTGCGAATATCTGGATGATTCTGAACGTTGGGGGCGGGCCGACCCCCGATAAGCCGACGGTAACGCTCAGCGTCCCCGACCCGAATCACATCAGCAGCTTTATGAATTTCCGCGTCGCAGATATTCACGCGTGCTACGAATTGTGGAAAAGTCGAGGGGCCGAATTCATCACGCAGCCGATTCCCAAATACGGCGAGATACGCTGCTATATCCGCGATCCCGACGGTTACATTATCGAGGTCGGGCAGAGCACCGATCAGATCTACGGTTAGCGCTCGGCCTGGGTGGGATGCGGATTTAAACGGTTACGGATGTTCGCTTGAGGCCTTCCGGGCTGCAGCGTCGAGCCAGTGCTTTGGTCTTGATCGATACGTTCGTCCAACAGATTGGTCGCTGCGCTTCCGCCAATTTTGCTTTGAACAGTTATTCGCTCTGACATCGAAAGGAGAACCGGATGGACCGCACAAATGGAAAAGAGACCACGCGCGTGACCGCGCCTGTCGTGCTGAACACGCTTGGTGTGAACGTTTTTACGGCCCCCGGAAAGACTATGGTCGGCGAGCGGCCCAAGCCCTTCGGCGAAGCGCTCGGTTTTGACCCGATCACGTCGACGTTAATCTTCGGCGAGTACGACGCGGTGCTGGTGGACGCGATGGGGACAGTGGCGGAGGCCGAGGCCCTCGCGGATTGGGTTGCTCTGCACAACCGCAACCTGGAGACCATCTATATAACGCACGCCCACTTCGACCACTTCTACGGCCTTAGCATTCTGCTCGACCGTTTCCCCGGCGCTCGGGCGATAGCAACACCCAAGACGGTGAAGGCCATGCAGATGTCTTTCACTCCCACAGTGGAGCGGTTGGCCCGCCGTATGTTTCCTGGGCAAGTGCCCACTAAGTTGGTTCCACCTGAGCCCTATGAGCACGACACGTTCACTCTCGAAGGCCACGAATTGCGCATCATCGAGCAGGGCCGGACCGATAGTCCCGATTCGACGTCTCTATACGTTCCATCGATCGGCCTGATCGTCGCTGGCGACGTTGTGTACAACCAATGCCGCATGTATGTCGGCGACACCACCCCCGAGAGCCGAAAGAATTGGATCGCGGACCTGGACCGGTTAGCGGCGCTAAATCCAACGACGGTTGTTGCAGGTCACAAGAAGACTGGCGCGCCCGACTCCCCCTCAACGATCCAGGACACCAAGCGTTACCTCGAAGACTTCGATCGGCTGCAGAAAACCGCGAAGTCCGACCAAGCGCTGTTCGATCAGATGACGGAGCTATACCCGCATTGGGTGGCCAATCAGTCGTGGTTGATGTTTGGATTCCCAGGGGCATAACTCACATCAACCGCGGTAGCTGGTCCTTACGCACTTTGGAGGAAGCCGCGGACGATGAGCGAGCTCAGATTCAAGGGCACAGAATTCGATTTCAAAAAGGAGAACAACAATGACAACCAAAGGAAAAGTCCTGGTACTAGTCTCGAGCGGTCGTGGCTTGCCCTTAAAAAATGGCAAGGTTTATGCGGGCGCTGGCTACTACCTCAACGAACTCACGGTGCCGGTTCGCGCCCTGATGAAGGAGGGCTACGAAATCACCTTCGCCAACCCCAAAGGCAACGCGCCCCAAGTGGATGTGCACTCAGAGGTCGCCGATTTCTTCGGCGGGGATGCGGCCAAGCTTCAGGACTATATGTTATTCCGCGACGGTCTGGCTGGGCTCAGAGATCCAAGCCGCATCGCGGACGTCATCGCGTCAGGCCTGGATCAATATGACGCTGTTTTCGTCCCCGGCGGCCATGGCCCGATGATGGATCTTCTCGATGATCCCGACGCGGGCACCGTGCTGAGGCACTTTCATAAAACATCCAAGCCTACGGCAGTGCTCTGCCATGGCCCGATTTCACTTCTCTCGGCTCTCCCGAATTCGACGGAGGTGGTCGCCGCGCTGTCGGCCGGCGATGCCGCCGGAGCACACGCAAAGGCTAAAGGCTGGATCTATTCCGGATATAAGATGACCATTTTTTCGACGGCGGAAGAGCAGCAGCGGGAACCGCTTGAGATTGGTGGTAAGGTTCTTTTCTACCCGGACTTCGCCTTGAGTACGGCGGGCGGTGACGTAAGTGTGCTCGCTCCATGGACGAGCTATGTCCTTCAGGATCGCGAGCTGATCTCAGGCCAGAACCCATTCTCTGATCAAGCGCTTCTGAAACTTCTTCTACCGGCACTCAGTGAGAAGAAGAAGGTGGTTTCAGCGGCATGAGAATCGAAGACGCCCAGAAAGAGCTAATTGAGAAGGGGACGACATTTGGAGGGCATAACTATCGATGAAAACTACGTTCGGCGGTTTTTCGCTGATGCCGCCTGAAAATCCGGCTAGTGTGGGCCACCCGCCCAGATGAGCACTGCTCTTCGGAGTGGAGCGTCAATGAGCAGCGTACAAATCGAGCAAAAGAACTATGAGATGCCCCCGCGCGACCGGTTCACCGTCACACATTTCATCGCCGCCGACATCGAACCGATCGGCTGATTTTTATGAAACGGTCTTCGGTGGCCGCATCGTTACAGCGCTTCCCTTCGATGGAGGGACAAGAGATGGAGTGGAAACGGTTGGTCCAGTTTGCGCTGCAGGGTAGCAGTGACTGGGAACAATATGCCATCCTGCTGATACGCGTTTCGATCGGGCTGTTCTTCGCCATCTCCGGGGCAAACAAATTGTTTGTCGCCGGCGGCACGAAACCTGTTTACGAAACGCTCGTTAAGGCCAAAGTCCCGTTTCCCCACCAAACGGCTTATTTCGTGGCGGGTGTGGAGTTCGTTGGCGGGTGCTTGCTGACCGTGGGGTTTCTTTCGAGCGCAGCCTGCGTGGCTTTATTGATCGATATGACAGTCGCCACCCTGACCAGCGCGGTCTCCACTCTGCCTAAGGGACTTTCGCCACTTAACTGGCTCGACGATTTCCTTTACCTTCCGGAAGTCCTGTACGTGCTCTTCTTTATCTGGCTGATCTGCTCCGGTCCGGGAAAGTTCAGTGTCGATTACTGGTTCGCCGGCAAGTTGCGGAGCTGATGGATGGCGAGGCAGCTTGTTGCGAGACTTCGACGAGATACGCATGTCCCGATTGCTTTCAGTAAATGTCGGCCTTCCGCGCGACGTGACATGGAACGGCAAAACGGTCCGAACCGCAGTCTGGAAATCTGCGGTTACGGGACGGCGAATGGTGTGCAAGCTCGATGTCGATGGCGATGCGCAAGGCGATCTCGCCGGTCACGGCGGGGAGCACCGCGCGGTTTTTGTCTACCAGATGGATTCTTACCATTACTGGGAGCGCTTTTTGGGCCGCAACGATTTCACTTTCGGTCAGTTCGGAGAAAACTTCACCGTTGAGGGACTTCCCGATAACGAGGTCTGCATTGGCGATCGATACCGCATTGGTGACGCCACATTTGAAGTGACCCAGCCGCGCGTAACGTGTTACCGCGTCGGCATCCGCATGAATGAGCCTCGCATGGCAGCCCTGCTCGTAGCACATCACAGACCAGGATTCTACTTTCGTGTCTTGCAGGAAGGAGAAGTGGGTGCAGGCGATGACATCGTAAAAATTACTGACGGCCGAGAGCGAATCAGCGTGGCCGACGTTGACGGCCTCCTGTACTTGCCCGGCCATACCAGCGAGCAACTGCAACGCGCGCTGCGGATCCCTGCCCTCAGCAAAGGTTGGCAGAGTTCGTTCCAGGCAATGCTCCAACAAGACTCGAGCTCGAAGACTACGGCGGGAAATCCGGGACTGGCCTATGAGGAACCAGCGCCAGCATGGCCCGGCTTTCGACACTTGCGAGTCGCGCGCATTAATAAGGAGAGCGATAGCGTAACTTCCCTCATTCTGGCGCCGATCGATGGGTCGCCTCTTCCTCTCTTCCAGGCAGGTCAATTTGTCGTCTTACGATTGCTCGTCGATGCGGGCAAACCGCCGGTTCTTCGCAGTTATTCGCTGTCTGATCTGCCGGCAGCCGATCACTTCCGAATCAGCGTCAAGAGCGAGTCGAACGGGATTGGAAGTTCTTTTCTGTGCAACCGTGCCCGAGAAGGCGATGTATTGGACGTTAGTGCGCCGCGCGGAAGCTTTACTCTGCGCCCCAGCCAGAATCCTGTGATTCTGCTCAGCGCTGGAGTGGGCGCTACGCCCGTGATGTCGATGCTGCACAAACTCGCTGCCGAAAAATCGCAACGAGAAATCTGGTGGATCTATGGAGCGCGCAATCGCGCTGACCATCCGTTTGCAGAAGAATCGCGTTCATTACTGAAACAGCTTTCTCGTGGACGAGCATACATCGTGTACAGCAGGCCCGCTGCAATCGACCAGCTCGGGGCAGACTTCGACGCATCCGGGCACATTGACGCAGCTTTGATAGAGAAAATTGGCGTCTCACAGAGCAGTGACTTCTATCTGTGTGGCCCATCTTCATTTTTGCAGAACATGCGCGATGGTCTCGGAAACTGGGGTGTGCATGCCGGGAATGTGCACACGGAAATTTTCGGTTCTCTCGAGGGTATTACTCCTGGTATGGCGCAGGTTGTTCACACTCCTCACCTGCCACCAGGGCCGCCCGGATCTGGCCCCCCGGTCTCATTCGCGCGCAGCGGGATTACCGCCGCTTGGGATCCGAAATTCGCGAGTCTGCTGGAACTGGCGGAAGCGTGCGACGTTCCGGTCAGATGGTCGTGCCGGACTGGAGTCTGTCATACCTGCATGACTGGCCTGATTGCCGGATCGATTGTTTATAACCCTGAACCGCTGGAGAAGCCGGCTCCTGGGAACGTACTCGTATGCTGTTCCCAACCAAACGCGGGTGTCACCCTCGATCTTTGAGAGACGGGAGGAGTCCAATCATGCGTTCTGATATCGTGCCCGGAGGCATTCTCCCCGACTACGAACTGCCCGATCACACAGGCAAACCGCGCAAGCTCAGCGAACTACGGGGCGACGATCCGCTAATCCTTACGCTCGCGCGCGGCCACTATTGCCTCTACCCGAAGATCACTCCGTGATAGCTGCGACCGCGCTGAAGTGAATTTCACCTTGCATAAATGCCGAATCCGCAAGGCGGCGTCGGCTGCGACGATAGTGCCGAATTTCTGACAGGCGAGACACACATGTGACACTGCGCCAGAATCCCTAAGCGCCGCCAAAGAAGCCACTCTGGCCGGGTTTGTGTGATGGTCCAGGGTCTCGCCAGCACCGCCTACACAATCCGCTGGTAAGAGGTCTCACCCCAATCAATCAGCACCGCATGAAGATTGGCATCTGCGTTGCAACCTGGGTACTCGGGTTGGGGCTGGAATCGCGTTGCGCAAAAGATCACCACTCCACGAACAAAAATGGGAAGTGGAGGCGAAGATGGCCGCACGGAATTAGAAGGCATGCAATTGGAGCCTATTTCGTTTTTTTAATCTAGTGGTTTTACAGGGGTACTGTGAATTTCCCGGCTCTAGGAATGTTGAGTGCTGACCGCGCGAGGCTTTGTACAAAGCTGACCGCGTTCTGCATGGCGCTGCTGGCGGCCCCGCTCTACGGACAGTCCGACTTGACTGTTGCCAGCCGAGGAACAGTGTCCTACGGTGCTCCTACGGTTGCGGTTCAGAACACCCCGGATCTTCAGATGCAAAATCCTTACCTGGGAGGAGTCCCCACGGGCAGAGCCAGTCCGACGGCGCTGTCGCTTTCTCTGGAGGACGCTGTAGCTCGTGGCCTGCGACAAAATCTTGGGGGACTGCTTTCCTCCGACGCACTCTCCGGCGCCCAAGGAGAGCGGTGGCGAGCGCTCAGCGCGCTGCTGCCAGATGTGACCACCGCTACTAGTTTCGGCGTTCGGCAAAATGATCTGAAGGCGATCATAGGCATCACTGTTCCCGGCCACCCGCCCGTAATCGGCCCTTTCGGGGTCTTCGACACACGCGGTTACCTTGATCAATCCCTTTTCAATTGGCAGTCGATTGAGCGTGCACGATCTTCGGCTGCGCAAGTGAAATCGGCCCAATACAGTTACAAGAATGCCCGCGAGCTGATTGTCGTTGTGGTTGTGTCAAATTATCTGCTGGTCATTGCCGACCAGTCGCAAGTCGAGTCCGCTTTGGCTCAGCGCGATACTGCGAAAGTGCTCTTCGATCAGACGAGCGACCAGAAGAAAGCCGGGCTTGCGGCTGCGGTCGATGTACTGAGGTCCAATGTAGAGCTTCAAGCACGCGAACAGCGGTTGATCGTCGCGCGGAATAATCTGGCTAAGCAGAAGCGGGTTCTGGCGCGGGCGATTGGACTTCCGGCTGGCCAGATGTTCGACATAACCACGGAAGTTGCGTATCAGCCGCTTACGACTTCCACCCTGGAAGATGCATTGCAGCGGGCGTACAGCTCTCGCGCCGACTATAAAAGCCTGACCGAGCAAGTACGTTCGGCCGAGTTGCAAAAGAAGGCCGCTTCCGCCGAGCGCTACCCAACACTCTCTGCCGTTGTGGATTACGGACCCATTGGCACCAACCCTGCGTCGAATCATGGCACAGTGGACGCAGCCGCGGAACTCCGATTACCCATCTTCCAGGGAGGGAGGGTACACGGAGACAAGCTTGTCGCAGATTCCCTCGTGGCAAGAGCAAAGCAACGACTGGGAGACCTCCGTGCCAGCATCGACCAGGAGGTTCGTGACGCTTTCCTCGACTTGCAAGATACCGCCCAGGAAGTGTCCGTTGAGCAGAATGCCGTCCATCTCGCTACTCAGACCCTGCGGCAATCGCGCGATCGTTTCTCCTCGGGAGTGACGGACAACATCGAGGTGGTTCAGGCGCAGGAATCCCTCGCGGATGCCAACGACGCGTATATCGCCAGCCTTTACCGCTATAACATCGCCAAAATTTCTCTGGCACGAGCGATCGGCTTCGCGGAATCGAACTACGCCCAGTATTTGAAAGGACAATAAAATGCCGGACCAGGAGACGACCAAAAGTCCGGAAAGTTCATCGTCCCCAGCGCCCAATACCGCAACGGAAAGTCCCACAACGTCCCCGCCCGCCGTCTATCCGGGACGGCGTTCTCACAAACGCTGGATTATCAGCGCTGCCGTGGTGGTAGTTCTTGTCGGTGGCTTCTTTTTGTGGCACTACTTCTCGGGTTTCGAGACTACCGACGATGCGCAAGTCGATGTTCACCTCTATCCGGTGAGTGCGCGGATCTCTGGCTACGTGCAAGCAGTGCACGTGGGGGACAACCAGTATGTGCGGGAAGGCGCTCCACTCGTGGAGATTGACCCAAAAGACTTTCAGGTTGCGGTGGCGAGAGCGCAGGCGAACCTCGAAACCGCGGAAGCCGCCGCCCGTGCTCTCAACATCGACGTGCCCATCAGCTCGGTGGACACGGCCAGCCAATTGAAGTTCACATCTTCGGACATCGAAAACGCCAAAGCCGCAATCGCTGCCGGGGAAAAACGGGTTGTTGCCGCACAGGCACGCATCAAGGTAGCGGAAGCGGAGAACGTGAAAGCCCGGGATGACGTCGAGCGTTACCACCTTCTCCTGGTTAAAGACGAAGTACCTAAGCAGACTTACGACCATGCGGTGGCCGCGGCTCAAACCGACACTGCTGGAGTTGCAGCTGCCAGCGCGGAAGAGGCAGCGGCAGAACAAGATGTCGTCGAGGCGCGCAGCCGGCTCATCGAAGCGATTGCGCGGAATGAATCCGCCCAGGCTGGACCGAAACGAGTAGCGTCCACGCGCGCCCGTGCACTATCGGCCGTTGCCGACGAACGACAGAGCAAAGCCGAACTCGACCAGGCCGAACTCAACCTGGGGTATACCAGGGTATTAGCGCCGGTTAGTGGTGAGGTGACCAAGAACGTGGTCGTGGGATTGAATGTCGATCCCGGCGAACAACTGCTGACGGTGGTGCCGTTGGATCAAGTGTGGATCACTGCAAATTTCAAAGAAACGCAACTGAGGCACATGCGGCCGGGGCAGAAGGTGAAGATCACCTGCGACTCCAATGGCCGTTCCTATCGGGGGCATGTCGACAGTATCGCCGGCGCCACTGGTCCGGTCTTCAGCCTGTTGCCTCCAGAAAATGCCACCGGCAATTACGTGAAGATCGTGCAGCGCGTTCCGGTCAAGGTTGTGCTGGAGCCGGGTGAGAACCGTGACCATCAGCTTCGCCCCGGAATGAACGTCGAAGCTAAGGTTTACTTTCGATGAGCACCGCGTCTGCAACGTTGACTGCCGAGAACGTTGTGTGGATACCGAAGGTCAATCCTTGGGCGATTGGCGCGGCCGTCTCCCTGGCTGCGTTTCTCGAGGTTCTGGACACCAGCATCGCCAATGTCGCCCTACCCTATATTGCAGGGGGCCTCGGTGCCAGTTACGACGACAGCACCTGGGTACTTACCTCTTATTTGGCAGCGAATGCTATCGTGCTGCCGATCAGCGGCTGGATAGCAGAGGTCATCGGCCGCAAGCGATACTTCCTTATCTCGCTTTCGCTGTTTGCAATCAGCTCGCTGCTGTGTGGTCTTGCCCCAAGCTTGCCGATGCTGCTGCTCTTCCGGGTCCTGCAAGGCGCCGGCGGGGGAGGCTTGCAGCCTATGGCGCAAGCCATTCTCAACGATGCGTTTCCCCCCGAAAAACGAGGACTTGCGTTCGCCCTCTACGGTATTACCGCTGCCCTTGCGCCCACCATCGGCCCCATGCTCGGTGGTTGGATTACAGACAACTATTCCTGGCGCTGGATCTTTTTTATTAACCTGCCCGTATCTGTGCTTGCCGTCTATCTAACGATGGCACTGGTGGAAGATCCGCCTTTCCTGCACAAGCTCAAGCATGCTGGCATCCGCGTTGATTACATCGGCATTGCCTTCTTGGCGTTGGGCGTGGGATCGCTGCAGATTGTTCTGGACAAGGGACAGGAAGACGACTGGTTCGGGTCACACTTCATTCTGACCCTGGCAATCACCGCCGCAGTCTGCCTGGTGGCTCTCGTCTTCTGGGAATGGTTCCGCAAGTCACCGATCATTGACGTGCGTATGTTCAAGAACCCCAACTTCGCGGCGGCCAATTTATTGATGTTCATGATGGGAGTCATGCTCTTCAGCACGCTGGTGATCATTCCCGAGTTCCTCCAGACACTCCTCGGTTACAACGCCCAGCTGGCAGGAAGCGTCCTTTCCGCAAGTGGCGTTGTGCTCTTGTTCATGATGCCGATGGTTGGTCGCCTCACGACTAAGGTTCCGGCCAAGTGGCTGATCGCCACAGGATGGTTCGCGCTGGCTGTCGGCTTGTTCTACACCGCTTACTCGCTGGATCTGTTCATCAGCTTCGGGGAAGCTATGTGGCTTCGCGTTTGCCAAGTGATTGGCATCGGGTTCCTCTTCGTTCCTACCACCATGGCGGGTTACATCGGTGTTCCCGAGGAGAAAGGCAACAGCGTTTCTGGCATTGTGAACTTCATGCGCAACATTGGCGGTAGCATCGGAACGTCACTAGTAACCACGGTGACGGCTCGGCGCACGCAGTATCACCAGGAAATCCTCGTGGGACACGTCGCGCCGGGTGGTCCGGCATTTCGCCGGTCTTTCCACGCTTTGTCAGGACACGTTGCGCATTACGGCCATAGCCTTCCTGACGCCAAGCGAGAGGCAATCGCGAGACTGTATACCCTGGTGGATCGCCAAGCCCACACCCTATCGTACATAGACGCTTATTGGGTACTCGGGGTTCTAGCCTCGGCCATGTTCTTCCTGGCATTGTTCTTGAAGAAGAATGACCCCGCAGCGGGCAGCCAGATTGTGGCCGGTTAGAGATTGACATGATGATTCGAGCCGTGACTATCGAACGCGAATTTGGCTGTGGCGGTTCGGAGATCGCTGCAAGAGTGGCCGAGCTTCTGGGTTGGAAGCTGTGGGACCACGAACTGACTCAGGAAATCGCACGGCTGACCAACAGCACGCCGCAAGCAGTCGAGCAGCGGGAATGGAAAAATGATCCTGCGGTTTATCGCGTCTTTAAATCCTTTCTTCGAGGAGCATTTGAGGGAGCTCTCCCGCCAACCGATCGGCTGGAGATGCTTGATGCGCGCCGAATCGCCACCGTTTCCGAACTGGCGGTCAATCACGCACTTTCTGGCGGCCCATGCGTAATCGTTGGCCGGGGCTCGCAATATTTTCTTCGCAACCGTAACGATGTATTTCGCGCGTTCCTCTTTGCTTCCCGCACTTCTAAGATTCACAGACTGATCAGAGCTGGAACACCTCAAGAAAAGGCAGTAACGGAAGTTGACACGATTGATAGGGATCGCGCAGCTTTCGTCAAGAGATACTTTAAGCTGAACTGGCCTGAGCGCGCCCTATATGACGCAATGTTTAATACAGAGACGGGTGATTCTTTTGTCGCTGAAATGCTCGCTCGCTGCGTCCAGCAAATTACTAGGCCGGCTTCAGTCATCGCTGAATTCACTGGGAGGGCTAACCGTGATGGACGAACCTCTACTTTCAGAACGGTTGAGTGGAGATATGTCTAGCGCACTGGCGGACGAACAATGTACGTGCGCGCGGCTGAAGGACGGCCCTGACGCGTGGTTAGCCGCTCGATTGGAATGGCGATGACAGAGTCGATGCGCTTAGCTCAACAAGCCGGCGCGGCAATGAGTCTCGTGGCGCTGACACTCTGGCTCCAGTGTGCAGGAATGGGCGTCCTTATTTGCTGGGCAAGGACCTTTATTGAGCGACAAACCATGAAACTAAGTCCGTGGCATGCCGCCATGCTTATGGTTCGGTTCGCTGCGGCAATGACTGTTCTGCAGATCTTGGAGACTTTGGTGTGGGCCTGCTTTTATCGCTGGAAATGTTTCTCAGCGTGGGAGGCTTCCTTTTATTTTTCAGCCGCCAGCTACTCGACCGTGGGCTACGGAGATGTTCTTCTCCCGCAGATCTGGCGATCCCTGGGGCCAGTCGAGAGCCTTACCGGAATGCTGATGTGTGGCATGTCCGTGAGCGGACTGTTCGCTATCCTGAACCGAATTTTGGCAGCTGAAGCCAAGTCGTCAGCGGGGGCCATTACCTGACTCGCCTGAAGAACTCTCCAGTCGCGAGGCCAAAGTCGCGGTCCGGTCAAGCTTCGTTTTTGTCGGGGTGTCTCCCAACCGGCTAGCCCGTGTGCCAGAGCGTAATCGAGCCCGTGACGATCGCGGCTACATAGTCTGACGGCGGACACAGTCACACACCTAAGCCAGAATCCAGGTTCATCCACTTCATGGCGATATTCTTGCCGAAGAGTGTCGTACAGTGGGGGCCGTTAGATTCCGGGCGCGGGGTCTGAGCGCCCGCCGCATCCACTGTCTGAGCTTTTTGCGTGCACGCGCCGATTGCGCCTTCACTGTTCCAAGCGGTACGTCCAAAATTCGTGCCGCTTCGCGGATCGACAAGCCATCGATGTCACGAAGCTGAAACGTTTTGCGCAAAGTCGAGTGAGTTGACTTTGGAAATGAGCTAAGCGCCTGCTTAGCTCGGTATTTCGATAGTCATCCTCCGGACTGGGCCGGCGATCCGCTAATCGCCGCAACACCGAGGGTTGCTCTACCTGTCCGATTGGCTCGTCGAGAGGAACATAGACGTGGCGCGGCCGCCTCCGCAGCTGCATTCGGGCGGCGTTCTGCACAATGGAGACGAGCCAAGTGGACATCTTTGATTGTCCCTTGAATTGGTCCAGGTGCGTATAAGCAGCGAGAAGAGCATCCTGAACCGCGTCTTCTGCGTCAGCTGCATTGCCCAGGAGCCGATAGGCTCCTCTGTAAAGAGACGGCAGGCCGCTGGACAAAATGTGCCCAAATTTCTCACTCACGACCTGCCCTGGAATTTCGGCGGATTTGCCAGTCTCGACGAATGCGTTTGTGCTCTGCATGCGCGACCCCTCCTGTCACGAGAACAAAGCACGCGTTGTTCCAATCCCCGGGCGCGTGAATATCTCCGCGTTTTGAGCGTTATGATTCCGTGACTCCCGAGCGGTCTCGCTATCTGGAGCCAGAAGACTGTCGATAGCGACAGAGTGCTGTCAGCCGGATAGTCTTGCTTTGAAGCGTGGGGTCGAGGCGGCTGATGGGGCTGCACTGATGTGGACATGCGTGACCGTCGTTTATTTTGTGGCCGGAGCGATTTTAACCATGAGCATTCTGTCGCCTCAAGGTTTTCCTCAGGTCGGTTTAGCCCAACCAAGTCTGCGTGGAGCAGAAACTGACCACAGACTTTCACAGACCGTGGAGGTGCTCTAAAGTAGGGTCACGCTTCTTCGTCATCAACCGGGCGGCGATGCACCATCGCTGTCTCGCGACAACTCTTCCAGCTAGTTCAACCGAAGCAGCACAACCACGGACCTCGGCGCCACGAGATAGCTTGGCGTTTTCAGAGGTTCACTGGATTTCGAGAAGTCGTTTGGGGTTGGCAACGCAGTATCGACGATTCTGGTCCACTCTGATACGGTACCTTCCTGGATCTGGAACTCCAAGTTGTCCCAGTAGGAATTGATCATTACGTAAATGTCCTGGTCGTCCTGAGATGCGCCGTGAAGGCAGAACGCCAGGCTGTGGGAATCCGGGGACAAGTCAGCGGCTGCGCCAGTCCCGTACCAGGCAACATCTTCGCGCCAGAAACGGCTGCGACTTAGGGTTGGATGGCTTTTGCGGAAGGCGATCATGCTCTTGAAAAAGCGGAAAACATCCTGATTGGACTGCAGCTGGGACCAATCGAGCCATCCCGTTATGTTGTCCTGGTTATACGGATTGTTGTTACCAAATTGCGTATTCAGAAATTCATCTCCGGCTCGAAACATCGGGGTTCCGTTCGACAGCATAAGCAGGCAGAAGAAGTTCTTCACCTGCTTCCGGCGCAACGCGAGCACTTCGGCAGGGGCGCCTGCATCGCCCTCATGTCCGCAGTTCCAGCTGTAGTTCTCGTTCATCCCGTCCAGGTTGTTTCGTCCGTTGGCCCAGTTATGCTTTTCGTTATAGGAGACCAGGTCATACAAAGTGAACCCGTCGTGCGAAGTGACGTAGTTGACGCTCTGATAGGCGTGATACGCATCGTCGCGATTGTCGGGAAAAAAATCGTCGCTCCCATAGATCCGTCGCATCAAGTCCGGAACCATTCCCGCGTCGCCTTTCACAAACCGGCGCACGTCATCGCGGAACCTGCCGTTCCACTGCAGCCAAGTAATGCCGGGAAAGCCTCGTCCGAGTTGGTACGCTCCCGTGTCCCAGGGTTCAGCGATCAGACGTAATGGGCCCAACTCCGGATCACCGGCAATTTCTGCGAAGATCGGTGCGTGCCCCCAGTTCAGCGATCCGTCGGCATTGCGGCTAAACACTGAGGCCAGATCGAAGCGGAAGCCGTCAATGTGCATCTCTTTTTTCCAATAGCGCAAACTGTCCATCACCATCTTGCGCACGTGACTCCTGCCAAAGTTCAAAGTGTTCCCTGTACCCGAGTAATTCGCATACGGGTTTGCCGGATCGGAGGTCATCATGTAATAGCTTGCGCTGCCAAACCCTTTATAGCTATAGATCGGTCCTCGGTGATCTCCTTCGCAAGTGTGGTTGTAGACAACATCGAGCACGATGCCGATCCCCGCCTCATGAAAAGCCTTCACCATATTTTTGAATTCAAGATGTTGTGCGTGATTATGGTTGCTGGCGTATTGCGCGTGAGGAGAAAAGAAATTCAGAGGCATATAGCCCCAGTAGTCGCCTTCCTGAGGATCGCGCTGAAATATCGGCATCAACTCGACCACAGTCACGCCGAGATCTTTGAGATAAGGGATCTTGTCGACCAGCCCCGCATAAGTCCCGGCCCGGGACGGATCCACGCCTGAGTTCGGATTCCGGGTGAAACCTCTCACGTGCAATTCGTAAATGATTGCATCGGCTTCATGAAGGGGCGGTTGAGATTCATCCCAGTCAAACTCCGTCCTTTGGTCCGTCAGCACACCGAGGGGTGCCTTCCCCGCATTCGATCCTTCCCGCATTGCCAAGGCACGGTCAAACTCGGGCGGAAAGAAAACACCTTTTGCATACGGGTCCAGCAGGACCTTCTGCGGATCAAAGCTGTGAACGCCCGGCAAATCTTCTCCCGACACCGAGTACGCATAATAGCGGCACTCGCCTATATCTGCGATCGGAATCCGGCAATGCCAGATATGGCCGGACTTGTTCCTCAAGAAGTCGAAACGGTGGACCAAGGCCGGAATCACCAGTTCAGGTTGAGCGTAGAGCAACAAGGTTACGCTCTCAGCGTGCTCAGCACAGACGGCGAAATTGAAGGCTCGCTCATCTGCAATCCAAGTGGCGCCTAGCGGCAGAGGGCTGCCCTCAATTTGCTCCCAGGTTGCGGCCTTCGTGAGTTCGCCACGAGTGCTGCGCCCAGGATCAAGCGTAGAGCCTACCTCTCCCGTTGAGTTCTTCACACTGCCTCACTCACTGTGACGCTCGTAACAGTGGGACGCCCGAAGCACGGTATCCGGACGGAAATGGCGGAACGCTGGCGCGCCCGCCGTCACTGCTCATCGCCCATCTCCCGAACCCAGAGCGTTGTTCACGATCTTCTCCGCCTCGCTCACGATCGCACTGAGATGCGAGACGCTCTTGAAGCTCTCCGCGTAGATCTTGTAGATGTTCTCGGTGCCGGAGGGTCGGGCCGCGAACCAGCCGTTTGTTGCCACGACTTTCAGTCCGCCAATGGAAGCTTGATTGCCTGGTGCCTGGGTCAGCTTGGCGGTGATTGGCTCGCCCGCCAATTCCGACTCTTTGACTGAGTCGGGAGAGAGTGCCGAAAGTTTTGCCTTTTGCTCCGGAGTGCTGGGGGCATCGATGCGCGTGTAGTAGGGCGTGCCGAACTCTGCCGTCATTTCCTGGTAGTGCTGGCCGGGATCCTTGCCAGTTCGGGCCGCAATCTCAGCGGCCAGCAGGACCATGATCAATCCGTCTTTGTCGGTGGACCACACGGTGCCGTCCCGGCGAAGAAAACTTGCTCCTGCGCTCTCTTCTCCTCCGAAACAATAGGAGCCGTCGATCAGTCCCGAGACGAACCACTTGAAACCAACAGGAACTTCACGCAACTCACGGCCGAGTTTTTGAACAACGCGGTCAATCATGCTGCTGCTCACCACTGTTTTTCCAACAGCAACAGTCTGTCGCCATTGCGGCCGATGCGTCACGAGATAACGAATGGCCACGGCGAGGTAGTGGTTCGGATTCATCAGGCCGGCAACCGGAGTGACAATCCCGTGACGGTCGGCGTCAGTGTCGTTGCCGAATGCAACCTGATATTGATCTTTCAGTCGCACGAGCCTCGCCATCGCATACGGACTGGAGCAATCCATGCGGATTTTTCCGTCGTAGTCCACGGTCATGAACGAAAAAGTTGGGTCGATGGTTCGGTTGACGACCTGGACGTCCAACCCGTAAGTCGAGTTAATCGGGTCCCAGTAGGGCAGGGACGCCCCACCGAGAGGATCTACACCCAATTTGAGATGGGCGCCGCGAATGGCCTCGATGTCCACGACGTTGCTGAGATCCCGAACGTACGGAAGAACAAAATCTTCCTGTCGGGTGGTGGCCGCTCGAATTGCTTTCTCGAACGGCACACATTTGACTCCAGCATTTCCCGCGCGCAACAGTTCGTTCGCACGATTCTGGACCCAGCCGGTCACGGCCGTGTCGGCGGGGCCCCCGTTGGGAGGGTTGTACTTGAAACCGCCGTCCTCAGGCGGGTTGTGCGAGGGCGTAATGACTATGCCGTCGGCGAAGTGATCTTTGCGACCACGGTTGTAAACTAGAATGGCGCGCGAGATGACAGGAGTTGGAGTTACACCATCATTCTCCTGAATGATCGCCTCAACGCCGTTCGCTGCCAGCACTTCCAGAGCCGTGCGCTGTGCCGGTGCAGAGACGGCGTGAGTATCCTTCCCCATGTAGAGAGGTCCGTCGATTGCCTGTCCTCGACGGTATTCACAGATTGCCTGTGTGATCGCCAGAATGTGCGCTTCGTTGAACGTGCCGTGAAGAGGAGATCCGCGATGCCCGCTGGTCCCGAAGCTCACCAGTTGGTTGGGGTCGCTGACATCAGGCTTATGTTCGAAATACTCTTTTTCCATGCGCGGAACGTCAATCAGCATCTCCTTAGGCGCAGGCTTGCCGGCGAGCGGCGAAACGGGGGACTCACCAAGAGTGGTCTGAGGCTGTGGTTCTAAGGTATGGGGCATGGTTCCACCTTCCAAATCTCAGTTGTGTATTCGTGAATCGTGCGGTCGGCAGAAAATTTTCCCGAGCTCGCTACATTCAGGATCGCCTTCTGCGCCCATCCTCCGGGATCGCGGTAGAGTGCGCCCAGCCGTTCCTGCGCTTCGACATAGGACTTCAGATCCGCCAGATGCATATAGCGGTCGCCGAATAACAAGAGCGTATCGCGCAACGGTTCGAACGTTCCTGGTTCATAGTGGCTAAAATAGTTGGACGAAATAAGGTCGATGGCAGCGCGAGTCTCGGGCTCGTGTTCATAGTGCCACATCGGACTGTACCAGGAGCGGCTATTTTCAACCTCTTCCACCGTGAGTCCAAACAGGAAAAGGTTTTGTTCCCCGGCCTCTTCCGCCATTTCGATTGTCGCTCCATCCCTTGTCCCGACCGTGAGCGCGCCGTTCATCATGAATTTCATATTGCTCGTTCCACTGGCCTCATAGCCGGCGGTTGAAATCTGATTCGAGACATCGCTCGCTGGAATGAGCCTCTCCGCTAGCGACACGTTGTACTCAGGCAGAAAGACGACTTTCATACGGCCGCGCACAACGGGATCATTGTCGATCGTGCCCGCCAGGTTGTTGATAAATTTTATGATAATTTTCGCCAGCCGGTAGGCGGGCGCCGCTTTACCGGCGAAGAAGAACGTGCGGGGCACCATCTCCAGATTGGGATTCTCCCGCAAGCGGTTGTAAACGACGATGATGCGCAGCGCGTTCAGCAGTTGCCGCTTATATTCGTGGATGCGCTTGATCTGACTGTCGAAAATCGTGTCGGGATCAACAATTTGCCCAGAGGTCGCCTTGAGCCATTCGGCGAAACGCACCTTCGCTTCGCGCTTCGATGCCAGGAATGCTTGCCGAAACGCGGAATCTTCGGCCAACGGTTTGAGATCACGGAGTTGGTTCAGGTCGGTGATCCACTTTTCGCCGATCGCTGACGTAATCACACGCGCCAGGGTGGGATTCGACTGGTGTAGCCATCGGCGCGGCGTGACACCGTTCGTCTTGTTGTTGAAGCGCTCGGGAAACATTTCTGCCAGATCCTTCACAGTCGTCGTCCGCAACAATTTGGAATGGACTGCCGCGACGCCGTTGGTGCTGTGCGAACCGACAATGGCGAGATTGGCCATGCGAACCTTGCGTGGACTGCCTTCTTCCACAAGGCTGATACGCTCGATGCGTCCGTCATCGTTCGGAAAGCGCATCCGAACTTCGTCGAGCAGGCGGCGGTTGACTTCGTAGATAATCTCAAGCTGGCGGGGGAGGAGCACTTCAAACCATGCCACCGGCCACTTCTCAAGCGCCTCGGGCAGCAAAGTGTGGTTCGTGTAGGCCAACGTCTTCGTAGTTAGATCCCAAGCCTCATCCCAGCCCAGATGCGCATCGTCCAGCAGAATGCGCATCAGTTCTGCGACTGCCATGGAAGGATGCGTGTCGTTGAGTTGAATGGCGGCCTTCTCGGGTAACTTTCCCCAATCGCTGTTGTGCCGGAGAAACCGGCGTATCAGATCTGCCAGGGAGCAAGCGACCAGAAAGTATTCCTGCACGAAGCGCAGCTGTTGTCCCGCACTCGTAGAGTCATCGGGATACAGCACGCGGGTTAGCGATTCGGCTTCAAGTGTCCCGCCCAACGCACCCACGAAATCTCCCGTGCCAAATTCCTGAAAATCAAAGTAGTCTGCAGCGGCCGCGGCCCACAGCCGGAGGGTGTTGATAGTTTTCCCTCCATACCCTACGACTGGTCGGTCAAAAGGAATGCCGAACAGAGTCGATGGACGACCCGGTATCACCTCCACTCGTCCATCCCGCAGCTTGAACGTGACGTTCAGCTTGATATCCACCTTCTCGTGCTGGCGACAGATCTCCCATGGATCCCCGTCGCGCAACCAGTTATCGGGATTCTCCTGCTGCCAGCCGTTCACGAAACGCTGTCGAAACATGCCGTACTCATAACGCAGACCATAGCCCGTGCCAGGCAGTTGCATCGTGGCCATCGAGTCGAGGAAACAAGCCGCAAGACGGCCAAGACCTCCATTTCCGAGTCCCGCATCCGGTTCCTGCTCAATCAGTTCAGGCCAGTGAATGCCTTTCTCTTTAGTGACTTCCTGCATTACCGGGTCAAGCAACAGGTTCGTGAGGTTATTAGTGAGCGATCGCCCCAGAAGGAACTCCATGGAAAGGTAGTAAATGCGTTTGGCATTCTGCTGCTCGTAGGTCGTCTTGGTCTGCACCCAGCGCTGCGCCAGAACGTCACGCACGGCATGGGAGACCGCTTCGAAGCGTTCCCGGGCGCTGGCGACCTTCGGGTCGATGGCTCGGTCAAAAACCAGGTGCCGGTCGTAGAGCGCCTCTTGAGTTCCGGCGAATGGAATCGCTCCCGTTCCATACTGTTGGAGAAGTTTGTTGATGTTCGGTGGCTTCGTCGTCAAGGGAACGACCTTTGCGGAGTCCGGGCGTGACATAGTTTTTGTGCTCATTCGGGGATCCTCGTACACCGTCCTTGGAAGATTGGCTAGCGTTCTATAAAGAAGAGATGCGAATTCTTGACAACGGATGACATCAAAAAATCGGGTAGGCGAAACAATTGAACGATACTCTGGTATCAGTCAATCCGCCGCGGGTCGATTCCACCCGGGGCCCGGCATTACTGCAGTGAAGCTCACGCCGAGGGGCACATCGACCGCTACGCCTGGTCAATTGCAAATAGCTTCTTCTTGCACCCGCATCTACGGTCGCAAACCGAAAACGAGAAGCAATCACGTGATTCGCGTTCGCCTAAAGCGCAATCGCGACGGGGAGCAATGGATGGGGCAGCCTGAGACTGCACACCCGTCAGGAAACCGAAAATAATAATGCTTGACAACGTCTGCGATGCTGCCTAACCTTCCACAATTATCGTAAGGTTGTGCGGCGTTGTTTTGGTTCATGTTGGAGTCTGCTGTGAGGCGTAAGACCTGAGGGGACGCCTCCGCGAGCTTCCACGTTTTTCCGCGGCCATTGCCTGGTTCCCTGACTGTCAGCGCGCCTTTTACTTGCGCATCACTGGCGCGGACTTCTTCGTGATCCTGCAGTCGATCGAACCGTGCGTCCCAGGAGGCCCCGGAAAACCATGTTGTTGCCAACCATCGTTACCTCGTCGCTTTCTGCCTGTTTGCAACGCTCCTTCCGAGCTTTGATTCCCCTCTCTTTCATCGCCTGGCTCGCGGTTTTCTCTCTTGCGCAAAACACGAACGGCCGGGTAATCGGCACCGTCACCGACGTTCAGGGGGCGGCGGTCGTTGGGGCCAGAATCGTCGTAACCAACACCGGCACGAATGCTCATTGGAATACGATGACCGACAGCGCGGGATCGTACCAGGTACTCGACCTTCCCATCGGCATGTACTCGGTCGCAGTCGAGGCCGCCGGCTTCAACAAAGTGGTCAACGAGCCGCAGGAACTTTCCATCGGCCAGTCTTTGCGCATCGACATTCACTTGAAAGTCGGCGCGATCACAGAGACCGTGCAGGTGCAGTCGGAAGCAGCGCAGGTAGAAACGGTGAATCCCACGGTCGGAGGCACGGTCAGCGGCGCTCCCATCCAGGATCTGCCCCTCAATGGCCGCAATGTTTTGGACCTGGCATTGACGCAACCCGGCGTGGCGCCCGCGCCCGCAGCCGGCTACGGCGGCGGCCAGTTCACCGTGGCCGGAGGCCGCGCCGATGCGGTCAGCTATCTGCTCGACGGTGGCACCAATGATTCCGTCACCGGCAACAGCGTTGTGTTTAATCCGAATCCCGATACCATCGCCGAGTTCCGCATCCTGAGCAACAACTACACCGCGGAGTACGGGCGCAATGGTGGGGGTACGGTCAGCGTAGTTACGAAGTCAGGCACCAATCACATCCACGGAAGTCTGTTTGAATATTTGCGAAACGACGCCTTCAACGCGAACGATTTCTTCGACAATCTGAACGGCCAGCCTCGTCCGGTACTGAAGCGCAGTCAGTTCGGTGGCACCGTCGGTGGCCCGATTGTGAAAGACCGCGTCTTTTATTTTTTTGGATATCAGGGACAGCGCCAATCTGCCCTGCTGAACGGAACCGTAGTAACTACGTACACCCCCGCGGAGCTGACCGGTGATTTCTCGCAGTCTTCGAACGGCGGGCCTGATCCCCTGGTGGCAGCCTTCCTGGCAAACAATCCCTATTTCGTGCCGGCGGGAGGAAATCCTGCGAACGCAATCATCGATCCGGCGAAGATCGATCCGGTCACGCAAGCCTTCATTGCAGCCGGTCTCGTTCCGACGTCTCCCAGCGGGCAGCTTTTTCCCCGGGGCAGTTCAACCGACAACGTCGACGAATACACGGGCAAAGCGGATTTTTATGAGACGCAAAATGACCGCATCGCGGTGACCATCGGTTCCGCCAAAGAGCCGAGCCTGTCGCCGTTTTCTTCGGGGGGCGGAGACCCCAGCGTTCCCGGTTTTCCAGACAGCACCTCCACCACCAACCAGTTTTTGAACATTGGTTACACCAAGACGATCTCCGCTTCGTTGCTGAATGAGTTCCACGCCACCGCGGCCCGATTCTTCCAGAAGTCAGCTCCGGGAAGTCATCCTCCAAATCCGTCTGCCCTGGGCATCCAAATCAACTCGGACTTGCCCTATGCCCCGCCCATCATCAATCTGTTCGACAGCGGCCTGAATCTTGGGTTCAACGAAAATGTGCCTCGCAAGAAGGCCGACAACACTTACGCCGTGTCGGACTCACTTGCCTGGACCAAGGGACGGCACACCGTTAAGGCGGGCGGCAGGTTCGCATTCCTGCAAGAGAATTCGGTCTATAGTTATGCCACCAACGGCTGGTTCCTTTTCTATGGCGCTGGAACCGGTGTCGGATCCGGCAATGACCTCGCGGATTTCCTGTTTGGCGCGCCCGATGAATACCTGCAATTTCCCACGGGAAATAACAACGAGCACCAAAAACAGACGGCCGCGTTTGTTCAAGACGAATGGAAGGTGACGCCGCGCCTCACGCTCACACTGGGTCTTCGTTACGAGTACACCAGCCCGGAAACCGATATTCACGGGCACAGTTACAGCATCATCCAGGGACTGCAGTCGCAGCGTTTTCAGAACGCGCCCCTGGGCCTGGTCGTTCCCGGCGATCCGGGAGCGCCGCACGGCTGGTATTTCCCCGATTACAAAAATTTTGCCCCGCGTTTCGGTTTTGCCTGGGATCCGCTCGGCGACGGAAAGACCAGCGTTCGCGGTGGCGCAGGCATGTTCTTCGACACTCTGAACGGCTGGATGTCCGACTGGAACAATGGGGTTCTCCCGTGGTGGTCGTCTGCCGACATTTTTTTTCCTCCTGCACCGAACGCGCAGAACACAGCGATGTCACTGCCGTATCAGACAGCAGGATCGCCCGATCCTTTCCCCTCCACCCCTCCCCAGCAGAATCTTGATTTCGGCGCGGCCGGATACTTGCCGTTTGGTTATGGCGATCTGTTTGTCGATCCGCACCTGAAGACGCCGTACATTTATCAATACAACCTGACGGTAGAGCGCCAACTGGCCAATGGGTTCATGGCGGAAGTCGGCTACCTCGGAAGTTCGTCCCACAAACTGCTCACCTGGTCCGATATCAATCCCATCATTCCCGGAACCACCGACCGGCTGATCAATGTGCAGGAGGGACTCACGGCGGCAACCGGTTTCGCTCCGCTTCCCGACAGCTTCGCCGGCCTGAACAACGCAAATTACGATGCGTTCGAGGCCAGCCTTACCAAGAGAATGGGAGCGATGCACTCTTTCGGCTCCGCCTTCTTCACTCTCGCCTACACGTGGTCGCACAATCTCGACAACGGTTCGGGATTCAACCAGCGCACGTCGAATATCCCTTACTACAACCGGCACGTGCTCTATTCCAATTCGGATTTCGACATGAGAAACCGCCTCGTGTTCAGCGGAGGCTGGGACCTCCCATTCGCCCATATGTGGGCGACCGGTCCCCAGCGCCTGACCCACGGCTGGAGTCTCTATCCTATTTTCTTCGTTCAGTCCGGCATCCCGCTCGACTTAAATGCAGCTCTGGGCAGTCCCCAGCCGCAAGATCCCGGGCCTTCGGGAGCCGGTGATCCGCAACTGATTCGTCCCGATCAGTTGACCAGTCACGTGCAGACCTTCGATCCACGGCACCAGCAGACGCTAAGCGGCATTGACCCTTCCACAGGACTGCCCACCCAGCGAACCGGCAACTTTTCCTATAACCCGTTTGATTTTGGCTACAACGCCTGCGATGACCCTAACAATCTCAGCCCGCCACCTTGTCCACTCGGGTATTACGGAACATTCCGCAGAAATTCTTTCGTGGGGCCGGACCGCGCGAACCTTGACCTGGCACTGGAGAAGAATACAAACCTGGTCGGCGAAAGCGTGAAGCTCGGTTTCCGGCTCGAGGCCTTCAATATTCTGAATCACGCACAGTTCAAGAACCCCGGAAGCATCAACGTGGGCGCGCAATCTCTGGGCCAAGTCTCCACAACGTACGATCCCAGAATCCTGCAACTGGCTCTGCGGCTGACGTTCTGAAGCGCAGGAAAAGTTCAGAGAGCAGTCTGCGCGGCCGGTTGTTTGCGTTGCCGTCAGTTCGTTTGCAGCAGAGGAAGCTCGACCTTCAGAAAAGGTGATCATTGAGAGATGACAACGGCAAGCCCCCAGTGAAAAATAGTTTTACGCGCCGGCGCTTCCTAAGCGGCGCCGCTCTCGCAACCGGCGCAGCAGCACTGCCCGGGTTCTCCAAATTCTCGGTGGCGGATGCTTCTCAGAAGGAATCCTTCCAGCAGACCGAGCCCGACTTGATCCTCTACAACGGAAATTTCTGGACGGTGGATTCCCGCAATCCTCGCGCCCAGGCCGTGGCCATCAGCGGAGGACGATTTCTCGCCGTCGGCTCCAATGACGATGTCCTGCACCTCGCCTCTAGCCGCACCCGCAAAGTCGACCTGGGAGAGAAAACGGTGCTGCCCGGTTTCATTGATGCGCATACTCATCCAGCTGAGGCCGGACGCTTGCATCTACGCCAGGTTGATTGTGATCTTCGCTCGATCGCGGCGATCCAGGCGGCGCTCCGCGAGCGTGCGGCAAAAACCCCTCCCGACCAGTGGGTGCTAGGTTTCAAGTACGACGACACCAAAACTTCCGATGGCCGCAAGCTCACCGTGCAAGATCTCGACGCCGCCGTTCCCCACAATCCAGTGCTGGTCACCCACCGTGGAGGCCATGAAGCCTTCGCGAATTCGGCGGCTTTGAAGCTGGCCAAAATTGACGACAGCACCCCCAATCCCACCGGCGGACAATTCGAGCACGATGCCGCCGGTCATCTCGATGGCCGCATCAACGAACGAGCCATCGAGGCGTTCGACAAAGTCATCCCTTCCACCTACACCCGCGATGACTATCGAGAAGGTGTAAAGCTTATCGCCAAAATGATGACCAAGACGGGCATCACGTCCGTCGGCGATGCGCTCGGCTCGCCCGAGACTCTGCAGGCCTACCAGGACGCGCGCGACAGCGGCGACTTGCTCTTCCGGGTCTATTGCTTCATTTATTACGCTTGGCTCGATCGCATGATCGCCGCGGGCGTGAGAACAGGTTTCGGGGACGAGTGGGTGCGCGTGGGCGCCATGAAGCAAGTGGCGGACGGCGCTATCTCCGGACGTACTGCGCGCCTTTCGCAACCGTACATCGGTCATCCCAACGACTACGGAACATTTTCGGCGACCGAAGAAGAGCTCTACGAGTACGGACACAAGGCCTACGCCGCGGGCTGGCAACTGGGTACGCACGCCAATGGCGACGTCGCGATCGAGAGAGTATTGAACGTCTACGAGCGTATCAATCACGAAATCCCGCGAAAGGATCCGCGCTTCCGCATCGAACATTGCACCCTGATCAACGATTCGATTATCCAGCGGATGAAAGTGCTGAACGTGATCCCGGCTCCGTTCTCTACTTACGTTTATTACCACGGCGAAAAGATGCAGTACTACGGCGAGGAGCGCCTGAAGCACATGTTCGCGCTGCGCACATTTATCGATGCGGGGCTGCGGCCGACGCAAGCCTCCGACTACCCGCCCGGAGAATTTCCGCCCATGATGGCGTTACAGTCGGAAGTTACGCGCACCGATATGAACGGCCACGTGTGGGGCGCCAACCAGCGCATCAGCGTCGAAGAGGCAATCTACGTCGGCACCATGAACGGCGCCTACGCTTCTTACGAAGAAAATCTGAAAGGCTCGATTGAGCCCGGCAAACTGGCCGACCTGGTTGTGCTCGGCCGCGATCCATTCAAAGAAAACCCTTCTACGCTGGTCACAATTCCGGTGGAGCGCACTATGGTCGGCGGCAAGTGGGTTTACGAATCATGATTGTTGGTATCCGCATGAGGAAACGATGAGTCAGGAAAAACGAGATCGCGAACTGGGCATGCAGCAGAACATTACACGGCGCGATTTTCTCAACGGTGTGAGCCTCGCCGTGGGAACTTCGCTGCTGGCCGCGAACCCGGTGTGGGTCGAGGCTTTCGGTATTCCCCAGTCGCCCTTTGCGCCCGAGAAAGATCCCAATTATTATCCGCCTGCGAAAACCGGAATGCGCGGGAGCCACGATGGATCATGGGAGGTCGCCCACTCCCTGCGCGATGGCAAGCAATGGCCCGACGTCGTCGCCGACGATGAGTCTTACGACCTGATCGTGGTCGGCGCGGGCATGAGTGGGCTGGCCGCCGCTTATTTCTACCGGAAAGCTGCGGGAGCCAATGCCCGCATTCTGCTGCTCGATAATCACGACGATTTTGGGGGACACGCCAAGCGCAACGAGTTTCACTCCGGCAATCGCCTGCTTCTTGGCTACGGCGGCACTCAATCCATCGAAGCCCCCGCGCATTACAGCAAACAGGCGATCGGTCTTCTCAAGGAACTCGGCATCGACGTGCAGCGCTTTTACAAGTACTACGACCAGAAGCTGTACGATTCGATGAACCTGGTCGAGGCCACGTACTTCGACAAAGAGACCTTCGGCGTAGACAAGCTCGTGCCCGAAGCTGGCCTGCACTACTTCGGTCCGACCTTCACGGCGGAAACGGCAGCTCGACTGCCCATCGCTGAAGCCGCGCAGCACGACATCCTGCGTCTTCAGGAAACCAGGATCGATTATCTTCCCGGAATCACCCCAGAGCAGAAGCGCGCTAAGCTGATCAAGACCAGCTACAAAGATTTCCTGCTGAATTATGTCAAGGTGCATCCCGATGTAGCGAAAGTCTTTCAGACCGCGCCTCACGATCTTTACGGTGTTGGCATCGATGCCGTTTCAGCCTACGACTGCGCCCGCTACGGTTATCCCGGCTTCAAGGGAATCACGCTCCCCAAGCGCCATCGCGAAGACGATCAGGAAGAAGAAGAGCCGTATATCTTCCATTTTCCCGACGGCAATGCTTCCATTGCCAGAATGCTGGTGCGCTCGCTGGTGCCCGGAGTTCTGCCCGGCAATACGATGGAAGACATCGTCACCGCGCGCGCCAACTATGCCCGGCTCGATGATCCTTCCTCGCGGGTTCGTGTCCGCCTGAACAGCACAGCGGTGCGCGCCCGGCACGTCGGTGATCCCGCAACTGCAAAAGAAATCGAAGTCACCTACGTTCGCGGCGGCCAAGCCCACCGCGTCCGCGCACCGCAGTGCGTGCTCGCCTGCTACAACATGGTCATCCCCTACCTCTGCCCGGAAATGTCCGCCACGCAGAAAGAAGCGCTCGCCTACTGCGTGAAGATTCCTCTGGTCTACACTAATGTTCAAATCAGCAATTGGAAATCTTTTCAGAAACTCGGGATCAACGGTGTCTACGCGCCCAGAGCCTATTTCAGCAATGTCACTCTCGATTTTCCGGTTTCCATGGGCGACTACAAATTTCCTAGTTCGCCCGACGAGTCCTGCGTGCTGCACTTGCTGCGAACTCCGTGCAGTCCCGGCCTCGCCTGCAAAGATCAATATCGCGCCGGACGCTACGAACTGCTGAGCACTTCGTTCGAAATTTTCGAGCGTAATATCCGCGATCAGCTGGGACGCATGCTCTCCGCCGGAGGCTTCGATCCCGCTCGCGACATTCAAGCCATCACCGTCAACCGCTGGCCGCACGGATATGCCTACGAGTACAACGCGCTGTTCGAACCGATTGACCGGCCGGCGTCCGAGCGTCCGTGCGTGATTGGGCGCCAGCCCTTCGGCCGCATCCACATTGCGAATTCCGACGCCGACGGCCACGCCTACACCAACATCGCGATTGACCAGGGTTACCGCGCTGTCTCGGAGATCCTGGGCAGCCCGAAGAAAGTAGCTGCCAAGGCTTAGAGCTCAATGAACAAGGATTTAGCGAACCTCGCCCGCGACCGCGAACTAGGCATGCACCGCGCCATTACCCGGCGGGATTTTCTGAATGGTATTGCCGTCGGAGCCGGCGCCACGCTCGCCAGCGCGTGGCTGCCGGGTCTCGCGCAAGCTGCCGAGATGTCGCACTTTGCACAGGATGCGCCCGGATACGATCCTCCCGCGCTGACCGGCATGCGCGGCAGTCATCCCGGATCGTTCGAAGTGGCGCACGCGCTGCGGGACGGCACCTTTTGGCAAACTGCGGGCAAGCCCATCGATACGCGCGAAACCTACGATCTCATCGTCGTGGGTGCCGGCATGAGCGGGCTCGCCGCCGCTTACTTCTACCGCAAGCAAGCTGGGCCGTCGGCTCGCATCCTTATTATTGACAACCACGACGACTTCGGCGGCCACGCCAAACGCAACGAGTTTCGTCCGGGTGGACGTCTGCTGCTCGCGAATGGCGGTACGGTCGCGATCGAATCTCCTTTCCCGTACAGCCGGGAAGCGCGCGGCCTGCTCACCGAACTCGGCATCGATCCTCCCGCGCTGGAAAAAAAGTGCGTGGATCGCGAAGTCTACCGCGATCTCGGGGGCAGCTATTTTTTTGATAAGGAGACATTCGGCGTCGACCGCCTCGTCACCGGCCTGCCCGGCGGCTTTTACGGCGCCCCGCCTGCGTCGAGCGGTAAGGCTTGGCCGGAATTCCTGGCCAAGACGCCGCTCTCGGCCGAAGCTCAGCGCGACCTCGCCCGCATCCAGGAAGAGAAAGTCGATTACATGCCGGGCGTGCCGCAAGACGAGAAGAAATCCCGCCTGGCGCACATGAGCTACAAGGATTTTCTTCTCAACGTCGTGAAAGCCCATCCCGATGTGATTCCGTTCTACCAGACGCGCACGCACGGGCTCTATGGAATCGGGATCGATGCCGTTCCAGCGCTCGATTGCTGGGCGATCAATTTCCCCGGATTCCAGGGCCTGGGTCTCGACCGCGTCCCGTCGAAGGGACTCAGCTTCACCGCACTCGGAGAAATCACACCGCAAGAGCGCTATCACTTCCACTTTCCCGACGGCAACGCCTCCATCGCGCGCATGCTGGTGCGATCGTTAATTCCTGGCTCGATTCCCGGCAGCACGGCCGAAGACATCGTTACCGCCAGCGTGGATTATGCTCGTCTCGATCACAATAGTTCGCCCATCCATCTGCGCCTCAGCAGCACAGCCGTAGGAGTGCGGCACATCGGCGACGCTGCGTCCGCGAAGGAAGTGGAAGTTATCTATGGACGTGAGAGAAAGGCTTACACGGTGCGCGGCAAAGGCGTGGTGCTCGCTTGCTGGAACATGGTTATCCCCTTTCTATGCGAGGAACTGCCAGCAAAGCAAAAAGAAGCGTTGCACTACGGGGTGAAGGTTCCTCTGGTATACACCGTCGTGGCCATCAAGAACTGGACGTCGTTCCACAAGCTGGGCATTCGCGGCGCATCCTGTCCGGGGATGTATCACTCTTTCGTGAATCTCGATCAGCCGGTGAACATCGGGGACTACAAGTGTTCGCATTCTCCCGACGAGCCGATCCTGGTGCGCATGTTACGCACGCCCTGCCAGCCCGGCTTGTCTGCCCGCGAGCAGCAGCGCGCCGGACACTACGAGCTGCTGGCGACTCCCTTTGAAACCTTCGAGCGGAATATCCGCGACCAACTCGAACGCGTGCTCGGTCAAGGCGGATTCGACCCTGCGCGCGATATCGACGCCATCACCGTGAACCGCTGGCCCCACGGCTATGCCTACGAGTACAACCCGCTGTGGGATCCGGACTGGCCCGCAGGCCAGCGCCCCTGCGACATCGCTCGCCAGCGCCACGGACGAATTACCATCGCCAATTCCGACGCCGCCGCAGCCGCTTACACCGATCAGGCCATCGATCAGGGCTACCGCGCTGTGCACGAACTACTGTCATCGAACTGACCATCAGGGGGTCCGGTAATGTTTCGTCTTCTTGCTCTCGCACTGCTTGCCGGTTCGGCGCTAGCGCAGAACGTCGTGCACTACAACACTAGCATCGATAACGTGAAGTACCTCTTTGCGACGGCGCCGCCGGTAGCGCGGTTGCACTCCGGCGACATCCTCGACACCAACACTCTGGACTGCTTTGGCAACGTGCTGCGCAAGCCCGGCGATACGCTGAGCATGGTGAAGGGCGACAATCCGCTGGCCGGGCCGTTTTATGTGGAGGGTGCAGAGCCGGGTGACACACTCGCGGTAAAGATTCTCGACCTGCAGGTCGACGGCGACACGGGCGTGGGCGCGTTCGCCCCTGGATTTGGCGCTCTGAACGAGACGAATTACACTCCCATGCTGCATTCGCCCTTGCCCGAGAAGATATGGTTCTATCACATCGATCATGCGGCTAACGCGGCGACTTTCAAGGCGCTGGATTCAGATTTCTCAGTGAAGATTCCCTTGCATCCGTTTTTCGGCTGCATTGGGGTTGCGCCGGCGGAGGGCGAGGCCCGCACCTCGGTGGTGCCGGCGGAATTCGGCGGCAATATGGATTCTCCCGAAGCCAGCGCGGGCAATACTGTCTATTTTCCGGTGAACGTGAAAGGCGGCTTGTTGTACATCGGCGACGGCCACGCTGCCATGGGCGATGGCGAGATTGCGGGCACGGCGATTGAAGTGCCGCTCAAGGCGCGAGTGCAGCTTACTGTGATCAAAGGCCGCACCATCAGTTGGCCGCAGTTTGAAAATGACGATGCCATTATGACGGTGGGAGCGTATCGTCCGCTGGACGATGCTCTGCGCATTGCCTTCACCGAGTTGGTGCACTGGATCCACAAAGACTATGGCTTGTCGGAACTCGACGCCTACGAACTACTTTCGCAAGTAGGGAAGATCCACCTCAACGAGATGGTGGATCCCAATTACGTTGTCGTGGCTTCCATCGAAAAGAAATACCTGCCCGCGAAGAAACCATAAAGTCGCAAGGGGAATTCCGCACGGTTCAGGGAGAAGCGCCATTTCTCTCCGCGCTGCCAAGTAAATGCCGATCCGAATTTTGGCCCCGTAATGTCAGGAGCTCCTGAATCTTTCGGATGGGCGTTTCATCCAAGACGAAGGGCGGTTGCGATGGATGGCGTCCGCGGAGTTCCGGGCTCCTTACAACCAATTCCGAAGCAACGCGCATCCCTTGTGACCATGCGTACGTCAACGGATATTTTTATTATTGGAGGCGGCCCGGCAGGATTAGCGGCGGCGATCGCCGCAAGGCAGCGCGGTTTTGAAGTGACTGTAGCCGACGGTGAATCGCCCTCCATCGACAAGGCGTGCGGCGAAGGGCTTTTGCCCGACGGCCTCGCGGCTCTCGGACGATTAGGAATTCTTGTCGCTCAAGAAAATTCGTACCCTTTGCGCGGTATCCGCTTCGTCAGCGGCGGGTTGAGCGTCGACGCGAGTTTTCCCCACGGAACCGGCATGGGCATACGCCGTACGGCACTTCACCGCGCGATGGCGGCGCACGCGGAAGCCGTGGGAGTCACGTTGCTTTGGCGCACCACGGTGACAGGCTTGCATCCTCAAGGCGTGCGGCTGGGGGACGACCTTGTGCGCTGTCGTTGGATTGTAGGTGCAGATGGCGGGCACTCTCTGGTCCGAAGATGGGCTGGGCTGGACCGCTATTCTCACGACCGAACGCGCTTCGCTTTCCGACGCCACTATCGCGTTGCTCCATGGAGCGATTGCATGGAGCTGCATTGGGGACCAAAGTGCCAAATCTATGCCACCCCTGTTGCCGCTGACGAAGTTTGCGTCGCATTGATTTCCCGTAGTCCCGATCTACGTTTAGACGACGCTCTCGGGGCATTTCCAGAGTTGGCTGCGCGGCTGGGCGCTGCTGAGCCGAGTTCTGCAGAGCGAGGCGCGATTTCGTCAACCCGCAAGCTGCGGCGCGTCTACAAAGATCGAGTGTGCCTGGTGGGGGACGCTTCCGGCGCAGTCGATGCCATCACTGGGGAAGGTTTGTGTCTTTGCTTTTCCCAAGCCAGTTTGTTGGCCGAGTGCCTGGTCGCCAACGATCTGGAGCGGTACCAGCGCGAGCACAGGATCCTGGCGACTCGTCCCGCGCTAATGGCCAGGCTCTTGCTCGCGCTGGATTGGAAAAACTCATTTCGGCAAACTGTAATGCGCGCCTTCGGCTCCGATCCGCGACTGTTTGCCCGCCTGCTGGCCCTGCACGTTGGGGCATCATCTCCAGTCGACTTCGCCGCCGCAGGACTCTCTCTCGGTTGGCGGATGCTGCGCGCGTAGAACGTACTCTTGCACAAGCTCATTTCTTGCCAAGAGCTTTGATCTGCGCGACCAGGTGATCGATTTCTTCCGACGTGAGTTGTCCGGCGAACTTGGGCATATGGCCTTTTCCGTTGCTGATGATCTCGCGCAGATCATCGCTGGGCGCGCCGGCGACCTTCTCCGACGCGAGCGATGGTCCTCCAAAGTGTCGTCCCGTAGCAGCCTTGCCGTGACATTTTGCGCAATTTCGCTGGTAAACAAGATTGTGAATGAGCGATACATCCGAGTCCGCCGTGTGGGCCGATACTCCGATAGGCAACACGCAAACAGCATAAATGGCAATCGCAACCAGGATCGTTTTCAACTCCGACTTACCTCTCCTCTGAAAGATGGTAAAAACGCTCTTCACCGGGATCCCACCAATTCGCGTACCTCGGACAGTTCTCCGAATTCTTCTTCAGTCAAGCGCAGTGACGCCGCCGCAACATTTTGCTCGAGATGTTCGATCGACGACGTTCCTGGAATGGGCAGCATGATCGGAGACCGCTTCAACAACCAGGCCAGCGCGATCTGTGTGGGGCTCGCGCTGTGCGCTTTCGCAATCCGGTTCAGTACTTCGCCCGCAACTTTACCGGCTCCGAGCGGAAACCAGGGAATAAAAGCGATCCCGTTGCGCTGGCAATAGTCCACCACGTAATCCCATTCGCGGTCGGCAAAGCTGTAGCGGTTCTGCACCGAAGCGATCGGAACGATTTTGCGGGCTCGCTCGATGTGCTCCCGCGTGACGTTGGATAACGCGACCAGTCGAATCTTTCCTTCGTTTCGCAGTCCCGCCAAGGTTTCCACGGAAGCATCGAACGACACAACGGGGTCAGGATGGTGCAGTTGGTAGACGTCGATACGCTCCAATCGCAGCCTCTTGAGGCTGCCTTCAATCGCCTTCCGAAGGTGAGAGGGGGTTGCATCGTGAGTCCACTGGTTGGGGCCGGGACGATTCCACCCTCCCTTGGTCGCAATCACCAAGCCGTCGGGGTAGGGAAACAGAGCCTCGGCAATCAGTTCCTCATTTACATGTGGTCCATAAGAATCCGCGGTGTCGATGAAATTTACGTCGAGTGCGACGGCGCGGCGCAGAACCTCAAGCGCGCTCTTACGGTCTTTCGGCGGACCCCAAATGCCTTCCCCCGTAAGACGCATTGCCCCATAACCGAGGCGGTTGACCGTAAGCTCTCCGCCCAGCGAAACCTGGCCAGCGTGGCTTGCAGAAATGTTTTTCTTATTCATGATTGACCTCGATGATTCGGGTGTAATGCGTCAAGCAGATCGCAATTAATAAGTCGCCGGCTTCCCCTGTGATCCTCTGTGCCGTCTGTGGTTAAAGTCCTTGATCTCCTCGCCCGACACCATGGATCACGAGGATCTAGGCGCAATATTTGACGATCACCATTTCCGACGCACTCCACTGGTTGAAACTGTGTCCTTATTTGGATGCTGCGAAATCAGCAAGGGGTTCAGGCGGTTTCTCGGTGCCTTCGCTCGGCCCGAGCATCCATCGCGCGGTTCAGTATTGCCCCAAGCGCGCACGGGAGTATATCGTTCTCACGTTGTTGTCCGGTCTCGTCATCCTGCACAGGACGTTAAGGGCGCGCCGCCGGGTTGTTCGGGAGGATTTCCTGATGAAACTCGCGTTGAAAGCATTGCTCGTGGTTGTGGTGGTTCTGATTATTGTGATCGGAGTGGCTGCGGTAAAAGTGCTGGGGCCGCGAGCATTTCTGGGCCCGCGGTCGAGACCGCTTACTTCCCGCAAATTCGAAGTTACGCCTGCACGGCTGGAGCGTGGAAAGTACCTGGCCACTTCGATTGGCTGTCTGTATTGTCACTCGCCGCACGATTGGAGCAAGCCTGACGCCCCAATTCTCCCGGGAATGACTGGGGCTGGTCAGCAACTTCCGTACTTGGACCTGCCTGGCAAGGTTTTTGCTCCCAATCTCACCCCCGATAAAGACACCGGCGCCGGCAACTGGACTGACGACATGCTGGCACGCGCCACTCGCGAGGGCATTGGCCACGACGGTCGCGCTCTCTTCGGGATCATGCCATTCGCCCATTACCGCGATATGCCGGATGAAGACTTGGCCTCCATCATCGTGTATCTGCGATCTCTGCCGCCGGTCAGAAATGTTCTTCCCCAGACTGAAATTATTTTTCCGGTGAAATACATCATGCGGAACGATCCGCAGCCGCTCACCAGTCCGGTCCCGTCTCCCGATATTTCTGATCCTGTGAAGCGCGGCAGATTTCTCGTCAATCTCATCGGCTGCACAGACTGCCATACCCCGGTTGACAACCACCACGTGCCGATCACGGGAATGGAATTCTCAGGAGGGCAGGTTTTCAAGGCACCCTGGGGCACAGTTGCCAGCGCAAACCTCACTCCCAGTCCGTCCGGGATTTCCTACTACGATCAGGTAACGTTCATCAACGCCATGCGCACTGGAGTAGTGGGAACTCGCGAATTGAGCAAAACCATGCCGTGGTCGGCGTTACGTAACCTGACGGACGAAGATTTGGCCGGGATGTTTGCTTACCTGAAGACGCTGAAACCAATCTCACATCGCGTGGACAACGCCGAACCACCCACCCTTTGCCCTCTCGATGGGGCGATGCACGGCGCCGGCAACCAGAACCGGAAGGAGTAGATTTCCAACAGGCGTCATCCCGAACGCCCGCGTTTTCACCAGCGGGCGGAGGGATCTCCCGCGGGATGGTTATGTCCTGGCCAAAGAACCGTCCTTCTGATGAAGTGCGTCAAACAGATCAACATTTACAGGTCATCGTCTTCCCCTGTGATCCTCTGAGTACTCTGTGGTGAAAGCCCCTGACCTCCTCTTGCGGGAGACGATACTACTTCACCGCATCTTTCAGGACAAGAACCAGGATGCGACCGTCCGAGTGAAACTCCCCGCCCGTAGCCGTCTTGGCAGTGGTCAGCGGATCGGCCGGCGTGACATGATCCCGCTGCACCACCAGTCCGGTGCCGGAGAGCGTGCCATTTACGTACTCGCGTTCGCCATCAATGGCGGGATCAATTTTGTGCGTGAGACCGTTGTTCCGCTGATCGCGCTCGAATCCGATATCGTGTGTCGCCGCGATGCACCACAGCGGGCGTCCGTCTACAACGTAAGGCGATTTCCACACACGCAGATGATTCCGCGACATCGCGACTCGCACCGGCTCGGCGTGCGCAAACCCGTAGTCCTGCGGGCGGTCGAACAGGAACAGTGTGCTCATCGGCATCGTCAGATAATCTTTCTTTTCTAAAGATCCAAGGAAAGCATTCAATGCCGTACTGCCCACCGTCTTGTCGACTTGCACCCAGCCGCCAGCCGTGAACACTTGAACCACCTGATCCTGCGTTCCCACAATCAGCACATTCACCATGTCGCCGGGATTCTTGGCGGGGTCAGAGACGCGGCGCGGAATCTTACTCAGCAAATCCTGTGTAATGCCCGGTACTCGCCTCTCCACCGGACCTCCAATCGCCGCAACATCGCCCGAACCCACTTCCAACACCTCGATCTTCACGTTGAAGCTGCCAGTCGCAACCGAGGCGTCGCTCTCGCTTTGATTGATTCCCAGGAACAATCGTCCGGCAACCGGTACTTCATATTCCTTGCTCGCTCCCACCAGGAAGGCTTGGCTGAATGACTCTGCACCGATGCGGCCGATCAGAGCGCCGTGTCCGGCATTTCCCAGCGCATACGAATGAACCAGGTCTGCGAATCCTCGCGGAAGCCCATCCGGGCCGAACGCTCCTGCCGTGTGCAATTTTCCGCCGTAGGATTGATCGGCCGGATACGTAATTTGCCCGGTAGCAGTGAAGCGCAGCTTTGCGCCGCCTCGCACATCGACGCCCGTGTCGATCCATTCCTTCGTTCCCGGCACTTCAATTTTGTAAGACTGAAGGCCGCTGTCCTTCGCCGGATCCTTTTGTGTCTGCGCTTCCGCGCTGATCACACTCGCCCTACCCAGCGCCACCACCGCCAAAGCCAACGCGATACGGCTAGTCAGACTCTTCATGGCCCGCCCCCTTTTGATTCTCTGACGCACCCGAGTCCCAAAGCTCCTTCATTATAAGGCTGCAAAACTCACAAAAATGCTTGGCCAACGCCGGCAACGTGGTAGCAGGGAGTTGTGAGGAGTGAAACCATGTTGATATCCTCACGGCCAGGCAGCCGCGTAGCGGAAATATGTGAAAGCCCGGCACGGCAGTGCCGGGTGAAGTGGGGAATTGACGCGAGTCCCGTAGGAGTATGTGTCGTAGTACCCGGATCGCCGCCAAAGAAAGAGAAAGAGATTTTTGTGGGGACAGCCGCCCTCGGCTGTCCAGCCGCGAAGCGGCGCCATTCATTAGCCCGCCACGTAAGTGGCGGGAAAGAGGAAAGGGGAGGGCCCGAAGTCCCGTAGGGACGGCACCCATTCTCTGCGTCGCAGCCGCGGATAACGCAACTTCGTTCAACAAACGGAATCTAACTCAGCGGACTTTCATATCAAGGAGAAGGCACCATGGATTACAGACAGCTCGGCCGTTCCGGACTCAAGGTATCAGCGCTCAGCTTCGGCACCGGCACTTTCGGCGGTAGCAATGAGTTCTTCCGCGCCTGGGGACAGACCGATGTCGAGGAGGCGAGGCGGCTGGTCGACATCTGCGTCGACGCCGGAATCAACCTGTTCGACACCGCCGATGTCTACTCCAATGGACTCTCGGAAGAGATCCTCGGCAAGGCCGTTGGCGGGAAACGGCACGACCTTCTTATTTCCAGCAAGACCACCTTTCGACTCGGAGCCGGCCCCAACGATGTCGGCTCCTCCCGCTATCACATTGTCCGCGCCTGCGAAGCGAGCCTGCGTCGGCTCGGCACTGACTACGTCGACATCTATCACATGCATGGATTCGACGGCCTGACTCCTGCCGAAGAGACGCTCGAAGCGCTCGATACCCTGGTGCGCAGCGGCAAGGTCCGCTACATCGCCTGTTCGAACTTCTCCGGCTGGCATCTAATGAAATCCCTTTCCACATCGGAAAGATACGGCTGGGCGCGCTATGTCGCGCATCAGGTCTACTACTCGCTGATTGGCCGCGAATACGAGTGGGAACTCATGCCGCTGGGGATCGAAGAAAAAGTCGCCGCGCTGGTATGGAGCCCGTTGGGATGGGGTCGACTCACCGGCAAGATCCGCAGAGGACAGCCCATGCCCGTGGTGAGCCGCCTCAAAGTCACCGCCGAAAACGGTCCGCCGGTAGCCAACGAAGACCTATATAAGGTGGTCGAGGCAATTGATGTCGTCGCCAAGCAGACGGGAAAGAGCGTTCCGCAGATTGCCTTGAACTGGCTTTTGCAGAGGCCGACCGTGTCGAGCGTGATTCTGGGCGCGCGCAATGAAGAGCAGTTGCGCCAGAATCTCGGCAGCGCCGGTTGGAACTTGACCGCCGAACAAGTAGCAGCTCTCGACGCCGCCAGTGAAATTACTCCGATCTATCCCTACTGGCACCAGCGCCAGTTCGTCGAGCGCATCCCACTTCCAGTCGGCGAAGCCCCAGCCGCCTGACGTTTCGTACCAGGGCATGCCTTTAGGCGTGCCGATGATACCGTGGTGAGTTAGGTTCATTTCCACACCGTGAAATCTCCGGAGGCGTCATCCTGCAGTCCCGCGTTTTCACCAGCGGGACAAGGGATCTCCCACACCTTCCCATTTGCCTCGCAGATAGCCTAAGATGGCGGGTCCGATATTCTTTTCATGCAGGAAATCTTCCACCCCCGCTCGCCGCACAAAAACGATCGACCCCCGTCAAGGCGAGCGACTCAGTCCCAAAGAAACTTCTCATTCTCTGGAGCCGTCATGCCTAGACTCGCGATCTTTCTCGGTGCCGCTCTGTATGCAATATTTTCCGTCATTCCCGCTGAATCCCAAGCCGCTCAACGACAAGTCGTGCCTTTGGACTCGGGCTGGGAATTTCGCCAGCTGACCGACGCCTCGAGTTCCGCCGCAACCTGGCGTCCAGCGCAGGTTCCCGGCGATGTCCATCTCGACCTGCTGCGCAACAAGCTGATCCCCGATCCCTTCTATCGCGACAACGAAGCCAAGTTGCAATGGATCGAAGATGCCAGCTGGGAATATCGCACGACCATCCAGGCCGCGCCCGCTTTGCTGGCGCATAAGAATGTCGAACTTGTCTTTGAGGGACTCGATGCTTACGCCGAGGTTTACCTCAACGACAAACTGGTTCTCACTGCCGACAACATGTTTCGCGAGTGGCGTGTGAATGCCAAGCCTTACCTGCAGCCGGGCGCGAATCAACTGCGCGTCGTTTTTCCTTCTCCCATTGAAGCTGCCGCCAAAGTCGCCGCCTCTGACAAGTGGCGCGAATTCACCCACACGGAAGAAAAAACCTACGTCCGCAAGGCCGCCTATGAATACGGATGGGACTGGGGCCCGCGCTTTGTCACCAGCGGTGTCTGGCGCCCGGCGAAGCTCGAAGCCTGGAACGACGCCCGCATCTCGAACCTGCATATTGCGCAGCGCGATGTGACGGCGAAAGTTGCCCACCTGACCGCAGAAGTCGAAATCACCGCCGCCAGCGATGTCTCCGGCAAACTCACGCTCGATTATTCGCACAAGGGCAAGAAGGCGGAAACCTCACTCGATGTCACCCTGCATCCTGGCATCAATCATTTCGATTTCCCGCTGCAGATTGATAATCCAGAGCTGTGGTTTCCCGCGGGATACGGCGGCCAGCCGCGCTACGAATTCAACTTCCAACTGAAAATCGGCAAAGCGCTCGCGGATCAAGGCTCAGTTCGCACCGGCCTGCGCTCCATCGTTCTGCGCCGCGATCTCGATCAGTGGGGACGATCCTTCGAGTTCATCATCAACGGCATTCCCGTGTTCGCCAAGGGCGCAGACGTCATTCCGTTCGACAGTTTCCCAAACCGCGTCACCACTGCGCAGTACCGGCGCATTCTCCAGTCGGCGCGCGACGCCAACATGAACATGATCCGCCACTGGGGCGGCGGCTATTACGAAACCGACGAGTTCTACGACATGTGCGACGAACTCGGCCTGATGGTCTGGCAGGATTTCATGTTCGGCAACGATTGGCAGCCCGGCACCTATGCCTGGAAGCAGAACGTGGAAAAGGAAGCCGAATACCAGGTTCGCCGACTCCGCGATCATCCCAGCATCATCATTTTTTGTGGCAACAACGAAACGGAAGAGGCATTTCACTGGAAGGATCGCGACCTGCTCAGCACAGCGGCCCGCATGCAGATGTGGCAGGACTATCTCACCGTCTTCAGCGGAATCCTGGCGCGCACGGTGAATCGGTTGATTCCCGAAACGCCGTACTGGCCAAGTTCCCCCAGTTCGGATTACGAAGAGACCTCGCCGTCGTTTCAGTCGGGCGATTACCACGACTGGAGCGTCTGGCACGGGCGCGTTCCGTTCAGTGAATACGAAAAGCATCACCCGCGCTTCATGACCGAGTTCGGATTCCAGTCCTTCCCGGAGATGGCTACGGTCGAGGCTTTCACTCTGCCCGAAGATCGCACCAGCATCTTCACCCCGGTCATGCTGGCGCACCAGAAGAACAACGAAGGCAACTCGATCATTCACGACTACATGCTGAAGTACTATTCCGAGCCCAAGGATTTCGCATCATTCCTCTACGCCAGTCAGGTGCTGCAAGCCGAAGGGATCAAGATTGGCGCCGAGCATCTTCGCCGCGAACGGCCACGCACCATGGGTTCCATCTACTGGCAGCTGAATGATTGCTGGCCGGTTGCTTCGTGGTCGAGCATCGACTATTACGGGCGCTGGAAGGCTTTGCAATACTACGCGCGCCGCTTCTATGCGCCGCTGCTGGTCTCTCCGCACGTCGAAGATGGCAGCTTCAACATTTATGTCGTCTCCGATAAGACCACGCCCACCAGTGCCCAGCTTCGCGTTCGCCTGATGACGCTCGCCGGTGCAACGGTCAGCGACAAAACGGAAGCGATCCAGATTCCTGAACTCTCGAGCAAGATCTATTCGCAGCGTCCGCTCGAGGAATTTGTCAATGCGAACGGCACTGACGCCGCCAACATCTTCGCCGTGACCGATCTGATCGTCGACGGAAAGACCGTGTCGAGCAACCTTCTTTACTTCGCGCCAACGAAGGAAGTGCATCTGCCCGATCCACAGATCACTACAGAACTGGCCGCAGACGGCCCCGAGTACCGGTTGCGGCTCACATCCAAGGCGCTGGCCCGCAGCGTGTACGTGTCGTTCGGAGACCCCGAAATCGAACCCTCCGATAACTACTTCGACCTGATTCCAGGCCAGCCCGTCGACATCACGATCCACAGCAAACTGAGTGCCGAGCAATTAAAGCAGGCGCTCAAAGTAGTCTCGCTGGTCGACGCATTCGCCCCCAATGCGGAAGTAAAGCCATGAAGACGCCAACTCCGGTTCACTCTCGTCTCAAAGCTCTCTGGATGTCCGCGTTCGTCGTTCTGTTATGCGCTACAGCAGCGGCGCAATCGCGGACCGTGTACGTCGATGCCGGCAAAGTCACCGGAAACATTCGCTCCTTTCAAGGCGTGAACGGCCAGCCGACTCCAGTGATGGAAGGCCTGCCCAACCTGGTCAACCAATATAAAGACCTGCACATCGACATGGTGCGCACGCACGATTTCATGGGGCCGACTGAAATCGACTCGGTGTTCAAGGATGACGATCCTCTCCTGGCCTGGCTCGTGCCGAATAACAATCAGCGCGCCAAGCTGGTGGTGGCCGGGAACGCAAGCATCATTTTTCCTGACTGGAGGGCCGACCCCGAGAAGCCGGGAAGCTACCGCTTCGAGCCGACCGACAAAGTCATCCAGGCAATCCGCGACACGGGCGCCGAGGTTTATTACCGCATTGGCCGCAGTTGGGGCGCCAACCGCAATCCTCCCGCCGATTTCGACAAATTCGCCGACATCGTGAAGCACATTGCCATGCACTACAACCAGGGCTGGGCCAACGGATTTCACGACCACATTCGTTATTGGGAGTTCTGGAACGAACCGGAAACTTTCTGGTCGGGCACGCCGGACCAGTTCTACTCGCTATATGCAAAAACGGCGACAGCCCTGAAGTCCGTCGACCCTTCGCTGAAAGTTGGCGGTGATGCCAAGGCCATTCCAACCGACGGCGGTCCCTGGCGCGAAGGCTTCCTCGATTATTGCGCGGCTCACAAGGTGCCCCTGGATTTCTATTCCTGGCACACTTATGCGGATGGCTCCGCCGATCCTTACGATGCGGTCAGGATTGGAAAAGAAATTCGAAGCCTGCTCGATGCCAGGGGATTCAAGAACGCAGAAAGCATTCTTTCGGAATGGAATCTGAGTGCCGATTTCACCGATGTCGAAAAGAAGATCCTGCAAGGCCCCGAAAACGCCGCCTACATCGATGCGGTTATGATCTATCTGCAGGATTCTTCCATTGATCACGCTCAGTTCTACCGTGGAGACGCCACGTGGATGGGGCTTTTCAGCCCGCAGCGCGAATATTACAAGACGGCATACGCTTACAAAGCTATGGCCGCCATGCTCGACACGCCCCAACGACTGACGCTGACCGGCAGCGACACGCTTGGCTTTGCGGCGCTGGCAGCACGATCCGCCGACGGCAAAACGGTGCAGGTCCTCATCAGCAACTACGAAATTCCGCCCGGCTACAAGCCCCATGAAATGCCTCCGCCTCCGGCGGTGCTGGCCGCCCTGAACGTGGACTTCTCCAAATTCAAATTCCTTCCACGAAGGGCCGGAATCCACTATGAGAACAACGGCGGCTACGCGTTGACGATCGATCACCTCCCCTGGGGCAACGCGGCGTTTTCCGTCCAGCGCTTCCGCATTACGAGCACTCAGGATCTCGCGATGGTGGAAGAAAAAACCAGCCGCGGAGGAAAGCTGGAACTGACGAATCCGCTGCCGCCTCCGGGTGTGGAACTCATTGTTCTAAAGCGCCAATAGTCTGTGCATTGAATGCAGCCTTGACCGAGGACCTTGATGAACCTGTGGCGAACTGACGAAGAACTCTTCTCCACCATCCGCCAGGAATTGTTTACCTGCGTGGTGGGAGATGTGATGGACAAGCTGGGCCTGCAGCATCAATTCCTGCCGCCGCAGATTCGTGCCTTGCGCCCGGACATGGTGCTGATCGGCCGCGCCATGCCCGTGCTCTCGGTCGACGTCTTTGAAGAGAAGATCGCCGGTACGCACAACCGGCTCATGGAGAAGCCATTCGGCTTGATGCTCGAGGCTCTCGACGATCTCAAGGCCAACGAAATCTACGTCAACACCGGCTCATCTCCGCGCAACGCGCTCTGGGGAGAACTGATGAGCATCCGCGCCCGCAAACTGGGCGCGGCAGGAGCGGTGCTGAATGGCTATTTGCGTGACACCAAGGCTGTCCTCAAGCTGGATTTTCCCGCGTTCTGTTGGGGTTCGTATGCGCAAGACTCCGCGCCGCGCTACAAAGTAGTGGACTTTCGCATCGCCATCGAAATCGGCGCCGTCCGCATCCGGCCGGGAGATTTTCTTTTTGGAGACATCGACGGAGTTTGCGTGATCCCGGTGGAGGCTGCGACCGAGGTCTTCAGCAAAGCGCTGGAAAAAGCTCGCGGCGAAAAGCTGGTGAGAAAGGCGCTGGAAGAAGGCAGCAGCGCGGTTGCCGCATTCGAGAAGCACGGAATCATGTAAGAACTCTGCGAACGGAAACCATGATTCAAATCGATCTCTCTGGCAAAGTCATTTTGATCACCGGCGCGATGGGCGCGATCGCCGAGCACATGGTCAAGAGATTGAACGCAGCCGGAGCGACGCTGATTCTCATCGATCTGAAACCCGGAGACGACGCCCGCGAACTGCTGCGCAGTTGGAAGATTCCAGCAAGATACTTTCGTCTATCACTCGCATCGACTTGACTGACTCAGCCGAGCTCACACAGGTGGTGAACGAATCCTTCGAGCGCTTCCCTCACCTGGATACGGTGCTGGGCCACGCCGGCGGCTGCGGCCTTCATCCCTTCGCCGACGACTTCCGAGGCGGACTTCGAACGCATCTTCCGCTTTAACTTTCTGCGCGCAGGTCGTGTCTGACACGAGCCGTCTTCGCGCAATGGATGAAACGCAAAATTCGCGGGCCATCTCATCTTCACGTCCTCTTATGTCGCCCGCGTGCCGCACACCCAAATTCCTTCCTATGCCTCCGCCAAAGCGGCGCTGGAAAACTTTGCCCGCTGCATGGCGCTGGAATACGCATCGCCGGGCATCCGCGTCAATGTGGTTTCGCCGGGAAATGTCGCCGCCGGCAGTTCGCTGAAAGTCTTCGAAGAAGATCCTGCCTACCGCGAATTCGTGCTTCGCGTCTCTCTGGGAAAACGCAACAGCCCGGAGTCCATCGCCGATGCTTTTGTTTTCTTGTGTTCGCCGCTGGCCGCGGAGATCAACGGCCAAGTTCTCAGCGCCGACTACGGCGCGGGAATCGGGAACCGGTTATGAAAGTTGGCCTCGGACTATACCGCCACATGCTGACGCGCGACTATTACGACTTCGCGCGCCAAGCGGGATGCACCCATGTAGTGGTGCATCTGGTCGATTATTTCAATCAGGGCACGAGCAATCCGCGCAACAATCAGCCCACCGGCGGAAAGTATGAACCGTGGGGCGTGGCCGGCGATCCCGAAAAACTCTGGACGGTCGCCGAACTGAAACAGCTTCGCCGAGAAATCGAAGACGCCGGCCTGACGCTTGCGGCAATCGAAAATCTCGACCCGGCGCACTGGCATGACATTCTTCTGGACGGGCCGCAGCGCGCCGCAGCACATCGAGAATGTGAAGACCATCATCCGCCGCATGGGCGAAGCCGGCATTCCCGTGCTCGGATACAACTTCAGCCTGGCCGGTGTGTGCGGCCGCGTGACGACAGCCGTCCGGCCGCGGAGGCGCCTTGACGCGTCGGCATGGACGGCCCAGCGGACGATGAACCGGTCCCGAACGGGCATGATCTGGAACATGATCTACGACCAGCAGCGCCGACCGGCACGCTGCCGCCGATTTCTCACGAAGAACTCTGGCGCCGTCTGCAGCGATTTCTGGAAGATGTGGTCCCGGTCGCCGAGCAATCCGGCGTGCGGCTGGCCGCTCATCCCGACGACCCTCCCATGCCCACCATGCGCGGCCAGCCCCGCCTGGTCTATCAGCCCCACATGTATCAGCGCTTGCTCGATCGTAGCTCCGAGCCGCAGCAACTCTCTGGAGCTCTGCGTGGGAACGATTGCCGAAATGACCGAGGGAGACTCCACGACGCCGTCGATCAGCTACAGCAGGCAAGGGAAGATCGCCTACATTCATCTGCGCAACGTCGTCGGAAAAGTTCCGCACTACCGCGAAACTTTTATCGATGAGGGCGACGTCGATATGGTGCGCATCCTGTCGATTCTGAAGCGCAATCATTTCGACGGCGTCATCATTCCCGACCACACGCCGCAGATGTCCTGCTCCGCTCCGTGGCACGCGGGCATGGCGCACACCATCGGCTTCATCCTGGCTGTGAAAGCCATGCTGGAATCCTCGGCAACCGTGTCCAGCGCAGAATCCACGCCCCGAGGCCGATAAACTGACTTCCTCCTCGCCATCGCCTTCGTCCTCTTCGCCCGCGCATCCATTCTCGCGGACCACTTGTCATCGCAGCCAGCGTCTCCACCTTGGGCGGCCTCCTTTTTGGTTACGACAACATCGTGATCAGCGGCGCGATCGGCTATCTGAGCCAGCTGTTTCATCTCGACGCCGCCGGCATCGGATGGGCCGCGGGCTGCGCCCTGCATCGGCTGCATCGTCGGATGTGCCGCCGCCGGAACGGTTGCCGATCATCTCGGCAAGAAGAAAGGTCTCGCTCTCTGCGCTGTTTGCTTTGCGCTTTCGTCCGGCGGAATCTTCTTCGCCGCCAATCTTCACCAATTTGTTGCTGTGGCGCTTGATTGGCGGCCTGGGCATCGGCGCCGCCTCGGTCATCTCTCCGAATTACATTGCCGAGATTGCTCCCACGCGCGTTCGCGGCCGCTGCGTAACTCTGTATCAACTGGGCATCGTGGTCGGAATTCTCGCCGCAGTCTTCGTCAACATGCTCATTCAGCGCATGGGCGATGAAGCCTGGAACACCAACGTCCGGTTGGCGCTGGATGTTTTTTGCCGGCATCGTGCCCGCGCTGCTGTTCGGCTGGCATGATCCTGCCCGCGGTCGAAAGCCCGCGCTGGCTGATGAAGATGGGACGCCGCGACCAGGCCATCCGCGTCCTCACTCAGATCAACGACCCTGACATCGCGCAGCGCGAGGCGGCTGAAATCGAAAATTCCCTGGCCATTGAAGAAGGACACATCTCCGAACTCTTCACCACCTTCCGCCGGCCGCTGCTGCTCGGCATCATGCTGGCGGGATTGCAGCAGATCAGCGGCATCACCCCGCTGTTCTCGTTCTTGCCTGAAATCTTTCGCTCGGCCGGAACCGCCACCGGCGATGCTTTCTTTCAATCCGTCCTGGTCAGTCTGATCAATTTATTGTTCACACTGATTGCGCTCTGGCTGGTGGATCGCGCCGGCAGAAAAAGCCTGATCCTCGCCGGAACCACGCTGCAATGCCTGTTTCGTTTGCCCTGGTCGGCTGGTTCTATCACGTACACGGCAGCGGCCTGGCCATTCTTATTTTGGTGATGAGTTTCGTGGCCGGGCACGCCTTCGGCAACGGCGTGGCCTGCTGGGTCATCATCTCCGAAATTTATCCCACGAAGGTTCGCGGGCGCGGCATGTCGATCGCCACGACCGCGCTTTGGCTGGTCGGCTACCTGGGCAATCAACTATTTCCGATCATGCAAAAGAATCTTGGATCCGACGGCACCTTCTGGTGTTTCAGCGCCGGTGCTTTGCTGACGATCATTCTTGTGGCATGGCTGGTTCCCGAAACCAAAGGACGATCGCTCGAAGAGATCACAAAATTTTGGAATCCGCAGGCCCAAGAAGTTTCCACAATCGCGAATTGACCTCACACCATGGAGGTGTTTGCCATGAAGCAACCGAACCAGCAATCTGCTAAGGCGGCCGCCGACCACGCCAACTCAGGAACTTTTCCCGGCGTGAGCCGGAGAACTGCAATCCAGTCTCTAGGCATGGCGGCGGGCGCTCTGTTGCTGCCCGCAGGATTTTCAGGCACGGCTTCCGCGACCAGCTTGCAGGCTACAAGTCCGGCAAAGAATCCCAAATGGTATGGTTTTAATCTGCTCGAATATTTCTCGACCGATCCCGACTGGATGAAGTATTTCCCGTACAAAGATGACGGCATGTTCCAGGAAGACGACTTTCGCTGGATTCGCGGTTGGGGTTTCAACTGGGTCCGCTTGCCGATGGATTATCGATTCTGGACCGACTCTCAGGATCTCCTCAAAATTCGCGAGGACAAAGTTGTGCCCATCGATCGCGCCATCCACTTAGGAGAGAAATACGGCATTCATATCAACCTATGCCTGCACCGCGCTCCCGGATATTGCATTCTCGACACGATGGATGAATCCCTGACCGGCATCCACATCACGAAAGAGAAGAGCAGCGTCTTCACCGATCCCAAAATGCTCGAAGCGTTTGTCTACCAGTGGACCTATTTCGCCGACCGCTATAAGGGAATGTCCAGTGAAAAGCTCAGCTTCAATTTAGTAAACGAGCCGATCGTGTTCCCGGCCCCCGCGGAAATGGAGGAGCTCAAGAAAGCCGGCAAACTCAAACCCGAGGATTTCTTCAGTGGAGAAGTAGGCCGTCGCCACGCGGCCGACTATACCCGCGTCGCCCGCGCAGCCATCGACGCGATTGCAAAGCACGATCCGCAGCGCCTGGTCGTCACCGACGGATACAACGGCGGCACGGCTCCAATCCCGGCTTTATTCGACACCGCGGTCCTGCAGAGTTGCCATACCTACCATCCAGTACAGCTGACGCACTACCAGTGTGAATGGGTGCGCGGTCTCCTCACCGGCAATGAACCGCTGCCGACCTGGCCGATCAAAGACGGCAAGGGTGTCACCATCGACCGCGCCCAACTGGCGCGAACGTTCCAGCCATGGGGAGAACTAGCGGCCCACGGGGTCCCCATTCACTTCGGCGAAATGGGTTGCTACAAGCACACGCCGCCGGAAGTGGTGCTGGCGTGGTTCAACGACACCTTGAGCGTACTCAACGACCTGCACTCCGGATGGGCGTTATGGAATTTTCGAGGACCCTTCGGCGTCCTGGATACGGAGCGCGCCGGCACAAAGTACGAAGACTGGCACGGCCATCAACTCGATCGCCCGCTGCTAACGCTACTCCAGAAAAAAATGAAAGAGTAGCGATCGAAAGTCGAAGAGCGAATGCCCCTCTCTCTGTACTCTGCGTTGTGTCTCAGCGAACTCAGCGGTTAAAGGCTTTTGCAGTGTCAGCGGAAGTCGAAGCCTATCGCCCGAATGCACGAAACGGATTCTCAGCCTGTCCGACAACCCCAGTCTGAATGGCATACAACCCCCCAGCCAGCCGGTCACTTGCGGGCGCCTCGGCCTTAGCCGTAGTGACGTAAAGCGTCTTGCGATCCGCCCCGCCAAACGTGCAGGTAGTAATATTCCGCACCGGCATTTCGACGACGCGATCAATCTTTCCGTCCGGCGCAACCCGAACGATACATCCGCCAAAAAACCGGCAATTCCACAGATATCCTTCCGAGTCCATGGCCGACCCATCCGGCGCGCCTCGCTCGAAACCCGCCAGAAAGGGACGTTCGTTCGCGATCGTGCCCGTCGAGGCATCGTAGTCGTATTGCCAAATCACGTTAGCGAGGCTGTCGGCGAAATAAAACCGCCGACGATCTGGACTCCAGGTCAGAGTATTCGCAATCCCAATGTCTCGTCGCCACACCGTGACTTTGGCATCCGGATCAAGCCGGAACAGCGCACCATCCGTTCCCCCCGCTTCGCTTGAAGTCCCATCAGGGTTGACGTTATTCCGCATGGTTCCCATCCACAGCGAGCCTCGCGGATCCACGCGCGCATCGTTCAGTCGAACCGCCGGCCATCCCTCGAGGCAAAACAAAGGTTCGTGGCGCGTGTCCGTGGCCGGCTCCCACAAAATCACGCGCGAGCCCAGAACAACAAGAAGCGTTTCCGGCCGATCCGTCAGCGTGAGCGCCGTGACCGGCTCATCGAAGAACCATGTACGGACTGATTGATCCGCGGGCGTGAAGCGATGAAGCAGGAAGCGATTAATGTCGACCCAATACACGGCGTTGTGTGCCGCATGCCAGACTGCTCCCTCTCCGCAAACGTCTCCGGTGGGCGCCACGCAAACGGGATCACTGACGATTCTTGAGTTCATTGCACTCCTATGCCTGCGAGCAATCCACCGTCGACCAGATAATCGCCGCCCGTGCAGAATCCGGATTTATCCGAGACCAGGAACGCCGCTAGCTCGGCCACTTCCTCGGGCGTGCCAATCCGTCCCATCGGATGCGCCTCGCCAAACCGCTCCATCACGGTCTCGGCGGGCAGGTCGGGTCCGAAATGCGCGGCGGCGCGCGCCAGCATAGGCGTGCGAATCGAACCTGGGCTGATGGAGTTCACACGAATGTGATCCTTGGCATGATCGAGCGCGAGCGCCCGCGTCAGACTGTGAACCGCACCCTTGGACGCAGCATAAGCCACGACCCCGCGCTGGCACGCATGCCCTTGCACCGACGAAAGATTCACCATTGATCCTCCGCCTCGTTTCTTGATCTCGGGAATTCCAAAATGCGCCAGCAGAAAAATGCTGCCAACGTTGACCGCCATGCAGCGATTCCAGGTGTCGGGCCCGGTCTCGATGGCCGTGCCAAAGGGATGAATCGCCGCCGCATTGACGATGATGTCCAGGCCGCCATGCGTGTTTACGGTCTTGGCAACCACCGATTTCACCTGCTCAGGCTCGCTCACGTCGCAAGTTTCGACTTGCAGCGATAGTCCTCTCGTCTTCGCTTCCTGCTGCAACTCCTGGTTGGCAGTCCCCTCGATCCCACACGCTACCACGATGCATCCACCGGCGGCGAGCCGCTTTGCGATTGCACGACCAATCCCCGTGGTGCCGGTGACGATCGCAACCCGGTTCTCGAATTCTTTCATGTGTTTGGCTCCTTCTCGTGCCTGCCGCATACATGCGCGTTGGCCCAACGACGCTGCAACTTCAGTCGGCCGACTCCGGCATCGCATACTTCAGCCCTTCCATTACTCCGCGCAATTCAGCGAGGCCCTTCAACCTGCCCACCAACGAGTAACCGGGATTCACCTTCCGTCCGATGTCGTCGGCCAAAAGGTGTCCGTGATCGGGACGCATAGGGATCTCGCTGTCCAATCGATGCTGCTTGCGCCGGCGAGCCTCCTCTTTTAATACGGCGCTGATTATGCCGACCATGTCCGAACTCCCGCGCAGATGTTCCGCCTCGTAAAACGAGCCGTCGCCCTCGCGCATCACCTGCCGGAGATGCACGAAGTGAATGCGCGGCGCAAATTCATTGACCATCGCAAGCAGATCATTGTCAGCTCGTGAGCCGTAGGATCCCACGCAAAACGTCAGTCCATTTGCCGCCGTATCGACTCCGGCAAGAATCGACCGCGCGTCCTCAGCGGTTGAGACGACGCGCGGCAAGCCGAACAGCGGCCACGGCGGATCGTCGGGATGAATCGCAAGGCGAACCCCCAACTCTTCAGCGACTGGCACAACCGCACGCAAGAAGGACACGAGATGGCTGCGCAATTCCGATGAGGTCACGTCCTTATATTGATTTATCAACTCCCGCAAAGCCGCGCGGTCATAAGATCCTTCCGCGCCCGGCAGTCCCGCAATGATGGTCTGTTCCAGTTCACTGCGGCGGCTCTCGGACATCGCATCGTAACGCGTTCGTGCGGCTGCAACGCGTTCTTCCGCATAGTCGTGCTCGGCATCAGCACGTTGCAGGATGAACACGTCGTATGCGGCGAAATCCGTCACATCGAAGCGAAGAGCATACCCGGTGCTGGGCAATCGCCAACGCAAGTCGGTGCGCGTCCAGTCGACAACCGGCATGAAGTTGTAGCAAACAATCTTTACGCCAGCCTGTGCGATCGCCGCCAGCGAGTCTTTCCACGCATCCGTGAACTGGCGAAACGGGCCGCTCTGCAGCTTGATGGAATTGTGAATGGGAATGCTTTCGACGACCGACCATGTCAGTCCGGCCGCCTCGATCTCCGCCTTGCGCTTAAGCACTTCGTCGAGCGGCCAGGCTTCCCCGCGGTAGAGATGATGCAACGCCGAAACAACTCCGGTCGCTCCCGCTTGCCGCACATGATCGAGCGAGATCGGATCTTGCGGGCCAAACCACCGCCAGGTTTCTTTCACGCCGCTATCTTAAACCTCAGCGGAAAAGAAGAACATTCTGCCGCCAAGTTAGCATCCTGGATTAGACACGGAAACCGCTTCCGTTGGAAGATGAATGCGAGAGGTATCAGACGCTGAATGTCGATCCACCGTGAAAAACAATCCAAGGCTGTAAAGGCCGTCATCTTCGATTACGGGGAAGTCCTCTGCCACCGGCCCACGACAGAAGAAATTGCGCGGCTAGCAGGTTTTTTCAACCTTCGTGTCGACCAGCTTTCTGCCCTGTGGGAGCGCAATCGCGGCCCTTATGACCGCGGCGATCTTACGCCGGAAGTTTACTGGTCAGCACTCGCCAAAGACGCAGGCGTCGAGCTCAGCCCCGAGCGACTGGAAGAGATCCACAAACTCGATATGGAGATGTGGAGCAACATCAATCGCAGCCTGGTGAAGTGGGCGAATCAACTTCGTTCCTCCGGCATGAAAGTTGGACTGCTCTCCAACATGCATCCGGAAATGGTGGCACATTGCCGCAGGCAGTTTTCATGGATCGACCGCTTCGACTTCGTTACTTTTTCGGGAGAAGTTCGGTTGATCAAGCCCGATCCGGCCATCTACGAGCACACGCTTCGCGGCTTGGGCGTGACCGCTTCTGAGGCTCTGTTTCTCGACGACCGCGAGGTCAATATTCGAGCCGCTCAGGCCCTGGGCATCAACGCGCTCCGCTTTGAATCGATCGAGCAGCTTCGCGGCGAACTGTCGGCCGCAGCCTTCCCCATCCTACCGGTCGCCTGAGCGGTTGAGTTGCAGCTTACTGTTGCTGCCCCTCCGCCGGTTGCCCGGGATTGATGTTCTGCAGTTTCTTGAACTCCTGCATTTCGCGCTCAGCCTCCGGCTTTTTGCCTTGCCTGCGGTACAGGCCAGCCAGAGCGTAGTGAGTCTGGGCCGCGAGATCGCTCTCTTTTTCGATCGACAGCAGTCTGAGCCACGACTTCTCGGCCGCCGCTTGGTCGGATTCGAGCATCGCCGCTTTGCCTAGCGAATACAGCACCTCCGGCATGTCGGGACGCAGATGATCCGCGCGAATCAGTTCCTCGCGCGCTTCATGCGACTTGCCTTCCTGCAGCAGCGCCGACCCGAGACGGTATGCCGCCTCGGCGTTTCCGGGCTGCATCTTGGTCTGGATGCGAAACTCTGCCTCGGCCTTATCCCATTGCGATGACTTCGCGTACACATTTCCGAGCTCCAAGTGAACCTCGGGCGTATCAGGCCGAAGTTTTATGGCGGCCAGAAATTCTCTTTCTGCTTGCGGCATCTGTCGCAGCGCAAAATAATTCTCGGCCATCGCCTGGTGCGCCCGCGCTGAATCCGGGTCAATGGTGAGCAAGGTGTCGACCGATTGCTTGGAAAGAAGTCCGCTCGCCCGCCCCAGGTAATACAGCAGGTCCGGATCATTCGGGCGCTGCTCCAGCGCCGCCTGCAGATGCGGGACCGCCTCCTTGAGCTGGCCCGCATCAATCTCCGCGATTCCCAGCGCGGCATTTTCCTGCGCCCGTTCGAGGTGAGGAATCGCTTCTGCCGAGTATCCCTGGACCAGCAATGCATACCCAAGCAACTGGTGTGCCGGAATCAAATCGGGGTTCAACTTCAGCGCGTGCTTGAGCGGCGCAACCGCGCTGCCGTATTCGCGATTCTCCAGGTACGCTTGCCCAAGGCCTACGAACCCTTCCACCAGGTTCGGATCCAGATCTGTCGCCTTGCGAAATTCCGTAATCGCAACCTCGACGTGATGTTGCTTATCGGCCGCGATTCCGGCCTGCAAGTGCGCAATCGCCTCAGAAGGTGCCGCCGCCTGTCCTGCCAGCCACAGCACCAGCCATACCTGGATCATGGCTTCTCCGGTTCCCGTACTTCCAAAATTTGATCGACATGAACGTCGTTTAAAGATTGATGCATGCCCGACGGCCAAACCACTTCCACCTTGGCGGTTTCCGCGGATCCCAGCCCGAAATGCAGGCGCTTGTCGCTGGAGCAGAGGTAGCTTCCCGTCGCCGTCGCAAACCGGGTCTGGCCGTTCACCCGCACCCGAGCTCCGTATCCGTCTCGATTACTGCGTGTGCCGCGCAGCGAAATCGTCAGCCAGCGCTGGGATCCACCGCGGTTCATCAAGACTTGAGGGCCTGCACCCAGAACGCTGACCACCACATCCTGCCAGCCGTCGTTGTTCAGGTCCCCGAACGCCGCTCCGCGATTTGCCGCCGGCACCGTGATTCCAGAATCGGCGGCCTCAAAGCGCCCGTTGTGATTCATCGCCAACAGGGGCAGTTGTTTGTAGTGCAATGACGGATCGATCTCATCCACATTGTCGAGCACATGACTCTGCGCGACGAACAAATCTTTCCAGCCATCATTGTCGAAGTCTTCCAGACCTACTCCCCAGCCGGACGTTCCACTCGAAAGCACGCCCAGCCCGGTTTCGAGACTGCGGTAGCTGAAGAACCCGTCCCCATCATTGTGATACAAGCTGAAAATTTCCCGCGGTAGTTCGGTCACGATGATATCCGGACGCCCGTCGTTGTCATAATCCTGAAAGACCACGCCCATGCCCGACATTCGCCTGCCATCGGCCGACAGAGCCGCACCTGCGTCCAGAGCCGTCTCGGTGAACGTCCCATTTCCATTGTTGTGAAACAGGAACTGCCTCATCCCATCATTGGAGACAAATATGTCAGTGAATCCATCTTCATCATAATCCGCAAAGCTCACTCCCAACGCTCGCCCTTTGCTGGCTGCGATGCCAGAGCGTTGGCTCACGTCCGTGAACGTGCCATCGCCATTGTTGTGATACAGGACGTTTGTCGTGACAGGAAATTCTTCCGGCGGGCAGTAAGTGCGCCACTCCTGGCCGCAAGTCTTGCTATGCTTCGTGTCCCACTCCATGTAGCGAGTTACGAACAGATCGAGCTTGCCATCATTGTCATAGTCCAGGAATCCAGCCGACTCCGACCACCCTCCCGCCGCCACGCCAGCCTTCGCAGTTACATCGGTGAAGGTGCCATCTCCATTGTTGTGATAGAGAGTGTTCTTGCCGTAGTTAGTGACATAGATATCAGGATAGCCGTCGTTGTCGTAATCGCCCACGGCGACCCCCATGCCGTAGTTTCCATCTCCCGCGTTGGCCAGCCCTGCTTGCACGGTTACATCGGTGAAGCTGCCATCTTTGTTCTGCCGGAAGAGCCGGTTCCAGTATTTCGGATCGTGCCGGTCAAAGTCTTCCGGCAGCTTCATCGGATCCGTAACGCGGCCGCCGTTGACCATGAAAATGTCGAGCAAGCCGTCGTTGTTGTAATCGAACAACGCGATCCCTCCCGGCATGGTCTCGATCAGATACTTCTGAGCCGTAGGAGAGTTCTCGAGAGTGAAATCCAAGCCCAGCGGATGCTTGAGCTCGAAACGAGGGTTCGGCGTCGAGGCCGCGACCAGCGCCAGCAGCAAAAGGCATAATCCCGCACCGAAGACCCTGGTTGGCCGCTGATTCATAAACGCGATTGGATCATTCCCGCCGGCGCTCTCCGGCCCGGAACTGTTAACTGACAAGGTACACTCGCCACCGGTTCAAACGCTAAGTAAACCCAATCTCAGAGGGAGTTGCAAGTCCCCAGTCCCGAAAATATCGAAGAAAATCCCCAGCAAAACCGATTTTTCTTGACAACGCCCATATACCTTACCGAAACTGGCCCGTCCCCTAATACTTAACAATTAGGGCGAAGGAGAATTGCGTATGGGGCGTTACAAGCTGCTAGCTCTCCTAACAGTACTCTGCTTCATCTTTTCATTCACTCTGCCGGCGAATAGCCAATCGACGTACGGCTCGATATCCGGCGTGGTCAGCGATACCATCCGGTGCTGCCGTCACCGGCGCCACCGTGACCGCGACCAGCCTTAGCACGGGGGAAAAGCGCACGGAGACCAGTGGCGCTGATGGCCACTACACCTTCGTCAACCTGTTCCAGGGCCAGTACCGCGTCGACGTCGAGAAGTCGGGATTCAAGCACTTCTTCCGTCCGACCGTGGTCAGTGCAAGTGCAGCAGGATACTCGCGTTGACGCCGCCCTTACCGTTGGTCAAGTCAGCGAAACCATTGAAGTGACGTCAGAGACGCCGTTGCTGCAAACGGAATCGTCCTCCCTCGGCCAAGTCGTCGAGGAGCGCAAGGCGAACGAACTCCCACTGAATGGCCGCAACATCTTTAACCTGATTACGGTCTCTCCCGCCGCTGTGGCGCAAGGCGGCTCCGGCGGATCGCCCGTCGGCCAGAACCCATTTAGCTGGGGCAACTACCAGATTGGCGGTTCCTTCGCTAACCAGGGTGCCGAGTATCTCGACGGCCAACCGCTGAATATCGGCTACATTAACCTGCCCATCATCATCCCGACGCAGGATTCCGTCGGTGAGTTCAAGGTGCAATACAGCAACCTGGGCGCCGAGTGGGGCAAGTTCTCCGGCGGCGTAACCAACCTCAGCACCAAGTCGGGAACGAACCGCTGGCATGGTTCGGCCTATGAGTACTTCCGCAACAAGGTTCTGAACGCCAACGAATACTTCAATAAGCAAAGCGAGTTGGCGAATGGCAAGGCGAATGAAGCTCCGCCGTGGACCCAGAACCAGTATGGCTTCGAACTCGGCGGCCCGGTCATCAAGAATAAGACTTTCTTCTACGTCAGCTGGGAGCAATACCGGCAGCGCACCGCATCTCCGTTCAATACGACCGTTCCCGCGACTGGAATGCTAACCGGGGACTTTTCTGCCGTCTGTACTGCGCCCACCTCGCAAGGGGGTAACGGAGGCACGTTTAACGCTAGCGGCATATGCAGCAATCCGGCCGGCCAGATTTACAACCCGTTCTCCACCGGTCCTACCGGAGCGAATCCTCGAGCGCCGTTCGGGCTCGACCCAGGCAACCCGACCTGCCCGGGCAACTGCATTCCCTCCGCGTACTTCAGCCCGGCTGCGACAACCATGTGGCAGGGGTATTATCCGGCTCAAAACGCCCCGGGCGTGATTGGAAATTATCAAAGTGTCGCACCGGCTGGCGGCAATACGAATGAGTTCGTAGCACGTGGTGATCAGAACATTTCCAACAGCACGCGCTTATTTGGTAGATTTGCCTACTTCGGCTTGCTCGATCTCCCGGTGAATCCGTTGGGAACGGGCCTCTGCCTCGATCGCTGCGCAGAGAAATATCACAGCAAGCTACTCGTCTTCGACGTGAACCACACCTTCACTCCTACCACCATTCTCGATGTCAACCTCGGGGGGACCCGGTTTGTGTACGGCCGGATACCACTCCTTGGCGGCTATGATCTGACCGCCCTGGGTTGGCCCTCCACGTATAACTCCCCGCCTAGCGCGATCCGGACTCCGCCAACGCCGGAATTCCCCTTCCCGAATGACGTTGGCCATACGCAGGGCAACAGCGCTATTACCGATGACAACACGCAATACAACATAACGCCCGCACTTACTTTGATTCGCGGCAAACACACCATTCAGGCCGGCGCCCAATTCGAGTACGGCTTGGATAACTACTTGCAAACTAATATCGCCAGTGGCGCATTCGGCTTCCAGGGAAATTGGACGTCGTCCTCCCCAACTGCTACCGACGGTTCGGGATTTCCAACCGCCGACTTTTTGTTGGGGGTAGCGCTGAACCAGGGCAGTTTCGCCGGCAACCAGAGCGAAGGTGTGGCCCAGGTCCCTGCCCAGACCAAGGGCCTGCAAGTCTACCGGGCGTTGTACGCGGATGATACCTGGCACATTACTCCCAAGTTCACACTGAACCTGGGCTTACGCTATGAGCTACAGGGAACCTGGTCTGAGGCCTACAACCGGCTCAGCTACTTTGATCCCAGCGCAACCAACGCGACGGTGACTGGTTGCCCAAGCGGCTCCTGCCTTGGCGAGGCGTTCCTGGTCCAGACGGGAAGGAACAGCAGCCGCAACAACATACCCATGGACAAGAAGGCATTCTCTCCTCGTCTGGGCTTCGCCTACGCCTTGGATCCGAAAACTTCCATCCGGGGCGGCTATGGCATCTTCTACATCCCGAATTACGTATCGTTCGGCCTGAATCCCGACAACGACGTGGTGAATCTCGCCAATACGGATTTTACGGGAACCACCGATTCGTACCTTACCCCGTACAGCACGTTGGATGGAAACAACTGTACTCTTGCGGCCACCCCGGGCGTTCCAACCTGCGCCCAGCCCGGTCCGTTCGGATCCGCGGGCATCGTCTCGCCGCCTGGCCGAAACTTCTCAAATCTACCGCTCGGCCCCGCCGGAATCGCGACGCCCAACGTTTCGAGCTTCGTCGCATCGCAAAACGGCCCGACCCTGGCTCCTTATTTCGGTTTGAATGGGCATAGCAATCCGAAATACGGATATGTTGAGCAGTGGAATTTCGACATCCAACGCCAACTGCCTGCAGGATTCTTCGCGGATGTGGCCTATGCCGGCTCGCACGGCGTGCATCTGGAACAGTACAATCCCAACATCAACCAGATCGGTGATTCCTTCGTGGCCACGGCAGCAAGCCAATACAATGCCGCTCTTCCAGGGTGTGGTGGCGTCAGTTGCGTGCGCGAATAGCGCCGTCACCATCAATCAACCTATAACCAATCCGCTGGTCGGCAGCCCCAACGCCACTCTCGCGCTGCCCACGCTTGCAAACCAAGGACAACTCGACCGTCCGTATCCGCAATACCTCGGCATGAACTTGGCCGGGTACGGTTGCTGCGGTAGCAGCTACAACTCGCTGCAGGTATCGGTGACTCGCCGGTTCCAGGGCGGCGGCACCATGCTGGTGGCTTACACCAACGCTAAGCTGATGAGCAATACCGACACGCTCACCAGTTGGCTCGAGAGTCCCACCGGGGGTGTTGCGGGCAGTGCAGGACTGGAACAACCTGGCGGGAGAAAGATCTCTCTCATCCCAGGACATCTCGCAACGCCTGGTCATCAGCTACGTTCTCGACCTTCCCTTCGGGCATGGAAAGGCGTATGCCAACAGCCTGAGCGGAGTTGCGAACGGCGTGGTTTCCGGTTGGGGCGTGGACGGCATTACCACCTTCCAACGCGGCTTCCCGCTGAAGATTGGCTGGTCTGGCCCTTCGACGTCACTGGAAAGTGGCAGTTTTGGGGTTGCCAACATTAGACCCGATGTCGTTGCAGGATGTGACAAGAAAGCCGGCGGCTCAAAGCTGACGGAGTATTTCAACACCAGTTGCTTCGCACCACCGCCGCAATGGGGCTTTGGCAATGAATCGCGCGTCGATGCAAACCTTCGCGGACCTGGAATCAACAACTTTGACTTCGCGATCTTCAAGCGAACCAATATTGGAGAAAAGATGGGGGTTGAGTTCCGCACAGAATTCTTCAATATCTTCAACCATCCTTATTTCTCGCAGCCCGCAACCGGTTACGCCGGCACTACGACTGGTAACGGCTTCGGCACGATCACATCAACCATCCAAGGTGGTGTGGCTTCAGCCGAACGGCTGATTCAATTCGCTTTGAAGTTTGAGTTCTAACTTGCTGTTTTCCGAACCGGATTAGGCATCCGCCTAATCCGGTTTTTTTGTCTGCGGAGGTTTGTACTTAGGATAGTGCGTCAAGCAGATCGACATTTATAAGTGGCCGGTTTCCCCTGTGATCCTCCGTGTCCTCTGTGGTTAAAGCCCTTGATCCCTCGCCGGACACCACGGATCACGCGGAACAAGGCGCTATATTTAACGATCACTATTTCCGAAGCACCGTACTAGAGACGCCCCCATGAAAGAGATCCCCACCATCGATTACTCCGACGCGCAAAAAGCCCTGTCCTTGATCATTCGGAAGGCCACCGAGATGCAAAAAGCCGTCGCCATCGCCGTCGCCGACTCGCACGGTGAACTAATCTCCTTCGCCCGCATGGACGGCGTCCCTTTGCCCTCTATCACAATTGTCATGAACAAGGCCTGGACGGCCGCACGAACCGGCAAGCCCACGCAAGAGATCGGAGAAAAAGTCCGCCACCCCGAAAAGGGCCACGACATTTCCTACTACGGCGATCCCAAGTTCGTAGGCTGGGGTGGCGGTATTCCCGTTCGCAAAAACGGTGAAGTCGCCGGCGCCGTAGCCGTCAGCGGGCTCTCTTCGCTCGAAGACGCCGCCCTAGCCAAGCTAGGCGCGGACCTGATCGAGCAAGCTTTGACACGATAACTATCACCTTCTGAACAAGGGCTGAATGCTTGTAACAACGGCGGAATCGGCGCCACCAACTCCACGCATAACAAGGACGGAATAAGCACCACGCAAACGCAGCCGCACAGCGGCGGTATGAGATAGCCCGGCACGTAAGTGCGTGGTAAGTGGAAAAGTGACGCAAGTCCCGCGGGGACGGAACGGTGTTCAAGCACGCTTTTTAACCCTGCCGGCCCGACAGCTTGTCACGAAAACCACTTAGCAGCCAAAGTTACAAGTTAATAGCGCTGTACACATCTACCTATAAGTTGCGATGCTAAGTGGAGATGTGGAAAGAATGTCAACCAGTTGCCTAACATAGTAACTATTGATTAAGTCACGATCGCATTCCTGGCGGCCTTTCTGCAACTATCGCCGCTACTCTGCAGGTCCGGGCACGTTTCTCAGCTTGAACCGCTGTACCTTTCCCGTCGCGGTTTTTGGCAGTTCCTCGAAGAATTCGATCCAGTGCGGTCGCTTATAAACCGGCAAACGCTCCAGCACGAATTCCTGCAGTTCGCGCGCGAGCTGGGCGCTGCCAGCCGCGCCGTTGCGCAGCACAATGCAGGCTGCGGGCTTTGAGAGTTCATCGGCATCCTGACGAAACACCACTGCCGCCTCCTGCACGGCGGGGTGTTCGACGAGCACGCGCTCGATTTCGATGGGACTCACCCAGACGCCGCTGACCTTGATCATGTCATCCGAGCGTCCGGCATACCAGAAATATCCCTCCGCATCCTGGTGATACTTGTCGCCGGTGCGCAGCCAATGCCCGGAGATAGTCTCTTTTGTCTTTTCATGCTCGTTCCAATAATACGCACAGGTGGAATCGGCTTTGACCACGAGGTTGCCGATCTCCCCTCGCGCGACCGGCTGATTGTTGTCGTCGACGATCTTCGCCTCGAAGCCGGGAATGATTTTGCCGCTGGACCCAGGCCGCACCGCGCCCGGCGTGTTCGAGATCATCATGTGCAGCGCCTCGGTCGACCCGATGGCGTCGAGAATCTCGACCGCGAAGCGCTGTTTGAAGCGATGAAACACGGACGCGGGAAGCGCCTCTCCGGCCGAAATCCCGTGCCGGACCGAAGACAGATCCAATGTACGATCAGGTTCGTGCGCCAGCAGCTTCACGTAGTTGGAAGGCACCGAAAAAAACAGCGTAGGACGATGCCGCTCGATAACGTCGAAAACGCTCTGCGGACGCGGCGGTCCGGGCAGCAGAATGCTCGTGGCTCCCACCGCAAGAGGGAAGTAGAGTCCGTTCCCCAGGCCATAAGCGAAGAACAGCTTGGCGACACTAAAGAAGCGATCATCTTCGCAGATATTCAGAATCGCCTTCGCGTAGCGCTCGCTGCTCACCACCATGTCGTGCTGCAGGTGAACGCAGGCCTTCGGTTGTCCGGTGCTCCCCGACGAGTACAGCCAGAACGCAGCGTCGTCTTTGCGAGTGGCGGCCGCCGCCAGATCGGAAGCGCTCTTGCTCGTTAGATCATCGAACGAGAGCATTCCGGCTGGCGCCTGTCCGACTACGACAATGGTCTCCAGATAGCGCAATTCAGCCCGCGGAATCTGTTGGATCAAGGCTAGGAGCGAATCGCTCACCACCGCTACGCGCGCGCGCGAGTTATTCAGCAGATATTTGTAGTCGGCGGCTTTGAGCAGAGTATTGACGGGAACTGGCACGGCTCCGATTTTGATGGCGCCGAAAAAGCTCGCGGCGAACTCGGGCGTGTCGAGTAGGAGCAGCAGCACACGTTCTTCCATGCGCACGCCCAGAGTCTTGAGACCGTTACCGAAATGGTTGACGAGACCGGCGAGTTGTCCATAATTGACCCTCAGGTCGCCGCACTCGATGGCAACTTTGCCGGCGCGGCCTTCGCTCAGATGGCGATCGATGAAATAGCCTGCGGCGTTGAATTCATCGGGCAGTAGGATGGGAGGTGCGGAACTCATCGGGAAGCTAGCCAGACCTCGAATGCCCGCGTCGTTTGCGACGTGAAAATCGAAATCGCCAACCTGGGGCGCATTGCGTGCGTCATCCGAAAGACGAAACCGCCGTCGCCTCGTCCTCGTACACTTCGAACAGGCTGAGCAGCCCGGTCATGCGCAGCGTCTGCACCGCGAATTTCGAAGGCTTTAGAAGTTTCAGCTTGCCGGACCGCTGCTTGGCCGCCGTTAAGCAGCGCACCAGCAGGCCAATGCCGCTGGAGTCCACCATCGCAACCTCGCCCAGATCGACCACGAAATTTATCTCTCCCGCGCTGATCATATCGTCGAACGTCTGGCGCATGCGATCGACGGATTCTCCCAGGTTCAGGCGGCCGCGGAGCTTAATGATCTTGACTTTGTTCTGACTGCGAACATCGATATCCACCGAATTCTTCCCCCTTGTGCCGGTGACATCGCGGATTGGTCGCATCCGGGTGGTGCGCCGGTTGACACTCCCGGATTCCTCTGATAAAGTGCCGTTCCAACTTAGAGGAAGCCTCAAGAATTTGCAAATGCAGGGCTTCCCGCTCCTCGCAGTATAGAAGAGCAGTCGCTCTTCCGGGCCACTTCGATGCCAATTGAGAGTTCGGCGCTGACATTGGATCTAGCGGAGCTATCGGCTCGACTGCTGGAGGAACTGGAGTTCCTGCCACGCGCCCGCATTGCAGCCCATTGGATTGCGGAATCGCTCCCCGGCAGTTCGGTCAACGTCTATGCCAGTTCGGCACTAGCCGATGAAGATGGCTGGACTGTGCTGACGGCGCTCGGAGAGGCCGAGGTTGCCGAGGCCCTAGTCCCGAGGGAATCCGGAACACTAGGGATGCTGGCCCGGGAAATGAAGCCGCTGCTGTTTGCGGGCAAGGAACTGGCCCGCGAAGACTACGCCCACGTCAATGTGCGCCGAACTCTGCTCTCTCTTTCTTATCTTCCCCTCCTGCATGACGGTGGCCTGATCGGCGCAATCGAGATTTTCAGCTTCGACAGCGCGCTCGGCGAAGCCCATTTGGAAGCACTCGCCCCCGCCGCCGAGATCGCCGCCGCAGCCTTGTACGGCGCGCGCGGCTATCAGGACGAGCACCACAACACCCTCGCATCCATCACCCGGCTCACTCAGCTTTACGACATTGAAAAGGTCTTCAGCTCGACCCTGGAAATGGACGATCTGCTGCCCATCATCGGGTCGAAAGTGCGCGAGATGCTGGAATGCGAGGCGGTGAACGTATGGCTCCTCGAGCCCGACGAGAGTCTGCGGCTGATGCATCAGTCGGGACTCGATGTCAGCGTGCGCGAGCGGGCGCTGCAACGGCCCGGCGAAGGCGTCCCCGGAGATGTCTCCGACAACGGCGAGCCCGTGCTCATCCAGCAAGCCGATGACGAACGCCTGCTCCGCCGCAATCAGGCACTGGAAGCGGGAGGCGCCGTGTCCCTGGTGGTCGCACCTATCATCGACCACGAGGCGCTGGTGGGGGTCATCGAGGCCGTCAACAAACTGGATGGGACACCATTTGATGATGACGAACTGTTTACCTTGAGCAGGCTGGCTGAATCTGCCGCCATTGCGCTGCATAACGCCAGCCTGCTGGCGGCCGAGCGCAAGGTTGAGGTCCTGGAGACTTTGGTCACCGTCTCCCGCGAGATTACCTCCACGCTCGACCTGGATCGCGTGCTGCAAGCGGTTGTCAATGGTCCGGCCACGGTGATTCCTTACGAGCGTGCGGCGATTTCCCTCGAACAGCGTGGCCGCTTCCAACTGCGCGCGATATCAGGGTCCTTCGAATTCAATCCCGAGGATCCGCAGATTCAGGAACTCAGCAAGATCCTGCAGTGGGCGTCCCTGCTAAAGGAACCGACCCTCATCAGCCAGCATGGCACCGAGATTTCCAGCGATCGCGAAGCGACCCGCGCAAAATTCGAACATTATTTCGCGCAGACCGGAATGCGCGCCTTTCAGGCCGTGCCGCTCGCCGATGAGGAAGGACGCGTCGGCGTTCTGTCCTTTGAAAGCAGCGATCCCAATTTTCTCACTGTAGCCCACCTCGAAATGATCAAGGTGCTGGCCAGCCAGGCGACGGTCGCCTTGCGCAACGCCTCCTTATACAAAGAAGTGCCGTTTATCGGCGTGCTGCAGCCGCTCATTCAGAAAAAGCAAAGGTTTTTCGCGCTCGAGAAATACAAGCGTGCGCTCGTGCTAGCGGCAATCTGCACCGGAGTTTTGTTCTTTGCGCTATTCCCTCTGCCGCTGCGGATCGATGGTCCCGCCACCGTGGCGCCAGGCCGGGCCGCCCATCTGGGAGCGGAGATCGAAGGCGTGGTCAAGCAGGTCAATGTAAGAGAGGGCGAGCGAGTGCACCAGGGAGACGTGCTGGGCAGCCTCGAGGATTGGGACTATCGCTCGGCGCTCGCCTCAGCGCAGGCCAAGCGCGAGATCGCCGTCACGCTGAGGAATCGTGCTCTCGCGGCTAATGATGGAACCGAGGCCGGCATCCAGCAGGCGCAGGCCGACTACTGGACCGCGGAAGTGGCGCGCGCCCAGCAGCGACTCGATCATACGCAAGTGCGCTCGCCCATCGACGGCGTTGTGGCCACCCCGCATATCGAGAACCTGGTGGGCAGGAAGCTGAAATTCGGCGACACCTTTGCCGACGTCGTGGATAATTCTCAGGCGCTGGTCGATGTGGCCGTCGACCAAAGCGATATCTCGCTGGTCGGCGTCGGGCAGAAGGCACGCGTCAAGCTCGACGGATTTCCCGTCCCGCACTTTTAACGGGCAGGTAGCGGTAGTGAGCCCGCTGGCCCGATTGGACGGCGATTCGCGCACGTTCTACGCGCGGATCGCGGTGCCAAACTCCTGATGGAGTGCTGCGTGCAGGAATGCAGGGACGCGCCAAGGTATCCACCGGCTGGCACCCGGCAGGGAAAGTGTTCTTCCGGGGGCCGGTCATGTGGATCTGGTCAAAACTGTGGGAATGGTTTGGGTGGTGAGACCGTGAAAACTTTCGCTTATACGGCTGCGCTTCTTGGATTGCTGGCCTGCACTTCGTGCGGTCGAGACCCGGTTCCCGCGGCGGCCGCGGCTCCTGCGCAACCGGCGCCGGCCAGCGTGCCCGCGCCAGTCGTCGATAACCGCTATACCGCCTCCGGCCCCATCGTGGTGGAGAACCAGGTGGATGTATCCGCGCAGCGCGAAGGCGTGGTGTCTCAGATTCTGGTGGACGCGGGAACCCGCGTGCACAAGGGAGACCTACTGGCCAAACTCGATGACCGCCAGCTTGTTGCCGACCTCGAAGCCGCCCGGGCCAAGACCGCCAGCACCGAGGACGATCTCAACAACTGGAAGGCCGAAGCCAAAGTTCTGGAAGCCGACTTTCAGCGCGCGAAAAAAATGTGGGAGGCCAAGCTCATTCCCGAAGAGCAATTCGAGCATGCCCGCTACAAAGCCGAAGGCGACCAGTGGGACGTGAAACGGGTCGAACAGCTTCTGCTGAATGCGCAGGACACGCAGCAATCGTTGGAGTTGGAACTCGAAAAAACGCAGATTCGCGCGCCCTTCGACGGCATCGTGGCGCGGCGCTACATTCGCGCGGGACAGACCGTAGTTCGCGGAGACCGTCTGATGTGGGTCACGGCGACCGGGCCGCTACGCGTCCGCTTTACGCTCCCGTCGAAATTTGTGAATCAGATCAAGGTCGGGCAGGCGGTGGCGGTCACCGTGGCGGACTCCAATTCCTCTGGGGAACGCACGGCGCGCATCGTGCAGGTGAGTCCGGTCGTCGATCCTGCGAGCGGCACGATTGAAGCGCTGGCCGAGTTGACTGGCTCGGTCGCCGATCTGCGGCCCGGCATGCAGACGGACGTACATCTTCCGGCGCATCCATGAATATCGTCAACGCTCTGAACGCGGCGCTGCCGGAATTGCCCGAGCGGGTAGTTCAGCGCTCGATTCCCAAGCTCGATCCGCGTGTCATTGCCAAAGAACAGGTCGAAAATCGCAAGCCTGTCGTGATCGCCAAGATGCCGGGCGCGGAGAATTTTATCCGCTTCGAGCCCCCGCAGTGGACTCTGCTCCAGGCCTTCGACGGCCAGCGCTCCTATGCCGATATTTCCGCTCGCGTGCACCAACAGACCGGCGTCTATTACTCCGAAGAGAACGTGCGCGAATTTGCCGAGTTCATCCAGCGCAATACCACGTTGTTTTTCCAGAGCGCGATCGAGCGCAATATCACGCTCCATCAGAAGCTCCGCGGCCAGCGCTTGAAGCGCAGCCGATTCAACGTCGGCGATTTTTCCGACATCATCATTTTCCAATGGCCCCACGCCGACAATTACGTTTCGCGAATCTATCCCTGGGTGCGCTGGGCCTTTACCTGGTGGTTCACCCTGGTGGCTCTGGGCATGTTCGCCCTGATGGCTGGAATGTGGGCCCAGCGCTTCGGCGAGATCTGGCGTGATAGCTTTGAGTTTTACAATTTCACCACCAAATCCGCGGGCGATCTCGCCGAATTCTGGTTCTTGTTCGCGGCCATGGCCTTCTTTCACGAATCCTTCCATGGCCTCACCTGCAAACATTTCGGCGCCAACGTCGAGAGCATGGGTTTTTCCATCATGTACTTTGCTCCCAGCTTTTTTTGCGACATTACCCAGGTTTGGATTTACGGCGGAAAGTGGGAGCGCATCGCCACGGTCATCGCGGGAATCTGGGGCGACCTGATCCTCTGTTTCTTTGCGACGATGATCTGGTGGACCACCGTTCCCGGCATGATGCTCCACAACCTCGCCTACAAAGTCATGATGGTGACCGGCATCGGCGTGTCGATCCTCAATCTGAATCCCCTGATCAAGCTGGACGGCTATTACATTTTCTGCGAGCTGATCGGCGAGCCCGATTTCAAGGAACGCACTTCCGCCTATGTCTCGGGATGGATCCGCAAAGTGTTTGGCATGCCCTTCGAGCTCGAATATGTGCCGCGCTGGCGCCGGCCCTTCTACATCTCCTATGCCGTGCTTTCCGGCATCTACGGCTATCTTCTGCTCACGTTTCTGATGGTCTTCTCCTACCACGTGCTGCATGCCTATTCTCCGGCTTGGGCGTTCATACCGGCGCTGGCCGCGGGATATTGGGTGTTCCGCAAGCGGATACATAGTTTAGCCCGCTTCACCGGATTGCTGTATCTCGACAAGAAGGAGCGCGTCGGCAGATGGCTGACGCCGGTGCGGCAGATTGCACTGGGCAGCGCGCTGTTGCTGCTGCTGTTCGTGCCCATCTGGCCCGATTTTCAGGACGCAACCTTTGTGCTGGAGCCGCCCCAACACGCTTTCGTGCACGCGGCGGTCGAGGGGAGAGTCTCCCAGATTTTTGTAGACGAGGGGCAGAGAGTCGCGGCCGGCCAGTCCATCCTTGCGCTGGAGAATCTCGATCTGCAGTCCGACCTGGCTAGGGCGCGAGCCGACCTGAGAGTTGCATCGCGCGCGCGCCACCCAAAGCCAGCTGCGCTACAGCGGTTTCGGAACCACCGAGCATGAGCGCGACAATCTGGCCGAGCAAGAACATTTCTTAAGTCAGAAAGCCGACAAACTCGAAGTGGCCAGCCCCATCGCCGGGGTGGTGGCTACGCCTCACCTGCGCGATCTGCTCGGGAGCGATCTTGAGGAAGGCGCCCCGATCGCCGAGGTGGTCGACGATTCCGCCATTCGCGCCCGCGTCTATGTCCCGGAATACGCCATGCACGACGTGCGCGTCGGCGTTCCTTTGCGTTTGAGGACGCAGTCGCGGTGGCTGCCGGTCTCGGGAGTCATTCATTCCATTTCGGCCGATTGGGTGCCCCTTGATCCTGCCTTGGGACAAAAAGAACAGCTGGCTGGCATCAATCCGCCCGCGCTTTTATGCGGCCGACGCCTGGCTGGAGCCATCGCCCGACCTTCGTCCGGGAATGACTGGCCCGGCGAAGATTCAGGTAGGAAGAAGAAGCCTGGCGAGTTTCCTGTGGAGATTTGGACGGGATCTGGTGACGCGGCGCCTGTGGTGAGTTCGCCGTAAGGAACCGGGGTCTTTCGCAAGCAAGGATCAAGGATCAAAGATAAAGGGCCAACGGTATCGACCGTTGACCCCTCCCCCGTGAAACAAAGCTTTCAGATTCGCGATGCGGCCTCTTACCCTTTGGCCACTTTGCTGGCAACGCGTCCCTGAATTCGACCGGCCACTTTGCCCGCGATGCGACCCGCAATCTTGCCGGCTACCCGGCCGTGCACTGCTACATACGCCCTCGCGCGGGAAGAAACAGGGGCGGAAACGTTCGGCTTCTCTTCGGCGGAGTTGCTGGCTACGATGGCCTTCTTGGTAGTGTTCAGGCTGCTCAACAGGGACTTTTTCTGGATCGTCATTTGTTTTAAGCTCCTCGTAAGCCAGTTTTTTATCGTTTCGGCTTCGACGCTTTGGTATATAGCAAGGCGCATGCCAAACAGCAGTTGGAGTTGGCACGGCATGATCGCCCTTTAGAATCAACTTGATACATGAACGGGATTTTGCCGGAAGCCGGGACTAAGTCGGTCAGATCAGTGAAAGATCAAAAAATTAACCGCAAACTGGTTAAATATTAACCAAAAACAGGGGGGATGAATCGGGGAGTTTCCTTTGAGGAGACTGGAGGCGGCGGGAGGTCGAGTTCGCTTTAAAAGGGGGCGGCTCGCGAGTAAAGGAAAAGGGCCAACGGTATCGACCGTCGGCCCTTCTTCACGAAAACTGTCAGGTGTCCTTAGCGCTTGGCAGCGACGTGGCTTGTGACGCGTCCGCGCAGTGCTACGTAGGCCCTCGCGCGGGCAGTAACGGGAGCGGTAACGTTCGGCTTCGCATCCGCAGAATTGCTGGCCACGATGGCTTTCTTGGTCGTTTTCAGATTGCTCAACAGAGATTTCTTCTGGGTTGTCATTGTCAGCTCCTCGTAAGCCAGTTTTTATTCGTTTTCGGCTTCGACGTTCTTGTATTTAGCAACAGATATGCCAAACTTGAGAAGGAGATCACGAAACCTTATTCTCCTTTGGAATCAACCGGATGCAGAAGGCAGGGTTTTCTTGGGAACGGAAGCGAGTCAAGATGAATTTGGTGAAAGGTTAAAAATTAACCGCATATGGGTTGAAGTTTAACCCTAATCGCGCTCCGATTCGATCTTCAACTTGCGGCACAGATACTTCATGCGCTGCGCATCCATACGAAGCAGCGCCGCGGCCGCCGATTTCTTCCCTCCGGTCCGGCGCAGAGCCGCATTCAGATAGGCAATCTCGATCCGCTCCATTTCCGCGTCGAAGTCGACTCCCTCTTCCGGGATGAGAATGGCCTCCTGGCTCACGGCCGTGGAATAAACCAGCTGCTGCGGCAGGTGGTGCGCCGTAATAGCAGTTCCGTCGCTCATCAGCACCAGCCGCTGCACTACGTTCTCGAGCTCCCGCACATTGCCGGGCCAGGAGTAGTTTTCCAGAATTTCCATCACCTCGGGTTGCACTTGCTTGGCCGGTTTATGGTTGGCCGTGCAATAGAGCCGCAGGAAATGCTCGACCAGTAAGGCGATGTCGCCCTCGCGCTCGCGCAGCGGGGGTACCGCGATGGGCACGACGTTGATCCGGTAATACAGATCCTCGCGGAAGCGCCCCTTCTTCACCATGTCCTCAAGGTCGTCGTTGGTGGCCGTGATGAGCCGGAAGTCGATTTTCTTGGCCGACCGTCCGCCCAGCCGCTGCACCGACCGTTCCTGCAGAACGCGCAGCAGTTTGCTTTGCAAGCCATGGTCGAGAGTGGTGATCTCGTCGAGAAACAGCGTTCCGCTGTGGGCCAGTTCGATCATCCCGGGCTTGGCGGTTTCCGCTCCAGTGAAAGCGCCGCGCTCGTAACCGAACAGTTCCGACTCCATCAGGGTTTCCGGTAGCGCGGAGCAGTTCAGGCAGACATAAGGCTTATCACGGCGGGCGCCCGTCTCCACAATAGCGCGGGCGACCAGCTCCTTGCCTACGCCGCTCTCCCCGCGGATCACCACGCTGGCATTGCTGTCGGCCACCGCCTCAACCGCCTGATAGACCTTGCGCATGGCCTCGCTGCCGCCGATCAGCCCGCAGAACGCCGCCTTACTTTCCACCTGGGTCAGCAGCCATTGCCCTTCAAACTGCAGGGCACGTTTTTCCAGCGTCTGCAGCAGCAGTGTGCGCAACTGCGCGCCGTCGACTGGCTTCAGGAAAAAATGGTCAGCGCCGGCCTGGCTGGCCATGATGGGCAACTCGCTGCCGGTCGAATCCGTGATCGCCACCATGATCAGGTCGTCGCGCAGGCGCCGCATCTCCTCGCAGGACCTCGACCCCATCCGCCGCGCCTTCGCCGATGCTTTCCAAGTCGATCACAATGCCGTGAATATCGGGATCGTCGATCAGAATCTTGATCTGGGACTCCGTGCTCGCCATCGTCGTGCGGAAGCTGGGAGACAGCTCGCGCCGCATCTCGCGGAACATGGGTTCATCGAGCGTGATGATGGCAATGGAGTAGCGTTCAGTCGCGGTTTGCGGGCGTTCGCCGGAGACTTGAGGGCCCATGGCCAGTCCAGATTAGCGACGGATTATAAAGCAAGCGAGCATCAAGTAGCACTTGAATCGGTTGCTCAAGGTGTGTGGGGACCTGGGTTGTGTGGGGACGGACGCATTCGTCTGTCCAGGTTTGGTGGGTAGAGGTTCTTGTGGGGACAGCCGCCCCCGGCTGTCCGGCCGAGCGAAGCTCGGCGGCTACTTTCCCGGCCCCTGAGCCTGCTGCTTGGCGGTGAGCCGATCCACGATCTGCCGCTCCCTCGCCCCATCCTGCGGGCGATGCAGCCGGTAGTAAAGAGCCGCAAGTTCGATGTGCGGTTCAAGAAAGTCGGGATCGTCTTTGGTGAGCTGTTCCAATTCGCGCGCCGCCAATGGATATTCGCCCGAAGTGCTTTTCAGCATGGCCGATTCATAACGAGCCATCGAATCCGCGGGATTTAGCTGTAACGCCTTATCCAGATAGATTTTCGATTCCGCAATCTCGCGGCGCTTACACAGGATCGCTCCAAGATAAAGATTGGCATGAAAGTCATTGGGATCCCCCTGCAAAGCGGCGCGGAACGCCACTTCCGCTTCTTTGGTGTCACCGGTTTTATCGCGGGCGATTCCCACCAGCGTGTTGACTCCGGGCAGCGATGGGTTGAGCCGAAGCGCTTCTTCCAGATCGCGGCGCGCCTGCGGATACTCGTTCAGATCGAGCAGCGTTGCGCCCGCGAGCATGTAGGCATCCGGACTGGAGCGCGCTTCCGCGACCTTCTCCACACGGACGACTCCCTCGCGGCGTTTTCCGGAGTGAATGAAGGCCGATCCAAGTACATATTCAAAATCCAGGTTCTCGGAATATTGGCCCTCGAGAGGTTCTAACAGAGCCAGCGCCGCATCGGCCTTGCCGAGGTGAAGTTCGCTATCGGCCAGCAGGATGATCGAGCGCAGATCGCTGGGATTGGCATTGTGCAGGTCAGCAAATTCTTCGCGGGCGTGTTCGTAATCGCCTTTCTTATAGAAGGCGAGGGCCAAGTTCAACTGCACCATGGTCCTGTTTTTCAGCAACGGTAGCGCCGACCGGTACAACGCGATGGCCTCATCGAACTGGCCAACGTGAGCCAAAGCCGCGCCGAGATTCACTTTGGCCTCAACGTCGTCGGGACGCAGTTTGAGCACCTGGCGATACTCGCTGATGGCTTCGGAGAAGTTCCCATGCCGTTGCGCATCGATCGCGCGGTGCAGCATCAAATCCGCATTCACCTCCTGCGCCGCAATCAGCGACGGAACTAACGCAATCAGGAACAGCAGCGCCGCACGCATACAGTTAGAATAGCTCAGCATGAATGATTCCGGAGCACGCGCGACCGGCGCGGTGCTAATGAAGCAACTGAAAATGGGGTGCCCCATTTCTCGCCGCTTTTGCGAGAAGTGGGGATTTTCGACAGAGCGAAGCCGAAGGGATCCCCCTCGCGCAAACGCCGAATCAGCGCTCCGGTTCGGCGACCTTCAGCACCCGGTCCGCGGGAACGTTTTTCATCGTTTGCACCACGCCCGACGGCCAGTGAATCTCAATCAAGTCTGCGCTAGCGTCGGGCCCGAGGCCGAAATGCACCGGCCCGTAGCTGGATGAGGCATAGCAGACGCTGGTCGTCATGTGGTTATATTGCTTGCCGCTTTTGCTGACCAGCTTGATGCGGGCGCCGATCCCGTCGCGATTACTTTTGGTGCCGCGCAGTGCGATGTCGAGCCAGTGATTCGAATTCTGCGTGCGGTTCATCCAGATTTCGGCGTCGGTCCCAATAGCGCTCACCACCACGTCGATGCGCCCGTCGCCGTCCAGATCGCCCAGCGCGCAGCCGCGATGGCGGGCAGGAGGAGCCGCGGCGAATCCGGCTTCTTCCGTGAGCGGCAGCCATTTTCCGCTGGCGCCGAGATTGCGAAAAACCGTATTCGTCTGATCCACTGGCTGGCCGGGCTGCGAAATAGACTCGACGTGGCCGCGGCTCACAAATAAATCCTTCCATCCGTCGTTGTCCAAATCGTAGAGCGCCGGGCCAAAGCCGGACATCTGCCGGCTCGGATCGCGCATCCCGCTCTCCGTGGTGACCTCGCCGAAGTCTCCCTTGCCGGTGTTCTGGAAGAGCGGAAACGTCTGATTGTTGAGCGCGACAAATGCAATATCGGGATACCCGTCGTTATTGAAGTCGCGGAAGTCGAGCCCCATACCGGAAATAAAGGCTCCATCCTCGGTCAGGGCAACTCCGGTTTCGAATGCCACTTCCTCGAACTTATTGCCGACATTGTGGAACAGCGAATTGTACGAAGCATCATTGGTAACGAAGATGTCCGGCCGCCCGTCGAGATCGTAATCGGCCATGCCTCCACCCATGCCTTTGCCGACGTGCGCCCGGACGCCCCATTCCTTCGAAACGTCCTGAAACGTTCCATCCCCCTTGTTCAGAAAAAGCTGGTTGGGCTGGCCTTTGTAAAACTTCGGGCTGCAATAGTCGGCGACGCCTCCAACCGTGCACAGCGGCTTGTCCGAATATTCCCACTGCAGGTAGTTGACGACGAACAGATCGAGAAGGCCGTCATTATTGACGTCGACCCAGACGCCGGTGATCGCCCACAAGGGACCGAACTCGGGATCGGGATGGTTGAGAGCGGCATCCAGCCCGGATTTTACGGTTACGTCGGTGAAGGTGCCATTGCCGTTGTTGTGGTACAGCGTGCTGTGGTGCAGTCCGGCGACGAAGAGGTCGGGATGGCCATCGTTGTCGTAGTCACCCACAGCCACTCCCATGTCGTAGCCGGAGCCGGCGAGTCCAGCTGTGTCCGTGACATCGGTGAAGACGCCGTTGCCGTCGTTGCGGAACAGCCGGTCCCGATACTTGGGCGAATCTTTCTTGAGCGTGGCAATGTTGGCGCCGTTCGTGAAGAAAATGTCAGGGCGTCCGTCGCCGTTGTAATCGAAAACCGCGACCCCTCCTGCCATGGTTTCTGGGGCATTGCGCGCTGCCGTTTCGGAATTCTCCAGCCGAAAGGGAATCCTCTTCAATTCGAACGACATCGGACTGAGCGCCGGCGCGGCATGCAGCCACAGCGTCGCGGCGAACGCAACGAGAATGGCCCCACGGCGAGCGATAGAAGAAAAAAGCATTGCCGTCTGAAAAGCCTGCTCCGAATGGATTTTAACTGACTTGTCGGCACCAGGGTTTACGGTGCAATAGGCAAAAAAAGGCCGGCCCCAAGTTCCGGGCCAGCCAGCATGAAGCGACGCACTTTGTTCTGCTACTACACTCTGTGTCAGCAGGGCTCAGCTCTCGCCGGGCCCTGCCACTTCGGCCGTTCAACTCGTCATCGAACTACGATGGCAGACTTATTCCTCTGCTTCTTATGATGGATTGATCTTGTGGGTTACGGATTAAGAATGCGAGAGATCCCTCCGCCCGTCAATTACGCAAAAGTTGCAATTTCATCTGCAACTTTCGTTGTAGGCGCGGCGCGATGTTCTTGGCCGGCGTCACTTCCGCCATCTGCTTGTTGTCTGGACGGAGGACCGACCGTATAATCTGCAGGCAGTCGAGAAGAGGGGCACTCACTTTGTTGGGCCTGCGGAGCCGCCGGCTGGCGTTGCAGCGCAACGCCGGCGAGCGGATCGAAACCGAGCGTATTCTCTCCACCGCGCGAGTCGTACTGGCGCTTACTTCGGTTCTCGCGTTTCAGTACAACTCCGGCCTATTTCAATATCCCAATCTCATCAACGCCTTGCTGTTGTTGTATTGCGCCCATTCACTGGCCTTGATGGGCACACTATGGTTTCGCACGAAATCGGAATTCAGGTTTTCGGCCCTAGTGCACGCCACAGACCTGCTTTGGCCCACCGTTATCAGTCTGGTCACCAATGGGCCCAGCAGCCCGTTTTTTTTGTACTTCGTTTTTGCCATCCTAGGAGCCGCGTTCCGCTGGGGGCTCCGCGAGTCGTTGCTGACCGTGGTCGGCGCCCTCGCCGCCATGACGGCAGACGCGAAGATTCTCACCTTGCGACCAATGGCGCGATTGTTCGAATCGCACTTCGACGCCAATGTGTTCGTCGTGCGCACGGTCTACATGGTGATCCTGGCGTTTCTGGTCGGCTCGCTGGCCGAATCGGAAAAGCAGCGGCGCGCCGAGGCGCTCAGCATTGCACAGATTTCATCCGAAGTTCGCGTCGATGCCGGGCTCAAAGGAACCCTGCAGGCCGTGCTGCACCAGGTGTTAAATCTGCTTGGCGCGCGCCAGTTGGTGCTGGTCGCGGGAGATCCGGGGAGCCTTCGCGCCAACCTGTGGCGGGTTGAGAGACTGGCGTCGGGCGATGTGGTCTTTTCCTGGGGGCACCTGGACCCTGGCGAATGGCGGCGATACGCCTTCGAGCTGCCCGCGCCGGATGCGGCCGCAGCCTGGCGCCGGCGAAATAACCGCAGTGCGATCCTGCTTGACCGCGAGGGCAACCGCATTCGTGGGAAGCGAAGCTTGCTGCCCGCGGAATTTTCCGCGTATCATTCCTTCGATCTGCTCCTCAGCATCGGCATTCCCTCCATGCCCGACCTTTCCGCTCGTTTATTTTTGTTCGATCCCAAGTTGGGCGGGCGGGCGGAAGAACAGCTGCGCTTCCTGCAATACCTGACTCACCAGATCTCCCCGGCAATCCACAACGTTTATATCTTGCGCCGGCTTCGTTCGCGGGCCGCGTCGGTCGAGCGTGGACGGGTGGCCAGAGAGTTGCACGATGGCGTGGTGCAATCGCTGCACGCCATTGCTTTCCGTCTCTATGCCCTGCGCACCAGTTCCATGATCTTGTCGCGCGAATGCGAGCAGGAGCTCCTCGATATACAGGAACTGGTGCAGAACGAAACCACCAGCTTGCGCACGCTGATCCATCAGCTGAAGCCAGTCGACTTTGACCCGCGCCATCTCGTCGATTTCCTGGCCGGAGTGATTGAACGATATCGTTACGAAACCGGGATCGAGGCCAAGTTTGTCTGTGACGTCGCCGATGTTACTTTGCGCCCGCAGGCTTGCCGCGAAGTTGCGGGCATCGTGCAGGAAGCTCTGGCCAACGTGTTGAAGCACAGTGGCGCTGAGAACGTGCTGGTGCGGCTCTCCGCCGAAAGTGGCATGTGGATTTTGAGCGTTGAAGATGATGGACGCGGCTTCGCGTTCAGCGGAAAGCTGTCGCAAGCCGAGCTGGAAAAAATTCGCGGCGGACCTTTGGTCATTAAAGACCGCGTGCGTTCTCTGGGCGGCGAACTCACTATTGAGTCGAAGCCCGGGCAAGGAGCGCGCCTGGTCATCACGTTTCCGCAGATGAGTATGTCGAGCACGGCCTAAAAAACTATGCACTCACGTCCCATTCGCATCATCATTGCCGACGATCACGCCATCTTTCGCGACGGCTTGCGCCGTCTGCTGGTCAGCGAAAAGGATTTCACGGTCGTGGCCGAAGCTGCCGACGGCAAAGAAGCGGTGCGGCTGACGCGTGAACTGAATCCCGATATCTTGCTGCTCGATCTCGCCATGCCCCGCGTCCCCGGCATGGAAGCGCTGCGCGAGTTGTCCCAAGCCAAGCTTTCTGTATACGTCATTCTGCTGACCGCGGCCATCCAGCCCTTCGAAGTGACGGGAGCGTTGCAGCTGGGAGCGCGCGGCGTTGTGTTGAAGTCCTCGCCGCCGGAACTCTTGCTGAAGAGCATCCGCGCCGTTTCCGAAGGTCAACACTGGGTCGAGGGCGAAGTGCTCACCGATTGGGCGCGCATCGGTCGCAAGCCCAGCGGCGTCGCCGGATTGACCTCGCGCGAGATCGAAATCATTTCTGCGATCCAATCGGGCAACAGCAATCGCGAGATTGCGACTCGATTATCGATCAGCGAAGAGACCGTCAAACGGCATCTAAGTAATATATTCGGCAAGCTTGGCGTTTCCAGCCGCCTGGAACTGGCCCTGCTCGCTACGCGGCACAATCTAGGGCAGTGGTCCAATAGTTGATCCGCCCGGCATAGTGGAATCTGCAATGAAACTCGATCGATCTCTGCTGAAGAGCCTGCCGAAAGTATTACTCCACGAGCATCTCGACGGAGTCCTGCGGCCGGCTACCGTGATCGCGTTGGCTGCCGACTGCGGCTATACCGAACTCCCCACCCACGATCCCGAGGAACTGGCGCGTTGGTTTCATCAGGGCGCGAATCAGGGCAGTCTCTCCAAGTATCTGGAAGGTTTCACCCACACCATCGCTGTGACCCAAACGGAAGAAGCGCTCGAGCGCGTTGCGTACGAACAGGCAGAAGATCTCAGCCGCGACGGCGTGGTCTATTACGAGACGCGATTTGCGCCACTGTTTCACACCACGAAAGGCTTGACCCACCAGCAGGTGGTGACTGCCGTTCTCAAGGGCATGGCCAGAGGGCGCCGCGACTTCGGGGTGCAGTCGGGCCTGATTATCTGCGCCATGCGCAATATGAATGTCTCGCTCGAGATGGCCGAACTGGCGGTCGATTTCCGCGAACGTGGCGTGGTGGGCTTCGATCTCGCGGGCGAAGAAGGCGGCTATCCGCCCAAGAAGCACGTGGACGCCTTCCATTACATCCAGCGCGAAAATTTCAACATCACCGTGCATGCCGGCGAAGGATTCGGCAAGGAATCCATCTGGCAGGCGATTCAGTACTGTGGAGCGCACCGCATCGGCCACGGCACCCGCTTGATCGATGACATCGCGGTCACCGACGGTCGCGCCGTCAAACTTGGAGACCTCGCGCAATACGTGCTCGACAAGCGCATTCCTCTCGAGGTGTGCCTGCTCAGCAACGTGCACACAGGGGCGACGCCGAGTTTAGCGCAGCATCCCTTCAAGATTCTCTATCAGGAAAAATTTCGCGTTACGCTCAACACCGACAACCGGCTGATGAGCGACACCAGCATGACGAACGAATTTGAAGCGGCGGCAGAAACCTTTGGCCTGACTCTCGACGACTTCGAAAAGATCACGATCAACGCGATGAAAAGCGCTTTTCTGCCCTACGGCCTGCGTTGCGACTTGATCTACAAGACGCTCAAGCCGGGATACGCCAAAGCGCGCGCAACCGTCGCCTCAACGCAGAAGAATTGATCGACTCACCCCGCCAAAGTTGCGAGAGCTTCCGCCAGCACCAGCGTGCCCCGCGCAATGTCCTCAGGCGAAGCATATTCATCGGGCCGGTGGCTGTACCCGTTACGGCAGGGGATGAACAACATCGCCATCGGAGCAATCCGCGACATAAAGAGCGAATCATGATACGCGCGGCTGGTCATGGGGAGAAACGGGAAGCCGTGCTTCTCGCAACCTTCCCGCAAAGCCGCGATCACCGCAGGATCGCTGTCGGCGGGAGCATCCGCATTCAATAATTCCGATTGGACCGTTACCTGGCGTTTCGTAGCCACAGCTTCGCAGGCTTTCTGCAGAGACTGCATCACACCGTCGCGCCTCTGCAGGTCGGTGTCGCGGATATCAACGCTGAGGCGCACTCGCGCCGGGACGCTGTTCACCGCGCCGGGAAAAACGTCGCACATTCCCACGGTAGCGACGGTGTCGCTCGCGCCGCTCGACCGTGCCGCGTCCTCGATGGCGAGAATCAATTCAGCGGCGGCACAGAGCGCATCCCGCCGGTCCGGCATTAAGACCCCACCCGCATGACCTCCCGAACCCTCAATGGTGAGCCGCAGACTCGCCGGTGCCGCAATTCTGTCGACGATTCCCAGCGGCTTGCCCTCGCGCTCCAGAATCGGACCTTGTTCAATGTGAAGCTCAACGAAAGCTTTGTAGTATCCGCCGGGCAGCTTCGCCGATTCCAGGCTCCCGGCGAGTCCGCCGTTTCGCAGCACGTCCGCGAGCGTCGTGCCGTCGCGGCCGGTCAGTTTCCTGGCAGTTTCAGCCGCCAGCGTCCCTGAGAGCAATCGGCTTCCCAGGCATCCGATCCCGAAGCGCGTCGGTTCTTCCGCTATGAAGATCAGCAACTCGATCGACCGCTTGGGACGAAATCCCGCGCGCTGCAGAGAACGAATCGCCTCCAGTCCGCCGAGCACTCCCACCACGCCGTCATACTTTCCCGCGTTCGGAATCGCATCGATATGCGACCCCGTGCCGATGGCCGCGGCTTCCGGATCGGAGCTCATCCACCGCGCGAACGTGTTGCCCACCGCGTCGTCGCGCAGGATCAGCCCGGACTCCACGCACCGGTCTTTGATCCACGCGCGAGCCATGCGCTCCGTTGGCGTAAACACCACGCGACTGACGGCTGGAGCTTCGGCGTCCGAGAAGATCGCGAGAGATTCAATCTCCGACGCCAATCGCTCCTGATCGATTGCAAGCTTCATTTCGTCTCGGTCAGCGGATGCCGGTTCCAGTCTTTGTAAATAAGATATTTCGCCGGCGCCTTGCCGATCGCTCCAAACCATTGCGGGCACCACGGCGCCATCCATATAAAATCGCCCGCCGTGACCGGATACCAGGAATCGCCCAGCCGGTAGATGCCTCCGCCTTCCAGCATGATCAGCCCATGTTCCATCACGTGCATCTCAACCATGCGCAGCGCCGCGCCCGGTGCGTACACCATTGTATTGACGGCGAAATCGAACCTCATCTCGTCGGACAACAGGCATTTGACCTGCAAATCTGGATCGTCGTCGAGCGGATGTGCAGCAACCTGATCTTCACTGGACACGATCGCTTGGGGAGGCTCAACCCCGGCGATCGCACGGTACGGCTTTTCGATCACGGCAACTCGGCTTGTGTGGGTGGCAGTCACACTGTGCGGCGCACCCTCCGGGAAATAGGCGTATCCCCGCGGAAGAAGCTTGCTGACTTTGCCGCCTGATTTCACCTTGATCTCGCCTTCGATGACGTAGAGAAACCGTTGGACGCACGTGGCCCCCAGTTCCCCGGAGGCCTCGAATTCCGCTGTATATTGCGCGAATGCCGCGCCCATAGCCGATCCGGTGTGCACGACGGCGCTGCACTGCTTCATGCCTGGAAGCGGCGTACGTACAAATGTGTCCGGCGTAAGCAGCACATGGTTCTGTTGGTGAGAGCTTCGAGTGTAGCCCAGATGATTCAGTTCTGCATTATGCACGGCACGTCCTCTTGTGAAATGTTGGCGCCAGGGCCAGTTGATCCAGCAAATATAGACCCGCCTCAATCGCCTTAGCGACGTCGTCGACTGCAACGGATTCCGCCGGATCGTGACTGATGCCACCCGGCGTGCGCAAAAAGATCATTGCGGATGGCACTTGTTCCGCCATGATCATCGCATCGTGGCCGGCGCCACTGACCATGCGATGCGGACGGCATCCAGCCTTCCCGATCGCCTGCTCGATTTGCGAGCTGAGAAACGGGTCCATGGCGACTGTGGGCTGATTCATGCGCTCACTCCTGCGAACGGATAATCCGCGATGCCGAGCGATCTCCTGGGCCGAGTGAATAATTTGCTCAACTGCCTTAGTGCGAACTTTGTCATCCTGATGCCGCACGTCAAGACTGAGCTGGGCTTCACCGGCAATCACGTTCACCGCTCCCGGAACGGTTTGCACCGATCCCATCGTTGCAACTAAGCCCGCAGCGTCTTTCGCGAAGCGCTCGACCGTCGTGATCCATTCGGCCGCAGCCGCCATCGCGTCATAACGAAGATTCATCGGGGTCGTTCCCGCATGATTGGCGCGGCCCACAAAAGTGAACTCCATGCGGCTTTGACCGGCGATGGCCTCGACTACCGCGAGGGGCAGATTCAAATCCTCCAGCACCGGACCTTGCTCGATGTGGAATTCAAGATAGCCGCACACGTCGCTCGACACGCGCGCCTGAGGGATTTCTTTAGGATTCAGGCCGAAATGTTCAACCGCCTCTCGCACCGAAATCCCTCGCGCATCTTTTTTGCTTAGCAAAGTGTCATCTACGCGTCCCGCCAGCGCCCGGCTGCCGATGAAGGGAACACCAAAGCGGACTCCTTCTTCTTCCGAGAAGCCGACAATTTCGATCGCATAGGGAAGTTTCCGGCCATGCAGCGCCTGCAGCAGCGCCACGCCAATCAAGACGCCGAGCGGCCCATCATAAGCGCCCGCGTTAGGCACGGTATCGAGATGCGAACCGACAATCAAGCGCGGCGAGTCCGGCTCCGATGCGGAATACAAAGCGCGAAAATTTCCCACCGCATCAATCTGTATACGTACGCCCGAAGGTTCAAGCCACTGCGCGAGCAGACGATGCACCTCTCGCATGGGCGGCGATAGAAATGTACGCCGCGTGCTGCCGGCGTCTTCTGAAAAAGATGCGAGCGTCCGACAGCGCGCGATCACTTCTTCCGCGAGATATGAGAACTCATTCTTCACTGGATTTGAATCGCGCCCACCACGGCGCACTCTATGCTTCACGAATCAGCTTCGCCGCGCTCCACCCAACCACCACCAGCGCCAGCATCACCGGCCACGCATAGTGATTTCCGTACGTCGCTACGGGATAGTGATTGCTCAGCATCAGAAACACGACCGGCACTGCCAGGAACGTGTTGTGCTTGGAACGCAGCTTGGCGCCCGCGCCGAGCGCGGCATCGAAGGTAGTTCCCGCCGCCGCGGCGGCAATCATTTTGCGCTGCGCCGGCAGAATGCGGAACCACACATTCGCGGTCATGATCGTTGCAAAAATCGCCCCCATGTGCAGGTACGCTGCCCGCCCGCTCAACACGTGCAACAATCCCCACGAAGCGGCCGCCGTCATCACGATCGCGAAGATCATGAACGCGTTCTGCGATTTCCCTAGCGGCGATTGCACCGCAACATCGTAGACGAGCCATCCGGCGATAAGCGCGCCCACTCCAATCGCGATGCCCACCGGCTTCGAAATGTCGGCGACGTCAGGATCGATCAGCCCGCTGCCCATGTAGTACACCAGAATCAACAGCACCATTCCCGCAAGCCAGGTCATCAGCGCTTCCCAGCGAAACCAGCGCACCTGCGACGCGCTCACGCCGAGCGATTTCTTTTTTTCGACGCTGTAAAATCCGCCGCTGTGCACCATCCACACTTGCGGCGTCGCGCCTCCGGACGCCTTCTCCATGCGCGTGAACTGGCCGTCGAGCCACGTGAAGTAATACGTCTGCCCCACCCACATAATGCCGGCGAACACGTGAAACCAGCGCACGCCGAGGTTCAGCCATTCTCGAATCGAAAAATCCAATTTAAGTTCCCCGATAGGTCGTGTATCCGTTCGCGTTCAGCAGCAAAGGAATGTGAAACTGCGATTCGCCTTCCCGCACTTGGAACGTAATCTCAACCGATGGATACAAGGTTTCGATGTGCAGCGCGTCGAAGTAAGCAGCCGTATCGAAGCGCAACCGGTAAACGCCCGGCGCGAGCTGATCGCCTGAGAGTAACTGGGCGCAGCGGCCATCGTGATCGGTCGATGCGGAATTCAGCAGTCGCCAGGTTCGCGTGCGATTCTTGCATTTCCAGTTGCACGGCGACGCTGCTCGCCGGCTTGCCGCGCGCCAGATCCAAAATATGGGTCGAAATTCGTTTCATTGCTCCAGCCATTTCTTCAACCGAAGGTTCGTAATCTTGCGCTGCTCTTCCGCGGATTCGCGCAATTCGGTAGCGTCGTCATTTTGCAATCGCCGCCGCAGAATGTCGAAAATCTCCGATGCGCCCTTACCTGTGGCGCATACGATGAAGATGCGGCCGAATCGGCGTTCATAATCGCGATTCGCCTCCGCCAGCGCGTGCTGCACCGCATCTCCGGCCGATGTCACCTTCCGCTGCTCCTGCGTCGACCACGCTGCAGACCGGGCCGACGCTACTACAGGCGCCCTGCGCTCGCCGATTCGCGGATGTTTCGAGAACGCCTCCACCCAATGTTGCTCGCCTAACGAACTCCAAATCTCATCGGAAGCAGCCAGTAGCGCGATCTGGTCCAGCACAGGACGTCGCGCCGCCAATTCGCGCGCCCACGCCGTCGATCCGCAGCAAGGCAATATCTGCTGTGCCGCCTCCTGCGCCGGAAGTTGGTTCCAGCGATCCATGACCTTGCTCATGCCGAGCCGCCGTCAAACCGCTGCAAGAACTCGACGACCAGATTCCCCAGCACCGCCGAGCGATACGCCGCCGTCGAGCGAATGTCGTCGATCGGCCGAATCTCTGCGATGGACGCGTCCCGCGCGGCCCGCATGGTCTCGCGGTCGAGCGCCTTCCCTCGCAAAATCTCCTCGGTCCTGCGCAAGCGCAGCGGCACGGGCGCCACGCTGCCGGCCGCGATGCGAACATCCTCGATCACGCCGTTAGTGGTTCGCCCCAGAGCCGCCATACATAACTTGGAAATCGCTTGCGCGTTGCGCGCCCCCACTTTGCGCGAATAGGAAATATATCCGAAAAAATGTCGCGGCAGGCAAATCGCCCGTATGAGCTCATCCGGAGCCAGCTTGCGTCTGTTTATAACCGGTATGAAAAGTGTTGTAGGGGACCCGGCGCTCGCCGCGCGCCGAAACCAGAATCAGATCGGCATCGTAGCCAGCAGCGCGGGAAGGGAATCGGCCGCCGGCGACGCATTGACGATGTTGCCGCCCAGCGTTCCCCGATTCTGGTTGGCGATGCCGCCGGTCCAGCTCGCCGCGCTCGCCAGCAGTGGAAATTCCTTGCTGAGAACGGGATGCTGTCGCAGATCGGTGTACGTACAGCCCGCGCCAATCTGAATTTCCTTTTGCAGAGACGTCGATCCGCCGCAACTCGGGAAGATTCCACAAGGCTGACCAGTTTCCGCGCGGCCAGCTTGCCCGAGGCGTACTGCACCATCAGATCGGTGCCGCCGGCGATGGGCAGCCACTGCGCCCGGCTCCCGCGCCAGCAGCGACAAGACTGCCGGCAGATTGCCGGGCGCACTCAATTGGTAATCGGCCGGATCCGATCTCATGTTTGCACTCTCGCCTGCCGGGCCGCTTCCGCCACCGCCTCAAAAATCTGCACGTATCCGGTGCAGCGGCAGAGATTGCCGGATAGCCCTTCCCGAATTTCTTCCATCGTAGGATGCGGCTTCTTGCTCAACAGATGAGAAGCGGCCAGAATCATCCCCGGCGTGCAGATGCCGCACTGCGCGCCGCCGCATTCGAGAAATGCCTGCTGCAAGCGGTTGAGACGCCGACTTGCCGGCGAGTCCTTCGATCGTGATAACGGTTGCTCCCTTTGCCTGCAAGACCGGAACCAGGCAACTGTTCACCAGCACGCCATCCATCAGCACGGAGCAGGATCCGCACTCCCCTTCGCCGCATCCTTCTTTCGTGCCGGTCAGTCCGAGCTGGTCGCGCAGAACGTCCAGCAATCGTTCCATGGGATAGGCGCGGACCGTTTTCGATTCGCCGTTGACCGTGAGCGAAATGCTCGTACTTGTCCGGCGAAGTCGCTCATCGAACTCCCTGCGAGGCGAGCGGCGTTCCTGCGACTGCCGCGACCGCTCTGGAAAATATCTTCGGGAAGAAGCGGAATCGAATCGAAGGGAACTCCGAGCGCATCCACAATGGCGTTCACGATCGCCGGGGCTGGGCCATCCATGGGCAGTTCGCCGATTCCCTTCGCGCCATACGCGCCGTGTACGTTGCCCATTTCTTCGAAAAACACGCGGATCGGCGGCAGATCCGCAGAAGTCGGCATGATGTAATTCGTCATCTGCCCGTTTTGCATGCGGCCGTTCTGCCACACGACTTTTTCATACAGCGCGAAGCCGATTCCCTGGGCAACGCCGCCGATGATCTGCCCGCGCGCCAGCACCGGATGCAGCACCTTGCCGACCTCCTGCAGCGCCACGAAATCGTCGACCGAGACCGCAGTACGACGACAGATCGACCGTGACTTCGGCGATGTAGACCGCCCAAGCATAGGCAGCGTAAGCCTCGCCGCGATACTGCTCGTCGTCCCAGAAGACTGCCGGCGGAGGCTCGTAGCGCGCCCACGATTTCAATTCGCCATGCTCGGCAACGTATCTTTGCGCAAGCCTCGCGAAACTCTTCCGGCGAGTAAGTCGTCATCCAGCATATCTCGCCGCTCGTCAGCGTCTGCCGGATGCCCAGCGCCGCCGATTGCACCAGTTTGCCCACGACCATCGCCGTGCGCGAAGCCACTGTCGGACCGCTGTTCGGCACCTGCTGCGTGTCCGGCCTGCGCGATCTCGACGTCTTCATAAGGCACGGCGAGGGCCTCGGCCGCGATCTGGCAAAGAACGGTTTTCGTGCCCTGCCCGAATTCCGTGCTCGAAACCAGCACGCGGACCTTGCCGTTCGCGCAGCCTTCCACGCCCACGACAGACGCGAGATAGCGCTCGCCCGATCCCGTGAATCCGGCTCCATGCAAGAACGCGGCGATGCCGATCCCTTTCTTGTGCGTGGCCGACGCATTCTGCTTCGCGAAAACTCTCCTTCCTCTTTCGATGGTAGCCGAAAGTTCCAGGCCGCGTTCGAGCAGATTGCTCGAGATCGATCGGTTCGCGAATCGTCTGCTCGGTGGTCGTGGTCTGTCCCGGCTTGCAGGAAATTGCGCCGCCGAACTTCGACCGGCGAAATGCCGACCGTCAGCCGCGATGCGGTCCATGTGGCGCTCCATGGCAAACAAGACTTTGCGGCGCGCCGAACCCGCGAAATGCGCCGTGCGGCGGCGCGTTGGTGGCCACCGCCTTGGCGCGGATGCGAATGTTCGGCCAGTAATAAGGACCGCCGGCGTGAATCGTCCCCCGCGACAGCACCACCGACGAAAGCGTCGCATAGGCTCCGCCGTCGATCGCAAACTCGATTTCGCCGCCCAGAATTTTCCCGTCTGCGATCACCGCCGTGCGGTGCCGCGTGCGCGAAGGATGCCGCTTGGTGGTCGCGGCCATGTCCTCCATGCGGTCGTAAATAATTTTCACCGGCTTGCCCGTCTTCATCGCCAGCAGCGCCGCATGCCCCGCAATCATCGACGGAATATTCTTCCTTGCCGCCAAATGCCCCGCCCGTCTCTGTCTGCACGACCCGGACTTTTTCTTCGGGCAAATCGCAGCAGATCGCATCAGCGCTTTGTGCACGTAATACGGACACTGCAGCGAGCCCCATACCGTGATTCCGCGTTCGTGATCGAAGCTGGCGATGACTCCGTTGTTCTCGATGTAAAGCTGTTCCTGCGCGCCGGTCGTAGTATTCCCCTTCGACGATGTACGTCGGCATCCCGCCAGACCGCATCCACATTGCCCTTCTCCACCAGAAAGCGTTTTGAATATGTTGTCCGTGCCCCAGATGATCTGAGGCTCTGCTGCTCGCTTTCTTCGATGGTGAATAGCGCCGGCAGGGATCGTATTCGATCGACGACCGCGCTGACCGCCTTGCCAGCAAGATGTGCCGCTGCTCGGATGGGCCAGCAGCAGAATCGGCTCTTCGCGGATGATTGACGACGCCATCGGCCAGGCAGGGCTGATCGTCGGAGATCAGCGCCACGCAATTGTTCCCCGGAATGTCCTTGGCGGAGACGACGACGAATTCGTGCCACGGAATCCCGGGACCGAATGTGATGCTCTTGATCTTCCCCCGCGGAATGCTGGCTGCGCACCGTCGCGCCGTAGAGCATGCCAGGCAGAGTGATGTCATCGATGTATTGGGCGCGCCCCGTTACTTTGTCCCTGCCTTCTTTGCGCGGGACCGGCATTCCGACGATGGGTTCAGGATTCACGCGTTGTTTATTGTGAATGATGCCGGCTCCCTTCGGCCAGTCACTGACGAAACTCCCGGCCGCGAGGCTCCAGGGGAAATTCGCCGTCTTGAAAAATCAGTTGTCCTCGAAGATAAGTTCGCTTCACCATCCCTTGCAACCGTTCGCCGAGATAAGGGGACAGAGCGTGCCGATGATGCAGTCGATCTTTGGTCACGGTGAATTTTGCTTCCGGATCGAAGACGACGAAATCGGCGTCCCAGCCCGCCGCGATCTGTCCTTTCCGAGCGTCGCATCCCGCAAGCCGCGCAGGCTGTTCCGCCATCCAGCGAACCACGTCGGGTAGCGTGAAGCCGCGCCCGCGCGCTTCCGTCCACATCACCGGGAGCGCCACCGACAGGCTGGCAATGCCGCCCCAGGCAGTCTGGAAATTTCCTTCTTGCAGGTGTTTCATCGCGGGCGGGCACGGAGAATGATCCGTCACTACCATGTCGATCACGCCGTCCCGCAAGCCTTGCCAGAGACGCTCCCGATTCGGACGGCTGCGGATGGGCGGCGCGCATTTGAATTGCGTAGCTCCATCGCGAATTTGTTCGGCTTCCAGATGTAAATAGTGAGGGCAGGTTTCGACGGTGACCGGCAGTCCCTGTGAACGTGCTGTCTGCAGAGTCTCAAGCGCCAAGCCTGTTGCCAGGTGCACGATGTGAAGGTGAAATCGAAATTTGCGGCACAGAGACAGCATCCGTTCAATCGCGGCCACTTCGGCTTCGGCCGGCCTTGAATGCAAGTGCGTCGAATACTCTCTCCAGTCGTGATTTCGCAATGGACCTCGGACTCCGGCGAGCACACCCGGATCTTCCGCGTGCACCAGCAGCGGCAGACCGCTGCGCGCCACATGCGGCAGAGCTTGGCGCAGATCTTCCTCCGTGACCATGCTGAATTCATCCACGCCCGGATGCACCAGAAAACATTTAAAGCCACGCACTCCGGCGCGAGCGAGCGGTTCGATGTCTTCTTGGTTGCCTTGCACGACTCCGCCCCACGCGGCCCAGTCGACCGAACATTGCCCGTCCGCCGCCCGCCGTTTCGCCTCAAGGCCAGACACGCTGGTGGTCGCCGGAATGCAATTCAGCGGCATGTCCACAAGCATGGTGTAGCCGCCGGCCGCGGCCGCTCGCGTGGCCGTGCGGAATCCTTCCCATTCCGTGCGTCCGGGCTCGTTGATGTGGACGTGCGAATCCACGAGTCCGGGCAGAATCGCCAACGCGCCAAAATCTTCGCGGATGGCATCCGCCGGCACCTGCTCGGGTGCGACCACCTCTCGAATTCGCTCGCCCTCGACCACAACCGCGGCTGGACGCACTCCCTGCGGCGTTACGACCCGGGTTGAAACAAAAGCCTGCAGCCCCACAACCTGCTCCCGCGCGCAAAAATTGAAGGCTAAAGCGTATCCGTAAGCCGCGCGCTTTTCAATGTTCTGATCGGTCGATGGTTTGTCAGTGGTAGTGGTCAGCGGCCGCTAAAACCACAGACTAGTCACTAATTACTGAATCACTGCCCACTGGCCACTGGACACTGACTGCAAGCGCGAACCTCGAACGCTCTTAACGCGCCACGGATTTGCGGCTTATACTTTTTCAACGACTCACCGGCCGGAGCCGAACCCATGGACAATCCCTTCATGGCCCGCGCGATTCAACTCTCGCTCGACAACGTTCTGAGCGGGAAGGGCGGACCCTTCGGCGCCGTGATCGTGAAAAACCGGGAGATGATCGCCGAGGGTGTCAATCGCGTGACCGCCGTCAACGATCCCACGGCCCATGCGGAGATAGTCGCGATTCGCGAAGCCTGCGCCAAATTGAGAACGTTCGAGCTCACGGATTGCGAAATTTATACTTCCTGCGAACCGTGTCCCATGTGTCTGGGCGCGATCTACTGGGCGCGGCTGGTCCGCGTCTACTTCGGCAATCTTGCGTCGGATGCTTCGAAGATCGGATTCGATGATTCTTTCATCTACCGCGAAATCGCTCAGGTCTTGCGCAAGCGTTCCATCCCGATGGTTCCCATGATGCGCGAGCAGGCCCTGGCCGCTTTTCGCGCCTGGCAGGAAAAATCGGATAAAATCCCGTATTGAAGCCCACAGAATTCTGAAAGAAGTTCTGCGTGGAGTCACCACCAAACCGGGTGACCCATTTCTCCCTGGTGTTGGGAGAAGTGGGGATGTTCCAGACGCCCGACCGGTGCGGTTTTGAAATCCAGAACTGTTCCGAGTTGGCGTCATCCCGAACGGAGCCGCTTTTCAGGCGGAGCGAGGGATCTCCCACCCACGAAATCAGAGGGAAGAAGATCCCTCACCGGCCGATCGAGCGAATTGCCGGAAGTCCGGCTCTTATTTCTTCTCGCGGCGCGCTTCCGCTCCCGCCAGCCATCCCCGCTTCAGCTTCTCCATGGGGATGCTCGACAGATAAGGCTTGATATCGAGAATCGGAGTTGCATCCAGCATGTCGACGCCGCGAACGTGCAACAATCTTCCTTCACGGCGCAGCAGTTCGACCACGGTGAATCCGATGGGATTCGGCCGCCGCGGAGAGCGCGTGGCAAACACGCCGTGCGGCCGGTCATCCGAGGGAGGCGTGCCCTGCAATTCAAATCCTTCGGAGCGGTCGAATACCCAAAGCACGATCAGATGAGAGAATCCTTCGATGTCGGTGAGGCCGGCTTCCAACTCCGGCAAAATTTCGAGAATGCCTTCCGCCTCGTGTTTGGCTCCTAAACCTTTGGGGACCTGCTGAGCATTCTCGTACGGGCTGCGCACATATCCGATAGGCTGTGGAGAAAACATCATGGATGTTCGATGCAACGACCGTCCAGTGTGGCACAATTCTAAAGAACCGGACTGACGAAATCATTTATGATGGCCGCGCTAATGCTGAATTCCGCGGCCCCAGCCCAGCATAAGCCATGTAGACTTGACGAAACGACAGCGTCCCAAATACAACGAATCTACGGAACGCAGGCATCACACTGCTTTGCGTCTGCAGCGTCCCATTAGCCTTTCGCCTCGCCCGTCGTGGAAAGCTTTGCAGAAATGCAGCAAATCTAAGGAGCGTTCGATGATACGAAACGCAGTAATTCTGGCCCTGACCGTTGCCGTTCTTTTACCTTTCGCCGCCATGGCGCAGGACGAGCAAACGAGCGAGGTCAGCCTGCAGGGCATGGTTTTCATTACCAAATCTGCCACCAACGTCAATGGCACTTCCTACAAAGCCACGCAGAGCGGCGGTGCCTTGGCAACGTATCGCTATCATTTTGGTCCGAACATTGCCGCGGAATTGGCCTATGGATTCGCCCGCGACACGCAAAAATATTTACTGACCTCACAAGCCTTTCATATCGAGTCTCAAGTTCACCAGGTCACGCTCGGTTTGATAGTCAACGTCGCCCACCCTAAAAAGTTCACTCCTTATATGCTGGTCGGCGGAGGCATGGTGCTGTTCGCTCCCAGCGGAAACCAGCTCAATTACATAAGCGGAGCGCAGACTCAGGGGAAGGGAGCGTTCGTCTACGGAGTGGGAATCAACTATCCTCTGCAAAACAATTTTTTCTTTCGAGCGGAGTACCGAGGCCTGGTCTACTCGCCGCCTAATTTTGGATTTGGCGGGTTGAGCACCAACTCGATCACCCACAGCGCCGAGCCCTCCATCGGTATCAGTTACCGCTTCTGATTTTTCCTTCTACCTGTCCGCCGGCTTCGGCACGGAATTGTCGATCGGCTTGCGCGGCAGCATCTGGTCGCGCATGGCCGTCTCGTAAACAAAGCTGGCGACGATCACGGCAATCTGCTTGAGATCCTCCGGTTGCAGGCGGTCGTACACGTCCATATTCGAGTGATGCGTGCGGGTCTCGTACTCGATCGGATCCTGTATGAATTGAAATCCCGGAATGCCAACGGCATCGAACGAGAGATGGTCGGTGCCTCCCGTATTGCGCATGGTCAGCGTGGTCATGCCGAGATCTTTGAACGGTTTCATCCACGCTTCGAAGATCGGCGCGACCGCTTCATTCTCTTGCAGATAGACGCCGCGAATTTTTCCCGAGCCGTTATCCACATTGAAATAGCCGGATATCTTGGCCTGCTCCGGCTTCACCGTGACCGGTCCCGCCTCGCGACGCAACAGCGTGGGCATGCCTTTCATGTGGGGATCTTCCATCGGCGGGCGCGAGCCGAAGTGTTTCTCGACGTAGCCTTGAGAGCCCAGCAGTCCTTCCTCTTCGCCGCTCCACAGGCCGATGCGGATAGTCCGCCGCGGCTTGATGTCGAGCGCTTTCAGAATGCGAACCGCTTCCATCATGACGATCGTGCCCGCGCCGTTGTCGGTCGCTCCCGTGCCCGCGTGCCACGAATCGAGGTGGGCGCCGAGCATCACGATTTCGTCTTTCTTGTCGGTGCCGGGAATTTCGGCGATGGTATCGTACTGCATGGGATCGTCGTCATAGAACGTGTTGGTCACGTTCATTTCGAGAGTCACATCCTGTTTCTCATCCAGCAAGCGGGCGATCCGGCTCCAATGTTCTGAAGCCATGGTGAGTTGCGGAACGGTTGTGGTTTCACCCGCTTTGTACGACCCTCCAGATTGGACAAAGACCGTGCCGCCGCCCTCGGTGCCGCGGCTGTGGTCGATCACCGCCAGAACTTTTTCATCGGCAAAGAACTGATTCAGATCTTTCATGAACTGTCGCCGCCGCAGCATCTCCGAGATGCGGAACGGCGGGTGCTCTCCGGGAATCTGATATTCGCCGATCTTGGCCAGATCGTCGTCGTTGAGGCGTTTGAACGGCGCCTCGGTGATCGGTTTCACCTCCGCATCCGGCCCCAAGATCACGATCATGCCCGCCAGTTTCCCGCGATACTTTTCAAAATCCTCCCTCTTTTCGATATTGGCGCGAATGCATTTCCCCGCGACCACTCCGTTCGTCCCGGGCGTCCAGGCCTTCGCGTAGGCGATCAGAGGCGTGATATCGGGCGCGGTCATGCGCACGTTGACATACTGGTTGGCCCATCCTCGCCCGAACGGACCCCACGCCTCTAGGTGCGCATTGCTGAGCCCTATTTCGGTGAGTTTGTCGCGGGTCCACTCATTGGCCCGCTTCATGTTCGGAGATCCGGTGAGCCGCTCGCCGATCGAATCCATCAGCCCCGAAGCCAGTTCCATCACCTGCGAGTGGTGGAAGCCTTCGTTACGAATGCGGGTAATCGTTTCCAGATCGACCTTCTCCTGCCGTTCCTGTGACCACGCGGCGGGAATGCACAACAGCATGACCACGAGCGAGCAGACCGATGCTGCGGACCTCTTCATAATTGGCTCCTGGATGATTCGTTTCTGCGGGAAAATCAACCGGGGATTATACAACTCACACGCGATTGCGAACGGAGAGAGATTGTAAAGTTATTTCAATCGCTAAGAGTGGGCGTCATACCGAACGGAGCCGGTCTTCAGGCGGAGGGAGGGATCTCTTACCCACGAAGATAGAGGAAAGGAGATACCTCAGTCGGCTGAGTGGCTATTTCACCGCAGATTTTTCGGGCGCGGCCGAAGAGGAAGAAGCAGAGGACGGCTCGCTCTTGCCACTCTCGCTCGCGTGCGTCTCGCTTGGCTTCGTTTCGTCATCGTCATCATTTTTCGGAGTGTATTGCACGATGAGCGAGATGCGGCGGTTGGCCGGGTCGAGCGGAGCCTCGGGCTTGCGCAAACGCTGGTCGGCGAAGCCGCGGACTTGCATCACCTGATCGGCGCGGATCCCGCTGGCTTGCATCACGCGCCGCGCCGCATTAGCGCGATCCGCGGAAAGTTCCCAATTACCATACGTCGCGCTGGGCGCGTAGGGCTGCGAGTCGGTGTGGCCCTCGATGGAAATCTTGTTGGGAAGTTTGCCTAATTCCTGCGCCAGAGTGCCGAGGAGTCCGGCTCCGTCGGTATTGAGCTTGGCGCTGCCGCTGTCAAAGAACGTGCCGCTGGCGGATTCCGATAGCTCGATCCGCAGACCTTCGGCAGTCACCGTCATGTCGATGTGGCTCTTGAGCTTTTCGAAGTCTGACATTTGCCGCATGGCCTGCTGCAATTGGTCTTTCAGTTTCGGCATGTTGTCGCGTGTGAGGATGAAATTTTCTCCCCCGCCCGCCATGTTCGAACCGACTTTTTTCGAGGTTCCCGTCGGATCTTTGAAATATCCGCCCACCGCTACCTGCACCTGCTTGCTGGAGTTGAGCAGCCAGAGAACGATGAAGAGCGCCATCATCGCGGTCACGAAGTCGGCGTAGGCAACTTTCCACGCGCCGCCGTGATGGCCGCCATGTCCGCCTTTCTTTTTGAGGATGATGATAGGGCGCGTTTTTTCCATAGAATTCCTGCGCCGGAGACGATCTAAGAGCCTGCTGCGGCGGCCGCCGCGGTCTCTCCTCCCCGGTTACGGCAGGCTTGCTCCAACTCTTTGAACGAGGGCCGCACGTGGCCGGGCACGGCCCGCCGTGCCACTTCCACCGCCATGATCGGCGCCGTGCCTTTCAGAAATGACACCATCAGAACGCGCAGCACGTAGAGAAACGCGTGCTCCTCCGCCGCCGCTTTCGCCATGTTCGCCGCAATCGGACCGACCAGGCCGTAGCACAGCAGGATGCCGAGAAATGTCCCCACCAGAGCCGCCGCCACTTTATGTCCAATTTCTTCCGGCGGGCCTCCCAGTGCGCCCATGGTGATGACCACTCCCAACACCGCCGCCACAATGCCGAGACCGGGCAGGGAATCGGCCATAGTGCTCAGCGCCGTGGTGGGCTCGGTGGCGTCGTGATGCAGCACTTCCAGGTCCAGGTCGAGCATCTGATCGAGATCAAAAGCGTCGACCCCGGTGATCGCCATGCGCAACGAGTCGCAGACGAAATCGCAAACGTGATGGTTCTTCAGAAACGCCTCATTCTTCGAGAACACCGCGCTCTTCTCCGGTTCTTCCACGTCGGCTTCCAGCGCCATCAATCCGTCTTTGCGCGCCTTGTTGAGCAGGTCGTACATCATTTTCAAAGTATCGATATAGGTCTGTTTGCCGAACTTCGACGATCCAAACACTCCGCCGATTCCGCCTAGAATTTTTTTGATGATGTGCAGCGGGTTGGCCACCAGCACTGTGCCCAGCCCAGCGCCCCCAATGATGAGCAGTTCGGCAGGCTGGATCAGCACGCGGATGTTGCCATGCTCCATCAGATATCCGGCCGCCACACAACCGAAGACGATGAGAATGCCGACAATCGCAAACATTCCTAACTCCCCGCCGATGAGCTCTGCGCTGCCCGCGCGCGGCAAGCGGATGCGGCCTCCAATGATTTCTGCGCCCGCTCCAGCACCATTTCTACGCTGTCCTCAGGTTGCACGATCGCTTGTCCGATCGAAACCGGCAGGGATCGCCGTTCTCCCCACCACTCAATGCTTTCTCCCGCCAGGCTGCGGCGGACGCGCTCGCGCACGCTGCCCAGAGCCTGCTCGCGGCAGCCTCCAAGAATCACCAGAAACTGATCGTCCGTCCAGCGCCCCACGAAATCCGTGATCCACAGGCTGCTTTCGAGAGTGCGCGCCACCACGCGCAGCAACGACGACGCGGCTTCCAGCCCCAGGCTGGCACGGAAATGAGGTAGGCCTTCGATCCGGAAAAAGAACACGGCGAAAGGAACTTGCACTTTGGTGTACGTCGTCATCGTCTGCCGCAGGTGTGAGAGCGTCATGGCCCGGCTCGCGACTCCGGTGACGGCATCGGTCAAATCCGGTATTTGCCGCGTCGCGTCCCGATCATCCGGACTGGGCGCTGCCTGCAGGTTCTCAAAGGTTTCGACGGCTCCAATGATCGAACCGCGTTGGTTGTGGATGGGTACCGCGCGCATGCAGACGGGAATTTCGTGTCTCGCCTTGTGATGCAGAAATCCTGTGGCCTCGGCCGGGTGCGCAGTCTTGATGGCGCGGGCCAGGGGACAGTCCTCGCTGCAGAACTCGCAGCCCGGATGATCGCAGTGCAGCAGCGCCTCTCCCACGCAGGAGTGGCCGATGACCTCATGCCGCAAATGGCCGGTGATGCGTTCCGCGCCGTCGCTCCAGAACACGATTTTTTTCTGCATGTCGATCACGCACATCCCGGTCGGCAAGCTCTCCAGAATGTTGCGGCAGATTTCGGGATCGCTCAGAGCAGACATACGATGGCGTGGCGCACTCCGCGCTCATAGTCCTCATCGGCGGAATTCTCCGGAGACTTCACCGGAACGGGGGATTCGGGCCGCTCGCCAGCGTAGGAAACCACATAAATTCAAGGGTCATAACCGTATGGCACTTTGGTGGGGGGCATGGCCCAGAAGTGCCATAGGCAGACTCCCGCCCCCATTTTATTTTCATGGGTGACAGTTCTGGGGGAGGGCTGCCCGGGCGTCCTGGACTCGAAAGGGTTCAGGACGCTCGTTATTTTGGGGCGAGAATTTGCCGCGGTCGACATTTTCCAGCGGTCAGCGGTGGAACGTTCCCGTCCACTCCGCCTGCGCCAGAATGTGGCCTTTCATCGCGCCTTCGAGTTCGGGCTTGCCCGCGTCCCCGTTCAGACTCACCTTCGTCTCCAGGGCAAAGAGCTGGAAATGGTAGTGGTGGGGTTTGTTGGCGGGCGGGCACGGCCCGTTGTATCCGATCTTGCGAAAGTCGTTCAGGCCCTGTTCGGTTCCATCCGGCAAATGCGGAGATTTGCTCACGCCCTCGGGAAGAGAGCGCGCGCTCGCCGGAAGATTCCACAGCGCCCAATGATTCCAATTTCCCGCCGGAGCGTCAGGATCGTCGACCAGCAGCGCGAACGTTTTGGTTCCCGCCGGAGGTTCGGTCCATCTGAGTTCGGGCGAGACATCGACGCCGCTGCAGGTGAACTTCTTCGGAATCTCCCCGCCATTGGAGAAACTGGAGCTCGAAATGCTAAGGCCTGCGCTTTGCGTTTGTGGATGCGCTCGAAAAGCCATGCCAGATTGCCTCCCGCTGCAGGGCAGTAACAGAATCCCGGCGCATCCGAAGACGATTGGCGCCCTGCGCCGTTGTCGGACGAGGAAATTTTGCCAGCGATTTCCCAGCAGCGAATGCATGCGGACCCTCCGCAACCATTCAGTTAGTTGAAATCGTGAAATTGACCGTGATTTTGGTTTGCGTCTCGACCGCTTCCGTGCCCTTGAAGTGCGGCTTGAAACGCCACTTCTTCACGGCTTCCTCAGCAGCGCCGGCAAGGATCGGCGGACCACTGACTACTTGAAGATCCTGAATCTGGCCGTCCCGGTCGATCATGGCTTCAAGAACGACCTTGCCCTGCACCTTCATCTGGCGCGCCAGCGTGGGATAAGCGGGGACCACAGAATGGGTCACGGCACTGGTGGTTTCCGAGGATACTGCTGCTCTCTCGGCAGCGTTGCTGGTAACGCTGGCGCCGTTTCGCCGGAATCGTTCCGGGCAGCGTCAGATTGCGGCACGGCTGCCACGGGCGGCGATGATGCGGATCCGTTTCGCAGATCGATCATCACCGAGTTGGTGCCGGGATGAATTGTGCGGCGATAGGTGCTGGCGATGACTTCCACTTGCATCGGTGGCAGCACCGTCCGGGTGGCCGTGACTGCGCCAAGATCGCTGGCCTCGACGGCGTCGACGGCACCGTTCGACTGGGAACGCGAATGTTTTTTGTTGTGGGATGCCCCTGCGGATTTCTGGCTCGCTGCTGCGGCCGAGGCGTCGACGGCCGCGGACTGCGTCTGCGCTTCCTCTTCTGTGGAAAACCAGAAATCTCGCTCCAGATAAAGTACGCTGACCAGACCGATCACCAGCAAACCCAAAGCGGCGGCCATCATGCGGCGCTGCCTTTCGGCGTGCTCCGTCTGCGACTGCGCCGAGTCCAGGAACGTGCGGTCGTCTCGGGAAAGAACGGTTTTAGACTCGATCATGATAACTCTCAGGGGGATCAGGTCTCTTGGGGGAAAAACTGTTGCGCAACAGTATGCCCTGAAAACAAGCGGAAAAACCAGCAAAACCTGCCATCGGTAGTGTCTCAGTTTGAAATCCAGAACTCTTAAGAGTTGGGGTCATCCCGACCGGAGCCGCTTTTCGGGCGGAGGGAGGGGTCTCGCGAGCAGCGAATGCGTGACTCCCAGGAGATCTCCGCGACCGCGCTCTGTCGAAGATCCATTTGCGCATCCAGTCTTTTCAACAAGATGCGCTGGAGCTTCATTCGCTTCGGGCTTCGGTGGGCCAGTGTCCCATGAGTGCTCGGCGCAGGCTCTTCGCTGCGCCTGAAAGGTGGCTCCGCCCAGGATGAGGCCTCGCGCCACGACCCGACCGTCGGGATCTTGCCGACCCAGCCGGCCGCTTTATCGCCCTCGTGATATCGTGACGTAACTTTCTGAAATTCTACGAATCCCATGATGGAGAACGTCCGGGGATACGCCTTCTATGGAGCCAGACAATCCCAAGCCCGATTCCGGCGAAAGGCAGCAGGCCAAGCCGGACCGTGCGGCTGAACCGGCGGAAGCGCCGGACACCAAGCCATCCGTTCGCCCCGTGAGCAGGCCAAACAAGGTCGTAGAACTCCGCGAGCCTCAACTCGCCCGCCTGTCGCGCCGGGAACTGCTGAAGGTGGCGCCTGTGCTCGTCCTGGGAGCGTGTGCCATTCCCGGCGTGCAGGATGCGCTGCTGAAAAAAGGCCTCGGCTTCAGTGACTGGATGTCGGCGCGGCTGTTCCGGCGCGGACATCTGGCTCCCACGTTTTCCGATTCCGAGCTGACCCCCTTCGAAAAGTTCCCCATCAACGATTACGACGTGGACGATCCCGGCGTAATTTTCGAAAATTGGACGCTCACCGTGAGCGGCCTGGTCGAGAAGCCCGGCGATTACAAACTGCATCAGATTCAGGCCCTGCCCCCCGTGCGCCACAACACACGCCACGTATGCGTCGAAGGCTGGGATGTCATTGGCCGCTTCGGCGGCGCGCGCCTGTCGGATTTTCTAAACCTGATTGGCGCCGACACATCGGCCAAATTCATCACCGTAGCCTGCGCCGACGACTACTACGAGTCGCTCGACATGGCGACGGCACTGCATCCGCAAACGCTGCTCTGCTACGAAATGTACGACCGGCCGCTGACCCGGGAGCACGGCGCGCCCCTGCGTCTGAACGTGCCCACGAAAATCGGCTACAAGCAGGCGAAATATCTGACCGACCTGAAAGTAACGAATGTTCTCGACAAAGTGGGCTATTGGGAAGATCAGGGATATTCGTCGTTTTACGGACTATAGAGCAATAGTTTGATTTTTGATTGTTGATTGTTGAATGAAAACATCCTGCTCGACTAGGTTTTATTCAACAATCAACAATCATCATTCAACAATTTCGGAGACTGTATGAGCGGCACGATAGTTGAGATCATCCGCACGACCGGCGACGAGACCAAATCCGTCGGACGCGCAGCGTACGAGCATCCGCTGGTGGTGCGGCTCTGCCACTGGCTTAATGCCATCTCGCTGTTTGTGCTGGTGGGCAGCGGGCTGCAGATTTTTCGCGCCTTCCCCAGCTTCGGAGCGAAGATCCCGCAGAAGGATCTGCTGAACTGGCCGAGATCGCTCGCCCTCGGCGGGTGGCTAGGCGGCGCGCTGCAGTGGCATTTGACCTTCATGTGGATTTACCTCGCGACCGGCCTTGTCTACCTCGGCTACCAGCTGTTCAGCGGCAACTACCGGCAGGTCCTGTTCACCCGGCGCGATGTTCCCGGCGTCTGGCCGATGGTCCGTCATTATTTCTTTTTCGGTCCGAAGCCGGAGCAGCGCGAAGCCTACAACCCGCTACAGAAGCACGCGTACACAACCGCGATCGTACTGGGCGTGCTCTCGGTGCTGACCGGTCTGTCCATCTGGAAGCCGGTGCAGTTCTCGTGGCTGGCGTGGCTGATGGGCGGATTTCACTGGGCCCGGTTGTGGCATTTCCTGGTGATGTGGGCGATGTTGGCCTTCGTCTTCGGGCATCTGGTGATGGTGCTTCTGCACGGCTGGAACAATTTCGTTTCCATGCTGACGGGTTGGAAGAAGGATCCGGAATACTGACGCGACGCGACGACGGGCAAAAGCATGGCCGATCCGAACCTGGTTTTGAGCAACCCGGCGCAGGCGGGCACAGCGCGCGAGCAGGATCTGATCGCCCGCGTGCAGCGCGGTGAGCATGAGTTGTTCTACGAACTGGTGCGGCCCTACGAACGGCGAGTGTATGCCGCGGCGCTGGCCATCCTGCGCAACGAGAGCGACGCCGAGGATGTGGCGCAGGAGGCCATGTTGAAGGCGCTGGCCCACATCCGCCAGTTTCGCGCCGAGGCGCGTTTCAGTACCTGGCTGATTCAGATTACGGTCAACGAAGCGCTGATGCGGCGGCGAAGGGAGCGCAAGGGCATGGTGGAGGGCATCGACGATCACCGCGATGACGAAGGCGAATACACGCCGCGCGACTTCGCCGATTGGCGCGAGATTCCCTCCGAAGCGCTGGAGCGCAAAGAAGTGCGGCTGAAACTGGCCGAGGCGCTGGCCTCGCTCGACCGCAAGTACCGCGAAGTTTTCGTTCTGCGCGATATGGAGCAGTTGAACATTCAGGAGACGGCCGAAGCGCTGGGCATTTCCGTCGCTGCGGTGAAGACGCGGCTGCTGCGGGCGCGGCTGATGTTGCGCGATCTGCTCGCCGGAGGGTGGGAGCAAGGCTGGTTCAGCCGCGTGCCTTTCGAGAAGGGAACGAAGCCATGGTGAACGTGAACTGCGAACAGGTGTGGCGCGAAATCTCGAATTATCTGGAAGGCGACGTCGATGCCGCCCTGCGCGCCGCGATGGATGAGCATTTCTGCACCTGCAAGAAATGCGTTTCGGTGCTGGAGGGAACGAGAAATGTAATTCAGCTGTATAGCGACGAGCGCATGATCGATGTCCCCTCGGGATTTGGCCGAAGGCTGGAACGCAGGCTGGCGCGGAGCGCGCGCGGCCGCGGATGGTCGACCTGGTCGGCATGGCTTGTCCCTGTCGCCGCGTTTTTTTTAATTGCGGGGGGCGTGAGAATAGCGAATTCGGTGGCCGTTCCGCACCCGCGATTGTCGAAACATGCGCAGCCGGGCCGCGACATTCCTCCCGGGATGCTGGTGGTGGTGTCCGCCGACGCGAAAGACTTTCACGTGCCGGGCTGTCCGTTCATCCACAACAAAGACAAAGAGCGAACCCTGACGGCCAAAGAGGCGATCGAGCAGGGCTATGTCCCATGCGTGCGCTGTATGCGGAAATACCTGCAGACGGCGGATTTGGGAACGATTTCGTTGGAGTCGGAGGGAGAGGCCTACGCAGACACGGACGAACCTGGCGGCGAGCACTAGAAATAAATGTAGGGGCGGACGCATTCCTCCGCCCCGCGAGGGAAAAGCGAGCGTTCGTGCACAGCGGCTAGAGCCGGTTTCTTGTTTCGTCAGTGCGGCATGCCTGAAGGCATGCCCTGATACGAACCTTCCAGCATGCCCTGATACGAACCCGCTCCACCCGCCCCGCTAGTTGTGCTTCATCTGATCGTTCTTCATCGTGTCGTGCTTCATGTCGTCCTTCTTCATATCGTCCTTCTTCATCTGATCTTTCTTGGCCTTCTTGCTCTTCGCCTTCTTCTGGTCTTTGTTCATGGAATCGTTTTTCATCTGATCGTTCTTCATCGTGTCGTGCTGGGCGTCGTCCTGCTTCATGGTGTCCTGCTTCATCTGGTCCTGCGCTAGAGCTGTCATGGAAGCGGCCAGAACACAAACCAGCGACAAATGGCTCAAAAGCTTGTTCATAGGATTCTCCTTAAAAATGAGGATTCGATTTTTGTGCCAGCAGTTCTCACCTGCGGGTGAAGATGGGATGAGTGGCACCACGGGAAGTTACAGGAAAGAAGAAAAATGCTTCCTGCGCGCTCCGGATGAACCGCAGGAAACCCTGAACCACAAAGGACACGAAGGATCACGAAGGACCCCGCCTGCCTTCTGTTTTTTCTTCGTGTACCTTCGCATCCTTCGTGGTTAAGGTTTTAGCTGTAAGTGCTTGAAATGTCGTAGCGGCTCATAGGAGCCCTTAGGAGGCGAAATCCCACGCCGCCGCCGCCTTTTGCTTGTCCCGGGAGACGATCGTTCGCGCCAGGGCCGTTTCCGGCCCGGCAAAGCGTATTCCAGTAGCGATAGCGAGGCGTTTTGGGCGCCGCATGCCGCTCGAAAATTGCCATATACGTACATCAATGTACGTACAATATCGCGCATGTGGCTATGAAATGATCGGCTTGCGAATTTCTAGAGTGCGTCTAGCAGGCGAGCTGGTCGCGGGTCAGCTTCAACCCGTTTAGGTTTCCCAGGGCGGTGACGGCCACGGCTTCGGTCTGGAAGAACTCGTTGGCCAGAGTGGTCAGGTCTTCCACGGTGACCGCCTCGATTTTCTCAATCAATTCATCGAGATCGTAGAAGCGGTCGAAGTACATTTCCTGGCGAGCCAGATTCGACATGCGCGAGGTGCTTGATTCGAGCGAGAGCATCAGGCTGCCTTTGAGTTGCGCTTTGGAGCGGCGCAGTTCTTCTTCGGGCACCGGTTCGCTCTTGAGCTTGCGGAATTCGCTGACCACCGACTGCACCACTTTGGCGGCTGAGGCCAGCGAAGTTCCGGCATACACCGCCAGGCAGCCGGTATCGCGATACGGATTCAGATCGCTATAGATGGAATAGGCGAGTCCCTGACGTTCGCGGATGTTCTGAAACAGGCGCGAGCTCATGCCTCCGCCGAGCACGGTGTTGAGAATGTATCCGGCATGGCGCTTCTCGTGCGCGATCGGATACGCCGGCACGCCGATGCATAGTTGCACCTGCTCGAGAGCTTTCTTGTTGCGCAGAATGATGCGGGAAACGATCTTGGGCTTCGAAGAATGGAAGCCGTTCGACATCGGCTTCATGTGTTCGAAGTGGCGCGTGACCAGTTCGACGAACTTGTCGTGATCGAGATTGCCGGCCGCCGACACGATGATGTTGCCCGGCGCAAAGCGGTGCGCGTAGGCGTCCAACACCGGATCGCGCTCGAAGCGCTTCACCGTCTCTTTGGTGCCGAGAATGGGCTTGCCCAGCGGATGATCTTTCCAGAAATTCTGCGTGAAGATTTCGTGGACGAGATAATCGGGATTATCCTCGTCCATCTTGATTTCTTCGAGAATCACGCCGCGTTCGCGCGCGATGTCGGAGGCGTCGAACACCGGGTTCAGGACGAGGTCGCTGAGAATATCGAGCGCCGTGGGCACATGCTCGTCGAGCACCTTCACGTTGAAGCAGATGCACTCTTTGGCGGTGAAGGCGTCCATGTTGCCGCCGAAGGAGTCGACCTGGCGGGCGATTTCTTCCGCGGTGCGGTGCTTCGTTCCTTTAAAAACCATGTGCTCAATGAAGTGCGAGATGCCGTTCCATTCGGCAGCTTCATCGCGCGAGCCGGTCTGCAGCCACACGCCAATCGATGCCGAGCGGATGTGCTGCATCTGCTCGGTGATGATGGTCAGCCCGTTGGGCAGTTTTTGACGACGAATATTGCGCACTTCCTGAGTCATGGTTTGCGTCGTGCCCGCGGCCAGTCTCTCGGAACCCCATTCGACTGGCGGAAGAAAAAGGGTATTTCTATTCTGACATACGCCAGAGGTGTGTGCGAGAATAGTTTAACCGTTTAAAATCATTCAGTTAGGGTTGATCGCCAAAGCTGCGCTGAGTGGATGCGGGCCGTTCGTCGGCAGACCTACAATAGATTCACTGACCTATTTTATGGGGAACGTTTTGCAAAATACGCTGCTGGGGCTGGACCGGCCGGAACTGGTTAGGCTCATGGACAGCCTGGGCGAGCCGGCCTATCGCGCCAGCCAGATTCTGGATGCGGTCTACCGCCAGCGGCTGGAGTCGATCGAGCAGATTTCAACTTTGCCGCAACCGGTGCGACAGCGTTTGGCAGAACAGGAAGCGTCGATTGGATTCCCCAAGATCGAGAAGCAATTCGTCTCGCAGGACGGCACAGTCCGCTATTTAATGCAATTCGCCGACGGCCACAGCGTCGAGACCGTGTGGATGCCGGAGGGCGACGGCGGGGAAGCGGGAGACGGAAGCGAGGCCGGGGATCAGGCGGAACGCTTCGCCGAAGTACAGGATCAGAAGCCGAATCATCTTCAACCGAATCAGCGTTCGCGCCAGGGACAGAATCAGGGGCGCTCGACGATTTGCATTTCCAGCCAGGTGGGATGCGCCGTGGATTGCCAGTTCTGCCTGACGGCGCTGTTGGGCGTGAAACGCAATCTGACTGCGGGCGAGATCGTGGGACAAGTCTGCGCGGTGCTCAAAGATCAGAAAGTTTCGCCGCCCGAGGATCGCATCAACCTGGTTTTCATGGGAATGGGCGAGCCGTTTCTCAACTACGACAATTTTGTGAAAGCCGCGAGATTGCTGGTGGAGGAAGTCGGCATCGCGGAACGGCGGATGACGGTATCGACGGCTGGCATCGTGCCGCGCATTTATGACTTCGCGGCGGAGAAGGTCCGGCCAAAGCTGGCGATCTCTTTGAACGCGTCGAACGACGCGCTGCGCACGCAGTTGATGCCGCTGAACAAAAAATGGAATCTCGAAGTGCTGATGGCGGCCGCGAAGGCGTACCCGCTGCGCAATCGCGAGTGGGTCACGTTTGAATACGTGCTGCTCGGCGGCGTGAACGACGCGCCCGAGAACGCGAAGGAAGTGGCCGAGTTACTGCGCGGCGTGCGCTGCAAAGTGAATCTGATCGCGCTGAATCCGGGGCCGGGAATTGAGTTTACGACTCCGAGCGCGGAGCGGGTCGCGAACTTTCAAGCGGTTCTGCGGCAGGCGGGAATTCCTGCGTTCATCCGGCGTCCACGCGGACGCGACATTTACGCCGCCTGCGGACAACTTAAGCGAACGGTTGAGATTGCCACAGCGCCGGCGTCTTAGATTCCATCCCCGTGGAGGTGAGGGGATCGATGGCCGGGAGTTCGACGCGCAACAGCATCGCCCCATCCTGGCCGTATTCCCGCAGAAGCTGCCCGTGATGTTCCTGCAGAATTCCCTGGCAAGCGCTGAGAGCCAAACCATCTTCGGTGTCGGCATCTACCGCAGGAGCGCTGCTATCGGCGTTGGTGGAAGGCGCGCCGGGAGTGGAGATCTGCAGCACGCAGACGCCTCGCTGGCTTTCAGTCGTGACGTTCACGATCCCTCCCTCGCGCTCGGCCAGCAAGTGCAGGGAGTTGGCGAGCATCTGCAGGCAAACCTGCAGCAACTGGTTCGAGTCGCCCAGAACTTTTTGCAGGCTGGAATCGAGTTGCATGCGGACGTCAATCTCCAGCGCCTCCCATTGCGGCTGAGTAAGTTTCACGGCCGTGCGCGCCAGAGTGTTCAGATCGAGAGGCGTCCTGGGCGAAGGAGACTGGCGGGCAAAGCTGATCAGGCTGGCCACCAGCGATTTCGTGCGGCGCACGTGCTGTCCGATCTTCGCCGCCAACGGCTTCTGCTCCGCGGTAAGCGCAGTGCTCAACAGCAGGTCGGAATATCCCAGCATGGCGGTGATCGGGTTGTTGAGTTCGTGAGCGGCGCCGCCGACCAGTTGTCCGATGGAGGCGAGTTTTTCCGATTGCAGGATCTGCGCCTGCAGGCGTTTCAGACCGTCGAAGGAATCGTGCGAATAACTCAACAACCGGTAGAGTTCACGATCGAGCATCTGCTGGCGCACAAATACCAGGACGCCCATGGAGAATGCGGCGCACAAAGTGAGCGTCAAACGGAAGACGCGGATGCCGGCGGGAACCTGGCCGTCGAGGAGCACCCACCCGGCGAACAAGGGCAGAGAAAAGACCGCGATCATGCTGCAGCGTGCGATCCAGACGCCGTAGGAGGAGGCTGCTCCGGGCGCATCGGCTTCCGGCTTCGCTAACTTTGTACGCAGGCCAACCCAGGTGAGGCATCCCATCGCCGCCACCAGGGGAATGTCGTACAGGCTACCGCTGTAATAGGCCCCGCGGGCGATGGCCCAGTTGGCGAGCGTGGAACTGGTGGAGTAGCAGAGGCCGATGCCGAACAGGAAGGCGTAGAGCTTTTTCCATTCGCCCTTACTCAGGATGCAGCACGCCACCAGACCGGTCAGGTAGGCGATTTTCTCGGTGTTGTAGGCCAGATTCAGATTGCGGTTGTAGGCTTCGATATCCGGCACAACATACTGCCAGGGCATAACCAGCAGAACGTAGAGATAAATCCACCAGACGACCAGGAGCGTGAAATCCAGCCGGCCCACGCGGGCGGCATATTCGTCGCGGGGGACGTGCGGACGAAGCCCGATCGCCGCCATCAGCGGCACGATGTGCAGGAAAAGAACAATGTCCCAGGCGCAGAGGTCGGGCACATCCTGCTGCAGCAGCACCTCGTAATACGTCCAATAGATCTGGTAGGCCAGCCAAAACCCGATGCCGAGAGTGATCAGCGCCCAGAACAGACGCATGCGGCCCTGCGAAGCACGGGTGAGCGGAATGAAGGCGGCGGCGCCCGACAGCAGCAGCAAGCATTGCGTGAAGTCGCTGAAGATGGTCAGGCCGAAAGATCGCGGCAGGGTCAGGGCGGCAAGCATGAACGCTGCTGTCATGCCGGCGGCCGCCGCCAGCCAGATTTTGGAGCGTTTGCCCAAAGACGACGCGACCTCGGACCTCATTCTAGATGGTAACGCGCGCCGGCCATTGGTTACTGTGGTAACCTCGCGGCAGGCTATGAGGTAGGGTCGGAGCCTTAGAACCGTTCGGAGTTGGAGTTATCCCGACCGGAGCCGCTTTTCAGGCGGAAGGAGGGACCTCCCACCCATGAAGTCTGAGCAAGTGAGATCCTTCAGCCGACTGAAAGGCGCCGGCTTTCGGGATGACCCCGCGATAGGCGATATCTAAAATTCAAAGTCATCTACTACTTACTTGTCCCTAAGCTTTTCTTATTCAATAATATGCGGCATAGCCGCCATTTTCATGGAGAGCGACTCCATTGCATCGTCGCGTTGAGCGCTACCGACAATCCTGGAGATTGAGAATCCCGCCAGATCCGGAGGAGACCCGGCGCACTGAGCGCTGGCTGGCGACGGCGAGAGTGTTTCTCGCGGTGTCCGCGCTGGCCGCGATTTACATGGATCCGGCGCAGGTCGGTCATGCCCCGATTGCGACCGCGTTGCTCGGGTTTTACCTGGTGCACGGCGTGGTTGTCATGATGCTGTTGCGGTTGCGGCAGCAGTCCACTTCCGGCTTTCGCCTCTTTGTGCATGCGGGAGACGTAGTGTGGCCGGCGTTGATCTCGGTTTTCGCCGCGGGCTCGGGAAGCCGTTTTTTTCTTTTCTTCTTTTTTGTGCTGGCCGCGGCCGCCTACCGCTGGGGACTTTGGGAAACGCTGGGCACGGCTGCGGCGGAAGTGGCGCTGTTATGGGCGGGCAACCTCATTGTTCTCCACCTGCGACTGGGGCCGGCAGACCCAGTGCTGGAGCGACTGCTCAGCGGCGTGCGGGCTAGTGTTCGCGACTTCCAACCGCAGCGTCTTTTCATCCTCTCCATCTACCTGATCATCATGGGCCTGCTCTTGGGCTATCTGGCGGAACAGCAGAAACGCTTGCGGGCCGAGAAAGCGGTGGTGACGGGGACTCTGTCGCGGGTGCGAGTCGAGGCCGGCCTGACGGGAACGATGAACCAGATTTTTGGCGAACTGATGAGCATGTATGGAGCCTCGCGGGTGCTGATTGCTTCGCAGGAAAAACATACCAAGCGCGTGTTCGTGGGGGAATTGAGCAAGGCAGTCGGACACGCGCCGCCGGAGTTCCGCTGGCTGGAGTCGGCGACGCGCGATGTAAAGACCTATCTCAGCGACTTCCCCGGGGAAGTGTGCTGCTGCCTGGCGGACGGCGATGGCTGGAAGACTTTCGCTCTCGATCAAGCTGGGCAGCGCGTACCTGGGGAGAATCTGGATTCCATTTCGCAATTGCGCGAGGTGCAAAAGTTCGACGCCGTCATCACAGTCGCTTTCCATTCCGGAGGCGAATGGCAGGGCAGGATATTTCTCTTCAATCCATTGTGGCGCGGCGAGACCCAGGAGGAATTGCGATTTCTCTTGGATCTGATCCGGCAAGTCGGGCCGGCAGTGTATAACGTTTACCTGTTGCACCGGCTGCGGCGGCGGGCTCGGCGGCCGAGCGCGCTCGTTTCGCGCGGGAACTGCACGATGGCGCCGTGCAGTCGTTAATCGCCGTGGAAATGCAGGTGGACGTCATCCGGCGGCAAGCCGAGGCCAACGTGCCCATCGGCGCGGAGTTGGGGCGGATCCAAAGCCTGCTGCGCGAAGAAGTGTTGAAGCTGCGCGAACTGATGCAGCAGATGAAGGCGATCGACGTGGATGCGGACCGCCTGCTGGGAGTGTTGCGGGACACGGTGGAACGCTTTCAGCGCGAGACTGGGATCACGGCGCGCTTCGTCACCGACCTGGAAGAATTGGATATGCCGCAGCGCCTCTGCCGGGAAATCCTGCGCATTGTGCAGGAGAGCCTGGTGAATGTCAGAAAGCACAGCGGGGCGCGGCACGCGCTGGTGCGGCTGAGTTCGAATGGGGAGAAGTGGAACCTCATTGTGGAAGACGATGGCCGCGGCTTCGAGTTTGCCGGCCGCTACAATCACGACCAGATGGAAGAAAATGGCAAAGGGCCCCTGATCATAAAAGAGAGGGTACGTTTGATTGCCGGCGAACTCACGGTAGAATCAAATCCCGGACAGGGAACGCGTCTGGAAATCACCGTGCCTCGGAACGGGGAAGTAGCGCATGAATTTTAGAAAAGCACAGCAAGTACGTCTGGTGATCGCTGACGACCATCCGATTTTTCGCGATGGCCTGCGTCGATTGCTGGAAGCAGAATCCGATTTCAAAGTGCTGGGCGAGGCCTCCGATGGCGCGGAAGCGGTGAAGCTGGCGCGTCAACTGAAGCCGGACATTCTGTTGCTCGATCTGGCGATGCCCAAGCATCCGGGACTGGAAGCGCTGCGGGATTTGAGTATGCCGGCGAACGCCAGCCCGGTGCGCGTGATTCTGCTGACCGCGGCCGCGGAAAAAAGCCAGATCGTGGAAGCTCTGCAACTGGGCGCGCGCGGCGTCGTGCTCAAAGATTCGGCGACGCAACTTTTATTGAAGGCGATTCAAACGGTGATGGCGGGCGAGTACTGGGTGGGCCGCGAGAGCGTCTCGAACCTGGTGCAGTATCTGCGCACCTTGATGCAATCGTCGCACGAGGAAGCCCGGCAAAAGAAATTCGGACTGACCCCGCGCGAACTGGAGATTGTTTCGGCGGTGGTGGCGGGCTATTCCAATAAAGAGATCGCGGAATATTTCAAGATCAGCGAAGATACGGTCAAACATCACCTCAGCAACATTTTCGACAAGTTGGGAGTCTCCACCCGCCTCGAACTCGCGCTGTTCGCGGTGAATCAGGCGTTGCCGCTGAAAAGCATTGCCTGATCGGGCTGTTTACAAAACTCGTGCCGTCCGCTAAAGCGGACTCGGGTTGTTTTCCTTCCGGCCACCCGGCACTACCGTGCCGGGCTTTCACATGTCGCCGCTACGCGGCTGGGTTTGTGTGGCGCTGACTCCGGCGTTGTTGCGAGGATTCGATTCTCACACACGCCCTCCGTGCCGGGCTTTCACATGTCGCTGCTACGCGGTTGGGTTTGTGTGGCGCTTACTCCGGCGTTGTGAGAATTCAGCTTTCATACACACCCTTTCCCGTGCCGGGGTTGTCACATTCCGCCGCTGTCGCGGCTGGAGCTTGGTTTGTCCCGGCGTGCGCATTCGGCAATTAGTTTCGTAACAGCCTCCTGATTACCTCCAAACTCGGACGATGTTTGCTGGCGACCAGTGGCACTTTCGTGCCATTGGTCGGTATGGCGGCGAAGACTATAGTTTCCACAAGGGTCTACCTGCATATCGACTTGGGGCAAGTGTCACTATGATCGATAGACGGGCATTGCAAGGGCGAGCAAGGTAAAAGGAGCCTCGTGGCAAAGCGTCTTCAGCAGCTCTGGAACGATGAGCGCGGCCAGGATATCGCGGAGTATGCGGTCATGCTGGCGGTTATTCTGGTAATCGTAGTAGGGACGATTCGCCTCATCGGGTCGAATGCCAACAATGTATTTTCCCAGGTTGGCAGCTCGATCCAATAAGCGGTGATCCGGGAAGTCGGCAGTTTCTAAGTGGCCCATCGCTGCGCGTGACCCTCTGCGCCCACTCACTCTCACATAGCAAAGGGGCTTTGTTCCCCAGCCGTTTCCCGGCAAAAAGATCTTAACCGCGAGATCGCTGAGAAATTCCGCAGAGATCGCTGAGAGAACCGCTTCCTGATTTTTTCTTCCCCCCACTTCGTTTCCAGAAATTATTTTGCCGGAGTCGCGTCGGGCGATGCGGCATTCAGCGCGGCTTTCTCGGTGCCGCCGTTCGACAGCCGGGTCAGGTAAGGGAAGAACGGAGTAATCTCAAACTCCATTTTTTCGCGTGCGGAGGTCAAAGCTACCGGCTTGGCTTTGGAGAGCTCCACCTGATCGCTCCAGGGATCGACCTTGATGCGCCCGCCTAGAGGCAGAGCGGCGATCTGATCGAGGCGCTTGGGGTCCAGCGCGGGCGCCGCCGACAACAGCGGCGACATGCGGATGCTCTTGGCTCCAGCGAACCGGTTGCCGAGGTGCGGACGAATCAGATTGGGCAGGTCCGGCGCCTTCTCCTGCAGAGCTTTCAGGAATAATCCCGCGCTGCCCAGCTTGTCTTTGTAGGGAGAGTTCTTCAGCAACTCCAGGGCTTTTGTGTCCGCAGCTTCTTCGTCGGCGGGGCTCTGCTTGAAATCGAGACGCTGGAAAGATTCCTCGTCGGGGAAGAAGAGCTTGTCGTTGAAGGCGAGCTTGGTATCGAAGGGATGTCCCAGCACGATGTGGCTGAGCTCGTGCGCCAGCACCATGGCCAGGGAAGCCTCATCGGGAAGCACATCCAACAAGCCGCGGCTGATGACGATAGTATGGCCGACGGTGAACGATTCGAGCGGAGAGGTCAGCAGGACGCGGCAGTGCACATCGGTTTGCAGATCGATGTTGTTGGTGACCAGCAGATTGTTGACCACGGTGGCCATGACCTTGTCCACTTCGCCGGGAGGCGCCAGCAGGCCGATTTTCTGCATGCGCTCGATGGCATTCTCTTCCGCCTGCTTTTCCCACATGCGTTCGGCGACGATGGGGCTGGGGTCGGCCGCGGCGTCGCTTTGATCGCTCACCGACTGCGGAGAATCAACCAGAATCTGCGTGAACTCCTCGTTCTTGTTCAAGCCTTTCAGATCGTAGCCCCACAGGCGCGTCTGCGCCTTGAAGTGAAGCGTCTTGGAGAGCCCGGTCTTCATGTTGGCTTCTTCCGTGTACACATACGCCGGCAGCCAGGTGTCCGGCCGCAAATTCAAACGCCAGCTGTCGAAGTGGAAGAAGAAATTGGCTCCCTTGGGCTGCGGAGAATACGTGCCGTTGAAGCGCACGATGTTGTAGTTCTGATCTTCCACCCAGATCCTGCCCAGGAAGCGGATGGTCTTGTCGCCTTCCCGGGGCTGGACATCGATCACCAGGCAGCGAACTTCGCCGAGAAATTCACGACGCACGAAGTTGAACTTGTAATTTCTCTTCTGGAAATCGGAATCCAGCACCACCATCTGGGCGAATCCCAGAGGCAGAAATTGCAGGGAGTAAAGCCCGGTAAGCTTGCGCAGCATGCGATGGCCGAAGCCGGGCTGTCCGACAAACGAGACGTCTTCTGGGCCGTCGCTCATGTCGAGCCGGCCTAGGAAATAACGGTCCTTCACCGGGTAGGTATTTCCACTGGGATCATTCTTCAGATCCTGCAGGTAGGTCTCGACCAAGGGATGCATGTGGCGCATCTGCGCCATGAAAAAGTGTTCGCGCTGCACCACGCGGTCGATGACCTCGCCGAGGGTGGCGGCGGGAGGAGCGCTTTCCGCGGCTGGCGGATTGACGGAGGGCACGACGGTCGCGGCGGGCGGAGTGCTCGGAGCGCTGGGCGCGGCCGAAGGACTGATTGCCGACTGCGGCGCGGATGGAGATGGAGCCGACTGCTGAGCTACGGCCGCCACACTTCCGGCCAAAAGAACGAGAAATAATCTCAAGCCCGAACCAACCATACTCATAAGAACCTTCTGGGAGCGATTACGCCAATTGGAAAATGATGTGTACGACGGCCGTTGAATCTGAGGGTTGACCGTCTTTCAGTGCAGGCTTGAAGCGGATCTGCTCAGCAGCATGAACCGCTGCATCGTCCAGACCGTGCCCGAGCCCCCGGACTACGCGCACCACACGCAGCCTGCCAGATGCTTCAAAGACCACTTCGAGTAAGACCTCGCCCTCAATGCGCTTGGTGCGGGCCTCATCCGTGTAGCTGGGAACCGGCTTGGAGATGATTTCCGCCGGAACCACTTTGGCGGCCTGGGCCGCGGGATGCGATTGAACCGTGGGAGGAGCGGGCACGTCGGCGTCGCCGAATCCCGCATGGCGCACGCTGGCGGGGGACGAGACGCGAGAGTTGCTGGTAGCCACGCCGCTGCCGAATCCAGTGCTGGCGACTACTCCGCGCACGCCGTTCGCTCCGCCTGTGCCATTGCCGTATCCCGGACCGGTGGGCATATCAAATCCGCCTGCCTGTGCGATGTTGACGGCACGAGTTTGAGTTGTACGGGCGGGGACACCATTCGGGTCGCCGAAGCCACCCGTTTGTACATGCTGCGGCGCGCGTTCGATGGTTTGCGGAGCGGAGCTTCCTGTGGAAAACACGTTGGTTCGCACCGCTTGCTTCGGCATCACGGGAGCGGTCGTGGGCACGGGCGCCGGTTTTTTCGGCGCGATTTTTACTTCGGGAAGCGGCGCGTCTTCAACTCGCACTTTAGGCTGCGGCTGAGGAGCGGGCAGGCGCAGAGCTGCGGGCGGCGGATCGAGCATCGCGTCCATGACCGGCTTGGGCAACTGCCGCTGCGGCGCATGATTTTCGGGGACGGGCGTGGGTACCAACTCGATCGCGTGGTAGTCCTTCTTCGGCCCCTCCATGATTTCGGGATGAAGAACGGGTATCCATACTGCGATAGCGATGATGATCGCCTGGGTTCCGTAACTCAGGACGAACTCGTGCCACGGCGCCTTCCACTTTGGCAGGGAAGAAAACAACACCGACCCGTCGGAGTACGGAGGCCTCATAACCCGGTCTTACCCACCAGTGTTCTGAACACCGGTTACAAAGCTAAAAATTTTGCCTGCCCGCTCGGGTGGACCTGGGAAAAGGCAGGAACCTTCAAGAAAGTCTACTACCGTAGCTTCAGGAATGCACGAAAGAGGCCATTCCTGAAGCCACGGACCAAGAACAACCACGTTCCGGATCAACGGCTTAGGCTATCTTGCCACTTATCTGAAGGCTGTCAAGAGGCGGATATGCAAAAAAGTACACTGTGTGGGACAGAATTCCCAACTTGGTTACGTGCGCACGAGCCCAAAGAATTACTCCCGGATGGTGCGTGCCCCGCTCGCAATTTTGGTCGCGGAAGAAAGTCGGCCAGAATTCCCGAATTCTTTTCACGCAGCACGGTGAGTCTGGTCACGGTTAAGGGGCAGCGAGTGAGGTTGAATTGGGGTGCAGCCGAGGGAGGGAGGACGATGGAGAACGCGGTCGGTCTGGTCATGACGGGCGGCGGGGCTCGCGGTGCTTATCAAGCCGGTGTTCTCAAGCGCATTGGCGAGCTAAAACGCGTCCGAACCGAGGGCAATCCTTTTCCGATCATTGGAGGCGCTTCCGCGGGAGCGATTAATGGTGCTGGCCTGGCCACGGGTTGCGACGATTTTGCTCTTGTAACCCAGCGTATTGCAGAGGCTTGGGCGACCCTCAAACCTTCCGAGATTTTTCACTGCGGGCTCTTATCCCAGGCGCACAATTCCCTGACCTGGATGCTCGATCTCTCCTTCGGAGCAATTCTGGGGGGAGGGCATGCCCGATCGTTGCTGGATGCGACTCCTCTCCGCGGTTTTCTCAGCCGGCATCTCGACTGCGATCGGATCCAGGAAAACATCAAGCGCGGGAACCTCTACGCTCTCGCGATTTCCGCGACCAACTATAACTCTGGGAAAAACTATCTTTTCATTCAGGGAAAGAGAGGCCATCCGATGTGGAAGCGGGTCCGGGTGGTGACGGTGGCCACAAAGATTACGGTCGACCACATTTGCGCATCTTCGGCGATTCCTATGCTATTCCAGCCGGTAAAGCTCAAGACCCCGCGCGGGTCCGCCTTCTTCGGTGATGGTTGTTTGCGCCTGCAACAGCCGCTAAGCCCGGTGGTTCGCCTGGGGGCGGAAAAGGTTTTCGCGATCGGCGTCCGCTGCGGAAATAGAGAGAGTCAAGAGGAAACCACAGATGAGAGAAGCCCCTCGCTCGCGCAGGTGTTGGGGGTTCTGTTGAACGTCATGTTTCTGGACCATCTCGCAACGGACATCGAGCACCTGGAGCATTTGAATCAGTTGCTCAACGATGGCCACATCAATCAGCTTGGTATTGAAGGACATGAAAAGATACGGCCCTTGCAGACCCTCATCATTACGCCTTCGGTGAACTTGTCAGTTCTGGCGGAGCAGCGTCAGCGGGACATGCCAGCTCTGATTCATTACTTTGTATCCAGCTTGGGACGAGACGCGGCTTCCTCTGCCGACCTGATGAGTTACCTGCTATTCACGCCGAGCTACACACAAGACCTCATTCAGATTGGTTACCTCGACGCCAGCGAAAGAATCGAGGAAATCGAAGAGTTTCTCTATTCTTCCAACGAAGGCGACGCTGAGAGCCCACTGGCCAGCGGAACGAAAGGGAACGTGTCTAAGCCAGGCTCAGTAACGAAACGAACGGGAAACGCGGTCAGGTCCCGCGGCTAAGTATCCGCGCGCAGGCGAATGCACTTGGCGCGGTGACCTGTCGAAAGGGCCAACTTCTAGCCGGTCCTTCTGAAAGCTGCCGCTTATGGGGCAGAGCCGCGCTAGCAGTGCACGATTTTGTCGCTTTGGATGCCGCGGGTGGCGTTGCGGGTATCGACCACAAGCTTCGCTTCCTGCACGATGCGGCGGTAATCGTAGTCGGAGTGGTCGGTGACGATAACCACGCAATCGTACTGGCCAATATCCTTGAGATCGGCGCATTTCATCTGCAAGTCGTACTTGCGCCCCCGGCCGATGAACGGGAAGTAAGGATCGTGATAGCTGACCTGGGCTCCATCTTTCTGCAGAAGCTCGATGATGGTGAGCGAAGGCGACTCACGCAGGTCGTCGATATCTTTCTTGTAAGCCACGCCGAGGACGAGCACGCGCGAGCCATTCATAGATTTCTTGTGCTGGTTGAGTGCGCCGCTCACCGAGGCGAGCACATGGTAGGGCATGTTGGTATTAATTTCGCCGGCCAGTTCGATGAAGCGCGTGCGGAAGTCCCACTCTTTGGCTTTCCAGGAAAGATAGAAGGGATCGACGGGAATGCAGTGGCCGCCGAGTCCGGGTCCCGGATAGAAAGGATGAAAGCCGAAAGGCTTGGTGGAAGCGGCTTCGATGACTTCCCAGATATTGATGCCCATGCGCAGGCACAGCAGCTTCAATTCGTTGACCAGCGCGATGTTGACGCAGCGGTAAATATTTTCAAGGAGCTTGGTCATTTCCGCTGCGGCCGGAGACGACACCGGAATGGTGCGATTGAAGATGGCACCATACAAAGCGCCGGCCAGTTCGGAAGCCTGCGGATTCAACCCGCCGACAACTTTGGGAATATCGCGGCGCGCCACCGAGGTATTGCCGGGATCTTCACGCTCGGGAGAGAAGGCAACGAAAAATTCATTTCCAGTCAGCGCCTGGTTGCGGGCGGCTTTGAGGGCGCTCTTATTTTCTTTTTCGAGGATCGGGATCATCACCTCTTCGGTGGTGCCAGGATAAGTCGTGCTCTCGAGGACGATCAACTGCCCGGCGCGCAGATGCGGAGCAATGGAATGCGTGGTGTCGGTGATGAAGCTGAGGTCCGGTTCGTGATATTCGTTCAAAGGAGTGGGGACGCAGATGATCACGGCGTCCATGGCGGTGATTTGGGAGTAATCGGAGGTCGCGGTGAAGCCGTGAGTCCGGGCCGCCTGGATTTCTTCCGCGGCGATGCGGTAGATGTAGGACGCACCTTTGGCCAGCGAGTCGACTTTACGGGCGTCAATGTCGAATCCGGTCACGCGGAATTTCTGCTCGCTATAAAGCAGCGCCAGAGGCAGGCCGACATAGCCCATCCCGATGATGCCAATGCGAGCCTGGCGTTGCTGAATCTTAGTCTTCAATTGTTCGATCGAGGCATCTGCGGCAGAGTAAGTCGACATGAGAATTCCTGAGCCTTGTGAGACGAATTGGCCGAACGCGCATTCTAACACGCTGTGGACGCGTGGCTTTGGCCCGAACGGGCGGCGAATGAAGAGCGAAGTTCGAAGGGCGACGGTGCGGGGGATGATGCGCCGATGACTACGGATCGAGGGCACAGGCGCAGATGGTCGATTCTGGCATCGCTGCTGGTCGCGGCGCTGATTGTTCTTGCGGCCAATGCGGGAAAGATGCTGGTGGTCGACGCTCCACAACCCTCGGATGTGATCGTGGTGCTGGCGGGTGAAACGGATTCTCGTCCTGCCCGCGGGCTGGAGTTGCTGGATCAGGGCTACGCGCGGCGGCTTCTGATCGATGTTCCGGCGGACGACAGAATCTTCGGGCTTACGGCAGAACAATTAGCGGAGCAGTACGAGCACAGCCGTCCGGAGGCCGGACAGTTGGGCATTTGTCCGATTGAGGGGCTCTCGACGCGGGACGAATCGCACGACGTGGAAAAGTGTCTTGCCAAAGAGCCGGGCTCGAGGATTCTGCTCGTGACGTCGGATTATCATACCCACCGCGCGCTGAGCATTTTTCGCCACGAGATTCAAGGGAAGACGTTCTCCATCGCGGCGGCTTACGACAGCACGCAATACGGGACTCGCTGGTGGGCCCACCGCCAGTGGGCGAAGACATGGTTCGACGAATGGTTACGTTGGTTTTGGTGGACGCTGGTGGAACGCTGGCGCTGAACGAATCGCCTGACCAGTGCGGAAAGTGCTGGACCTTCCGAGATGAGTTTTCCACCGAAAAGCGGTGGGCGCACCACAAAAGAGATTGACGGAGAACGACGGAGGAAGGTACGATTTCGTTCAAAATGACTCCCAAGAGAGTGCTTACCTGCTGTGGGAACGCAGATTCTGCCTTCCGTCGGGAAATTTGTGCGCCCCAGTCGTCACTCAGTGTGCGGTCCTTCACGGTGGTTGCAGAGGAATGGAAGCGATGACGAGGCCCTTGTACGTCAGGATCCTGAGCTGCATGCTGGCGGTGATTTTTCCGGCTGCCCTTTTTGCAGCGGACACCTCTGCGGCCATGCTCTACAGCCATGGCACCGCGTTGCTGAATGGCAACAGCATCGCCAGGTCCTCGGCGATTTTTTCTGGCGACCTGGTGCAGACCAGTGTCGACTCCGTCGCCAACATTAACGCCACCGGATCCAGCGTGCTGGTTCTGAATGAAACGCTGGTTCAGTACGAGGGGGGCGCGATCAAACTGGAGCACGGAGGCGTAACGGTATCGACTTCAAAACTGCTGGCCACCCGAGCTGGCGAGGTCACCGTAACTCCGAGGGCTGGTGTCTGGACCGAATTTGAAGTCAGAGACGTAGACGGCAAGGTGGAAATTGCAGCCCGCAAAGGCGACCTGACCATCAGCGATGCCAAAGGAACCACTACCTTGGCACAAGGTCAGCAGAGCACGCGCGACGAATCCCAGTCGCAGGACGACTCCCAGGCGCAGAGTGGCAAGAAAAAGAAGAAGGGCGGCGGCGGAGCGGTTGGACCGGCTGCCGGCGCCAGCGGAGGCATTCTCAATAATCCAGTGGCCATTGGAATTGCCGGCGGCATCATCATCGGCGGGACCGCGTGGGTATTGAGCAAGAGCGATGAGCCGATGAGTCCCTCCAAGCCGTAGAGCCCACTATCACCATCAAAGGCGGGGCTGACCCCCCGGCTCATTGGCGCGGTCGTCGATGTGGCCCTTTCTGCCTGCCCATATCAGACCTGTGAAGCCGTAAATATCGCGCGTTTCGGGATCCAGACCGCTTTGCAAAAGTTCTCGAACCAGTTCCGGCTTACCGGAGCTGCAAGCACGGACGAATTGAGTTTCAGGTTTCGGCGCCATTGAGGTGACAATTTACCAGATGGGGAGAAAAAAATGGTGCTCGTCCCGTCTGTCCCCGATTTTTCCTTTACTTATCATGTCCCCGGGTTTCCGGTTTTCAGTTAGTGGGTCCCCGGTCCGTCTGGGCACCGGGGATCCGTTAGACCAGGGTCGGCTTACTGCGTTTCCAAAACTATCTGTGCGGCTACACCTGCATGGTCTGAAGGCCACAATCCGCCAGATGTTTTGCTGGCCTGAGTGGCGCCGAACAACGCGATGTTCTGAGCTTCGATCGGTCCTAGTGTCAGAATCAGATCAATCCGTTGAGAAAGCTGGGAAACTGGATTATTGTCCAACTCCGCCTGACAGCAGGTGAATCCTGAAACGCCAGGACGAAGTTCGGACCATACATCCTTGTAACCGGCCAGCGCAAAATCAACAATGGTTGGATCTTGCGGCAGCGGAGCCGCTTGTGCGTCAGAGTCCATTGCGATGACGACCGGCAACGCCGTGTTCGCCGGCCCGGCACGAAGTTCCGCACCCTGCAGTTCGCGGTAGCTGGGCAGGCCGAACTCGGTCGTATCGACGGACTCCAGGTGAGTAGTAATGAAGCGGAAGGCTTGTCTGTGGAAGCTGGCATCCACGGAGGCCCAGGCCCGAGGGAACGGAACAGGACCAGCGGGGGTAGGGAAGAACAATTCCGTCGCATATTGCGCCGACTGCGGGTTGGTCACGTGAAACATTGAAGGATCCAAGTCTGTACGCGCCAGAATGGCGATCTGGTTCACGAGCCCCACGCACAAGAATGGGCCGCTTGGGAATATCGCACCGGGTATCGCCGAAAACGCGTACTGCTGCTGCTGAACCGCGACTCTATAGTGGGCCCCTCGCGCTAGCAATGCAGCCTGCAGTTCTGGCAGCATGTCAAATTCAGTCGTCATTTGCCCACAGCCGGTGAGCAGATCGAGCGGGCCCGTGGACCACTGGTCGAGTTCCTGTAATCCCACTAAGTCTGGAGATGCAGCGATAATCTGCTTTGCTAGTGCCTGCATCCGTGCTGGGGGATTCGTCGCCCGGACTTGAGCGATCGTTTGCACCACGGCGGCCAAGAAGCTCTGTTGATCGGTTGCCGCCTGTATTTCGAGCAAGTCAGTTCCCTCGTTAGCGTTATAGGTCATGACGCGCAAGTCGCCTTTTCCGCCCGATAACGACTGGGCTGACGCCTGCAAGCACACCAAAATCAGAAGCAGAGCCACCAGTACTCGGCTTTTCATGGAATCTCCTTATATTGGTTTGGTGAAACAAAATCCTGCTTTCTGCCCGGACCTACTTCTCTTCGGCTCGTTCGACACTCTTTCCGGTTTCGGCCGCTGCCGCTGCCACGGCCTCCTGCGCGTTCTTCTTATCCAACTGCACAATGGCGTATTGCCCGGCACCGCTCGGATCTGTGTACTGAATGGTGAGATAGTGCTTCTTCGAATGCGCCAGCAGGAACATCGGAGAAATCAGCACAGCCTCGGTGTACCGCGGCTTCGAAGCCTGCTCATAAAGCAGGCTCTTAACTTGCAGGTAAGGAATGCTGATGACTGTGCTCCCCTTGTCGGCTTGAAACTCGATCGTCTTACTCTCTGACTTGAAGACCAGGGTTCCCTTGGTGGAACCGCCTGCCTTCTTCTGACCGTTGGAAGTCCCCCTAAACAGTTCGGCTTTCTTGAACTTGCGTGCGCCCTGATCGGAATCAGAGGGGGCTGCGGATGCCGGAACTGCAACTATCGTGATCCACAGTGTGCAGAATGCTAGTAGCCACGAAGATCTGGAATTCATAACTCACCTCATTGTTGGAATTTTGCGCCATCCGGTTTCTGCCCGGTATTTGCGCCTTTGCGTGAGCACCTTGCCTTTTACCGGCAGGTCGGATCAATGCAACACAAGTCGCGGCTCAGACATGTCTGGCTCACGAGCCAAGTAGTTGAAAAAACGATGGCTGCAGAAATCCTCACGCGGAGATTTGGAGAAAGTGCTAGACTTCTGCAACGCCACGGCCGGGGGACCTTCACCATCGGCATGCGGTGAGTTCACAAATGCCGTCGCTTCCGGCGTCTCAACTCGTCCGCTTTGATGTATTTGAACTTGATCTTCGCGCCGGAGAATTGCGCAATGGCGGCATTCGGATTCGCCTGCAGGAACAACCTCTTCTGGTTTTGCAGACTCTGCTGGAAAAGCCTGGCGAAGTTGTCACTCGCGAGGAGTTACAGCAGAGAATCTGGCCGGCCGACACGTTCGTGGACTTCGATCACGGTCTGCATGCCGCGGTGAATCGTTTGCGGAGCGCGCTGAACGATTCAGCGGATCGCCCTCGCTTCGTCGAACGGTGGCGCGCCGTGGCTATCGTTTCATCGGGCGTCTTGACCACCCAATCCCTGCACCTCCCGCGCCTATCGTGGTTCATGATCCCCAACCCAGGCCCAAGCCTCGTCTGTGGAATTCCTGGAGCGGGTCCCTATTGGGATTTGCCGTGGCGATTGCGATCGCTGCGGTCCTCATCGAGGCAAATGTTTATGGGCTGAAACACTGGCTTTTCGGGATCAAGCACAGCCCGATCGTTCTCTTGCAGTGTTGCCTCTGGCGAACTTGACATCTGATCCCAAGCAGGACTACTTCGCCGACGAAATGACGGAAGAGTTGATCACCCAATTCTCTAAACTTGGCGACTTGAAAATCATCTCGCGGACTTCGGTGATGCAGTACAAGGGCAGTAAGAAGTCCTTACCGAAGATTGCAAGCGAGCTTCATGTCGATGCAGTCGTCGAGGGCGCGGTGCAGCTTTCCGGAGACCACGTCCGGGTTACCGCGCAACTGGTGAATGGCGCAACCGACGAGCATATTTGGGCGGAGACTTATGACCGTGAGTTGAGTGAGGTTTTGTTGCTGCAGACTGAGGTTGCCCGCGAGATCGCCAAACAGATTGACTTACGGCTCACGCCCCAGCAGCAGGAACGGCTTGCGATCAGCGTTCATCCCGTAAATCCCGACGCTTACCAATCCTACCTTCTAGGCCGCTACTACTGGCACAAGTGCACGGCCGATGGACTCGCACAAGCCGGCCAATACTTTCAGCGGGCGATTCAGAAGGATCCGAACTACGCTCTCGCTTATTCCGGCTTAGCCGACTACTTTGCGTTCTTGACGCTCATAGGAGGCCCGGAAATCCTTCCGCCTGACAAGGCCATGGCTCAAGCCAAGGCCGCCGCCATCAAAGGCCTGAAACTCGACGACTCGTCGGCCGAGACGCATGCTTCGATGGGACACATCCTCCACAATTACGATTGGGACTTCGCGGGAGCCGAACGCGAATTCAAGCGCGCCATCGAATTAAACCCTAACTATGCAGAGGCGCATCACTGGTATTCTCATTACCTGATGCAGCTTGGCCGGACCCAGGAGAGTTTGAAAGAAGCCCAACTTGCCAAGGAACTCGACCCTCTGGAGTCATCCATCAATAACGGTCTGGCGAGGCAATACTATCTCTCCCGCCAATATGACAAAACGATTGCCCAATGCCAGATTGGACTCGAGATCGATCCAGCGTATTTGCCTGCGAGAATTCAACTGGCTCTTGCCTATGAGCAAACGCACAGGTGGGCAGAAGCAACTTCAGAACTCGAGAAGGCCCGCAGCATGGCGAGTTCGCTTTCGGTAGTGCACGCGTTGTTGGCCCACGCTTACGCGAGCAGTGGACGCAAGACCGATGCCCAGGCTGAGTTGAACGTGCTCACCGATATGGCCGCCCATGGCCGGTATGTTCCGTCTTCCTATCTGGCGATTGTTTCGCTAGGCATGGGGGACAAGGTCCAAGCGTTTGCGTATCTGGAAAAGAGCTATCAAGAGCGTTCCGAGCAGATGCTTTATCTCGGAGTAGAGCCGCTTGTCGATCCTCTGCGCGGTGACCGGCGATTTGATTCGTTGCTCAGGAGTGTTGGACTCACGCGCCAAACGCAATGGGCCCGATAAACCCTACCGCCCGGTCTGGAGGGCAGTTTGCGGGTCCACTCCACGGGACGTGCCCTGGTCTTTCCTTACCTCTACGATTCGATTCCTTCGATCGCGCGAATGAGCCGCCATTGTCAGACGCTAGAGGACGGTCTCCATTCGCCTCACTGGTCGAGGACCTCGACCTGCCTTTCTTGGCTATCTTCGGCAGTGGGGAGGCGGCTAGCGCGCAGAGCGTGTAGAAGACGGCGGCGTTGGCGGGGATCTGCAAATTGAAATCCACAAAACTGTGGAGCAGAATTCCCGTACATCCCAGCAAAGCGGCCACGGACACGGCTGCGTCCCAGCGGAACTCCCAGCGGCGAGAGGTGCCGGGCAATCCGTAGCGGTAGAGGAATACCAGAAACCACAGCATCAATACGAAGCCGACGAGCCCCGTTTCCACTAACAGCTGCGCATAGTCGTTGTGCGCTTCGTTCACGAACAGATTGGTATAGAAGGTGCGGAAAGCGGGGTAGGCGGTGGGAAAGGTTCCCAGCCCCCATCCCCAAACCGGGCGGTGGGAAAACATTCGCAAGCAGTCCTTGGTGATGTTCCAGCGGATGCCCGGGGCCAAGTCTCCGAGCCGGCCTAGAACTTGTCCTTTGCCCACAAAAACCAGGAGCCCGAGCACGAAGGCGCACACGGCGAGTAAGCCCAGCGCGATGCGAGAATTTCTTCGCTGGTAGAGAGCCAAGGCGCCAAACACAGCAACTTCGAAAGCGAACGAGAGCATGCCGCCGCGCGAGCCGCAAACGAAGATGGTGCTGGCCATCAACACGGCGGCGAAGGCCACTAAGGCGCGCTTTCCTCCTCGCAGCAGATGACCCATGCTCACCACCAAGGGGAACGGGACCAGCATCTCCATCAGGCCCGCATAGTGATCGCGATTGACATAACTTCCGAAGAGGGCGCCGTGGAATCGCGGAGTGTAGAACCAGAAAAACTTGCCTTCGGAGGTCAGTCCCTGAGCCAGGGCGTAGAAAGCGTAGACCGATCCAAACAGGATTACGGCCAAAGCAAATTTTTTACGAACCGCTTCGGCCAGGATGCATTCCGCGGCAATCAGCATGACTATGCCGTAAGAGATGTACTGCAGGACTTCGTAGCGGGTGATGAAAGCGTAGGCCGAGGTGCGCAGCAGAACTTGCACGAGGAGAAGTACGAAGAAGAACAGGGCAGGCGCGTACAGCGGGTTCTTCGATAACTGGACTTGCCCGGAGATCCATTGCTTTCGCGCCCAGGTGAGGAATAAAACCGACGCGGCCGCTTCGAATACGAAGGCAGACCACTCCTGGACGGCTCCGAAGGCCAGGATGGCGAACACCAGAGTGGCGCCCAGGCCGGCCGCAATCGCCCATGGCCGGCTGCCCGGCTCGGGCTGAGTGCGGGGCTCCAGATCGATGGAATCGGTCGTATTCACGACATACGATGAGAGTTTCAACTTTGCGAATCCTTCAATTTGTGGTCTCCACCAGCATGACGTCATCGATCCACATCTTGCCGCGAATGAGCGGCTGCGGAGGGTCGCGGACGATTTTCAGCAGCAGGAGATTGGTATTCGGCCCGGTCTGGAATCGTGCTTCCTGCAGACGCCAGGGAGTAGAGCCCAGCGTGTCGTCGGTCAGGACGTAGGAGGCATTCGTGTAGGCATCCACAATGGCGAAGCGGGGACCGCTGGCAGTGTCGATATCTTGTGTTCGGGACTCGGCACTGAATTCGTACGACGTATTCGGCTTCACGGGGATGAACTGCACGAGCTGAGGTCCGGGCACGCTTTGTCCATCGAAGGTGACGGAAAGCGAGCGGGTTCCGCTGCGAAACTCGTTGGTGTCGATGGCCAGGGCGGCATGGGAGTAAGACTGGAACCACCAGTCGAATCCGCCGTTCAGCAGGTTCTCTTCGAATCCGCCATTCACCACCAGGTTTCTCTGCGAAGGAAGATACGCCTGAAGGGAAGAGTCAACCTTGGCGAGCTGTTGCCATGCGGATTTCGCCGCGTCCACTTCGTGTTGGGAAATGAGAAGCCGGAAGTAAGGGAGCGCCGGCGCCGCGGAGAATGGCTGCTGCAGCGCGATCAGACGATGCCATACGTTTTCGGCGGCAGGCACTTGCTGCTTTTTCACCAGCAAGCCGAGAAATGACAGGTAGAGATCCGATCTAGGCGGCAAGGCATGGTCCATGATTTCGGTGGCGTCTCCACTGGCGCGCCAGCAAAGTTCAAGGACAGAATTGACGGCTTCGGGATCGTTGGCCAGCACAACCTGGAAGTAGCGAAACGCCTTTTCGCGATCGCCTTGAACCAGGAAAAAATTGGCTGCCTCCCAGGCGACGTGAGGAGTGGTCGGGTCGGCGTCCACGGCGTGCAGGACGCTCGCAGCCTGCTCGCCGGTGCCCCCTGTGAGCTGGTACGCACCGGCTAAATCCAGCCAGTAGCGGGCTTCGTAAGGATTCAAATGAACGGCTGTGCGGTAACTGGAGATGGCTTCATTGACGCTCGTGCCCGACAGGGCAAGCTGTCGGCCGAGGAGGTCGGGATATTCCGCATTCGCCGGTTCCCACTGCATGGCTTTTTGGATTTTTGGCAGGTCGAGGCTGGCGGCGAGATAAGACGCGACGAAGGGTCGGAGAGCGAGCAGCAGATAAAGGCCGACACCGAGGAAACAGGCGGCCGCAAAGGAAAATCTTTCCACCCGGGATCGCAACTCGAGCTGCATCGAAAGTGTGAATCCAAACCGTTTCTGGAAAAAGTATTTTGGGCGAAACCCGACTTGATTCGAACGCTGTCAAGAAATCTTGATGTCAAGAAACCTTGCTGGCTGCCGTTTTGTCGTCCACCGACTCGTCGCTGTAATAGTGGTTCGAGTATTGACCGCTGTAGTAGTAGTAATACCCTCCAGTAGCCTGCAGATTGAGCGCGTTGAGAACGATGCCCATAACCCTGGCGTTGACCTGAAGCAGCAGATCGCAGGCGCGGCGCAGGGCGGGCCTGGTGGTCTGGCCGGAGCGCGCGACCAGAATGACCCGGTCCGCTTCGGGCGACAACAGCACGGCGTCGGTCACGGCCAGGCACGGAGGCGTGTCGATGACGATGTGGTCGAACTCAGTGCGCCAACGAGCGATAAGATCCCGCATCACGGTCGAGCCCAGCAATTCGGTGGGCTGCGGAGGAATGGGGCCGGCGGGCAGAATCCACAGACTGGGCACTTCCGGGCAGGGGAGGATCGCGTCTTCAATTTTGCAGGACCCGCTGATCACGCTGCTCAGGCCATCCCGAGGGGTGAGGCCGAACAGTTTTTGAATGCCGGGGCGGCGCAGGTCGGCATCGACGAGCAAAACCCGGCTTCCGCGTTGGGCCAGCACCAGAGCCGAATTTGCGCTGATGGTGGTCTTGCCTTCTTGCGGCATCGCGCTGGTGACGAGAATTACTTTGGGTGGCGCGCCGAACGAGGACAGAAGAATGGAAGTCCGGAGCGCGCGATAAGCTTCCGCCGCTTCCGATTTGGGACGCTCGTAGGTGATGAGCGAGAGCATCCCGGAGGGTTCGGCGTTGCCCGAAATGGTCAGCATGCGTTTCTGCAGCACGTCTTCGGAAAGTTGCAGCGGTATGGTTCCCAGCGCGGGCAGCGTGGAAACGGAGCTGACTTCCTCCAAGCTTCTGACGGTGTTGTCGAAGGTCTCGAGCACGAATGCGAGTCCAATGGCCAGGCCCAGCGCCAGCAAAAATCCGAGCACCAGGCTGCGGTGCACGTTCGGGTAGATAGGCATGGTGGGAATGCGCGCGATATCGACAATACGAATATTGCTGGATCGCAGCCCCGCACTGACGCCGGCTTCTTTCAGCCGCTGCAACAGATCCTGATAGAGCTGCCGGTTGGTCTCAGCATCGCGCTTGAGCACGGTGTACTCAATGGAGCTCTCGTTGAGTTTGTTGGCTTCCTGCTTTTGCTGGTTGAATGCCGACTCCAGCAAAGTTTCTCGCTGCGCGGCGGCCAGGTATTCGTCGCGCATTTTCTCCTGCATTTTTTTCTTTTCCGCCTCGATGGCGACGCGCACCTGCTTGATCTGGTTGCTCAGCTCGGTAACTTTCGGATAGCCCGAACCGAACTGGGTGGTGGCCAGCGCGTATTGGGTCTCGAGGTCGGCCTGTCTTTCGCGCAGCTTGTCAAGCAGGCTGCCGGCGGTATTTCTGCCGTCAGGCATGTCTCTCTCGAAAGAGTCCGGATCGCCGTTCATGGCCAGCTTGTAATTGGCCTCTTTTTCAATGCGGTCCGTCTCAGCATCGGTTAACTCTTTGTTCAGTTCGCCCAGTTTTTCGGTGACGATGTTTTCTTTCTCGTCCACTCCGAGAATGCCGTGATCTTTCTGGTAGCGGACGAGTTTCTCCTCGGAAGTCTGCACTTTCAATTGCAAATCAGCCAGCTCCCGATTAAGCCAATCGGAGGTCTGGCTGGCGGAATCGTATTTTGTCCGGAAATTTTCCTCGATGAAGGTCTTGATCAGCGTGTTGGTAACTTCGGTCGCGAAGCGCGGATCGTGATGGGTGTAGCTCACCTGGATGAGGCGGGTTCCAGGGACGAGTTGGATGTTCAGGCCGCCGTGAAATGCGCCCAGTAGGGCGGCAGCCTGCGTGGGATCAGGCGGCATGCTGGAATCCCCGATTGAGGATGGCGGCAGATTCGGCTGTTTGACCGTGGTGAATTGCGGATTCTGGTAAAGGCGCATGGCTTCGATGACCTTGATGGCCAAAGCGTCGCTGCGCAAAATGGCGACCTGGGTTTCCAGAGTCGCCTCCAAATCTTCATCCGGAAAAGCACTGTTTACGGAATCCTTGAATCCGAGGACGTTGGGAACTTCCGGAAAAATCGCCACCTTCGATGTGGCTTGGTAGAGGCGGGTCTCACTGAGGGTGGCAATGGCGGAGAGCACAAAGACGATGGCAAAGGTGGCGAGCATGATCCATTTCCGCTTGTGCAAAATTTGCCAGTAGTGCAGAAGAGGACTTCGTTCCTCAGCAAGAAAGGGAACGTGGTGATTTTTTTCGTAGATGGGAAGACCGACCGGTTCTAACGCTTCCGATCCATCGGAGCCGTTGCGTTTTGACTGCAGGTCCATCAATTAAATCCCAAAATTCCCGTGGTTAATTGTACGTTGTGGCGCAATCGACGTGGTTAGAGAAGTCGAGCGGATTTTAACATCTTCAGTCCAGTTTTCCGGCACAACTTTTACTCCTCTTAGGCACGCTCATTTAAACTTTTCATCGACACAACTTGGCAACAGCGGGACAGGATTGCGCGCTGCAGGTCGATGCGCAACAATCTGTATTTATGGCGCTGGAACATTCCTGCCTCCTCTGATTTGAACCGCTTTCTATTTTGCCTTGCGGGGCTGGTTTTAGCTAGCTTAGATAGCTTGTCAAAAATCTCACAGCTTCAAGCCGCTCAAACTATGAAATTCGCACCTCTGAGGCCCCCCGCGACCAGTGGCTAAGCCCTCTCGTCGTTGCCGGACATATCGTCCCTGCCTTCCGCGTTTTCACTCTCCGGGGTATCCACACCGCCCGTCTGAGCATCCGGTCCGGCGTGAGATTCCGTTTGTTTGGGAGCGGCGGTCGCATCAGTAATCGTAGATCTCTGGACCTTCTGCTCTGCTAGTTGCCGTTCAAGTCTTGCCAAGCGAACTTCGAGATCGGCGATCTGCAGGACGCGATATGCGGAGTTGCTCAGTTGGGCTATGGCAACACCGGCACGTGGGGGCATTTTCTTCGATCGGACATCATGGATGGTCTGGGCAAGGATGTCACGTAGGCCTCCCGCGCTCAGGGAACCGGCAGCAATCGGCTCAGGCGTTTGAGCACGATTTTTCCTGCCACCAATTCGCCCAAGGGTGTGAGCCTTTTCGGGATTTTCGTGCAGGAAACAGAGTCCACTGGCACGAGCCGGAGCCCGGCAAGGCGCACCTGAGGTTGTTTTCCCCTTACAAGGTATTTTAGTCATTCATTCTCCTTCGGTTCCGTTTCATGGACTGGTACGTCCGCAGCAACGGCTCCAAGCTTGCCTGCTCGCGGCGAAAGTTCTCATCCGAACGTGATCCCGATTCTCGTTCCCGTCTCTGCTCCACCTCTCGCTGTTCCCCTTCCGTCAGGGGTCCACGTTGGCCCTGCAAGAATTCGCGCACCGGGCACGGCGGACACGAGCACAGATTCTGATCCTCGGCCTGTAACGGCAACCCGCTCGGCAGCCACCTTAGGTATCCGAGCTGTCGGAAGCCGTGGGCGGGACAGCGAATTTCCATCAAATTGTTGAGCTCCTCCGAGTTGTGGTAGGTCGTCTGCCCGCCAGTTCGACAATGGCATTGCTTCCCAGCTACCAATAACGACTGTTCGATAGCTCGTACGCGTTTTTCGAGAGCAGCAATGCCCATGATCACCTGCAGCCCAACTTCCACGCAGCCATGCCGCAAATCGCGCCTGCTCCGGATGACTGACGCTCAAAGCAGCGCCTCCGGAGGTAGGTTGATGGGTTGGCCACACTCGTCACAACTGTCAGGCAAAGGCTCGACTCCCATCCTCATTTTTCCCTCTCCCATCGACGACAAATATCGCCGTAGTCGAAGCAACGCGTTCGCGAGCTTCGCGAGACAGCCTGGAAATTTTCTTAGATCGTAGGAAGCGCAGTCCTGCTCGAAAAGCTCCACCCCAACTCTCTCGGTGCAGGCCAGCAAGAACCCTAGTTGTGTTTTCCATATCGGAGGTGGCGCCGAATCGTCGTGACCGCTGGTTTTGCCGTAGTTATCCTTTGCACACTTCATGCACCTCTCGCATAGGAATGGTGCTCCCAATTTCACGGCTTCTGATCTTGGCTCAGCAATCTCGATCGCGATCTGCTCGCGTTGGTCCATCAGAAAGTTGATCCACCGCGCGACCGCCGTGACATCCGCTTGGATCGGAGGGGACTGTCTCGGATCGTGATGCAGGCGCCGCAGCATTCCTAGCAGCTCAGTTGCTATGTACATGGCTTTTTGTAAGTCGCAATCGACCACCAACCAGGTTAGATTCGACGAGACATCCGTTTCATGGGATCCTCTTCATGGGATCCTCCGATTCTCCTCGCATTTGCTCCGCACGTCGTTGACGATGCTACCGAATCTGGGCTCATATGCGGACCGGCGTATCCGTGAATACGTCGCCGATCATTGGGAAAACCGCCATCACGAGATATCCCAAGGCGTCGACGATGTGATCGAAGCCAGTCGATTTGTCTGGAAGATGGGTTCCCGGTTTGAAGGTCAAGCCGTCCAATGCGCGAATCAACTTCTTGCATTTTCGATCAATAAATAAGCGACGCACTCCATTTGCATTTTGCAACATCCCATTCACGGTATTGATCCGGTCAACAATCGGGTAGGACCCAATCGTGTAAACGTCCCAGCCGGCCTGCCGAATAATGGCATGGTCCGTTTGGCCCACGGCGGCACTGGTCTTGCGCGCCGCGCCGCTCGGATCAGGGTGGACCACGCCTCGGTGATGGGGATATCGGTGCAGCAACTCAGCCACCATTTCGTATGTATTGCTGTTAGGAAGAACGATTTCGTCCGAAACATGGCACTGTCCGCCGACCTTTTGGGCAACGACGGCAGACATTTGATCGACATTGAAATCCATTCCGACTAACAGCCGGGGACCGAGGATCAACGGCACATCCGTGACATTGAGATCCCGCGAGAAGGCGTGATAGACGCGGCCACTCTGGAGTTCGAAGGAGGCCTCGATTTCCTGGGCATACAGCTTGGGATCCATCGTCGCCCGCAGGAGTGCCAACTCGTTTGCGGAGACGTGGCCACCCTGCGCCGTGGAAAAGTGGAACGCTGCGCAATCTGACCGGGACTGGGCCTCGCAGTACAAATCGTAAAAATGGTTGAAGCCGCACGGAGTGCTGCTGAGCAAGGCCCGCCCCTGACGGTCAGCGAGCATCGGACGGACAACTTCCGGCCAAATCTGGGCTGGCGTGTACGCAAATTCATCCAGTACCGCGAAGTCTAGGCCGGCACCGCGTAAGGATTGTGGCCCATGTACCTTAATGCTCGAGCCGTTCGCGAGCTCGATTTCCAATTCCGATTCCCGTATGTGACGGATGAACAACGGGGGGACCAGTTGCTTTAGGATGCGCCATCCCATCTCTTTTGCCTGCCGTTCGGTGGGACCTATGTAATAGCACACCTGACGGGGTGCGCTGGCGGCGTGGCGGAAGAAGCAAAAATAATCCGAATGTCGTCTTACCCCATTTCTGCCCGCTACGAGGCAGTGGACCGTTGGTCGCAGCAAAGGATTTTAAGTTGCTGAGGGCCGAAGTGTCGGTGCACAGTTATGTACCGCGGCGGAGCGGTCGAGTGACGACATAAGCCCTCCAGCCGTCCAGACGCTATGCAACTACGCGCTGAGAGACCTAAAAGTGAGCGTCGATACCGAGGTGGAGGGAAAATTTGAGAGGTGGAGAAGACACCTGCGGGGATCGATTGAACGCGGGTGGTTGGTAGCTTTGCAAGCATCGGGCTCTTCGCAGGATGGCCGAAGTGCGACTACCAGTCGGTGCAATTCCCAGATTCGCCTTGCCACCCGCCTGCCTTGCGCGGACTGAAGGACGCGAACACGGTATCACGAATCCGAACCTGCGTTTTGTTCTTTGGAAAAGTGGAACCTGATGAGTTACCTGTTCGATCCGTAACCGGCCGCTGTTGCCCGATCAGTCGCCAAGTGCTGCGGGTAGCCGCTTCCTTGTGCCAATTGAGAAGTGCGGCGACAAGGCTTGGGACATGGGGCGATAAAAATCGCCGCGGGCCATCCCAGCGGCAGAGCGGTTTTTTTTAACCGCGTAAGTTAGAAGCCGGCACTCCGAAGCACCTGACGGAACGAGACAGGCAGCTCGCCTACAGACAGCGACACCGCGACGGAATTGCCTGGGCCGCCGGCTTCAATGATAAACGGGATAGTGATCTGAGACGGTGCAGTTCGCGCTTTCGCTAGGCGATTGAATCAGCGCGGCAGGAAATAGACTCTATTAGTCCAGACCCAATTCCTCGTTTCTTTTGCCAGTCTGCTCAAGGCCCAGACAAAACCCCCGATGTCCGCGAGAGAAATCGTTTTTTCATCCACAAAAACCACCCAGCCGTGCGTTCGCTCTCTTCCGCCCAGATTTCGAGCAGGGGAGGAATTGTCCTCCGGTCATAGGTAACGAGTGTTAATCCGTGGGCGGCTTCGCGCTAAGAAGCGTAGTCCTCCTGTCCCAAAAAATACCCGTTTTCCCACTCCACCATATATAGCGAACTTCCATGGCAGCGATTGCGCCCGGATAGCGGAAATAGTAAGCGCACTGTCCGGCCTGCACGTTGATTTGCATCGATCCAGGATCGGGCAGGGCAAAATACACAGCTCCCCAAGCCTTGGAGCCGATGAAAGAAAGACCCAAGATTTCGGCACCGACAATCACGAAAGCGAAAATCACCAGTGGCTTTGCGCCGCCACGGATTTGGCATGTAGGAGGAATGCCGCTTTGGATTGATGTGCTATTCGGCGTTGAATCGGAGTTCTCCGCGCAAGCCTGCATGATGTAGCCTGAGAGAAGAACGAGCAGCTGATTGCATTGAGGCCGTTCCATCTCAGCATGCAATCCTTGAATCGTTGTCTGACAGCACGTTGAAGGGTGGCGCAGCATCGGAGGGTTCCGCCTGAACCGCAGGCCCAAAGGAAACAACGTCTCAGATATAAAAGTTTGTTCTGTCTGTGGCCTAACTCTCTATCTTCTTGATGTACAGCCAAAGCCCCGCCAGCATGATCGCGATCGCAATGAGGCAAATGCCGAGCCCGATACGGCGATGGTTGCGCTCAACCATGGCGTCCTTGCCCAGCTTTCAGGTTCTTGGCGGCGATTTTCAGGCCGGCTTGAATATCCTGATCCACCAGGTCCGGCTGGAAGCTATGGATCGTGACGCGCGCCTTGGTGAGTGAATCCCGCGCCTGATCCTGGGTCAGCCGAGCCTCGCTCACTTCCATGCCGGAAGACTCGGCGAGACGGAGAGCCTGGTCCGCATTCTCGATGGCCCCATCCAGTTGGGTCAAGCCGCTCTGGAGTCCGCCCTGGCCTGATCGCAACTGTCGCCCGGCGTATGGCAGCGCATGCAGACGCCGTCGGGCCGGTGCCAAGCATCGCGTCGGTGGGATGGTGGATGCCGTGATTGCTGTGGCAAACCACGCATCCGGGAAGATAAGCCGCCTGAAAGGCCTTGCTGTGCGTACTCTTTTCGTACATCTGGGCCTGGAAGACGTGACAGTTCGCGCACACATTCTGAACCTTGTCCACTCCCGGCGGCACCGCGCCATGGTTTCCATGGCAGGTGGTGCAGGTGGGCGCGCTCAGATCGCCTCGCACCGCCAGCGCCTGGTGGTGCACGCTGGTGATGTACTTGGCATACTGATCGGTGGGAATGCCGTACGCCTTCATGTAAGCCGCGTCGGAGTGGCAGCGCGAGCAGGTCTTCGCCACGTTGACGGGATTAACCGTGGAACGGGGATCGCTGGGCGGCCTTATATCGTGGACGCTATGACAATCCGTGCATACGGCGACCTTGGTGTCTCCGGCAGCGAGCCGCTTGCCGTGCACGCTGGTGTGGTACTGGGCCAATTGGTCGGTGCGCAGGCTGGGGTCGTACTGCCGCATATAGGCCGGATTGGAATGGCAGCTTCCGCATAGCTGCGGAATCTGGTTGCGATCGATCTTGCCCTTCCAGCCCGCCTTGCGGCTCATGGCCTGGTCGGGATCGTAGCTGGTTGCGTCGCCTCCGTGGCAACTGGCGCAAGTCAAGCCCTTTTGCGCGTGGATGTCCTGGCTGAACTTCTCCTGGGTCACTCCCAGGGGATCGGGCAGCGCGGAGTGGCAATCCAGGCAGGAGTTCGCGGCCTGCCCATAACCCAGGCATGCCGCGAGCACGAGGAAGCCGGCCAGCCCGACGAGCGGGCTGCGCTGAACGGTCGGAGCTTATTTCGCAAGGTAGCCATAGACACTCATACCGATCACGTAAGCAAGCGCAAAGACTGCCAAGCCCGGTGATCCACGCTTTCGTGCGCGCGGGCCGGTCACTCTCAAAGAAAGGCAGCAGAAGCCAGAACAGGCCGGCCAGGCCGACAGCCAAGTACACCCAAAACCTCCCCGTCGACGAACCACACTTTGGACGGGATGAGCTTGAGCGTCTGGAACATGAAGAGGAAGTACCACTCGGGCTTGATGCCCGCCGGCGCAGACACAAAAGGATCTGCCTTGACGCCCGAGGTTCCACGGGAAGAGGGCCGCCAACGCGCCCAGCGCGCCCATGGCCACGTACCAGGCCATCATTTCCCGCAGCAGGAAGTTGGGAAAGAACTTCATCTCCCGCTTCGCAGAAGGATTCTGCGGCCCACTTAGCTTCCAGTTTTGGGGGGAACGCTCATGCCCTGGCGCTGCACCAGAAACAGGTGAAGCAGGATCAGCACGGCACCAATCCGGGCAGAACGGCGACATGGAATCCGAAGAACCGGGTCAGCGTGGCGCCGGTCACCTCTTCGACCGCCGCGGAGAAAGATCATCATGGGCTGGCCGATGATGGGAACCTGCCCGGCCATCTGCGGTGCCGACCTTGGTGGCGAAGAAGGCCAGCGTGTTCCAGGGCAGCAGATAGCCGCTGAAGCCGAATCCCATGACCAGAAACAGCAAGCAGCATGCCCGTGACCCAGGTCAGCTCCCGGGGCTTGCGGTAGGCCTTGAGAAACAGCACGCTGAACATGTGCGCAAAGGCGGTAAAGATCATCAGGTTGGCCGACCAGGAGTGGATGGAACGAATCAGCCAGCCAAACTGCACCCGGGTCATGATGTACTGCACGCTTTCGAAGGCCTCGTTCGCGCCGGGACGGTAATACAGCAGCAGCAAAATCCCGGTGAGCACCTGGATCATGAAGAGAAAAAGGGTGATGCCTCCGAAGAAATACCAGTAGGACAGGCGATGCGTGGGAACGGTCTTGTGGCGGAACGGGGCGATGAGCCCGTCCAGATCAAGCGTTCATCGAGCCAGCGGAGGAGGGCGGCGAACACGGTCACGCCTCCCGCTTCCGGCTGACGACAATCTCGTCGCCGCGCACGTGGACATCGAAGACATCGAGCGGCCTGGGCGGAGGGCCGGAGATGTTGCGGCCATTGAGATCGTAGATGCCGTTGTGGCAGGCGACACCAGATCTCGCGCAGATCGCTGCGATACTGCACCGTGCAGCCGAGGTGGGTGCAGGTGGCGGAGAGCGCACGATAGGTGCCGTCGCTGTTCAGGATCAACAGGCCGGGACGGCTGCCGAAACGGAAAATCTTCCCGGAATTCGGCTTCAGCTCCCCGACCTTGGCGGCGACCACCTCGTCCCCGCCGAGATCGGCCACCGGCGGCGGGACAAGATAGCGCAGCACGGGATAGAGGAAAGAAGCAAAAGAGGCGAGCAGGCCGCCGCCGAGAAAGATTTCAATCACGCGGCGGCGTGTGGGTGCGGATTGGGAAAGCTGGTCAGCGCTCATGCACTGCACCTCCCTGCCGCAGGAACCACTCAGGATCCGGATTCGCTAGTCTCATCAGGCTCGACTTCGCCGGTCAGGCGAACGCACTTCCACGGTACGCTGCATCTCGCGCAGCCACATCGTCTGGAACAGTTGCAGGCGATGTCCAATGACGACTGCCAGATTCAGAGCGATCTTGTACCCGGCCGCCGGATTGGCGGCAAAATATGGCGCAAAGCCTCCCGCGGCAACGCGATCACTTCTGTTTCCAGCGGCGCCGCGGTAGCGGTGAGGGTGAACCGGTAGGGCGGAATCAGCGCCGACCAGCCCACCGTCTGCCCGGGAGATCTTTCTTCCACGAAGATATCCTCTTCCCGGCCTCGAACCTGCATCGGCAGTGTCAGCCTGATTCGGCCACGCTCGGTCAGGAACAGGCGATCGGCGGGGTCTCCCAGCCGGAACAGCGAGCCTCCGCTGGGAACGATCAGCCTGGTGCCCAGCTCCAGAACCTGCTCCGCTTCGGCGGACGACAGACCGTTCAGCAGTTCATGCGCCATGAGCCACTCTCCTCAGTTCACAAACGGCGAAGTTGTCTTGCTGTGCAACTGGGCCTGCGTGGGAAATGCGAGGAACGATTCCGCGGCAGCCTGCTCCAGACGGACATGGTTTTCGATTTGCAGCAACAGGACCTCAATGGGCACCTGGCGGGCTGGACAGCGGATCGGCTCGCAGGTACACGGTCCGAGAAAAAGCGGGCCGGCGCCACCGCTTTCGCCAGCGGGAAGCTCGGGCTGTGCCGCGGTGATTCGATGACTCTGGACGCGTCGCCGCTCCGAACGCCACCGCCGCGACCGCCATGCCCAAATACGTCATGCACAATCCCATCAAGAGCATTTCCATGGCAGATACCCTCCTTCGGCGCCCTCTATCGCACGTGCTTATGCCAGCGGGACCGGACCTAACTCCTTTTCTTTCAGCGAGCGTGGACATGACCGAACAACCAGGCTGCCAGAATGTCAGGTCGAGTCTGACGATTCGTCAGTCGTGTTGACAGTCGTCAGTGTTGACGGTGCCCCGTGTGCCATCATCCCGCAATCTCGGTGCCCGTCATGATGAAGCTGCGTTTTGCCAGCATGACGGTTGGCCTCGCGCTCGGTGTCACCGCGGCGGTGGTGGTGGCTTGCACGGTCGCCGCCTACGTCTATTCGGTCCATCACTTCAAAAGCCTTCTCGAAACCGCGCACACCAACGCGCTTGCCGAGGGCGAACTGATCCGACACCGCGCTCGAGCACCAGATGATGGAGAACGACCGCACCCTGATCGCGCAAATGATCGAGAGCTTCGGCAAGCAGGCGCGCGTGGAGCAACTCGTGCTGCTGGACCGCAATGGCGTGGAGCGCTACTCGAGTAAGCCGGGAGCCACGGGGAATGATTTCCAGATCGACTCGCCCACCTGCCAGGCCTGCCACCGCTATCCGCCGGAGCAGCGCGGATCCAGCCGCGTGATCGAGACCCGCGGCGGAACGATTCTGCGAACCGTCATGCCGATCCGCAACCGCGAGGAATGCCACCGCTGCCACGACCCGACCAGAAAATCAACGGCATCCTGATTCTGGACTACAACGCCGGCGAGATGCGCGCCGCGATGACGCGCGACCTGCGCTGGATGGTGGGCGGCACCGGCGCCTTGACCTTCGTCATCGTGGGCGCCATCGGCATGGTGATCCGGGTGTCGGTCCTGCGCCGCCTGCAGCGTTTCGAAACCACGGCGCGCCTGATTGCCCAAGGCGACCTCGAACGGCGCGTGCCCGCGGAAGGCTCGGACACGCTCGCGTGGCTGGCAAGCGAGTTCAATACCATGGCCGATTCGGTGTCCGGCCTGGTGGGCGAAGTCCGCAGCCAGCGGGAGCGGCTCGAGACGGTGATCAACAGCATCGATGACGGCATCGTGGTGCTCGATGCGGAGCGCAAGATCATCGCGGCCAACGACGCTTTTCTGCGGCGCGCCGCAACTCGCGCGAGCAGGTTCTGGGCTGCTGCTGCTATCGAACTGGGGCCGGGTCCGTGCACCTGTCCGACTGCCCCACGCTCGCCTGTCTGCGTTCGGGCGCGCGCCAGGTCCGCATCTGCGAGCGCAAGACGGCGAGACACGGTGGCTTGGGAAGAAATCCACGCCTCGCCGATTCTGGACGCCTCGGGCGGCTGGCCCAGGTGGTGGAGGTCTGGCGGGACATCTCCGAGCGGCGCGCGGCCGAGGCGCAGCTGGCCGAATCGCACCGGCTGGCTTCGGTCGGAGTGCTGGCGTCCGGCTTTTCGCACGAGATGAACACGCCTCTGGCGACGACCCTGATGTGCGTGGAGGGAATCCTGCGCGAAACGCCCGCCGAGCAGGACGGACAAATGGATCAGACCAGAATCCGCGAGAACGCCACCATCGCGCGCGAGCAGATCCTGCGCTGCCGCGGCATCACCCAGCACTTCCTGCGCCTGTCGCGCGGACAGCGACACGCCGGAGATATCGTGGATCTGGGTGCGGCGATCGCAGCCGCCCAGCGGCTCGTCGAGCCGACCGCGCGCGCCACTCGGTGAACGTCGCGGTGCGGCCGCTCGCAACCGCCCTTGCACGTCCGCGCCGACGAGGCCGAACTGCAGCACCCGCTGATCAACCTGCTGCTCAACGCCATTCAGGCCTCGAAGCCGGGCGGCAAGGTCGTCGTTGCAACCGAGGGCGGTGACGCTGTGCGCATTCGCGTCACCGACGACGGCTGCGGGATCGCGCCGGAATACCGGCAAAAGATCTTCGAGCCCTTCTTCAGCCTGCGCCAGGGCGGCACCGGCCTCGGCCTGTTCCTGTCGCTGAACGTCGTCCGGAGCTGGGGCGGCGACATCCTGGTCGAGAGCACTCCTGGGAAAGGGGTCCACCTTCGAAATCGTGATTCCGGCAATCCATCCCGGTCCGCAACCCAAGGACGGGCAATGAAGCCCTCCTCCCTCCTTCTGGTCGATGACGATGCGGCGTTCCGCCAGGTGATGGCGGGCGAACTGCGGCGCCTCGGCTACGAAGTCGACGCCGTGGGCACCGGTGAGGAGGCGCTCCAGCGAGTCGCAGCGACGGAGCCCGAAGTCGTCCTGCTCGACCTGCGGCTGCCCGGGATGGGCGGGCTGGAGACGCTGAAGGCCATCCAGCCGCCGCGCCGGCAACCGAAGTCATCATGCTGACCGGCCACGGCTCCATCGATACCGCCATCGAATCGATCCGCATGGGCGCCTTCGATTACGTGGTGAAGCCTTGCCCGCTGGACGAACTGCAGATTCGCATTCAACGGGCGCTCGAACGGCGATCGCTGCGGCAGCGGGCGAATCTGCTCGAGCGCGGGCTGACTCCGCCGGATCTCGGCAGCTCCTTCGTCGGCGAGAGCCCGGAGTTCCGCCGCCTGCTCAACCTGATCGAGCGCGTGGCCCCCAGCGATTCGACCGTGCTCATCACCGGCGAGACCGGCGCGGGAAAGGAACGGGTGGCCAAGCTGATTCACGCGCGCAGCTCCCGCCGGTCGCGCCCGTTCGTGGTGGTCGAGTGCGCCGCGCTGCAGGAGAGCCTGCTGCAGAGCGAACTGTTCGGCCACGAGCGCGGCGCCTTCACCGGCGCCGACCGCGCCAAGCCCGGACTGTTCGAAGTCGCCAACGGCGGAACGATCTTCCTCGACGAAATCGGCGAGATCAGCCCCGCGACGCAGACCAAGCTGCTGCGCGTGCTCGACACCTCGACGTTCCGCCACGTCGGCGGCACCAGCGAAATTCGAGTGGATGTGCGGGTTCTGACCGCGACCAATCGCGATGTGCCCTCGATGGTGCGGCAGGGCCTGTTCCGCGAGGACCTGTTCTACCGCCTGAGCACGATCACGGTGGAGGTTCCGCCCCTGCGCGCCCGAGGGGCGATGTGGAGCTGCTGGCGCAACACTTCGTGACCGTGCTCAACGAGCGCTTCGGCTCCAGCAAACAGATCGGCGAAGCGGCCCTGGAGACTGCTGCGACGGCACAACTGGCCCGGGAACGTGCGCGAACTCCTGCACGTGGTGGAAGCAGCCCTGGTGCTGTGTGAGGGATCGCAGGTTCTGCCTGAGCATCTTCCCGCCTCCTTGCGGAATTCGAAGCCTGCTCCGCCGGCCGGTCCTTCACCGGAGGACGCTTCGCTTCCGACGCTTGAAGAAGCGGAGCGCACCCACATCCGATTGGCGATCGAGGCCAGCAACGGTCACCGCGGCAACGCGGCCAGGATTCTCGGAATCAGCGAACGGAATTTATACCGGAAACTGCGGGAGCATGGCCTGCTGTCCTGATCCACCCGGGGGTCTCCCAACCCTCGACGGCTCTTCGACATGCTCTCCCGTCACAAAATCACAGGTGGGTGTGATTTCAATCACTTCCTCGATCCCCGAACCAAGGTAGCCTTTGCTCATCGTTTTCGAACGCTCGTTCGAATTGTGGGTGTGGAGGCCTCCGATGACAACAGTGCCCGCCCAACGCGCACTCTCCGTTCCTGCTACGAGCAAGGGCCTCGCAATGGTTGCCAAGGGCCAGTTCGGCTGGGCCGAAACTGCCTCGGCGAACTCTCTCCTGGCGAAGTGATCATCGAGGTAGCAGGCTGCGGGGTTTGCCACACTGACATTGGATTTGCTTTCGAGGGCATTCCTGCGCGCCATGCGCTGCCGCTGATCCTCGGACATGAAATTGCCGGCCGCGTCGTGCTGGCCGGCGCGCACGCTGGAAATTGGATCGGGCGCGGCGTCATTGTGCCTGCAGTCATTCCGTGCGGCGACTGCGATGCCTGCCGCAGCGGGCGTCCGACCATCTGCCGCAAACAGTTCATGCCGGGCAATGACGCCGATGGAGGATTTGCGACCCACGTACGGGTGCCGGCCCGCGGCCTGTGTCCGGTGCCCGACGAACCTCCCGAGGGACTCACCCTGGCGATGCTCTCGGTCGTCGCGGACGCGGTGACGACTCCGTATGAGGCAATTCGCCGTTCCGGTCTCCGCGCCGACGATGTCGCGGTGTTTGTCGGAGCCGGCGGGATCGGCGGTTTCGGAGTGCAAATTGCCGCCGCGCTGGGCGCAGCCGTCGTCGCCATCGATGTTGACGCGGACCGGCTCGAGCTTGCCTCGGCGCACGGTGCTGCCCTGGCGCTCAACGCCCGCGATGCGCAGATGTGAAGTCGGCCGTGCGGTCCTTCGCCAAGCAGAGCGGACGGCGTGGGATCGGCCTCAAGATCTTCGAAACCAGCGGTACGGTCGCAGGCCAGCAGACCGCGTTCAGCCTGCTTGACCCGGGGGCCGCCTGGCGATCGTTGGGTACACCGCGCAGAAAGTTGAAGTGCGGCTGTCTAATTTGATGGCCTTTGATGCCACGGCTCGCGGAAATTGGGGATGTCCTCCGATCAGTACCCGAACGCGCTGGCCATGGTGCTCGAAGGGAAAATTCACATTCAGCCTTTCGTAGAGATGCACCCACTCGAGGATGCGCCAGCAGGTTCTCGAGGCCGTCATCATCACCAACTCCGGAGGCGAGCGGTGCTGGTGCCGCAGGAGCGCGGAATACAACAAGAGAACGAAGCCATGAAAGATCACGACCTCGTCGAGCCGCTTTCCCCGGGCGAAATCTTGTTGGAGCGCAGGCCCGCACGCGATCGTGACGGCCGACCGCGGAGGGGCTGCATAACGTGTGGATCACTCTGGACAATCCGCGCGAGCTGAACAGCTACACGACGGCGTTGATGCAAGGAAGTGATTCTCGCGCTGCGCGAGGCCAGCAATGATCGCGCCGCCGTTGCGGTCGTACTGACGGGCGCGGGCACGCAGGCCTTCTGCACCGGCGGGAACACGCGAGAGTACGCGGAGATTTATGCCGGGGCCCCGGCGAATACCGGCAATACATGCGCCTCTTCAACGATATGGTCAGCGCCGTCTGAGTGCGACAAGCCGGTGATCTGCCGCGTAAACGGCATGCGCGTCGGCGGTGGCCAGGAGATCGGGATGGCCTGCGACTTCTCCGTCGCCAGCGACCTTGCGGTATTCGGCCAGGCCGGCCCGAGGCACGGTTCCGCGCCCGACGGAGGCAGCACCGACTTCCTGCCACTCTTCGTGGGGATCGAGCGCGCCATGCGCAGCGCCACGTTATGCGAGCTGTGGAGCGCGCACCGTTTCCATCGTCTGGGCGGGCTCACGCAGATCGTTCCGGCACTCAAGGTGGACGGCAAATTTTGTCCAACCCGCTGGTCGTCACCGATCGCGAGTACGACGATTTGGCCGCTGGTCTTCGGAGACTGGAAGACGGGAGAAGCCCGAGAGGCGGGGAAAGCTCTGTGTCCCGAGGAATGGTGGATCTTCCCCTGCTGGATGAAGCGGTGGAAGGCCTCTGCACGAAGCTGCTCTATACGATGCCCGACTGCCTGACGAAGACGGTCGAGAGCCTGCGCAAGCACAAGCTGGAACACTGGGACCGCAATCGCGAGACGAACCGCGCGTGGCTGGCGCTGAACATGATGACCGAGGCGAACGCCGGCTTTCGCGCGTTTCACGAGGGGACGAAGGACGCAACGGGAAGTCGACTTCGTGGCCTTCGGCAGCGGCTGGCGCAAGGGGCACGCTGGAGTGAAGACCTGGTGCCGAAATCGCGCCGTGGACAGTTCGGGAAAAGACGGAGGCAGGACGATGAGCGGACTGAAACTCTCGATTTCGGCCACGGCGGCCAGGTCGCTCGAGTCGTGCTGGCCGCGCCGAAGGCCAACATCCTCGACGCGGCGATGATTGCCGCGCTGACCGAACGGTTTACGGGGGGCTGTCGCTAAGCGACGACAGCCTGGCTGCGGCGGTGATCGCGGCGGATGGGCCGCATTTCAGCTTCGGCGCGAGCGTCGAGGAGCGCCTGCCCGACCGGATCGCTCCCGGACGCTGCGGCCGCGCTCCACGGGCTGCTGCGCGCACTGCTCAACACTGCCCGTGCCGAGACGGCGGCCGCGGTTCGAGGGCAATGTCTCGGCGGCGGATTCGAGCTGGCGCTCGCCTGCGACCTCATCGTCGCGGAGGAGGGCGCGCGGTTCGGCTGGGGCGAGGTCAAGCTGGGTGTGTTTCCCGCCGGCCGCGTCCGTTGCTGCTTCCGGTTCGCGTCGGGGGGGGCATCGCCACGCGCCTGGTGCTCACCGGGGAGCCGGATCGGCGCGCTGAGAGGCGCTATGACCTCGGGCCTCGTCGCGGAAGGTCGCGCCCGACGGGGCGCTCTAATCGGACGCTCGGCACGTGGCTCGAGTCGTCGTTCACCGCGCGATCCACGGTGGCGCTCCGGTGGGCGGTGCACTCGATGCGTGAGGCGGCCGCGCTGCAGGCCGCCCGGGGCGTGCCGGCGCTACCGCCGGATGTGCCGTTTTTTTGAGCGGGTCTGCTGGATCGCACTGATGGCGCACACCGGACGGCGTCGAAGGCATCCGCGCGTTCCTCGAGAAGCGCGCGCCCCTCGGAGTTTTCTTGGGCGGCGACAGGCGCGGGTGAGGTCGTGACGCCCCCGCTCCAGGCCCCGTCGTCGATCGCGCGCAGCGATGTTTGAGCGCCGATCTCGATTTGCAAGGCGGTGGAGGGACTGGAAGGGGGGCCGAGGCCGGCCGGCGGGCCGTCGGCTTCATGCCGATCGCGGTGCCGCGCGAGGACTGATCCACGCGGCGGGGATGCTGCCGGTGAGCATCCTCGGCGGCGGCGATCGCCTCGAGATCATTCGCGGCGACGCCTACTTTCAGAGCTACATCTGCCACATCCCTCGCAGCACCATCGAGCTGGCGCTGTCGGGCCGGCTGGACGTGCTGGACGGCATGCTGTTTCCGTCGATCTGCGACGTCATCCGCAACCTGTCGGGCATGTGGCGGTGCTCTATCCGGACCGGTACGTCCGCTACGTCGATCTTCCCGCAGAATTTCGATCCGCCATGCTCGAGGCGAATTTCTGGCGGCGCGAGCTGACATCCCTCCGGGTGATTTCGCGCGCCTGAGCGGCCGCCACGATAGACCGAGGCGAATCTGCGCGGGCCATCGAGGTCTACAACCGCAACCGCGCGGCGATTCGTGACCTGTACAGAGGCGCAGCCAGTGCGCCGTGGCGCTAACCCGTCGGCGGAGGTGTATCAGTGCTCCGCGCGGGCATGGTGCTCCCGCCGGAGGAGCACACCGCCATGGTGCGGGGCTACCGCGGCGGCAGCGCGGGACCGCGTGGTCCAGGATCGCAGCCGGGTCGTACTGGTCGGCATGTTCTGCGAGCAGCCGCCGCTCGGGCTGCTGCTCACGCTGGAGCGCGCCGGCTGCTGGATCGTGGACGACGACCTGCTGCTCGGCCTGCGGTGGCTCGTGGACGACGTGCCCGAGGAGGTGATGCGCTCGAGAACCTGGCGCAGGCTTTCCTGACGCCACGCGCGCACCGCGTCGATGCTACGCACCGGACGGGCACCGCGGCTCGGCGCTGGTCGATGCGGTGCGGCGGCACCGCGCCGACGGCGTCATCTTCTGCGCGCCGAGCTTTTGCGACCCCGCGCTGCTGGAGCAGCCGATGCTGGTGGCCGCGCTGGATGCCGTCCAGGTGCCGCACACGCAGTTCAAATATTCCGAGGATACGGGGCAGTTCGCGGTCATCCGGGAGCAGGCGGGCACCTTCTCGGATTCCATCCGCCTCTGGAGCAACGCATGAGCAGAGACAGTGTGCAGGGATCGACCGCGCAAAAGGAGCGGAGCATGCTCCTGCAGAAGGAACTGATCGCCGGGCTACTACGACGCGCTGTCGACGGGCGCGCGAGGCGGGAAAGCGAGTCGTCTCCACGTTTGTGCCCGGCAATTTCACCGAGCTGCTGCGCGCCTTCGACGTGCTCCCGGTGCTGCCGGAAATCAATGCGCTGCAGTCCGCCATGCGCAAGCTTCCGCCGACTACATCGCGGAGGCCGAGAAGCACGGGCACAGCGAGGATGTCTGCACCTACGTCAAGTGCGACATCGGCATGTTGAAGAAGGGCAACGTGGGTCCCACCGGCGTGAAACTTCCTAATCCTGATCTGCTGCTGCTGTCCTACACGGGCTGCTTCACGTTTCTGAAGTGGTTCGAACTTCTGCGCGAGGAATACGACTGCCCGGTGGCGATGCTGCACGTGCCCTACCTAGCCGAACGGACGCATTCATCCGCACCATGTCGACTACGTCGTCGAGCAGTTGCGGACCGAGGTCATCCCGAAACTGGAGCAGGTCAGCGGCCGGCGCTACGACGAGGCGCGACTTGCGAGATGCTGGCTCTTTCGGCGCAGGCGGAGGACGATTTCGTCTGGGTGCTGGAGAGCGCGAAGAACGAGCCCTCGCCGATCGATGCCTATTTCGGCGGCGTGTACTACATCGGCCCGATATTCACTGCCTTCCGGGGCACGACGACGGAGTCGAGTACTACCGCATGCTGCGCGAAGAGCTTGCGGAGCGCGATCGGCTGGGTCTGGCCCGTCACGCCCGAGGGTACGATGGAGCGCCAGCGCTATCGCCTGGTCGTCGAAGGCCCGCCCAACTGGACCAGCTTCCGCGAGTTCTGGAAGATGTTCTACGACGAAGGCGCTGTCGTCGTGGCCAGCAGCTACACCAAGGTGGGCGGACTCTACGACCGCGGTTTCCGCCACGACCCCCATCGCGCCGCTCGGAAAGCCTGGCGGAATACTGCCTCGGCTGCTACACCAACCTCGGACTCCCGTCGCGCGTCGAACTGCTCGAGCGCTACATTCGCGACTACCGTGCTGACGGTTTCATGATCAACAGCGTCAAGAGTTGCAACTCGTTCAGTGTCGGCCAGCTCCTGATGCTGCGGCAGCTCGAGCAGCGCACGGGCGTGCCCGGCGGATTCATCGAGAGCGACCTGGTCGATCCGCGATATTTTTCGCCGGCGAACATCGGAACCGCGTCGAGAGCTACCTGCAGATGCTGGAGCAGAAACGAGTGGCTGGGGTGACGCGCATGAGCGCCTGGAGATCCTGGTCGGCATTGACCTCGGCTCCACCACGACCAAGGCGGTTGCGCTTGATCGAACGGGCCGGAGTCTTGGCCGCGGCATCACCAACACCCGCAGCAACTACGAAGTCGCTTCCCAGATCGTTCGCGAGGAAGCGCTGGTGCGGAGCAAGATTTGAACTCGTCCGGCATGCCATGGCAGCCGATCCCAGACCTTTTAGGAATTGAAAACATGATTTCTGGTCGCTGGTGCGGAACTTCCGCCAGCAGCAACATCTGGAACTGTTGAGTTTGCTGGAGTTGACGCTGCATCGCGTTGTGCCGATGCGCCCCGCTACGCTGCCCACCCAGGGAGGCCATAAAGGAAATGCTCGATCGCATCGTGCGACGCGATGCGGTCGCGCATTCCCGGCCATTTCAGCGAATTGGCGGTGCGCAAGAGTGACTTCTTCCGCGACCTGGCCGCGGCCGACTACATGCAGTTCGCGGAACAGTCTCAGCGATCCGAAGCACGCCTCCTTCGACGTCCTGTGCGGCCTGTTCGACGCCGCCATCCTGGACGTCGAGAAATCCGCGGCAATACCGGCGGGGCCTTTGAACGGCACCGGGCCAGCGCTGGAGCAGACGCTGGCCTCGTGCAATCCACTGACATGTACAGGCCAGCGGGCGGCGAGTCCGCGCTGCGCAGTCGAGCGGTGTGATCGATCGAGTTCTCGAGGCGCTTGGCACGGTCGGCACGGGCTACGGCCGGCAGACGGCTGCCGTTCCCGAAAGAGCAGATCCGCAGCGAGATCCTCTGCCACGGGCTGGGCGCGCACGCCATGTTCCCCGGACGCGCACGGTACTCGACATTGGCGGCCAGGACACGAAGGCGATCCAGGTCGATCGGCACCGGCATCGTCACCAGCTTCCAGATGAATGACCGCTGCGCCGCGGGCTGCGGGCGCTACTCGGGCTATATCGCCGACGAGATGAAGCCTCGGGTCTGCACGAACTGGGGCCGGCTGGCACAGGAGAGCACCCGAGCGTAAAGATCAACAGCACCTGCACGGTCTTTGCCGGAGCCGAACTGCGCGAGCGCCTGTCGCTCGGGCAGAAGCGGCGCGAGACATCCTCGCGGGGCTTCACCGGGCGATCATGCTGCGGGCGATGTCACTACTGGCGCGTTCCGGGGGCATTTCAAGGACGAATTCACGTTTACCGGGGGAGTGGCGCGGAATCCCGCGGCGGTGGACGCGCTGCAAGGCTGGTGACGGAAAATTACGGCGAGCGAACATCTGAACATTTCTGCCGGACTGATCTACACCGGGGCGCTGGGGGCGGCGTTGTTCGCGCTTCAGCGCGCAGCCGATGGACAGCCGTAATGACGGCATGGAAGTCTGAGGCTGAAGGCCGCATGTCGCCGCGGGCATCGACGTCGGTCGAGCGCCGTCAAGTTTGCGCGTGGTGCGGGTTGCTGACATACGGGGGGCGGAAGCGTGCTGGCTCTGTCACAACGAGCGCATCCGGCGGCGCGAGCTGCGGAAGGTCGATTAGCGAAGGCTACGACGGGGCGCTGCAAGAAGCTGGCAGTGCGTCCCGACCGAGATCGCTGCTACACCGCGAGCACCGGCGAAGGCGAGTTGGTCGATTTCCGTCGCGGCCACTTCTACGGCATGACCGCCCATGCTCGCGGCGCGAGTCTTCCTGATGCCCGGCAGTCGCGCCGTGCTCGACATCGGGGCCCTGCACGCGCGCGCCATGCGCATCGACGCGCGCAGCCGCGTATGTCGGCTACCGCATGACCAGCCAGTGCGCCTCCGGTTCAGGACAGTTCCTCGAGAACGTTGCCCGCTACCTTGGCATTATGCTGGAGGACGTCGGGCCGTTGTCGTGCGAAGCAACGAATCCGCAAGCCGGTCAGCAGCATCTGCGCCGTGCTGGCGGAGACCGACGTCATCAATATGGTCAGCCGTGGCATCTCGCGCAGCGACATCCTGAAAGGCATCCACCTGTCGATGGCAGGGCGTTATCGAAGCTGCTGCGCGCGATCGAGGCGTGCGGTGACGTGGCGATCACCGGCGGACTAGCCGCTGATATTGGGCTATGCCGTGCCTTGGAAGAGAAGATCGCCAGAAGAAAAGCTGGCCATGCGCTGCGTACTCACCCAAACTCGATCTACGCTGGGGCGATTGGGGCTGCGCTTTGGGGTGCATACCGCCATCGTGTATTGGGGCGGCGCACCGAGGTGGTGGCGTGAATCGTGCCCTGGAAAAGAAGATTGCCGTGGTGACCGGGGGATCCGGCGCCATCGGGTCTGCCATCATCGCTGGCCTGGAACAGCAAGGAGCGTGCGCGGTATCGCTGGATATGACACGTCCGGCGGCTGCGCCCTTTCAGGCTTGTGATGTGCGGGACGATGGTTCAGTGGCTGCGGCGATCGCAAAGGTGCAGGATACTTACGGTCGCCTGGATCTGGTGGTACACGCGGCGGGAGTCTCCCGCGAAAGCGGTTGTCTGGAAGCTTGCTGTGCAGGACTGGAATTTTGTGCAAAGCGTGAATTTGCGTGGGGCTTTCCTTCTGCTACGCCATGCCATCCCTGAGATGCGAGCCGGCGAGGGGGGACGGTTCGTGCTCATCGGCTCCATCAATGGTTCGCGCGGAAAGTTCGGCACCTCCGCGTATTCGGCAAGCAAGGCTGGTTTGATCGCTCTGGCCCGGACAGTCGCGCGCGAGGGTGCCCGCCTGAAGATTCTCATCAACGTCGTCGAGCCGGGATGGGTGCGTACACCGCTCACCGACAGCCTGCCGCAGGCGGTCCGCGACGCTGCCTTAGCGGAAAGTCTGGTAGGAAAATATGTCGAACCTGCGGATGTGGCCGCAGCAGTCACGTTTCTTTGCGGGCCTGGGGCACAGCAGATTACAGGGCAAATCCTTCGCGTCGATGGGGGACAGTCGCTGGGCAGTCTTTGAGAGAGGAGCTCTATGAGTGCCAAATCTCTGGAAGAACCAGGAATCCTGGATACGGACAACATCCTGGTAAGACTTTATGAAGGAGCATGACCTCGAAGCAGTCGTCGCGATTGATGCAGCCGCCAGCGGCAGGCGCCGTCCTCGCTATTTCGAACTGATGTTGGAACGGGCGGTGAAACAAGCGGCGCTGCAAGTCTCGCTGGCTGCGGAAGTGGATGAGCGCGTCGTCGGATTTGTCATCGCATCGCTTTACTATGGCGAGTACGGAGTTAGCGAGCCCACCGCCTCGCTCGACGCTATTGGTGTGGATAAGGCTAACCGCGGCCAACACGTGGGCAAAGCCTTACTGCGGCAGTTGCGAATGAATCTATCGGCGCTCCGCGTCACGACACTGCGTACCGAAGTATCGTGGGATAATTTTGATCTTCTTGCTTTCTTCAAGAAAGAAGGATTCGCCCCGGCGCGCCGTCTTTGCCTGGAGTGTACGCTCGATCCCACACGCCTTGACTGACGAGTATGTCGTGACGCGCCCGTAAGGAGGATCGTATGTCAGAGGCAACTCATGGCTCTTATACGTTGTCCACGCTGCGGCCGATTGAGCGCCGCGGCGGACAAGTTCTGCGCCGAGTGCGGACGGTTTCTCCGCGACGCTTCGATTGACCAGCGGCTTCTTCTGGCCGCGGTGCATGAACGCGAGGGACGGGGGCGGGAGGCACGGCAGGAGCTTCAGCACTTGCTTGATGCCGAACCCGACAACGTCCTAGGTAACCACCAACTCGGGAATCTTTTGTTCCACGAAGGTCTGCTGGACCAGGCCATCGAACACTATCGCCGGGCGGTGACAGCCTCGTCGACATTTGTTTTGGCCCACTATGATCTTGGGGTCGCTTACTATCATAGAGGCAACATGCCGGAGGCGGCTGCCGCCTTCCGCCGCTGTCTCGACATTAATCCTAACTACAACGCCGCTCACTACCGGCTTGCCCTGGCGCTGTTTCACCAGGGACAGCTTGCAGAGGCCGGCGAGCACTTCGAGCTTTCGGCGACCCTGACGCCGGAATACGTAATGGCCCACTATCACCTGGGCGTGATTCACGAGCGCGAAGGCGAGACCGAGATCGCTCGCCGGGAATTCGAACGGAGCCTGGAAGAGGGGGTTCATGAACTCAGCAGTCTGTTCCACCTTTCCTTGATCCGTCGTGCGCAGGGCGACAACGCAGGAGCAGACGAGCTCTTAAGACGGGCGGGTGAGTTTGGCAAGTTACATCCGACGGCATCCGAAATCCGCCGATAGAAGAGAGCATGCGCATGGGAATCTCCGTAGGAAGACGGCCTCATCTTCGACTGGGCACGAGCGGGCCCACGGACCACTTCCTGGCCGGCACACGTCATGCTCGACGATGAGACGCTGCGCGACGGTCTTCAGAGCCCCTCTGTTACTGACCCGCCAGTAGGGGCAAAAATCGAGATTCTCCATCTCATGGAGAATCTCGGAATTGAAACTATTGATGTCGGTCTGCCCGGAGCGGGCACACGCCAGCGTGAAGCGGTTATCGAGCTCTGCCGCGAGATCTCCGACCGGCGGATGCACATCCGCCCCCAACTGTGCCGCCCGCACCATGATGGTGGATATTCTTCCCATCGCGGAGGCATCGCAATTGACGGGCGTGCCGATTGAGGCTTGCCTATTCATCGGCAGCAGTCCCATCCGGCAGTACGCGGAAGAATGGACCCTCGATCAAATCCGGCGCCACACCCGGGAAGCGATCCGCTTCGCCGTGAAGGAAGGCCTCGAGGTGATGTATGTGACTGAGGACACCGTACGATCTTCGCCAGTGCACCTAGGTATCCTGTTTGCCGAAGCGATCGAGGCTGGGGCCAAGCGCCTGTGTCTCTGCGACACCTGTGGCGCTGCCACCCCGGAGGCGGTCTGGAACCTGGTGTCTTGGGCGAAAAAGTTCTTGGCTGAGACCGGGACCGACGTCGGCATCGATTGGCACGGTCACCGCGATCGCGGCCTCGACTTGGCGAACACGCTGGCCGCCATTGAGGCGGGGGCATCACGCGTGCACGGCACCGCGCTTGGAATCGGCGAGCGCGTGGGAAATACGCCGATGGAACAGTTGTTGGTGAATCTCAACCTGCTCGGCATTAGGCACGACGACCTTACTTCTCTGCAGGGGTATGTGGACTCGGTTTCGGCCGCGACCTCCGTTCCGGTTCCAGCCAATACTCCGGTAATCGGACGCGATGCCTTCCGCACTGCCACTGGAGTCCATGCGGCGGCCATCATCAAAGCTCAGAAGAAAGGTGATCGCTGGCTGGCTGATTACGTCTATTCCGGAGTCCCGGCCAGCCTGATCGGACGAAGTCAGGAGATTGAGATCGGCCCCATGTCCGGTGGTTCGAACGTTAGCTTTTATCTATCACAGCGGGGAATCGCGGCGAACCATGAACTCACGCAGGCCATCCTGCTGGCCGCCAAGGAATCCAACCGCATTCTGCAAGAACCCGAAATCCTGGCCATAGTGCGACGCTTTGAAAATGTAACTTCGTAGTTTCGGTCATGCAACGCTGGCAGACTGGAGTTCTTTCGCTAGTGTTGGTGCTTAGCCTCGTGCCCGGCCATTGCAAGCACCATCTGCTGTGGCGACCGACTCACAGCAGGGCCATCCCCGGCGAACTTTCAGAAGGGAACGGCCATCTCCTCTTCCGCTGTGATTTGTTTTACCACGTCTTTCACCGCACACATCACTTCTGGCGAGACGACGTTTCCGAGTGCGAAGTCCGATCCTTCGATCCCGAAAACGCGCAAGCGTTTTGGAAGACAGCCAAGAATGCGGGCTAGTTGTATCGCTTTGGCGATGCCGAATCCGTGAGTGGACAGCGACAAGGTCTCCGGCAGCGGCAGTTGTTCAGCATCCCACAGCCACATCTTACCGGAAGGACCGCCTGTCATGACCGCATCCACGATAACTACGTTATCGGCTCCGTTCCACGCGTCGATGAGTTCCAGAGCCTGCCCGGAGCAGATCTGTGCGTCCAGGCCCAAGTCCCGCAGGCGTTCTGCGACGAATATGCCGGCAGCATCGTCGCCTCTGTCCCGATTTCCGCAGCCGAGGATCAGCATCTTGTCCCTCCTATTCGCGCTCCAGTACAACCTTCAGCGCGTGGGTTGCGCAAGAGATGCACGGGTCGTAACTGCGGACGGCCTGCTCGCACTTCCAGGTGGCTTCTTCGACCGGCCAAGCCACCAGGCGCGCGGCATATTCGCGGAGATCGTCTTCGATCTGGTGAAGGTTTTGGGAGGTGGGCGGAACGATTCTGGCGGCGACGATCAGTCCTTTTTCATCGAGGGCGTAGCGGTGATAGAGAATGCCGCGAGGGGCCTCGGTCATTGCCTGACCGACGCCGGTGCGGTTGGGCGCCTCGGCCCTTGGCGAAGGCGGCGGCTCGTATTCGCGAATCACTCGCAGCGCTTCGGCGCAAGCGAAGACCAGTTCGACGGCGCGCACCTCGATGCTGCGGAACAGATTCTTCACCGGAGGCCGCAGACCCACTTCGAGTGCGACGTTGCGGGCAACATCCGGAAGCTTGTCGAAGTTGAGATTGAAGCGGGCCAACGGGCCCACCAGATACGAGCCCCTTCCTCGCACCACGGAGTGCAAGGCGTTCGAATGTTTCACGTGCAATTCGACGAAGTGGTCTTCGTATTCCGCGGCGTCGATGTCGAGGCCGCGGTTTGAAACCAGGCGTCCTTCGTTGAAGGGATATTCGTCCGGATGACGTAGCGCCACAAATTCGTAGTCTTGCTCGAAGTTCGGAAACTCCAGAGAGGCTGTCCAGCGCACGGTTTCCAGCGAGGCCTCCAGAGCCCACTCCAAGTCGCTGACGAGTTCGCTCAACTGCTGCCGAGTGGGTACTCTGTAGAAGCCACCGACTGCGGCCGAGATGGGATGAATCTCGCGTCCACCCAGCAGTTGCACAATACGGTTGCCGATCTTTTTCAGCCGCAGCGCGCGCTCGACTACGGCACGGTGATCTGCTGCCATGGCAATCACGTCCGGATAGCCGAGGAAATCGGGAGCATGGAGCATGTAGACGTGAAGCGCGTGGCTCTCGATCCACTCCCCGCAGTAGAAAAGCCGGCGCAGCAGCCGGACCATAGGGTCGATGCGGACGCCCAAAGCCCGCTCGATGGCGTGCACGGCGCTCATCTGGTAAGCGATCGGACAGATGCCGCAAATTCGCGCGGTGATATCGGCGGCCTCGGAAAAATGACGCCCCCGCAGAAACGCCTCGAACAATCTGGGAGGCTCGTAGATCTTCAGTTTGACATCCGCGACACGCTCGCCCACGAGCTTGATGTACAGCGAGCCCTCGCCTTCCACGCGGGCCAGGGTGTCCACTCGAATTGTTCTTGTTCCCCGTCCGGTCATTTGTGCTCACACTCCTCGCTGGCCTTGCGGAACTGCCACGACCAGGCATTGAATCCGCGGAACGCGCGCACATTCTGATCGTCAGTCTGCCCCAGATCCCGGAGTTGGTTGGTAAGCGAAGGCGGTATTCGGAGTCTCCATAGGGCCATAGCAGCCGTAGCAACCGCGGTCGTAGCTCGGGCACAGAGCGCCGCAGCCCGCCTGGGTTACGGGCCCAAGACATGCAATCCCGCGGGCCACGGCAATGCAGACGTTCGCCTTGCGTTTGCAGTCGATGCATACGCTGTAGGAGGGAATATTTGGCTTGCGGCCTGCCAGCGTCGCCGTGATCAGCTCGATGAGGTGGTGCTTGTTGATCGGGCATCCCCGCAGTTCGAAGTCGACCGGGACATGTTCGGCAATCGGCGTGGAGAGCTTCAGCGTACTGATAAACTGCGGCGTCGCGTAGACGACTCGGACAAATTCGTCGACGTCCTTCCAGTTGCGCAACGCTTGAATGCCGCCCGCGGTAGCGCAGGCTCCAATTGTGACGAGCGTCTTGCATTGCCTGCGTACTTCCTGGATGCGTTGGGCGTCCTGATGGGTGGTGATCGATCCCTCGACGAAGCCGATGTCGTACGGACCTTTCAGCATGGTGCGCGTGGCTTCCGGGAAGTAGGCGATGTCCACGGCCGCCACGATTCCCAGCAGTTCATCCTCGGCATCGAGCAGACTGAGCTGGCAGCCATCGCAGGAGGCAAACTTGAACACGCCGATCTTCAGTTTGTGGCCGGGTTTGTGCTTCGCCTTAGAGCTCATACTTCTCCAGTAGCGGACGAATCTGTTCGTAGCGGAAGACCGGACCGTCTTTGCAAATGAAGTACGGTCCGAACTGGCAGTGTCCGCAGAATCCGACCGCGCACTTCATGTTGCGTTCCATGGAAAGATAGATCTCGTCGCGGCTAAGGCCCTGTGCCTCCAGATCTCGGACCACGAAGCGCATCATGATTTCAGGTCCGCAAAGCATCGCTAGAGAGCGGGACGGAAGCAGGCGCGCGAACTTGAACAACGTGGTTACGACGCCCACATGGTTACGCCAGCTCAAACCGCCGTAGTCGACGGTGATGAGCACTTGCGTGTCGCGCTGCTTGGCCCAGGCAGCCAGTTCCTTGCGGTAGAGAAGATCGCGAGGGCTGCGCGCCCCATAGAGGATGACCAGGCGTCCGTAATCCTTCCGGTTCGCCAAAACGTGGTAGACGACGGGCCGCAATGGGGCGAGGCCAATCCCGCCAGCGACGAGAATAACGTCTTTGCCGCGCGCCGCGTCCACCGGCCAGCCTGTCCCGAAGGGGCCGCGCACGCCAACGCCGGCGCCCGCTTTCTGGCTCACGAGCGCACTGGTCGCCTTGCCGACGGAGCGGACGGTGTAGACAAGATGGTCTTGAATTCCGGGGTTGCCGCTGATGGAGATAGGCAACTCCCCTGCTCCGAATACCCACAACATGCTGAACTGTCCGGGCAGAAACAAGCTTCCGCTGGTTCCGTTTTGCGGCTGGAGCGTAAGCGTGAACGTGTCGGGGGTCTCCTTCGCGACGTCGTGCACGCAGTAGGGCAGCGGAGTCATCGGATCGGCGGCTATAGAGGTCGCTGTGCTCATCATCGCACCGCGTAAACGTCAACCAACTGGAAACGGGCCTCATCCAGCCGGTGCTCAATAATCTGAACCAGGCGCTTTAATATTTCGTAGCCCAGATCGTGATTGGCCTCGCACTTGGCTCGCAGACACTTTCCGTCAAGAGCGATGGCGCGAATGCTCTGGAGGGCATGGCCGTTGAACTTCCAGACATAGGGCGACAAAAGCCACGACCAACCCAGAATCTCACCTTCTCCAATGGTGGCGACAACGATAGGCTTGCTGTGCGGCGCAAAGATTTCAACGGCCACGTGGCCTTCACGGATCAGATAAAAGGTGTCGGCGGGAGCGCCTTCTCGGAAGACGTAGGCACCCTTCTCAAAACGAACATTCGAGGCACAGCCGACGACCAAGTTCAGGTAAGCACGATCGAGGCCCGTGAAAAAAGGGCACTCGGCTATGATGCGCTCAAGGTTTTCCATTCTGCCCTCCGTCCCGGATCGCCCGGGCTTCTTCTGTAATGTCGATTCCCACCGGACACCACGTAATGCAGCGCCCGCATCCCACGCATCCCGACGAGCCAAATTGATCGATCCACGAGGCCAGCTTATGAGTCATCCATTGCCGATATCGAGCCTTCGCGGAAGATCGAATGGTCCCTCCGTGGATGTAAGAGAAACCCAGAGTGAAACAAGAATCCCAACGGCGCCAACGCTCGGCATGATCCCCGGTTATTTCACTCACGTCTTCTACTGTGGTGCAAAAACATGTGGGGCAGACCATGGTGCAGTTGGCGCAGGTGAGGCAGCGCTGGCCGACTTGGTCCCAGCGGGGATGCTCAAAGCTTTTGTAGAGCAGTTCTTTGATTCCGTTGGTGTCGATGCGCCGTGTCTGCTGGTTCGTGGCTTCGCGAATCCCGGCTTCTAGCTGTTGAAGATCTTCTTCGCGGGCCGCAGATACTTCCACATCGCCCAAAACCTCTGCCCCGCGCTCGCTTCCAGATTGCACAAGAAAGCGGTGTCCTTCGTCTCCGTCCAATTCCGTAAGGGCCAGATCGAATCCCCTGGTAACGCGCGGCCCGGTTCCCATTGACGCACAGAAACAGGTTGGCGCGGCCCGCGTGCATTGTACGGCAACGATGAATTTGCCCGCACCGCGCTGTTCGTATGTCGGATCGCGGAACTTATCGTGAAGGAGAACGCGGTCCTGCACCGCGATGGCTGCCAGTTCGCAGGCTCGGACCCCCAGAAACACGAACGGGCGATGGGGTTGCGCTTCATTATTCAGAATTCGGAACGTTTTTCCCTGGCGCTCGGCGGAGCAGAGCCGCACACCCGCCGGATGAAGATATTTTTTCCAGCTCTGTGGTCCCACCGAATAGCTAAAGAAGCCCTGATCCCGGCTCCGCTTAAGCCGGTAGCGTCCCGGATCCTGCTCGTCGGTCCAGCCGGCCGGCAGTTCCTCCGGAGATGCAACGCGGTCGTATACGATCGCTCCGTCCCGCACAGTCGGCCCGATCACTTCGTATCCCCTGTGCAGCAACACCTGGATCAGCGTTCCTACCTGGTTTGCTTTCAGCACTACAGGTCGCTGGGGAGACACGTCGTCAGACCGTTCCTTTTCAGCCTCAGACAACATCTGAAGCGTCACAAAGCCTCCATCGGCCGTTACGGTCGCAAGGCCGCGCTCGGGCAGATCACGACGCCTTGCGATCGACCAGGTTCAAGGGGGAGACCCTCGCAGCTACGGATGATCCGGGTTTCTCTTCCTCCGATGCGAGCACCATTTTGCCGTTCAAGCCGCCGATGATTGCACCCACCAGAAGCGATGCCAGAAGCGTGTAGCCCAGTTCAAGCTTCAGCAGATCCACCGCGATCTTTGCCTGACTGGCAGCCATCACGCCGAGTATGGCGAGTGCAGCCCAGAACAAAGTTGATACAACAATTCCTCGCGTTACCCCTTGTCGTCTGAAGCTGGTAAGCAGAAAAGCCACACCATAGGAGAACAGAAGACACATCCCCACGCTGAGCAGGTGCGGACTGTACCACCAGACGATCTGCTTGAGTTCCGGTTGACTCAACCCGAGCGCGGCCATCCACTGCGTACGAAATAAATAATGCGAATGCCACACCGCTCCCAAGTACCAACTGGCAAATGCGGCGAGCAGTACGGGGAGGTGATAGATCCTCTTGGTTTTCACCACGACTTCGCCGAGAGTGTAGGGTTCCTGCCGGACGGCTTCGGGTATGCACTCCTGACCGCAATTTGAGTGCTCGGGCCAGCGAGTACAGTCAGCGATGCGCAAAGCGGGCTTGCCCGTGAGGCCAGAGATGGCGGCGTACTTGCTGTCGAAGCTCACCGCGACCTGTTTTCGCGTTTCTGGGCAGATCACAGCCCGAACGCCAGCGTATTGATTACGGATATCGCGTCCCCACAGTGCCGGCAACAATAGCATCAAGAACGTGAACGCGAGCAAGAGCAAAAGCCCAAAACCTAGCAACATGACGCGCCTCCTTACTTGCTAAAGCTCCTGACAAGCCATGCCAGATTCCCCAGTCGGTCTCGTGGGGCGACGCCCCGAGACCGATGCCGGACGACTGTCATCAGGCTGCGGCAGGTGACGTTTCTCTCGCGGTCTTTACAACCGTCGGCAGCTCGAACGTGAGCAGCCCGGTTTGTAGTTCGACTACTGCGCCGTCCGGATCAACCTCTGTCGGAAGATCGATTACGCGCATGATCTGGTCGGGATACCAATCGACTGCTTTCGTCTCGGCGGGGGCCGCCTCTTTTTTCCCGAGGATGACAATGCGTTTGGGTTCGATGCTCACGGAGAGCTCCTGTTCTCCGAAGCCAAAAACGTTGGCGCGAAGGCTAAGCCGGTCCGCCGATTCGAGGGTCGTGATCGACACCGGGCGTAATAGTTCCGATTCGGCCTGGAACCAATCCTCCCAATCGTGGCCATGCTCACGATTCCGCTTTTCGAACAACTCAAACGCCCGGCGGGCAATCGCAAGCTGTGCCGGTTGCATGTCCCACCGCATTTTTTCAGGATCTCTCGGTTGCAACAGGGTGGTGGGCGGTTCTGCCGTCGGCGAAGAAACCTTGCTGGATTTCATGACACCCTCCTTCATTTACAACAGGTGAAAGAGGATCGCTCGGCCGCTTGTTGTGATCAGCAAACAGGCTGAAACGAGCCGTTGTGAAATGGACCGTTTTTTGGAGAAGACTCTTACGTTTTCATTCTCCTCATAATTCAAAGGGCGGGATGTGATCCGAGTCACCAAGTGACTTTTCCGGTGGAGGTCTCTACATTGTCGTCGAGGACGTTGAAAGGCAAGTGGGCGTGCTCTGCGACTGCCCGTGCCCGCCCAGAAGCCATCGTTCTGGACAAACGTTGAAAGCTTCAACGGTAGCCGTCGACACTGCTAATCGGAACACGGCACCTCTCATGTTCGGCGAGTTCGTCCTGACGCTCTCACTGGAACCGCTGCTGCCTGAGACCAAGTGCATCGCAACCAAGGCGCTGCTCGACGCGTTCCCAACGGAAGTAACAACCAAAGCGCAGTTGGAAGCTATTCGCGTCCAATGCGCGCACTTCATGAGGGTGAACCCGATAGGCCAACGAGACTTTCTAACGTGCTTCGATCAGTGGAAAAAAGAGAAGCTTACGCTGTGAGGCTCACGCCCCGGGTCGAAATAGCGCTACCACCGGAGGCACTGCCGGCAAAACGCGAGATGCTCCAGAGTAAGCCTTGATTTTACGGGGGTTCGGCGTTTTTTCCCGCCAGAGCCGTTGACTCAGGATCCGTTCGTCGCCGGTCTAGCGGGCCGAACGCAGCAAGTTCGGGATACATGACAAGGAGAGGTGACATTCGGCTTCAATGAAGGAATCTCCAAGTCGGCGGCACAAGACCGACGTAGCAATCCGGCGCACAACTGGCGCACGCGAATATCCAAGGACCGGATTTCACCTGCGGTGTGACTGATCAGCTGGCTGTTGGAATGTCAGTCGGTTTCACACACGGTGCTGGTGCAGTTGCAAAGGCTCAATTTCCCGTGCCCGACCGGATATTTCTGACGGGGTTTCTTTCACCTATGTACGTATCTGACAGCATTACTGCTTCAGCACCACGATGTCGCGCAGCGTACCGTTGGCGGAAAACGGAGAGCCCGTGATCGGCGTCAAGCTCGCAGTTCCGGTATTCAAAGTAAACGCCCAAATCTTTCCGTCCGCGCTGGCGACGTACACGAACTGCCCTGACGGGTCCACCGTTACCCCCTGAGGCTGGGTCCCCACTGTGAAAGGGGAACCGCCGATGGGCGTCAGTTCGCCTCCCGAACCCATCGTGTAGGCTGAAAGCGTGTTGTCGCCTTCATTGGCAACGAAGACGAACTTGCTTGTGGGTTCAAGTGCAGCGGCGACCGGGTTGGCACCAGCCGCAAATGGCGACTGGCTGATGTTCGTCAGCGTTCCCGTGGCCGCATCCAGAGACATGACGGAAACGTTGTTGGTAGCAGCGTTAGCGACCACAGCGAAGTTTCCGTTGGGTGTAATCCTGATGCCTTGAGAATTATTACCGCCGGCGTTTGCGAACGGCGAGTTGGGCAGGTTGGTCAGGGCGCCCGTGGTCTGATCGCGGGAGTATCCAGCCACCTCGAGTCCTGCCGCGCCGGCGAATGTGACATAGAGGTAGTGTCCGGAGGGATCAACGGTGAGGTCCTGAGCCACACCAGAGACGCCTGTCACCGGCGTGGCCAAAGCTACCAAGTGGGGCGAATGTGGTGTGCCTGGAGCGATCGAGAACGAGAGGACCTCGTCCAGGCTGGCGCTCGGATCAGGGATGACGTAAAGATTCTCGGCCGACAGATCAACGGCCAGTTTACCGGGAGGGATGGTTAGAGTCTGACCGAGATCGGACCACGTGCCCAGTTCGCCGGCATCATTGGGCTGGGGTTCCCTCCAGAAGAGCACCATCAGGTTGTCTCCGCCGTCAAGCGCCGCCCTGCTAACGTAGAGATTCGTGCCGTTGGGGTCGGCTACGACCCGTACAGTTCCAGCGAAGCCCGTTCCTACGACATCCATGGGCTGTCCGGACCTTACGGACGAGAGCGCGCCCGAGGTCGGATCAATTGAGAACCCGAAAAGTTCTCCGACACTGTCACTGACGTAAAGGAATTCCGACGGCGACGGCGGAGGCGGAGGCGGAGGCGGACTGCTTACGCTGCTACCGCCGCCGCAGCCAGTCAGCACTCGAACCAGGAACAGAACCAGCAATGCCAATGCGGCTTTGGATGTGAACCGCGATGCTGCGATCATAAGACCTCCTAATAGCGCTTACTGATAAGAGCCGGCGTAAGTATCAGTGCCATCATCAGGTCCGCACTTCGCTGCCACTCACTTGTGAATCAGGAAGCTGAACGACACCAGATACTCCCCAAGCGCGGTCCCGGTCCCGCTGCCGACGCTGGAGGGCAAGAACAATTCAGCAATGCCAGAGAGTTGGTTTGTTTGCGGGTTTACAACAGAGGTGCTGGGATCCGGCTGGACTGTCCACTGATTGCACTGCCCTCCGGTCGCGCCGGTGCACGTTACCTGCATGTAGGAAGTCCCGGACCAGGTTGGCGGGGCCAATCCCAGGTTGTAAGAAACGCCGTTGTAGGTGAAAACCAGGTGCATGGGACAGATCAAGGTTTGGCCTACGTAAGTCATCGTGCCGAAGTTCAGGTTGTTATTGACGGAGTTGTCGAAACATTGGGTGTGGAAGACGCCGTGAATCTCGGTGGGGCCGGTAAACGGCGGCGCTGTGGAGATGCCCGAATAAGGATAAGCGAGCGTTACCACGATTCCGCGTGATGTGGAACCGGTCGTGTCTAATTCCCAACTGCAGGAACTCTGGATATCTGAGTTAACGAGGTCCCTGCCAGATCTAAACGTCGTGTAGGGTCCGAGGCTGTCGCTCTGATACTGAAAAGACTCATTGTTGCCATCAGTGTTGTACAAAACAGAGGTTACGTTGTAGCCGCAACCTGAGGCGGGATTCTTCGCCATGCAAGGCATGGCTATGCCCAAGCACAGGATCGCGCTGAGGCGCAGGACAGTTCTGACCGAGACTGGGTTCTTCATGGTTTGCCTCCTTAAACTTTTGGTCCTCTACAAAGAACTGCGAAAAGTGATGATGTGACTCGACTACACTCCGCTATGCTTACGAGAACGGCAGCGCCGGTCGCACGACCTGCGGTACGAACGTCGAATCATCGTTCTCTCGTTTACACTTCTTGCCAAATAATGAAAAAGGCCGCGGGTCCGTTTCCGGACCAACGGCCTCCGAGTGCTTCGGTCAGCCTTATTCGATTGAACTTCTGGTTACGTGAACTTCACTTTTTCTCTTACGACGTCCGCGATCACAGGCATACCGTCCTGGATTTTTAGTTTCTCAATCTCCCCATGGCCGAGCTCCTGGCAAAACCGGATCAAGCGCGCCCACGGTTCGGGGACGCCTTGAACTAATTTTCCGCCGGGTTCGTTCTTGGTCTCGTGAATCACATACCACTCTCGCGAGTCGCTATTCCATTCAAAAACCGTTTCAAGCAGCTACGGCGTGCAATTCAGTTTTTGGATCTCATAGTTCATTGGCATCTGATACTGACCGCCCGCGACCGACGTGCTTGTGCCTTTCCTTTTCACCGTTTCTGCGACCCCGATGCGATACCACGTGCCAGTGCTGTCAAGGGTGGGCGAAACTGTCCAAGTGCAGGCATTCACCTGCTGAATCAACACCGGCGATGTATTGATCGGGGTGTTGGCAAGGTCTTGCGGAGTGCCACCATTACAGTCCGGAACGACGGGAGCGTAGAGCGTGCTGGGATGGAACCAGGCGTTGCCGCCGCTCACGAGCATAAACCCAGAACAGTCGACGAACTGTCCGTTTGCATACAGCGAAGTGTTGGCCATTTCGTTGATCTGTTGTCCCTGCTGCTGGAGTTGCTGACCGGTCAGATCTACTGCCCCGTCCGCAGTATCGGGCGGGGCGAGCTGCACAGAAAAATCGAGGTTCAGGTAGCGCACAGGCGAACTGGTACTACGCAGGTTGAGCACGAAGTCGTTCGTCCCATTGCAGAGCTGAAACTTAACATAAACGCCACCGACACCATCCTTATAGAGCGTGCCTCCATTGAATGCCGGGTCGTTCGGGTTGTTGTAGATAGACAGGCCATCACCGGAAATACCGCCCTGCCCGTGCGTCTGGGGCACCACAATCAACTGCAACGGAACATCGGTGCACTGGCCTGGAGGAGTCTGCACGGCGAACAATTCGGTGCCTTTGCCGCTGCGCCCATCGGTATTCTTCACCACAATGTCAAAGCCGCCGACAGACGCGGTGCTCGAGACGGTAATATTTGCCGTCAGTGTGTTGGAGTCTACGAACGCGGTCGAATTGACCGTGACGCCGCCGGGATTGGTGGTTCCGCTGACAAACCACTGGGCCTTAGCTCCTGCCTTGAAGCCCTTGCCGCCAACGGTCACGTTGAGATTGATCGTGCCTTGGGTGGCGGAATTCGGTGTCGCACTCGTCACCGAGATCTGCGCTGGGGCCGAATCGGCAAAGGACACGAATATTAGGCAAAGAAAAGCCAGAGTTGCCGCGGGACGACAGGTGACGCACAGAAGTTTCATTTTCTTACCCCGAGCGAGCAGGATCGAACCCCTTTTGGTTCAGTTACACGGACACGATTAACGGTTTTCCGTGAGGCCAGTCGGAATCAACGGCTGGCCACTGCCAACCAACACGAAAGCCGACCAGTAGTAAGGATGCCGATGCGCGCTATCCCCGTGCAGCATCGATCTTTGCGCTTTCGCCAGCGATAGCGATGGCGCTTCCTCGGAAAACCTACGATAAAAGCTCTGCATGAGCCTTGCGGTAGAACTGTCGTTGACTTCCCATAGGGTCGCGATCACGGTTCCGGCGCCAGCAGAGAGGAAGGCTCGGGTTAGGCCAACGAACTCGTCCCCGGCGGGAATTTCCGTGAAATACCCGCTACCCAAGGCAGTTTCGCACGCGCTTAAGGTAACCAGTTGTGCCCGCAGATGAAGGCCGAGAATCTCATAGACTTCGAGTCGTCCATCATTTTGCGCGTCCGGCTCCAGTTGTACGCCCGAGAACAAAGGATTGGCCTTGTCGAAGAAGCCATGCGTCGCAAAGTGAATTACGTCGTAGTCTCCCGCCACGTGCTTGAACCACGTCTCGGTTGCTTTCGGACCAACGACAGCGGTCGCATGGCGGCCAAAAGCAGCGGCAACGGCTCGTACCTCACCGGAGGCGAATTGCAAGTTGGAAACGGAGGGAGCGAGGGCTACAAGGCGGTCGCCTGGCGGTTGCGCCGAGGAAGACATCGCCAGCGCCCCGGCCATCGGTAGATAGGAGACCACGTAATCCTCGATAAGGAATCGATTACCCGCGCGAGTGGGCCGTACCAGCGTCGCAAACGGAAGATAATGGAGGAAGCCGTGGGGAACGATGGTGATCTCGTCGGCTCCATGCAGCCAGTCGGCTTTCTCGATGGGGTCCACTAGCAGGTGACGCAAGCTCCGAGCAGGCAACTGCCAATCAGCCGAATCAGGTCGCCGTATCAGGTCACGGAGCAGGGTTATTTTCGATTCCAGATCGACAGAGCGTACGGGTTGAAGCATTGCGTGAAGACCATCGTGGCGTAGTACGAAAATGGCAATCTGCTGAGACCCGACGACATATTCGATCAGTGCCCTATCCTCCCGAAGATCGCGCTCCACCTCCGTCGGTTCCGGAACCGTCGCAGAGAGAACTCCCACGTCGGGATGAAGGCCGATCATGTCCGAATACTCGCGTTCCGCATCCGCGAGCTCACCTGAAAACGTGCCGGCCGCGCTGCTGCGTTGCTCGGATGGAGCCTTCGAGTTTTCTTCATCGATGGCGTGCTGCAGGCGGCGAATGCGAGCCTGAAGCTCCGTAATATGCGGATTCGAGCTCGGCAGCGCTGAGCGATTTATGAGGTCGAGATACCCGCGCGCTCGCAGCCGCTCCGAGTATTGGAATGCCTCGCCAACCCTGCCCATGCGTAATAACAGACGGACCAGCGCAATGTAGACCTTCTCCTTGTCCTGCAAAAAACCGGTACGGAAGCGATCTTCGGAAATCGAACCGCGAATGTTCTCGATCGAGATGATGGATCTGCGGTACGCGGCGACGGCGTCTTCATCCCGCTTCAGGGATTCAAGCGCCTGCGCCTGCAAATAATCGACGTGCCACGGCAGTGCTGTGTCTCCAGTATTGGCAAGCAGATCCCGCGCGGAAGACAAGGATTGCAACGCGTCTTCAGTTCTGCCCAACTTCAGCAGGATGTCAGCCTCCGTATCTAGAGCCTGTGCTTCGAGGAGCTTTGCGCCGCTCTGCTGCGCGAGTGAAACGGCTTCACTTGCTCGCGAAAGGGCCTTCTTCGTGTTTCCTTCATCGCGCAGTGACTGTGACAACACGAGCAACCCGGAAACAGTATCAACTCTGTCTTCTAATCTGCGCGCGCGTTCTACAACCTCATTTGCGGATGCCATGGCTTTCGTGAGATCGCCGCTGCGCCAGGCTACGTCGGCCAACGCTAAGGTACTAATCAGGACTCCGCGTGAGAAAGAGATTTGTTTCGACACTTGGATGGCCCGCTGGAACGAGTGCTCCGCCGAACGGCGGTCGCCCAGCATGAGGTGTACGTATCCGTCATCATAGAGCGCTTCAACCAGTTCTCGCTTTAGGCCAGCTCTTTCATAGGACGCTAATGCGGTCCGATATTCCTGCAGCGCTTCGTCAAATTTTCCCAGCCGCAGCAGCGTCGACGCTCTTCCTTTTCGCCAGTCCGCTTCTTCTTTTTTCAGACCACTTGAGTTGGCCAGCGTTAACGCACGATTAAACGTCTTTATGGATTCATCCAGTTGGCCGATTGCGGCTTGGCAAATGGCTAGATTTCCCAAGTCTAGACTTTCGGCGGGCTTGCGGTCCAGATCTTCGTCTAGAGTAAGAGCCTGATGGTAGTAGTCAATGGCGTCGCTGTAATGGCCGAGCAGGAGATACACGCCCCCAATGTTCCCCAGCGCATCACTCTCACCCTCTCGATATTTGCCTGCGCGATGGAGCGCCAGAGCCTTCTGGTACTGCTCTAGAGACTGTTTGTACTCTCCCTTCTCGTCATATACGAGGCTCAAGTTATTCAGCGCTGCACCTTCAAGCTGCCCGTCATGGACTTCCTGAGCGATGGCGATGGCGCGATTGAAGTGATCGATTGCCTTCGCGTAATCACCAGCTTCCCAGTAGACCAGGCCAATGTTGCTGATGGTCTTGCCTTCTTCGAGCCGGTCGCCCAACTCCTGTTTTATTTTCAGCGCACGATCGAGAAGATCGAGCGCACGAGTTCGATCGCCCAGATGCTTGTAACAGTTCCCGATGAGGCCCAATGTGACGGCCTCGCCATGGCGGTTTCCAAGTGCTCGATAAGCGGTAAGGGCCTTCTCATATTCCGGGAGCGCGGCGGATGATCCAGAGGAGGAATAGACGCTTTTGGCGTGCGCGAGGAGTTCGTCGGCTGTTAGCTCCTGCTGCGCGACCGCGGAAAGCGCGAAAGTCAGTAATACGAGTGCCGTGCGCGCAAACATAGCCCGCATATGCAGCTTGAGCATCCGTCTATCCGCCGATGAAGCCGATTGCCTGCGACTGCTGTGACTTCCCGTTCGCCAGCCAGACTCGAACCCAGACAAAATATCTCGAACCAGGTCGCAAGGATTGTTTAGGAGGATTCACTGAATTTTCGTGGACCCGTTTGCGCCAGACGACGTCCCCGTCGGCAGTCACAATCCGGACCTCGTACGCTGCCGAGTTCGGGACGCGCTGCCAGCGAATAGTGAAATCGGAGGCATCAACGATCGCGCCTGGCTGCGGAAACAGCACAATGGGCTGGGACTCAGGAGGCGACGCGCTCCGCACTGCTGTATTTGCAGCCGAGGTCGCATTGTCGCGAATGGCGGGGGCCAGCGGCCGCTGGGCTGTCGCAACGATCATCGGATGCTCTTCGGTATTCGGGCGCACGTCGTGCCACACTAGCAGCCCAATTGCTACAAGGGCGAGTCCTGCAGCTACGCTCACCCATTTCCAACCAAAGAGCACCTCAGCGTCTGCGGCAGTCCGAAGTTCTCTGGCACGCTGCATCAATGACGAAGGGACGGACACTGTTGAAATCTGAAATTGTCTAATGAGAAATCCGACCTGCCGAAGACACGAGTCGCACTTTACGAGATGGCTCTCAACACGCTCGCGCTCTGCGCCGATTAGTTGCTGGTCGACGTAGGCGGCTAATTCATGTTCGCCGGGACAAGGAAACTGATGAATACGGGGAAGAATGCGATTGAACATAGGAGCCCGCGCTCACCCTAGTTACACGGACGCCGTTTTAGGTTTTCCGCAGACGAGATGTTCGATACCAAGCGCCTTCCGAAGATTGTCGATGACGTCTCGCAGGCGGCGATCAGCAGTTTGGGCGTCCCTCAGACCCACAAGCTTGGCAACTTGCTGTAACGTGAGTCCTTCCTGGTAACGCAGCCGGACCAGCAGCCGGTCGGATTCAGTCAAGGAGGCAAGCGCCACAGAAATATTCCGGTGCGTTTCCCGCAGGGCCACCAACGCCTCGGGATCAGGCGCAGGATCCGGGGGGTCAACGGTATAACTTCCTTCCTCTTCGCCCTCAAGCGAGTGCAGCACTGCTTTGCCGGAACTGAGGAGCCAGAGTTGACGCGAACTCAAGCACCGGCGTAGTTCGCAGATTCTCTCTTCCACCGCCGCGAAGCTCAACTCGACCCCACGGCGGCTCAGTTCTTGACGTGCCTCCTCGGTAGAAAAACCTCGCCTGAACACTACCTCGAACAGGAGTTGTTCCGTTGCGTTCCGCCGGGCAACCGAGCCGAAAACGCGATGGCGGCCGTTCTCTTTGCGGTGCCAATCTAGACAAAGGTTGCGCACGACGGCGCACAGCCACGTAGAGAAGTTAGCTCTTCCTGCCTGGTCGAACTTCCGCAAACGGCGAAAATCGCGGGCCGCAAGCTGTTCGCAAACGAACAAGAAGCAGCTCCCCTTTCGGTCAGGGTCGCGGTCGAAGCTCCCAACAACGTGATAGATCAATCCGCTATAGCGTTCTAGGAATGCACACCACGCGGATTCCCTCTCGGCAGAAGAGAGCGCGACCAGCATGGACGCGATGAACGGGTCCGCCGACATGAACGGAAGCGCAGTCGTATTGATGACCTTACGATGGCCCAGCGGGTCGCTAGCTTACAACGAAAGATATCGCAGGGCAACAAAAATTGCGTTTATCGCCCTTGAGATCAGGCCTTCAGAATAGTAATGCTCCAACAACGTTTTACTCGGGCTGGCATAGAATTTTTCGGTATGACCCGCCTGTCCCTTCATCGAGGATCGCCCAGTGTTCCTCGCGCTATTGAATGTTGCCGAGCGTTAGCTGTCGCCGGTTTGCAAAGAGGGACACACTACTTGTACACAGACAAGCTCTCAAAGCACGTATTAGTAGGTTGGTTCGAACAGGAATGGATAATCGGCCGTCAGTCGGAGGCGATGGTCGGATTCAATAATGCTTTTTTCTACTCTGAACCCAAAAAGGGGGTTTTTTGGGCAAGAAGCAGTTTTTAGGCAAAGCCGAACGAAAGGGTTCGAAAATCGCTTCTGAGATCACCCGCAAATCGGAGTCCTAGGGACAACCTGCGTCTACCTGACGGTGAAGTCCGCCCGCAGGGGCAAGTGTTCCGAGGAATCCCCAACATAGACGACGAACTTGCCGGGATCGACCTTCCAGTCCCCAGACTCAACGCTCCAATACGCTAGCGAGCGACAGTCCAGGGGAATGGAGACGTCCTTCGTCGCACCCGGTTCAAGCATGACGCGTTCGAAACCCTTCAACTCCTTCTCAGGACGCGGGACGGTTGCTGAAGGATCGCCAACGTAAAGTTCGGAGACCTCGGCGCCGGACCGCTGACCAACGTTCTGGACTTTGAAGCTCACGGTGATAGGAAGGCCGGGGCTGGCCTCTTGGGGTGTAACGATCAGGTTGGAAAAGGCAAACTGCGTGTAGGAGAGCCCATAGCCAAATGGATACAGCGGCGCCGGTTGCTCCTGATGGCCATAAGCCCGGTACCCTAGGAAGATCCCTTCTCGATAGTGCACATCATGTGTTCCAGATTCCTCATAGTAGTTCTTGTAAGCAGGGTTGTCCTCGACCCTCTGCCACCAGGTGATCGGCAACTTGCCAGATGGATTCACTCTGCCCGTCAGTACCTCGGCCAACGCGCGGCCAGCTTCGGACCCCCCATACCAGCTCTGAATAAACACGGGCACTCGGTTGATCCAGCCGCTTGTATCCACGCTTCCGCCCGCGGTCAGCACCAGAATAGTATGTGGATTCGCGTCAAGCACGGCCTTGATGAGTTCATCCTGACCGGAAGGCAGACGGTAAGTTCGGTCGTGACCCTCGCCTTCGGTGTCTTCATTGAATCCGACCGACAGCACGACCACATCAGACATAGCAGCAATTTTCGTGGTGTTCGGTTCGAGCATCTGGCTGACTGGCAGCGCGCCGAGTCCGGCCCGGACTTGCTCCGTGTCTGGCAAATACTCAAAGCGGAGTGCCGCTGGCTGGCCGGCAGTAAGATCAACATCTGCCGCCTGCGGCACCTGCCCTTCCTGATGAGTTTGCTTCAGCACGAGCTTGTCATTCACGTACAGCGAATACTCGTCTCCACCCACTGCTGCGGCAATAAAGCGCTGCGGCCCGGATATATCGGATGTGTAGTATCCCGAGCAGCGATAGGCGTGTTTTCCCGGTGAAGATTGCGCCCACTGATCGCCGCCCCAGAAATTTATGGTCCAGACTGTGTGCTCGCTGAGAGGCTTGCCGCTGAAGCTGGCGTTCGCGAATTCCTCGCACTTAAGTCCGAATTGCTTCGCTTTCGCATCGGTCGAGAAGTAAGGGGTCAGAAAGATCGTAGGCAGATCTTTGACACCGCGGCTCCAGTAAACCTTCGTTCCGGGAGAGAAAGCATCACTCAGGCCAGTCGCGAAACTCACTGGATCGAACGGCGTAACGTGACCACTGCCGCCCCCGGAAGCAACTGCAGGATATGCGTCCGGCCCAATGACGGCGATGGAGTGGATCTTACTCATGTCCAGGGGAAGAACATTGCCGTCATTCTTCAGCAGCACCATGCTCTCTTCCGCCGAACGCAGGGCGACTGCACGTGATTCGTGATCGTACAGAGGAATAGTCACGTCGGTCTGCTCATGATCGAGAAAGCCGTACTCGACTGCAATCCGCAGAATGTGACGGACTTTCTCGTCAATGGTGGCCTCGGAGACTTTCCCGGCCTTGATGGCAGGCATAAGCTGTTCCACGGTCAAAAAGTGCGCTGGGGTTTCCAGATCGAGCCCGGCATTGGCTGCGGCTACGGCATCATGAGCGGCGCCATAATCCGACATCAGGATGCCACGGAATCCCCACTCCTTTCTGAGCACGTCGAGGTTCAGGAACTTGTTCTGCGTGGCATGCTCGCCATTGACCAGGTTGTAGGAGTCCATCACAGAACCGACGTTAGCCTGCTTGACCGCGGCTTCGAACGCCGGCAAGTAAATCTCACGCAGCGTACGGGGATCAATAACCGCGTTTTCTCCATTGCGATCGTACTCCGCATTATTCGCGGCATAGTGCTTTACCATGGCAACTACATCCTGGCTCTGTACGCCCTGAATGTAGGGGACGGCAATTTGTCCGGCCAGGTACGGATCTTCGCCAAAATATTCGAAATTGCGGCTGTTCATCGGGGCCCGATAGATGTTCACGCCGGGACCAAGAAGGAAATGCACTCCCCGGGCGCGGGCATCGCGGCCCAGCGACACTCCGACTTGCCGGGCAAAGTCTATATCCCACGACGCGGCCAGTCCGATGCCGATCGCATATGCGGTGCTCGGGCCCCAGGTACGAACGCCCACCGGCCCGTCGGACATTTTGAGGCTCGGTAATCCGACCTCCGGAATTGGGTGGAAGAACGAACCGTCCAAGCTTATCCCGAGCAATGCAATCTTCTGATCGAGATTCAGTTTGCTGAGCAGAGCTTCCACCCGGCTGTCGACCTCGGAGGAGGAGAGCTTCTGTTGCGCCGGCGGTCCGGCAGCGAACACAGTTGCGGAGCTCGCGATCACCAAGACCAACACGACGAGTGAACCTACGGGGGCCCACAAATGTTCGCACGTTCTGTTCGTAGGAACCTGGCGCGCGCTATTCGTCATATAGAATCCCGCCTCCCTCACCGCAATCCAGTTGCATTTTACGCAAGATCATCCTGCCAGATATTGAGAATGTATCGTGCACAACGCATGCCGCCGGAATCGTGCACCGCGATATCAAGCCAGCCAATATTTTTGTCACCAAACGGGGTCATGCGAAGGTGCTCGACTTTGGTTTGGCCAAAGTAAAGGCGGATCACTTCGGGTCTTCCCAACTCGCGGGACTGCAGCCTACCGTGGAAGGCACCGACCAGCACCTCACTAGTCCGGGTCCGCATCTAGCGCATCCGCAATTTCGATCCCTACCCGCAGAATCTCGTCAATTTCCATCGCCCGCCCGCCGATCTTGTGCTTCAGGGTCACCCCTTCGAGAAACTCCATCGCGATGAAGGCATGGCCATTCTCTTCGCCAATGTCGTGGATCGTGCAGATGTTGGGATGATTTAGCGCAGAGGCGGCTTGGGCCTCACGTCGAAATCGTGCTAGCGACTGTGCATCTCCGGCCACTTCGTCCGGCAAAAACTTGAGGGCGACGAACCGGTGCAGTCGCGTGTCCTCAGCTTTGTAGACCACGCCCATGCCGCCGCCGCCCAGTTTCTCCAGAACACGGTAATGCGAGATGGTTTGTCCGATCATTTGTTCCGCAGAAACCTCAGGTGGGCGTATGTTAGGGCGCTTCTGCTGAGGAAGTCAAAGTCTACCCTGTTCAGGACGGATCGTGGGTGTTTTGTCGGCAAACCTTACCTTACAGGGTTAGTAAGAGTAGCCCGTGATCCGGGAGTTGGCTGGAAATCGATTTGTCGAACCTGATTTCTCGATACCGATCCGGATTGAATGTGTTCATTGACCGCCCTGCCCTTGGCGACATAGCATGTTCTGCACGTGATCGGCCGCACCATTTCGCACTATCGCGTCATCGAGAAACTCGGTGGCGGTGGGATGGGTGTGGTCTATAAGGCCGAAGATACCGAACTGGGCCGCTTCGTCGCGCTCAAGTTCCTGCCTCCTGAAGTTGCCAAAGATCCGCATGCTCTCGAGCGCTTCCGCCGTGAAGCACGTGCTGCCTCGGTGCTGAACCATCCCAACATCTGCACCATTTACGAAATCGGCAGGCACGAAGAGCAATCGTTCATCGCGATGGAGTTCCTGGATGGGCTGACACTCAAGCACCGCATCGCAGGGCGTCCTATGGAAACCGAGCCGTTGCTCGAACTGGCGATAGAAATTGCCGAGGCGCTCGACGCGGCCCACGCTGGCGGCATCGTGCACCGCGACATCAAGCCGGCGAACATCTTCATCACTCGGCGCGGCCATGCGAAGATTCTCGATTTCGGGCTGGCCAAGCTCAGTTCGGGCGCGCCTTCCGCAGGCGCGCAGCCTACGCCCACCATCAGCGAACAACTCACCAGCCCGGGCAGCGCAATGGGCACCGTAGCGTATATGTCCCCGGAACAGGCTCTGGGCAAGGAACTCGATGCCCGGACCGACCTATTCTCGTTCGGAGCCGTGCTTTACGAAATGGCGAGCGGCGCGCTGCCCTTCCCGGGGGAGACGACCGCCGCTAGCTTCGACGCTATTCTGAACAAGCCGCCCGCGCCGCTGACCCGCGTCAATCCGCAGGTTCTGCCGGAACTGGAACGCATCGCCAATAAGGCGCTCGAGAAGGATCTCGAACTGCGCTATCAGAGCGCGGCCGAGATGCGTTCTGATTTCAAGCGCCTGAAGCGCGAGACCGAGTCGGGACACTCGGCCGCCGTCATTGCGACCCCGACCGTTCGAAAAACGCGCCTACCCTATATCGGGGCGGCCATTCTGCTCGCCGTCGCGGTTCTCGCCGCCGTTGGCTTTATCGCGCTACGCGGACCTTTGCCGCCACCGCGCGTACTTTCGGCGACCCAACTCACCAGTGACAACCTGCCCAAAGACATGCTCGTCACCGACGGGCCTCGCGTCTATTTCATCGAAACCATCAACGAACAGGCGGTCTTAAGTCAGGTCTCGGCGGGCGGCGGCGATATCAGCCATGTTGCCACCCCATTCGCCAATAGCTTTGTGCACGACGTCTCTCCCTCCCGTTCCGAGCTTCTAGTGGGTTCCTTCAGCGGAGAAGAAGCCTTTCTCAGCTCTGTGGAAACCGCGGAATGGGTTGTCCCCGTTCCCGCGGGATCACCGCGCCGGCTCAGTGGCGTTCTGGCCGTGGCTGCCGCGTGGTCACGCGACGGGCAAAGGCTGGCATTTTCGCGAGGGCACGACATCTACCTCGCCCGATGGGACGGCACTCAGCCGCATAAAGTGGCCACAGTCGCTGGCTTTCCCGGCTCAGTGCAGTTTTCGCCCGACGGCAGTCAATTGCGCTTCTCAGTACGCGATCCCGACGTCGCTGCTTTTCGTCTATGGGAAGTTGGCGTCGATGGGACGGGCGTGCGCCCGTTGCTGCCCGAAAGCTTCCATCAGGACCCGGGCGAGTGTTGTGGCCGGTGGAACGCGGACGGTTCCTACTTCTTTTTTGTTGCCTTACGGAACGGACGCAACGATATCTGGGCTATCCACGAGAAGATCGGATTGTTCCATCGCGCCAGTCCCGATCCTCAACCTCTCACGACCGGTCCGCTCTCCTACTTCAGTTTCGCCCCGGCCCTGGCGGGCAATCGACTGTTCGTCATCGGCGAGCAGCAGCGGGCCCAGTTGCAGCACTTCGATTCCAAAGCGAAGCAATTCGTTCCGTTTTTCGACGGCATCTCCGGGGGAGAAATCGAGTTTTCGCGGGATGGTAAATGGGTCACGTATGTCGGCTACCCCGACTCGCTGTTATGGCGCAGCCGCAGTGACGGCAGCGACAAACTCCAGTTGACCTCCGCTCCCACAAGCGTCTCCATGCCGCGTTGGTCTCCCGATGGAAATTGGATCGCCTACCTGTGTGTTCTCCCCTCCAAAGCTCCGCAAGCATGCGTCGTTTCGTCGGACGGGGGTACCATCGAGGAGATCCGCGCGCCTGATTCGCGCTGGCCCGATGATCCCCAGTGGTCCCCCGACGGCAAATCGCTCATTCTTGCGCTCTATCCAGCCGGAATCACCGGCAAGGCGCAGGACTTCTCGGTGGCTCAATACGATCTTCAGACCAGGAAATTCACGCCCATCGCGGGCACTGAAGGGATGCTCGGACCGCGCTGGTCTCCTGATGGACGCTACATCTCCTTCTTTTCCGCCGACACGAAGAAGCAGATGCTCCTCGAGGTGAGCACAGGAAAGTGGTCCGAATTGGCCACGGGAAGCGTGCTGCAGTATCCCAACTGGTCGGCAGACAGCAAATACTCATACTTCGAGGACTTGGGTCCGGACGGTCCGGAGATCGACCGCGTTTCCATCGCGACGCGCAAGAAGGAGCGTGTCGTGTTGCTGAAAGGCATTGCGCGGGTTCCCATGCCGGAGTCCGGCGTGCCTTGGAACGGCGTAGCCCCCGACGGCTTGCCTCTGATCATGCGCGATGTCGGCACACGCGAAATCTATGCGCTGGAACTGCAACTGTCGTAGGTCTCGAATTACTTCTCACATCCGGACAGTACAGACGAGCATCCCAGCGATCACAAGAAAGTACCCCACTTCGGTGGATTGTCGGCTAACAAGAAGTAACTCCGTAAGCGCCCGAGTTGTCGTCAACTGCCGGTTAGCCGTCCGGCACAATCGTCAGGCGAAATGCGAACTACATGACCGTTTGCTTTCGAACCGCGCCGGTATGACTTCTCTCAAACCTGATTTGGCCCTAACTTGCGCTTCTCGAAACTTCTTCTACTCCAATTGGTATTTCTTGCAAAGGCGTTCGGTTACGATGGCTTGTGTCGCGACGAGTTCGAGGGACTGAAGTGTCTGCTCATAACAAGGCAGCAGACGGGTTTCTGCGCCGGAACGATTCTGACGAGGAGTTGATATGAAGTTTTTGTCACTGGTGCTTGCGCTGCCTCTCTCCGTGGCGGCCTTTGCTCGTCCTGCTTCAAACGAGCCTGAGCCGAGCCGAATCTGGATAACTGACGTGACCATCGTCTCACCGGAAAATCTCACTGATCTTGCCAAGGGCAGCGTGCTGATCGAGAACGGTCGCATTGCGCGGGTTGAAAGGAAAGCGAGCGCCAAGCCGCCCGCCCACGCCACCGTTGTGTCGGGCGAAGGAGGCTATCTCATCCCCGGCCTCATTGATTCGCACGTCCATCTCGCGTCAATTCCTGGGGTGACTCTCGAGCTCATGTTGAATCCTGACGCGGCCCACGCAATGATGCTAGCGGACTACTACAAGCAGCTACCGCGTTCCTATCTGTACTTCGGCTACACCACGCTTATTGACCTCGCCGTCGTCAAACGTGAGGTTCTGGACGACTTCCGGCGCGCCCCGCTTCACCCCGACCTCTATGACTGCGGCCCATCCCTGCCATTAGCGAACGGCTATCCGATGTCCTTTGCGCCACCGGCGCTGCGATTCCAACTCTTTCCGAATTTCCTTTACGACCCGGCGCAGTCCGCCAGTATTCCCCCCGAGTACAAGGCGCCGGATCACACCCCGAGGCAGCCGTCGCCGCCGACAAGCGAGCCGGCGCCATTTGCGTCAAGACCTACTTCGAGCACGGCTTCGGCAAGGACAGGAATCTGCCGGTAATCACTCCTGCCATGGCGGCAGGAGTGCGCAACGCTGCCACCGCAAACGGTCTGGTGATGATGATGCATGCCAATTCCTTTGAAGCCCAGCAGTTCGCCGTCAACGCGGACGTGGACGTCATCGCGCACGGCATGTGGAATTGGGGAGCGCTGGATGAGCGGCCCGAACTTCCGCCAGAGATCAAAGCCCTGCTCGACCGCATTGTGCAAAAGAGAACGGGATATCAGGCGACGATTCAAGTGATGGGAGGACTGCGCGCTTACTTCGATCCGAATATCTGAAGATACCAGAGATTCCCCAGATCATTCCTGCGCCACTGCTCGCCTGGTTCAACTCGCCTGAAGGCAAGTGGTTCAGAAAAGAAATTGACGAGGACAACACGCCCGACGCTGCGGTGCGCGAGGGACTCGACCGCGGTCCGATCCGCCGTGTGCGTCAGGTGGTCGGCTATCTCGCAGCCAGAAACGCCAACTTCCTCTTTGGCACCGACACGCCCTCTGCTCCTACCTACGGGAATCTGCCCGGCCTGAACGGCTATCTGGAGATGCAGCAACTGCATGAAGCCGGGCTGTCGCTCGAGCAGATCTTCAAAGCCGCAACCATCAACAATGCCCGCGAGTTCAAGCTCGACTCACAGGTGGGAAGCATTGAGGCCGGCAAGATCGCCAATCTCGTTCTGCTAAAAAAATCGCCGTTGGAAAGCGTGGATGCCTACGACCAAATCGTCACAGTTTGGGTTCATGGAAGGCCAATCTCCCGCGACAGTTTGGCAGTTAGCTCCAACAAGTAGTCCATTGTCCTTGCAGGATTGCGAGCAGATTGTCGCCAAACCTGACTTAATCGCGTTACGTCAGAGTTGCCCGTCGCTCAACGGTGATCCTGAACTATGACGCAAAAGCGTGTGAATTGAATTGTGGTAGCGTAGTTCGCGCTAAACGTCAGCACGATGCAACCCAGAACGGGGTGCGATCAGAACTTGGGAATCCAAATGAAAACTGTCCTGCACTGGGCACGCTTCCGGCTCTTTCTAGCATGCATCGCCTGCGTCGCCATTTTGCCAGTATCTGTTTCGAGTCAGGAACCGCATCAGCGCCGCAGGAAATAGATTCTATTTGTCCAGTCCCAATTCGCAGCTTCTTTTGCCAGTCTGCTCAAGGCCCAGACCAAACTTCCGATGCCCGCGGGAGAAATCGTTTTTTCATCCACAAAAACCACCCCGCCGTGGTTTCGCTCTTCTTCCGCCAGATTTTGAGGCGGCTTCCCGCAAACAAGCGTTGTCTTCCTGTCCCAGAAAGTACCCGTCTTGCCATTCCGCCATACAGTGGATTCCTATCTCCGCTGCCCCCGAACAAGCGTTTACGCAACCCCCGCGGCGAAGAATTCCTGCGCGGCTCACCCGAGGACTTTGTCACGGGGAGGGCCGAGGCACCTTCCGCGGAATTGCGCTATCTCCGCTGCTGTCGATGATCGCCGGCCCGGCTCGTGGCCTCCTAAGTTTCGTCAATCCAGCGGCCCAAGCGTGTCAGGTTTGTGCAACACGAGGGCGGCGCTAGGATTGACCGAGGTCGCAACCGAGAGAGAAGCGCAAGGCTGCGCAGATATCACCCATTCGCAAGGAAGTCAGATGGGCCACGCGCCTCCCCAATCGATCCTGGGAAACAGTAACCGAATTGTGTAGGTTTACTGCGCAAGGCCCTTTCATTCCATCCTCCTCAGTCAAAACTACCTCAGAGGGCACATCGCGAATCGTGGATGTGATCGGTGCGACAGTAACGGTCGACAAATAGGTAATGGCGCTGTCGCGAGTGAGCACAACCACGGGCCTTTTCTTGTCCGGCGGAGCAAAATTAGTTAGGACTCGAGCATTTCAGCTTTTCGCCGCTTTCTGTGGAACAAATTCTGCGGCATGAGGCAACATGCGCTTCAGCGTTTCAAAATCGGTCGCCTCATTCTCAGCGATTGCATCATTGATCTCTCCAGGAAACGCCCCCGCATAGTTGACCGCTCCCTGGACTTTCACCTCTGGCCACTTGAGATGTCTCGCTACCGCCGACACATCTTCCTTATAGCTGTGGACCAGTAGCATGACCTCCCATACGGCGAGAGTACTGCCTTGAAGGTAGGCTTGCCGCCCCGCAGGTGAATCGCGAAAGTCGATGAATCCGAATTCCGACCGGCGCAAGCCTTCCTCCACCAGTCGCGCACTGGCGTCGCTGGGAGTCCATCCATGCCGATTCGCCATGCGTTTGAGACGCTTTCCGCTCTCCGATGGCAGGCGCATGCTGATGACCATTGAACGGGTTGATCTCACGGCAGTCTCCGGAGTGTAACTCTTGTATGCATCGTAGCACTCGGGATTCAGCACTGCTCGCAACATCCCGCAGCGCGTACCCGCGAGCTGAATGATTGAATGATTCAAATGTGGAGGGGCCGACAGAAAGTTCGATTGACGTAGGTCGGAGAATCTAGCCCTCAACGTCTCGTCTGGAAAATGAACTATTGGCTTTGTTTTCGCAGCCAACACGAGTTCGTCCATCGATGGCGAATCGCTTTTTTGCGTCGGCCATCAGTCCTTAACCCTAGCCTTCTGCTTGGCGACCAGGCGCTGCATGAATTTGGGTCCTTCCTTCTTGTAAGCCTCGACATCTTCGATTTGGAGGAGCCTTCAATCGATGAGGTGGGGAGCAATGACGTTAAGAAATTCCCTGGCGCTAATGATCTTGGTCTTCTTCCAGAACTTCGGAAAATGGCGCGTGTTGTCGGTAACCAGGTAGTCGGCTCGAGCGGCATCAGCGCACTCCACAAAGATATTGTCGGCGGGATCGGTCGTGACTTGGGATAAGCGTGATGGAATCACAACTCGAGTGTGATTCCTAATCAATTGCAGGAATTGTTGACGAAGACTCCTCCGAACTTTGAGCTCTGGGCGAGCTAAGACCGCGGCGTATTCGGTCAGAATCGCATCCGACACATACCACCGGGCGGGCTTGGCAAGCGCGAGCAACACCACCGTCCGTTGTAGCCCCTCCGGTTTGAGCACCGCAGAGACGACAACATTCGTATCGACAACCAGCCGAAGCGGGATCATCGGTTCTTTGATCTGCGAGCGGCCTTCACGATCTGATCGATCTGCTTCGGGCTGAGCTTATTCGTGCCGTTCCGTTTGGATTCGTTTCCAAGGATTCGAAGAATCTCGGGCTCAGGGACCGCCAGACGTACATAATCCCGGATGCTGAGCAGCACCGCGCGGGGAGTGCCCCGCTTCTCGATTACAAGCGACCTGCCCTCATCCTCGACTCGGCGAAGGAGTTTGCCGAAATTCGTCCGTGCATCGAGCGCGGTAACAACGATGCCGTTATCCATAAATTCTCCAGTTCAATTACTTAAACTGTACAGTTCGTCAAGATCGCTGTCAACGAAACTGGCTTGATTGACTTATGGATACGTGGTATGCCCATGCGGCTGATTATCATCCGTCATGTAGGGGCGCTACAGAGAAGAAGGCCGGTTAAGGACAGCGCAGCGGCTGCGAATCGAGACAACGCAGTTAATCACTCGCATCGTTCTGGATAGCTACTCTTCAGAAGAGTATCGGCAACTTTGCTGCCTTTCATCGATGCCGTTTGTAGAAGCATGTGCGCCTGTTCACAGTTCTGGGAGACTGACTTTCCCTCCAAGTAAAGGGTGGCTAGTGCGACTTCCGCGCTAACATTGCCTCGCTTGACCGCCTTCCACAACTCGACGGGATCATCCTCTTTCGCTGTGTCGGGTGTCTGGGCGGTTCCCTGTCTTGCCGGGATGACATGCTGAACCCGTCTGACCGGATTGCGGGCGATGTGTCGTTGATCAGCGTTTTTTACCTTGGCCGGCGCCGATGTGGCCGTAAGTTCGGCTGCTGAGCCGGATTCTTTAGGCAGGTTGCCTTTCCGGGTCTTGAAGAAAAAAGATGTAACCACCATCAGTCCTATCAAGACAACGACGACGGGGACCAATCTCCTGAGCCGCGGATGGGGAGGGCTTTGTTGACTATCGCAATTCGACGGGCGCGATTGGTAATCGGCTCCGCTGAATTCGTGAGGAACACGTGAAAGCGTTTGAAGGGGTTCAACCACTGGTGCAGCGATCCCGCACATCGGGCAAAGCGCGTTACCCGAAGAATAGCGATACTCACACGAAGGGCAGGTGATGGGTTCGTGGCTTACAGTGTTGGACACCTGTCGTCCTCCTCGGGGCGGGAGTTTTGTCGTCGTGGAAATTAGATTGTAGTAAGACTGATGGAAGAGTGCCGAGTAACGGAAGTAATGTCTGGGGGCCAGACGACGAGAAAATCAGAAAACTGGAAGAGTGGATTTTCCGTCAAAAGGCGTCGTTCTAGGAGCTACACCACGCTCACGATAGCCCTCGGACTGGCCCCAAAGCCCCGCAATGTTGTTTGAGATGGCCGCAGCGACCTGAACCCCTTCCGGCAGCCAAAACGCCGTAGAATCGACTTCTTGAGGGATGCCGCAACTCGAAACGAAAAACTGAGCATGGGCTGTGAGCATCTCTTGATTAGGGGGTCGAATATGAACACAGCTGCCGATACGGAAAGAGGCTTGAGCGCAGTTCCCCTCCTCAATGCCGTGTTTTGCGTTGATTGTGAAACCATCACCAACAGCCCGCATGATGCATGCACGGTTTGCGGGAGCCACTCCCTTATCAATCTTTTCCGGATGGTGGGAGGGACGCTGCGGAGTCAGAAGACACAGTTAGACGGGGACGGAGCGAAAACAGCCAAGTACAATCTGGAACTCGTCGCGAAGGTGCGTGAAATTCCAGCATCCGAGTTGAGCCTTATTATCGAGTCGATGACCCGATTGGCACAGGCAGGCAGGGCTGTGGAGTCCCTCCGCATCAACGTAGAAACCGTTTTCAATGCCGAAGGCGTGCTCAGAGCAGCATGAATGTGTCCTCTCATGTCTTCTCGACTGTGTCCAGCGCCATCGATTGCTGAGCCCCCGCAATTCGTCCCCGGCAGGGCTACCAGACGACTGTGTGATTCACTCGTGTCGCCATACATTTTGCACGCGCTTAGGCGAGAGCGGGTGTGATGCCTTCACGATTCAAAAACTGGCAGGGCACAGCAGCATCGTGATCTCACAGCGATACGTACGTCCGACCCCGGCCCTTCTTGAAAATGCCATTGGGAAGCTTACGGAGCTAAACACGAAGAAGGAAAAGAAGGAAGAGTGATGGTGCGGGTGAAGGGACTCGAACCCCCAAGTGGTTGCCCACGGCAGGACCTAAACCTGCTGCGTCTGCCAATTCCGCCACACCCGCTAGATTTCTAGATTTTAACACCACGGGCATTTACTTCTCTCACCGCGCTTTCGCCCACCGCATTGCGCTGGCCACCGTTTTTCCTGCCCCTTTCGAGGACTTCCGACGCGATGATTTCTTTTTTCCCGCCATGCCCTTTCCTCCTGAGGCTTAGAGGAGGAATGGCACGATGGAGGTTGGAAACTTTTCGCCCCGGCGTACTCGTATTATTTTTGGGCACGCTCGGTGATCTTGGAGAAGCGCATGGGACGGACCATATCGGTGGCCACGTCGAAGCTCGTAACCCGGCCGCTGCGTCGCGGATGAAGTGCATCAGGAACTGGCCTTCGCTGATGTCGCCAATGAATCCATCCGGGAAAGCAGACTCTACTTCCTCATCCTCGGTCATCCATTGCTGACGGATGAGCTTGCTGTTTTTCACGACCAGGGTCCAGGTGGCGCGCAGTTCGTCGTTCGAATACGATCCAACGTAATCCTTGAGGCGCGACGCATCTAGAGTCGTCGCTTTGACCGCGACGTAAGTCATCGGCACACCGCCTTCCACGGCTTCCAACTGGAAAACTACCGTCCTTCGCGGCGTGGAAAATGTATTTGTCTTTGTGCTCAATGTCCGCTTCGAGCGCTTCGAACTGCCCGTCCCCCACGGGAAGCAGATCATAGGTTATCCCAGGCGAAACCATGATCAACTTGTCGTCTTGCAGCACAAATTTTCGCAATGCACCATTTTTCTCGCTCCAATACGTTCCCACATATTGTTTGAGGGTCGCAGGCGGTACCGTCGCAGCAGGTTTGGCGGACGACGCTTGCTCTGTGCGGGAAAATTCGTCCGCCAGATAGATGTCGGCGACGCGCAGAGCCATCGTCATAGGGCTCATGCTGCCGACGCAGTTACACGTAACCAGTGTGGAAAAATGCTGATCGGGAAAGCGGCTCAGCGCCGCCCGATAGCCCACCCACTCGCCGCTGTGATGAATCCAGTTGAGCCCGCGATAGTGGTCGAGAAATAGTCCCAGCGCGTAGGGAATCGGCTGCCCGTTGTTCAGAGTTCCCGGCGTAGTTAGCTGACGGATGGCATCGACGCCACCGACAAGCGGATGTTCGAAATTCTGGTCCCACTTGGCAAGATCCTCGACGGTGGTCATGACCGAGCCGTCGCCGAGTTGCTCGAAGTTGCTCATATCCATTTCGAAGCCGCCGCCTTTATGGGGCGCGTAGCCGGTGGCGCGGCGCGGCACGATCATGGTGTGGTCATCGTGAAAGTGTGTGCTGGTCATGCCCAGCGGCCCGAAGATTCGATCCTGGGCGAACTGGCGCAGGGTTTGCCCCGTCACCCGCTTCACGATTTGCGACATCAGAAAATAATTCGTATCGCTATAAAGGAATTCTTCTCCCGGCTTGAAGTTCACTCCTTTCTGCCGCACGATCAGATCCATGGCGTCACGATCAGTGGTGAGATCGGCTTCCGGAATTCCTTCCAGATCGAATAAGTCGTCGTAGTTGCGCAGCCCGCTGGTGTGGTGCAGCATGTGGCGAATCGTGATGGTCGATCCGTAGTCGGGAATTTCTGGCAGATACTTCCGAACATCGTCGTCGAGCGACAACTTGTGCTCTTGCGCGAGCAGGAGGATAGCCATCGCGGTGATCTGCTTCGAGATCGAGCCGATATCGAAGACTGATTGAGGAGTAATCGCGATGCCCAGTTCGAGGTTGGCCATGCCGTAGCCGTGCTCGTACACGATGTGGCCGTCCTTCACAACGGCGAGCGCGCATCCCGGCGAGCTGGTGGTGTTCCAGTCTGCAAAGACGCGATCCACTCTGTCGGTGAGTTCCTGCTGTGCCAAACAATTAGCGGTAGCGAGCAAACACAGCGCAAGCATTGTGAGCGCAACGCGTCTCATCATTTCCTTTTCTCTAGAAGCTGTAACGCAGCGCGAATTGCATCACGCGCGGAGTGCTCAGCGTAGAGGTGTAGTAGCCGAAGCTCGAACTATTCGACAGGCTCAGGTTTCCCGAGGCGTTGCTACCCGCAATGGGCTCCAGGGCGGCGGCGTCGAACCTCACAGAATTGGAGATGTTGAAGGTCTCCCAACTGAACCGGAGTGCCGACGATTCGGTAACATTCCAAACTTTGCCCAGGCCCATATCGATGCCGAAGTAACCCGCGCCGCGGATCAGATTCCGTTCTCCACTCTCCCCGGGATAGGCGTAGCGGAACTGACCAATCGCGGAATTCGGGTCCTTGAAGATATTCGGGCTCCCGTTGATCATGAACGTTCCACTTTTCGGTTTTGGACCAACCAGAATCGCGTTGGCCGTATTCTCCCAGTTGGTGGGCCAGTAGTTGCCGTCGTTCACCGTGGTCGGGAAACCGCTGCTCAGCCGGAAAATGCCAGTGAGTTCCCAGTTACCGAATACCGCGTCGCGCAAGCCATGCGTGGCGAAACGCTTATCTTTTCCAAACGGTAACTGATACATCCAGTTCGCATTAAATTGGTGGGTCGCGTCGAAATCGGATACTGCGCGGTTCTGTCGCGGCGTCCATGTGTTCATGATGAAGCTGGCAAAGCCGCCGCCGGCCACGCCCGAACCGCCTTCGTACTGATTCACTCGCTCCGCGTCCGAACCTAAGTCGATCGATTTGGAGTACGTATAGTTCAAGTCAAACTGCAGACCTCCGGACATCTTGCGCCGCAGACTCGCCTGCAACGCGTCATAGCTCGAGTTGCCGATCGTGCTCCACACATACAGAGAAGAGAACTGCGGCGTCCAGAACTGGAACGGCGCGTTGACGCCGTTGACCGTCGGACACGCCGGAATGCAGTACCAGTCGGGCTGGATCAGCATCGTCGTCATATCGACTCCATTATTACAGCTGAACAGCTGATACATGTTCTGGGTCGCGGTTGGATTCGCCGGCGATACTCCGGGAGCGCAGGCCGTGAAGTTATTCTGCAGGGCGGTCAACGCGGCTGCGCCTGCCGTCTGCGGAAAGAGGTTCTCAAAATAGGGGATGGTTCCGATGTTCTGCACCGGCACGCCGGCCTGAGTCGCGATCGCAACCATCTTCGTCGCCGTGTAGAGATCCATGCCCGATTGCGTATCCTTCAGATTCAGTGGTTGCGCCACGTCCAACTGCTGCAGTAAGCGATGTCCGAAGCGCCCCACGTAGGAAGTCTCCAGAACAAATCCCCCTTTAAGCTCGCGAGTGTAGGAAAAATCAACCACGTGCGAATACGGAGTCTTCAGGCCATCGTCCAGTCCCCAGCTGATGGCCGCTCCGCCCGCGCTCGGATCGGTCGGCGGCTGATAAGGAAAACCACCCGTGGGCGGCGGCGGTTGCAGCAGACACGGAGGGGTGCCGCACCCGTTGTACGTGGCCGGGACGTTGTACAGAGAATCGAAACGGGGCGATTGGTCCGGAGTTACAAGTCCGGCGGGGTCTCCAAGAATCGAGGTCAAGCCGAACGATCCCATCCGGTCGAAGCTGTTCAGCACGCCTTCGCCAAAATGATCGTAGTACATGCCATAGCCGCCGCGAAGGGAACTCTTCCCCGATTCGCCAAACATTTTTCCCCACCAGGTGTCTTTTGCGAAATTCGGCGACCATGCGAAGGCAAAGCGCGGCGCAATGTTTTTGTAATCCCAATTCCAGATTGGCGGTTTCCCGTTGGCCTGGCCCGACAGCACATAGTTGAATACCGGCTGGATGCTTTGCCCCTGTTCCATTCCCATGTAGCGATTGCGAAACCATTGATGGATGCCGGGCGCGGGCGCAACTTGAGTGCCCGAGGTTTCGTAGGGCGGTTGCAGCAGGCTATAGCGGGCGCCGAAGGTCAGCGTCAGATTCTGTTTCACGCGCCACGCATCCTGCGCGTACCACTCGGCTTCGTGGGCCCGGAAATGGCGAGCAATCATGGAACCCGGAGGGAGTAATTCGAAATCCTTCGTCTCCTGGTAATAAGCCGTCACCTCCGGCACCATTCCGGCGATCGCCGTCGCCGCCAGGTCGTACGACGCCGTAAAGGACGCCTGACTGCTGGGATTCGGCGTCGAGCCCAGGACTTCCGGGTATCCTAGCGAAGCGAATTGCGGCGCGTTGGGATCAAAGCTGGTTCCGGTTCCCGAAATCCCTCCTGCGGCCAGCCATGTGGGATTCGAAGAGCCGTTGATGAACGACTGTCCATTGGACTGGCGAAAGTTGTTGATGATCCGTACGTTTGTGCCGAATTGTAGGGAATGCTTGCCCTTCGTCCAGCTCAGGTCGTCCACAAAATTGTGCAACGGCGCCTGTACATTGGTTGTCGGCGTCTCTCCCACCGGATTGGAAATGCCCCCGGCGTAAAAGCTGATGTAACCCTGAGTTTGCAGTCCCGCCTGCCCCAGCCCCTCGCGGATATAGCCGTAGCGGAAATTGTTGATCAGCGAGTTGTTGATGACTGCGGTATATCCCGCTGCTATCCCTTTACCATCATTGGTGGAAATCTGGCTTGGAGGCTGTCCGGGAAATTGCGCGCCCTGCGTCGTGCCATGATCATTCTGCAGATTTCCTCGCACGAACAAACGATGATTTCCGTTCGAGGTCAGGTTGTAATCGAGTTTGACGATGTAGGTGTCGAGCTTGGCCGGCGTGGGATCGGCGAACGTGTATCCCGAAATGTTGTAACCATCGCCCACGGTCGGGTTGTTCGGCAGCGGATAGCTCTGGAAGACTGTGGTAGCGGAAGGATCCACTCCGGGCCCTTGTGGGCAATTTCCCAAGCCGAAACAATTTGGATCGAGATTCCCGAGGTCGGGGGGGCCGAGTATGAATAGGCCATTTCCAGGGCAAGTCGTATTGGTGCCCAGGTTGTCACACTGGTAAGTTAAGTTTCCCGCGCGAAAACTTCCGGTCGGAACAAATCTTGTCACGACGGCGGTTTCGTGCGTGCGCTGCCCTTCATAAGTCGCAAAGAAGAAAAGTTTGTTCTTGATGATCGGTCCGCCGATCGACCCTCCGAACGTGTTGCGCACAAGGTGCGGAGGCACGTTGGGCTCTCCACCTTGCAACTCCGAACGTTCATTGAACCAGTCATTGGCTTCGCCGATGCGTGAACGGTTGTATTCGTAAAGCGAGCCGTGGAATTTATTGGTGCCGCTCTTGGTCACCAGCGACACTTGCGCGCCCGACGATCGTCCGGCTTCCGCATTGGAGTTGGTCGTCGTGACGCGAAATTCTTCCAGCGAGTCGAGGGTCGATCGCAATGCGCCTTGAAAGGCATATCCGAGAACAGGATCGTTGTCGTCCAGGCCATCGACCGTAATGTCGGTCTGGTCGCTGCGCGCTCCGCTTACCGCGCCGCTGCGGCTGTCCGCATCCGGACTAATCGACGAGCTATTGCCCGTGTACAGCACTCCAGGCTGGAGGCTGAGAATGGATACCGGATCCCGGCCTTCAAACGGCAGCGTGGTCATCTGGTCTGCAGTGAAGGCATGGCCGATGCTGGCATCCTCGGTGTTGACCAGCGGGGCCTGGCTCATCACTTCCACTTTCTCCGCGACGGCTTGGACCTGCAGCGTTTCGTTGAGAGTCGCGGGCGTATTCACCAGCAGACGAACGTTCTCCACGAGCAGCGTGCCGAACCCAGCCGACTTGAGGGTGAGCGTGTAGCTAGCCGGGGGGATCTCGAGAAACTGATAGAACCCGCGATCGTCAGTTCTGGTCGTACGCGAAAAGCCGGTCGCCGAATTCGCGATTGTGACCTCTGCGCCCGGAACCACAGCCTCTTTAGGATCGACGACGGTTCCGCGCAACGATGTGGTGGAAGTTTGCGCCCAACCCAGCGCCGCCCCAAACAAAAGAGCTAGAATGATCGACCCGATGAACCGCTGGTTTCTTATCATGCCATCCTCGACAAGGCTAGCCCGCGATGGTTACGGATGTGACACTAGAAAAGCATCCCCGCCTTATAGTGAAGACTCATCGAGGCTGTCAAGGACTAAATATTGCTTCAGCATTGCAAAAACCGCATAAGACCAGCAGATTTTCAAATGTCACAGATGTGACAACCGCTTGACATTTTCCCTGTGGCTGTTTGATGCTTACGGTTTTTGTGGCCAAAGGCGCAACAAATCGGCTGGCGGTGACTCCGAGTTGGCATGAACGGATCAAGCGCCTCTCTCCCAGGCGACGCGAGTTGATCCGTGCTGTACTCGAAGATCCGCGCAGCTTCCTGTTTCTGAGTATCCGGGCAATGGCGGAAAGGCTGGGGACGGACACCGCCACGACGCTGCGCTCCATACGCGTGATGGGTTTTTCGGGCTATCCGGAATTTCGCCGCTACTTGCACGAGCTTGCGATCGCCAATGCAACTTCTCTCGATTCCATGCTGGCCGGCGGCGCCCGGGATTCCGACATTCCGGCGCACGTCCGGGACTCGCTCGATCAGGACCAGAAAAACTTCACCAGTTTCCGCAACACGCTGGACACGAAACAACTGGCGAGACTCGTCCGGCGCATGTGGTCGGCGCGCCGCATTATTTTGCTCGGCGGCGACCTGGCGGCGGCGTTGGTCTTCTATCTCGAACATCATCTCGTCATGCTGGGCTTGCCTGTGTTCTCTGCCACCAGCCCCGGCCGCGTCGTCCACCTGGTTCGTACTACCGGGAAAAAAGATCTGGTGGTCGCGATCAGCTTCCATCGAGCTTTGCGGCAGACGGTCGAAGGCTTGCGGCAGGCCAAGGCCAAGGGGGCGTACTGCGTCGGAATTACGGATACCTTCGTCTCGCCGATCGCTCGCTTCGCGCACGAGAACCTGATCGCGTCCGTCGAGACTTGCCATTTCGGAGACTCCTACGTCGGGCCCATGGCGTTGCTCGATGTAGTGCTGGTGGCCTGCGCCAACTATCGCCGCAAATATGCGCTAGCCCTGGCTCGCGAAGCGGCGCAGGAGCAACAACGAGGATTTCGCTGGTACGAGGATTGAAGTTTTTGAGCTGGTTGGATAAGAACCGCGTTGGCTTCTGAATTGATCGACTCTATGCGAATCGAACACATCACGCTGCGCGAGCTGAAAATGCGTCTGAAGGCTCCCTTCGAGACCAGTTCAGAAGTGACCTGGGACAGACGGATCTTGCTGGTCGAAGTTGGCGTGGATGGACTCCACGGCTGGGGAGAAATCACCGCGGCAGAAGATCCCTTCTACAACTCCGAAACCACCGATACCGCGTGGCACATTACTCGAGATTTTATTGTGCCCTCTGTCCTCGGGAAAAGCGTGGCGAAGGCGGCCGAGGTCGGATATTTGCTGGATGCGATCCGCGGACACGAGATGGCAAAGGCGGGAGTCGAGAACGCGCTCTGGGACATCGAAGCGCAGCAAAACGGTGTGCCGTTGGCGAAGTTGCTGGGCGGAACGCGACCGGAAATTCCCAGCGGAGTTTCGATTGGCATCCAGCCGTCGACGTCAATCCTCTTGGAGAAGATCGAATGCGAGTTGCAGGCGGGGTATCAGAGAATCAAGCTCAAGATCAAGCCCGGCAAAGATATTAATGTTGTCGATGCGGTTCGAAAGCAGTACCCGGAAATCACGTTGATGGTCGATGCCAACTCGGCATACCGCCTGGCAGACGCGGATCGGCTCAGAGCGTTTGATGAATATCAACTCCTGATGATTGAACAACCGCTGGCCTGGGATGATATCTATCAACATTCATTGCTGCAGGCTCAGCTACGAACTGCTGTCTGCCTCGACGAGTGCATTCACAATTCTTTCCATGCCGAAGCCGCTATCCGGCTGGGCGCCTGCCGAATTATCAATATCAAGCTGGGGCGTGTGGGAGGACATGCCAGCGCCAGGCAGGTGCACGCGATCTGCATGCAGGACTCGATTCCGGTGTGGTGCGGGGGAATGCTGGAATCAGGAGTGGGCCGTGCCCACAACATTGCCATGTCCGCGCTACCCGGGTTCGTGCTGCCCGGAGATGTCTCCGCCAGCAAGCGCTATTGGGATGAAGACATCATCGAGCCTGAAGTGGAGGTTGGGCCGCAAGGAACCATACGCGTACCGGAGACGCCTGGCCTCGGCTACAGCATCCGCAGAAAACGAGTGGAATCTTTGACGGTTCGCCAGGAGCACTGGAAGGCGTAAGCGGATGTACATATCCAGATGTCCTTCCGAGTGTGGTGTGCGGTTGTTCGGAGCCCGTTGATGAAATGGAACCGAATTCGATTGTTCTCTATTGTGCTGACATTTTGCGCACTCTCGGGGAACGCACAGACCGAAACTCAGCTCCAGCGAGAGGCGAAGCTGGTAGCGGCCGCTGTCCTTGCAGGTCCATCCATGGAGAAACTCGAGGAACTCTGCGACCGTTTCGGCGCGCGGCTCACCGGTACTAGGGCGCACGATCGCGCGGCCGAATGGGCCGCGGCGCAATTTCGTGCGGCGGGCATTCCGGACGTGCGCCTCGAGCCGATCACTGTTCCCAACGGCTGGCAGCGCGGCTGGGCGGAGAGCTACATGTATTCTCCCGTCCAACGCAGGTTGCACCTGGAGTCCGTCAGTTGGACTCCTTCCACGCCGCGCGGTGGAGTCAAGGGTGAAGTGGTTGTCGTGTCTGATGTCTCGGAAGCGGCTCTGCGGGCCAAGGCCTCCGCTATCAAGGATCGCATCGTTCTTTTCGATACCGAGCATGTTTTCGCGGACGGGTTCAACAAGGTCTATCCCAAGCTCATTGCCTCTTATCCGATTTTTAAAGCTCTCGGAGCGCAGGCTCTCGTGCTTCCCGACGCGGTGCCCAACAACGTGCTGGGCGACTGGCTCGACATCGACAACGACAAGGGAGAAATTCTTCCTCTGTCCATCGCCGAAATCGGTATGGAAGATGCTTTGCTGATTCGGCGGCTCTTAACGAAAGGCCCGGTCGTCATCGGGTTTTCCTACGAGAACCAGATTTCAGGGCCAGTCTCTTCCAGTAGCGTGATCGCGGAAATTCACGGAAGCGACAGAGCGGATGAGTGGATCGTAGTCGGCGCCCACCTCGACTCCTGGGATCTCGCAACCGGCGCGCAAGACGACGGCGCCGGCGCCATCATGATTCTTGAAGCGGCGCGCGCCATTGCCTCGTTGCCGCATCCTCCGCGACGAAGCATTCGTTTCGCGCTGTGGACTGGAGAGGAGCCAGGATTACTTGGATCGCGGGCGTACGTGAAGGCCCATGCGACAGAACTTGATCACTGTGTGGCTGTGGTCAATAGCGATAGCGGAGCAGGCAAGCCGCGCGGTTGGATCGTCGAGGGCCGCGACGACATGAAAGCAGCGCTGGCGGAGCTAGTGCCGATCTACCTGAAAGGATACGGCGCGGACCAGGTCTCGCTGGAAACTACCTTCGACACCGACCAGGGTCCCTTCATGCTGCATGGTATTCCGGCATTCGATCTCTGGGTCGATGATGTGGCTTATAACGCGGTTCATCATAAGTCCAGCGACACGGTGGATAAGGTGGATCCTGCTTATTTCAAAACCGACGGCGCGATCGTGGCTGTGCTGGCCTACGTCATCGCGCAGAGAGAGCAGCCGATTGGGCCGCACTTGAATCATGCCGCTGTCGGCGAAATCCTCAAGAAAGCGCAGCTCGATGGATATCTGATCGCGCATGGAGATTGGCAACCGTAACTAGTTTTCGACTTGCTGAGAAAGAAGTAGTTTCGTCAGGAGCATGAATGGGTGACGCGCAGTCGAAAACCGCGTTGGCGCCAGCGGGCCATCTCAAAGCCAACGCGCTGTCCTTGAGCGATGCCATCATTCTGGGATTGGCCAGTTCCGCGCCGGCTCAGACGATGGCCGTCGCTCTGCCGGCATTGGTCGCGGCGGCGAATTATGCGGGCCTGTTACCCATTGCGTGCGCGTTCATCCCCATGCTGGGCATTGCGCTCGGATACCAGAGATTGAACCGCTGGGATCAGAGCGCTGGCGCTACCTACACCTGGGTCTCGAAGGCGCTGCATCCTTATTTAGGATTCGTGGCCGGTTGGATGATCGTGATGTACTACACTCTCGGCACCACCAGCATGACCGTGCCTGCCGGCACCTACACTCTTCAACTCGTGGCTCCGAGCGCGGTCAACAATAAGCTGGCTGTGGTCGCGGTTGGCGCAGTCTGGAATCTGGTAGTGACTTTTCTGTTGCTCGGCAGAATCGAAATTGCCGCGCGTTTTCAGAAAGCGTTGGCCATGTTTGAGTATGTGGTGCTCTTCTTCTTTGCGATTCTCGGCATAAGAGCACTGGCGTCGGGCCGAGCCGCGTCGCATGTGAATTCCAGTTGGTTCACGGTATCGGGAGCAGGAGGAGCGAAAGGATTCCTGGCGGGAACGCTCATCGCGGTGTTCATGTACTCGGGCTGGGATGCGGCAATTTATGTAAATGAAGAAACCAAGAATAAGGAAACGAATCCGGGCCGGGCCGCGATCGCCAGCGTCGTTATTCTGCTTTTCGTCTATTGCCTGATCACGTTCGCGTATCAGGGCGTCGTGAGCACAATGGCGCTGCAGGAGTCTGCCGGAAATTCTCTCGCGGTGATTGCCGATCGCCTGCTGCCGGGGCCGAGTTCGCTGGTGCTGAGTTTGGTGGTGCTGCTGGGGACAATCGCGTGCCTACAGGTCGCGGTAGTTTCGTCATCGCGGCTGGGATTCGCCATGGCCAAGGACCGCGTGATGCCCGCCTTCTTTAAAATCATCCACCCGAAAACCGGCAGCCCGTGGGCGGTTACGCTGTTCATGGGCGGCGTCAATCTCGTGTTCCTCTTCCTTACGGCATTTGAAGCGGGAGGCACGCGCCAGGCGCTCTCGAATATTGCAGGCGCGCTCGGCATCATCGCATCCCTTTTTTACGCGCTCACCGCGGCCGCTGCAGTTTGGCAGTCGCGGGGTGTGCTGCTCAACAATGTCGGCAATTTCGTTCTCGGCGGCCTGTGGCCGGCGCTGGGAGCCATCTCGCTCGTTGCCGTCGTAGTGGAGGCGGCCTGGACTCAAGCGGTTTCGCCCACCGTGTTGTGGGCTGGCCTCGGAGCCACCGTCGTGGGACTGCCCATCGCATTGGCAATCCACTACATTGGCAAAGTGCCGCTGTTGAGCGGGGCGAGCGAGCGGCTGGCAAATTCTGATTAAGATTGCGCGGGATTTGCGCAAAGGATCGAACTATGAAGGTGGAGAACGAACTAGCGGGGCTCAAGGAAACTTCAGGCTCAGCGCGCCTCTTCGCGCGAGCGCAGGAATTGATCGCCAGCGGGGTGAACAGCACCGCCCGCGCTCCGCGCTCCGGCTGGTCGCCCTATCCTCTTTTTGTGGAGAGCGGAAAAGGGTCGCGCATCATCGATGTCGATGGCAACGAATTCATCGACTACTTGCTGGGCCTCGGGCCGATGCTGCTCGGCCATCGTCCCGAACCGGTGACCAGGGCCGTCGTTGATTTCATCCAGCAGCGGGGCACGGTGTTTGCCTTGCCCGTGGCGGACGAAATCGAACTGGCGCGCAAGATCATTGATGCCGTGCCCAGCGTTGAGCAGATGCACCTGGCAAATTCAGGCACGGAAGCAGTTCTATACGCTCTCCGCCTGGCGCGTGCGTACACTCGGCGGAAAAAGATTATCCGCTTTGAAGGCATGTATCACGGCTTCTCCGATTCCGTGTATTGGAGCAAGCATCCTCCGCTCGAACTAGCCGGACCCGCGTCGCAGCCAGTTCCTGTTCCACAAGGTCCCGGCATGCCGGATGGATTGGAAAACTCGCTGATCATCCTGCCCTGGAACGACGGCGAAGTGTTGGAGCGCACGATTCGCCAGCGCGGGGAAGAGATCGCCGCCGTGCTCACCGAGCCGATCATGTGCAACACGGGCTGCATCCTGCCCGAGCCCGGTTATTTGGAGTTAATGCGAAGCCTGACCCGCGAACTCGGAATCGTATTGATCTTCGACGAAGTCATTACCGGATTCCGTGTGGCGCTGGGAGGAGCGCAGCAGTATTACGGCGTTATACCCGACCTCACCGTGATGGCCAAAGGCTTTGGAGGAGGGTTTCCGGTTGCCGCGGTTGGAGGTAAGAAAGAAATTATGCAACTAGTCGCGGATGGAACCGTGTCCATGGCCGGAACCTATAGCGGCAACGGCATTGCCGTGAGCGCCGCGAACGCTACGCTCGATGTTTTGATGACGCCCGGAATCTATGAAGATCTGTTCGCCCGAAGTGAGCGGCTGATGCTCGGTATTCGCGACCGCATGAACTCGGCAGGACTCCAGACCAAGGTAGTCGGTGTCGGGCCCCTATTCCAGGTGTGGTTCACCGATTCGCCGATCCGCAACTACCGCGACGCCGTTCATCACGCGCGGAAAGATCGGTTCCGCATCTGGTGGGAAGAGATGATGAAGCGAGGCGTGCTGTTTCACCCGGATGCATTTGAAAATCTGTTTGTCTCGTTTGCTCACACCGACGCAGACGTCGAACGCACGTTGAAGGCAGTGGACGACGCATTGCCTGAAGTAAAGCGCCGCATGCGGTGAACCGTGAGGGACAGATCGCCCGCACCGCAATCAAATATAAGCAAGAGGTGAAGAGGAGAGTGGCGGAACAAAGTTCTTGCGTGCTCGGCATCGACTTGGGAACTTCGGCTCTCAAGCTTGTCGCCGTTTCTCGCAATGGACGCGTGATCGCGACTGCGCGCGCGACATATGCCACCATATCGACCGCTGAGGGCCAGGCGGAACAGGATCCCCAGCATTGGCTGAAAGCTTTGTCCATCGCAGCAAACAAGCTCAGGTCGCGCCTGGGAAAAAAGTTCAACATTGAAATGGTGGCACTCACCGGACAAATGCCCACACTGGTCGTGATGCGCGGACATAAGACGGGTAGACACAAGCCGCTTGCCCGGGCGATTACATGGCAAGACAGCCGCGCCGATCAGTGGGCGAGTGAGAGAGTTAATGATCGTCTTCGCCGCGAGATCTACCTGAAGACCGGAGTGCGCATCGACGGTCGCTACTTGGCCCCGATGTTTCAGTTTCACTATCGATCGAAATCGCGGAAAGCAGATCTTATTCTCTCCGCGAAAGATTTTCTCTTCCACGCTTTGACTGGCCAAGCGACCACCGATCCGTCGACCGCCTCGGGATACGGTTTGTACAACCTGCGAACGAAAGCCTGGGATCAGGAACTGTGCAATTTCTGGGAGATCGCAGTCGAGCAATTGCCTGGCATCGAGAGTTCCTCATTCAGCGCACCGCTGAGCGAGCGAGGAAGCCAACTGCTGGGCTGCAACCCGTCAACTCCAGTGGTGTTGGGATGCGCCGATTCCGTTGCCGGTGCCCACGCCCTCAGCGGTGGCCGAGTAGACTCGCACACGGCCACGCTCCTCACCGGCTCGAGTACCGTGATTCTAAAATGCGACGGGCAGCCGCGATGGGACAAACACAGTCGATTTCTAGTGACTCCGCTCGCGCTCGACGGTGCTTATGGGCGGGAGGCGGATTTGCTGGCCAGCGGCTCGGCCCGTGAGTGGGCGACTGAAGTGCTGGGGAGCAGTGAAAAGAAATCTGTCTGGAAACTAGCGTATGACGTGAGTCCTGGCGCCGACGGCCTTCTGTTCGCTCCCTTTCTTGCCGGAGGCGAACAGGGGGTTCTGTGGAACCCGAGCCTCAGAGGAACGATCAGCGGACTGACCCTGTCCCATGACGGCCCAACGATTGCCCGCGCGCTGCTTGAAGGTATGTGTTTCGAAATCCGGCGCTGCCTGGAGGTTTTCGAAGAGGAAGCGCTGTTGTCCATTTTGCGTCTCGCCGGATGGATGGCGGAAGTCCCCCAGCAGTCCCAATTGCTTGCAGACATCCTCGGACGCCCGGTGCACGCCCTCCGACTCAGTTCGGCTTCCGCGGTCGGAGCGGCGCTGCTCAGCGGTCTGATCGAGACCAGGAAATATTCCGAAAATACTCAGGCCATCGTCTTCCCCCCATCCCGGCGCAAGATCCTATACAACGCCCTGTACGCAAAATACGTTGCGCAATTTCCAGCGCAGTCGTGAGAACAGTCTATTTTCATGGACTTGTGCAATCAGCAGAGGCCGATACTTCAGTAACATTAACTTGGAGTTTATAGGTTCCTCTCGGATCTTGGCACGCCTGCCCGTTACTGCGACGATCCCTTCAGGGCGAACGTTACCGATCCGGTACAGGGAATCAGTCTGGCGAGCGCGGGAGAGCGGCAACCGCAGGATAATCCAATATCTTGCTCTCTTTGGCTTCCTCGTAGTGATCTATGCGATCTATCTCGCGATGCATCTCGGGGTAATCCACGCTGGGACTGAGCCGGATTCTCTTTTTTTCGGGCCGCTTGCCAAGCTTTGCCTCATCTCGGCGATACCATTCGCTGTTTTGGCCTCCTCCGACAAAGGCTCGTGCTCGAACGATGCCGCTCCAGTTTGTCTGGGGGCGTGGATCACCGCGTGCGTCGGCCTTTCGAAGTAACGTCACCCTCTTGTTTTTGCATAGCGGTAACCCTGTGCTCGTGGCCGAGTTCGCAGCCCGCGATGACCGAGTGGGAGAACGACTTCATACGTTTATGGCAAGGGAGCTTCGGTAAGCTCGAGTTCCCAATGATCTGGCGTATCTAAATGGCAATCGAAGCCATAGAAGCGGTGGTCGAATACGTGCTGGAAGAGGCAGGCGCGCTGCCCAGGCAAAACAGGGTTTCCGGCGACCGGTTGGAAGTTACCGTCGGGAGAATCAGCCGAGAAGACCTTGACCTGCCATTCTCCTTCCGGATTATCGGTGTAGCGGTGAGGATAGATTTCAGTCGCGAGATAGTAGATGCCCTTGTTTGTTTGTCCACCGGGAGCTTCCTCCAGATACAGCAGGGTTGGCGCGGCGACGGTCTCGGTGGCCTGCATCAGGATCTTCTCGGCCGCCTTATCGAGATTTTTCACTCGTGCTGCACTTTTGCTGATGATCTCGAAATGGTCGCGATCGTTGCCCCGGTAGAAAGTCAGATAGAAACGTCCGGAGCGTGGGTCGCGAAAAAGGTTCGGATTCTGATTGCGCTGATTGGGCACTGCGGACACCAGCGTTTTCACCTGGGTCAGCCGGATTCCGTCTTCAGAACTTGCGAGCACGATGTAGCTGCTGGGCGTGTCGTAGCCGCGCGTGATCGCGAAGTAGAACAGCTTGGGATGTTTGGGATCGGCATTCATCAGCACAGTGGGCCAGCGCGCGTTCGTCCAAAGCGGGTTTTTCTCATACTTGATCCAGTTCCCAAGATCATTGCTGCGCGCAAGGCCGATTCCGCCCCCTTCATTCAGGCCGTACCATCCCCAATAGCGGAAGCCCCCGCGATTTAGTTCGAGGACCGAGAGAGTGTGAGGAAACTCCTTTCCTTCCCAGGACTGCGTGTCGGGCAAGACGTGACGTGGAGTTGTCAGCTGTAGATAAGGAGTACCGGAGTCCGCTGCCGACCTGGGCGTTTGAGTCCGCGCGTAGGGAAGAGACGCCAGAGAGAATATGACTGCTAGAAGCAAACGAGAGTCGCGCATGAAGCCTCCGAATTCGAATATTAGGCTGTAGGTTCGGCCACCGCCTTCTTCAGGTTGAGCGTGGCGTTTGCGACCAAAGGCTTTGCCCAGAAGCCGACACTCAGGACGCAAGCAAAAGTCAGATACAGAAATGCGACCCCGGTGCGGAGACCGAAACGGTCACCGATGCGGCCGATGATGAGGGGGACGACTGCGCCTCCCATGATCCCGGTGCTCAGGATTCCGGCGAACGGACCGTGATGCTCCGAGACCGAGTTCAATCCAAGGGAAACGAGGATCGGCCACATGACGGATGCGAAGAGGCCAATGACAGGAAAAGCAACCAGGGAAACATTGGCTGGACCAAAGAGTGCAGCGGTGAGACAAAGCACGGCGCAGATACTGGTGCCGATGAGAACTTTGCGGCTGTCGAAAAGCTTCAGCAGGCCCATGCCGATGAAGCAGCCGGTCGTGAGCAGTCCCCAGAACCAGGAGATGGCGGTTGCACCGGTTGTATGGGGATCGTAGCCGTGGTAGACAGAAAGAAATTTAGACGTCCAGTCCGCGGTGCCTTGTTCTGACCCGACATAAGCAAACACGCAAAGGAAAAACATCCAGACCATGGGGCGACGGAAGAGCTCTCTGTACATCGACCAGGACCCGGCGGATTCCTCGCTGGACCGCTCGACGTGAGGAAAAGTCGTGAAATAGAGGACGAGGATCATCGCGACCGTGAAGACGGCGAAAATCCAATACAGCGAAGCCCAAGGGAGGGCCGGTGGAGTAAGCCGCGCAAGCAGTTTGAGCAGCGGATCGGAATTGGAGGCGGGCTTTTCAAGGTTGAGGACTAAATAGGAGTACATGTACGGGCTTAAGAACGATGCGGAGCCAAAGATCAGCTGCGCAAAAGCTGAATTGAATGCGAAGTGTTCTTCACCTCCAGCGACGCGTAGCAGGGGATTGATGGCGGTTTGGAGCGTCGCCATGCCGGAGCCCATGATGAAAAGGGATACGATTGCTACCTGGTACGTAGGGTGAAATGCAAAACTCAGGGATCCGATGGTGCCGGCGAGGAAGGCCGAAATCATCACAGGCTTCTCACCGAAACGTTCCACCAGAAAGCCGGCAGGGATGGACATGACTCCGTAGGCGATAAAAAAGGAGAACGGCAAGAAAGCTGCGGCTGCAAGGCTTACCTGAAAGCTGCTGATGATGTCAGGAACGATGGGGCCGAGAATGTTGGTCAACAGCGACATCACGAAGAATGTCAAGAAGACCAACGAGATCATAGAGCGGCTTCGTGCCATGGCTTGACTACTCCGTCGTCGTAACTTTGGTGGCCCGCTCGAACTTTCCGGCTTCGCGACTGACGAGCGCGGCCAATGCAATCGTGATCATCTCCACGGGCAGAATTTCAAGAATCGGACGAATGCTGTCGCCGTGATTGTCCAGGCGAAAGGGTGCGAGCGCGGAATCCTCGCCGACGAATTCGGCGCGGCCGCCACCCTGCTGAATATCGGAGAGCAAACGCTGGTTTAGATCACGGGTCTTGTCGTCGCCGGAGAACACCACCACAAAGGTGTCCTGGCTCAACATCTCAAAGGGGCCGTGACGGAACGCGGCGCTGCTCATTCCTTCGGCGTGGAAGTGATCGGATTCCTTGATGATGAGGGCGCCGGTGCCGACGGCGGCGAGAGATGCTCCGCGACCGACGAAGAACAGATGCCGGATGCGGTGCAGTTTGTTCGCCAGGAGTTCAACATGTTTTCTCCACCGGCTGAGGTATTCGGCAACGGATGGCGCCGTGATTTTCAGCTCGCGGCGGCTTTGCTTAGGATCGCGCTGGCAAAGCACATCGCCTAAGAACTTCAAGACCATCAGGGCAGTGACGTAAGTCTTGCAGGAGACCGAGAATTCGCGTCCAGCTTGGGTGAAGAGAGTGGCGGTCGAGTGTTCTACAAGCGGACTCTGCGGCGTGTTGGTTACGGCGATGACGGCGGAGCGTTTGCGATTCACTTCAGCGAGGCGAACCATCTCGGCGCTTTGGCCGGATTGCGAAACGGCGATGATTAGGGTTTTCGGATCGAAGAAGCGTGATTTGTAGTGGATTAGTTCCGAGGTTTCAACCATCAAGGCAGTGAATCCATGGCCGATCAACTGCAGATTCAGAGGATGGAGTGCATGAAAAGAGGAGCCCATGCCGGTCAGAACAATGCGGTGAAACTTGCCTTCAAGGAGACGTTGGGATAGATCGGAGAGCGCCTGAGATGTATCGAGACTGGCAAGCGTCGCGTCCAGGGCTCGCGGCTGGTCGAGAATGTCTTCCAGGTACTTGCCTTCGATGATTCTGAGATCCGGTACAGCAATATCAGGGTTCACCTTGAGCTCCATCTTTCTGAAATCGGTGATGCCAGACTCTGGCTGCGCCGATGAGGTTCGCGTTCTCCCCCAGCGAAGCCAGCGTGATTTCCGTCTTGTCGAAGGGAACCAGAGAGCAGCTGTGTCGGATTACGTCGTGGATGCGGCTGAGGAACAGTGCTGCGCTTCTCATCACGCTGCCGCCGAGCACGATGGCATCGGGGCAGAACATCGTGACGAGATTGGCCAACCCGAGGCCGAGATAGTAGGCCTCGCGATCGACGGCACGCTTGGCAAGATCGTCGCCGGCGGCAGCCAACTCGCAGATTCGTTTTGCTGAAAGATCGCGGCCGTGAGGATACTCGGGCGCAGCTTTTTCGTTCATCCATGCGGTCATAGCTGGGCCGGCAGCGAGGGATTCCCAGCATCCGCGGAAGCCGCAGACGCACGGCGGGCCCGAGGGATCGACGAGGTGATGGCCAATTTCTGGGTGCGAGTAATCGACGCCTCGATATAGATGACCATCGATGATGAAACCGGTGCCGATTCCCGTGCCGATGGTGACATAGATCAGACGCTGCTTGTTTTTGCCGGCCCCCCATTTTGCTTCGCCGAGTGCGGCGGCGTCGCCATCATTTTCCAGCGCGACTTTGACTTGGTAAAGGTTCGATAGGTCCCTAACCAGGTTCTCACCCTTCCAATTGGGGAAGAAATTGACGTCGCCGAACTGGCCGGTTAGCGGCAACACCGGACCGGTTGAGCCGATGCCGATACCCGAGAGTTTTATGTTCGCCTCGCTCGCGGTGGCGGCGAGCATTCTGCGAATGTTCCCTAAGGCATTGAGGTAACCGCGGGAAGGGTCCGTCGGGCACTCGCGCCGAGCGAGTATGTTGCCAGAGTTATCGACAATACCGACAGCGATTTTGGTTCCGCCAATATCGACTGCTGCGATCAAGCAGCCTCCCTATGGATTTGTTCCATACACATCACTCGCTCCATTCGAATATGGCGCCTTCGTAGGCACCGAGATCGACTTTAAAAGTTGTTCTTGATAACTCCAATTGTGTTCTTCCTTCTGCTGTTACTCGAGCAACGGAATGCAGTGGTAGGGAAGTGGTGACCGTCACTATTTGCTTCTCTCCGCTGTGATTCGTGACGATCGCGTAGCCGCGAGAAGTGCCGGTCAGAGATGAAACTTCTACTGACGGCCGATCTGTGTGAAAGAGCGGCTTTGTGCCGGACTCCTCGCGGAAAGCCTGATATATGCGGTATGTCAGTTCAGGCTTGTCGAAGACCGCGGGCGAAGTCGCGAGGTAGTTCTCGATGGGGTACGCGGCCAACAGGGTTTTGCCAGATCCAAGTTTGTTCGCAACCAGGGCAGGGTGGCCATCTTGATCGACCGCGACTACAGTGCCGCCTTTGATTTCAAGAATTGATCCCCAGGAGCGTGGACCGGGATTGGGAACGGAGTAGTGAAAAGTGTCGCCAGGTTTGAGACCGCCGAACGGGACGACGACTTTGATCGTGACATCCTCTTTCGGGTTGGCATCGACCATGCGAGCGCCGAATAGAGCTTCCATTTCGGGGATGGCTGCGTCGGCGGCAACGGATGCATAGAGTGCTCCTCCTTGCGCGACATATTGCCGCGCCTTCTCCCAGAAATCCGAGTGCACGTGGACCAGAAAACTATCTGTGCTGGTCAGGGGCGAGGGCATCAAAATCAGCGGGCGTTTTTGCCAGCCGTCATATTCGCGCGGGAAATCGGCTTTCAGGCCAGCGCGGCGCGCGAGGATGAAGGATGAGAGCCATGAGCCGGTGATCCAGGTGTTCTCGTCGCTGAAGTTCGGTTGCGACTGACCGGCGACATTGGCACCTTCGTCGGTAGAAGTGTACGGGACGATTTCAGGTCCGGTCAGGCCGAAGTGGGAGAAATCTCCATGAGGTTTAGACCACTCGTAGGGAACGATAATGCCCGCTTCGGCTGGAGCTGGCTCGATGCCGGTGAGATCGAGTTGGCCGACGGTCTTTTCGAAGTCTTCAAACATCTGCGCGGAAGGGCGATCTTTGCCGTCCCAGGTTGTTAGTCCGAATTGCGTTTCGTGAGGAGAGCGCAGATACGGGACCTTGTGCCATTGCTCTGGCGCGGCATCGGTGTAGCACCAAATGAGGAAGCCGTTGGCCCCCGCTCCGAGGCCGGAGTAAAGACTGACCCGCAGAAATTTTGCAATTTCTCCCGGGTCGTACTGTGCCGAGGACGCACCGATCTCCTGAACCATGACGGGGTGCCCGGCGCTGCCGGAGAGAGCGGTCTCGAATGCGGATCCATAAGTGCCGCGCTCGGAGAGCATGGCATCTGGAAACAGTTTAGGCGAGTAGATCGAGTAGGGATGGACGCTGAAGAAATCGGTTTCCTGGCGGATGTTGTCGGGGCGAAACGGGCCGCGGCCTACATCTTCCATGCTGGTGCCGACGACGATGGGGTGAAGGTTGTCATAGCGGCGAATAGACCAGGAGAGCAGACGAGTCCAGTTGATCGCCATGGAATCGGTGGTTTCGGGCGCGATCCAGAATGGAGGTTCGTCGGTCAGGTCCCATCCGAGAATGGCCGGTTCATTGGCGTAGCGGCGAGCCAACTCCGCCACATGATCGGTCTCGATGCGGAGCATGTCGGGATCGGAATGCGGCTGACGCCCCTGCCGATACGGTACATCCCAATAGGCCTCGCCGACCTCGCCGCCGATCAGCAGTTCTGGATGCAAGTAAATGTGATAGCGGTGCGCCAGCGAAATGAGGAAGTCGATGGCGCGGAACGCCTCCGGGTTGTAATCGCCGGGACGCGGCTCGATCCAGGCCCACACGAAATCCAGACGGATGGTGTTAAAACCGAATTCGTGCATCCGTGCGAAATCGGCTTCAATTGCCTTCGGGTCCCATTGAATCGGCCATTGCATGGCCGCTTTGGCCGGAACCCAGTTTGCTCCCACGGGAATGAATCGATGGCCAGCCCGGGAAAAGTAATTTCCATCCAGCCGGACCGCGGGCAAACGCGATTCGTCAGCATTCGTCTGTGCTCGCTGCTGGGCAGCGGCAGGCGAAAGGCATATACAAAGCAGGCCAAACAGCACTGGCAGAACGCGGGTGCGCTGAGCAGCTTTGATTCGCATGATCTTCCACCTCGTCAAATTCTCCCGATCCGTGGACAGTATGGCGCGGGTGACTAGAAAGACAGTTTCAGTGCCAATTGCAACTCACGGGACGCGTGCCCTGTGCTGGTGATGGAGCCAGAGAGGCTCGGCGTTCCGGGCGAGCCAGCTTGATCCACGGCGGCATAGGGTAAAGCAAATTCCGGCGTGTTGAAGAGATTGAAAGCCTCCACCCGGAATTGCATTTTCACGTGCTCGGTCAGGTTAAGGTTTTTGAACAGGGACGCATCCACGTTGTAGATTGCCGGCCCGCGCAGTGATCCACGCCGGGCGTTTCCGTATTCGCGGGCAAATGATTGTCCGGGAGCCAGTGCGGGGAGGGCGAACGCCGCTGGGTTATACCAGCACTGAATCGTCTGCTTGTTTGAAGGACATCCTTCACTGATCGCATTCGAGAAGTCATATGGATCACCGGCCAAATCGGGCCTGGGTGCTCCTGAATCCGTGTTTGTGTAATCCTGGGAAAGCAAGGGGGTGAAAGCTTCGCCAGAATGCATCGCGATAATTCCGTTCAACTGCCAACCTTCGCTCAGCCAATGCATGGGGCCGGTTCCGCTCCAGTATTTCTGCTTTGGGCCAATCGGCAACAGATAAGACCAGGCAGAAGACAATTGATGACGGTAATCGGGAGCGTTGTTTCCGCGCTCGGCTGCGAGGTTGTAGGTATCCTGCGGTTCTAGGTATTCGTCTTCCTCGGTCTGCCCAATGCTGTGCTGCCAGGTGTAAGAGTTCAGCATGCTCCAGTTGCCGGAGAATCTCTTCTCCAACTTGACCTGCAGACCGTGCGAGACGGACCAGGCCCCATTGTCGAGAGTGCGGATTTCTCCGATATTGGGCACCGAGTTGAAGTAGAGCCGGCCGAAGTTTGTGGGTGCTCCGGTCAAACAGGATGGGTCGGTGGATGTGGGGCAGGATTCGAAATTCGCGTCCAGCGGCTGTGTTGGCTGGTTGCGATTACTGAGGAACGCCAGCTTCACACCTCGCGTCCCAACATAAGCAACTTGCAAAGCCATGCTCTTGCTGAGAGCTCGCTCGATGTTCAAATTCCATTCTTCAATATAGGTTGTGCGATTGTTGAATAACGAAGCGCTGGCTCGGCCCGCCGGATCCGAAACGGTGGAATAGACGGGAGTGGGATAGCCTGTAGATATCCGCAAGGTCGGCGTCGCGTTCGCCGCGGGATTGTAGTTCTGACTGAAGATCAGTCCAGTGGGATTATAGGGAAGTTCGGCGTCGTTCTGGTCTGCTTGAACATCGTAGAAAACGCCGAAACCTCCACGTATCACGGTTTTCTCGTTCCATGGAGTCCACGCAAAGCCAATCCGCGGGGCAAAGTTGTTGTGATCGGTTTTCACATTGCCCGAGCGGCTCACCCCTGGCTGCTGGGGCGAAACAAATAGTCCTGTCGCAAAATCGAAATTGGCGAGCCGATTGTATTGCTCGATGGGCGGCGTGAACAGGTCGTAGCGTACCCCCAGGTTCAATGTGAGTTTGTCGTTCAGACGAAAATCGTCCATTGCGTACGCGCTGAACTCGGTCCAGCGCATGCCAAAGGATCCCTTTTGGCCGTCGCGGTACCCTGAGACTGGAAAGCCGATCAGGAAGGTTGCCAGGGCGCTCCCGCCCGTATCCGTGGTCAGGTCAGAAGTGAACAATTCGTTGAAAGTCATATCGCCGCGCGCATTTTGCGTCTGGAAAAACCCGTGTAGGCGGCGTCGCACGTCCGCGCCAAACTTGAATGAGTGGCGGCCGCGAACGTACGTGAATGCGTCCATATATTGATAGTTGTTTTCGTTCAAGAACTCCGGAAACCAGTCAGTGGTTCCGAGCGGGCTAAGGTTCGAGAACTGGAGGTAAGGCAATCCTCCCGTGGCAGTTGCGTTGTTCGGATCGAAGATATTCGGAATACCGAATTGCGACGCCAAGTCTTGCCCCGCAAAATTCTGTACCGCCTTCACCACGTAGCGGGAATAGCCGATCTTGAATTCGTTGATCTTGTTCGCCGCAAAGGTGTGAACATCGCTGATGCCGGCAGACCTGGCCAGATTTGTGATGTGCCCGGTAAAGTTTCCTCCACCGGCGTACCCGGGAAACGGGTCCGGCGCAAAGGCGTCGACATTATTGAAACTGAAGGTTAGGGAGAGACTGTTCTTGCTGGTGAGTTGGTGGTCCCCACGAACATCAAATGAATCCTGGTTGTTTTGGCTCACCGGATTCGATAAATAGTTACCGGCGGAATTGGAGATGTTTGGGGTCGGGAACAGAGTCACGAGTTGCAGGGCAGCCGGATCGAGACAAGCCGCGTCGGTGGCGGAAGAACAAGACGGAATGACGTTCCCCGGAATCGGTTTTCTCAGCGTAATCGGCGTTCCGTCACCGCAGGTGTAGGAATAACTTGAAAACGGGTCGAAGATGGTTCCGGGATCGAATGCGGGACCGGAGCCATCGGGGCACGGGTGAAAATATGTCGTCGGGTCGCCGGTCAAAAGGTCGCTGAAATTACCACCCACCTCCGAAGGTGAGGGCACGATAGAGATGAACGTCTGCGCCTGCCGAATGCGCGTCCCCTGATAGTCAACGAAGAAGAAAGTCTTGTCTTTTCGGATCGGCCCCCCAATCGTCCCTCCGAATTGATTCTGCTTGAAGGGGGCAATCGGCTGGTTTGGACTGTCGAAATAATTCTTTGCGTCAAATGCGGAGTTGCGCAGAAACTCAAAAACGCTGCCGTGAAACTGGTTCCCTCCGGATTTCAGAACGACGTTAACGACAGCTCCGCCTCTGCCGATGTCAGCACCGAAGTTGTTGGTTTGCACTTTGAATTCCTGAATGGCGTCAATCGACGGCTGGATCACCTCGATCCCAATCTGCTGCTCATTGTTGTCAAATCCATTGAGCAGAAAATTGTTGTTGGTGGCCGTCAGGCCGTTCACCTGGATGGCCGCGTTTCCGCGCTGATCCTCAGGGATTCCGCCCTGTTGCACGGTGTAGCCGGCGGTTGGGCCCGGGTTGACGCCGGGGGACAAATAAGCCAGTTGCACGAAGTCGCGTCCATCCAGCGGCAGATCGTTGACCCGCGCCCGCTCGATTACCTGTCCGATCGAAGAGGTTTCGGATTCAACCAACGGTTCCGCCGCGGTGACCAACATCTCTTCAGTCACTGTGCCGACAACCAGAGTGAAATCGACGCGCACCACCTGGTTGACGTCAAGCTTGAACTCGGTCTGCTTTGCTTTCTTAAACCCGGGGTGCTCAACCGATACGATGTAATTGCCGGACTTCAACTCAGTCACAACGTACTCGCCATTGCTGTTCGTCGTGCTCTTCTTCTCGACATTCGTCTGGGTCTCGGTCACCGTGACTATCGCATCCGCTACCACGGCCCCCGAAGGGTCTTTGACAGAGCCCACGATCTTTCCGGTTTCGACTTGGGCGCGCAGATCAACCGAAGCACAGACCACAACGAGTAAGGCGAGCAAACAGGCGATCCGGCAAAGGACGAAGCGTATGCTATTACGGCAGTCTGATCTGGAGATCATGACAGGGGCCTCCACTCGATTCGCAGCATATAAAGCTCATATGCATATATGGTGTCAAGTAAAATGAATTTATGGATTTCTATCCGGGATTCCATGCTTCGATGTAAGTATCAGTAAACAAACATATTATATTGACACCAGTCAAGTCGTAAATGCTGGTAAGAAAACTTCTATGATAAACATACATACGTTGTATACTACGTATACATGTGAGTAAATTATGGTCTTAATCGCTTCAGAACTACAGGCAGTCAGCGTCGCAAAACTCGGTCTTGCTCTGGATAGCGGCAGCTACGTCCCCTACTACATGCAGATCGTTGATCAGGTTCGCGATCTCATCAAGAAGAACAAACTCAGCGAGGGCCAGACCTTTGCCTCGGAAGGTGAGATGGCAGAGGCTCTCGGCATAAGCAAGATGCCGGTGCGCCAGGCGTTTCAGAAATTGCGTTCGGAGGGATTGCTAATCATCGCCAAAGGAAAGCGCCCCGTAGTCGGTTCCGGACGCGTGCCCTGGAATTTTCAACAGCTTCGCGGCTTTAGCGAAGAAATGCGGCGGCGTGGCCTCGTTCCCTCCGCCCGTTTGCTGAGCATGAGTTTGGAAGATCCTGATCTGGAAGCCGCGCAAGCGCTGAAACTCAGTCCTGGCGAAAGAGTATACCGGGCGCGTCGCTTGCGCTTCATCAACGGCGAACCGGTTGCAGTGGTCACGAGCTTTCTGCCGGCGAGAATCTTCGTCGGCATCGACAAGCAAGATTTGGAGAACCAATCCCTGTACGCAATTTTCGAGCGCATTTACAAGCGCAAGCTGCAATGGGCTGAGGAAATCATCGGAGCCATGATTGCTGGCGTGGAAGAAGCCGAAGTGCTGCAAACTTTCGCGGGCAGCGCTCTTCTTGTCATCCGCGAGACTGCCTATGACCTTCAAAGCGTCGCCATCGAATACAGCGTGTCATTACTACGAGCAGACCGTTACACTGCGTCCGTAATCTCTGTACGGAAAAGCTGACCTTCATCGATTCTTTATTCCAGGTCGTCCTGACACTCAGACCGATGGAGCCATGGCGTTCGTGCTCGGCGCGGTCGGTAATGAAACGAGTGTTTCCCCGAAAGTCTCGCCAGTGGTGGGCAGCCTGACCTTAGAGGCGTCTTCTGGACGTTTCGCACCCATTGGCGGTTCGCGTTCGCGGTTCCGATGAAAAGCTTGTCTCGATCTAGAACGAACCAGATTGTGACTTCATAAGGTTTCGGCGGCACGTTCTCGACTAGAATCGCGACGTTCTTTATACGGCTGCGAAATTCATCCGGTAGCGAATCCGCAGCTTCTTCAGCAACATTGATGAATTCTTCGCGTTTCATTCTTCACCCCTGACACAAATAAGGGCACGCTCACTCCGAGTAGCCGTCGTCTGTGTCTTCATCCTCGTCATCTTCTTTGCGGTCGCCTTCGTCTTCCTCTTCGTCTTCTTCCTCGTCGGGCTCTTGCCGAAGGATGACATCGGCGGTGACCGAGTGATCAGTACTCTCCGGGCCGGGCTTTTCTGAACGTATTCTGCTCATGCCCAAATGGTACGCCTCACCCGTTTGCAAACGCGGGTGACATGAACCTGCGAGGGGTATAGGCTGTGGGGCGGATGGGGAAGGAGGAAGCTATGAAATTCCTAGTGCTGTGGCACTTCGACCTGACGCGCCTCGGGCCTGAGGTTGCCCGCGCCGTGATGCAGATGCCGGATTACGCCAAGAAGCTGGGGGACAAGCTGGAGTGCCGCTACCACGTCATCGGCAGTCACGGTGGAGCTTGGATTTACAAGGTCACATCGAACGAAGAACTTGATCGGCTTCTAGCCATGTCGCCTGTGTACAACTATGCCACTTACCAAGTTCTGGCACTGGCAGAGATGGAGGACCCGACGACGATCACGGGAAAGGCGAGCTAGTCAAGGGCGGGGCACACTGCTCTCGTATCGAATGGGGAGGCGCGGGAAACAGGGGGCCGCCGCTATCTCCCTCATTCACGTGCACATCGGCCCAATGGAATCAAGTTGATGCCCCACGCTGGCGCTCGAAGAAGCGTGGCAAGGGCGACGCATTTGCGTTCTCAAGCGTTGTAAAACAACCGGACAATGGCCGCTTGACCGCTGTCCTTCGGTGATGGGACGTCCAGCCAATGCGGGCGTATTCTCGACGAACAGACGGTCAGGGCCTTCGCAAAAATATGGAATGTCCGCATTGCCACGGCCAAATCAGCTCGCACACAAAGCACTGCAAGCGCTGCGGTGGGGCTATTCCTTCCGGCCAGTATCTTTTGGAGGAGTGCGGACTGACGAAACCCGCGCTCGCCGTCACCACGACCACCGCCGCCGGTTCCCCTCCCGTTCGCACCAGCGGTCGACACCGTTTCGCCAGGCTCGGCGACCGGTTCATTGCCTTTGCGCTCGATCTCGCCCTGCTCTTTGGCCCGTTCGCTATCGTGGATGCATGGGCCTTTATGCGATGGGGCACGTTCGACAGGACCGAATTGCAGCTAACAGCCGCTTCGCTGGTGATCGCTACAACGCTGAACGCCACCATACTTTTCCTGTATGGCTGGCTGCTGGAGGCGGCATGTGGCGCCACGCTAGGCAAGGTTCTGGTGGGCATTCGAGTTGTGCGAACCACTCAACGAGGCGCCTTAGCTGCATGCGCCGTGCGCAATCTTCTGAGGATCGTCGACGGCCTTGGCTTTTATCTGGTGGGGACTGCCGTGGCAGCGTGTTCCCAGGTGCGGCAGCGAATCGGCGATATGTGCGCGCGTACAGTCGTCATCGAAGAAAAATTCGGGATTGCTGCCAGAGTGAGTGCGATCGTGCTATGGGTTGTGACTCTGGCGGGAGCTGGCTGGGCTGTCCCTCGAATATGTTCGGCCAACAATCCGGTGCAAACGCGGTATCTGAGCCAGGTGGTCGTCCGAATCGGTAGAACGGGAAATTCTGTTTACCTCCGTATCGCTTCTTTCACGTTGGATGTTCACTCTTGAGTCACAGCGTCGCGTGAGCAAGCCAGGAAACCGAACGCCACCCGACGGTTCCTTCAATTCGCTGGCGGAATGAAGCTTTCAGCTATCAGCTCTCCAGCCGCGAAGCCTAAGAAGGCTGTGCTTCAGAGTGGGCGCGCTATCACCGGAGTTGCCCGGGTGAAATACTAATGGTTGAATCGATTATTTAATCTCAAGATTCAAAATCCACAGTCTCCGCAGAAGTTAACCTCGAGTCCTAGCTCAGCCATGGCGGCGGCTTTCGAAGCGAGCACAGAGCGCGCGGTTTCGCTGTCAGATGCATAAGCGACCTGGATGTGATTTGATTTGTGCCTCGCCATGAACTGATCACGACTCACTCCATAGAGCACGGCATTCATGAGAGGCCACTGCGGGGTGGTAATCGACCAACGCCGCTCGACTTCAGAATCAGGTAGCTTTAAGGATCGTCCGCGTCCGACGTCGACGTTCAGTTTGCCGTGCTCTACAAATACTCGGCTCCAAACGATTTCGCCGGGTTTGCTGACGCCTTTGATGGTTCCACCGCCCAGCGGGAAATACATTGGTGGCTGGCGCTCACTGGTTGCGTCTTCGTAGCCGCGAACGAAATGGTTCGGAGGAACCGAACCTGAGATTTCCAACACCCACACGAAGTCTTTGCTGCCATTGACCATAAAATCCTCCCCGTAGCGAACATCGTGGAGAGTGGTTTCGGGTGGGAGTCCGTATTGACGCCAGACACGGTTCGTGACCAGAGCATCAAGGCCCTATCCTGATCAAGAACCGACCCGGACGTCAGTACCTACTGCGTGATGTCGTTACCGGAAACTGCAAGTTTTGTGCAATTCTCGTCTACTATGCGAGTAATTGGGGGAGGTTCCAAGATACGGACGAATCTGCACATTATGAATTTATCTGTCGAAGGGGTTGGGATCCCGTCCAGTATCGTGCGGAACAGTTCGAGAACGACGGAGAGCTCCCTAACGCGATCATGAAGACACTGAAACGGACCATGGCGGCGGAATACCGCCGAGAGCTGTCCATAGGCCTCCCAAAATGCAATCGTGCGGACTGATCACCTTCAGTTGCGTACCCGTTCATCGGCCTCTTGCCTATCCTTTCCGCAGGAGGTGCACTAGCAAGTGGGCAACGTGCGTCGGTGGCGGTAAGCCGCAGTTTCGCGACGGTTCGCGAGAGATCGTGAGTTCCGAGTCGCAGAGGGACCATGAAAAGACCCAAAGGCATTTTGGCGGGTCCCTGGGTCTTTCTCGGTGGCCCCTTGAGGTGCACCCTTCTTGTTAGCCTCAGGCGAAGGGCCTGTTGGCGGTTTCGCGTATGTGTCAGTCCTGTCCCGCACCCTTCTGCCGGGCCTTGGCGGAAAGGAATTCGACCCGGTTCCTACCCTTCTTCTTGGCAGCATACATGCAAACGTCGGCTTCGCGGAGAAGATCTGACACTGGGCATTCGCGATTGTATGTTGCGGTAACTCCCAGACTGATAGTGGCGGTAGTTGTACCAAAGGGAGTGAAAATGGGATCTTTAGCGATTAAGTTACGAAGTTCGTCAGCGCGGCGGGCACCCGTAGTCAAATTGCAGCCAGGTAGAACGATGAGGAACTCCTCCCCGCCGTATCTTCCCACAACGTCGTAGGGACGCAAGTCTGACTTCAACCTGCGCCCTACCTCTTTCAAAACCTCGTCGCCTGCTGCGTGACCGAGGGAATCGTTGATGCGCTTGAAGTGGTCGATGTCGGCCATAATGATCGTGGTGGGTTTCCCCTCCCGTCCGCTCCGCGAACGCTCGTGGTCAATCGCCGCAAGTATCTCTGAACGGTTCAACAGGTTAGTCAGAGAATCGTGAGTGGCAGAGAACCGTAGAGATTGCTGGAGTTCCAAAATTCTTTTCCCTGCCATGATTCGGGCCCGCAGTTCCGAAGCATCGACCGGCTTAGGCAGGTAGTCGTCGGCACCGGCCGCCATGGCAGTTAGGAGATCCTGCTTCAGGCTCTTGGCCGTCAGCATTACGATGTAGATGTAGGGTGCTCTCGCTCCATTGGCCCTTGTGCGGCGGCAAATGTCAATGCCGTCGAGATCGGGCAGCATCCAATCGAGCAAAACCATATTGGGAGGCTCGGGCCCCTCCAACGACTCAATGGCTTCTGTTCCACTTTCGACAGCGACAAAGTCGAGCCGCCAGTCGGTTAAGTAACGACCAATCTTGTGTCGTTCAAGGCGAGAATCTTCAACCAGCAATATCTTCATAACATTCACGCCTGCGATGGTGGCAGCTCTTCGTCATCTAGGCAAGATCACGACACTAGAACGAAGGACCGTACACCTCTGGGCGGTGGGGGTCAATCAAGCGACGAGTGGCTGAATCGAGGTCCACTTCGATTATCCGCATCAACGGCAGGCAGCGGTTTAACAGCTACTGCACACGTTTCATTGGAGAGCTCCAGCAGAATAGAAGGAAATATGTCCGTGTGCCTATCCTGTCAGCGCAGGTGACCTGCAAGAATGAAACAGGAGATAGCACTGGAGCGCGATGTTGCCTGGAAAAACATCGCCGTTTCGCTCTCGAGTGCGCAATCCCACCTGGCAGTGGAGATCGGGCCCGGAGGCGAGGCCGGGTCAAGGGCACGGCATAAGGCGGGCTGGGCTACAACTTGCTCTAGTTCCCTGGGCCATCAGGATAGAATTCCAGAACTTCTCCTCTTTCCGCAGCCAATTTGTCTCACATCTTTTACACCTTTTTCGGCACAGCTGCCGCACTCGTGATCAACACAATCGTCACGCGGAACGCTCGTGCTTTTCATCCTTGCCACCGTTCTGGACGGATTGGATATTGCCGATGCGACCTGAGTATTCAGGTGCTGGAAAAAAGACCGGTCGATAATGACGCGTTTGGCAATGACGGCACCTGACAAGTTGAAGAAGCAACAGCACACAAACTCGATCCACCCATGTCAATGGATCCCGTCGCGAACGGTAAACTTCATCGTCTCCGCAGTATGGGCAGCGCTTCCATCCGATCTTTTTTCTTTCCATCTCAGTGAAACCGAGGCTTCTCAAGATGATGTCTTTCGCTTAGTTTCTAGCCCAGTTATCCTTTGATTTGAGTTACCCTCGAGAAAATTCTTGCTCTGGCTACCTGCTGAAGATCCGTCGGTGTGGCTTGTCCCCGACTCTCCAGCAGAGAGAGCACCTTCGATCGCCCAACCCGTCTCTCTGAATCGAAAGACCAATTCGGCTATGTCCACGATGAGCCCTTAATGTGAATACTCGCGCCGCCTCGTTTGTGGGTAATCGAGCAGGGAGCGGGCAAGATCCTCGGTTTTCCGGCCTCGTCATCCGCGACAATCCGAGACCAAGTAACAAGTGACGCCGGCCATTGCTTGACCGCGTTTTTGTCGTACGTCAAGTGCAGTTTCAAGTCGTTGAGCTCGCTCGATAATCCATTTGCCACTCAATAGCGAGTCGCAAAACACTCACGGCCTTTGACACCAACATCAAACGCTAAGGGCAAATCACGTTTCCCTTCACACGTATCCAGCGGTACTTTGTCAGAATCATCGATGTGGATTCCACCAGCTTTCAGCAGTTCACAAAAGTGCAGGCCATAAATTATGCAGAGGGTCATGATCTTGGCAACATGTCTTGGCACCTTGTTCATTGCCTCGTAATCTGACAACAGACCCAGGGCGATGCCGTATTCTTGATTTCCAAGCAGTCTCGCAATTTGCACTGTCATTTCATGGACTGCGCGAAGGGTCAAACCAGAACGCGCCCGCGACCTGCGCAGCAAGGCTGACAAGTTGACGCCGGCGCCAAGGCGGTACGCTAACTCTGGCGGGACCTCAGATTTTCTTGCGTGGCACATAGGCCGCACTGGGGCCGGCGTCTGGGGCCGAAATTCGCGATCAACCAAGCCCAAGATCCGTACCTCGCTCGAAAGGCGTAGCGGCCAACCGGACAAAGGAGGACAGTTGGGAAGCAGGACTACGTGTCTGTCATCGATCCGTTTGACATAACAACACGTAAGGCCGCCCGGATGTTCGACCAGCCAAAGGTGGCGGGTTTTACAGACGTGATCGAGAGCCTGCAGTGAATAATCCCGATCCGCACGTACTATGCTGCCAGGAAGGATTTCTGGGTAGGCAACGGCATCCTGACTGCCAATTTTGGCGAACAAATACCGTCTATTTTCTTTACGAGATCCCGATTCCCACGACGCAATTTCGGAATCAGAACTGGAAGCGTAGGAACCCGGTGTAACGACGGCTGTGCGCTCGGTGTGAACCGTGAGTTGCAGGTAGGGAATCAGTCTGAGATCAAAGCCGAAAAGGTTCATCCAGTCCGCAAATCCGTACCCCGTAATCCGGCTCAGAGCTACGATCTGACAGACGTGGGGCGTGATTCCGCGCTTCTGCTTATAAAGGAAAGTCGGAGGAATGAAATACGGTGTTTTCTTTCCGAAGTGCTTAGTTGTCAGGACAGAAACATCGGTCATGGTCAGTCCCATTCGGCGCAGGACTTGCCTGGCCCGTCTTGCACAGATTCCCTGGTCCCAGTTTGGCGTTGGTGCGTATCGAAGGCTTGCAGAGGAAAATGCGGACCTCTCGAGGGACCAGCAGACTAAATCGCGCATCTTTGAAGATACGCTCATCCATCAAGGCTGGCCCAGAACGGTCCTCCCGTTTCCGGAGGACCTTCCACCTGGTTCAGGATCTCTTTTTCGTTTGGAGTTCTTCGATGCATTCGAGCATGCGCAGCACTTCGGGATCGCCGGTATCAGCGCGACGTAGGAGCATTTCCTTTGCTGCCTCTGGAGTCAGACGTCGGCATGCTGGGGCAACGTAAGGTTTGCGTCCTTCGACTGTCTTGCCGCTACTGATGGATTTGTGCACATCGATTCGGTTCATCCGGAATTGCCTATCCTCCACTTCTAGAAGCATTCCAATGGGATTCCTTCCTTCGAGCCTGCTTACCTGTCGACTTTCGGGAATCTAGACGCCCCACGCGGATGCTTCGGGAAATTAGGAGGAGGGTATCGCTGGCAAGCGCGGCATAAGCCAACGCGTATGGTTCGTCGGTTTTCCGACGCCCCATTTTGGCAAGGCAATTTCCTTTCTCCGCGTGCGCGACACCTACTCAGTTTTGGATTCATTCGTCAGGAGTGGACAGAAGGAATAACCACACTCCGCATTTACTTGTCGTCGGTAAACCGACAAGCGATGCATCGTTTGGGCATCTGTATTCACAGCGTCTTGTGATTTCACGAATCGCTCGATTTTCGAACATGCCGCCAATCCCCTGAGGAATGCACATAAGGTGTCTCCCAGTACCGGTTCCGGTACCAATAGCGACGAAGGAGAGACCCATGAAAACGATTGTGCGTTTGATCCTCGCGACATCGATTTTGATGTTGGCGACGTCCACTGTCTCATTAGCTGATGGAGGATCACCCATACCGCCGAAAACAACGCAGTGTCCGCTATGCACCCTGCACCCTTAGAACGGCGCGTTTTAGAACGGCGCGTTAAAGGGCAAGCGATCTGAAACGGGTCGATAAACCATTGTGGGCCGGCTGGTTTGCGCGTAATCTACCAGTGCGGCCCATGAGCTTCTCACACGCTTTAACCAAGATTTTGTGGATCTGTCCGCTTCTATGCCAGGCTGCCATCGTGGCGGTGATGCTTAGGCGCAGGCTGGTGCATGTCTTCCCGGTCTTTTTCAGCTACACCGCCGTGGTGTTCTCACGCGAATTCATCCTGTTATTTCTTACGTACCCAGGTACCCCCTATAGACTCGTTTACTGGTGCGGGGAAATACTTGCGGTCTTGCTCGGGTTGGGCGTGATCGTCGAAGTTTTGAGGCACGTCTTTGTGCCCATTCCATCGCTGAGCTTCGTCTTGAACTCAATCTGGATTTTGGGTTTCATTGTTGCAGCCACAGCGCTGCTTATGTTTTTCCTTACCCGAGGTGGTGCGGGGGCAGATCGAGTCTCTGAGCTCATAATGTTAGGGGAACGCTCGGCGCGTTTTCTGCAAGCTTCCCTGTTGATAGTAGTGGTCGCGCTGATGGCGCGCCTCGGCCTGACATGGCACCACTATTCGGTAGGAATTGTCGCGGGCTTCGGGATTTACTCGTCGGTGGCGCTTGGGGCCTTCGAATTTCGAGCGCACCTGCATTTGTTAAGCCACGCAGCATTGGCGGTAATTAATTCGGCGGCATATAATGCTGCAGCCCTGACCTGGGTCTTCTATTTTTGGCGAGCTCGGCGGAACGCGGCCATCGAGTCGTTGCCGAAAACGAATTTGCCGGAATGGAATGAAGCGGTAGCCGACTACGTTGCGCAATGGTATCGACACTTTTAATCCTCACCGTAGCTGCATCGGCTCTGGCCCTCGCGTGGTCACTTCTCCGCGGCGGGCATCTAGAAATACGCAACGAGCAGGATTGGGAGCAGCAAAAGCACGTCGTCGACGTTGAGATTTTTCGCGCGCTGCTCGACCATAACGAGGCACGCTATCTCCGCCGTTCGCTGTCAAAGAAACAATTTCGGGTTTTCCAGAGAAAACGAATCCGGTTAACGTTGGGGATGCTGCGATTGGTCGAGGAGAATGCCGGCATGCTGATCAGACTAGGACAGTTCGCGCGACTGAAGCGCGACCCAGCGCTCACCGAGAAGGCCGATGAATTGATCACCAACGCGATCCGGTTTCGGCTGAATCTCTTCCTGGCCAGGCCCTGCCTCTACATGCAGTGGCTCTTCCCCTCGTTGGGACTGTTGTTGGCTGCCTGGGACGTACGATACCAGCATTTGTTGGATTCTCTGACCCGTGTCCAGCAGCACGCCTGGCAGACCCTCCATTGATCATGCTGGGGTAATCTTACTTGTTCGAGCTTCTGTTCGGATTTTGTAACATACGTTCTCATGTATGGAGATGAGAGAAGTGTACGTTTGATAATTCAGGACGAATGTTGTGGGGACTGCTTTGCCCGATGGCCGAGTATGGGGCATTTATCAGCGGAATGAGGAGTCCCAAAATGAAATTATGCCGGGAGCGCTAAAAAGAATGGAACCAGGCAAGTGGATTCGGGCATTGCGGGAAGAGCGACTGATTAAGCCAAGCGACGTCGAACGTATCACTAGGAACATTTCAGACTTCAAAGGAAACGCCGATTTTTATGTGTCACATTCAACCCTGGCGGATATTGAAGCAGGCTCGATCCCGAGCATCCACAAACTCTTCAGCCTGGCTCTTTGTTTCAAGCTCCCATTGAATGATTTGCTCATGCCGTTCGGAGTCGATCTGGAGGAAGCTACAGCCGCCTACGAAACGAAACCAGCACCAGATCTAGCCACGTCGCCGGCTCCGCTCGTTCGTGAGCCAGCCTTCCGGTTTCAACTTAACTTCGATGCCAAAGTAAGCAGCCCCGAAACGATCTTGTTGAAACTCCAGTCGCAGGACCTCTCGATGCTGCCATCGGCTCTCCAGTCCCGCGTTGATCCAGTCCGCTACCGCTACGCCTTAATCGGTTCAAAAGACGACAGCATGGCGGATCTGCTTCCTCCGCGATCGCTGGTAGAGATCGACACTGCTCAAAAGGCAGCGCAGGTCTTCGCGTGGCGAACTCTCCGGGAGCGTCCTATCTATCTTGTTTGGCATAGCCAGGGGCATACCTGCGGTTGGTGTCAAGTGGATGGGAGAGAACTGACACTGATCCCTCACCCAGTCTCGCGCCAGTTGATTCGCCGTTTCAAAATGCCGAGCGAAGCGACTGTTGTCGGCAGAGTAACAAATGCCTGGCTGCCTTTCGAAGGCCTTCAAACGCAACACGAAATTGCGTGCTGAGAGCCCATCGTGTTTGTAGGTGCTCGTGGTCCTAGAATTATCAGCGCAAGTTCAATGTTCAGGCAGAAGAGTTCGCAGTAGATGGGGAGGGCGCGCAACGGCACAGTTGCCCGGTAAGCCTGCAACGACTGCCACGTCTGCAGGACGGCTGTCCTGTCTGTTCTGGTGTACCGGATGTACTCATCGAGTTGCTGTATATATCCTGACGTGGAAGTTATCAGCAAGCGCCGAAAAACTTGATCGTGGCAGACGCGTAACGCTTCATCCGCCGCCTTCATTCCAATCCTCTGAGACAGCTGAGGATGAAGGTAACAGCCGCTATTGCAGTCCCGCAGGGAAGCCAAGTACAGAAACCGGGTCAGATCGTTGGGGAGAGAATCCAAACCCAGCTTGTGCGCATAATCGCTGATAATGTCCGATCGTTCACGTGTTTCGGTCTGGCAATCGGAGGGAACAGAATCGGGGTAAGCCCTGTTGTTTAGATCACGCACTGAAATGCCACGTGTAGGGTTTGGGATCACTGATTAGAATCATCAATTCATTGCGGTCTTTGCCAGTCCTATCCTGCGCCCAGCAGTGCGCCTATCTCACGCTTTGCGAGTCCTCATATCGTCGGTTCTCCGACAACGTGCAAAAAATCTTTCAAGACTGCTGAACTGCTATTAAGTAATGATGCAAGCGGGGGGGACGTACGGGTACAGCCCTGCCACGTTACTGCATAGGTGAGGTTTTGTCAAACATGAGCAGCCATGCGAGTCCTTCTCCCGTTCCCGCGATCGTAGGACGCGCGTTGCTCGTATCGAACGACTCGATCGTCATCGGACAGCTTCAGAGTGGCATGCAACGGTTCGCAATTGCGGCAGAGGTTTGCACCGATCTGCCCACGGCAGCCAGCCTCATCAACACGCGAAAATTCGAGGCCATCGTCGTCGATCTCGGGCTCGGTGAACAAGGTATGCACATACTCGAGCTTGTCCGGCTCTCCCCCTCCAATCAGAACTCGGTCACGTTCGCGGTTGCCGATTCTGAGGTGGCAGCAGACGCGAAATTTCAGCCCAACTTTATCATCGCGAAGCCATTGACGGAGAGTCTGATCGGAAGCCTTCTAAAGGCTGCTCTGGGACTGATTATCCGAGACTACCGGCGATATTTTCGCTGTACGCTGACGGTTCCTGTCCGGATCCGGTTGGAGAGTATGGCAGAAATACCTTGTGAAATGATGAATATCAGTGAAGGTGGGCTGGCGGTCACTACTGAGGTCCGCTTCCAACCTGGTGCGCGAGTGACCGCTGAATTTACGCTTCCCGGCGAAGCGACCAATTTTTCGCTGGACGCTGAGATTTGCTGGTGTGACAACAAAGGCCGTGCCGGGCTGCATTTTCGATCCGTCTCACCCGAGCAGAGGCGGCTATTACAGAGTTGGCTGTCCCAGAAGATTGAACAGGGCATTCCGGAACCCGTTGCCCGACTTTTTCAGAAAGTGCAATGAATCTAACTCGATTAAGTTTTGATGTGCGGTGGGCCAAGAAATGGGTAGATGCGGCGAAGTACAGCATGAGAGAAAGCGCGTGAGACCTGGCAGCCTTAGCGTTCGACGGGCGTTCTGTTTTCCAAGAAAGTGGAAGGAGAGCGAATCTCGCCACGAAAAGACACCGAAACAATGGGCCTGACTGCAGAAAACGAAGAGCCTCGATGCCCCTATTGCACTCGCGACTCGGAATTCAGACTGATGAGGGTACTCGGTAACGGAAGACAGATCTGTGAAAATTGTGGACACATCGCATTTCCTAAAGACAGGACTTTCCGGTGCCCCTGCAGCAAATGCCTCGATGCCGACCGTTTCTCATCGCGTTCACGAGTAAAAATCTTCGCAACCTTGGAGAAAGGGACTTAAGATGCGGGGGTAGTACAACCAAGCAGTGCGCCGGGGACTCCCACCCCGGAGGTGGCGGTTCGATCGCTCCCCGCTCCAGCATTCAGCAACATGATCTCGGGACACCACTCTCGCCGAGTCGATGCAGCTTAGCCGCACATCGGGTTGGTCGGCTTCGGAAATCTAATTACTCATGGGACCCGAATGGGAACCATTGTCGCCGGGATATTTAAGCGGTGCGTTATGCTGTATCCGAAACATGACTGGAAATATTGATGGAGCAGCCGACGATGAGCCGGCGAAGCGAGTTCGAATTCACGATGAACCGGGTTGCCGCCACGTATCGAAAGCTTCAACGGCCGACTGCCCGACGAATGTCTTAAACGCGAACTGGTTTACCAGTCTCAGCGATGCACGGCGAAAGATCGGAACTTGGCGGCAGGATCACAACCTACAACGTCCGCACAGTTCGCTGGACTACTTCCCGCCCGCAGAGTTTGCTAGGAAAGCAGCGGAGATGACGACACGAGGAAAGCTGGTACAGAGCGGAGCCAGAGCAGGGGACTCAAAGGTGTTACAAGACCCACTGGGAAATTGGTAATAAGGATGCGAAAATGTTGGCAATCGGGGGCATTGCTGGATGGCCTATATCGAAGCGAACAGCGTGGTCAGCACACATTGTTCCCAACTACTTTGGACGAACTAATTCCACAAGATCATGTCTGCCGTGTGATCGAAGCATTTGTAGGTCGGGTGGACATGACAAAGGTGAGTTTCATTCGCTCCGAACCGGCTGAGACGGGGCGACCTGGTCACGACCCGCGCGATCTATTGACACTGTATCCGTATGAGTATCTGTGGCAGATTCGTTCCTCACGCCGGTTGGAAACCGCGTGCAGTCGCAATGTGGAAGTGATCTGGCTGCGCCGTGTGGTTCCCGATTACAAGTTGATTGCTGAGTTCCGGCGGGTGCATCGCCAGGCGGTGGCCGAAGTGGACGCAGAGCTGGTGCGTTTTTCAAGCTTCCTGAGCTGCTGGCTTACCCTGGCCACTAGCGGGCTCTCAGTTGTCACATGCATGTAATGGCTCGGCAAAGACCACTCTGAGCCGTAAATCGGTGCATGAGTACTTTGGTGACGAGTCCGTTGCTTTAGAGAAAGACTGATTTTCGGGGCAAGCTACCGTCGGTTAACCGACGACAGTCAAATAGTCAACCTCCAGAGTCACGGTAAATCGATTCCGGATCTACCCAACTGGCTGATTGAAATCTCGCCAGAGCCATGACGACGGGCGGCTAAACACTCTCCTTCAGCGTCACCACGTACACGGATCGCTTATCGTCGGTTTACCGACAGTTCACTCTTGTCAGGAGCCTGACGATACGTTAGCCGCCACTAATACTCATCGATTACGAATGTAATAGCTAGGTAGCTCAAATTAGTGCGCCATTAATTAGTTTAGTTCACACTCTTTAGGTAACCGAACATGAGTAGCACTTATGTATAGCACACACTTAAGTAGCCAATACGAGTCGATGCTCGTAGGTAGCGTGTTGGTGTGTATGTGGCTGCTGTGCAGCGTAGCCCAAGGACAAAAATCGATTTCGAGCTGGCAAGATGATGTACGAAAGTGTGCCGAAGCGCACGACTGGGCCGCAGCGATGCATATCGTCGATCGGGAGATTGCTCGTGCTCCTCAGAACTTCGATGTACGCGCTTGGCGAGCACGGATTCTGACCTGGTCTGGAAAACTTGCAGAAGCTGAAGTTGAATACCACGGAATTATCGCTGCCGCCGCGAACGATCCCGACAACTGGATGGGCTTAGCAACTGTCTATTCGCGCGAAGGGCGAACGAGGGAGGCGCTGTATGCACTCGACCGCGCAGTAGCACTCGATCCGAGGCGGGCTGATATTCGGGTGGCGCGAGCAAACGCGTTGCGAGCACTGGGTGCTCAAAGCGAAGCGAAGTTGGAATTCAATCGTGCGCTGGTTCTAGATCCGACAAATGTTGACGGGCGCGAAGGCATTATTTCTTTGCGCGCGGAAAGCAAGCACGAACTCCGCCTGGGAGTGAACACCGACTTGTTCAGCTTCGCCGGTGCCAACCAGGATGAAGAGTTGACTATTTTATCTAAGTGGACGTCTCGCTGGAGCACAAGCATCGCGGCCGACGGCTATCACTGGGGAGGAGTGAACGCGGAGAAGTTCTTAGCCAGCTTGACGGGAAAGTCCGGTACTTGGGGTGCGCTGACCGTGGGGGGAGGTGCAGCGCATGATAACGGCGTCATTCCGCGTGAGGAGAGCTTCTTTGACTACGATCGAGGATTCAAACTGTGGCGAGCGAACCCGTTACGAGGGGTAGAGGTCATATACGGACAGCATTGGTACTGGTACACCACAGCGCGGATTCTAACGTTGAATGAGACCGCTCTGTTCTACCTGCCACGCGAGTGGACGTGGTCGCTGGGATTGATCGAAGCTCGGAGCCATTTCTCTGGGACGGGTGCCGAATGGCGCCCTTCGGGAACGACACGACTTGGATTTCCCATCATGCGCTGGGAACAGCGCCGCCTCAGCGGAAATGTATTGTTTGCCGTCGGAACAGAAAATTTCGCACAGGTGAATCAGATCGGAGAATTTTCTTCTCAGACCTACGGCGGGGGCTTGCGTTTTCAAGTCACAGCGCTTCAGGACGTGAGTGGATTTGGGGCCTATCAAAGAAGATCGCAGAATCGCCAGGAATCCAGTTTCGGATTTACTTATGGGATCCGCTTTTAACACATTTCGCAAGCTGGGCCCGGCTGCTTTTGTGCTGAAGGCGATCATCTTCGTGATCGTCGCAGATGTGCTGCTGTTAGCTTTTATTCTTCTTCGCCGGACGTACCGCAAGTGGTATTTCGCCAAGCGCGATGCGCGCATGCTCGCCATCCGCCAGCGGTGGAGCGCTCTAATTTCCGGACAGATTCCGTATGCCACATGGCGGACAAAAACGTCGGAGCGGGAACTTATCGAGGCGATGGTTCTGGACGCTTACGAAGTGGCGAATCCGGAGGAGTCGGCGCGTTTGTTGAAATTCATGCGGGCTAGTGGCTTGGTCGAGAAACGTATCCTGGAAGCGCGGCATTTTCGAGGATGGCGGCGACACACAGCTTTGGTAGCACTCGCTCGCACCCGCGCGTCCGAAGGAATCCGAGCTCTCTCTGAAGGACTGCGGGATCGTGATTCGGAAACTCGACTCGCCGCCTTGCGCGGACTCGGCCGGATGGCTTCTCCAGAGGCTGCCACCGAAATTCTCAATTGGATGGATGACGTTGGCCTGGTCGTGCCGGCCCTCCCATTACAAAGCGCGCTCATCCAGGCTTGTGCCGAACGTCCGCAAGTATTATTACCCCACCTCCAGCATACCGACAAAACGGTGCGCGAAGTGCTGGCACGGGTGCTCAGCGAAGTAGCCGCACCTTCACTCGCCCCGGAGCTGCTACGGTTTGCCGATGACGATCTGCCCGAACTGCGTGCCGCAGCGGCACGTGGCCTTTCGTTTCTGAACCCCAAAACGGCCGTCGAGGTCCTGAGCGAGTTGGCGCAGGATTCCATATGGTTTGTACGGCTGCGGGCCATCGTAAGTTTGGGAAAGCTGCACCACCCCACGGCTATACCGTTCCTGCTGCGTGGATTGACCGATTCGAATCGACTGGTGCGCTTGCGAGCCGCAGAGGGCCTCATTGATTTCAAAGCGGGCTTACCGCGCATTTTTGAGAAGGTAATCGGTCTCCGAGACCAATATGGACTGCATGCTTTTTTGACGGCTGTGGAAAACGCTGGCCTGGAAGCTGGCCTTCTCGCAGCTATTAATCAGGACGCTCCGACCAACCAGGAAACCAAAGAGATTCTGGTTGAAGTATTGCGGACAGCAAAGCTGCCGCCCGACCCCGAGGTTCAGGAAAACACTCGCGCAAAGGCGGCGTCCCAATCATGACAACCTATCTCGATTGGGCTAACCACGGGCTATTTTACTACTATCTCCTTTCTAACTTTGCATATCTGGCGATGCTCATCATCGCGCTAAGAACCAGCGCACAGCATCTCCGGCATCTGCAAAGTATCCGCTTCGACTGGATTAAGGACTCCCCGATGATGCCGCCTATCACCCTCCTCGTACCCGCCCATAACGAGGATAAATTCATTTGTACGGCGGTCAAGAACCTGCTCGATCTGGATTATCCCGAACTCGAAGTCATCATCATCAATGACGGATCGATCGACAACTCCCTGCAGGTCATGCAGAGGGAATTTCGGTTGCGACCGGTAAGGGCCATCTATGTTCCGCAGGTAGCGAGCGCTCCGGTCCGTGGTTTGTACCGAAGCGATATCGACGTGCGCCTCCTTGTGGTGGACAAGGAATCGGTCGGCAGCAAGGCGGATGCGATCAATGCCGGATTGAATGCGGCGTCCTCCCCGTATGTGTGCGTGGTCGATGCCGACTCTGTGCTCGAACGAGACGCCCTGCTGCGCATTATGGTGCCCATCCTGGCAGACCCTACCCGTGTAGTAGCAGCCGGCGGCATTATCCGAGTCCTGAACGGATCAGAGCTTGCAAAGGGACGAATCCATCGGGTACGGCTGGCCAAGAAAAGCATTGAAGTTATCCAAGTTGTCGAGTATCTGCGTGCCTTTTTGATCGGGAGGGAGGCATGGGCACGAGGCAATATGCTCATGATCGTTTCGGGAGCATTCGGAGTCTTTCGAACCGATCTTGTGCGTGGTGTTGGAGGGTATCGGCCGTTTGCCATTGGCGAAGATTTCGACCTGGTCACGCGTCTACACCGGCACCTGTTGAAGAAGCGCGCGGACTACCGTATCGAGTTTGTTCCAGACCCTGTCTGCTGGACAGAAGTGCCCTCCGATCTCCGTTCTTTAGCGAGGCAGCGAGCGCGCTGGCATAAAGGGCTTCTCGATGTCCTGTGGCCGAACCGGGACATGCTCTTCCGGCCGCGCTATGGACGCGTAGGATGCCTGGCACTTCCATATTTGTGGCTCTTCGAACTGCTGGCTCCAGTCATCGAGATTGCTGGATTCCTGACCGTTCTACTCGCAGCCATTATTGGCGCCTTGAGCTGGACATTCTTTCTTCAGTTCGTGCTGTTCGGATATGGGTTTGCGACTCTTATCTCCATCGGTTCTGTGCTGCAAGAAGAACTGACTTATAAACGGTACAACGACTGGCAGGATGTCGTGCGGCTCGTGAGCTATTGCTTTCTCGAACATTTTCCTTACCGGCAATTGCACATGATCTGGCGACTGCAAGGCCTGTGGCAGTACTTTCGCGGGGATATGGCTTGGAGACCACTCAATCGACAGGGGCCGGAATTGTCGGATGCAGACGGAGCAGGCTCGTCTCCAATACCAGCCGATTGAGACCTTTGCGGCATGTAACACGAATATCGAATCGCAGTGACCGTACTATCGGTCGCTCACTGGAATCAGGCGAATCACTTTGAGAGCCATTTTTCGCAGCGAGATTTTGTCAATGTATTCACACCGGACCATCGTTCGCCACACCCTGGTATCCCTTTTGTTCGTGGTGCTGTATCTGCTGCTGAACCGGCCGGAAATCGTTGTGTTCTCCCGCATTGGACTCGTTGCCTGGTATCCCGCCATTGGCCTCGTCATGGCCCTGACGTTGGGCGTCAGTCCATGGTATGCCTTGCTGATCTGTTTTTCCGATGCCCTGGCCTGCAGAATAATCTATGCCCAGCCCGTCACGTCGTTCAGCAGCACCGTGGATGCTGCCGGCATTGCTATTTGTTATGGCACAGCGGCGCAGGCGTTGCGCGGTCCCCTTCGCATTGACCTGGGACTACGTCGCCGACGGGATGTGGTTCGTTATCTTATCGTGAGTGCGACAGCTGCTACGGTAGCAACCATCATCGGCGTGGCATGCCTGATTGCTGACCGCGGCATCGCTCGGCACGATTATCAGCCGGCCACAATAGGGTGGTTCTTAGGGGACGCGATTGGCTTGGTCGGTATCGCACCGTTTCTTCTTATTCATGTAATGCCCGCTGTTCGCAATTGGCTCTCGGCCACACCCGTCGAACTTCACCCAACCAGACGCGGCTCCCCTGAAATCACGCTTTCCCTGGCTGCGCTTGCAGAAGCTGGTGGGCAAAGTCTAGCGATAGCGGCCGTCCTCTGGGTGATGTTCGGAACCAAGGGTGGCCGTTACGAACATTTTTATTTGTCCTTCATTCCGATCATTTGGATTGCAATGCGTCATGGCGTGCGGCGAGTTGTCACCGGCTTGCTGGCGCTAAATTTCGGAATCGTCGTCGCAATGCATCTGTTTCCACCAAGTCCAGCTCTTTTCGCCAAGGTCGCCATGCTCATGCTGGTGCAATCGGCCGTGGGGCTCATCGTGGGGTCCGAGGTCAGTGAGCGGCATCGCCTGGCCATTCATCTGCATGAGCAAACCACCTATTTAGACGCATTGATTCAAAATTGTCCCTTAGGGATCGCCGTTCTCGACCAGCAAGGACGCGTGGACCTGGCAAATTCCGCTTTTAAGAACCTCTTTCAGTACGATCGGCACGAACTCGCCTCGGTTGACATTGGAAGTTTGGGGATACCTGGGGACGAGAACACGGACTCCACACCCCTGATCGCGCAGATCTTTGCCGGAAGAACATTGCATAGTACAGTGCGACAACGGCGCAAAGACGGGAAACTCCTCGACCTGGCATTGCATGGGGTTCCGCTCCAACTGAAGCATGAAGTGCGGGGCGCATACCTGATTTATGAAGATATCTCTGAACAGCTCCGCGCCAGTGAAGCACAGCGGCAGCATGCCCAGTCCTTGGACCAATTGGTGAAGGAGTTAGAGCTACGGACAAAGCAGATCACCGCACTGAATGAGATGGGATCGTTACTGCAGTGTAGCGGGACGGTTCAGGAAGCCTGCGTTGTCGCCGGCGATTGCGTGCACAAGCTTTTCCCTGAAGCCCCGTCCGGAGCTCTCTATATGTTCAGATCATCCCGAGACCTCGTCGAAGCAGCCGTTCGATGGGGCAAAAGGGATGCGTTAGCACCGACATTTCCTCCGGACGCATGCTGGTCTCTGCGTCGCGGCCAGCCGCACTGGAGTAGCAATGCCATCTCTTGCCAGCATCTGACGAACAGTTCCACTCTCGCGTGTATATGCGTGCCCATGGTCGCGCAGGGGAACACCATTGGCGTTCTCCATCTGGAATTCGAGGACGCAACTCCGCCCCAAAGCTGCTCATGGGTCGAGAACTTTCGGGAATCTCATCAGCAATTGGCGATCAGCGTGGCCTCGCAGATCGCCCTCTCGCTGGCCAGTCTGCAATTGCGGGAAACCCTTCGCGAGCAGTCGATTCGTGATCCGCTCACTCGCCTGTTCAACCGCCGCTTCCTTGAAGAATCCCTGGAAAGAGAACTCCAGTTGGCCAGCCGCAAGAAGCAATCCACTGCTGTTATCTTCCTCGATCTCGACCACTTCAAGAAATTCAATGATACCTTCGGCCATGATGCGGGAGACATGGTGCTTCAATCTCTTGCCGACCTGCTTCGCACCTTTTTTCGCGCTACCGATATATGTTGCCGCTTCGGCGGTGAAGAGTTTGCCATTATCCTGCCTGAATCATCGGCAGAGGACGCGGCGGCCCGTGCGAACGCATTGCGATCCAAGGTGAAACGGTTACGGCTGCAGTACAAGCAGCAGAATCTTGGACCACTCTCATTCTCGGCTGGCGTAGCTGCGTTTCCAGAGCATGCTTCGGCTACCGCCGAGTTGCTTAAGATCGCGGACCAATGCCTCTATGAATCCAAAGCGCTCGGGCGAGATGTTGTGACGGTCGGATCCGCCACAATGTGCGATCGTGTCGTCGACTCCTCTTAGCGTTTTCTCAGCTGAAGAGCGCGGATGTCACAATGTCCGAGGAGATAAGGAGAGGTTACTTATTAGAGTTAAATTATCCGACTACATAGACGTTGTAAAGTACTGTGCAATAAGTTGTATCGATGAATGGGTCACTGCTAGGTTAAGATATACGTCTGTGTATCTGATACCACGTCGCACTATCGCATCGGAAGAGACATAGCGGATTTGGGATGGATTCTTTCTCGGCTTCCGGCCGCGTAAACATCTTCTTCCGAGCTCTATATTCCGCGTCTCTTGCGAACAAAGCGATAGATATGACCTAAGTAATTAGAGGATACTACTTAAGTGTGGCAAGCTTTAGAAAATCCGTTGAGGTACTTATATGTTGTTGAGATCACATCAATCTGTCACCGGCAATATTGTGGTTGCCGATGACCAACCTGCAAACCGAGAATTGTTAGAGGAACTCCTCACGACCCATGGATTTAGGGTGATCACCGTTTCCGATGGTGCAGAGGTCATTCAGGAGTTGAACAGAACTCAGATCGACCTGGTGTTAATGGACGTGATGATGCCTCACCTCACAGGCTTTCAGGCCTGCGAAAAAATCAAAAGCAACCCTGAGACGGATCTGATCCCCGTGATTTTGATTACAGCTCTGTCGGACAAGCAAGATCGGATCGAGGGCATCAAGGTTGGAGCGGATGACTTCTTGACCCGTCCCGTGGACAAGATTGAGCTGCTTGCTCGGGTGCGGTCTCTTTTAACGCTCAAGCAGCGCACAGACGAACTGGAGCGGGCTGAGTCGGTCCTGTTCTCGCTGGCGCGAAGCATCGAAGGCAAGGACCCCTACACTCACGGTCACTGTGAGCGCTTGGCAGATTATTCAGCTCGCTTGGGAAGGCAACTGGGACTTCCGGAGGATCAAATTACCGCGCTGCGTCGAGCGGGAATCGTTCATGACGTTGGAAAAATTGCTGTGCCCGATGCCATTCTGCTCAAGCCGGGCCGGTTGACGGCCGACGAATGGACGGTTATCCGTGAGCATTCCATGGTCGGTGAACGCATTTGTGCGCCATTGAAGTCTTTCCGCCTTGTACTTCCCATTATCCGGCATCATCACGAAAAGCTCGACGGCTCAGGCTATCCCGATGGCCTCCGCGGAGAAGCTATTCCGATCACCGCGCGGGTGCTGCAAATTGTCGACGTTTATGATGCCCTGACTACCGACAGGCCCTATAAAAAGGCCTTTCCCATCCGCGAGGCGTTACGAACGATGAAAGAGGAAGTAGCGAAGGGATGGTGGGATCCGAAAATCTTCGATCAATTCGAGCGATTGGTGAGGACTGAAACGGCGGATTTGCTCTCTCGCGGGACGATGGCTGGCGGATAGGTCCACTCGAGCCGCAGGAAACCGAGACCTTATAAACAACGGGACGCTCAAGCCATGGCTTACGACTGCTGGTCGATGATTTTCAAGGAGGTGAGTGTGTGCTGAGAGCGAGCGCCAATATCGGAAAGTGGATATCTGGCAGCCCGTGGCGGCTGTATCCTCTGTTTTTGGCGTTGATGGTCCTACCTATCGCAATTTTCGCTTATTCCGTGGGGAAAGTCCTAAGTCATCAGGTAGAAACTCAGGCCGCTACCGAGAGCAGCCAGATAGCACGCATCTCAGCGACTTTAGTGGAAGAGAACTTCCGCCAGAGCACTGCGTTCCTGCAATCGATTGCCGCGCACCGAAGATTTCTTCAGGCATGGAACGATAGAGACTTCGACGGAGTCGAGTGGGACCTTAAGCAAGCAAGCAGCTTGCGACCGGATTTCGCTTTTGTTAGCGCATACGATCTGGACGGAACAATGCGGGCGGTTTACCCAGCCCAGCCGACCATCCTCAATCAGAACTTCGCCTCCCGTGACTGGTACCGAGGCGAGGCCAGCAATTGGAAGCCTTACATTTCCGAGGTATATCAGACCGCAGTTGCGCCCTATCAGTTGGTCGTCGCCATTGTGGTTCCAATTCGAGATCTATCCGGCAAGCCCATTGGCATACTGATGGCCCCATACACGCTCGAAACCATGAGTCGCCATTTGGTGGAAACTAAGATTGGGGGCGCGTGGACCATCTCGTTAGTGGACCAGCACGGTCACTTGTCAGCTCGTCCCAATATCGATCCCTACTCGGCGCCGATTGACCTGAGCGGATATGAGCCCGTCAGGCTTATGAGGAGAGGCAATACAGGTCACGGGACGTTTGTGCGCGGAAGCGACTCTTTATTTGTGGGATACGAACCAGTGGGTCAATACGGTTGGGGCGTTCTGGTGGAACAGTCGTTGGCCGCCTTGCATCGAGGAATTCGGGCAATAGAACGGGGCCTATGGCTTCTCGGCCTGTTGTTTGTCTTGGTCGGTCTGGGAGTGAGCACGTTTATGGCTTCCCTCTATTCTCGGCTGGAAACGGGTAATCGATTTATCGACTTGTCGCTGGACATGTTTTGTGTTGCTGGCCTTGACGGGTTCTTTAAGAATCTGAACCCAGCTTGGGAAAAGACTCTGGGTTTCACTGTAAAGGAACTGAAGGCAAAGCCCTACCTGGACTTTATCCATCCCGCCGATCGTCAGCTGACCGCGGCGGAGGCTTCCCGGCTGAAGAATCCAACGGTGACTTTTGCATTTGAGAACCGCTATTTGTGTAAGGACGGTTCCTATAAATGGCTTTCCTGGAATGCCATTTCGGAACCCGGCCAGAACATTATTTATTCCGTTGCCCGAGATGTTACGGAACGCAAACGGGTAGATGAAGCGCTGCGTGCGAGCGAGGAGCGTTTTCGCCAGCTAGTGAACGATGTCAAAGACTACGGCATTTTCATGCTCGATCCCGCCGGACATGTTGCCACCTGGAACCAGGGAGCCGAACGCATCAAAGGCTATAAGGCCGATGAGATCATAGGCCGGCATTTCTCGTGTTTTTATCTGCAAGAAGATCTGCTCAAAGGTAAACCAGACCATGAACTTCGAACCGCCATGGCGGAAGGCCGCTCTGAGGATGAAGGTTGGCGGCTCCGAAAGGACGGATCACGATTTTGGGCCAATGTTGTCATTACGGCCCTGACTGACGACTCCGGCGGATTGCGTGGCTTCTCCAAAATCACTCGCGACATTACCGAGCACAAACGCGCCGAGGAACTGCTACGGGAGACCGAAGAGCGGCACCGCAAATTATTTGACAATAACCCGCACCCGACCTGGGTCTATGACCGGGAGACACTGCGATTTCTTGCGGTAAACCGCGCCGCGGTGAAGCAGTACGGCTATTCCGGTGACGAATTCCTCACAATGACCCTCAAAGACATTCGTCCCCCTGAAGACGTGCCTCAACTGCTCGAAGAAGTAGATACGCTGCGAGATGGCGATGAGAAAATTGGGGTCTGGAAGCATCGTAAAAAAGATGCAACCGAAATCGATGTTGAGATTACCTCGTACGCGATGAGCTTTGGGGGACGTCCCGCTGAAGTGGTTGTTGCGGTGGACGTCACCCAGAGGAAGCGGGATGAAGCTGAAAAACACAAGTTTACTCAGAGATTAGCTGCCAGCAACCGGGAACTGGAACTTCGCAATCGCGAGGTCGAACGCGCAACCAAGATGAAGAGCCAGTTCCTGGCCAACATGAGCCATGAATTGCGGACGCCGCTCAATGCAATCGTCGGCTTTTCAGATCTGTTGGCAGAGGGTACTGCGGGGCAACTTAACGACAAGCAGAAACGCTTCGTCAACCACATCAAACAGGGTTCGGCCCATTTGTTGCAATTAATCAACGACATTCTGGACTTGTCCAGAATTGAGGCCGGCCAACTCGAACTGCGCAGCGAAGAGTTCGCGGTGAAGGACGCCCTACCCGAGGTGCTCTCCACTATCCATCCGCTCGCCATAGCCAAGAACATCCGGATCGAACAGAAGGTGAAGAGCAATTCTCTCGTTAAAGCAGATCGCATGCGGTTTAAACAAATCCTCTACAACTTGCTCAGTAACGCCGTTAAATTCACGCCCAAGGAAGGCCGAGTAGCCATTGAGTGCGTCGACTATTGGGATTTTGTCCGCGTGTCGGTAACAGACACCGGCATCGGCATCCGGCCCGAAGACCAGAAAGTGATCTTCGATGAATTCCGACAAATTGAGGGAAGCGCGGATAGCGTTCACGAAGGCACAGGGCTGGGCCTTGCCATCACAAAACGCCTGGTTGAGCAACAAGGAGGCCAGATTTCGGTGGAAAGCGAGTTGGGACAAGGCAGTCGCTTCACATTTACGCTTCTCGCGGTAGAACCAACATCGAAGGCGCAGCCCATCGTCGGAGCAGCAAAAACCGCCGTTCTTTCAGCCTCAGGCCGCATCGCTCCACTTGTGCTAATCGTGGATGACGAAAGCTCGTCCCGTGAGCTTCTGGCCAGCTACCTGGAACCAGAATACCGGTTGGCGATGGCCGCAGCAGGCGCCGAAGCAATTAAGAAAGCTCAACAACTCCGTCCAGACGCCATTACTCTGGATGTCCTAATGCCCGGCAGCGATGGCTTCGAAACCTTGGCGTCGCTCCGTAAGAATCCAGAAACTGCGAACATCCCGGTCATCATCCTCTCCATCGTCGATCAACGGCAGGTAGGTTTTGCGTTGGGTGCGGCTGACTATCTTATTAAACCGGTTCGCAAACCCGCTCTGCTGGAGGCGATTCGCAAGCATGTGCCCTCACCTGCCGACGACGATTCCTCCATTCTGCTTGTGGACGACGACCCCAAAGCGCTCGAACTCTTCCAGGAGACTTTGCGGAGTGCCGGGTACGAGACCCAAGCTGTGCGAAGTGGTAAGCGAGCTTTGGAGGTACTCGCGAATAAAACTGTAGGGGCAATCTTGCTCGATCTGTTGATGCCAGGCATGGATGGATTTGAGGTTATTCGCCATGTCAGGCGAGAAGCCACATTGAAAGAGCTACCCATTCTGGTGATGACTGGCAAGAGCCTGACTGAACAAGAGGCGCGCCTGCTCAACCTTGAGACACAAGCTTTGCTGCAAAAGAACGGCTCGTGGCAGCAGCAGCTCATTATCGAGGTGAGAAGGGTCATCGGAGGACGCAGGCTCGCCAAGTCTGCGGGACAGATGTTATGAAGACAATCCTCGTTGCGGAAGACAATCCCACGAACCGCGAGTTGCTCAGGGAATTGTTGGAGATCCATGGGTACAGCGTGGCGGAAGCCTGCGATGGTGAGGAAGCACTGGCCATGGTGGAGCAGGCACATCCTGACCTTCTGCTGCTGGATATTGGCATGCCGCGGTCGGATGGGTTTGCCGTGGTGCGCACGCTTCGGGAAAATCCGCGCTTTGCTTCGCTCCCCGTTGTAGCGATTACCGCATACGCCATGCAGGGGGACCGCGAAAAAATTCTGAGCTCTGGCTTCGACGGCTATTTATCGAAGCCAGTAAATTCCGTATCGCTTGTGCAGGAACTCGACCGCCTACTGGCCCATCCCCACAAGCAAAACGGGTCACCCAGTCAATCCTGCGAAAGCGCAGTTGTCGCTCGACCGGATCGTGCAAAATGACGAGGCAGGTAACACCGTGAGAAAACACGCTCTATCAGAGAACGAAACGAAGGCCCTTGCTTTCGGAGTGCGCCAGGTCGAAGGGCGGGAATGGTGGCTTTGGGGCTCTGCCGTAGCCGTAACCCTAGTCCTGACATTTGGGATTATTTCGTTAACCTTTCCTGGTTTTCGCCAACCATTCGACAGTGTCTACTTGTTGAATCTCAAAGAGTGGGTTCGAGGACTGGCCGCTCTGGTCCTGTTATTCAACATCTACACTGTTTACCAACATCTACAGTTGCAGCGAATCCGTCGCCAGTTGGCCGAGCGCGAACAAATCTTTCAACTGATTACGGAAAATGCCGTGGACATGATTGCAGTAATCGACCGTAGCGGAAAGCGCCTCTACAACAGTCCCGCCTATCAGAAAATCCTGGGATATGGACCTGAAGAGCTGGCGGCAACTTCTTCCATGGACCAGATCCATCCGGATGATCGTGCGCGCGTACAGGAGGCTTCTGCCAAGGCGAGCACCACTGGCCGCGGAGAGCAACTCGAGTACCGTATCCGCCACAAAGATGGTTCCTGGCGTTTTCTGGAGTCCACCGCCAGTGCCATTCGGGACAATGAAGGCCAGACGACTGGACTGGTCATCGTAAACCGCGACATTACCCAAAGGAAACGAGCCGAGGAGCGGTTGGCGCATCAGGCTTTCCATGACAGTTTAACCGATCTTCCGAATCGCTCTCTTTTTCTCGACCGCTTGCAACGGAGCGTCGCCGTTTCGCGCCGGCATTTGGACTTCAAGTTCGCAGTGCTATTCATCGACGTTGACGAGTTCAAAGTCTTCAACGACAGTCTAGGCCATACCGCCGGGGACAGCCTCCTCGTGCAAATTGCGAACCGTCTGAGCGCAGGTCTCCGCGGCTCGGATACCGTCTCACGACCGCATATTGGCGAAGACACAGAACTCTTCGCGGGACAGAGTACCCTGGCGCGCCCCGGAGGAGATGAGTTCACGGTGCTCATTGAGGAATTGCATGACCCCAGCGATGCCATTCGCGTCGCTGAGCGCATTCAGCAGAGACTAGCGACTCCTTTCCACTTCAATGATCAAGAGATTGTGCTCTCCGTCAGTATCGGCATCGCTTTCAGTAACGGTGGAGGGACGGAGGCGCCGGACCTCCTCCGGGACGCCGAGATTGCCATGTATCGCGCTAAGAGTGGCGGTAAGGCACGCTGTGAGGTATTCGACCATGCAATGCATGCGGGTGCTATCAAACGCTTGCAGCTTGAGACTGACTTGCGCAAAGCGATTGAATTGAATCAGTTTTGCGTGTACTACCAACCGGTTGTGTCCTTGCGTACCGGCCGGATCGTGGGGTTCGAGACGCTCAGTCGCTGGCAACGTCCCGAAGGTCTCGTCATGCCTGGAGAATTCATCTCTGTTGCGGATGAGACCGGCATCATCCTGGCGATCAATCGGCAACTGCTTCGTGACGCATGCCTCCAACTTCGTTCCTGGCAGACATTGTTTCCGTGTGATCCTCCACTCTCAGTCAACGTGAATATCGCGCCCAAGCAATTCGCACAGCCTGAACTAGCCGCCGAGATCGGCAAGACCTTGCAGGAGACCGGACTCAACCCCTCGTGCCTCAATTTGGAGATAACAGAGACGATCGCCATGGCAGACGCCGACAGGTCTGCCGTCGTGCTATCGGAATTTAAGGCACTCGGCGTTCGGCTGGACATCGACGACTTCGGGACCGGCTACTCCTCGCTCAGCCGGTTACAGCGCTTCCCGGTGGATGCGCTGAAGATCGACCGTTCATTCACCTCGCGGCTAGATACGGATGCCGAAACCGCTGAAATCGTTCGTATTATTGTGATGCTCGCTCACGGTCTCCACTTAAAGGTCGTTGCGGAGGGGGTCGAAACGGAAGCGCAGGCGGCCTTCCTCAAGGAAATCGGCTGTGAACTGGCACAAGGATATCTGTATTCCAAACCAGTACCTGTCGAGACCATCGAAGAACTTCTTAGTAGCGCGCAAGCATTTCCGCCAGTGCTCGCGTCAAAGGGGTGAGCTAGGAGTTCGCAGGAGAAACGGCCCTCCCACATGCTCGTCAGTGGATTAAGTAAGGAGCGGTCGGCCGGTACCGCCCCATAAGCTAGAACGACCCGAAGAACTGCGCCTCCAAGAACCGCCAGCTTCGCAGTGGCCTTAAACTGCGGAATCGGGTCCAGTTCCTTGAAGGGCCGAGGTGAAGGCATGCGAGAGACTCCATATCGTCCGTGGCCGGAATTCCTCGTACTTCGGTTCGAAGTACAAATCGTGGACCTTGCGTGCGAGATGCTTGGGCGCTTCCAATTTGCCCTCGACAAACGCCTCGTAGATGACGACTTTCGCCGGGACATCCGTTAATTCACTTTTCTGCCATGCCTCAACTTGCTTGCGCATTGGCTCAAAGTTTCTTTGCATTCGGTCCACACCTACGAATCCAGACACGTCAAGTGTCACGTGCAACCCAGTGCTTTTAGAGTTGTCCCGCAGCCCCGCTGTCACAGTTAGGAGTGTGTTGCCGTATCGTCTTTCAGGAACCCTTCATGTTCCTGTGTTATAGGCTGGACGAGGGCTTGACATTGTTCCGTTCCAGCACGCGCGCAGGCAGGGTCCGGGGAATATTGCGAATTTCGTGGATCGTGTGTGTGGCGCTTGGGAACATGACGGCGCTGCCGGTTCATGCCCGTGCCCAGACGGGTGCGCCTGCCGCGACTATGTCTCTCGGAACCACCGAGCCTGCCTCCGGCCGCGCTGTGTCGGGAACTGTGGTCGATCCCTCCGGAGCCGCCATTGTGGGGGCCCAGGTGTCTCTTCTCGATGCCAGCTCCAAATCGATCGCGCAGCAGAGCACCGATAAAACTGGATTATTCCGCTTCGAAAATCTTTCTCCGGGAAGCTACACGCTCCAATTCCAGGCTGAGGGTTTTCGCGATCTGGCGTTGAAAACCGTGCTCTCCGCGAAGCGGCAGAACCCGCTGCGAATCGTTTTGCCGATCGCGGTTCAAACCGAAAACGTCACCGTGGCCACCGGCGACACCGTGCCGCTGGTCAGCACAGACGTCACGCAGAATCAGAATGCAAACACCATCAACCGCGACGCACTTGACCGCGTGCCCGTCTTCGATCAGGACTACATCACGACCATGTCGCGGTTTCTGGATGACAGCGCGATCGGTACGAACGGAGTTTCGCTGGTGGTCAATGGAATCGAGGCCAATGGTCCGGGCGTCACCGCGTCGGGGGTGCAGGAAATCAGAATCAATCAGAATCCATACTCGGCGCGCTTTTCCCGGCCGGGACGCGCGCGCCTGGAGCTGATCACCAAGAGCGGCACGCCGGATTTTCACGGCGAGATGAATTTCCTGTTTCGCGATTCCGTTTTCGATGCGCGCAATGCATTCGCCCTGGTGAAGCCTCCGGAGCGCCGTCAGTACTACGAGGGATCCGTGACGGGGCCGCTGGGACATTCCAAGCACACCAGTTTCCTACTGGGCCTGGACGAGGATCTGGATGACCAGCAAGGAGTGATCGATGCGGACGCGATCGCAGCGGCTGAGACTGCCGGACTTGGCCCCAGCCGGCAGACCGTGCCGAATCCCATGCATCACTTTTTCGGCTCGGGTCGCGTATTTCATGATCTCGCCAACGGCGATCAATTCTGGACCGGCTATTCCTACGAACACCGGTCCATTCAGAACCAAGGCGCGGGCGGGACGACGTTGGCCAGCGCTGGCACCAATACGATCTTTTTCGAACACGAGATCAACGTCAGCTACCTTCACCAGTTTTCACCGCACTGGCTGAACCAGTTGCGTTTTCTGCTGGGGCACTACGATTCCAAGGTCGCCAGCATTATCCCTCAGCCGCAAATCGCCGTTTCCGGATTGTTCACAGCGGGCGGAGCGCAGGCCGATTCTCGGCGCACCGAATACCATTTCGACGGGACCGACTTCGCCACCTACGCCAACGGAAAGCAGCAGATCAGTTTCGGGGTCGACATCCCCGACATCAGCCGGCGCGGGCTTGACGACTTCACCAATCGCGCGGGCACGTACACGTTTGCCGACCTACCTTCGTATCAGTCCAGCGATCCATCGACCTATATCGTGCAGACCGGGCAGGGGCATGTTGCCTTTCTGGAGAAAGTGGTTTGCGGATTTTTCGAAGATAACATTCGCCTTCGCCCCAATTTTTCCTTCTATCTCGGAATGCGGTATTACTTCCAGAATTATTTTCACGACAAGCCGCACAACTTTGCTCCGCGCCTGGGATTCGCCTGGGCTCCGACGAAAGACAGCAAGAACGTGCTGCGCGGTGGCGCCGGCGTTTTCTTCGATCGCACCGGCCCCAGCCCCATCGGCGACTTGATGCATTTCAACGGCGTGAATCTTTTGCGCTTCATCGTTGGACAGCCGCTGGTCACTTATCCCATCAATCCCGCGGCGCTGGCGCAGGTTCCGACCAGCCTGGTGATTCTCGATCCGCGCCAGCGGATTCCTTATGTCGTGCAATACAGTCTGGGAATTGAGCGCCAGTTGACTCCGAAGGCGACGGTCTCAGCCACGTATGTAGGCTCCCGCGGCATCGATCAATTCCGTTCCATCGATGCCAACTCGCCGTCGCCGCCGAACTACCTGACCGTCCCAAACCCGAGCCTGGGGCAGGTGCGGGAAATGCAGTCGGAGGGATACTTGAAGGGGAACGCGCTGGAACTGACGTTTCGCGGAAAGGTGAACCGGCATTTCTCGGGGCAAGTGCAGTACACGCTGAACCGCACTGACAATAACACCAGCGGTATTACTTATTTTCCGGGGAACAGCTACGATCCCAACGCGGATTGGGCGCGATCCGATAACGACCGCCGGCACAAGTTCGATCTGCTTGCCTCGTCGCGGCCGACGCGGTTTTTCACGCTGGGCGTGGCGCTATCACTCTATTCCGATAAGCCAGTCAACGTTACGACTGGCGCGGACAACAACAACGACGGCGTGATCAACGACCGCCCGCTGGGATACGGCCGCAATTCGATGCACGGGCCGGGACTGATCGATCTCGACCTGAACATCGCCCATGATTTCAAAATCGGTAAATCCGCGAAGGAGCAGAAGATCCTCACGGTGGGACTGAACTCCTTCAACGTCCTGAACCACACCAACGACTTGACCTACGTCGGCGTGATCACATCGCCATTCTTCGGACACGCGGTGGCGGCGCAGCCTCCGCGGCGGATGCAACTCGACGTGCAATTCAAGTTTTGAACGACGGGAATGAATTCTTACTCAAGCGATTCTCTCTTGTTCAGCGCGCGTTCCTGTCGAGCCACTGCATGAAAAACTTCGCGATGCCCGCGTTTTTTTTGACACTTCGTAGTCGGACAACGCGGATGTAGTCAATAAGAAAGACACGCGGTTCGTTTGTTCGTCTTATGCGGCTAGTATCGTCGAATTGTGTAGGTTTACTGCGCAAGGCCCTTTCATTCCATCCTCCTCAGTCAAAACTACCTCAGAGGGCATATCGCGAATCGTGGATGTGATAGGTGCGACAGTAACGGTCGACAAATAGGTAATGGCGCTGTCGCGAGTGAGCACAACCGCGGGCCTTTTCTTGTCCGGCGGAGCAAACTGGTAGAGGCGGATGTCGCCCCGGGCTATTCTGCTGGCCACGCCGCCTCCGCTTCCCAAACGAGCAGCTCATCGGACGCGTGCCTCTGCCTCGAATAGCCCTGGCGATCGCGTTCTTCTTGAGCTCGGACCTCCAATTTCCGTAAATGTTCGCGCAAGGCGTCGCGCACCAAGGCGGAACGATTCCGCTTTGTCCGCCGTGCGGCCTGATCGGTTGCGTGTAAGAGCCTCTTGTCGAGAACAATTTGGATTGTTTCCATATGTCGATTCTGTCACACAGAATACTCCACACCAGAAGAACTGCACGAAATGTACAGTTCAGGAATTGATTCCAGGTGTGGGACGGAGCGAAAGCAACCCTTTTCCAAGCTTTGATCTGGCCGTTCGAGGAAACCGGAAGATGCGATTGGACCAATCGTGTACTTCCTGCGTCGTCAGCGCTGGAGCCTTTTGCCCAGTCATCTGGTAAACCATTACAAATGCAAACGGTAGCGTGCAGCGATTTTCGCCGCTTTCTGTGGAACAAATTCTGCGGCCTGAGGCAACATGCGCTTCAGCGTTTCAAAATCGGTCGCCTCATTCTCAGCGATTGCATCATTGATTTCTCCAGGAAACGCCCCCGCATAGTTGACCGCTGCCTGGACTTTCACTTCTGGCCACTTGAGATGTCTGACTACGGCGGACACATCTTTCTTATAGCTGTGGACGAGCAACATGATTTCCCAGACGGCGAGTGTGCTCCCTTGAACGTAGGCTTGCCGCCCCGCGGGCGAATCTCGAAAGTCGATGAATCCAAATTCCGACCGGCGCAAGCCATTCTGAGCGGGGCGAGCACTTGCTAAGCAGAGTGTTGCGGAGTCGGAAGACCTTGTATTCGCGCACCTCAGCGCCGGCTTCGGGGGTCTCCCCATGCTGGTTCACCATGCCCGAAGGAGGGCTGTTCCAGACAATGAACTCAGGCGGTCTGAGCATCGGATTGTGCAAGGATCCTTCGGCTTCATATGGCCCGCGTTTCGCACAAGCCACACCTCGCTCAGGATGACAGCTCAGGCGGCGGCCGCTGCCGCCGATTCCTTCTTCTTCCCACCCGCTGCCGGCTTCTTCCCGCGACGAGCTGGCTTGCCCGCACGCTTGTGTTCACCAGTCGGCTTTACCATTGCGTCCATCAATGTCTTCGGAAGTGGCCTCAGGAACTCCAGGGTCTTGCCCGCAGTTTTCACGTTGCTGTTCATCTGCTTGCCGGCTACCTCCACCATCTTCTCTTGCGTATTGATGAACAACTCGGCTGCCTGCCGCGCCAACTTGGACAATTCGGTCTTCTTGATCTTCTTAATGGCGGTGCGTTTGCTGCCGGTGACCTTGGCTGTCTCCTCGGCGATGACATCCAAGAATTGCTTCTGCGCTTTGGCAAAGTTCTCCATACCCTCGCGGGCCAGACCCACCAAGGGTGCTCGGCCTGGTAACGGCTTGCCGGTCCTGGCGGCTTCCACCCAAATATGGGTCTGCTTGCCGGCGATCTTCAGGTACTCCTCCTGCATGTGGATGAAGGTATCCACGCTACGCCGCAGCAAGTCGGCCGTGGCACGCCCCTCGGGCCCCTCCCCGATGCGCTCTTTTACCGCGGCCATGAGAATTTCGTTCTGTTGCTTGCTCAGATCAAGAAGTACCTTCTGCGCTGCAATGAAGTTCGTCATGCTCTCCCCAGCCATCTCGGTGAGGACGGCGCGAGGAGAATGATGAGGGTCGGACAATTGCTGGCGCAGAAAATGCATCACGTTTGTATTCTGCCGCATTGCGAGGTCCAGGAGGTTCCGTGGCGTGGCGAGGAGGCCCTGAACTCCCTGTTCCGCCCAACCCGATAGACTGGAAACAAAAGATGGCTCCCTGGAATGAGTCCGGGAGGCCTTGGTCTTTGTGGTTACTGACATATCATAACCCCCGATATGCTGCATTGCAGCATTCGAGTTAACTATACGAGTATAAAGCACTTGTGTCAATACACATGTTTCAGGTTGTGCATCGCACAATGAACAAGATGAAGACTTCCGAAAGGCACCGGATCGGGAGATCGGCAAGCCCGTCGAGAATCGCCGAAAAATAGTCGCGCGCACCGGTGTTTTCAGCCTGCGGCAGTCCGGTCTCCCTAGTTTGGTTTCTTGAGTTCTACGTCATCGTCACCGCCAGGGTGCCGAGGCTTCATGGCTCCTACCAGCGAAACACGTTTCTGATCTCCCAGTTGTCCCCCGTCGTATTACCGCGTTGGCCGCCGCCGCGCTCTACGGATGCTCTAATCGAGCGTTTGCTGGATTGCAGGAAATCGGTGCGGCTCGCGAGGAGAATGAACTTCGGCCACTGCCGGACAGAACTGTGCTCCGCCCACCGGCGTTTCGGGAGTAGATGCTCGGTAGGCCAAGGCATCTGTGGGATGCTAGCCCCCAATCAACGTCGGCTTCGCTATACTATCCACTAACGGTTTGGATCACTTGCCTTAGCTTGGCACAACCTCAATCTCCCATCCCCGTGGAGGTTACGAAATGCGTGACGACGATCCGCGAAAGACCCAAGTTGGTGACACTCCCAAAGAAGAAGACAATTCAGATCATTCCGGCGTCTCGCGACGCGACTTCCTCAAAATCTCCGGTATCTCTGTAGCTGTTCCGCTGGTGACTCGGCCCAAGATGGTCATGGCCTCGGGGCAAGAAGTTCCCGTGCATGGCCCGGGCAAAGTTCCGATGGAGTTCTCTATTAATGGCAAGAGCTACAAGGCGGAACTGGAGCCCCGGGTCACGCTGCTTGATGCACTGCGTGATCAATTCGAACTGACCGGCGCAAAGCGGGTCTGCGATCGCGCCGAGTGCGGCGCCTGCACCGTGCTGATGGACAACAAACCAGTTTATGCCTGTTCCGTGCTTGCTATTGAGGCGCAGCACCAGCCGATTACTACCATTGAATCTCTGGTGGCAGATGGGAAATTGCATCCGATCCAGCAGGCATTTGTTGACAATGACGCTTCCCAATGCGGCTTCTGCACGCCCGGGTTCGTCGTCTCCTGCAAAGCGGTTCTGGATGCGCATCCGCATCCCACGCCCGAGGACATTCGTCGCGGACTCAGCGGTAATCTTTGTCGCTGCGGAACGTATGCGGGCATCCGCCAAGCCATCGCGCAGGTTGCGCAGAAGGGAGCCTGACTTATGCCAGATTATGCATGGCCTGATGCTGAACACCGCACCTTAATCGGCAAACGCACGACGCGTGTGGATTCTCCCGTCAAGGTCTCCGGAGAAGCGAAGTATACGTACGATGTGCGTCGTCCCGGGATGCTTTATGGCAAGGTGCTGCGTTGTCCTTACGCGCATGCCAAGGTCGTGAGCATTGATACCAGTGCTGCGGAAAGAATGCCCGGGGTCAGAGCGGTGCAGATCGTGCAGGGGCCTGGCTCCAACATTCACTGGGCTGGAGACGAGATTGTGGCCGTCGCCGCGGTTGACGAGGGCGTCGCCGAAGATGCAATCCGCGCCATCACGGTGAAATATGAACAACTCCCGCACCTGGTCAAAGATACCGAACCGCCCGCGGGCGGCGCGCAGGAACAGGGCCCGCTCAGCATGGACGATATCGGCGACATGCTCGACAATCAGGTGCCTACGCGGGAAATGGTCAGCCAAATTCAGCGGTATGGCGTCACGCAAAAGCCCAGCGAAGATGTGCTGAAGGAATTGAAAGACGATGGCGCCCCGGATGAAGTATTGGCGGCACTGCGCATTGCCACCGAACATCCCGAGGCCGGAAAGAGGCCGCCATCGAATTACCAGAAAGCGGCTACACAAACGACGGGGGATCCGGACAAATCGTTCTCGGAAGCCGAGGTTGTATCCGAGGGATTGTACGGAGTTCCGGTCATTACGCACTGTTGCCTCGAAAGCCACGGCTCGATTTCGGAGTGGACCGATCAGGATCATGTGTTCACGCACATCTCGACGCAGAACGTTTCCGGCATCGCGGGACAGATGGCCGAGCCTTTGAAAGTTCCCGCAACAAATATTCGCGTTCATCAGGACAATATCGGCGGGGGGTTCGGCAGCAAGTTTTCTCCTGATCGCTGGGGAATCTTCACCGCCGAAATTTCCAGAAAAGCGGATGGTAAACCGGTTCGCTACATGCTGGAGCGCGACGCGGAGCTGAAGGTCGCCGGGGCCCGGCCTTCCGCCTACGCTCGCGTCAAGGTGGCTGCCAAGAAGGACGGCACGGTGACCGCCTGGCAATCCAACTCCTGGGGAACCGGCGGTCCTGGTGGCGGCGGAATGCCGCCGATCCCTTACGTCTTTAGCGTTCCCAATTCGCGCCTGGAACATACCGCGATCCGCAATAACATCGGCCCAGCGCGAGCTTGGCGCGCTCCCAACCACCCGCAAGCGGCCGTGCTCACCATGTGTGCGCTCGATGACCTAGCCGCTAAGTTGAACATGGATCCGGTGGAGTTCTTTGGCAAGAACCTGAATCTCACCAAAGCTCGTGAAAACACATATCGGGAAGAGTTGGCCATCGCCACAGAACTGATGGGTTGGAAAGAGAAGTGGCACTCCCGCCCCCAGAAGGCTGATGGCGTTGCGCGTGGCGTTGGCGTGTCATTTCATACTTGGGGAGGCCGCGGCCACGCTAGTGATTGCGATCTGACCATCCATCCCGATGGCTCTATCGAACTCAAGATGGGCACGCAGGATCTAGGCACTGGAACGCGCACCTGCATTCTCGTCGTCGCGGCAGACACTCTTGGAATCCCGATGGAGGCGATCCAGCTTTTGATCGGCGATACGAATTACCCGCCCTCTGGAGGATCGGGCGGCTCCACGACGATTGGCGGCGTGAGCTCGTCGACTCGTCGCGCGGCTGTGGATGCTCGCGACGCGCTCTTTGCCAATGTTGCGTCGGCATTAAACGCTCAGCCCGATCAGTTGGAATGCAAGAACGGCCGGGTGAGCGTAAAGGGAGATTCCAGCCGGGCGCTGAGTTGGAAGGAGGCTTGTTCCAAACTCGGCGCGATGCCGCTCACAGTGCGAGGCAAGAATCCCGACCGTACCAAGCCGCCTGACCTCACCAACAGTGGCGTGGGCGGCGTGCAGATGGCGGAAGTGGAAGTCGACTCCGACACTGGCATCGTCAAGGTTAAGAAAATGGTCGCGGTGCAGGATTGCGGCTTGATCATCGACCTCAAAACAGCTGAGTCACAGTGTTATGGTGCCTTGATCATGGGCATCAGCTACTCGCTTTTCGAAGAGAAAGTCATGGATCCGACTACCGGGCGCATGTTGAATGCCGACATGGAGTTCTATCGCCTGGCCGGTTTAAGCGACATCCCTGAATTGCTGGTGCACATGATGACCGGCAAGGGATATGACGAACGCGGGGTAATTGGGCTGGGCGAGCCCCCGGTCATTTCGCCCGGGGCCGCGATCTCTAACGCTGTCGCCAATGCCATCGGAGTAAGAGTTCCATTCCTTCCGCTCACGCCCGACCGTGTTCTCACGGCGATGGAGCAGAAAGGACGTGCATGATGCGGCCTTTTGAATATGTAAGCCCAAACCGCAGGAGCCAGGCGATCAGCATGCTGGGTGCAACCTGGGGAAATACTGAGGTCCTCGCCGGCGGAACCGATTTGCTGGCGATGATGAAGGACGATGTGGTCGCACCCAAACGGCTCATCAATATTAAAGACATCGCGGATCTCCGGGGGATTTCTTCCAGTGCGCAAGGCTTGCGCATCGGCGCGCTCACCGACCTCGGCGAACTGGCCGACGATGAGAACGTGAAGAAGAACTATCCCGCTTTGTCAGAAGCATTGCTCGAAGCTGCCAGCCCGCAGATTCGCAATATGGCCACCATTGGCGGGAACCTCTGCCAACGTCCGCGTTGCTGGTATTTCCGCAATGGATTGGGTCTTTTGCCAAAGACGAGAGCGGGAAAGAATTGGTGGCAACGGGCGAGAACCGCTATCACGCAATTCTCGGCAACCAGGGCCCCGCCAAGTTTGTCAGTCCTTCGACGGTGGTGCCGATCCTGATTGCCTATGGCGCCAAGATTCACCTGGAAGGACCGAAGGGAAAACGTGAACTTCCGCTGGAAAAATTCTTCGTGATTCCCAAGAACGAGAACGAGCGCGAACACGATTTGCGGCCGAATGAGATCGTGACCGAACTCGTAATCCCTCCCGCGCCGATTTGAAAGCCGCCCATTACGAAATCCGGCAGAAGGAAGCTTTTGATTGGCCGCTCGCCGTCGCCGCAGTGACGCTCAAACTGCAGGGCTCGAACGTGCAATCCTCCAGGATTGTTCTAGGATATGTCTCCCCCGGTGCCGTGGCCCTCCTACGGAAGCTGAGCAGGCAATATTCGGCAAACCGGTAAATAAGGAGACTGCGCAGAAAGCGGCCGACGCTGCGCTTGCGAAAGCCACTCCGCTCAGTCACAACGCGTACAAAGTGAAGCTTGCCAAAGTTGCTGTAACTCGAGCCATCTTGAAAGCCGCCGGGAGGTGCCGCTTGATCAAAGAATCGGAACGCTTCAACACCAATAATCCGAACCTGTGCCCAGCGTTGCGCTGGAAAGGCCAATTCATCCTTGCCGAACCCGATCCCACGGTACCGGCTTGCAATGAGGGCCTGTTCTGGTGCCTGCACACGCAGACCTGCATTGGCCCCGATGGCGAACTGGCCGAGCCGGGCAATTGCATCTCGAAGAACCGCTGCTGTCATGGCACCGGGAAATTGCGGGTAGAAACCAGCCCGAGTTTTACGGGTCCTTTTGTTTGGGGTTTGCATCAGAAACAGGAGCACTTGGCATTCAGCCAGTTCAGGCAAGTGCTCGCTGAATGTTCATTGCTGAGTGCAACTTCTGAGGGGTTCATTATGCGATTTGCAAATTTGTTGATGGTTGCTTGCCTCGTGGGGCTGTTTTCGATCTCCATGGCGGCGGAAGGAGATTCGCGGCGATTATTTGGAGACGCGGAGCGCCGATGTTTACACTGGCCAATGTTTTGCCAATGGCGAGGTAAACCTGGTCGGCAATGAAGCCATTCTGGCATGGCATGTTCGCAGTGGAAGCTGGGACGGTGTTTCGCTTGAAGGATTGACGGTGGCTGCAGCCGTTCGGGCGAATGGAACGCTGGGCGATCCCTATGAGAGCCCGTACCCCGCCAAGGCAGTGATGCTGGTGGACGATCAAGCCTCCGCACGGCAACGGGCGGCGCTAGTGCATTTTGCCCAGCACATGGGTGGAGACTCTTGCAGAATGTCGACGCGAGTGATTCCCACCCAAATGGAGTTGGTAGTGAACGCAGAGCACCATGGAGCCGCCATGCTGCGGGCCGGCAAGTTCGCTACGATTCAAACGCGAGGCATCGGCGACAAGGATCATCTTTGCGGCAATGAAGTGACCTTCTATCCGCCTTTGAGTGAAACTGCGCACTTCATGCCGGCTGTGGCCTTGACCGATTCTTATTCCGGTCCCGGCCTAGGTGTGTCGTGGGACCTTCACGGCAAGCGCAGCGCATTCGTGGGCACATTCGCTCGATAGCAAATAGGAAGCAAATTGCAAAATCGTAACGCGTCGCTGGCTACGACCGCTGTGCTGATGACGCTCTCCTTGCTGTGCTCTGCGCAGAACGGCAAGGTCGAGAGCGTCGGCCCATTGACCGAGAGCGCCGTTTCCGAGCAGGTGCGGCAGAGTCTGGAACCAAAAGGTTATCGGCTGACGCTTGATGATCCCAAACCTTGCTGCGAGCTCTGGCTTCGAAAAAGTGTTCCGGCGCAAGCTAACAAAAGCACGGAACTGGTCTACCCACAGTTCGCTGAGTCTACGTTGCTCGGGGTAATACACTTCCCCCAGGCGGCGGCTGATTTTCGAGGACATCCAATTCCTGCCGGCTTCTACACGATGCGCTATGAACTTCTTCCCGATGACGGTAATCACCTCGGAGTCGCTCCCAATCGGGACTTCGTGCTACTCATTCCTGCGCAATCAGACCCCGACGCTAACGCCACATACAAGTTTCAAGAACTGGTGAACATGAGCGCAAAGACGGCGGGACAAAACACCCCAGTCCCCTCAGTTTGCCTCCTGCGGACAAGCCGGCACCCGGAACCGTGAACAAAGATGATCAGGACCACTGGATTTTCTCGGCTTCTTTGAAGCTCGCGCCAGGCGAAGAACTCCCCTTCGCGCTTATAGTGAAAGGGACTGCCCAGCAATGACTCGTCGCCGCCGCCCGTTTCCGGATCCGGAGTGTTGCTGGAGATCGAACCGATGCAGTCGAAATGCAACGCTGAAGCGTATGTTGCCTCAGGCCGCCCGAATTTGCTCCCAACAAAGCGGCAAAAAACTGAAATGCTCAAGCTTCTTCTCGATAAGCATCAAAATCGGTCGCCTCATTCTCAGCGATTGCATCATTGATTTCTCCAGGAAACGCCCCCGCATAGTTGACCGCTGCCTGGACTTTCACCTCTGGCCACTTGAGATGTCTGGCTACGGCGGACACATCTTTCTTATAGCTGTGGACGAGCAACATGATTTCCCAGACGGCGAGTGTGCTCCCTTGAACGTAGGCTTGCCGCCCCGCGGGCGAATCTCGAAAGTCGATGAATCCAAATTCCGACTGGCGCAAGCCTTCCTCCACCAGGCACGCACTGGCGTCGCTGGGGGTTCATCCATGCCGATTCGCCATGCGTTTGAGACGCTTTCCGCTCTCCGCTGGCAGGCGCATGCTGATGACCATCGAACGGGTTGATCTCACGGCAGTCTCCGATATGTAACTTGGCTCTAAAATCAGTTTGCGAAGCCCGACGTCTGAGCATCGCAAGGGCCTGAAGTAGAGAAGACGAACTATATTAAATACTTGCCAGTCCGTCCTGCCCGAGTGACGGGCTTCTAACCTTCCGTAATCCAGCAAGGTAAAGTTTGCCGACAACCCAGGGATAAATTGACGAGAAGCTGAGAAAACAGTTCGGTCTGCCGGGCATGAGTCTTTTACAATTCGCGTTCGGCACGGATCCGCAAGGGCCGTCGTTTCGCCCGCATAATTACAGTCGCGACCTGGTGGCCTACACTGGGGCTCACGACAACGACACGACGGTCGCCCTGGTGGTCGAGTTCGGGTGCGAGCGACAGCCGCGCACTCCGGAGGATATCCGAAAAGAGTACGAATTCGCCCGCGCGTATCTCAACTTCGACGATGCTGGTTCCGAGATCAACTGGGTGATGATCCGGGCAGTTCTGGCCTCGGTCGCAGGCGTGGTGATCGTTCCGTTGCAGGATGTGGTCGGCCTGGGCAGTGAGGTGCGCATGAATCTTCCCGGTGAGGTCAGCGGAAACTGGAAGTGGCGTTATCGTCGGGGAGCGTTAACTGCCGAGTTGAGTGCGAGATTACGATCGCTGGTCATGCTTTACGATCGCTAGGGACAAAGTGGAGCAGTAAAAATTCGCCGCAGAAACGTCGTCAGCAGGAAAATCCATGGACAAGCCGCCACGAACCTTCTGGCAAATCTGGAACATGAGCTTCGGCTTCCTCGGCATCCAGTTCGGCTGGGGATTGCAGATGGCCAACATGAGCGCCATCTACGAATACCTGGGCGCGAGGGCCGACCAGATCCCGATGCTCTGGCTCGCCGCGCCGCTGACCGGCTTGCTCGTGCAGCCCATCATCGGCCACGCGAGCGACCGCACCTGGGGCCGCTTGGGCCGCCGCCGCCCGTACTTCCTCACCGGCGCCATTCTGAGTTCGGCTGCGCTGGTCCTGATGCCGCGCCAGTCCGCGCTCTGGATGGCGGCCGGCCTGCTCTGGATTCTCGATGCTTCCATCAACATCAGCATGGAGCCGTTCCGCGCGTTTGTCGCCGACCTGCTGCCCGAAGAGCAGCGCACGCGCGGCTTCGCCATGCAGAGCCTGTTCATCGGCCTGGGCGCGGTCGTCGCCTCGGCGCTGCCGTGGACTTGCTGACCAACGTGTTTCATGTGGCCGGCACCAGAGCCGCCGGCGCCATCCCGCTCAGCGTGCGACTTTCGTTTTACATCGGCGCGGCGGCCTTCCTCGGCGCGGTGCTGTGGACGATTTTCACCACCAAGGAATATCCGCCCGAAGATCATGGCGAAGCTTCAGAAGACGAAAGCCGAACGCAGGGGCGTCGGCGCGAGCGTCGCGCGAAATCCTGGCCTCCATCGCGCGACATGCCGCGCACCATGCGGCAGCTCGCCTTGGTGCAGATCTTCACCTGGCTCGGCCTTGTTCTGCATGTGGCTCTATTTCCCGGTCGCCGTGGCGCACAACGTCTTCGGCGCGGCCGACGACTACAGCGCCCCTCTACACCGCGGGCGTCGAATGGGCGGGCATCTGCTTCGGAATGTACTCAGCGTCTGCTTCGTGCTTCTCGTTCTTCCTGCCCGCGCTCGCCCGCGCAGTTCGGACGTAAGGAGACGCACAGCTTTTGCCTGCTGTGCGGCGCGCTCGGGCCTGCTCTCCGTCGCCGTGATCCACGACCAGTTCTTGGCTGTTGTTCTCGATGGCCGGCGTCGGCATCGCCTGGGCCAGCACGCTCTCCATGCCCTACGCGATTCTTGCCGGATCGTTGCCCGCAGCAGAAGACTGGCGTCTACATGGGCATTTTCAACTTCTTCATCGTGATTCCCGAGATCACCGCATCGCTTGGCTTTGGCTGGGTCATGGGACATCTGCTGAACAACAACCGGATTGCCGCAGTGGTGGCGGGTGGAATCTTCTTCATGCTGGCGGCGATATTGACGCAGCGCGTGGAGGACCTGTACGACCTGCGGCAGGAGAGCGGGTCGCTTCGAAAAAATGCCGTTGCGGCAAAGTCTTGAACACCGCGAACGCCACAAGATCCTAACGCACGCACACGCTGACGAGTTCGCTTCCGACCGGAACACCACGGGCGATCTTCACTCGCACCAGCGCTTCGAAGGGCCTCGTCGGTCCGGCGCTAGAGACTGGGAGTGCGTGCAGCAGTTTATCGACCGACTCCTGGCGGCAAACAAACTCTACCGCGCCTTGCGTCCGGTCAGTAGCCATTCAACACTTCTCGCAAACTCCTGACTGATTCGAAGCAGGATCTCCGCCCCAATCTCCACTTTGCCGCGTTCCATGGTGGAGAGATAGTTCTTCTGGCTGATGCCAATGCGTTCGGCGAACTCCTCCTGCGTCATATCAAAGCCGCGAATCTCGCGTATACGGCGGCCTACGGTTGCCCAGTCAACCGAGACGTATTTGCCTCTCGATTTCACCCTCGAAAGTATATCCTTATATAGCTGAAATATCGTTATAGAGATTGAGGGTCCAGACTGACCCAAATCGGCTCCGACCATACGGCGCCTCCTTCATTCGCACGTCGTGAATGCAACGCGATGACGAGCAACGGTCAAAAATTCGATGGCAATGCGTGATATACAGGAAAGTGGGTCAGCGGAACCTCTCCTTCAAACATGAATTAGGGCAGCGTAGCCTGCCCGCAATTGCTGCGTAGCTGGAGATTGGCGAATCGAGCCTTCCCTAGAGACGTCCGGCAACCTGGCTGGCAAGATCCTTCAGCGGCTTCTCCGCTGTTGGTACTTCGTTGAAGCGGATAAAGAAACGAACCTGGCCCTTCCGAACATGGATCGAGTGGCGCGGATCGAAATATGCCTCGTCTCCGAGGTCCGCGACCGGAGTGGGCGGGCTGTAAAAGAGTTTCAATTTGGCGAATATGCCCTGAAGAGCACTTGATCTCCGCGCTTCGTTGAATAGGTACAATCCGTCCCCTCCGCAGTGTTCTTGTATGGACGGGGAGCGACGCTTTTTGCCGGAGCATCAAAGGTTTGTCCTAGAGCCTTGCTCACTTGAGCTGCTGATAGCAGGGAACAGAGATCCGCGGGCGGGTCCGCTGCCCTCGCCAATGGAAACCAGCTGACCACAACGAATACGAGGGCGACCAAAGACCGTTCATCAAGAGTCATATGCGCTGCCTCCCGACTCTATAGCGCAGCATTCTACAACAACTGAATCTCAGGCCTGAGCTTTGTGGGCACCCCTGATCTCTTACTTCAGTTTTGACCCGCGAGCGGCATTTTCTATCACAGCCCGCGAAAGTCCGCGCCCGACGCGCCGGAAAAAGGCGCTGATCCCTGCGCCAATCAGGACCAGCAAGATCCAGGCGGCGCCGACCAGGATCACCGTTGTGCGAGCTTGCCCGGGAAAATTTCGAGTTCCTTGCTGCAGGTGTGCAATCCGGGGATTTGCAGCATCGTAGAGGATGTTCACGCTCTGTCCTTCCTTCAGCTCGGGCACGCTGCCCACATCCACTTTGTCCACCGCTTTCACAGGCGTGTCCATCCCCGGCGCTACGAACTCGACCACGACCATTTGGTAGGGGTGCAGCAGGGGGATGCTTCTGTTCTCAGGCATTCCGCCCAGCGTCTTTACCATTACTACGCTGTGAATCCTGGCCGTGGCCGAAACCGGGTGCTGGGGCGCTGGTTCCACACGCAGAAGTGCAAAGTAGGCGAACGCAAAGGCGAGCCACAGGAAAAACAGCCAGACGAAACTCTTGATGCGCAGCAGTCGCCAGAAAAACAGAATGCCCAGAAGAGGCACAAACGTGATCACCAGCAGCCGGGCACGTGGTGACTGCAAACTGAGAAAGGCAGTGCTCCCACAAGGCGACAAATTCGTAGCCGTGATAAACGGCTGCTGTAGGAGGGAGGCGAAGTAGTGCACCGTTATGCGGTTTCCGGTATGAAGCGAATCATACGTCTTCTCGTCCAAGTCGCACCCGGCGCGGTGCTGCATGACCTGGCCGGGAATGGAATACGTGGCGATCACTTCAAAGCGGCGGGTCCAATCGTCTCCGAAGGTGTGGATGTTCTCGTATTTGTCGGTAATCACGCCGGAGGTTGCCGTGCCATGCCGGTCGAGGTACTTCGGCCAGCCGAAAATCATAAACAGGACGAAGCAGAGAATGACGGGTCCGACAACCATGGAACAGCCACTGCGCGCGGTCTTTGAGCCGGGCGGACTCATTGGGCAATGAGACCTTCAGTTGTGCATGCTATGGAGCCCGGGCCTCTGAGTCAATCGATTAGTGGATTCGCGGCTCGCCGGGATGGCTGATTCTTGGCGCTCGCCAAAAGCCAAGCTTTCGATGTATAGTTCGCGGATTCCCGGACCCGGGGTGTGGGGGCGCACACTCGATGGCTACGTTGAACTCCGCCAATATGTCTTCCGCTGGGCAGCGTTACGCACCGGCGGACCGTGAAAGCTTCCTGGATGCACAGCAGCGCAATCGCCATGCCACCTGGCGGCTTTCTGTTGTGTGCCTGATCGCGATCTTGGTGATGGGGATTCCACTCACCTTGATTGTGACCCCTCTACTGTATGCCGTCGCCCTGCTCGCGGCCGATCTCATCAACTACTTCTGGCGCCTTCCCTCGGTTTTCTGGCAGTTCGCCAACGAAATTGCGCGCTTTGGCTTCACCGCACTGTACTGGTTGCTGCCGCCGCACAAACATGCTGACCCACAAGCGCTCGTGCTGGGAGCGATCGTGCTGATCTTGCCCGGCATTTTGCTGTCGCTGGTTCTTTGGCTGGCGATCGTCGCTCTGTTTCGTCGCGGGGGTGTCGGCGGCGCGCTCCTGGCACTGAAAGCGCGCGAGCCCGATCGTGGCGAGCTGAAAGAGTTGCAACTCGCCGATGTGGTCGAAGAGATGGCCATCGCTGCCGGCCTGCCGCCCCCGCGCGTCATGCTGGTCGATGCACCGGGCGCCAATGCCGCAGCCATCGGTACCTCGCCGGCCGACGCGCGCATTGTCGTCTCACGCCGACTTCTGGACGACCTGAACCGGGATGAACTCGAGGGTGTGCTCGGTCACCTGGTGGCTTCCATCGGAAATGGCGACCTGCACATCGCTTTCCGCGTTACTTCCGTGTTCGAAACCTGCGGGCTGCTGGTGGCAATCATTAATTCACCCTTTGGGTCGCAATCGCGCCGGGTGCTCTGGCGAATCCTGCGCTACAGCTTTTCTGGTTCCTCTGGAGACGGAGGCGCGCAGGAAGCGGCAGCAGTTGCGGATATCCTCTCGCGAAACGTCGCTTCCGACGAAGACGACATTGACCGCCTCTTTAATCCGGTCAAGAAATCTCGCCTCCGTTCGATTCTTAGCTTCCTTCTGTTCCCGATTTTCTTCACCAACTTTGCCATCAAGCTGTCGCTTTGGTTTTTCTCTGGCATCGTCTTCGGCCCCGCCGTGGCACTGCTCTGGCACACCCGACAGTACCTGGCGGACGCTTCCGCGGTGCAGCTTACGCGCAACCCCGACGGCCTGGCATCAGCGTTGCAGAAGTTGGGAGAAGAGTCGGCAGAAATTCCCGGCGCCGATTGGGCATCGCATCTCTTTATCCTGGACCCGAAAGCAAGTGGCCGCGCGCCTGCGCCGGACCTGCGCCAGAAACAGATGCTGGCTCAGGCCTGGGCTGCGTCGGAGCCGCCCGCCGGAGCAAAGAGCATGCCTCCTGTTCCACTTCAGTTTGGGGCGATGCAAAACCAGTTCGCGGCTACGATGCGCGCAGCCTTAGCCGGCGACGCGCAGGCAATTCAGCGCATGCGGACTCTGTATCAGAACGTGTCCACGACAGATCCGGCTTTCGCAGCCCAGTTTCCCAATCCCGACGATCTGATTGCTGGTCGCCGGGGCGATGTCGAAGCCATGGCTCGTCTGAGAGCTCTCCGCAACCGGCCTGCCGCGGATGCGCAGGGTCAGCCGGAGACCCGAAGCCACGGTGGCAACGATCCGTCGGGAGTTTCTTTGCTGAGCATGGTTGGATTCCATTCCTCGCTGAAGCGCCGGTTGAAGCGGCTCGCCCGTATGGGCGCGCATCCGAACTTTGAGGCGGAGAAATCCAAGGCTTGGGTGGTTGCATTCGTTATTTACGCGATGTTTGCGCCCTTCGGTCTCCTGATCGCGGCGCTCTTTCTTTTTCTCATCGCGGTCTTGACGCTGACGAGTTTGACCTTCCTTGTGGTTTGGTTGGCATTCATTCACAAGGCGTTTGCGCTGTTAGGGCATGCTTAGATTACGCGGGAGAGGACCAATGCACATTTCAACCGGAGTCATCGTGGCCATTGCCGCCGCTGCGGTGGTGCTGTGGTTTATCTCGGCCTTTAATGGCATGGTGGCACTTCGCAACCGCGTCCAAAATGCTTGGGCAGAAATTGATGTGCAATTAAAGCGGCGTCATGATCTGATTCCGAATCTGGTCGAAACTGTGCGCGGGTACCTGCAGCACGAGCGCTCGGTTCTGGAAGCGGTGACACAGGCGCGTGTTAATGCCATCGCCGCTGGCGGCAATGTTCAACGGCGATCGGCTGCCGAATCTGCGCTCAGCGCCGCTCTGGGCAGCCTCTTCGCGGTGGTCGAAAACTACCCTCAGCTGCGTGCCGTGGAGAGCACTCAACTTCTGCAAGAACAGCTCACTTCAACCGAGAATCGGATCGCCAACGCTCGGCAGTTCTACAACGACGAAGTGATGAAGTACAACACAATGCAAGCGACCTTTCCGAGGAGCCTGTTTGCCAGCATGTTCGGGTTTTCGGCCGCGACTATGTTCGCTGCCGCCGAGGTCGATCGCGCCAACGTGATGGTCAAGCTCTCCTAGCAGCCCGTGGTGGAAGTGATTTGGTCACTCCGCAGCGGGCAGAATAAAAACCGTAACTTGCGACTCGCGGATCGGGCGACTTAGAGGTTGAGGGGCTGATCGTATCGCTCGCATTTGCCAGCACGTAGCATGCACAGGCGCAAAAACGCCAGGATCGCATCGGCCGAGTAGCCCTGCCAGCCGCGCGGCGTGCCTTTGCCCAACAGCTTCCGCATCACCAGCGACAGATTGAGTCGCGCCCACGTGAATCAGCACGCGCTTGAGAATGTTTTCGCGCCCGCGCAAGTACACGCGCCGCATCCCGCCCGTCTCATAGGCATGCGCGAAGCTGCGTTCCAGCAACTCGCCCCGCCGCCGCAACAGCTGCTTTGCCGTGCTCGCCGCTGATCCGCCGCCGATTGCCGTACACTGCCTGCTGCGCTTCCGGCTTGTCTTTCCATTGCCGTCGTCCGCGATCCGGTTCCGAGATATACGTCCGCACTTCCGCTTCCTCCAGCGCCATCAGCGTGTCGTTGCTGTGATACCCCTTGTCCGCCACCGCTTCCACCGGCCCGCCGGATGCACGCGTTCGCCGACTTCTTCGTTGTTGGTCGCGCACGCTACCTCCGCGATGTTGTTCGCCCGCCTGCGGCAATGTCTCCAGCATCGTCGCCGTGTCGCCCGCATCGCCCGTGGCCACCGTCACCGCCACCACCGCGCCGGTCTCCAGATCGACCGCGTGCTCAGCTTTGTAGGCCAGGTGCGTGCGGCCATCTTTCATCTTCGTGATGCTGCGCGTCCGGATCGTGCGGATTCACCCAGTCTTCGTTCGAGGTTTTCTTCTTCGCGCTTGCGGTCCAGCCGCGCCAACTGCTCGCGCGTAGGCGTCGCGATCCCCGACGCCTGCGCCAGCCGCCGCAGAAACTCCTGATAGCTCTCGCCAGTATCGCGCCGCACGATCGACGCATGGCCGCGTTCGCCTCCAGCGTGGTGCGCATCAACCCACCGTCTTGCCCTTCAGCAAGCCTTCTCCGCCAGCAGCTCCAGCACCCACGTGAACACGGCCTGATGCCTCTCCAGGTCGATCAGCCGCCGCGTCCGGGAAATCGTCGAGTGATCCGGCGGCATGCTCGCTCACCGCCAACCCCAGAAAGCGCCGCAGCGCCAACGAGTCGCCGCCCGCCAGGCGATCCCGCGCTCCGAGTCGATCCCTTCGAAGTAGCCGACCAGCAGCAATCGGAAGTACCGCCCCGGCGCCAGCGACGGCCGTCCCATCGTCGCCGCGTAGAACCGCGCGCACTGGCCTTCGACAAACCCATCGAACCCACGCTCTGCCAGCAACTGGTTCAGCCGCTCGTAAAACGGATGCCCCACCGTCCGCGGCAACTCCGCGTGCGCGATCCAGAACTTCGTCTGCTCCCGCCGCTGCTGCTCTCTTCGTCCCATCGCCATGCCCGCATTCTACGAACCAACGCTGTGGATCGCTCAACTTTTTCTCACCGCATCCAGACTTTCACCACGGACTGCTAGACGCAATCTATTTTGGCTTTCCCGAGGGGATGGACGGGCGCGCATGAGTGTCTGAAGTGAGGAAAAGATCTACTTGAGCGTCCGAGGCCGCTGTTAAAGTGAAAGTGTCCGTCTGCGATAGTCCGCGTCGAGCATGAACCAGGCGAGCCAATTAGCGTTCATAGCAGATCGCGGATACGAGGGATTAGCGCCAGCGAGAGCCCGAGTGTTGCGTGCTCAACCCTCCGGTCTCCGCTCATTGGGTCGGTCAGACGATTACCCAGTCTAACGGCGAAATCCTTTCGCCTCAGGTCATGCTGTGAGATGTTGAATGATTCGAACATCTCATCGTTGGGGTAGTGAGAATTTCACGTTTGTATTCGATCTGCTATGAGGGGCATTATTAGATACCCTAGCCCCTAACAATCCAATCGAGGCTTTTGCCGAATTTGGTGTTACCGCTCAAATAGTGATCGCCAACAATCATCGTCAATATGGCTGTCAGCCGCCAGCCAATGAACAAAGGACGGCGCTCCATTGCGAGGATGTGATTCCAAGAGAACCATCTGTTCACAACAACCCGTACGACGGTGCCAAAATGTTATTACTTGGCAGGTCTGCCATGATCGAGGCACAGCGCGACCAAGTCGGAGATATTCGCTTCGCCCACGCACATGACAGTATCTGCGCCCCCCCAATAGATTTTTACCGTTCCATCGGGCTCCGGAACGGCGCCGCAAGTGAAGACCACATTGTGGACATATCCAGTTATCTCCCAGGGATCCTCCGGTTGCAAAATCCACGAGTCGCCCACGCCGATGATCTTTGCCGGGTTCCGAGGTCATGAAGAGCAACCCCCAAGCGATAGACCGATCCATCCATCGTCTCGAAAACTCCGTGATAGATGGAAAGCCATCCCTGGTCCGTTTTGATCGGCGGAGCGCCAGGGCCGATCTTCATTTCATCCCAGTGATATTGCACGGGCCTCATGATGAGCTGTGATTCGCCCCAATAGCACAGATCCGGAGAATAGGAAATCCAGATTGACCAGGGAGCGATTTCCGAATGAGGACGGTCAAGCCGGGCATAAAGCCCATCAAACTTCTCGGGAAAGATCACCACATTCCGATAGTCCGCCTCAGTTATGAGGGAAACTCTTTCCACCTGACTGAAATCCTTCGTCTTTGCCAGCGCGATCCGCACTCCATTTCGCGAGTATGCGCTGTAGGTGATGATGTACTCCCCGTCCAGCCGGGTCACGCGGGGGTCTTCCACGCCGAACTCTTCATAGGCTGCAAAAGGGCCATCCCGGGCAGGAACCAGAAAGGGCTGTGGATCGGCGGTGAAGCGGAATCCGTCGGGACTGCGTGCCAGACCAATGATGGACCGTCCGGTGCGAAGATGGGAGCGGAAAAGCATGATGTATTCGTTCCCGTGCTTCACGACCGCCGCGTTGTGAACGGTCTCCACCGGATAGGGGATCTCGGCCTTCGTGAGGATGGGGTTATGGCTGTATCGCCTGACAATGTCTGGCTTCATGATCGTCTCTTCGCCTCCAGATCAAAAATCGTCGAATAAACCCGCTCGTATCCCTCCACCATGGTTTCGATCGAAAAGCGTTGTCGGACGCGGCTGCGGCAGGCACTGACGGTCGATCTCGGAAACTCGTCCAACGGCCCGAACTGCTTCCTTGACGTTATCAACCAGAAACCCGGTCTGACCATCCTTTATGACCTCGCGGCAAGAGCCGAGGTTCATGGCAATGACTGGCACCCCGGCGGCATTAGCTTCGGCCAGGACGAGCCCGAATCGCTCCGGAATAGTGTTCAAGTGCAGTAGAGCTCTGGATCGAGCGAACAGTTCGTTCTTTCCCGCTCACATCCACCGGTCCGATATAAACAGATTTTTCGATCGTCGAGATGGGGTTTGACCTGTTCCCGGAAATAGGCTCTCATCCTGAATAATGCCGGCGATGATCAACCGCATTCCGCTGAGACGAGCAACCTTGATCGCCAAGATGAACACCTTTATCCGGATGGATCCGACCGAGGAAAATCAGATCATCGCCGCCGTTTTCCTGAAACGGATATAACGACAGGTCAATGCCATTGTAAACAGTCGCAAGGTAATTTAGCCCTGGCGCTCGATCAGAGTCGCTGACGGAAACGAAATATCCATCTCGATACTTCTGATAGATGGGCATTATTTTGGCGGACGAGAACCCGTGGATGGTGGTTAGGACGGGTGTTTTGATCAGGCGGCGTATAAGTTAGAGGCATGAAGTCGTAGTGGCTGTGGATGAGGTCGAACTCAGCTGCATGCTCGAACACTTCGGAGATGTGGAGGTATTCGGCTACTTTGGGATCAAGAGCGGAATCCTCTTCATACCCGCTGTCGACCACGGCATGCAGGTGAGCGCGAGTCACCGAATCTACGGTCGCGAACAACGTTATGTCCCACCCGCGGGCAACGAGCCCTTCGGTGATATTGCTAGCTACCGTTTCCCATGCGCCGTATTGCCGAGGAGGCGTTCGCCAGGCTACGGGCGAGGATCGCCACTCTTTTGTCGGGCTTTGCCATGCTGTTTGGCGGCACTTCCTAGTCCATTGCAGCTAGCACTTCATCGAGGGGAACGGTGGCGAAACCAGTGGCGTGATCGGCCATGGCGTAGGGAATGATCAGTTCGCTGTTGTGCACGAGAGCACCGCAGGTATAAACAACATTCGGAACGTAACCCTGACGCTCGTTTTGATTCGGCTTGAGTAAGGGTTTATGAAGGCGGCCGATCACTTTGCCGGGATTGTTGCGATCGAGTAAGAACGCGCCGATGCAGTACGTTCGGAGGGGGCCGACACCATGGCTGAGGACCAGCCAGCCTGCTTCAGTTTCAATGGGGGAGCCGCAATTCCCAAGCTGGACTAGTTCCCAGGGGAACGTCGGCTTAAGCAGCACCTTGCGTTCATGCCAGAAGTGCACGTCGTCGGAAAACATGATGTAGATGTTTTCATTGTCTTGTCGGGAAAGCATGGCATAAAGGCCATTGATTTTGCGAGGGAACATGGCCATGCCCTTGTTTTCTGCGGCCGGACCATTCAGCGTGATGAATCGAAAACGCAGGAAGTCGGAAGTCTCCACCAGTTCGGGCAAAATCACCTTGCCATCGAATGCCGTGAAGGTGGCGTAGTACACGTGGGAGCCATCATCTTTCTGAAGCACACGAACCGGGCATCTTCGATACCGTTGCGTTGCGACGGCGTGGCTGGGAAAAGAACCCGTTCAGACAACTCTTGCTGGGGCTGAAACTGAACCTCATAGTTGGACCGGGCCAAAGCCAGCATCCCTCGAATTGCGTTCCGGTCCGAAACGCGCGACTGATTCATTTCCTCGAGACCTGCACATAATTCTTCCAATCCAAACGACTCTCCAAACTTGTCCATCGTCTGGCGTGTAAATTCGTTGGTCAAGCCCAACTCAAAGAGTTTTCGCTCAAATTGCGCCTTATCGTAACTGAGATTCGGAATGTGACGCGGCTCGGTGAGGAAGCCTGCTGGGAGCTGGACCTCGATCCGATGGTCGGCGTGGATGATCCCCGTTCGAAAAGTGATGGAAGAAATATGTCCCTCCCCCGTGGCACGCAAGCTGAGGATGAAACGCAGAGCGTTGGAAGGCAGGTCAGACTGGTCAGGGTGCGGGACGATGGAAGGATTGAACAGTGCAGCAGATTCTAAGGAGTATTCACAAACAAAATAGGAACCTATCAACAGCTGTCTCTGTTCGGAGACGCTCTGTTCGGTCAATAGGAAATCGCGGACCTGTTGAACCGTTCCAGAAAGGATCTGTGGATTTGCTGGTGTCGTGGGAGAATTCAGCGGATACTTCGTCGAGCAGTGGCCCAACTTGGTCTTCTGGGAGCGACATGATCCTGGCGATAATCCTGCGAGATCGCTCGGGATCCTCGTGTCTGAACGGACGGAGAAGAACGCGCGATTGGTCAGGGCGGAGGATCGTGGACGTGCGCTGGACACGAATCGAGGAGGTGGTGATCATGGACTGGTTAATCCGGAGAAACGAGCCCGGAAGCCGCAATTATTTTCAACGCGAGCTCTCTTTCCAATCCTGCCTGGGGTGGCGTTACGATTCCTTCGACCGACTTGAAGAGTCCAACGGGGGACATAAGTATCGCGTTGCCCGCCCTTGTGGATGTCGGAACTAATTCTTAGTACCCATCTCCCATGCCGCCACGCCCACCGACCGGGACGCCCATTGCTTCTTCCTTAATATCGGCAACTAAAGCTTCTGTGGTCAGCATCAGCGCTGCGATGGATCCGGCATTGGTGAGAGCGGTGCGCACTACCTTCGTCGGATCGAGTACTCCGGCTTTGACCAAGTCTTC
>CAVXPP010000001.1:0-235005 GCA_963763795.1 uncultured Acidobacteriota bacterium | reverse complement strand
ACCTGGTCGACGGCGTTGCCGATTTTGTTTTGCGAGGCTTCGACCAGTCCCATGCGCAGGTCTTTGGGCGGAAAATCGACTCCGTAAAAATATTTCGAAATGCGGCCCTGGGGCGTGAGCACCATGATCGCGGTGGCATGAGCGTACTGATCGCGCGCCGCGTCGTACTGATACTGGAAGCCGACGGCCTTGGTGAGAGCGTTAATGGAATCAGCCGGACCGGTCAGGAAATGCCAGCCGGAGGCGGCACCGGGACGTCCATAGCGCTTGAGGTATTCCGCTTTTTTCGCGGCGGCGATTTGCGGCGTCTCCCGCGGATTGAAGCTCACGGTGATCACGTCAAACTGATTGCCCACATCAAACTTCACCATCTTCATGGCGGCGCTCAATCCGGCCAGCGCTTCCCCGCACAGCATGGTGCAGTTGTAGTAGACCAGATTCAGGATGAGCGGCTTCTTGCCAAAGTAATCGCCGAGCTTGACGGTGCGGCCGGTATCGTCAACGAAAGTCAGATCGGGCGGCACCTGGCCATTCATGTGTTGCTCGATCCCGACGTTCTCCAGATAGGGCGGGCGGACGTTGGCAGGCGGGGATTCGATGCCCTTGGACATGGCTTGTCCCCAAGCCGCAGAAGCTAGCAGGCCTATGGTGGCTAGCAGCGCGGTGGGAAAGACCTTACCGCAGAGGGCGCTGAGGATTCGCAGAGGACGCGTAGAAAAACTAGTCGAGCTTCGCTCGACCGGACAGCCGAGGGCGGCTGTCCCCACATGGGATCTTTTCCTGTCGGCAGTCGCCACTTGGGCTATTTGCACATGAGTCGTTGCTAACATCGAATTGTGAAACTGAAGGATCACTGCTTACTTCCCTTCTTTTCGGGCTGCGCTTTCGACGCAGCGGATTCTCCGGCCTGGGAGCGCACGGGCAGGCCGCGTTGCGCCAGCAGATCCATGGCGCGGTCGATGGGAATGCGCACTACGCCCGCTTTCTCATCCACCCATCCGTAGGTGCTCAAGGTATCTTCCTCGCGGAGCCGTTCTCCGTTCAGCTCGGTGCGCTCGTTGACTTCGAGCTGTGGCGCAGGGAAACCTGCTTTCAAATATTTTTCATAGTCGTTGCCGTATTGCGGCGGAATGCGACGCGTGTCAGCCGTAGGGCTCGTGACGAGTGGGCTGACCGGGGGCTGTTCGGCCTCGAAGCGTTTGTTGAGATAGGCAAAAACGCCGTTGGCGATGAAGTAGACAAATACTCCGGCGACGGCGAGGCCGATCAGAAAATAGGCTACCCCGGCGACGGTAATATCCCGGCGCTCGTAGTCGCCGTGGCCGTTCGGATTCGCGGGATGGATGTTGTTGCTCATACGTTGCGAGACGCCCCCGCCCCATGACTCGGAGCCGTTTCGATGACTTCTCCGGCCGATGGATCGTAAGCCGGCAACAGGGGCAGCGACGCCAGATTGCGGAAGAAATATGCGAGCCATATGCCGCCGATGGCGATGGGCACGACGATATCTGCAATCGTGATGTTCAAACCTTGCGAGAAATTCGGCTCGATGATCCAGAGCAGATCCAGCCAGCCCATCACCAACAGCAAGGTAGCCACCCACACCAGCTTGCGGATGTTGCGCTTAAACGGCCGGGAAAGCAGCATGGCGAAGGGGATCGCGAAATGAAATAAAACCAGGATCAGGCCGATCCATCCCCATCCATAGCTCAGGCGCTTCAAATAAAACGTGATTTCGTTGGGCAAGTTTCCCGCCCAGATAATCAGCCACTGCGAGAAGCTGAAGTAGGCCCAGACCATGATGAAGGTCAACATCCACTTGCCGTGGTCATGGACGAAATCGGGCTTCAACATCTCGGACATGGGCTTGTAGTTGACGAGAATGCGCTCGACGACCACCGCGAAACACATGGCCGAAAGCACTTCGCCGATGAGGATGATCAGGCCGAAGATGGTTGAGATCCAACTGGGATCGAGCGACATCACCCAATCGATGGCGGCGAACGAAATCGTGAACCCGTAGAGGATCAGCCCGGGTCCGGCGACGGCTTTGAATTTCTGCGTGTTGTCGGGACCGCCGGGTCGGTCGGTCTGCTTCGACCAGCGCGAGAGCAGGAATGAGAGAACATTCCAGATCAGGAAGTAGATGACCGCGCGAATGATGAAGCCCGAGGAATTCAGGTAGCTGTCGAGGATGAACTTGTTCTTGGCGAGGTGCTCATGGATGTGCGCGTCCTGAACCGCATCCGGCGACACGGTCCAGATGGCCCACGGATAGATGCGATGCTGAAGAACCGCGATGATGATCGGAATGAACAGGACGGCCAGTAGCGGAAGCGTACGCATGGCCGCGCCGAGAATGCGGCGGATGACCATGCCCCAGCCGCCTCCGGTGAGGTGGCGGATCATGACGATCGCCATCGAACCCAGCGAAACTCCCAGCCAGCACATGAATCCGAGCAGGTAGGCGCGGTAGAACTCGTCGGGCTTAGCGACCGCGAGGATCACCGCGATGATGGCGAAGATGACGCCCACGATCAGCGATCGCTGGGCGATCTTCTTTACGACCTGCGGAGCCGTCAAATCGAGTTGGTTGGCGGGCGCCGCGCTCATTTCGGTTCTTCTTTCATCTCTTCAGATTTGGTTTCCGGCGCAAGCGTGGGCAAGGTCGCGCCCGATCCGGGCTCGCGGAACTTTCGGCGGCTCGGAAGGAATTTCCTGTCCGGCGGGAACGTCCGCCATTTTTGCGTTCTGGCTCAACTGCAGCGCGCGGACGTAGGCAATGATATTCCAGCGATCACGCGGGGGAATCTGCGAAGCGTAGTCGGGCATGATGCCGAAGCCGTTGCTGATGACGTCGAAGAAATATCCGGCCGGAGCTTTTTCGAGCCGCTCGATATGAAACGATGGCGGCTTGCGCGAGAATCCGCGAGACGGAACGATTCCGTTGCCGTCGCCTAACCGCGAATGGCAGGGCGCGCAAAAAATGTCGAAGCGCTCTTGGCCGCGCTGGAGAACTTCTTTGGTAACGGGAAACGGCATCACATCGCCGGGATTGCTGCCGATTTTGCCGGTGTAGAAATAAGTGTCCTCATGCAACTGGCCGCGGGCGATGGTGCCCTCGACCAGAGGACGGGCGGAGCGCTGGTCGGCAAAGAAATCGCTGCGAGAGAGCGGATTCTCGCGCGGCTGCACGTGCATGTCGATGCGGCAGGCGGAGGTCAGGGCGATCAGCAGCAAGAGGGCCGGGATCGCTGAATTCCGGCCGAATCGCTCGGAGCACACTCCAGACAGGCAGTCGAGCTTCGCTCGACCGGACAGCCGGAGGGCGGCTGTCCCCACATGGAATGCATGATTGGCGGAGGCGGAGCATTCTAGCTGGGCACCTCCGAAACTGAGCGTGGGGCAAGGCCTTCCAGGAAGCGGCGCGTCCCTGCCGCGTCGTATTTCTTGTCGGAAGAGAACACGATCAGGAAAAAACGATCTTTCGTCGCCGAGGAGAAGCGCGGCACGTTGAACACCGGGTGATACGGCATGGGCAGACCATTCAGCGCCAGCATGCCTAAGACCGCGGAAATCCCGGCGAACAGGATCGTCATCTCGAACGTGATCACGATGAAGGCGGGCCAGGAATTGAGAGGCTTACCTCCGATGTTGAGCGGATAGTCGACCGCCGCCATCCACCACTGCATGAGATATCCGGAGCAGCCACCGATGATGCCTCCGATCAAGACGACCAGCGGAACTTCGTCATGAAGGAATCCGATTTCTTCCGCCAGGCCTTCGATGGGAAACGGGCTGTAGGCGTCGATTTTTTTGTAGCCGGCTTCGTGGGTTTTCTTGGCAGCGTCCACCAGCGCTTGCGCCGAATCGAACTCGGCCATGATGCCGTAAATGGGATCGCGCTTCATGGCGTTATTCCTTCACCTCCGCTTCCGGCAGGAGGGTACGCATTTCAAAGATGGAGATGGCGGGCAGCACGCGCAGGAACAGGAACATCAGGGCCAGGAACATGCCGAGCGTGCCGATGAAGGTCATCCAGTCCCAGCGCGTGGGGTAGTACATGCCCCACGACGAATTCAGGAAATCGCGGCTCAGGCTGACGGCGACGATGATGAAGCGCTCGAGCCACATGCCGATCAGAACCACGCCCGAGATGAAGAACAGCGCAATCGGGCTGGTGCGCAGCTTGCGGATCCAGAGCACCTGCGGAATAAAAATGTTGCAGGCCAGCAGCGAGTAGTACCAGAAGCGCATAAGGCCCGTGCAGCCGGTTCCACAGGGTAAACGCGTCGTAGCGATCGCCGCTGTACCAGCCCATGAAGGCTTCGATTCCGTAGCCGTAGGCGACGATCAATCCGGTCGCGAGCATGACTTTCGCGGAGTTCTGCAGGTGGCGTTCGGTGATGAAATCTTCCAGGCCGTAAATCTTGCGGATCGGGATGGCCAGCATCAGCACCATGGCGAAGCCGGAATAGATGGCGCCGGCCACGAAGTACGGCGGGAAGATGGTGGTGTGCCATCCGGGGACGATGCCGATGGCGAAATCGAAGCTGACGACCGTGTGCACCGAGAGCACCAGCGGCGTGGCCAATCCGGCCAGCAGCAGATACATGGTTTCATAGCGATGCCAGTGCCGCGCCGATCCGCGCCAGCCGAACGAAAGCATGCCGTAAATAATCTTGAGCCAGCGTTTTTCCGTGCGGTCGCGCAGCGTGGCCAAATCGGGGATCAGGCCAACGAACCAGAACAGGGCAGAGATCGTAGCGTACGTGGAAACCGCGAATACGTCCCACATGAGCGGGCTGCGGAACTGCGGCCACACTCGCATGGTGTTGGGATAGGGGAAGAGCCAGTAGGCGAGCCAGGGACGGCCGACATGCAGCAGCGGGAAAAGTCCGGCACAGGCGACGGCGAACAGCGTCATCGCTTCGGCGAAACGGTTGATCGAATTGCGCCACGACTGACGCAGCAGAAGAAGGATGGCCGAGATCAGCGTGCCGGCATGGCCGATTCCGATCCACCAGACGAAGTTGATGATGGCGAAGCCCCAGCCGATGGGGATGGTCACGCCCCAGATGCCAACGCCCTTCAGGAATAGATATCCGATGGCGAACAGCAGCATCATCGTGAGCATGAAGGCGATGCCAAAGCCGATGAACCATCCGTTGGTGGCCGGACGGGTCAACACGATGGCGCTGATTTTTTCCGTGACCGTGCCGAAGGTATGGCCCGGTTCGATGACCGGCGCGCGTTCCAGTATCGGTGGCCGATTTGTATTGCTCAGGCATCTGTCTTGCCAAGTCCCTCAGGGGCTAAGCCCCATCTTTAGTTGCATTCATTCGGCGTGGCTGAAGCCGCGCCCTGATACGAGCCCTGCTATCGCACCGCTAACCTGCAGCTGACCCTTGCTACCGCAACTGAACCTTTGATCGACCTCCTTTTGCGATCTGTATCGCGACTCGTATCAGGCTATGCCTTCAGGCATAGCGTCAGCGTCGAGCGACCGACGCGCCTTCCGTCGCTACATGATTCTCTATCCTTCCAACTCCGGATTCGGATTGCGTACTTCCGCCAAATACGTGGTGCGCGGCTTGGTATTCACTTCGCCGAGCAGAGCGTAATTGCGGACTGCGTCTTTCAGCTTTGAGACTTTGCTGTTCGGATCATTGATATTGCCGAAGATAATCGCTTCCGCCGGACACGACTGCTGGCACGCCGTCTGCAACTCGTCGCCAACCCGGATGTCTTTTCCCTCGCGCACCGAGGCAGTCTCGGCATCGATTCTGTGTTCGTTGATGCGCTGCACGCAGTAGGTGCACTTTTCCATGACGCCGCGGCTGCGCACGCTCACATCGGGATTGCGCATCATCTTGTATTGCGGCGTGTCCCAGTCCTGGAACAGCAGGAAATTGAAGCGGCGAACTTTGTATGGACAGTTGTTCGAACAGTAGCGCGTCCCCACGCACCGGTTGTAGATCATGTCGTTGAGGCCTTCGGTGGAGTGATTGGTGGCTCCGACCGGGCACACGACTTCACACGGCGCGTTCTCGCACTGCATGCAGGGCACAGGCTGGAAAAATGCCTTGGGAGTATCGCGATCTCCCTCGTAATAGACGTCGAGACGAATCCAGTGCATGTGACGTCCGAGCTTGGTCTGCTCTTGTCCAACGACGGCGATATTATTTTCCGACTGGCAGGCCAGGATGCAGTTGTTGCAGCCCACGCACTTGTTGAGATCGATCGCCATTCCCCACGCGTACATCTCCTCTTTATAGGGATACGGCTTGTAGAGCGACAGGCCGTAGGCGGGTTGCTCTTCCTGCGCGAAGGTCGGCTCTTTCTTGTACTCCTCGAGCGTCGTCTCGCGGACCAGCGGGCGATAGCCGCCATCGGGCGTGTCCATGCTCTGCATGCCCTGCGTGGAGGCGAGTTCGTAGGTTGCTCCGGTCTTGCGAATCTGCACGCCGGATGCGATCCACGGCGCGGCACTGGTGCGCAGTTCGTAGGCGTTGAAACCCTGCCCGGTGCCGACGCGTCCGGCGCGCTTGCGGCCATAGCCGAGAGTGATGGTGATCGACTTGTCAGGATGTCCTGCCTGGATCCAGACGGGGCCGCTAACTTTTTTGCCGTTTAGTTCGAGCTCGACCACATCTTTCGAAGCGATCTGCAGGCGCTCGGCCATCTTCGGCCCGATCTGGATGGCGTTGTCCCACGTGAGCTTGTTCATCGGCTTGGGCAATTCCTGTAGCCAGCCGTTGTTGGAAAATTGTCCGTCGTAGATGCTGGCGTCGGGACGGATATTGAGGGCGATGGCGTTGGGGTCACCCGCTGCGTTTGAGGCGGCTGCGGGCGGCTTCGCTGTTACGGATTTTGGAGCGAACGCTGTGCCTTCGATCCAGCCATCATGCAGAGATTTGCGCCAGAATTGCTCGAAGTCGGCGCCGGTGTGTTGCTTCTGCCAGTAGGCGCGGACAAGATCGTAGCCCGATGCGTCGGTTTGACCATTGAGCAAAGCAACAAATTCGAGCGCGCTCTTGCCGTTGTAAAGCGGAGCGATCAAGCGGCTGGATGATGCTCACAGTGCCGTCGTAGGAGCGGCCATCACCCCAGGCCTCGAGTTCATGCGTCGCCGGAACGTGCCACTGGCAAAGCTCGGCAGTTTCATTCTGATAAAGGCCGTGATGCACGCGCAGTGGAACCTTGCTGCTTTTCAAGACGTCGGCAAAGTTCAGATCGGCGGGCGCATCGTAGGCAGGATTGCCGTCGACAATGATCAGCAGATCGACCTTGCCGGCGTTCATGTCGGCGACGAGATCCTCTGATCGACTCGGTTTGGTTGACCGGATTCGCGTCGACGGGATCGGTGTAGAAGACTGTCTTGCCGACGTTGCCGGATCTTGCGTTGAAATCGTGTGCGAACGCATGTATTCTGCCGGCTGATGGTCGCCCGCAAGGACCAGCAGCTCGATCCCGTGTGACCAAAGCTCCGGCCCAATGCCTGGCGAACGCAAACTTTTCCTGCTCCTTTGAAATCCCTCGCCTGCGTTCTTCCGAATACGCTCTTTTACGCCAGATAAGCGTCGCAAGCTTCAGACCGGTAAATTGCCTCGATCTGCCCAGCCCTCACCGGCAACCGGTGATCCGCCTTCGCGCCCGTCGAACTCGGCACGCTCTCGATCACGTACAGGCGATTCATGTTGCCGCTATCCGGATCGCGGCGCCTGGAGAAATCACGGATGTACTTCACGTTGCCGGGATATCCGGCGTAGAGGAAGTCGGCGTCGAGCGAGACGATGACGTCGGCTTTCGAAAAATCGTAGCGCGTCTCAACCGGCTGTCCGAAGGCCATCTTCGCGCCTTCGAGCACATTGTCGCGATTGACCGGCTCGTAGACATGCCACTTGGCCTCCGGATACGCCTTCAGAAAATTGCGCAACTGGTCGGCGAGCGTCGGCGAAGAAATCGTCGGCGTCAGAATGCGAATGCCCGCACCCTGCAGCGCTTTCTGCGCGCTGAGCGGGCCGCGAATCGCGCCCATAAATCCCTGCCACGAATGCACGTCGCCCATCGACACGACGGTTTGCGAGCGGTCGGGATCGTACATGCCGAGCAGCGCAGCCTGGGTAAAGATGTCGGTGCCGCCGAGCGACGCGGGATGCTGATCGTTGCCTTCAATTTTGGTCGGACGTCCGAGATGGCTCTCCACCAGAACGGGGCTGGCATAGCCGCCGAGCGTGATCGCGCTGGCGTAATACATGGGCCGGCCGGGGATTACATTTTCAGGCTGGCGCACATAGGGGACGATGGGCTCGAGCGGGAGCTTCACGCATCCGGTCATGCCGGCGAGGCCGAGCGACGCTCCCATGACTTTCAGGAATCCGCGGCGCGAGACGGTGTCGAGCCATTCGGAGGCGCCTTTGGGAAATTCGCGATGCAGGGCTTCCTGAAATTCCTTGCTGCCCGCGAGTTCTTCGAGCGAGCGCCAATATTGCGGGCCGGTTTTTTCGCGCGCGTCGTGCTCGGTGGCAAAGTCGATTTTTTCGCGGACCGAGTTCAGGCCCAGCGTCGTTTTTTTGCCAGGGCAGATGTCCTCGCGCAAGGCGCCGTTATTTTTTGGATCGTTCGTCATTTCCATTGTCAGGTGCCCCATCGTTCCCGCGTAGTTTGCGGGAGGGTGGGGCTTTTGATTCTCATCGTGCCAGCGTGCCGTCCCTACGGGACTCGCGTTTAATTTTGGAACCCCAACCGGCACTTCCGTGCCGGGCTATCACATTCCGCCGCTTCGCGGCTGGTGCATCCTCGCTTCCGGATTACTTCCGGATTACTTCCGCATTCTGACTTCTGACTTCTGACTTCTGCATTCCGCCTACCGGTGGCACGTGTTGCAGCTGGTGATATCCATCACGCTGCGCACGTTGTATTTCTTGACCAAGGCCGCTCCCAGCGCGGCTTGCTCGGTATAACTCTGGCCATCGACCACTACCGGATTCGTGCTGCTGGGCGGCTGATAGCGCATGTTGAATACCTGGTCGCGCGGGCGCAGATTGTTCTGCGGAGCGCGGTGGCAGCCCAGGCACCACTCCATCTGCAGAGACTCCTGCTGATACATCAATGGCATCTGGTCGACCGGACCGTGGCAGGTGTTGCATCCCACTCCCTTGGTGACGTGGATGCTGTGATTGAAATAAACGAAGTCGGGAAGCTGGTTAACCCGCGTCCACTGCAGAGATTGGCCCGAGCGATAGCTGGCGCGCACCGGCTCAAGCAACTTGGCGTTGGTCCAGATCTGCGAATGGCAATTCATGCACGTCTTCGTCGGAGGAATGCCGGCGAAGCTCGAAGTCTCGACCGAGGTGTGGCAATAGCGGCAATCGATGCCGAGTCCGGTGACATGATGCTGATGGCTGAAAGGCACGGGCTGCGGCTTGCGCACGCCCGCGTACGTGACGTACGGAGAGCCCTGGATCGAGTATCCGACCCAGACTAGCGCCGCAATCACAAAAATCGCGCCGAAGATGGTGGCACGAGCAAGTGTGTTCGTGCTGCGATGAAAGATCTGCGACATTCTCTTATGAGATCTGGCTTGAAGAGACCCGGCGGAGCATTGCCTCGTTAAATTCCGCTGTTAGTTGCGACGGTTGTTTTGTCGAGCGAGAAACCACCCACAGGTTTTCGTCATTGAGTGCGAAACTGGAGATTATAAATACTCCGTTAGAGTTTGTCGCGTGTTTCTGAAAATTTGCGCAAGAAAAAATTTCGCAGAGCACATTCGTAAAAGCGTTGTTGATTTTTTCAACGCGAACGAACCATTTGCGTCTCACAGTGCGACGCACTTGAGAGACTATCGCAGATTCATTACCAGAAGCTTGGGCTCGGTCATTTCTTCGATTGCGTAACGCAAACCTTCTCGGCCCAAGCCGGAATCTTTGATGCCGCCGTAAGGCATTTGGTCTATGCGAAAAGAAGGCACATCCCCGGCAATGACGCCGCCGACCTCCAATTCTTCGTAGGCCTGGAATAGCAACTTCGCGTCGCGAGTGAATACGCCGGCCTGCATGCCGTAGGCGGACTGATTGACGTGGCGCAAAACCTGATCGAAATCCTTATAAGGCTCGACGGTGACGACGGGGCCGAAGACTTCCTGGCAGTTCACTTTCATGTCGGGCTTGGTGCCGGTGAGAATCGTGGGCTCGACCACGAGATTTTTGCGATGGCCGCCGCACAGCAGGCGAGCGCCGGAGCGCACCGCTTCTTCAATCCACTGCACGGTGCGGGTGGCGTCACTTTCGCGGATCAGCGGTCCCACGTCGGTCGACTCGTTCAGCGGATCACCGGTTTTCAGTTGCTTGACGCCGGCCACCAGCAAGTCGGTGAATTTGCCATAGACGGACTGTTCGACCAAGATGCGCTGCACAGAGATGCAAGTCTGGCCGGCGTAGGCGAATCCGCCGGTTACACAGCGCTCGGCGGCGTAGGCGAGATCCGCATCGCTGTGCACAATGACCGCGGCGTTGCCGCCTAGTTCCAGGACAACTTTCTTTTTTCCGGCGCGGCGCTTGATGTCCCAGCCCACCGGCACGCTGCCGGTAAAGCTGATGAGCTTGATGCGATCATCGGTGACCAGCAGCCCAGCATCTTCGTTCGACAATGGCAGAACGTTGAGGCCGCCGTCGGGCCAACCCGCCTGCTGCACGCATTCCGCCAGAAGCAGCGAGCAGAGCGGAGTCTGCGGCGCCGGCTTGAGAACCATAGGGCATCCGGCGGCAATCGCGGGGGCAACTTTGTGCGCGACGAGATTGATGGGGAAATTAAACGGCGTGATGCCCGCAATCGGACCGAGCGGGAAACGGCGCACTATACCCCAGCGCCCGGCGGTAAATTCCTGCCAATCCAGAGGAAGGAATTCGCCGTAGATGCGGGTGCTTTCTTCGGCGGCCACATTGAAGGTGAAGATGGCGCGCTCCACTTCAATGCGCGCGGATTTGATGGGCTTGCCTGCCTCTTGGGCCAGGGTGCGGGCAAATTCTTCTTTGCGTTCCAAAATCGAGGCGGCAATCTGGCGAAGCACGCGCTGGCGTTCAAAGGCGGGCAGGCGGCGCGTGGTACCAAAAGCTTTCACGGCTGCGGCAATGGCGGCCTCGGCATGTTCTTTGCGGCCCTGGGTAACCCGGGCGATCAGGTTTCCGTCATACGGAGACCTAATTTCGACGATGTCGCCATCATCGTGCCACCGGCCGTCCATGAAAAACCCGTGCGTCGCCGCCGGCGCCATCGTCATCTCTGCCATTTTCTTCTTGCCCCCAGTGAACTGACTTCGTCAATTATAAGACTTTAGATGAAACGGGAAACAGGATGAGTTTGGAAAATTTCGGAACCACAGGGACAACGAGCGCGCGAAGGCAGCACTCACTGCCTTTACAATGTCCTCGGTCTATGACTGCCTTCACTTCCATTTCCGAATTAGCGCCACGCTTGCGGCGCAAAGAGATTTCCCCGGTCGAGATCACTCAACAGTGCCTGAGCCGGATCGAGAAGCTGAATCCGGCGCTCAACGCGTTCATCACGGTGTTGTCGGATTCGGCGCTGCGCGAGTCGCGCGCTGCGGAGGCCGAAATTCTGCGCGGAGAATGGCGCGGGCCGCTGCATGGCGTGCCCATCGCCCTGAAAGATTTAATCGATACCGCCGGCGTACGCACGACCGCGGCCAGCGCGCTCTATGAGCACCGCGTTCCAACTGAAGATGCGGAGGTCATGGGCCGCTTGCGGCAGGCCGGCGCGGTCATCCTCGGGAAAAATAATCTGCACGAGTTCGCCTACGGCGCGAGCTCGCTCGTGAGTCACTTCGGCGATATGCACAATCCCTGGGATCTGGGGCGGATCGCCGGAGGCTCGTCAGGAGGCTCGGCGGCTGCGGTGACCGCGGAGCTGGCCTGCGCCGCGATCGGAACCGATACTGCAGGATCCATCCGCGAACCGGCGTCGCTATGCGGATGCGTGGGGTTGAAGCCGACGTATGGCCGGGTCTCGATCCGCGGAGTGATTCCGTTATCCGCGTCTCTCGATCATGTTGGGCCGTTGGCAGCAACGGTGGCCGACGCGGCCATCGTGCTGCGGACGATTGCCGGATACGATGCGACGGATATCACAACGGTGGATGTTCCCGTGAGCGACTATGTTTCCGCAATGAAGGATGGAGCGAAGGCGCTGCGCGTGGGCGTGCCGCGAGCGTACTTCTTTGATGAACTGGATTCGGAAGTTGCATCGGCGATGGAGCACGCCCTGCGCGGCATCGAGGCGATGGTCGCGAACGTGCGAGAAGTGAAGCTGGACATCTCGACCGATCGCAGCCTGCAAGCGGCGGAATCGTATGCCTATCACGCCGAGAACGTCGCGAAGCACAGCGACTTGTACCAGGCGGAAACCTTGCGGCGCATTCGGAACGGGGAGAAAGTTTCGGCGGCTGAGTACATACTGCGGCGGCGCGAATTAGAGGAAGCGCGCAGAAATATTCATGCGGCCTTTGCCGAGGTCGACCTACTAGTGACGCCGACCACGCCGATGGCCGCTCCGGCGATTGCCGATTTGAGGGCTAACGCGGAGGCGTTGCGTCCCGCGGAACTGAAGCTGTTGCGCAACACGCGGCCGTTCAATGTGTGGGGATTGCCAGCGATCTCGGTTCCCTGCGGGTTCACGCAAGGCGGCTTGCCCATCGGGCTGCAGATTGCCGGTCCGCCTTGGCGCGAAGATCTTGTGCTGCGGCTCGCGCATGTTTATGAGCAGGCTACGGCGTGGCATAAGCGTCGCGTGAGTTAAAGGTTAGCGATGCTGGCGAGCGCGACGCATCAACCGGCCGGCGCCAGAACCGCATTCACGTCGTTAAGCAGTTTTTCGGCGGCTTCGCCGGGATCCTGGCTGCCAAAGGTATCTTCCAGGGTCACGAACTTAACGTCGGGCACAATTTCCTGCAGCGCATGGCGGAAGGGCTTGCCGCGGATGGCCTGGATCCGCGATGACACTACGACCAGCTTCGCCTTGGTTGCCTTGAGCAGGATTTGCGCGTCGTCCGCGCTGGTGGTGGTAAGCGCGTTGAAGCCGGCCGTGCATAAAATTTCTCGCAGAAAAGCACAGACGTCGGTGGAAGCGTAAACGCAAAGCATTTTGGGGCGCGCATCCCCGGCCTTGCCGCGCGAATATTTTGACCCGAGATAGGCCGCGGTGATGGCCTCTTCAATCGAGTCGTAGACCTCGAATTGCGGCAGCAGGTGAGTGAGTTCCAGCACTTTGCGGATCTTGGGCGGAATGCAACTGAGCTTGACGTCTCCTCCCTTAGCGCGAGCGGCTTGCATCAGCCGCATCAGCGCGCCCAGGCCGCTGCTGTCGATAAACTCGACGGTGTCCAGCAGCAAGACGACGTCGCCGTACTTCTCGACGGCATCGCCCACCTGAGAGTGCAGGGTGAAAACTTCATTCCCGGCCACGATCCGGCCATGACACTGAATGACGTAGACTTCGCCGACAGGGCGGCTCTCCAGGCGCAATTGCATTACGTTTCCTCAGGATGCAACTTCTACGGACGCGGGCATCGAGCCGGAATCTTACGTCAGCAAAATGGTTGCGTCAACGAAATGATCAGATCTCCAACAGGGTAGCTCTCAGTCGACTGTTCTGACATCGTCCGGCAGCGTCATCACAAATTTGCAACTGCCGGTAGTGACCGAGCAGGTGAGTGTGCCGCGGCGCAGAACTTTTACCGGAGTATCGTCGGGGAAGGTGAGATGGTAATCGGCGGTGCGGAGCGCTTCGGTATAGGACTTCAGTTTCTCATCGCCGCTGATGAACTTGACGGCATCGACCTTGGCCACTTCTCCAGCGCCGCCGCTGAGCAGGACGAAGAAATCCGCGTTGCCGGTCTGTCTCGCCTTGCCGAGGTCGACGGAGCTCAGATGGTCGAGTTCATCTTTGTAGCGGGTAATGGCGGCGTCGGCCTTGGCATCTCCTCCCGCTAAGGACGCGAGACGGCCCCGGGTTTCGGGAATCGGACGCAAGCCGTTCATAGAGAGCGCGTAGGTGCGCAGAGCAAGATCTTTTTCGCCGCGCTTCTCGTAGATCTGTCCCAGATGATCGCCGACTTCGCCGTGATGTCCTAGCGCCCATGCGGCGCCGATATATTTCTCCGCCTTGTCGAGATTGCCTTCATCGAACTCGATCCAGCCCAGCGTATCCCAATAAGCGATCAGTGACGGAACCAGGGGCAGATCTTTTTGCGTGAGGCGATCGAGCGAAAGATTGCGCAGCGCCGCCGCCGTCGCCGATACCGCCGACTCCGCATACTGCTGGGCGCGGTCGAGATGAGTTTTCTTCAACGACAACTGGTAAGCGATGTTGTTCCACACCAGCGGCGTGGCGTTGAGTTCAACCGCGTGATCGAAAGCGGCGAGCGCCTTGCCGTCCTGACCAAGATTCAGATACGCGTCGCCCAGGCTGACCTGCAACTCCGCGCTGTCGGGAGTCAGCGACGCGGCTTTCTCCAACTCCGGGACGGCCAAATCGTACTTGTGCCACTCTTCGTACATGGCGCCAAGATTGGCGTGGGCAAACTTGTCGAGCGGATTGTTCTCCAGTTGCTTGTTGAAAGCCTTGACGGCCTCTTCGTACTTGCGATCGTTCCAGTAGACGCGACCGAGATTGTTGTAGGCGTACTCGTCGTACGGATTCACTTCAATCTGTTTCTGGAAGGCGACGATGGCCTGATCGTCCTGGCGCGTCTGTAAATAAATCAATCCCAGGTTGTTCCACGCGTACTTGTTCTTGGGATCGACTTCGGTGGCGCGCTTCAGCAGGGCCTCGGCGACGGGCAGGTTCCCGTTATCGGCAGCGGCGCGCGCGCTTTCCACCAGATCGTCCGCCTTCATGTCGGCGGGAGGGACGATGGCGCCGGCCACCTCGCTCTCGACTGTCAGTTGCTGCGCCAGATCGGCGCCGACGGCGCGACGAAACGATTCATAATCGGCGGAGCGCGCGACCGGCAACTCGTCCTGACGCAGAATCAGAGTACGACCGGCGGTGAAAACTCCGTCTTTGATCGCATAGGTCGCATCGTACTCGGCGTAGTCGCGCTTTAGAGAAAACTCGAGCGGCACGTGCGCCGTGTACTTGGAGGGAATCACCAGCTTGATTTTGTAGGAGTACTCGCCCTTCGGCCCCAGCTTCAACGGCTCCGCGGCCGCGTCATTGTCATTGTCGTCGCCGAATTCGGGCAGATTGAATTGCACCAGCGGCAAAACAATCTGCGTCTTCTTCTTCGACCAGTCGAGAAAATTCACCTTCGCTACGTCGTAGGAAAGCGTGAAGGGTTCGCGCGTGGCGGCGGGATCGCTGACGATCAAGTGGGTAACATCGCCGCCCAAGCCGGCGTTGATGTTCTCGGCCACGCGCTGCCAGTTGGATTGCGGAACGCGGCGGAAGATGGAACGCAGCAGCAATTCCTCATCGCCGCGGAATTCGTAGTGGACGTGCGCTTCGAGCTTGCCGATGTCGTTGACCTTGCCATCGATCTCGGAACGCTCACTGTCGGGCATAGGAGTGTCCGCGGGAGTTTCCTCCAGATGCGGCGGCACTTTTGACGGAGGAACCGCGGGAGGAATCACCAGGGCCTGTTTCTTGCGCAGGGTGTACGCCAGCAGGCGGAAAGGAGCGACCTCGGCGGTCGTGTCCATCCAGACTTCCTCTTTTCCCATAGGCAGCATGGTGATGACGTGGTCGAACTGCGAGGGCGAGGGAACGTCGGTATCAAGCTTGCGGCTCGAATTGATCAGCACCGAATCGGCGTGCAGGCCTTCTGCTTCAAGCAGCGACGCCAGCAAGGTGTGCTTATCTTTACAGTCTCCATACTGATCGTGGAGCACGTCGGAGGCAGCGTGCGGCTGGTAGCGGCCGAGACCTAAAGACAAGCTCACATAACGGAAATTCTTGGAAACGAAGTCGTAGAGGGCTTCGGTCTTTTCGAGATCTGTGTTCAGTCCCTTGGTCAGTTCCTGTGCCTTGGCGCGAACTTCGGGAGTGGGCGCGCGGCGGTCCTTTTCCAGACTCGCATACCAGCGGCCGATCTGCTCCCAGTTTTCGAACGTGGTCAACTGAATATCGGGTCGATCGTCGTCGGGGCGGTGTTTCTTTTTCTTCTCTTTGGCCTTGTCTTCGTCTTCACGTTCCAGGTGCGAACTCGACCAGTGATAGATCCTGCGGCCGTTCACTTCCGTAATCTTGGGCACCATGCCCGGCTTGCATTTCAGCTTCAGCGGGCGGCCGGCGGGAACGTCGACGTCAAGGGTCTCATCGAGATCGATGTTCGTTTTATCGAATTCGTATTCTGCCCAGAATTGCCCGGCGGCCAACGGCGTGTGCATCACCGTGACCATGTCATATTCCAGCACTTCGCCGGGACGCAATCCGGGCACCGTGATGTGCTTCTGGCGATAGTCGGTGTAAACCGGCGCTTCGCGCTCGACCGGGGCGCTGAGATCCTGCACCGCATCGTCGCCCGCCTTGACGACGCTGCCGTCTTCCTTCAGCACGCGCACATAGGGAATCTCCACGCGTTCGTTGGCGGAGTTGTAGCCTTCCTGCAGCTGTCCCCACTGCTGCACGCCGGCCTCGCTCTGCACGCGAATGCGGGCGACGGTCTCTTTGCGACCGGTGCCATCGGCTTCGAAGGTATAGTGCGAGTGCATTTGCTCGATGACAAAAGATTCCCGCGAGTAATCATGGCCTTTCGGCTCGGGCGTGGGCGCGGCCGGTCCAGCCGCATGCTTTTCCGCGGTGGGTGCCTGCGACTGGCCACTGGGCGCTGGCGCCGGTGAGGTGGCCGGGCCTGACTGCTGCGAGCTTGCGCCGGCAGTCAGCAAACAGCAAACGAAAAAGGCAACTAAACAATCACGCATAGGGAAAAAGGGGTCTTGGGTATTATCCCATGCGTTTACCGGGAACGAGATTCGGGTATCCAGGAATAATAAACAGCGGAGGAAACAGAAGCGGGGGAGAAGGATCGTCGATTATCTCGTCAGGAACATATATTTTCTCCTAAAGACTGTGATCCCGATCACATTTTTGTGTTCCACAGGCGTAAATCCGGGGTAAAATCGCGCCCAGATAGTCCTGCCCTCGCCGGGACGCGAGGCAGGCGTGACGCATAAAGTACTTGCGCCACGATCTTTCCGTCGGAGGTTTTTGCATGGAAGATCGGGCCCCCGTCGTTTCTCCTACCGAGCAGTCTTCTACCTCGACTACAACCACCTCAGCCCTGCGCCGCTATGAAGGCCGCGGAGCTTGGGTTCTGACCGCCTATGGCATTTCGGGTCTGGCGTTGTTCGGGGTTCTGGCTTACTTCTTCTCGGACTTCATCGCTCATTAGTCCCGGGCAGCGGTAGCGAACGGGCGTGCGCGTCCGCGGAAGAAGCGAGAAGTGTTCCCAGCGCAATCCAGTTTGCGCAGCCTCTCCCGTGGGCGGAAGCGCCTCCTTCGAACGTGTTACAATGAGCGGCCTTAGGTTGTCGCTGCGGCATCCGGCACGGTACCCCACGTAACATCAACGAAACATACGGAAGACGTTGTGCCCAAAACTCCCACGCCAAGCCCGACGCCCGTAACTTACGCCGATGCCGGCGTCAACATCACCCGCGCCAACCGCACCAAACAGCGGATCAAGTATCTGGCGCATAAAACCTTCACCCGCGGCGTGCTCAGCGAAATCGGCGGCTTCGGCGGGCTGTTTGCGGTCGACAAGACCAAGTACAGCGACCCCGTGCTGGTCTCGAGCGTGGACGGCGTAGGAACGAAGCTCAAAATCGCCTTCGAAATGGATCTGCATTCCACCGTCGGCGGCGACCTCGTCAACCACTGCGTCAACGACATCGCCGTGCAGGGAGCCGCGCCTCTGTTTTTCATGGATTATCTGGCGACGGGCACGCTCGATCCCTCGATCGCGGAGAAAGTCGTCGAAGGCATTGCTGACGCCTGCAAGCACAATGGCTGCGCGCTGATCGGCGGGGAGACGGCCGAGATGCCGGGCTTCTATCCGGATGGCGAGTACGATCTCGCGGGATTCATCGTGGGCGTGGTCGATCGCGAAAAAATCATTACCGGGAAAGATGTGCAGATTGGCGACATCATTCTCGGGCTGCCTTCGAACGGCCTGCACACTAACGGATATTCGCTGGCTCGCAAGCTGCTCTTTGAAGTGGCGCGTTATTCGCCCGAGACTTATGTGAACGAGATCAAGAACAAAGTCGGCAACGAACTGATGCGCACCCACAAGAGCTATTGGCCGACGCTGCGCAAGTTGCTCGATGCGCAGTGCGTCACGGCCCTGGCCCACATCACCGGCGGCGGCATCACCGAGAACCTGCCGCGGGTCTTGCCGCGCGGAACGGCGGCGGCGATCGAACTGGGAACGTGGCCCGTGCAGCCGATCTTTGAACATTTGCAGCAACTGGGCAACGTGCCGCAGGAAGAAATGCTGCGCACCTTCAACATGGGGCTGGGGATGCTGCTGGTCGTGCCCTCGGCAAAATTCAAGAAGGCGCAATCGGTGCTGGAGCGCGTGGGCGAGAAGGCCTACACCATCGGCCGCATCGTGAAGGGCGAGCGCAAGGTCAACTACAGCTAAATCCCTACCCCCCCGATTTTCACACTCCTTTAACATTCGCCTGCCCAAGTCCGGTCATCTTAACGGCGATTTCCATCAGGGAGGCTCACGATGACAAACATCAATCGCACCCCAATCGCTGCGGTCTGTATTGTTCTGGCCGGACTCCTGACAGTCGCTTGTAATTCGTCGCATAATCGGGCGGCGGAAAACGAAAACCAGATCATCGGGGCCGGATCCACGTTTATCAACCCGATCATGACCCACTGGATCGCCGATTTTCAGGCGAGCCATGCTGGGGTTCAGATCAACTACCAATCGATTGGGAGCGGTGGCGGAATCCAGCAGCTCAAACAGGGATTGGTCGACTTTGGGGCAAGCGATGCGGCGCTCGACGATCAGCAACTGCAGGGCATGCCGGCGCTGGTGCAAATTCCCGAGAGCGCGGGGCCAGTGTGCATCACCTACAACCTTCCTGAGCTCAAGGCGCCGCTGCAATTGAGCGCCGCCACGCTGGCCGGAATTTATCTCGGCGAAATCAAGAACTGGCGCGACCCCAAAGTCAAGAAAGATAATCCAGGAGTCAACTTGCCCGATCATGCCGTGGTTGTCGCGCACCGCTCTGACGGGAGCGGAACCACCAACATTTTCACCACCTATCTCGACAAAGTCAGCCAAGACTGGTCAAAGAAAGTGGGCAAAGGCATATCGGTGAATTGGCCGGTCGGATTGGGCGGCAAAGGGAGCGAGGGCGTCACCGGAGTGGTGAAGCAAACGTCGGGGACGATCGGTTACGTCGAGCTGGCTTATGCGAAAGAAAATAATTTGCCGGTGGCGCGCATTCAGAACCGGGCCGGAAACTGGGTTGAGCCCAGCGCAGCCGGAGCGACGGCCGCCATCGAGGCGTTCGGGCCGGAACTGGCGAAAGACGTGCGCACGCCGGTCGTGGATCCGCCGGCCTCGGCCAAGGATGCCTATCCAATTTCAGGGTTGACCTTTCTGCTGGTGCCGAAGCAGGGCAAGAGTGCCGCCAGAGAGCAGACCGTCAGAGAGTTCGTGCAATTCATTATCGGGCAGGGGCAAAGTTCGGCGGAAGGATTGGCATATTCCAAGCTCCCGGAAAGCCTGGTGTCACAAGACCAGAAACTGTTGGCGGAAATCTCTGCGAGCGGACAACGGACTTCAAGGAGCATACCGCCCGTCAGATAATAGCGTCACCACGGAGGCACGGAGCCACAGAGAACCCCTCTTGGTTTGGCGGTCCTTTCAGTCATTTTCTCCTGCGCTTTGCTTTCTATGTTTTTCCCCGTGCCTCCGTGTCTCCGCGGTGAGTTGAATTATGATGTCTGCCAGAAATGAAATCTCTCGGCATACTTCTCTCCGGACGCGGATCGAACTTCGTCGCCATTGCCGACAGTATCGATGCACGGCGCATTCCGGATGCGCGCATCGCTGTCGTCATCTCCAATAAGCCCGATGCGCCCGGAATTGCAACCGCACGCCAACGCGGGCTCAACGCGCTTGTCATTCCTTCCAGGGGCAAGCCGCGCGAGGAGCATGACCGCGAAGTGGTCGCGGCTCTGCAGAAGAATGCGGTCGACCTCGTGTGCTTAGCCGGATACATGCGGCTGCTGTCGCCATGGTTCGTGCAGCAGTTTCCTCATCGAATTTTGAATATTCATCCATCACTTCTGCCCGCTTTTCCCGGTCTGGAGGCGCAGGAACAGGCCTTCGTCTACGGAGTGAAGGTTTCCGGATGCACCGTGCATTTTGTGGACGAGGAACTCGACCACGGCGCGATCATCGTGCAGAAAGCGGTGCCCGTGCTCGACGATGACGACGAGCACTCGCTCGCCGCCCGCATTCTTGAGCAGGAACATATCGCCTATACGGAAGCAATCAACATCGTGCTGGGTGGAAACTTCGAAGTAGCTGGAAGGAAATTGAAGCGGCGCAGTGATGGCGAATGGCGGTCGCGGAGTATTGCTCTGCAACCACTCTGTAACCAAGAGTTGCGCAGAGCAATACTCCGAGACTGCGCCATCTAGCTACAGACTTCCCCGTTGCCCAACGGCACGGCCTGATTTTCAATCTCGACGTATCCCTTTGCCCGATAGAACGCTACCCCGCTCAAGGTTGCGCCCATCTCCAGACGGGTGAAGCCGGCGGTAATGGCGGCCTGCTCGCAGGCTTCGAGAATCAAGCTGCCCAATCCCTGCCGTGCCCACCGTGGATGCACGAAGAACGCGCGGATCTTGGCCGCATCGCGCGCGGGATCGAGCAGCGCATCTTCGCGTCCTGCGTACTGATCGCCTCCGTATAGAGTCTTGCGCTTGCTCCAGCCGCCGCACGCCACGATCTGCATGCCCGCGGCTTCAGGAATCTCGGCCACGAAATAAGTGCCGTCCGAGATAAGCTGGCTGTCGACCCCGTACACGCTTTGCAGCGCGCCCTCGATCTGCGCGAGAGAATAATCTTCCGCCTGCAGCCCGCGCACCGATGCCTTAATCACTTCCCGCAGGCGCGGGGCATCGCAAGCAACGGCTTTACGCAGGGAAAATGTCATTGTCGTATTCAGGCCGTAACCGACAGCGCGATCAATTTTAACGTCTGCATTCTGCGTTCTGCCTTCTGCATTCCTTATAATGTCCTTTCTCATGTCAACCTTCGCTCCCGTCGACGAACAAATGACGTACCTCAAGAAAGGCGCCGCGGAAATTATCCGCGAGGCCGAACTGCGCGCCAAGCTGGAAAAGTCGCGTACTACGGGCAAGCCGCTGCGCGTGAAGCTGGGCATGGACCCGACCGCTCCCGACCTGCATCTGGGCCACACGGTGGTGTTGCGCAAGCTCAAACATTTTCAGGATCTCGGGCACACCGCGATTTTTCTGATCGGCGATTTCACCGGAATGATCGGCGACCCCACGGGACGTTCGGCGACGCGCCCACCGCTGAGCCGCGAGCAGATCGAACTGAATGCGGAGACCTACAAGGCGCAGGTCTTCAAGATTCTCGATCCAGAGAAGACCGTGATCGATTTCAACCGCCGCTGGATGGGTGCATTCACGGCCGACGATTTCGTGCGCCTGATGGCAAAGTACACCGTGTCGCAACTGCTGGAGCGTGAGGACTTCCACAAACGCTTTCAGGAAGAGAAACCGATTTCAGTGCACGAACTGCTCTATCCGCTGGTGCAGGGATACGATTCGGTCGCGCTCGAAGCCGACGTGGAACTCGGCGGGACCGATCAGAAATTCAATTTGCTGGTCGGACGCGAACTGCAGCGCGCCTACGGGCAGGAATCACAGGTCGTCCTGACCACGCCGATTCTCGAAGGCCTCGACGGCGTGCAGAAAATGTCGAAGTCGCTGGGCAACGCAATCGGCATCCACGAACCGCCGCTCGAGATGTACGGCAAGCTGATGAGCATCTCCGACGAAATGATGTGGCGTTACTACGAACTGCTGACCGACGTGCAAGTCGCGGAGATCGAAAAGATGAAGCGCGACATGCATCCCATGCAGGCGAAAAAAGATTTGGCGCGCCGGATCGTGACGGATTTCCATTCGCCAGAAGCAGCGGAAAAGGCAGGCGAGGACTGGGCGAAGCAGTTCCAAAAGGATGAAGTGCCGGAGGATGTGGAATCCGTTGACGTCGACAGTGCCGAGGTTCAAGTCGACCCCGATGGCCGACACCACGGCGCCGCCGTTGTTGTCCACCGGAAGACTCTGAATACCGAGACGCGAATCATCATCCGCTTGGATAAGCTGATTCGGCGTGCAGGCCTTGCCAGTTCAAATAGCGAGGCTGCCACTAAACTCAGGAGCGGTGCAGTTAGCATCGACGGAGCGGCAATCGGCGAGAGCAACTTCATTGCGGATGTCCCCATGGCTCACTACTTTACGTTGCGTGTGGGGAAGCGGATGAAGAAAGTGCGGGTCGTTGATCAGGGAGGACGAAAGCAGCAGTGACCATGTGGGGACAGCCGCCCTCGGCTGTCCGGGCGAGCGCTAGGACGTCAGCGCAATTCGCGGATACTTCATTCCCCTTGTCATCCTGAGCGCAGCAGAGCGATTCGCTTTGCGAATCGCTCCGCGAAGTCGAAGGCCCCCCTTACGGGCATACCATGCAACTGACCCATCAGGGAATTCTCCCCGAAATCTCTAACTCCGGTGATGCATAAGAGAACTCCTTGATGAGTCGCAGCCGTGGTATTCGGGCACGGGGTCCTTCGACTGCGGTTTTGCTTCGCATTCTGCGAAGCAAAATCCTCGCTTGATTGCATAACGACGTTGGCCCGTCGCGAGTAGATTGGTATGCGATGAACAAGACCAAGGCCCGTGAGAGGAGCCAACGTCATGTTGATTATAGGATGCGATTTTCATCCTGGGTTTCAGCAGGTCGCGATCTTTGACAATCGAACGGGAGAGCTTCAAGAAAAGCGGTTACAGCACCGCGCCGAAGCGGAGCAGTTTTACCGGTCGCTGGCGGGCCAGGAAGTGCTGGTGGGGATGGAGGCCTGCGGGCATTATCCGTGGTTCGAGCGGTTGCTGGCGGAACTGGGCATGGAACTGCGGTTTGGCGATGCCGCCAAGATCCGGGCCAGCGTAGTGCGCAAGCAGAAAACGGACCGGCGGGATGCGGAGCACTTGCTGGAGTTGTTGCGGCAAGATCGTTTCCCAAAGATCTGGGTGCCGAGCCTGGAAGTGCGGGATGTGCGGCAGTTGCTGATGCATCGCCACAAGCAGGTGCAGGCGCGGACGCGCACCAAGAATCAGCTGCAGGCCATGGCGCTGAGTCACGGGGTGCAGAAAAAACGCAAGCTGTGGAGCAAGGCAGGGCGCCAGGAGTTGGAGCAGTTGCCCTTGCTGCCCTACGCGGCCGAGCGGCGGAAGCGGTTGCTGGAAGCGCTGGACGGGCTGGAAGCGGAAATCGGCGAGTTGGACCGGCAAGTCTGGGAAGAAGCGCGGCAGCGGCCGGAGGCGGTGCGGCTGATGACGCATCCAGGAGTGGGAGCGGTAACGGCGTTGGCCATGGTGCTCACGTTAGGACCAGTGGAGCGATTCGAATCAGCGAAGCAAGTGGGCAGTTATTTTGGCCTGATTCCGAGCGAAGATTCCAGCGGCGGAAAACAGCGGCTGGGCAAGATCAGCAAACAGGGCAGTTCGTTTCTGCGCTTTTTGCTGGTGGAAGCGGGACAGACGGCGGCGCGTTACGATCCGCCACTGAAACGCTTCTATCGCCGCCTGGCGGTGCGCAAGAATCGCAGCCTCGCCAAGGTGGCGGTGGCCAGAAAGTTGGCCACGCGGTTGTACCTGATGTTGCGCGAAGACTGGACCTACGCGCAACTCGGTCAGGCCGTCATGCAGGTGAGCCCGAGTCATTCTGTGGCCGGCGAGTAACGGAGCCGAGCGCTTGAGTGGGCAGCCTGCCTCCCTGAAGAGTCAGGGAGATCGAAGTGAATAATCGTGGGCGCAAGTACCGAAGAGATGGATGGTGGGACCTGAGGTCCCGCTGCGAGATTCAAGAGAGTGACGAGCTTGGTCTGGACATCAAACACGTTCTATGAGAGCGAAATGGCGCTTTGGTAAAACCCAAAGCGTCCACGCAGATGTGTCGCCACAAAACCCTTGACAGGGTGCAGCGTCGTTGGAGACAGGATGACAGCCGGATGAAGTCTTTCCTGTGTCTCCGATGCAGAATTCTGCTACTCTCTCCCCGCATGCGGGCGGCGGCTATTCTCGGGCTGGGATGTTCTGCCAAAGACCTGAAGCTCTTTCAAAATGACGGCACCATCGAATGGCGCATCGGCCTGCCGGGCACTAGCGACCAGGCCGACGTGGTTTTGTTGTTCGGCGGCGACGGGACGGTTCATCGCCATCTCGGGCAGCTAGTCAACCTGCGGCTGCCCATGCTGGTTGTGCCCGCGGGCAGCGGCAACGATTTCGCCCACGCGCTGGGACTAAAGAGCGTTCGCGATTCCCTGACGGCGTGGCGCCGGTTTTGTGGCGACCAGCAAAATGCGCGGCAAATTGATCTGGCCACGATTGCTGCGATCGATGGCGACCTGGCTGGCGACTCGGAACTCGGTACTCGGTACTTCTGTTGCGTCGCCGGCATCGGCCTTGACGGCGAGGTAACGCGCCGCGCCAACCGTCTGCCGCGCTGGCTGCGCGGGCATGGCGGCTACGCTCTCAGCTTTGCCCCAACCGTCTTCAGCTTCGTGCCATTTCCCATGAAAATCCTGACGCCGGATCAGCCAGAAACCGCCTGGGCCACGCGCAGCGATCAGCCAACGCTGCTGGCGGCATTCGCCAACACTCCGCAGTACGGCGGCGGGATGAAGATCGCTCCGCAGGCGAAGATGGACGACGGCCTTCTCGACGTCTGCATCGTCGGCGCCGTCGATCCCTTCAAACTGCTCTGCATGTTCCCAACCGTCTACGCCGGACGGCATCTCGGCATCAAGGAAGTGAAATACTTTCACGCTTCCCGCGTGCGAGTGGAAACCGGACATCCGCTCGATGTTTATGCCGATGGAGAGTATGTCTGCCGGACTCCGGTTGAGGTCGGCGTGCAGCCCGCGGCGCTGAAGGTTGTGACTCTTTCGCTCCTGATGCACCAGAGCAAGTCGAGCTTCGCTCGACCGGACAGCCGAGGGCGGCTGTCCCCACATAGGGCACTCATCCAACATGAGCGCTTCCCAGGTGCTAAACTTTCCCTTATGTCGGAACGACGTTCGCACACACTGCTCTGGATCCTGATCGGCGGAGGAGCGTTTTTCCTCTTCGTGCTGGCCGTCTTCACCCTGGTGTATCTGACGATGCGTGCAGGTACGACTGATACCGGACTCGGCACATTCGGCGGCGACCGCATCGGCGTGGTCGATCTGGAAGGCGTGATTCTCTCGCCGCAGCCCGTGGTCGACGAACTGAAGAAGTTCGGCGACGACTCGTCGATCAAGGCCATCATCCTGCACGTGAATTCTCCGGGCGGCGGGGTGGCCGCTTCGGAAGAAATTTATCGCGAAGTAAAACGCATCCGCAACGAGAAGAAAAAGAAGATTGTCGTCTCCATCGAAACCGTCGGCGCCAGCGGAGCCTTCTACGTGTCTTCGGCCGCCGACAAGATTTATGCCGACGAGGGCAGCATCGTCGGATCGATCGGCGTGATTGCGGAGTGGATGAATTACGGCGATCTGCTCAAGTGGGCCAAGCTGAAAAATGTCGTCATCAAGACGGGCGAATTCAAGGATACCGGCAACCCTGCGCGCGATCTCACTCCGGCCGAGCAGGCCTACATGCAGTCGCTGATCGACAATATGTTTGGGCAGTTCATCAAAGCGGTGTCGGACGGGCGCAAGCTGAAGTATGACGACGTGAAATCCATTGCCAACGGAAAAGTCTGGACCGGTCAGCAGGCTTTATCGATGAAGCTGATTGACCAGGTGGGCGATTTTCAGACCGCCGTCGCCGACACGGCCAAATCGGTTGGAATCAAAGGCGAACCCACGCTGGTGCGTCCCGAGCGCGACCGCCGCACTCTGATGGATCTGTTGCTGGGCGACGTTTCGCAATATCTGCCCAGCCGTGAGAAGTTGATGGAGCAGCAAGTCGGGTTCTACTACCTTTGGAAATAGAGCCGGCAGTGGGGCACGATAGAATTGCCAGGGAAAAGGTACTCTCCGGCTTGTCAGCCCATGTTCCCAATCCATAACTTGCATCCAACCCCTGAAATTTGAGAAGGTTATGGATGCTGGTGCGAGCCAAGCGCAGGCGGGGCCAGGCCGACCGATCCAGAGCCCGCGCAGATTGAGATTTGAGCGTCGAGAAAACTTGGGCGAAAAGGGGCGTTATGACCAAGGCTGATCTGATTGATGAAGTTTCGCGTTTGGCGGAGCTCACCCGCAAAGACAGCGAAGTAATCGTGGAGACGATTTTCGACAGCGTGGTGCGCTCGCTGCGCGCTGGAGACAAGATCGAGATCCGCGGGTTTGGCAGTTTCCGCACGCGCCAGCGCCGTCCCCGAGTCGGCCGCAATCCGAAGACAGGCGAACGCGTGGAAGTTCCGGCGAAGAAGATTCCTTTTTTCAAGCCTAGCAAGGAATTGAAGGATCTGGTCAACGAAGCCACGGCGGTTGCCGCGCCGGCGGCTCCGGCCCCGCCAGCAACTTCTGCGCCACCCAGCGCGTAGGCGGCGAATCCGCGCCCGGGGCAAAGCCCATGCGCTTCCTCGAAACCATCTTCGTTGTGTTCGGACTTTCCCTGGCAACTTTGTCGGCGCAACCCGCCGCCGGCAGGCCAAAACTGTTAGGAGTAGAAGTCGCCCGCCCCAATATCGTAATTCACGGCGCTTATCTAATCCGGGTGGAGATCTGGGCGGTTCCGGCCAGGACCGGATTCACTCCCGCCCAGCCGGTTCTGCTCGGAAAAGCCACCCGCAGCAACGTAGTCGGACCGAAGGAGATCTGGCTATTCCGCATTCCGTCGTGCGCTACCGACACCCGGCTTCAGGCCACAGAAATTTTTGTGCAGGCCTTCGACGTCACCGGCGTGAGCATCGGGAAAAAATCGTTGCCATTTGAGGGCGCGAGCGCTATCCACGACGCTCTTTGCGGAACTCGGTAAAATCACCCCTCCCTGGCTTGACGTCTAACGTTGCCCTAACGGCCGCCATGCTCAGTTAGTCTTCTTATCCGGATACAAGTCCGCCACCTTGAGCGCCAGCTTCTCCGGATTCACATCCGTGCGATTCGCCAGCACGATGATGGTCAACTTGTCGTCAGGAAAGCGCTGGATCGTGGTGCGGAATCCGATGGTCTCGCCATCGTGCGACATGCGCTTGTGCCCGCGGTAGGGGTCGACAAACCATCCGAACCCATAGCTGACATTCGGGCCGTCGGGAGTTTTCGCCGCCCCGCCCGTGGGCTGCACCGGAGTCAGTGCCGGCCCCATCTCCGCTGCACTGAGTAGCGTGTGCTCGCACAAAGCACGGTCCCATTTCGCCAGGTCGTCGATCGAGGAATAAATGCCGCCGTCGCCTAGCACCGCGGAGGTCGAACTCTCATCGGTTTCGTGCCAGCCGGTTTTTTCTTTTGTGTGGCCATAAGCGCGGAGCGGCACTTCGTTCTTGCCCTTTTCGTAGGCCAGCGTGTGCGTCATCCGCAGGGGCACGAAGATTCTCTCGTGCAGAAATTCGCCGAAGGGCTTGCCGGAAACTTTCTCCACGATCATGGCCAACACGGCATATCCCGAGTTGCTGTACTCCCACTTGGCGCCGGGCGGAAACTTGCCCGCGCGCTGCTCTTCCAGCAATTTCAGAACACCGGCGTCGAGAATCTGCGGAATCTTCTCGTCCGGCGTATCGGGATACTGCTTCGTCAGAATGTCTTCGTAATCGGGCAGGCCGGAGGTGTGATTGAGCAAATTTCGAATCGTGATCGGCTTCCCGTACGCTGGAAAGTCGGGGAAGATATCGGTGAGGTGGTCGTCGTAATGCAGCTTGCCGTCTTTGACCAGTAGCATAATGCAGGCGGCGGTGAACTGCTTGGTGAACGACGCGAGGCGGAAATCGGTTTGCGGTGTGATGGGGTGCATGGTCCGCAGATCGGTGACGCCGTATCCGCCGCGGAACACGGTCCTTCCATCGCGGACCACGAGAACGGCGGCGCCGGGAGCGTTGCTGGATTTCAGGGGAGCGAAGATGGCATCGATGCGGGTCGAAGAAACCTGGGCCGCGGCGTTCATAGCGACGGAGATCGAAAGCAGCGAAATAGCAGTGCGCTTTAGGTTCAATGGGCCTCCCCGACCTCAGTGCCTGATCCCAGCCACGCCCATCATCCTGCCCGTCTTGCCTTTTTCAGAGCGATAGGAGAACAGCAATTCCGGATGACAGTTCGTGCACAGCGGCGAGGCTTCGATATTTTTCTTCGGCACACCCGCCGCGAGCAATTGCTGGTGGTTGGCTTCCACCAAGTCTAGAAATATTTTCTTTGGCAGTTCGCTATGCCCGGGAGCTCGGGCGGTCAGAAACAGCAGCGGATACTTTTCGCGCACCGGATCAGAATCTTTCACTTCGCGAAACAACCTCGCCGCATAGGCAAACTGCGATTCGAATTTCGTGCGCACCTCTTCGCCCACTTCGTAGCAGCAGCCCTGAACGCCGGGGCCAATGGCGGCCTTGAGATCGCGGGCACGGCTGCCAAAGCAGCGAAACATTTCGCCCACGCCTTTTTCGACGATGCGCTTCACCGTGCCGCGCCAGCCGGCATGAAACACGCCAACGGCTTTGTGTTTTGTGTCGACGAGGATCACCGGCAGGCAATCGGCCGTCTGAATGGCCAGCAGCAGGTTGGGAGTCGCCGTGATCAGCCCATCACCGATGAGCGGCGCGTGCGAAATCGCGTCCACGCAGTGGATGATGTCGGAATGAATCTGCTGCACGGTGATCATCGGCCAGCCAGCCGCGCCGTCGAGCTTCGCTCGACCGGACAGCCGAGAGCCGGCCCTGAGCTTGTCGAAGGGGCGGCCGTCCCTGCAGGCTCCGATCGCCCGCAGAAACGCCGCCCGGTTGCGTTCAACAGCCGCCCGGGAATCGTCTTTCGTGAAGCCGAGATTGAGGTCGTCTTTGCCATAGGCGCGGGAAAATCCTCCGGCGCGGGTAGAGAATCCGTGGACGAGCCACGGCAGCGCGCTCAAATGATGCGCGCGAAGAATGTTCAGTTGTTTGGTTTGCGGAGCCCGGGTCAGCACATGTCCATGTTAACCGAAGCAGCCGATGTGGACAGATGTGGAGCGGGCACTCCTGCCCGCTGCTTTTGATTTTGCCTTTGATCTTGATTTTGATCTATGTGTCAGCGATGAGCAAAACCAAGAGCACAACCAACCCCAAAAGCAGTGGACAAGAGTGCCCGCTCCACACTTTTGAGTCCCTTGGGTTTGCTCGCCGCACAAGCTCTCCGCTATAGTTTTAAGCATGTTTGAGAACTCCACTGCCATCGACCGCTGGACGAAAAAACAGGTCCATTGCGTTTATCAGTCGCAGATTGTAGCCATCGCCACGCGGCACGCCGACGCCGTCGACTACAAATTTCTGGTCGATGGACGCACCGTCTGGGTGGCGCTGCCGCATCCGGCGTGGGTGGAATACAAGAAGCGTACCGGCAGGATGATTACAGATGCGTTAGGGGTAGAAATTGCGGGGCATTACCTGAAGTCGGCTCTCGAAGCAGGCGAAGGCGTAGGACGCGAAATGTATTCGCTGACCATCGAAGAAACGCTGAAGCACCTCGACGCCGCCGTCGCCGAGATGGAAGCCCAGCCGGCTTGAAGAATTGTTGAATGATTGATTGTTGATTGTTGAATGAAGCTCTTTGGCAGGCGCCGCGGTTTTTATTCAACAATCAACAATCAAAACTCAACAATCTTTAGATCACCACCGCTTCCTTGTACTCCCCGAACACGCGTCGCATGGCGTCGGAAATCTCTCCCACAGTCGCCGAGGCCTCGACCGCGGCCAGAATTCGCGGCATAACATTCGCGCCCGAGCGCGCAGCCTCTTCCACCCCTGCCAGCGCCGCCTTCCACGGTCCGGCATCGCGCTTGGAGCGCAGCGCCCGCACGCGTTCGATCTGCTTCGGTTCCAGCGCCGGATCGATGCGCTGAATCGGAATTGGCTTCTCCTCTTCCACTTCGAATCGGTTCACGCCGACCACGATCGCTTCCTGATTGTCGACCTGCTGCTGATATTCGTAAGCCGCATTCTGAATTTCCTGCTGCACATAGCCGCGCTCAATCGCCTTCAGCATTCCGCCGAGCACTTCAATCTTCCCCAGGTATTCGGCCGCGCGCTTTTCGATTTCAGTCGTCAGCGTTTCCACGTAGTACGATCCGGCCAGGGGATCGATGGTTTGCGGCGCGCCCGATTCGTAGGCGATCACCTGCTGCGTGCGCAGCGCAATGCGCGCCGCCTGCTCGGTGGGCAGGGCGAGGGCCTCGTCGTAAGAATTCGTATGCAGCGACTGCGTTCCACCGAGCACGGCCGCCATCGCCTGAATGGCGGTACGGACAATATTATTTTCCGGTTGCTGCGCCGTCAGCGTCGAGCCGGCCGTCTGCGTGTGGAAGCGCAACATCCACGAGCGCGGATTCTTCGCCTTGAAATGTTCGCGCATGATCCGCGCCCACATGCGGCGCGCCGCGCGGAACTTCGCTACCTCTTCCAGAAAATTGCTGTGCGCATTGAAGAAGAATGACAGCCGCGGCGCGAACTTATCGATATCCAGCCCGGCTCTGATCGCCGCTTCCACATACGCCATGCCGTTGCCCAGCGTGAACGCGACCTCCTGCACGGCGGTCGATCCCGCTTCGCGCATGTGGTAGCCGGAGATCGAAATCGTATTCCAGTCGGGCACGTTGTCATTCGCCCAGGCAAACATGTCAGTGATTACGCGCATGGCCTGCTGCGGTGGGTAAATATAGGTCCCGCGGGCAATGTATTCCTTCAGCACATCGTTCTGCACCGTGCCGGAAAGCTTGCGAACGTCGGCGCCCTGCCGCCGCGCCACGGCCACATACAAAGCCAACAGGATTGACGCCGTCGCGTTGATGGTCATCGATGTAGAAATCTTGGTCAGCTCGATGCCGTCGAAGAGGCGCTGCATGTCTTCGATCGAATCGATGGCCACGCCGACCTTGCCGACTTCGCCTGCCGCCAGCGGGTGGTCGGAGTCCATGCCAATCTGCGTGGGCAGATCGAACGCGACCGACAGGCCAGTCGTGCCGTTCGCCAGCAGATATTTGTAGCGCTTGTTCGATTCTTCGGCGTCGCCCATACCCGCATACTGGCGCATGGTCCACAGGCGGCCGCGGTACATGGTGGCCTGCACCCCGCGGGTGAACGGATATTCCCCGGGATATCCCACCTCGCTCTCGTAGTCGGAGCCCTTGAGATCGGCCGGCGTGTAGAGCGGCTTCACTGGAATGTGGGAGGAAGTTTCAATCTCGGGGGGAGCGTTCGGGGCAGGACTTAATTTTTGGGTCATCGGGTTCACCGAAAGAGGCTCAACTTTTCTTCGCGTGAATGAAGTCTAGGGACGTGGGCTCTTCCTCCTGACTTTCCAGAATGAACTCAGGCCGAACCAGGAGAAAACAAGGGTAAAGAAACATAGCAATCCCAACTCGGCCGGCCCGCCCCGTCCAGCGTGATATTTTCTGTATTCCTTGAAAGTCGCGCCCGCGAAGCTGAGCGCCATGATCAGAAAAAGGACCCCCGTGACTTCGAGCCACAGCTGGTGCATGGCGTGGGTAAGAGATCGGGCGGTAGTGCGAGCGGCGCCCATCAGCGCGTTGAAAGTGCGGCTGCGCTGTGCCTGCTGACCAGCAACGCGGGCCACGACTCCAGCCTTTCGCCAGGTGGAAAGATTGCTCACGCCCTCGATTTTAACAGCCTGCGGCGCTACAATAGCGCCTCTGCAGTAGCGAACCGTTCGGGACCCTGGGGCATCTAAAGGAGTGAAAGTATCCTATGCAGACTTCCGCGCCCGACCTTACCCAACTCAAATCCGGCATGAAAGCGACCTGGATGGCCGGCGATTTCGGAAAAATTGCGAGTTACTCCGCTGAAGAGGCGGAAAACTTCGTAAATCGCATCGGGATTCCGCCAGAAGCGGTTGTGCTCGATGTTGCCTGCGGCACCGGCAACACAACGCTCCCCGCCGCAAAGACCGGTGCATCCGTGACCGCCGTTGACATCGCCACGAACCTGCTGGAGCAGGCACGCCAGCGCGCGGATTCGGAAAAGCTGAAGATCGCTTTCAAAGAGGCGGATGTGGAAGACCTGCCCTTTGCCGACGCCAGCTTCGACGTCGTGCTGACCATGTTCGGAGCCATGTTCGCTCCGCGTCCCGAGAAAGTTGCGGCCGAGTTGCTGCGAGTGTGCAAGCCCGGCGGCCTGATCGCCATGGCGAACTGGACACCAGAAGGGTTTGTCGGCAAATCGTTCAAGGTCACGGCCCAACTGGTGCCGCCTCCGCCGGTCCCGCCGCCCGTGCTCTGGGGCGACGAGCCTACGGTGCGGCAGCGTTTCGCACAAGGCGCGACGAACGTGAATTGCACAAAGCAACACCTGCACTTTGCCTATCCTTTCTCGCCCCGGGAGACGGTTACATTTTTCCGGAAATACTTCGGACCGACGCAAATGGCATTTTCCAGGCTCGACCAGGCGGGGCAGCAATCTCTGGCGTCGCAACTGGAGAGCTTGTGGGCAGAACACAATACGGCGGCGGATGGAACCACGGCCGTGAAGGGCGAATATCTCGACGTGCGCGCAATTCGCGCGTAGTCCGGGATCGTGATAAGTTGGCTCTATACGAGGGGACTCAGGTGGATCCACAACTGAAGCAACTGATGAAAGAGCTCGGCGACGCTATCAACGAATCCTTGTCCGACTCCGAGCAGATTTCCGAAGTCGTTTCCCGCATCAAAGAGGGCGGTTACGACATATTTCTCGTCCTGGAAGCGACGATTGGCGTCAGCAAGCAAGGCGAAAAGATGCCCGACAAGACTTCTCTGGTCGCCACTATGTCGACCAACCCGGAGTTGAAGGTCAGCGATCAGGATTTGAAGTTCTTGAAGTCGCTCCGCATCAGGCTCGACGAAGATAAAAAGGACAAGTGAGGGAGTTTCAAGTTTTCCAGCGTCGGTCTCGGCTTGCCCCCTCAGTTTCGCAGACTCGTTATCCCAACACCTGATCCAAGAGTTGTTCCACCGCCCGCTTTCCCTCTAGGATGGACGACTTGTGATCGGGCATTCCTGACAGGTCCACATTCGCAAACGCGATCCGTCCGAAGGGTGCGGCTCGAAGAACCTCTCCAGGCGCGGGCTTTCCCTCCTTGCCGAAATAGAACCCGGGAGCGGGGCTCGCATACGCATGTCCCCAACGGTTCAGGATAATGCCGGCAATGTCGCGGCTCGCATCGAACCCTGACTTTGCGAACATGTCGGTGAACTGCCGGCGAATCTGCCGTTCGTACTCGCGAAACGGCATCGAGATCATTTCGCCGCGGCCCATGTGCCCTTGCTCCTCGGTCGAATGGCCGGGGTAAGAGTACAGAACTTTCACTGTGAGCACGACCGGCGAATCCGGGCCGATGGTCGAGGAGTCGGCGCCGCAGAGCGCCAGCTTGCGCACCTGTATATAACTCCCCAGTCCTCCGAACCACTGGCACCCTGAAATTCCCATCTTGTAGAGAAACCGCCAGTTGCGCACTGCGACATTAGCCACCATGCAAGGCGAGCGATAGAACTGCGCATACGCTTCTCGGCGATCATCGGGAAGGTCGTGAACAATGTGCTTCGTCGTCCAGCTACCGCCCGCCATGACCACCGAACGCGCTTTGACTCGATACGTTTTTCCTCCGCAGGTGTAGGCGATGGTCACCGACTCTGCCTTCGCCGGATCGCCATCGTGTTTCACCCATACCCCGGTCGATTCCAGCCGGATGCGAGTAGAGGTCCCCGCGCGATCCAGCGCGGCGAAAGTCACGCGATTGCGGAACACCTCTTCAACTGAAGCATTCCCCGCGATCGCTTCCGGCAGTAGCGTCTTCACGATTAAACGCGCGATGCTCGCGTTCCCATCGGGAAACATCTGCGTCGCATCCTCTTCGAAAGGCCCCAGCCCATCAAAGGCATACGCCGTATATCCGGAGAGCGCGTCCGGACCGAGACCGAAGCCTCCGCCTTCCTCGGAGAGGAAGGTACGCACGGTCTCGCGGCTGACGCTGTGCCGCTCCATCAAGTGCTGTTCGAGCGTGATCGCGTCGAGACGGCGCGAGATGGTGTCGCCGCGATACTGCGGAATCTGCTCGCTCGCCGCGTCGGCCGATTGATACCGCAACAGCTCCTCGCGCGTCTTTGCCGGAATCGGGGCGCCTTCCAGCTTCTTTCCCCACGGATCGGTCAACCACATGCCCTGCGTCTGCCCGAATTTCGCCCCAAAATACATTCCATACGGCTCGGAGCCAAGGTAAGGCGTCTTGGCCAGCGCAATTTCTGGCTCGGGTCCAGCCCACTTCTGATATTCGAGTCGCAGCGTTTTGAGCCCGATCGACTCGTAGAAGCGCGTAATAAAACTGTGCGGATAGGTCACCTGAAACAGCGCCGATCCCTGATGCGCAACTAGCCTGTGGCCTTCAACCAGAAATTCGTTGCGCTTGGCCTCGCCGCCGAAAATCGGATGGTTGTCGAGAACCAGGCAGGTTTTTTCGGGGCCGGCGAGCTGCCGAAAAATCAGCGCCGCAGCCAGGCCGCTAATGCCCCCGCCGACGATCACGCAGTCGTAAATTTCCCCGGTATCGATGAGGCTGGTGGGAAGGCTTTCAAAGTTTCCATCCCGAATCTGGTGGCCGGCCTCGAGCACCTGCAGCGTGTTGCCGTTCGAATTCGCGTAGTCGCCAACACCTCCGTAGCCGGTCCAGTCGTCTCCAGTTGTCCCGTCTGAAGATTTTTGCGCCAGAATCTGCGCTGGGGATGCCGAACTCAATAGCAACCCTCCGGAAGCCAGCAGAGTCGAATTCAAGAAGTCCCGGCGTGTGATGTCGCGCTCCAATCCGAGCGCTCGATCGGCCCGGGAATTTTCTTTGGTGGAGGGATTTGTATCTTCTGGCGGACGCAACCCGACTTTCGTTTTCAATTTGTCTCCACAGGCTAGAATATTTGCAAGCTTTGCGAAGCATTATATGTTGAGCTGGTTGGCGGAGCGCCGGCAAGTTTGAGCTGTGCTACCATCTATAGTTTTCTTTTCGCATCTGCCGTGCGAAACATAAGATTCCGTTGGGGAGCAGTGTACGGAATCTGAGGGTCAGTAATGAAAGACACTCTCGGGGTTCTGTTGGCAGGAGGCGCAGGCGAACGGCTTTATCCCCTCACCCGCGATCGCGCCAAGCCGGCAGTCACGTTTGGCGGCATCTACCGCATCATCGACATCACGCTTTCCAATTGCCTGAACTCCGATTTGCGCCGGGTTTACATCCTCACGCAATACAAGGCGCTCTCGCTCAACCGCCATATCCGCGAAGGCTGGAACATCCTGGGCAGCGAGATGGGCGAGTTCATCGAGGTGCTGCCGCCCATGAAGCGGGTCAGCGACCAGTGGTATCAGGGCACGGCCGACGCCGTCTATCAGAACATTTATTCGATCGGCTCCGAGCAGCCGCGGCACGTTCTCATTTTGTCCGGCGATCACATCTATAAGATGAATTACGGCAAGATGATGAAGCGACACAAGGACTCGGGCGCCGACATCACGCTGGCCACCATCCAGATCGATCCCAAGCAGACCTGTCAGTTCGGCATTGTGGACGTGGATCGCGATCACCGCATCCTCGGCTTCGAGGAGAAGCCGAAAACCACTGCCCTGCGCTCGCCGATCAATCCCGAAAAAGTTGCCGCCTCGATGGGCATTTATCTGTTCAACGCCGACGTGCTTATCCCCGTGCTGCTGAAGGACGCGGAGAACCATCAGTCGAGCCACGACTTCGGCAAAGACATCCTGCCCAAGATGGTAGATGACTACCGCGTCTACGCCTTCGATTTCGTCGACGAGAACAAGAAAGAGGCGCTCTACTGGCGCGACGTGGGCACGCTCGAGGCCTATTACGAGGCGAATATGGACATCGTCTCGGTATCGCCGATCTTCAACCTCTATGACGAAGAGTGGCCCATCCGCACCCACCAGCGCCAGTATCCGCCGGCGAAGTTTGTGTTTGCGGAAAGCGGGCGCACCGGCACCGCGCTCGATTCGATCGTCTCCACTGGCTGCATTGTTTCCGGAGGCACCGTCAAAAATTCCGTGCTGTCGCCCGATGTGCGGGTCAACTCCTACACCGAAGTGGACGATTGCATTCTGTTCTCGCACGTCAGCGTCGGCCGGCGCTGCCGCATCCGCAAAGCCATTCTCGACCGCGACGTGCACATTCCGGAAGGCACCACCATCGGCTACGACGCCGAGGCCGACCGCCAGCGCTATTTCGTCACCGAAAGCGGCATCACCGTGGTCACGCGCGACTACTCGCTCTTCGAAAATCCTGTGACGGTCGACTACTTCACCAGCTGAGTAACGGATTGCTTCCCAGGAGCCCAGCTTCACTCGCCCAGTTCTCACCACGGAGCCACGGAGACACTGAGAACACGGTTGATTGAATTACTCCGTGACTCTTTGCTTCCGTGGTGAAGCCTCGACGAACTGGGACACTAACCGTCCCGCGCACTTTCACCCACTCTTTCCGCTGCTACAATTCCCTGTTTCGTAGATGCTCGGGTTCACCGTCGAACTTTTAGGCTGACAAACACGTACTGTGCTGTGAAGGCCTTGTGCGGTCTCGGTTCTCAAGGCTCAGTCTCATTCAGGAATTCGTAATTCTCCGGGGAGTGCGAGTGGAAGACGCCCAGGTCGTTGCCATGCTGGTCCGTCGCTGCATCGCCGGCGACGCCGCGGCCTGGGAGGAAATCGTGCAGCCCTATAACCGGCGAATCTACAACATCTGCTACCGCTTCGCCGGATCGGGCGACGATGCCCAGGACCTCACCCAGGAGGTCTTCATCAAGATGTTCCGCACTCTTTCCAGTTACGACTACACCAAAGGCGCGTTCGTGACCTGGGTCACAACCATCACCCGCAACCTGCTGGTCGACCATTTCCGCAAGACCAAGCAGGACCGGATGACCGACTCCCTGGACTCGACGGCGTCGGATCACGAGGACGCGCAGCCCCTCAGTGAGCAAATTCCTGACCAATCGGCTCCCCCGGACGCCCACGTCCACAGCCGCGAGATCTCTGAGACTGGTTCACGCGGCCTTGGGCAAACTTTCGCCGGAACTCCGGGAATCTGTCATTCTAAGGGACCTACAAGATATGGACTACAAGGAAATCGCCGCCGTTCTGAAGGTTCCGGAGGGTACCGTGAAATCCCGAATAAATCGCGGCCGCGCGGAACTTGCGCGCCTTCTACAACGTACCTATAGGCAGGTGATGTGATGCCAGACGCGACCAGAAACGGAATGCAGTGTAACGAGTTCGACCAGCTGCTCTCTGACGCGCTTGACGGCGTTCTGAGCGGGGCCGCACTCGACCGCTTCCAGGCCCACGCCCAGAGTTGCAGGGCGTGCGGTCCGCTGCTCGCCGAAGCTGAGGCGGGCCGCAACTGGCTGAAGGGTCTCACGGAGGTGGAACCTCCGGCCAGCCTGGTCTCGAATATCCTGGCATCCACGACGGGCGTTGACACCCAACGCCTGTGGGCGCCCGCACCGGCTCGCCAGCCTCGAGTTTCGTGGCTGGAGCATGTGCAGGCTTCGTTCCTCGAACCGATCTGGGCCTTGGTCCGCCAGCCGCGCTTTGCCATGTCATTCGGCATGGCATTTTTCGCGCTGTCGGTGGGACTGACAGTCGCCGGCGTGAAACCCGCCGACATTCGCTCAATCGACTTGCGCCCGGCTGCAATCCGGCACACGTACTACAATACGCAGGCTCGGATCGTGCGTTATTTCGATAACGTGCGCCCCGTCCTCGAGCTGCAGGCCGCGCTGCACGGCATCAAGCGCAACCTCGCTCCCGTGGCCGAGCCCGAACCAGCCAAGCAAAAGGAACACAAGAACGACACAACACAACAGCCCGAGCAGAAAGAGGAACGCAATTACAGCCAGACGGAGAACCAACTCATTCTGGCCAGCCTTCACAAGGGTCCATGTCTCAACTCTTGCGATCTGCCTGTAGTGTCGGTGACCACTGACAGGAGGTTCGTATGAACTGCGCCACGCACAACGATGTTGCTGCAGTGGCCTTCTGCCGCACTTGCGGCAAGCCACTTTGTAACCAGTGCACCCGCGACGTCCGCGGTGTGATCTACTGCGAAGCCTGCCTGGCCGCGCGCATGGAAGGCACAGCCCCGGCTGCCGGATTCGTTCCTCCGGCCCAAACTATTTATCCGCCCGGGGCGTCGTATGCCGCACCGCCGCGGCCGCCGATCAACGCCGGACCGAATCCTACAGTGGCCGGAATTCTCGCCGGATTCTTCCCCATCGGCGTGGGCGCCGTCTATGCCGGACAGTACGCAAAAGGATTGGCGCACCTCGTCGTAATGGTGCTGCTGATCATCGGCATGGGCTCCGATCTTCCCTGGTATGTAATCACCGTCCTCGCAATCGCAACCGGATTCTTTTACGTCTACCAAATCATCGACGCCGTGCGTACTGCCAAGGCGGTGCAGAGCGGCGAGCCTGCGCCCGATCCCTTCGGCTTGGCCGCTACCTTCGGTGCCGGAGAAAAAATCGAAACCACTAAGATTCCCGCCGGCGCCGTGGTTCTCATCGGCTTGGGCGTGCTGTTTCTCCTGCACACTGCCGGACTATTCGAGTTTGGGCTCGACCGCTTTTGGCCGCTGATCCTGATCTTCTTCGGGGTCTGGATGTTCGCCAAACAGTGGGGCCTGATCAGCTCGAGCCGGGTCTTGTGTCAGTGCGAACGTTGCCGCACCCGCCGCGTGATGGCTCCGGCAATGCTGGTGACCCTGGGCGTGCTCTTCCTGCTCGACAGCGTCTCGCGCGTCAGCTTCGGACGAACCTGGCCAGCCATCCTGCTGGTGATCGGCGTGGTCAAGCTGTTGCAGAGCAACGCTTCGTCCACCGGACACGTCGGTCCACTGCCGCCCGGACCATCGGGATATGCTGGCACTCCGCAGACTCCCCCGGTGCCTCCGCAAGGCCAGCAGCCACCTTCTTCCGGCGAGGTGAAAAATGTCTAGCCCCGTCGTACCTCCGCCTCCGGTCGCGCCCTTGCCGCCCCGCCGTCACCGCTCGTTTGCTGGACCGTTCGTGCTGATCATCGTGGGCACGGTCTTCCTGCTGACCACGATGCACGTTCTTTCGGTCAGCCGCCTGGGGCACCTGTTTGCCAGCTACTGGCCCCTGTTGCTGATTCTTTGGGGCGTGATGAAGCTGATCGAGCATCAGCAGGCGCAGCGCGAAGGCACGCGCGCCTCCGGCATCGGCGCAGGAGGCATCCTGCTCATCATCATGATCGTCGTCTTCGGCCTGACCGCGACCCAACTCGAACATGTGAACTGGTCGGGCCTGCGCGACAACTTCAACATCGATAATGACGATTTCAACGTTCCCATTTTTGGCGGCGACACGTTTAACTTCAACGACACGCTCAGCCAGGATTTCCCCGCCGGCGCCAGCCTGAAGGTGATCGACGCGCGCGGAGCAGTCAGCGTCCACGCTTCCGATAACAACAAAATCGAGGTCGTCGTGCGCAAGCGCGTGAGCGCCGAAAATCAGACCGATGCCGACAAGTACAACACTGAAACCCGCCCCACCATCACCGCGATCGGCGGCCTGGTCACCGTCGATGCCAAGACCGAAGGCGCGGGCGACCATCCGGTGCAGACCGATCTCGATATTTCGATTCCACGCAAAGCTGCCGTCACCATTTTTTCCCACCGCGGCGACGTTAACGTGAGCGGACGCGACGGCAATGTCGACATCTCGGCGCAGCACTCCGATACTTCCGTCGACGACATCACCGGCAACGTGAAAATCAGCCAGGAAAAGGGCTCGGTCAAGATCGAGCAGATCACCGGCGACGTGCATGTGGACGCGCGCCTCAACGAAGTCTCCGTTGCCGACGTGAAGGGCTCGGTGCAACTCGACGGCGAATTCCAGGAAAGCGTCAAGCTGGAGCGCATCGCGAAAGACGTGACCTTCAAGTCTTCGCGCACCAACATGGAATTCTCCCGCATGGATGGCTCGCTCGATCTCGACTCCGACGACCTTCACGCCGATCAGATCGTCGGGCCGGTGCACCTGACCACGCGCTCGAAAAATATCCGGCTCGACGGCGTCTCCGGCGACGTGCGCCTGCAGAATGACGATGGCACCGTCGAACTTGGGATGCGCACCGTCGGCAACGTGCAGATCGACAACCGCAGCGGCGACGTGCAACTGAGCCTGCCCGACAAGGCCGGATTCCGCCTGGACGCGCGCACCCGTGACGGCGAGATTCAGTCCGACTTTCCCGAGTTGAAGGTGAACAACGACGAGCACGAATCGCGCGCCAGCGGCAGCGTCGGCAATGGCTCATCGCATATCGTGATCAACAACGAACACGACGGAATCGAGATTCGCCGCGCCTCCGATACGCGCCCCGCCCGTGCCGCCCGCGGTCCCGGGCAAGCCAGCCAAATCCCTGCCCGCCCCGAAAAGCAAAGTGGAACCGACGGAGAACTGAGGAGGGGCAGGTTTCAAAGTTTCAGGGTTTCAAGGTTGCGCCGGCAGCGTGGATGCATCGAAACTTTGAAACTACTGATTCAGTTTCCCCTGTACCAACCCTTCCACCTTCGCTAACACTTCATCCTCGCTCATCGCCGTCGAGTTGATCACCACGGCATCATCTGCAGCGACCAGCGGAGAAGCGGCGCGCGTGCGGTCCCGCCGGTCGCGCTCGCGGAGATCGGCAGCCACGCTGGCCGTCACCTCGCCCACAATTTTTTGCTGGGCCATGCGGCGCTGCTCGCGCACCACGGGATCGGCGTCGAGAAAAATTTTCAATTCCGCGTCGGGAAACACCTTCGTCCCGATGTCGCGGCCTTCCATGACTATGCCGCCGCCCGCTCCCATGGCCCGCTGATGCTCGACCATCCATTCCCGAACCTTGGGATGCACCGACACGCGCGAAGCCGCCTCGGTCACATCGCGCTCGCGAATGCGGGACGAAACGTCTTTCCCATCGAGCAGCGTGCGATTCCCACCCAGCGTTGGCTCCAGGCGAATGTGCGACCCTTCCGCCAGTTTCACCAGCGCGGCCTCGTCGTCCAGCGACATATCCCTGCTAATGGCTTTGAGCGCCAGCGCGCGGTACATCGCTCCGCTTTCGAGATTGACGTAATCCAGTTTGCGGGCGAGCCGCGAGGCAATCGTGCTCTTGCCGGCGCCCGCCGGGCCATCGATGGCGATAATCAGCTTGCGAGCTTCGTGCGTGGAATGTTCGCTCATTGCCGAAGCAAGATTGTACACGCTTACTTCGTCATTCCGACGCGCAAGCGTTGTGCTCTTGTCATTCCGACGCGCGAGCGCAGCGAGACAGGAGGAATCCCTGCCCACTTATCGGGAGTTGTGACGGGCACGACTTTAGTCGTGCCGTTACGCCAGAAAGAAACAAGCGGCTTTAGCCGCTGAGGTCCCCGATCTCGCCAGCCCGCACCTGCTCCGCCGTGAATCCCAACTCCCGCAACCGGCGCACACTCAACGAATCATGCCGCTTCGCCAGCCGCACCCCCGCCCGATCCCGCACCAGGTCGCAATGATAATAATCAGGAACCGCGAGCCCCAGTGCCCGAAACAAAAGAATCTGCCGCGCCGTCGACTTCAGCAGATCGGCGCCGCGCACGACTTCGGTGATGCCCATGGCCGCGTCATCGACCACGACCGCCAGTTGATAAGCCGGCACATCGTCCCGCCGCCACACGATGAAGTCCCCAAAATCGCGCCCCGCAACTATGAGTTGCGGTCCCAAATGCAGATCGGTAAAACAGATTTCCTCTTCGTCAGGAACGCGAAACCGCCAGGTCACGCCAGCAGGCGCAGTCCAAGTGGAGACGGCCGCCTCGGCCGTCCGGTTTTGCTCGTGTGGGACCGGGTCCCTGACCCGGTCAAGCGGAGCGAACCTCCGCTGCTGTCCCTGCGGCCGGCACTTCCCCGGATACACCGGCTCATCATCGGAATCATTCGGCGCCCCCGCCGCCTGCGCCACATCCTTGCGCGAGCACGTGCACGGATAAATCATCCCGCGCTCCAGCAGCGTCTTCCATGTGTTCAGATACCAGCTCCGCCGCTCGCTCTGCACGTAAGGCGCAAACGGCCCACCGCAATCCGGCCCCTCCGCCCACGAAATACCCAGGCAATGCAGATCCTCGATCATCGCCTGCGCGAATTCGGGACGACAGCGCTGCGGATCCAGGTCTTCATTGCGAAGGATCAGCGTTCCATGGCGCTCCGCCGCCCGCTGCGCTGCGGTCCAGAAAGTGCGCGCATGCCCCACGTGCAGCAGTCCAGTCGGAGAAGGCGCAAGCCGCCCGCGATAAGGTTTGAGATTGAGCTCGGCCGACATGATCTGGTAGCGCCGCCGTCCCGTCGCCACGGCGAGGGCGAGACGCCCTCGCGACAACCGGCAGGATGCCGGCGCTATGACGAATAAGAAATTATCGTGCGGCTCCGCGCGGAGCCGGTACAAATGCTACCTTCTCCGGCGTGATCTGCAGCATCGACTTCCCGCTGACATGCACGAAGCTCAACTCGCGCGCGGACAGCAGCGCATTCACTGCGTCTTTCACTTTCGATCGTGCAACGAAATTTCCGAAGAATGTTTCCAGCTCCGCCTGCTCGACCGCGATCACGCAATCCAGATATTTCGATACCAGGGCCGTAAGCGCCTCCTGCACCGACAATCCCACGCCCTCTTTCACCGCATCCGGAGCCCACCGGTACAGCAGATCCCACACCGAGCCTTCACTGGCTTTGTAATCGACGCGGGTAATGCGCAGCTTCGACCACAACTCCGCCAGAGCCTTGTCGAGCGCGGCCAGGGATACGCTCCCACCCAGAGCATCCTGCAACTTCTGCTTCGAAAGCGCACCCTCGCGCTGGATCAGCGCAAACGCGTCGCACGCCAGCGCGGAGTACGGAGACCGCGATCCGGCCTTCGGCGCCAGTTTCGGATTGCGTTCTCCTGTGAGTGCGTAAAAATAAGGAAACACTGACGCCGCAATCAGGAAGCCGTTATTTTCTTCGAACAGGTTGGCCTCAAAAGCCGCCCGTTCACGCAGCAGGCGCACCATCAACTCGGTTGCCTCGGTGGCTCGCGGATCCTTGAACGCATGCTGCCACTCCGGCAAGCGGTCGTCGCTTCCGACAAACGCCCCAATGAATGTCGGCACTAGCAGCGCCGGCCGCTGGGGATACATCAGGCAAAATCCCACATCCTCCAAAAACGCGCGCGCCGCCTCGATCGTCCGGATGGCGTTACCCTCCAGCCGCCACTTCTCGCGCCGCAGTTGTTGAAGTTCGAGATCAGTCATAAATACCGGCTGTCAGCTCTCAGCCGTCAGGTCTCAGTGAAAACAACTGGTTTTGCTGATAGCTGACGGCTGACGGCTGACGGCTGAGCAGCTAGATTCTCTTAAACGCCCGCTGAATGTCCTTCACAGAATACCGCAGCACCACCGGCCTTCCGTGCGGACACGACATGGGATGATCGGTTTTGGCAAGTTCCGCCAGCAGCCACTCCATTTTGTTCTGCTCCAGCGGCATGTTGACCTTGATCGCCGCATGGCATGCAATCGAAGCCGCAATGCGCGTGCGAATCTTCTCCAGGTTCAGCGATTGCTCTTCGCGCGCGAACTGATCGATCAGCTCATGCAGCATGTGCTCGATGGCGGACGCTTCCACTCCTGCCGGCGCCACTTTGACCGCAACGCTGCGCGCTCCAAAGGGCTCGGCTTCAAATCCGTTGTGCTGCAACTCTTCGGAAATTTCGGTAAACACCGCCTGCTGCGCTGGAGACAACTCCAGCACAATCGGCATCAGTAGGCGCTGGCTCTCCACTTTCTGCGCCGCTCGCTGCCGTAGCACCCGCTCGAACAACACGCGCTCGTGGGCCACATGCTGGTCTACAATCCAAAGCCCATCTTCATTCACCGCGAGGATGAACGAATTGCGAATCTGCCCCAGCGGCTTCAACGTGGCGAGCGAGGCCAGCGTCGGCTCTTCCTCGCCGACATCGAGCGCGGGCGCGCAGCCATGATCGGGAATCACATCGAGTTGCCGAGGTGGGAGGGACGGAGCCGCAGCCATTTCGAGCGGAGCATTCTCCAGTCCTCGCGCCACGGGAATAGCCGCATTCGCCTCGACGGCAATGTCGCCTTCGAACTGCAGTCGCGCCGAAATCGGAAGCTGCATGGGCGCATGCAGCGCGAAGCCGCCGTCGAAGGAGGGTGCCCCACTTCTCCCCGATGTTGGGAGAAGTGGGGGTTTTGACTCGTCCCCTAAAGCATTCGGTAGCGCAGCCGTTGTTCCAGACGGCGTCAACGCACCCGGCGTCAAAGCCTGCCCCGCCGTGGCGTGCGCGCGAATCTCGGCCACGAACTGCGGCACCGGACGCGCCTTCATCAGCGCCGCCCGCACCGAATCGCGCACAAAATCGTGCATCGCCGTCTGCTGCCGGAAGCGCACCTCGGTCTTCGAGGGATGCACATTCACGTCCACCTCGGCGGCCGGCAACTCCAGAAACAGCAGCACCACCGGGTACACCGTCGGCGGAATGATGTTGCGGTAAGCCTCGGTCAGCGCGTGCTGCACCAGACGGTCGCGAATCAGCCGTCCATTCACAAACACGAAAATCGAATTGCGATTCAGCTTCTGAATCTCCGGCTTCGAAACGAAGCCGTGAATCCGCATCTCGCCGAAGGGTTCGTGGAGCTCGGGCAAGTGTGGCGCGGGCACTCCTGCCCGCGTTGCTTCCGACTGGAGATCGTCTGCCGTAGCCCAGGAAGGCTCTTGGCGCCGCCACGGCGGCGGCTGCGGCAATCCCACGCGCTCCAGCGCTTGCCGCGAAGCAATCGAAATCAGCTGATCCAGAGTCTCTTTCCCGAAGACCTGATACACCCGCTCGCTGTGTCCCGCCACCGGAGGCGCGACCAGCAACGCATTCGATGCCGAATGCAATTCGAAATGCTTGTCAGGATGCGCCAGCGCATAATGCGTGACCAGCGACGCGATGTGCGACAGTTCGGTCGACTCCGTCTTCAGAAACTTTTTTCGCGCCGGAACGTTGAAGAACAGATCGCGCACCGTGATCGACGTTCCCAGCGGCAGGCCGGCCTCTTCGACCCGCGCGATCTTTCCGCCATTGATCTCTACCACGGTGCCGGCCGGATCCTCCGCGGCGCGCGTCTCCAGCCGCAACCGCGAGACCGACGCAATCGAAGGCAGCGCCTCCCCGCGAAATCCCAGCGTGGCGATGCTCAGCAGATCCTCGGCGTTTTTGATTTTCGAAGTGGCGTGGCGCTCGAAGGCCAGCATGGCATCGTCGCGCACCATGCCGCAGCCATTGTCGGTCATCTGGATCAGCTTCTTCCCGCCGGCTTCCACGCTGATCTTGATCCGCGTCGCTCCCGCATCGAGCGAGTTCTCCAGCATCTCTTTCACTACGGACGCAGGCCGCTCCACCACCTCACCGGCGGCGATCTGGTTGGCGACAGTTTCGGAAAGAACGTGGATGCGGCCCATGGGCGGAGGCGGTTCTGAGGCACTCCTCAGTTCTCAGTTCTCAGAACCAGTGGTCAGTTTCGCAGATGGAATGGAAAAAGCAAAATCCTCAAAGCCACCACAGCTCATGGGGGACAGCCGCGTTCGGCTGTCCGGCGGCGCAGACTCATGTGGGGACGGACGCATTCGTCCGTCCAAGCGGCCCAGACTTACCGGGCCGCAGGCTTGTTGGGCCGCAGCACGGGCAGGGACGGCAAAACAAAAAAGCGCCCCGCCGCAGCGAAGCGCTTCCCTTCGATTCCACATCCTACTGGGTCACACTCAGCGTAAACGCCAACGAACTGGTAATTGGATTCGCGCCGCCGGTGGTGGCGTTCACAGTGATGGGGTACGATCCAATCGGCGTCCCGGGATTGCTGTTGCTCCCGCCGCCCGATGTGCCTCCGCAGGAAGCCATCCAGACCGTAGAGAATCCCAGAACCATCAGCAACGCCAGCATGCGTCCCGCCGCGAACGATCGTTTCCGCCCGCTGAACGTCAACACGATCCCAAACAATCCTGGCAGCAGCACCGCATAAAAGATCCGTGTGCCGCGATCCAGCGGCCGCTGCAACCTGGCGGTCGGCGGCGTCGTTTGAATCGTCAACGTCAGCGTAGGGGAACTAGTGGTTGCCGTATTCATTGTGCCCGGGCTGAACAAACAGTTCGATTCCGTCGGTAGTCCCGAGCACGTGTAGGTGATCGGCAGCACGGTCTGTTGCCCCGAGCCGCTGGAGATCACGAACGAAGGCACGCTCGAGCTGATCACGGTGATGTTCACCGCTCCGGTGACCTGGCCCTGGGCGACGCTAAGCGTGCCGCCAGCAGTAGGCGAGCTCAACGAAAAAGTCTGCGTAGTGGCTGTGACCGCGAGGCTCACGCTCCCGGTGGCCGACACCGCGCCTGAGACTCCCTTCACCGTCACTGGAGTGGTCGACGCAGCCAGGTTGGCTGGAGTAGTGATCGTCAATTGCGCCGTTGGGGACGGAATCGCGCTGGTGACGTCAACGCTGGTCGGACTGAAGGTACAGGTTGCACCCGTCGGCAAGCCACTGCAACTGAGACTCACCACGCCCGTGAAGGTAGTTCCATTATTAGTCAGCGCCGTGACCGTGATCGTGCTCGTCGTGCTGCTTCCCGCGGCAACGCTCACGGGACTGAGCGCCCCCGCCGTCACGGTAAACTCCGCAAGCGTTGCTGCCCATGCCTGCGCAAGAGCATTCGCATTCGGAGAGCCCAGGCCCGTCACCTGGTCATACCCCACGTCCGCTGAAAATCCCATCGTGCCCGACGTGCAGTTGGGAGTGCTTGTCGTACAAGGAACAATGTTGTTCCCGGCCGTCACGTCATGAAACGGGCTCGGCGATCCGGCCGCCAATTTATACAGCATGGGATTGACCGGGGCTAGTCCTGTCGGAGGCGCATTGCCCACATATTGATTGATCAGCGCCAGGATGGCGGTAAACGTCGGCGCCGCCGCCGAAGTCCCACCCACGACGTCGAGGTTGCTGCTGGAGTCCCGGAATCCATTGGTGCAGGTGGCAACGATATTTCCGCTGCCGTCGTCTTCCGAGCATACGAGATACCCATCATGATCCGCCGATGCGTTGACGGAGACGTCTGGCACATCGCGCTTGCCGTCGGCTGGCACTCCGCTCCCGGTCTGCCACGTGGGCTTGGAGAAAAAGGCGCTGGCGCCGCCGCCCGAGGCCGAGAAAGTATGGTTTGCAGCGATCGATGCCGCGTCATCATTCCACGCCTCCTCCGAAATGTACTCCTGAGCAGAGGAAATTGTGTCGCTCGAGGCCCCGGCACCTGACCAGTAAGGTGGATTGTCGCCCGGTGGTTGTGGATTGTTGCTGGCGTAGGTGGGACTATCGCCAGTGAACTCATTCCCGCCCGCCCCCGTGACTTCCGGAATCGAGGCGGGGACATCCACGGCCAGGCCATTTGTTGCCGGGGATAAGGTATCGCAATCGGCCGCGCCCGCATCGCCCGACGCCGCTGTTATCGTCTGCCCCTGCGCCTGACCCTGCTTTGCCCACGTCTGATAGGTCTGTGCCCGTGCCAGCGGTATGCCTACCGTGTTCGATTCGCAATAGCCGTAGCTGGTGCTGATAAACGGTGCAACGTTGTTCTCGATCGCCGCGTGCAACGCGTCCCAAACATTCAAGCCCTGCCGGTTTGCACAGCTATCTCCATTTGAAAGCGGAGCAAAAACGAAGGTGATGCTGGCGCTCTTGGCCACGCCCCCCGACCATTCCAGATCCAGATCCGATTCGCCCTCATCGCCTCCGCATCGGGTGGCCGTTCCTGTGCCCACCAAAGCCGAATTCATCGTCACCGTGCTGGCCGGGAGCTGCGCCGCACTGCGGAAATTATTCAGATCGCTGGCCAACACCGTGCTCTGTCCAACAACCACAATTTTCTGGCCCGATCCCGTATCCCCAGCCGTATACAACGGGGTGACGTTGTAGATGGTGGCGAAGTCTGCGGGGGAAAGGAAATGGTTGCCGCTGATATACGACGTAAAATGAGGCCGCATCTTGACTCTCGGCTTCGGCGAAAAATCATGCAGATGTCCCACCGATAGCACAGACGCGGCCAGCGCCGCCGGAACCGAGGGCTCCCCGGCATTGGCCAGATGCACCTCTCCATTCACCAGATAGTTGTGCATTTCGAGCGCGAAAACCGACTCCACCTGCGCCACCGTTCCATCAAACGAAACCATGTTCCGGCTGTTCGAAACGGTAATGTTGATAAAGCCCTCCGACTGCAGCCAGGCCACAACTTTGTTAATGTCGTCCTGCGTCATGCCGAAGCGGTCGGCGAATTGGGCCGGCGTCAGGTACTTGTGATAGTTGGGTGAGGAGCGGTCTGCGAGCTGGGAAAGGAAAAGATCCAGGTCTTGCTGCTGAGCTGCCGAAGGATGGAAAGAGAGCGAAACCACGTGCAGCATGCGGCTGCTATCGGCGCGTCCCAAGTCAAATTCTGGCCTTGCCAGTCCGTGCACATTGCCTTTGAGCTGAATCTTCGTGCCGCTGCTGAGATCGCCCGTAATGCGGTCGGCCGAGGCTGATGCCGCATAACTAAGGCCGGAGAAAATCCCCGCGACCACCAACAGACACACGAGTGCCCTACTCTTCACCATGACAACTCCCCTGCAGAGAACAATTTCTGCTGCGTCTTAGCTTATACGGCTTATTCCCTTCTTCGATCAAGTGCGTGACCGAGAAGGTTGTATGTGCTGCTTGAAAGTTAACGATTCAAGACTTGGATTTCTGGATTTCTGGGTCGACTAGCCGGAATCCCGCGATAAACGGGGATAACCGTCGGCTAAAAACCCGGTTACTCGGGGAAAGTTGCGGTAATTCTGGCTCCCTGCCGTTATACTTGCCCCTTCCGCGCATGCCGTCCCTCGTCCCGCCCAAATCCCGCCTCGCCTACATCGACTGGATGCGCGGACTCGCCTGCGTCCTCATGTTTCAAACCCACTGCTACGATTCCTGGCTCGGCGGACCGGCGCGCCAGAGCCGCTTCTTCATGTACTCGCAGCTCGGCGGAACCTTTCCCGCTCCGCTGTTTCTGTTTCTGGCCGGAATATCCTTCGCCCTGGTCACGGATAGATTGCGCCAGAAGAATCTGCTTGCAGGACAGATCGCCCGCACCACCATTCGCCGCGGCGCCGAAATCTTCGCCTTCGGCCTGCTCTTGCGACTTCAAGAATACGTCATCGCCTGGGGCTGGGCTCCCAAAAGCGACCTGCTGCGCGTCGACATCCTCAACACCATCGGCCTGTCGATGATGCTGATGGGCGTGATGTGCTGGCTAGTGCTGTCAGTATCGAAACAAATGTGGGGACAGCCTGGCAGAACCATGTGGGGACAGCCGCCCAAGCCTGCCCTGAGCGAAGTCGAAGGGGCTGTCCGGCCGGGCGAAGCCCGGCACGATTTTGCTGGCAGTTCCAGAGCCCGTCTAGCTCTAGTCCTGGCAGCCTCGACCACCGCCCTCGTGATCTCCCTGCTGACCCCGATGCTCTGGACCACCTGGCGCCCCGACTGGCTTCCCTGGCCGATCGAGTCCTACATCAATGGCGTGCACAACCTCGGTACTCCACAAGCCTGGCTGTTCCCCATTTTCCCCTGGGCCGGTTTCGCCTTCGCCGGCCTCGCCGTGGGATTCATCCTGCAAAGTGACTGGACGCGCACTCGCCAGGCGCAGGTCTTCTTCGTGCTCGGCGTCGCCGGTCTGCTGCTGATCGACTTTTCCCGCTGGCTCGACGCCCGCCCGACCCAGATCTATCCCATCTACGATTACTGGCACACCAGCCCCGAATTCTTTCTGATTCGCGTGGGCATACTGATGCTCATCCTGACCGCGAGCTATGCCTGGTGCCGCTGGGGCGCCGCGCCATGGGGATTCAGCCCGCTGGTCCAACTCGGCCAGACCTCGCTGCTGGTCTACTGGGTGCACATCGAATTCGTCTACGGACGCCTGTCGATCCTCCCGAAGCGTGGCCAGACGATCGGCACGGCAACTGCCGGCCTGGTCGTAATCACGCTGGCCATGATCGCCCTGGCCTACATCCGCACCCACGCCAAAGGCTGGATGAAAAAATACGGCCACCAAGTCGCCACGGGTCGTGTGGGGACGGGCGCATTCGCCCGTCCAGGCGGCCCGGAATTATCGGGCCGCAGCCGCTTATAACACTTAGATGTATGTGGGGACAGCCGCTTTATGCGGGGACAGCCGCCCTCGGCTGTCCAGCCGCGGAGCGGCGTCTGCTTAAGCCACTTCGCGGCCGGACGGAGGAATGCGTCCGTCCCTACATAACCCGTCCTGCAAACTTCACCACTTCCCGCTCCGCCCAGCGTCCATCGTATCCGTCGCCGTCGGGCTCGCTCATGAACGCGCAATGTCCGCCATCTTTAGTTTCGATATACGTGATATGCGGATTGCGCAAAATCCGTTCCCGCGTCTCCGGACGCATGCGAATAAACGGATCGTTGGCCGCATGAATAATCAGCGCCGGCACGGCAACGCGATCGACCACGTTCGCCGCCGCCGCCCGCGCATAATAATCGTCCGCTCCCGCAAAGCCACAGTAGTAAGCCGTGATGCGGTCGTCAAACATCCGCAGGCTGGAAATTCCCCGCAGCCGCGACAGATCAAATTGTCCCGGAAAAAAGCGAGCCTTGGCTCGCAGCCGGCGAAATAGCTGCATCAGGAAGTAGTACTCGTAGATGCGATTGACGGGCTCGTGCAGCGCGTCGGCCGACGCCGCCAGGTCCATCGCCGGACACACCGCCGCCACGGCTTTGAACTGCGGCGGACCATCGCTCGCCCATTCTCCCGCCAGCTTCAGCACCAGGTTCCCGCCCATGGAGAATCCGATCAGCGCAAACCGCGATACCGCATCGTTCTCGACCACGTGGCGCGCCACGGCCGCTACGTCTCCCGACAAGCTGGAGTTGTAAAGCGTCGGGGCACAATAATCCATGCCTCCGCAGTTGCGCTGGTTCATCAGCACGACGTTCATTCCCGCGGCCAGCCCGTTGCGCGCTACGCCCAGCATGTACTGCGACTCGGTCGATCCTTCGAGGCCGTGTACAGCGATCAGCGTCAGCGCCGCGGCGCGATCGGTTTGCCAGCGGCACCAGCAGCGGACTCTGGTCCCGGGCGTAACTTCCACCAGTCGCTCCTCCGCTGGCGGCAAATGAATCCTCCGCCCCATGAGGAAGCTGGCAATCGTCTGCACGTGCCCGCCCCGCAACCACCACCGCGCCCGGAACGGACTTGCAACATCCCGCACCGCAGGCGAGGGTGCGCCGCACGAGGCTGCGTCTTTATCTTGGGAAGGTGAGATTTGCGAACCGTCCACAAATTGATTCTAATAGAATGTCAGATGCCGAAACCTTGAACCACGAACACGAAGTCCCACGAAGGAAAACCCGCACTCTGAAACCCTTCGTGAAACTTCGTGCCCTTCGTGGTTTATATGCCGTTGACTTTAGCTCTGAGGCTTACAACATGCCGATCTACGAATACATCTGCAAGAAATGTCACCATCCGTTCGAGGCGCTCGTCTATGGCAAGGAAAAAGCCGAATGCCCGAAGTGTCACGCGACCAAGCTCGAACCGCAGCTTTCCGTGTTCGCAGTCTCGGCCAAGGGAAGCTCAGCTTCGGCCGCTCCCCGAAACGCTTGCGGATCCTGCGGCGATCCCCGCGGCCCCGGCGCCTGCTCGCTCGGCGACATGAACTGATCGAACGGATTCTCAGAGATACTGCGGGTGCCCCATCCTAGCCGCGTTCTGTGCGGCTAGAATGGGGAAGTCCCGAATGTTCATTTCTCCGCGCAGCAGTGCGACGCCTCCGCCTGCGAGTCGGCATAGCGGTCGTGATGCCGCACCCACGCCATCGGCCACGGCAAGCCCTCTTCATCGCGACCCTTGGGCGTGAGGTCGAGGAGATTGTACGTAGGCAGCAGAATGTCGAGCCCGCGCGCGTACGACGAATAGCTGTGATAGATCTCGCCATCGCGCTTGGAGAACACGCTCATTCCCGGAAGATCCTCCGAAGGGAATTCCGTCAGCTCGTAGTTGTAATACGTCTTCCCCGTCTCGTCTTTCCGCGCCGTAGCCTGGTAGTCGTAATTGAAATCCGTTCCAAACGACGACACCCAGTGGAAGCGCCATCCCATGCGCTTCTGGAACGATTCAATCTCCGGCCAGGTCGCGCGCGAGACCACCGCCAGGGTCGTATCCCTCTGCCGGATGTGCGTGGTCACCGCATCGAACGAATCCGACAGGTACGAGCAACTCGGACATCCTTCCTTCCATCCCGGCCCGAACATGAAGTGATAAATCATCAACTGGCCGCGGCCGTCGAACAGATCGGCCAGGGTCTCTTTGCCCTTCGGCCCTTCGAAGACATACTTCTTTTCGACTTTTTCCCACGGCATTTCGCGCCGCTGCCGGCTCAATTCGTCGCGCAGGTGCGTGAACTCTCTCTCTTTGGCCAACAATTGTTTTCGCGCCGCCAGCCACCCCGCTGGCGAGACGACTTTCGCCGCCGTCTTCTCGATTGTCGCTGTCGTCATCATCCTCACTCCTCCTGGTAGTGATTCAATTTGGGGTGGAAGAAAACCTTTAACCACGAAGGGCACTAAGGATCACGAAGGAATTCATTATCTCGGTTTCCTTCATGCGACTTCGTGTCTTTAGTGGTTCTGATTTTGCCTCTTCTTCTTGCGAAGAATCTTCATCACCAGCGCGGTCACCCCTCCGGTGGAAACCGCGCTGCCCACCACGACTCCCGCGCTCGCGATGCACGCTGGACCCATAACTCCTCCTCACTTCGCGGCTTTCTCGGCTCGCGCTTTCACCCGCTCGTTCATGTTCGTCCATCCAGTAGTGACGCCCTTCCGGTGCTGATCCTGGATCATCCCAAAAGCCTTGTGATGAAACTTGATCAGCGTTCCGCCGTTGTGCTCGCTCAGCCGGTACTGCAGGTTCGACACAACACCGTACGACATGAACAGCGGCCCGGTGATTTCAAGCAGCGAGGGACGCTTGATCGCCTGCACGTGTCCCCAGAAATGTCCGTTGCCGTCGCCCAGGTCGCGGAACCACCGTCCACCCGGCCAGGCCTCGAGTTTCATCGGCATCTTGTATTCCGGCGTTTCGTTTTCTGGCCCGAGTTGTTCAAGCATCGCCGCGAAAGTTTTTTCGAGCGACGCCTTAACGTGAATTTCCTGTTCAATGTTCAGGACCAGGTTTTCAATTCCCATTTCTGTTGAACTCGCGGTCATTCGTCTCTCCTCTTTAAGTCTCTCGGCGTGAAGTGGCGCTTTCTTTCCTTAGCTCGCCTTCGCTTCTTCGTCGCGTCTTCTCTGCGCGGCCCCTTGCGGGTCGGTGAGTATGTCCACCCACTTCGGGTTGGGCGCGGCCTCGGCGTTGTAGTTATCGTGCCAGTTCCACCACTTATACGGTGCGCTCTGCGGATAACCCTCTGGCGAGTCCTCCCAGGTCTCCTGGCGCCCGAGCGGCGTGACGTCGAGGTAGTTCCAGACGCTGCCCATCGTCTCATCGCCGCGATTGTTAATGAAGTATGTCCGAAGCACTTTGTCGCCATCGCGGAAGAACACGTTGTGTCCATGCCATTGATCGACGCCGAAGTCCTTGTCGAAGCTGTCGGTAATGGTGTACCAGGGCATCTCCCAACCCATGCGAGACTTCACACGCGCGATGTCGGCCTGGGGCGCACGCGAGGCGTAGGCGAGAGTCGTGTCGCGAGCATTCAGATGCGACAGGTGCGAGACCTGATCGGCGCCCAGCGAGCAGCCGCGGCAAGCATGATCGGGCCACCCGAAAACCCCAGGCTCGAAGAACGCGCGATACAGGATCAGCTGCGGCCGTCCTTCGAACAATTCAAGCAGGCTCACCTTGCCCTTCGGCCCGTCGAACTCGTACTTCTTCTCGACTGCCATCCAGGGCATCCGCCGACGTGCGGCCGCCATCGCGTCACGCGCGTGCATCAACTCCTTTTCTTTCACGAGAAGTTTCTCTCGCGCAGCTTCCCACTCCTGCGCCGACACAATTGGGGGCGTCTTCATCTCTTTGATCTCTTTGCTGGTTGCCATATCATTTCTCCTTCCGTCGATGAATCAGACCGAGTCCACTCGCTGTGAGAAATTTTCTAAACTTGCCGATGCAGACCGCCAGAATCCCTCCCGTCGATCCGACTCCGGCGACCATCACTGCTGCGCTTTCGATGCATGCCGGGCACATAGGGCCTCCTGTAAACTCCAAATTCGACTCGTGGCGCGGGTGATCAATCAAGGAATACGTTTTTCGTTTAGCCGTTGCTCGCGCCTTCCTCTTTTTCTTCGGCGCGTTCCTTGATGCGCGTCAACTGATGCGACCACAGCCGCTCAAACGTCTTCGTCCACTCATGCAATGGACGGATTCCTTCGGCATTGGTTCGATAAAACATATGCCTACCATTCCGCCGCACGCGCACCAGCCCAACGTCGCGCAGCACCTTTAAATGCTTGGAGACGGAAGGCTGCTCCAGTCCGAGGTGGACGACCATATCGCCCACCGGCCGCTCTCCCAGCGCGAGGTAGTCGAGAATTTCGCGTCGCCGCGGCTCGGCCACCGCATTAAACGCGTCGGAAGTGGTTGCGGCTCTCGCCATGGACAGAAATATATATTCCTATATGGGAATATGTAAAGCGAAAATTCCCTCTTAAAAACTCCTTGCTTTTTCTATAGTGTTATAGTTAACTACATCACTATAGATAGCTCGGAAATCTCGCCAGCCCGGTTTCCCGAGATTTTCGATCGATCCAAACGATTTTGAGGAGGATGCACCTATGAAATCCGCTCGCTTGCTGCTGATTGCCGCTCTGACCTTGCTGGGCACCACGACCTTCGCCCAGTCCGACGCACAGAAACCAACCGACTCGCCTGCCTTGTCCGACGCACAAAAATCATTTGAGCAACTAAAAACCCTCGCCGGTACCTGGACCGGACCTGTGACCGCCGACCCTCCGCAACCCGACTGGGGCAAAAATCCCGTGCAGGTCACGCTGCGTGTGACTTCGCGTGGAAATGCAATCGTGCATGAAATGAGGGATCCGACGGCGCCCGACGATCCGACAAAGTCCGACCACCCCGTCACCATGCTCTACCTCGATGGCGATCACCTGACACTGGTTCATTATTGCGATGCCGGAAATCGGCCGCGCATGGTGGCGCGGAAGTCGGCCGACGGAAAGACGGTAGAATTCGATTTCGTCGACCTTTCCGGCGGCAACCAGTACGGACACATGTATCACGCGCTATTCACCTTCATTGACGCCAACCACCATACCGAGGACTGGACTTACCTGATGCCGGGGGACAAGCCCGTCCGCGCGCACATGGATCTGCAGCGCACGAAGTGAGGAACCTTAGCGGAGCGTTCATGGCAAGCCTTAACCCAAGAGGACAAATGATTCTCACTAGGAACCCAGGCCGATTCGCTGGGTTCCTATACGTCCTCGCGTCACTGTTGGGCATCTTCGGCCTCCTTTATGTTCCCAGCAAGCTGATCGTGAACGGAAATGCGGTGGAGACGGCCCGCAACATCGCCGCCTCCGAGACACTGTTTCGTCTCGGCATTGCTGCGCACCTCATCGGGGAAGCCGTATTTGTCTTTGTCGCCTTGGCCCTATATGACCTGTTTAAAGCAGTCAACCGGCGATGGGCCTTGTGCATGTTGAGTTTGATTCTGCTCGCCATACCGATAGCGTTTCTGAATGAACTGAACGCCGTCGCCGCTCTCCTGCTGGTGCGCGGACCTGACTTCCTGTCGGTCTTCGGCCAGCCTCAACGGGACGCACTGGCTATGCTGTTCCTCAATGTGCATGGGTACGGATTTGACGTCACTGGAATATTTTGGGGCCTTTGGTTGTTTCCGCTTGGGCTCCTGGTGTACCGGTCGGGCTTTCTTCCCCGCATTCTGGGGATGGCGCTGATGGCGAATTGCTTCGCGTTTCTGATAACTAGCTTTACGTCATTCGTGCTGCCACACTATGAAGCACTCGTCGCCGGATGGATGCGGCCATTCCACTTTGGCGAACAGATATTCATGCTCTGGCTGCTGGTCATGGGTGCGAAGCCCAAACCACTAGCCAGCCCAGATTTTTCGGCGGCGGCCAGGGCTTAGCGCTCTCGCCTCCAGAAGACGGTTACGGCAACTTTGAAAAGGGACTTAACACCGACATGGACCGTGAGTGGAACGACAATCAGCCGATTTACCGCCAGCTTCGCGACCGAGTAGTCGCGATGATTCTCGACCGCGTGCTCAAGGAAGGCGATCCGCTGCCCTCCGTGCGCAACGTCGCGGCGGAATACCGGGTCAATCCGCTCACGGTCCTGAAGGGTTATCAGGAACTGGTCAACGAGGGACTGGTCGAGACCCGGCGAGGCCGCGGCATGTTCATCAACACCGGCGCCCGCTTGCAGCTATTGCAGGGCGAGCGTCAAAAATTTTTGGCCGACGAATGGCCGCGCATCAAGGCCAACATTCAGCGCCTCGGCCTCGATGCCGAAGAACTGCTGAAGGGCAGAAACGGCAATTCTCCGACCGAAGTCGCGCCCGCAAAGCCCTCCAACACCGGTCCCAGCAACTCCGTTCCTAACTCAGAAGAGGAACATAAGCCATGACCTGCATCGAAGCACGCGGTCTCCGCAAGGCGTTCGGCACAACCATCGCGCTGGATGGCGTCGATTTGCGCATCGAAGAGGGACGCATCCTGGGGCTGATCGGCCCCAACGGCGCCGGCAAGACCACCGCACTCAACGCAATTCTCGGCCTCACTTCATATCAGGGAGATCTGAAGGTGCTGGGCCGCAATCCCTGGACCGAGCGCGACCAGCTCATGCGCGATGTGTCGTTCATCGCCGACGTCGCCGTGCTGCCGCGCTGGATGCGGGTTTCGCACACGCTGGACTATGTCGCCGGCGTGCATCCGCGGTTCGACCGCGCCAAGGCCGAAGGCTTCCTGGCACGCACATCCATCAAGCACACCAGTAAGGTCCGGGAATTGTCGAAGGGCATGGTCGCGCAACTGCATCTCGCGCTGGTCATGGCGATTGACGCCCGGCTGCTGGTGCTCGACGAACCGACGCTCGGCCTCGATATTCTTTTTCGCAAGCAGTTCTACGATTCGCTGCTCAACGACTATTTCGACCGCAGCCGCACCATCGTCGTGACCACGCATCAGGTGGAGGAGATCCAGCACATCCTCACCGATCTTATGTTCATCGACCGCGGACGCATCGTCTTCAGTTGCAGCATGGAAGATTTCGAGTCGCGTTATGTGGAAGTCACGGTCAATCCCGAACAACTCGCCGCCGCCCGCGCGCTCAAGCCCATCCACGAGCGCCAGGTGCTGGGCCGCAGCATCCTGCTATTCGATCTGGGCCGGGACCAGGGCGCTCGGAAGCAACTGGCCGCGCTGGGCGAGGCGCGCACTCCCAGCATCGCCGATTTGTTTGTCGCCATCATGGGAAATCAGGCAGGCGCAGCCCAAGGAGCAGCTTGATGAATACTCAATCCAATGCCGTGCCCGCGTCAGTCGACTCGCAGGCCGCGCCCGCGGTCTTGTCGCCAACGCGTCCCTGGTACTGGTCGGTGCGGCGCGAACTCATGGAGTACCGCTTTCTCTATCTCGCTCCCCTTGGCGTCGCAGCCGCCTATCTTCTTGCCTTCGCAACCGGGCTGCCTCGTCACGTGCCTGCGGTAGTACGGCGGGCCTCGGCACTCGATCCGACGCTATATCGTGATGTGATCGCCCGGCCATACGACTTCGCGGGCAGTTTGATGATGCTGGTCGGCATCCTGATGAGCATCTTCTATTGCAGTGATGCGCTGCACAGCGAGCGCCGCGATCGCAGCATCCTGTTCTGGAAATCGCTTCCGGTTTCGGATTGGACCACCGTGCTGGCGAAAGCCTGCGTTCCGCTGATCGTCATTCCCCTGATCACCTTCACTGTCGCGGTCGCCCTCGAGTGGATCATGGCCCTGCTGACCAGCGCCGCGTTGCTCGGAAACGGCCTGAGCGTGGCCCGCTTCTGGAGCGAGTTGTCGTTCTTTCAGATGTCGCTGCTGCTGCTCTACCATCTTTTCACCGCGCATGCGATCTGGCCCGCGCCCGTCTACGCCTGGTTGATGCTGGTCTCGGGATGGGCGCGGCGGGCCGTGCTGCTGTTAGCCGCGCTGCCCGTAATCGTGATCGGCGCCGTCGAGATGCTCCTGTTCCAGACCTCGTATTTTGCCCGCATGGTCGGGGAGCGGGTGATCGGGCATATCCCTGATGCCACCATGAAGCCCGACGGGATGTTCCCAACCAATCCGATGTTTCATATCTCTCCGGTGCAATACCTGCTCGACCCCGCCGTATGGGCCGGGCTGCTGGTCGCCGCGGCATTTCTGGCATTAGCCGTCCGCCTGCGCCGCTCGCACGGCCCGATCTAATCGCGCATGATTCGCCTGCTACACTCGCATCATGCAGGTGAAGATTCTCGGTTCGGCCGCAGGCGGCGGATTTCCCCAATGGAATTGCGCCTGCCCGAACTGCCGCGGCTTGCGCGCCGGAACCTTCCCCGGCAAAGCCCGCACCCAGGCACAGCCTGCCATCAGCGCGGATGGGCACGAGTGGTTCCTGCTAGGAGCTTCTCCGGACCTGCGCGCGCAGATCGAGGCCACGCCGGAACTGCATCCCCGCGTCTCCACCGGCGGTGATGAGATTCGCCAGTCTCCCATCGCCGGCGCCGTCCTGCTCAATGCCGACATCGACCACGTCCTTGGATTGCTGCTGCTCCGCGAACTGCAGGCGCTCGCGGTCCACGCATCGAAATCGATTCGCCGCATTCTCACGAAAGATAATTCCATGTTCGGCATGTTGCAGCGCATTCCCGGGCAAGTGAGCTGGAACGAGTTCAAGCCCGGGGTCCCGTTCTCCCTGCTCGAACCGGCGGCCAGAGATTCTGGACTGCGCTGCCGCGCCCTCCCGCTCGGCACGCACTTTCCCGCATACGTTTCGCCGCCGCGGCGATCGCAGCTCTCGCCCCTCGAATCGTCGCTCGGCCTGATCGTCGAATCTCCGTCCGGCAAGCGCCTCGCCTACATGCCGGCGGTGCCCGGCGTCAACGAACCCCTTTTGCGCCAACTCCAATCCTGTGACGTGATATTTTTTGATGGCACCTTCTGGAGCGATGACGAACTGATCGGCATGCAGGCCGGCGGGCAGACAGCGCAACAGATGGGCCACATGGCCGTTTCGGGCAGCGAAGGCAGCCTGGCAAAGTTGGGGCAACTCCAGCGCTCGCGTCGAATCTATATACACATCAACAACACGAATCCCATGCTGAACGAAGCCGGACCGGAGTATCGCCAGGTTCGCAATGCCGGGTGGGAGATCGCGGAGGATGGATGGCAGTTCGAACTTTAGAACGCGGCTCCGAAGCCGAGCCCCTGCTCTCGTTTGACGAGTTCCGCGCGCGGCTGCGCGCCGTCGGCGAAGAACGCTATCATCATAGGCACCCATTTCATCTGCTGATGCATGAAGGCCGCCTCAGCCGCGGAAAGTTGCAGGCCTGGGCGCTGAACCGCTATTACTACCAGAGCATCATCCCGATCAAGGATTCGATTATCCTCTCGCGCGGACCCGATCCGGCGTTTCGTCGCGCCTGGCGTAAGCGGATTGTCGATCACGACGGCGATTCGACCAGTGAAGGCGGCATCCAGCGCTGGCTGAAGCTGGCGGAAGCCGCTGGGCTGAATGCGGAACAGGTTCGCGCCGGAACCGGAATTCTCCCTGCGACTCGCTTCGCCGTGAACGAATATCTGAACATCGTGCGCAGCCGCAGCTTGTTGGAAGCGGTCGCGTCGTCGTTGACGGAATTGTTTTCCCGCGATCTGATCTCGCTGCGCATGGAAAAACTGCGGCAGCATTATCCCTGGCTCTCGGGAGGGCTAGACTATTTCGAAGCTCGCCTGACGCAAGCGCCCGAAGACGCGCATTTCGCCGTGAACTACGTATTTGAAAACGCGAAGACGCGAGCCGAGCAGGAACTCGCGATTCAGGCGCTGCGCGACAAGTGCGACATTTTGTGGGCGCAGCTCGACGCGCTTTATTTCGCCTACGTGCAGCCGGGATGGCCTCCGCCGGGCGCGTTTCGCATGGAGGAAAAATAATCGATGGCGCCTCCTTCGGATGCCAGCCAGCCGCGTCTTGCCGCCGGATGCCGTTGGGGCGGCACCGACACCGAGCGCATGATCCTGTACCCGGAAGGCGCCCTCAAGCTGCAGAACACCGGACGCGACGTGCTCGAGCGCTGCGACGGCCAGCGCACCTTCGGCGAAATCATCACCGAATTGCAGAAAGAATTCGCGAAGACCGATCCGGAAAAGATCCGCGCCGACATCAGCATGTTCCTGGAGCAGTTGCAGAAGAGGCGGATCGTCGACTACTGACAGAATTTGAAGTAATTTGGTAATTGAGTAGTTGAGGAATTTTGCCGGTGAAAAGCTTATGAAGTTTATAAATGACCCGATGACTCAATCGCCCAATGACTCAATGACGCGACCTGTTCAATTACCCAATTACTAAATTACCAAATTACTAAATTGCTTACTCCTCTCGCCCTCATCGCCGAAGTCACGCACCGCTGCCCGCTGCACTGCGTCTATTGCTCGAATCCGCTCGAGCTTGCCGGAGCGCGGTCGGAGCTTTCTACCGCCGAGTGGACGAGCGTCTTTCAGCAGTGCGGCAAACTGGGCATGCTGCATGCGCACTTTACCGGCGGAGAACCGCTGGCGCGCACCGACCTCGCCGAACTCATCGCCGCCGCGCGCGCCGCGGGACTTTATACCAACCTCATCACCTCGGGCATCGGCCTCCTCGAACAGCGTCTGCAAGCCCTGGTCGAAGTCGGCCTCGATCACATCCAGATCAGTTTTCAGGATTCGCGGGAGGAGGCTGCCAACTGGATTGCCGGGGCCAAGGCGCACGCTCACAAAATAGAACTCTCGCGCGCGATTCGTCGGCACAAGATTGCGTTCACGGTAAATCTGGTCGTGCACCGCCAGAATCTCGATCACCTGGAAGAGATGATCGCTTTCATCGAGCAGCTCGGCCCGGAGCGCGTCGAAATCGCGCACGCGCAGTATTACGGATGGGCGCTGGCGAATCGCGCCGCGCTGCTGCCCACGCGCCACCAACTCGAGAAAGCGGTCGCCGTCGTGGCCGCAGCCGAAACGCGCAACGCTGGACGCATGCGCATCGACTCCGTCGTGCCCGATTATTATGCGAAGTATCCCAAGGCCTGCATGGGCGGCTGGGGGCGAAGATTGATGCTGATCAATCCATCGGGAAAGGTCCTGCCGTGCCACGCGGCCGAAGTCTTGCCGGGCTTGCAGTTTGAGAATGTGCGCGAGAAATCGCTGGCCTGGATCTGGCAGGAGTCCCCAAGCTTCCAGCGTTTTCGCGGCGAAGGCTGGATGCCCGAGCCTTGCCGCAGTTGCGATCGCCGCGCAGAAGATTTTGGCGGATGCCGCTGCCAAGCCTTCCTGCTGGGCGGAGACGCAGCGGTCACCGATCCAGCCTGCTCGCTGGCGCCCAGCCACAGCATCGTCGAATCCGCCGTAGCCGCTGCCAATGCGAGCCCGGCTCTTGCCCAGCCCGCGCTCAACGCGTCTTTTGTTCAACTGCAGCGGCAGCCTGAAAAGTTCTGGAGCTATCGCACGAACCCAAAGTAAATCACTCCACAAATTTTCACGGATTAGCGAATCAGACATCGATCTGATCCGATCCGTGAGAATCCGTCTAGATCCGTGGCCAAGGTTCCTACCAGCGTACGCCGATGGTGATGGGACGCAAGTCGGTAGTCACACCACCATGGGAGCCGTGGAAGTCGCGGATCTCGGCGTAAATTTCCATGCTCGAAGTGATCTTGCGAGTCACCCCCGCCCCAACCTCTTCCCCGAGTTCATTCTGGCTGGAGTGCAGAAATTGGCCGCTGATCGGCAAGTTTCCGTTGTAGCAATATCTCCACCACCGGAAAAACCCATTGCAAGTCGAGCCCGCATACGCTTGCGAGTTGTCGAGCTTGCCGGTCCGGCGATAGAAACCCACTCCGCCAACGATGTATGCGCCCCAGTCTTTCGTGAAGGGAAGATTGATCACGGGTCCGAAATTGAGCGCGTACACGTGCGCGTTGCCGCCCGTGGATGACGCTAACTGCAGCGCCGAAGCACGCAGGGGTAGGTCGTCGAACTGAAAGTCGAGGCGCAGTCCGAAGTACTGGTTGAAATTGCGCGCGACTCCCGCCGCGCCCACCGGCCCGCCGCTGCGCGCATACGTCTTTGTCGTTCCGCTGGTGACGCTGGCCCCCGCGCCCACGTTGTATACCCAATTCTTATAAAGCTTCGGCTTGACCCGGTGGATGGGAACCGATTCCTCCGGTGTGGCTTCCTGCTCCTGTTCGCCTTGCGGCTGCTGAGTCTGCGCAGGCTGCTGCTGTTGCGTCTGGGACTGTTGCGTCTGGGACTGTTGCGTCTGGGATGGGGCAGTGGTTGCTGGATCGGGCGAGGTTTGTTGAGCGTGGACGGTTGCGACTCCCGCCAGAATCGTGATCAGAACGCCCCATTGCACGATCCTGCCTCCGGAAATCGTTGCGAACTTTCGAATCATTCATTCTCCTCCCGCTGCCGGGTGGCGGACCGCCGCGCTCGAAACCGAGAGGCGCTTGTGAAAGATCAGGTCCGCGATGCTCCCGCCGAGATTTCTGTTCGCAGCAGGCAGGCACCATATTACCAACTTTGATGCGAAGTGCGCCCGCGATGCCGCCCGCCGCCCAGCTTTGCAGTTTCCGAGAGCCGCGTGTCGCACGTATGATAGGGACTTCCATTTCCCCCAGGACGGATCTCTTGCCCAAGCGAAGCGCACCACCGGCGTCTAAGTCGGCGACTAGCAGCGATTCCAGCCGAACCTCTGCCCGTCGCGTCGCCCTCATCGGATTCGGTACGGTGGGGCGCGCGGTCGCGAAAATCCTCTGCGAGCGCCCCCGCGCCTCTCTGCGGCTGACCCACATCTGCAACCGCAACTTCGAAAGAAAGAAGCAGCCCTGGGTTCCCGCCGATGTCCTCTGGACCGACAACATCGATTCTGTTCTGCAATCCGACGTCGACATCGTCATCGAACTCATCGGAGGCCTCAATCCCGCCGAGCAGATCGTGCGCCGCGCGCTCGAATCGGGCAAGTCGGTGGTGACCGCGAACAAGCGACTCATCGCGCGGCATGGCCCTGACCTTCTCGAACTCGCCGCCAAAAATCGCTGCCAGCTGGAATTCGGCGCTTCTGTCGCCGGAGGCGTCCCCGTGCTTCCCGCCCTGCGCACCGGGCTATCGGGAGATCGCCTGCACGGCATCGCCGGCATTCTGAATGGCACGTGCAATTACATCCTGAGCAGGATCGAAAATGCGCGCATTCCCTTCAGCGAGGCGCTCGAAGAAGCCCAAGCCCGCGGATACGCGGAGGCCGACGCCTCGGAAGATCTGGATGGAGGAGACGCCCGCGCCAAGCTGGCGATTCTCGCCCTGGCGGGATTGCACGTCCGGGTCGCGCCCGAGTCCATTCGCGCGCGCACGATTCGCCCTATCGACGCAGTCGATTTCGATTATGCCGCGCAACTCGGCTGCACCATTCGCCAGATTTCCCGCGCCGATCGGAGCGCCGACTCAAAAGACACGCTGCTGGCCGAAGTCGGACCCTGCCTGGTTCCAACCGATTCGCCCTTCGGACGCGTGCAGCGTAATCTCAACCTCGTCCTCACCTCCGGCCAGTACGGCGGCGATATGGCGTTCCTTGGCGCGGGTGCTGGCGGAGATCCCACCGCCGTCGCAGTCGTCTCCGATCTGATGTTTGTGGCACAGGGCGCGGCCGGCAACGGGGATGCCTCCGGTTCCATCTCTACGCCCCAGGTCAGCAGCGATTTCGAGACGGCGTGGTACCTGCGCTTTTTCGTGCGCGACCAGCCCGGAATCGTGGCCCGGCTGGCGCAAATCCTGGCCGCGCATCATCTCAATATCGATTCGCTGCTGCAGAAGCCTGGATTCGAGAAAAATTCTCTACCGTTCGTGATCACGCTCGAGCCCTGCCGCGATTCGCAGCTTCATCCCGCGCTCGAAGAGATGTCCCGCCTGGAGTTCTCTGTGCGCCCGTGCTTGTGCCTGCCCATCCTGAGTTGAACAGCTTTAGTTGAGCGGGTTTTACCCGAACGATTTCAAAGACAAAAAAACAGCGCCGGTTCATTCTGCGCGATTGCCCGGCGCTGCCGAATTGGTTTGTGAAATCTTTAATTCCAGAACGGATTTTTGAGACCGGCTGGCGCCATTGCGCTGTCGGCCTTGGTTTCCGTCCCAGATTCATCAGAAATCTTTTCGTCGATGAAACGCGAAGGCGGCGGTGCGCTCACTTCTTCTTTCTTACCCGGACTTGGAGTAAAAGGGTATTCGGATTTCATAGGGAAAACTCCTCCAACTTTATGATCTGTTTTCATTAAACACCTCATTCCGTCCCTTGCGGCTGCAAAAATTTTAATGGCAGCTATTCAAAAATCCGCACGGCCGCTTTTACTGGATATCGGCAATTCCGGCCCATCCTGCAGAAAATCCCTGCTTCGATATATCCTGTTCAGTCCCGTTCTACAGGTTTTCGCAGTAACAATTCTTCTGCTGTCACTTAAGGGTGCATTCATGAAATACCGCAAACTCGGCCGTACCGGATTTGACGTCTGCGACACCTCTTACGGACTGTGGGGCATGAGCGGCTGGACTGGTTCCAGCGACCAGGAGTCTCTGGCCTCTCTGCAGCTCTCCATCCACTTGGGATGCAACTTCTTCGATACCGCCTGGGCGTATGGCGAGGGCAAGAGCGACGGATTGCTCGGCGAGATCATGCAGCGCAACCGCGGCAAGCGTCTCTACGCCGCATCCAAAATTCCTCCGGCCAACGACCGCTGGCCGGCTGTGCCGGAATATAAATACCATGATGTTTTCTCGCCGAAGCATGTTTTCGAATATGCCGGCAAGATCCGCGAGCAACTGCGCGTCGATACCATCGATGTGTTGCAATTTCACGTTTGGGACGACAGCTGGACCAACGAGCCCGACTTCCGCGCCACGGTGGAAAAGCTGAAGCGCGACCACATCATTCATTTTTTCGGACTGAGCATCAACCGCTGGGAGCCCAACAACGCGATCAAGGCGCTGCGCACCGGCCTGGTCGACGTGGTGCAGGTCATCTACAACATCTTCGACCAGTCGCCCGAGGATGAACTCTTCCCGGTTTGCCAGGAACTGAATATCGGCGTCATCGCACGTGTGCCCTTCGACGAAGGCAGCCTGGGCGGCAAGATGACGCTTGCAACCCGCTTCCCCGAAGGCGATTGGCGGGCTGGATATTTTGGTCCGGAGAATCTGACGCCAACGATTGAGCGCGTGGAAAAGCTGAAGCGAATTCTGCCGCAAGGCATGTCGCTGCCCGAGATGGCCCTGCGTTTCATCCTGTCGCATCCGGCCGTAAGCACAACCATTGCGGGCATGCGCAAGGCCGAGCATGTGCGCCAGAACATCGACGCCAGCGATGCCGGCCCGCTCGATAAAAACCTGCTGGCCGAATTGAAAAAACATCGATGGGACCGGAAGCCGCAGCGATGGTCCGACTAAAGATGGCTAGAGGCAGCCTCGCTGGTGTTTCTGTGATTCGTCGATCCGGGCACCATCGCGCCTGGCGCGCGCTTCTGTCTATCCTCCTTCTGCTCGCGCCCTTGCTGGCGCAGAGTCCGCGCGGATCCCTGCGCGGCACGGTCCAAGACGCTTCCGGAGCACGTATTCCGTCCGCCAAAGTGCTCGTGCAGTCGTCGGATTCGACCATGCGGCGCGAAGCCGAAACGGAAGACCGCGGCGAATTTCGCATCGACGATCTTCCGCCCGGCACCTATCACATCACGGTCAGCGCCAGCGGCTTTGCCGACGCTCGCGCGGATGTTTCCATCGCCGTCAGCTCCGTTCGCGAAATCACCGTCACTCTGAAGCTCGCGGCTTCGCCGCAAAGCATCACCGTGCAAAGCCAGAATTCCTCCATCACCACGCAGCCCATCGATTTGGCCAGCGTGGTGCATCAGGGCATTATCGGCGTTCAGGATCTGCAGACTCTGCCGCTGGCCGAGCGCAGCTTCGCCAACATCGCCTACCTCGCGCCCGGAACCGAGCCCGTCGAACCTTCCGATCCCACCAAGGCGAGGATCACCGCCGTCTCGACCGGCGGTAGTTCGGGCTTGAACAATGACTTGTCGGTGGATGGCGGCGACAACTCCGACGACTGGATTGGCGGATTTCTGCAGAATTTTTCGCCCGACGCGATTCAGGAATTCGCGGTGCGCACCGCCAACGAAGATGCCGACACCGGCGGCACCACCGCCGGATCGATTGTGATCACGACCAAGCGCGGCACCAACGACTGGCACGGCACCGAAGCTTTCTACGATCGCGCGGCCGCGCTGAATGCGCGCTTCCCCATCGAAAATCCCGCGCCCAATCCCAAGCAGCCTTTTTCGCGGCAAAATTATGTTGGCACGCTGGGCGGTCCAATCGCGCGCAACAAAGCCTGGTTCTTTTCGTCCCTGGAGTACGTCCACGAAAATGCCAGCATCGCCTATAGCCCTGCCAGCACAGAACAATTCGATGCGCTATCGCAAATCGCCGCTACGGGCTTGATTGCGGGCGTCCCGGTCATCGACGTTCCGCCCAACGTGCCGGTTCCTTTTCGCGATTTCATCAGTTCGCTGCGTTTCGATTGGGCCCAGTCGCCGCAATCGCAGTGGTTCCTGCGCGCCTCCCAAGACAGTTATCTGACGCGCAACGCGCTGGTGCAGCAGGCCACGCTGCCCTCCACGGGACTGACCACGCACAACAACTACTGGAACGGCGTCATCAGCAACACTTATGCGTTCAGTCCAACCTGGCTGGGAACGTTTGTTTTCGACGCCAGCGAATTGCATCTCACGCAGACACGCAACTCGACGCTGGGCTTCGCCCTGGCCTTTCCTTTCAGCTCGACTTCGCTCACCGTCTCCGGCTTCGAAACCTTCGGCGACAACCAGTTCGCTACGCCGATCACTTTGTTTCCCTCGCTGCGTAATCAGGAAAAATATCAACTCCGCTATGACGTTGGACACGACACCGGCGACCACTCCTTCAAGTTCGGCATTAATTTCATTCACGAACCCGTCCTGGCCGGCGCCTTTCCGGGAAATCCCGAGGAGTTGATTCAATATCCCAACGACCCGACGTACTACACGGCGAATCTGTCGCAGTTCTACTTTGCGACTCCCGCGTCCGAATGCAGTCCGGCTCCCGATCCCGCTTCCGGTATCACCTGCGCTTTCACGCCTGCGAATGACGGCAGTTTTTCTCAGAGCGTGCAACGCCTCGGAATTTATGGGCAGGATTCCTGGCGGGCCACGCGTCATCTCACCGTCAATTTCGGGCTGCGCTAGCAGACAACGTTCGGCCTCTTCGCCGCATCAGGCCGTAGCCAACAGCAGAACGCAGCGTTGCCGACGCTGCAGGCTCTCGAAATTCCGCTGGTTTCGGCCGCGCCGCACGATGACCGCAGGCAGATCGCCCCACGCATCGGCCTCGCATATGCTCCGGGCAACAGCGAAAAAACTGTGCTGCGCGCCGGCTTTGGAATGTTCTACAACGACCTCGCGCAAAACGGCTGGGCCCCCGCCTTTCAAGCGGTGAATTTGACCAACGCGGTTTCGGGAGCGTGCACTCTCAGCGGCAACTCCGGGAATTACGCCCTTTCCGGGCCCGCGTGCCTGCAAGGCGGATCGGCAGCGACTGGCAACACCATCACTTCGAATTACAAGACGCCCTATGCCATCCACGTGACCGGCGGCATGCAGCATGCCTTCAATGCAAACTGGAATCTCAGCGCCGACTTGACGCACGAACAAGGCAACCACTCCTATCGCGGCTACAGCTTCACCAGCGGCGTCAATCTGTTCACGTCGCTCATTCCTGCGTCGGACCCGAACTATCTTGCCGACCAGCAAAGCGTCGTGCCGAACGTGAACGTCTTCAAATCCGATAACCGCTCCAGCTACAACGCGCTGATGTTTCATCTGCAGGGCAACGTCTCCAACCGTTTCAACCTCATCGCCAACTACACTTTCGCAAAAGCGCAAACCTGGGGATGCGTGCTGGGCGAACTGTTCGATTATGTGAACGGAGTGTGCAATCCGCTGAACCCGTTTGCCCCCGGCGATTATGGACCCTCCGGCGAAGATGTCCGCCACAGGTTTGTGCTGGCTGGCACGCTCCACATTCCGGGCGGCTTCGAACTGACCACGCTGACGCAACTGGAGAGCGCGCGTCCCTTCACCATCACCACCGCCGACAACAGCAACCGCATCGCGGTCAACGGAGTCACCACCGCCCTCGACGCCTTTCGCGGAGCGCCGTACATGCAGGTGGATTTGCGGGTGAGCCGTCCCTTCAAGCTCGGCGAGCGTTGGGAGGTTCGTCCCTTCGCCGAGTTCTTCAATCTTTTCAACCGCAATAATCCGGGCGCGAATTACGTGACCAATGCAGCCTCGCTGGCCTCCGATTCCATCGTCCCTGCGGCCGAGGCAATGGCGGGCAACATCACCGATCTGTGCACCAATGCAGCGTGCTCGGCGACTCAGCCGATCACGCGCCTGCAGCAGTTGGCGGTTCCGGCCGGCGGGCTCGGAGACTTCTTCGGCCCGGGCACAACAGTAGGCATTCCCTTCGCCGCGCAACTAGGCGTGCGAGTGAATTTCTGACGGGGGTGTTGGATAGCGGTGCAGAAGATTTGTATCAGGCAGTTGCTAAGAGTTAGCGGAAAATCACAACTGGGTGCCCCATGTCTCGCCGCTTTTGCGAGACATGGGTAACCACGCGCCTGGGAAGGGCGTGGCTTCTCAGCGATGCCGCAACATCGGGTAACACGGGCGGCTTTAGCCGCCGAGGGCTTAGGCCGCGCTAGCAGCGGCTAAAGTCGGCCACAGCTTGCGCTTTGGCATGCCAGATACTAATCTTTTCAAACTGCACCACTACCCTTTTGCCACGTTCTGACATCCCCAACCCCAGTTGCTATAATGAATGTCTTGCGGTGGGAATAGCTCAACTGGCAGAGCACCGGACTGTGGCTCCGACGGTTGCGGGTTCGATTCCCGTTTCCCACCCCAATCATTTTTGCTTGAACTTCTGCAAGAGCGGGCGGCCGCAGCGGCTGTCCCTCAACACTTCTCGCGGCCCCGTAGCTCAACTGGATAGAGCATCAGTCTTCGGAACTGAGGGTTGGGGGTTCGACTCCCTCCGGGGTCACCAGCTTTCGATGCGTTGACTTTAGCGCGACTCAGGTACCCATGGGGTAGTAATTCATTGCCGGGTTAGCTTGAACCGCGCGAATGGCTTGGCCTCACCCTTGACTACATTGTCAAGCCGGTCGTCCCAGGTGTTGGTCGTGGGTTCGTAGAGGAAGGTGTTGGTGAAGCTGATCTCGCCGCGCTCATCTGTAAAAACGAAAGCAATGGCATTCTCTTTCGGCGAGGCGAGCCCGATGGATTCCGCGGTCGCTCCGCCGTACACATCCATCCACACGCAGGCGTATTGCTTGGTCTTCTCATTCCAGCCGACGAATACCGTCGCTTCGTACTGTGGTTCGCCTTTGTCGTTCTTCTCGCGCGACACTTCGCGAAGGCGCAGGTAGTGGTGTTGGAGCACCCACCTCGCGTCCAAGTCGTGAGTTACCGGCTGCTTGCCTACGGTCCCCTGCAGCAACCACTTGCCGGCGAGATGGTCGAGCAAAGGTGAATTGACCGGCGCCTGTTGCGCCGCCAAGGTCACAGCCGCAAACATCGTGATTAGGATAGCGAGTCGTTTCATCGCCGCATTCTACATCCTGAAAGTGACGAGTGCTATTGATTCCATGACTCTGTCGGCTTCCGCGCCCCAGTAAAGTTGGCGTGCTACGCCAACCATCAGGCTCGGGAGAAAGGAGCCGAACGATGACCAATATTGGAATGGATTTCACCCAAGTTTAAGACACCGACGACTTCCGAGAAAAACGACGGTGGCATAGTTTATGTAACCCCACACCCCGATTTCGAGCGCTGGTCATTGAACGATATCGCGGGTTGTTCCGTCAACCCTCGGCACCGCGCCTCTCATCACCCGCCGTCCCCTGCAACCACTCACAGGGTTTAGTTCTTGTCAATCAGTTAAGTCTGATAGCCATCGCAGATGCACTTGACCGCGCCTTGGCTCGATGAGAAACTGCACTTACGGTCGACGGAACTGTTTCGGGATGTTCGTCCGCTGAAAGACCTGTCCGCAGTCCAGCCGCAGACCTGAAGCACCCTCGGGTATGAGTATGAGTACCGATCCCGCCCTCGATCCGGCGTCCTTCGAAAAGTTTTTGGCCAGCGCGTTTGCCCTGCAGCAGAGCGGGCTCGACAGCCCGTCGCTTTCTGCTCTGGCCGAACTCCACCGCTCGATCACGACCGGCGAGCCCGACCCGGATCGAGCCATGCACATGGTTGCTGAGCATGCGCGAACCGTGGCCAACGCCACTGGAGTCGCGGTCGCCCAGCTCATTGCCAACGAGCTCGTGTACCGGGCCGGTAGCGGAAGTGCGGCTGCTTATGTCGGCCGGCGCGTGACCGCCGTACTGAGTGCCTCCGCGCCCAACCAGGCAAGAGGCGAGATTTTGCGGGTGGAGAATGCCCAGTCTGACACGCGCATTGAGGCGGAGGTTTGCCGGCTGTTCGCAGCCAACGCCCTTCTGATCGTGCCGATATATCGAGAACGCGCGGTGGCGGGAGTGCTCGCGATTTTCTTTAGCGAGCCGCATATTTTCGAGGATCGCGAGGTGGTCACCTACCGCGTGATGGCCCGCCTGGTCGAGGAGGCGATGTTCCCGGATGCCCGGCTTGAGCAGAAAAAGGCTCCGGCAACCCAGCTCGCGGCATTGCCGCATGCCGCGCAGCTGGCTGCCGCTCCAGTCCCCAAGTTGCAGGGCAATCACGAATCTGCCACCCCGCCAGCGCAGCGCGTTACCCCAAACGTGCTCCGGTGGAACGTAGCCGCGGCAGGCCTTGTTGCCGTGCTGGTGATGGTTGGCTGGCTTGCCTCACATCACCGATCCGGGTCGCCGGGGGTGAATGCTTCGTCGCTGCAGAAATCCAGTGCCGCGGAGCAGCAGCCATCCGCGAAGCCGTCGCTGGCGAGCAACGCCACCTCCGATGCGGAGACACTGGCAGGTGGAACTGCAAATAGGAAGGCTGCCAGGTTCAAGCGGGTCCGAGTCGGCCAAAACGAAATCGACTACGTTGCAGAGGATGTAACCATACGGCATTTCACTCCCAACCCGGCGCGGCCGCAAATGCAGGACTGGCAGAAGCAGATCAAGTTCGGGGACGATGTGACGGTGCGTTATTTCGTCTCCAAACCACCGGTTGCGTCGCAGGCACAGCCGGTGCCAGCAGCCGAGCGATCTGTGGAACGCTGAACTCTCCGCCACTCATGCAAATAAAAAGCGGGCCGCAACCCGGCCCGTTTCGTACAAAAGAATTTTTTGTGGGCCGACTACCCTCGTCCGACGCCGACATATTCGAATCCCAGCGCGCGCAGCCGCGTGGAATCGAGCAGGTTCTTCGTATCCACGATCAAAGGCGTCTTCAGCAGGTGCTTGATACGGTCAAAGTCGAGCGCGCGAAATTCCGGCCATCCCGTTCCCACCACGAGCGCGTCGGAGCCTTCGGCCACCGCATAAGCCGAATCGCAGTAGCGGACCGAGGTCGTCAACCGAGCCTGCGCTTCCGGAATCGCCACCGGATCGTAAGCGCTGACATGCGCTCCCTTGGAAACCAGGCTCTCGGCCAGCCGTACCGACGACGATCCCGCCACCGAATTCGTATTGGGCTTGAAGGCCAGCCCGAGAATGCCGACTGACTTGTTCTCCACCGAATTCAGCGCGTGCGCGATCTTGTCGACCAGCCGGTCGGCCAGATAATGATTCACGTCGCGCGCTGCATTGAGCACTTTCAACGGCACGCCGTGCGACTGCGCCAGCGCCGTCAGCGAATCCATATCGGACTCGGCGAATACTCCGCCCATCCCCGCTCCCGGCTGCAGGCAGCGCGGAGCAATTTTTTTATCCAACCCCAGCGCCAGGGCCAGGTTCACGGCGTCGGCGTTGACGCGCTCGCAAAGCGCGGCCACTTCGTTGATGAATGAAATCTTGGTCGCCACAAACGCCGTCGCCGCCTCGCGCACCAGTTCCGCCGTCGATTGATTGGTGACAATCACCGGAACCCCGCGCATCACCAGCGAATGGAAAATCTGCTTCAGGACTTGCACCGCTTCACTTGAGGTCGATCCTAAAATCAGCCGGTCGGGCCAGTTGAAATCTTCCACCGCGCACCCGTCCGTGAAGAACATCGGCTGCGAGACGATGGTGGCCTTCAGGCCCACGTCTTTGATGCTCTTCTCGATCGCATTCGCCGTGCCCACAGCTACGGGCGTCACGATGGTCAGAATCGGAGGCTTCGCGGCCATCCGCGCTATGCGGATCGCGATATCGCTCAGGTTGTCGGCTTTGTCTTCGGCTAGAAAAATCACGGGCGTCTTGCGGGCAAACGATTCAATGTCGGTGGAGTAGGCCAGGCGTCCGGCGCGCACGTTGCGGCGAATAATTTCTTTCAGATTCTTTTCGTAAAACGGAATATTGCCCTGCGCCATCTCGACCATGCGCGACCGGTCCGGATGGCAGCAAGAAACTGGGGTGCCAAAATCCGCCAGGCAGGCCGAAATCACCGTTCCAAGGTACCCCGATCCGTAAACTCCGATCTGCATTTTCTGTCTCCCGTTCCGCCCGAAACCCGCGTCAGAACTGGCGTCTAACGGGGATCGCCGAATACGTGCCTACTCTTTATCTACAGTCGCGCGGGCGGCTTTTCAACACACGGGAGGGTACTGTACCTGGGGCCATGTGCGCGTGGCGAGAGTAACTGAGAAAGGTAATCCGGGGTTGATTACGGACGATGGTTACGGAAGCTAGTGTGATGCGTTAAACAAATTGACACTTATAGGTCGCCGTCTACCCTGTAATCCTCTGTGCCCTCTGTGGTTCAAACCCTTGACCTCCAAGCAGGAGACGTCGGATCACGCAGATCGAGGCGCAATAGTTAACGTTCACTATTTCCGACGCACTACGCTAGCGCGAAACCAGGCGGCGGCCCAGCAGCACGGGCGCCAGATCAACCCAGCAATTCTGCGAATCCTCGCGCACGAAGGTCAGCCTTTCCAACAGGATCCGCCGGCTTTCCCGATAACTATCCCAGTGCTGCCGGGCGATATTGTAGGCTTCATGGGCCGCCTGTTCCGAGGTCAGCTTGGCAATCGTAAGATGCGGGATGTAGGGCCATTCCTCGCTGAACGTCAGCATTTCCGTATTCAGCTTGTGGTGCAACTCGCACATGCACGAGGCCCCGGCCTCCACCCGTATAAAGATGGTGGGCGTGATCGGGACAAACGTCTCCACCGATCCCAGGGTCACTTCGAACGGCTCTTCGCCGCCGCAGATGCGCTCCAGCAGTTGCAGGGCGTCGCTTTCGCTGCCCTGCAGCGGGCGCGGCGGAAGGATGGTCAGATGCGCCGCTAACTGAGGGAGATCGGGATGCAACTCCCGCCGCAGGTTCTCGACGAACTCTCCAGCCGGGCTCCGAACGTACCCCACCAACGCATAACGCGGCTTCTGCATACCCGGTTAACGATTATACAGCCGGGAGGAAAGCCCACCCTGTCGGGCCTTGCCAGCATGTCGCGCGCGACCGTGGAATTGTGGATGTCTGACGTCATCGTCCGATTTTCGTAACACCTCAATCTCCGGTGAGGGCGAATTCGAAAGCGGCGTTGTTCGGTCCGTTTGGTCGAGAGATCTGTGACGTAAGCTGCAAACGTTAAGTCTTGGTAATGGGAGTAGTCTTCCGGATTGAAATCTTTGAACTCAGCCTGCAGGTCGACCTTCGCTTCGAACTTGCCCGCTTTGTCGAATGTACCTTCGATCGCATTGGACTCTTCCGTCACCCACTTCTGCTCTTTGAAGTCCCAATGCCGGTCCTGCTGATTCACCAGGCGGACGCTTGCGTTCCGAACCGGCTTCTCGAAGAGATAATCTGCGCTGATCGTGATGGTTGCGTCATCGCCGAGCAGGTAGTACTTGCGGTCCGGATCAGCCTTCACCGTGAAGGTCGGCAGTTCGTAGCGGCTGACACGTACAGTAGCCCGCGCCTGTGGAGCGTCATAGTCGTCTTCTAAGCCCTTTAAGGTTGCATGAACTTGCTAGTTTCCCGTTCGAGGGGCCGAAGGCTCAGCATCCGCACATCGACACAAACTACTGCATCGGATGCGCGACTTGCACCAGCGTCTGTCCTGAGGGCGACGTGCTGGCGATGATCGCCGGCAAGGCCGTCATCGTGAATGGACACAAGTGCATCGGCCACGGCCTGTGTGCCGACGCCTGCCCGGTCGGCGCGATCACCATGGTGATGGCCAGTCCCAGCATGGGTGCCGACATGCCTCGCCTGACGCCGGAATACGAGACGACCGTGCCGAACCTGTTTATTGCCGGAGAACTCGGCGGGCTAGCTCTGATCAAGAATGCGGTGAACCAGGGGCGGGACTGCGTGGACACGGTTGCTGCGCGGCTCAAGGCGAATGGAGCGGGTCATCCGATCCCTGGGGCTTACGACCTGCTGGTGGTTGGAGCCGGACCGGCGGGCATCAGCGCCTCGCTGCGCGCGATCGAGCACAAGCTCAACTACCTTACGATTGAGCGAGACGAGATCGGCGGCACGGTGGCCAAGTATCCCCGGCAAAAGCTGGTCATGACCAGCCCTGTGGAATTTCCGATGTACGGCAAGTTCAAGAAGATGCAACTTTCCAAGGAACATCTGCTCGCTTTCTGGGACATGATCCTCAACCGCACCGATTTCAATGTCTCGACCGGCGAGAAAGTCGAAGACATCCAGAAAGGAGAAGACGGGATCCTTACAGTGGTGACGGTGACCAATCAATACCGCGCACGCGCCGTGATTCTGGCGCTTGGCCGCGCGGGGGAACCCCGGAAACTGGGCATTAAAGGCGAGGACTTGCCGAAAGTAATGTATCGCCTGATCGAGGCGGATCATTACATCAACAAGAGAATTCTTGTCATCGGAGGCGGCGACAGCGCGGTGGAAGCCGCCATGGGGCTCGCCAACCAGGCCGGCAACCAGGTAACGCTTTCGTATCGAAGCGAGCGCTTCAGTCGCATCAAAGAGCGGAACGCAAAGCGCATCGAAGACTGCATGCGCTCGGGCAAAGTGCAGGTACTATTCAACTCGAATCCGGTGGAGTTCAAGCCCGAGTCAGTGGTTCTTGAAGTGAGCGGCCGCACTCAGGAAATTCCGAACGATTTTGTCTGGATTTTTGCCGGCGGCACGCCGCCCAACGCCTTCCTCAAGAAGATCGGCGTTGGTTTTGGGACGCGCGACATGACTCCTGAAGCGAGCAAAGAAGCGAAGCAGGCGGATACGGATCGCAAGCAACTCGCCTACGCGGCAAGCGTTCCCGCTCGTTGAAGCGCCCCGCCAGCATCGACGCGGAAGCATGAATGGATTCACCTGCCATCCCGGCCCGTTGGCCAAATAACCGCCTTTACATGTACTGATGAAGGGATCGATGGGCACGGCATACGCGCACGCCGAGAAATCGTTCCATTCGCTTCCATCGCGGTCCTTTGGTTGACGCCCCGAGTCCCGCAAGTCTCTGAAAAGCTTGAGTGGGGATAAGTTCGAATGTTATTAGCGCCCACGGCGCGATTCACGGTGACCCGTGTATCGACTGGAAACGAATTCTGGTTCATCCCAGTTAGTCGTGTAGGCCGCGCCAAACTCAACTTCAATTTGATATTTCGCCGGCGCGTGGGTTCTGAGCCAGAGGAGTTTGTACATCCTGTTCACCGCGGTTTTTATGATCAGCTTCATCTCATCGTTCGTGAGGTGCGAATACCCCTTCTTGCCTGCACATTCTGGGCAGTCTGCCCCAGCGTGGAGGTCTTCGATGGGCCCATTGCGGAGAGCCAGCGCGATGATACTCTTGGCTTCCTTGGCTAGAATCGGGTCGATGGCCAAGCTGCGTTTTCGCATTCCGAGATCATAGACCAGACGGATCGTTCGGCGACAATCCAACCCAAAGCGGTGCCCTGGTTCGTCAATCCCGGACAAAGCGGGCACTTTTCGACTGGGGATGCGGCTTCAGGAGCGGTTTCTGCTCCGGTGAGCAAGTCTGATCTCCAGATTATTGTTCCGACGTCGTGCCGATGTGTAGCACAAGTTCTTAACTCCGGCACTGCTTGGCCGGTCATGGCGCTGCTGTATAACGATAATGGAGCGCTGTAGATCCAGGTAAAAACAATGACACTCAAAATCTTCTCGGCTCTTTTATTCCTATCGTCGCTGATGGCTGCGGCCCAGGTTCGGGTATGGCAAGACACGTTGACATTACCGACGTATGAGGAGGACGCGCCGGATCTCAATCCGCCGTTTGATCAGTATGCCAACAGCCGCTTCAACTATCCGTACACGCTGCGCGACAACTTGACGGATCGCCGCACCGACCATGCCTGGCGTGCGATCTTTCTGGAAAATGAATACTTGAAGTGTTCGGTGTTGCCCGATCTCGGAGGTCACGTTTACACGTGCATCGACAAGATCAGCGGCCAGCCGATGTTTTATGCGAACCCGTCCATTAAGAAGGCCGCGATTTCCTATCGCGGTGCATGGGCTGCGTTCGGAATCGAATTCAACTTTCCTGTTTCGCACAATTGGGTCAGTCTTTCTCCCGTGGATTTTGCTTTCGGCACAAAAGACGACGGCAGCGCTTCCGTTACCGTGAGCAACGTCGATCGCGTCTACGGGATGCAATGGTCGGTCGAACTCGTGTTGCGGCCGCATTCCACGGTTCTGGAAGAGCGAGTTACGCTGAACAATCGCAGCGATGTTCGGCACCGCTTTTACTGGTGGAATAACGCCGGAGTTCAGGTGTGGGACGATTCGCGAATCCAATACCCGATGCGCTTTGCCGCGAGCCACGGTTTCCGCGAGGTCACGATTTGGCCGGTTGAAGCGGATGGTACTGATCTCAGCATTATCAAGAATCAGACCAAAGGGCCTGTGTCTTTATTTGTGCATGGCAGTCACGAGCCGTTCATGGGGGTCTGGCACCCACACACGAGCACGGGAACGGCCCACTACGCAGATTATGCTCAACTGCCCGCGAAGAAGATCTGGTCGTGGGGAACGGATCCCGACGGGCTGGATTGGCGCAAAACACTTTCGGACAACGATAGCGCCTACGTGGAAATCCAAGCGGGACTCTTTCGTAATCAAGAGACCTATGCCTTCCTTGAGCCGCGGCAGACTATCCGGTTCTCTGAGTTCTGGATGCCGGTGCGCGACATTGGCGGAATTTCGCGGGCTAACCTGACAGGGGTGGTACACCTCAGCAGGAAACAGTCCGCTTTGCTCGTTGGCCTTAACGTGAATCAGTCTGTTCCCGGCGCGACGCTGCGCATTGCACTGGGAGATAAGGCCATCTTCCAGGAAAGAGCCGACCTGGTTCCGCAACACGCCTGGACGCACGAAGTGACGAATGCAGACCCGCAGCGGAAATACACATTTGAGCTTCGCGACGCCAACGGAGCTGTCCTGCTCGGTCAGACCGAAGGCGAGTACGACTGGACTCCGATCGAAGAGGTGCGTGTCGGCCCGCAACCCGCTTATCAGATTCCTGATCCGGAGCACCGCACTGAAGACGACTGGCGTCAATTGGGGAATGAGCAGGAGCTTGATGGCAATCTGCTGGGAGCACTGCAAACCTATCAGGTCGGGTTGGGTAAGTTTCCAGAGAGCTTTGAACTGAGCAAGGCGGCAGGTCGACTGTGTGCGAGTTTGCTGCGCTTCCAGGAGGCGAAGCAGAGTCTCGAGCCCGTTCACGCCCGCGATACATCGGACCCCGAAATTTCGTATTACCTGGGAATTGCCTACGAAGGGATCGGCCAGGACCGACAAGCCCGTGAATCGTACGAAGCGGCTGCGCGCAGTCCAGAGTTCCGCGCGGCGGGCGGAATGCGGTTGGCTGAGTTCTCGGCGCGCGAAGGAAATTTAAGACTGGCAGAGTCGTACCTTCAACTGGCGACGGATGCAGCTCCCGATGATCTTCGTTCTGCTGAAGAGCTCATTGCGGTATTAGGCGTGGAGGGGCAGAAGGAAAAATCGCAGAAGCTCGCACGGGAATGGCTGGCGCGATTTCCACAAAACTACTTTCTGCTCGAGCAGCTTGGAAAGCCGGACCTGCATCATCTCGGCGATGATGCCAATCGCGTATTGAACGTCGCGTCGGAGTACATGCGTCTGGGACTGTATGCGCAGGCGCTTGAGGTGCTCTCACGCGATTATCCTCCGGCGGTTGCAGATCAGAGCGAACCGGGTCAGCTTCCCCCCGACAAACATCCATTGATCGCCTACTACCGCGGCTATTGCAGGGAGAAATTGGGGCATTCCGGGGTCGGCGATTTCGATGCGGCGGCAAAGCTCGCGAACGACTACGTGTTCCCCAGCCGCGCGGAGGATCTGCTGGTCTTGACCGCTGCGTTGCACTCGAACGCGCAGGATGCGAGTGCACACTACCTGCTTGGAACACTCTATTTCTCAAAGGGAGTCACCGATCAGGCGCTCGCCGAGTGGGATCACGCTCGGAAGTTGAATCCACAGATTCGGGTGCTCCATGCCAGCCTGGGGCGCGCTCTGCTGCATGAAAAGAACGATCCGGAGCAAGCTTTAACCGTGTTTCAGGAGGGCTTGCATAACGATCCTCAAAACCTTGCGCTCTACACAGGAATCGATCAGGTACTGAGCATTTTGCAGCATCCGGCGAAGGAACGCGTTGCGGTGTTAGAGCGCTATCCGGACCTTGCCCACATGCCGACTACTCTGGTCTACGAACTGATTTTGAATTTGACCGAAGCTGGAGAGTTCGAGAGGGCTGCCGCCCTGTTCCACAATCGCTTCTTTCAAAGGGAAGAGGGTGGAACGAACGTGCGGCAAGTGTGGCTTGAAGTACAAATCCAGCACGCTTTATCAATGGCCCAGCAGGGACAATGTTCGGAGGCCATCAAGGCCGTCGACGATCTGGCGCAACCGGTGCCGGATTTGGCGTTTACGCATGATGGACTTGAGCCGTTTCTGCAGTCCGCCAGGCTTAACTATCTGGTTGGGAGCGTATACAAGATCTGCGAAGTGCCCGGTAAGGCTCTGAGTAGCTTTAAGCTGGCGGCTGAGAAGTCGAGTTTTGGAGATGCAGCGTGGGCGTGGAAGGCGTCTCAGCAACTTCCAGATTTTGATCAAGGCTCCGCGACACAGAAATTGCAGGGCATTCTCGATTGCGTCAAGAATTCCGATAGCAGCGAGTCCCCGGGTGGCTGGTGGCTTTACAATGCCGGCATGCTCTATGCCGGCTCGGGAAATACCGAGCAGGCATCGGGGGAATTTCGCGAGGCGCTTTTATCTCCTGAGACATTGATGACGTATCACCTGACGCGGCTTGCGATGTCAGGCAACAACCCCTGAGGCGCTTTCGATTCAGTAGTGGAAAGAATCTTTCATGAATAATCTCTTTCGAGTGGCGCTCGTGCTTATCTCTGGTTGCGTTTCCATCTTCGCGGCGGATGATGTCATTCACAGCCGCTGGGCCGATTCTGATCCGCGGCTCGACACCAATCCGATGTCTTCGTTTTGGCGCGGGTCGGACCCTATCTACATGGAGTCGAATGCGCTCGGCAAAGCTGAGCCGAAATATCGAACTGAGATCCGGACACGCTGGACCAAGCAGAACCTCTATTTTCTTTTCGTGTGTCCCTACGAAGAACTCAATCTGACGCCGAATCCGAATACGTCGGCGGAGACCAACGAGCTTTGGAATTGGGACGTCGCGGAAGCGTTCATCGGCGCGGATTTCAAGAACATAAAACGCTACAAAGAATTCGAGATTTCACCGCAAGGAGAGTGGGTCGATCTGGATATCGATCTCGATCGCCAACACGATGACAGCGGTTGGAAATGGAATTCGAATTTCGAGGTCTCATCAAGGATCGATAAGGCGGCCCACGTGTGGTATGGGGCGATGCGAATTCCGTATGCTGCCATCGACAGTCGCCCGGCGGCTGCCGGCAATACTCTCCGCATCAATCTCTTTCGTTGTCAGGGACCGGAGTCCCGTCGGCACTACATTGCCTGGCGAGCGCCGATGCGTGACAGCTTCCATGTTCCGGAACGCTTTGGCACTCTCAAACTCGTGGAATAAGGAGGCAGCACCGTATAGGTTGCTGCCCGCCTCCTCGAAACGATTGCGGACCTCGCCGCTTCATTCTCGGGGATAATCGTCGGCCCGCGCCGGCAAAGTCTCGCCTTTGTCGGGGACGTTGAAATATTGCCGGCGGGCTTTCTCCCACTGCACCATACTGAGACCGGAAGGATCGTACAAAATCCGGCCTGCGCGAATCGTCATGCGAGCCGTCAGTTTCGCGTTCCCGTCAAATCTGGCGACGCCACAATCGATGTAGCTGAAATGACCCTTCTCTAGTTCGAGGACCGCGATATCGGCGTCCTTGCCCACTGTCAGCGTACCCAATTCTGGCCGATGAATCTCCGCCGCGGGATTGACGGTGGATCGCCGAATGATGTCGTCGAGAGGCACACCCATGGCCAGGAATTTTGACATCACGTTGGTCATGCTGACTTCGTTGTAATTGCCTGTGTGTAAGTCGGTGGACATGGAATCAGGAATGAATCCTTGTTTCTCGGCCGGAACCGCATTGCGAAACCAGAAACTGCCGGATCCATGGCCAACATCAAAAATCACGCCACGCGCGCGCGCTTCCGCCAAGGCGGGATTGAGTTTGCCGTCGGCAAGAATGATGGGGAATTGCTGGGCAAAGACGTGGGTGTGAATATCGCCGGGCCGCATCTTCTTCAGCAGCAGATCTTCGTAAGTTCTGTCCACGCGAGGCCAGAAGTCGTACATCACTGGAACATTAGCGAGCGTCGCACATTCAATCGCACGATCCACCGCAGCCCAGGGCACGTGCTCCGCATCCCAAGGCTGATTCGTCCAGAAATGCGCAGTCTTTACTCCCACGATGATGTCCCGATATTTCGCGATCGTGGCGGCGCACGCTTTCGGGTCCATTTCATCCACACTTTGTTCCAGTCCGCCTTGCATCCCGTTCCCCACAATATTCAGGAAAGCCAGAACGCGCACTTTGGAGCGGTCGATGACTTCCTCCTTCTCTTGCAGGAAAGTTTCGGCGCCCGCCGAGCCGGCATCGACGATGGTGGTCACGCCAGCTTGCAGCGCGATATCCGCCGGAATGCCAAGCGGGAGATCGTGCGCTCGGGCTTCCGGAGCGAACCAGTTGAGTGGCGCTCCTCCGTGACCGACATGGTAGTGAATATCGATTAGTCCGGGCGTGACGTAGAGCTTGGAAGCGTCCACAACCTTTCCGGCCTGATCAGCTGGAATATCTTTTTCGACCGCAGCGATCTTGCCCTGAAATACGGCAACGTCGCGTACCTCGTCGATGTGATTGGCAGGATCGATAACGTGACCGCCCTTTAACAGCAGATCATAACGAGGTGAAGTTTGCGCAATTGTGACGAGGGGAGATCCGATGACGATTGCTAGCGCTGTGATGAGTGCAAGAGATGTTTTCATTCGCTGCTGCCTGGCTCCTGTATGGTTTGTGTTGAAGCGAAAGTGTATTCGCATGAGACAAGATTGTCATCATCGGTGAAGAGCGCTGCCTAAGACGGGTTGTAAACCACAGACCCCCTGGCGTAAGCTGATCGGCTCCCTCGACGTTCAGTCCGGCAGAATTGTAGCGATCAATAGGGAAGGAATCATGGATCGTCGTACTTTCGTGAAGGCGGGTTGCATCGGAAGCGCTTCGCTGCTGATGCAAAGTCTGAGTCCGATGGTGCGGGCGGATTCTCTTCCGGCCCTCCCACCCATTGAACTGCACGGACTGCCCGGTTATGCGGCGTCGCCACTGGGGATGCCGGGATTGTTTCGCGGGCGAGTGATCGAGATCCGCGAATCCAAGGCTATCGTGGGGAATCGCGTGGCCCAGTCGATCGTGCGCCCTATGCTGGACCGGGCGATGACCGAACTGACGGGCGAAAACTCGGTTCACGACGCGTGGGCGAAATTCATCGATCCGAAAGACATCGTTGGCATCAAGATCAATCCGTCGGGTGCGCCTGCTTGTTGTACGTCTCCCGAGATCATACGAGAGATCATTGACGCGGTTCGTTCGGTTGGAGTGCCTGCGCGAAATATCGTCGTCTACGACCGATATTCGTATGAGATAGATATCGGCAGCTATCAGGCGCTGTTGCCCACGGGCATTCGTATCGTGGGCATCCAGGACGCCTTCACCAGTGGCGTAGACGGCTACGAGCCGAATGTTTATTGCGATGCTAATTTCTTCGGCGAGTGGGAAACGCGCTCCTACATGGCCACGATTGTTGCCAATGAAGTGACGAAGATTATCAATGTGCCCACCATGAAGGATCACTCGGCCTCCGGAGTTACCGGAGCTCTTAAGAATCTGGCCTACGGCACTTTCAATAACGTTGCGCGCACCCATCAACCGCCGCATTCTTTTACGAATCCTCTGATCGGATTGCTGTGCACGGTCGAACCGCTGCGTTCCAGATCCGTGCTGCATATCATGGATGGAATGCGCCTGGTATGGCACGGGGGCCCGCTAACGCAGGACCAGGATTTTATCGAGCAGCCGGGAATTCTGATGGTGGCTACCGACCCCGTGGCCATGGACACTGTTGAGCTGGAGGCGATCGACAAGACACGGCGTGAACACGGTGCTCCGTCCGTCTGGGAACACGAGCCTAGCAGCATCACGTCAGACGCCAACTTGTTCTATCACGATGCTTCCAAGAATCTGTTCTTCCGGCAGCCCGGACATATTGCAGCGGCGGGGAAACTTGGCCTCGGCATCTCCGATCCCAAGCAGATCGATCATCGTCTTATCTCAGCCTGATGGTAATGACGGAAACAACTACGCCTGAAGCTCTACGCAACTGGCCGACCTTGCTGGGCGACAATGCCCGCACCGGCGGCCAGGGACAAATCAAATTACATTTTCCGGAGAAAGCGGCTTGGCAATATCGTGCCGGCAGCGCCGTGCGGTCCGCTCCAGTGCTTCGAGAAGAAATTTTGTATGTTGCTTCGGTCAGCGGAGTGCTGCACGCAATCGACGTCGCCACGGGAACATCCAAGTGGAAGTTTCAGTCGGAGGGCCAGGTGCATGCCACCCCTTCTCTCTTCGTAAACATGGTTCTTTTTGGTTGTGACAACGGAAAGATCTATGCCCTGGATCGGCATTCGGGGGAAAAACGGTGGGAGGCGGCAAGCCAAGCCGAGGTGTGGTCATCGCCGGTCGTCCGCGATGGAGTCGTGTTCTTTGGGAGTGCGGACGGGAAAGTCTATGCGGTCGACGCCGGCAGTGGTCACGAAAAGTGGTCGAAAAGCCTGGGTGGAAGGATTTATGCCACGCCGTATGCCGCCGCGCACCAGCTTTACGTGGGTTGCGGAGACGGCAAGGTTTACTGTCTCGCAGCCGATTCCGGAAAAATATTGTGGGGAACGGCTACCGGCAACGGTATTGATTCATCTCCCGCACTGGCAGATGGTCTCGTCCTTATCGGCTCCGAGGACTTTTGTGTTTATGCGCTGAACGCGAGCACCGGAGAAGTGCGCTGGAAACATGAAACGGGCCTCGGCATCGCGTCTTCACCAGCGGTATCGGGAGATTTTGCTGCGATTGGCAGCAAAGATGGATTTCTGTACGCCTTCGATGTTCAAACAGGCCAGTTGCGCTGGAAGACCGAAGTGGGGGAAGTGGTTACGGCGTCGCCAGTAATTGCGGACGGCGCGGTCTGTATTCAGGCGGGAGGCGTGTTTGCCCTTGACCCCGCCAACGGAAAAATTGTGTGGAGAGCCCACCTGGGGACGGCAATCCAGTCCGTTCCCGTACTAGCGGCCGATGGCATTTATGTAGCGAGTTTGAGCGGTGAGATTTATGCGCTGCGATAAGGGATGGGTGGCAGCGCTCGTCCTAACAATTCTGTCCGTCGGCTCGAGCGCCCAGGGCTCAGGCCAGCCAATTCTCGTTTACAAGGAAAAGTACGTCATGGGCACGGTCTTCGAGATCGCTGCCTATGCTGAATCTTCCGAGAAGGCTTCCGCCGCGATCGATAAGGCTTTGCAGGAGATCGTCCGAATGGACGATCTGATGAGCAACTATAAGCCTGAGAGCGCATTAAGCAGGCTGAACCGATCCGCTCATTTCCACACGCAGAAGGTTCCACCCGACTTGTATCGCGTGATTGAGGAAGCGGTGGAGCTTTCCAGACTCTCAGGCGGAAAATTCGACATTACCGTCGCGCCGCTGGTAAACCTGTGGAAAGCTGCGCTGTCGGGCGACTCGATGCCTTCGCTTTCCCAGCGACAACAAGCAGAGGATTGTGTTGGCTATGAGAAGATCGAATTAACTCCGCCGGACCAAATCGCATTTCGATCTTCCTGTATGCAGTTAGATTTGGGAGCGATTGGCAAAGGATATGCCGTTGACCGCGCCGGCGAGATGCTGCGTTCTTCCGGCATTCGCAACGCGTTAATCAATTCCGGAGGGAGTACGATTCTAGCGATAGGATCTCCTCCCGGACAGCCGGGCTGGCTTGTGCACCTGCGCGATCCTTCTCGCAAGATTGATCCCTACGTGATGCTTAAGGACCAAAGTGTTTCCACATCAGAGCAATCGGCGGCTTCTTTGCTCGGTCCCGAGTCCGCGGGCCATATTATTGACCCAGTCACCGGAAGGCCCGTCAATACTCCATTCGCGGTCAGCGTCATCGCATCTGCTGGAACTCCTTCCGACGGGCTTTCGACCACATTGTTGCTGCTCGGCCCGAAGGTTGGAAAGTCTTTGCTTGAGGGCATGAGCAGCGTCTCGGCAATCTGGCTTTCTCCGAAAGCAGAAATCGAAACAGTAACCAATGGGCCAAAGATTTTTTTCGGGAAACAGTTGTGATTACTCAGGGCTCGAGAACGGATCGCATGAGTTTCAGGAACATGGTTATTTTCAGAAACATAGTTGCGTTGTGCCTTTGTGTCATATTTTCTCCGCCTGCATGGAGCACCGTTTTTGTGCAATGGAACGACGCCACATTACCTCCAGCGAGTTCGCTCGGAGTGAACGAGATCGTTGTTTCCTGGGAACACGCTGCACCTACGGCGCTGTTAGCGACTGCGCGCAAACAAGGATATCGGGTATATGTTGAGACGCCGCTGAACGATGCAACCTCCGCAGCAAAAGGATGCGCGGAAGCGAGTTGCGCAGGAATCATTCTGAACGTTCTCGAATCAGAGAGCGCGGACACCGATAAATCCATTGCCAGCTTGCGATCGGCTTACCCGAAATTGCGAGTTCTGGTGCTCAGTCCCACAGGCAAGCAGCCCAGGATGAGGGGCAGTCTCGTCATCAAGCGCAATTCGGTGCTGGAAGTGTCAAGCCCGACCGCGCAACCATGGATTGATACGAATCTTGCATTAGTCAAAATTGAGCAGCGGGCTCGCCGCCCGCAGATTCCGCTCTATACCTTTTCATGGACCGATGAGGGGCCGCAAACCATCCTGACGGCTGATGATTATTCCCTGGCTGTCGCCGAAGCTGGCGCATTTCATGCTGATTTGGTTCTACAGCTGGACGAACATCTGCAGCAGGGCCTGAACAAGCATGACAGCGAGGCTTGGGCACTGTGGAATCAAGTCCGCTCGATGTTGAAGTTTTCTGCCGATGCGGGTACGGGGGTATTGGAGCCAGCCGCCAACGTGGCGGTGATCGTCGATCAGCTTGATACAAATGATGAAGTTGCGAATCTGCTGAGTCGCCACAATATTCCATTCCAGGTTTTTACCGCCGCGGACTTGAAGACAGAAGAACTCAAGGGCTTCGACATTGTGATCGTGTTTGCAAAACCGGACGCCGAAATGGCGGCGCGGATTGAGAGTTTGGCAACGGCCGGCGCAACTGTCGTCGCAGTGGATGCGCACGGCAAGTATTCGTGGCAGAACAGCCAACCAGTCCAGGTAAATGAGCACACGACTTTGTATCCAGTAGGAAGCGGAAAGGTACTCGAATTGGCAGAGCCGGTCTCGGATCCCGAGACTTTCGCGCAGGATATTCGTCGGCTTCTGGGCAAACAGAATGCGCTGCTAAGCCTTTGGAATGGACTGACTACCATCGCTGTGCCTTACCAAGACAGCAGTGCAAGGGTCACGGCACTAGAGTTGGTGAATTATGCCGGGGAGCCGCTTCGCTTACAGGTGCAAGTCAAGGGATCGTTTACGACGATCCGTTACGAGACGCCCGAGCATGGATGCTGCGAGTCTCTTGCGCCCGTAAAACACGATGGATTCACAGAATTCGTGATTCCGGAAATACGCATCGCGGGACGGGTACACCTGGAATCGCAATGAGGTCTCGTTTGTTTACGCGATTTCTTGAAGAGGTACCGCTATCGAAACCTGCGGATAAACAGCGTGTGGCGATCTGATCGGTAAAGGCCTAGTACGTAAATCATGGGTTTTGCTTTCGTGGAAAAAATCTGTTGCCTGATTCTCAGTACTGCGGCGCCTACCGGAATGTCGAGCAGTCGGGCTGTGGGAGCATCGGCCGTGGTAGCGTCGATTTCTTCGTCAGCGTGCGCGATCTGAAGTCTGTGATCGTGCTCCAGCACAGAAAACAATGACGCGCGGTCCAGCTTGGCCCGCGTCAGATCACCGAACTCGTCAGCCGATAGATAGCAGGTTTCGATGGCGAAGGGTTCACCCTCGCCGAGTCTCAGGCGCTCGATCTTAACCAGCCGGGTCGTGGCCGGCAGAGACAGACGTGCTGCAATCTCCGGTTCGGTCTCAAGGACTCCGAGAGAAAGCAGCCTGGAAGAAACAGCCAGTCCACGACTTGACATCTCCTCCGTATAGCTCATCAGCTTGTTGAAGTGGATTTTGGGTGGTGCGACGAAAGTACCCGACCCGCGACGCCGTACCACCAAACCTTCACGTTCGAGTCCAGTGAGGGCGTGGCGCGCGGTCATGAGACTAACGCCGTGAATACGCGCAAGTTCCCGCTCCGAGTCCACGAGATCCCCGGGTTTCAGAAGGCCCATTTCGAGCCGCTTCACGATCGTTGACTGGATCCGCTGGTACGCGGGCAGCCCGTTATTCCGGATGTGTGGCATCCAAGCGTTCTCCTACGCAGGTGCACCATACTACGAAGTGCTCTAGAGCTCAAATGCTAAATCGGATTACCTGTTCCCGGAACGGTTTGTTCCAGCAACACGAGGAGTAGCGCAACTCCAGCGCCGGTGTCATTCCTTATTAAGTTTCCAGATAAATATGGCGCACTGCATAAATCATTATTTATCAGTACTTTAGTGTGACATTGGACGACCGTGCCACGCCCTGAATGCTAGTTCTCCCTAGCTGCGGAGGCATTCACGGGGACTCTTTAGCTCAAGGCGATAATACAACCATATTAACTTTTTTAAATTTCTTTATTTTTTCTTCTTGACGACGATCGGTCATTCGCTATATAGCATGTGCGACGTCGTATTGTTATTTGTTGCTTGGTCTGAGGAGGCTTGTGATGAGACGGTTAACTGCGCTTGGCTGTTCACTCCTGCTATTTGTAGCGGTCACTGGGACTTTCCATCACGCCTGGAGCCAGGAAGTGACGGCTTCCATCACTGGGACGGTGACAGACCCTAGTGGTGCCGCTGTCCCCGGCGCAACGGTGACGGCTACATCAGTAGAGCGCGGTCTCAATTACACCGCGGTGACGAACGATTCCGGTCTTTATCGAATCGCACAACTCCCGGTTGGTAGTTACAGCCTCAAGGTTGAAAAGTCGGGGTTTGCGATGGCGGAGTACCCTGCGTTCGTCCTTACACTGAATCAAGTTGCCCGTATTGACACTACGATGAAAATCGGGCAGACGAGTGAAACCGTGGAAGTGACCGGCGCGGCCCCTGTCCTTAAAACAGAGACGACGCAGGTCGACACCATCGTCAATGCGGCCACCAACGACAATATGCCGCTGGCTTCGCGCAACTACGTCCAACTGACGCTGCTTGCGCCCGGCGCTGTGTCCACCGATCCGAGCAGCTTCAATAATGGCAATAACACCGGCGGATACGGCGGCCGTCCTCTGATCAACGGCAACCGCGAGCAAGCCAACAATTTCCTCCTCGACGGTATGGATAACAACCAGGTATCGGACAATCTGCTCGGTTACACGCCGGCTCCGGATGCGATCGAGGAATTCAACCTGATCACCAACAACGCTCCGGCAGAGTTCGGCAATTTCGAAGGCGGAATCGTCAGCGCTACGATCAAGTCGGGCACGAACCAGTATCACGGAGATCTCTGGGAGTTTTTCCGCAATGACAAATTGAACGCGCATTACTGGTCAGATGGCTTCGGCCCCAACGGAACGATCCTTCCCAAGGCGAGAACGCGCTGGAACATGTTTGGCGGCACCATTGGTGGACCGATCATCAAGAATCGACTTTTCTTCTTCGCCGATTATCAGGCGCAGCGTTTTGACGTTCCATCCTCGTCGGAAAACGATACAATTTTCACCGCGGCCGAACGGACCAATGGCGATTTTTCAGCGCTTTGCACGGATCCCAGCAAGGGTGGTAGTTTCACCGGATGGCATCTGCACCGGGGGAACCGGAATTCAGCTTTACAACCCATGCGCATCCTTCGCCGCGCCGTGCACTCCTGACATCGACGCCGGCAGCAACGCGGCAGCCATTCCTGAATAACCAGATTCCGATAGCGATGATCAGCCCAGTGGCGAGTGCTCTTTTCGCCTCGTCCCTGTATCCTTCGCCGAACAGCTCGGGCCTGCAATCCAATACTGTGAATGTTCTCAGTTCAGCCGAGAACGTGGACCAAGGCGACCTAAAGATCGATTTCAAAGCTACGCAGAGAGACAGTATCAGCTATCGCTTCACACGGGCCTATCAGAACAACCCCACGAGCAATTCTTTCGCGCTGTTGTCGAATAGCTATGGAACAACCCCGATCTACAACACGGTCGGTGACTGGACCCGCACCATTGGCAACAATCTGGTCAACGATGCCCGATTTGGCTGGAGCCATATCACGCTCAATAGCGGCAACAGCTTTGCCTCGAATGTCGGAGACTACGGTAATACGCTGGGCATCGGCAACGGTAACCCTGCCAACGTTCCCGGACTGATGCAGCTCCAGTTCAATTCGGTACTGACCAATCTCGGCACCGCCGAGCAAACTCAGAGTTTCGATGACCATGTCTGGGAAGCTGAAGATGCGCTGAGTTGGAATCACGGCCGCCATACCTTTAAGTTTGGTGGTCAATGGTGGCGAACGATCATCAAGACTTTCTATGCCGGCAACAACGGGGAGTTGGGATTGATGGATTTTGATGGAAGGTTTACAGCCTCAGCTGTGAACAGCCCAGCCACCAATACGGGCGATGGCGGAGCGGACTTTTTCCTGGGTCTCGATTACCAATTTGGCCGCGGCGTTAGCACCGGCGCAACCTGGCAGCAAACCAGCGATATCATTGGCATCTACGCTCAGGACACATGGCGCGTAACCAACCGGTTAACCTTGAATCTGGGCCTCCGTTACGATGCCCATACCCCTTGGGTTGAACAGCACAACGACCAGGCCAACTACAACATCGCTACCGGCAACATTGATCTGGCCGGACAGAACGGTGCCAGCCAGGCTCTCTATGACGGGACCTATGGAGGAAAAGACTTCCAGCCGCGCATCGGATTCGCGTGGACTCCCGCCGCGCTTGGCGATAAGACGGTGATCCGCGGCGCCTTCACGATTTCGTCGTATCTTGAGGGCACAGGCACGAATCTGCGCTTGACCCTCAATCCCCCATTTACTCCGGCGGAAATCAACACAATCTATAACGGTGTTGCTCTACCCGCCACCAATACCACAGACGGAATCGCGGGTGGAGCCGCATCCGCCTCCTGCGCCGCACCAGATTACCTTTGTTATACCTCGGCGTTCCTCCGGGTTTGGGACCCGAAGGTACAGCCTGCGATCGCGGACGAGTGGAATCTGACGGTCCAACATCAGTTGACCAACACTACAACCTTGCAGGTTGGTTATGTCGGTCAGAAGGGGACGCATTTAATGGTCCCATTCGACTACGCGCAGAGGTTGCTGCTTCCCGGTGGCAGCACGGCATCCAGCCCGTATTTCGCGGCTAACCCAGGGCTCTACAGCGTGCTCGGCGGGGGCACCCCGGCATCCGATACTGCGGGAGCCGAGGTTTCGGGCACCAAGTCCAACGGCAATATGAAATACAACGCCCTGCAGGCGGTGCTGCAAAAACAGATGAGTCAGGGTTTGCAGGGTCAGGTTTCGTACACATTCTCCAAGTGCATGTCCGACAGCACTGGTTATTATGGCGCGTGGAACAATGCTCTCAGCGCCTCAGCCTACTGGCAGAACGTCTACGATCAGCGCGCGGAATGGGCACCGTGTTACTACGATGCGACGCACGTTCTGTCAGCCTATGCGATTTATGATCTCCCGTTTGGGCGTGGCAAAATGTTCGGCCAAAACGTCAATCGGGCCATGAATCAAGTGATTGGCGGATGGGCCATCAGTCCCATCGTGTCTTGGCGGACGGGTTGGCCAATGACGATTCTTGGAATCCCAGGACGAATCTAACACCTACTCGCGCGGCCCGCGGCCCAATTGCGACAGTGGTCTCCCGTCGATTGTGAATACACCGATACAGGGAGTCGGTGTCCAATGGTTTAACAATACCGGACAGTTCACTACCCCAGCCCCCGGTACATTCGGCGATTGCTCACCGCAACTCTCGGGGTTACGAACGCCGCGCTTCGCCGATGTCGACATGAGCTTGCATAAGGACTTCCCACTGACGGAGAGGTTCCGATTGCAATTCCGCACTGACTGGGTCAACGCGTTCAACCACGTCCAGTACAATGCCCCTAGCCCGACTTTGGGAGGCGGTCTGGGGCAGATTACGAGCGCCCAACCTCCCAGGAACGTACAGTTGGCTCTAAAGCTCTATTTCTGAGCCGGGCCCATATTCGGAAGCCATATAATGATGATGCAGGCGGAAACTCCGCCTGCATCATTTCTTTGTGCGCGATTTCTCGGAGAGGGAATCCTCGCAAGCTCAATTCAAGATGTGTATATTCCGGGGGAAGACAGCCTTCGTCTTATTGTTAGCTGGATCTTTGTGGTCCGCATCGATCACACTGGGTCAGCAAGCTAAGAGCGCTTCTGCGCCTCAGTCTGCGTTGTCTCCTGAGAAGGCGCTTGCCCTCGCCGAGCAAGGACACTGCCGAGAGAATATTCCAGCCCTCAAGCGGGCCATGTCCAGCCAGATTGATTCCACTACCAAAAAAGAGGTTGGGGTCGTGGGGGTGCGGTGTGCTTTGGCGGTGGACGATCGCGACTCGACGCTAGACTTTATCCGTGCCCTGCATCGGCAGTTTCCGCAAGACCCCGATGTTCTTTTTGTCATCGTTCATGCCTACTCGGATCTCTCGACCAGGACCGCGCAAGATCTGGGCCGAACGGCTCCTCAATCTTTTGCCGCTCATAAGCTCAACGCTGAGGCTCTCGAAATGCAGGGAAAGTGGGAGCCGGCGCAGATGGAATATGAATGGATGATTAAAAAGGAACCGAATACTCCCGGTATCCACTTTCTGCTCGGAAGGCTCCTTCTCTCGCGGCCTGATGCCGGGACCGATGCGATAGAACGGGCGAAACAGGAATTCCTGAAAGAGATTCAAATCGACCCCAACAACGCTGGGGCCATCTACATCTTAGGAGAACTGGACCGGCGTGATCAAAAGTGGGATGAGGCAATCTCCCGCTATACCCAGGCGGCCAAGATCGACCCAAACCTAGCGGAGGCGTACCTGGGTTGGGGATACTGCCTTGTGAGTCTCAAGAAATACGAGGAGGCCATTCCACCGTTGCGGACCGCAGAGCGCCTGATGCCTGCGAATCCGGAGGTCCACCATTCGCTAGGTACGGCGCTGGAGCGATCCGGACACAAGGATGAGGCACAGAAGGAATTTGCCATTCACGAGAGACTGCAGGGCGCAGCCGGAACCCAGGAACCGGAATAGTCGCGTCCGAGCATCTCGGCACTGAATCAGCGCTCAGGTTCTTCGACCGTGAGAATCTGATCGGCGGCAACCTCGTGTAACACTTGTTTGATACCGCTCGGCCAGCGAATTTCCACGTCCTTGATGAGCCGGTTCTTTCCCAGGCCGAAGTGCACTCGGCTGTCGCTCGACGCGGTGTATCCGACTGCCGTCGTTACCTCGTTCCATTGGGAAGCGCCATCTTCGGTTGTAATGTGAATTTGCGCGCCGATGCCCATCCGATTGCTCTTTGTTCCTACCAGCTTGAGGAGAATCCAGTGATTGCCGTTTTCGGTGATGTTGCGCAGAATTTCAACCGGCCCGCCAAGAACGGTGACGACTGCGTCAATCCGACCGTCGTTAAAAAGGTCTCCAAAGGCGACACCGCGATGTGCGGCCTCTTCCTCGAAATCCGGTCCAGCTGACGGGCCAACTTCAGCGAACTTGCCATTGCCCAGATTGTGAAACAGGGAATTCGGCTCGGGATATTTGCGAACGCCCAGTTCGCTGATGTTATCGAGCACATTAGCGCGGGCGACGAACAGGTCCTTCCACCCGTCATTGTCGAAGTCAAAGATGCCATTCCCCCAGCCGGACATTTCGTTTGTGGCCTGCAGTCCGCTCGCCTGCGTGACGTCGTCGAATTCCCCATTCCCCTGATTGATGAGGAGTGGAAAGCTCTCATGTTCCACGGCGGTGTACCATATGTCGGGGCGGCCGTCGTTGTTGACATCCTTAAAATCGGAGCCCATTCCCGATAAAGCCACACCGTCGGGAGCATATGCTACTCCCGCCTGCGTGCCAACTTCTTCAAACTTCTTTCCGCCCAAATTGTGAAAGAGGAACCCCGGCGTTGTATCGTTCGTGACGAACGCGTCGAGGAAGCCATCACCGTCGTAGTCGGCAAACGACACGCTCATCCCCTTGCCCATGTGCGACGCGATTCCTGTTTCTTCGGAGACATCCGTGAACGTGCCATCTCCGTTGTTGCGGTACAGGGAGTCGTGCAGCGATGCATAAACCTTAGGATGGCAGTAACCACGAACGCCGCTCTTTACGTGACAGTAAGGATCCTTGTTCACTTCCCAGACGCAGTAGTTGACCACGAACAAATCCAGCTTGCCGTCATTGTTGTAATCGAACCAGCCTGCGCCGACGGACCACATCTTTTTGCCATTCATCTTGGCGCCGGCGAGGCCTGCCTTTCCGGTTACATCGGTAAACGTGCCGTCGCCGTTGTTATGGAAGAGCTGATTGCCGGTGACGTTGGCCAGAAAGATGTCCGGTCGACCATCGTTGTCGTAGTCGCCGACGGCTACGCCCATGCCGTAGCCCGCCCCGGCGAGTCCGGCGCGCTCGGTTACATCGGTGAACGTGCCGTCGTGATTGTTGTGATAGAGACGGTTCCAGTAAGCCGGCGATTCCTTCTGCAGGGAGGGAATGGCTGCTCCGTTGACCAGATAAATATCCAGCCAGCCGTCGCCGTCATAATCGAGCAACGCAACGCCTGCGACCATGGTTTCGATCTGATTTTTGTTGGGTGTCGGCGAATTATGGGTGATGAAGGTGACACCGGCTTTTGCGGCAATGTTTTCGAATCGGATGGCCGGTGGATTAGGAGCGCTGGCCAATCGCAAGGCGCTCAATCCGAGAGCGACAATGATGATGAAATAACGCATGATTACGAATTCGCCTCGTCGGCCCCGGCAGAATAAGCACGCAATGAAAGTTAGGTGCGCGTGTGGGAAGTCTGCGACAACCAGAGATTCTATCAAGGTCGCGCGTGGAAATGTCAGTAGGCAGGGCGGGCCCGTGTTCGCCATGTCGCAGCAAATTAAATAATAATAATAATGATGGCGACCCGCTTTGACTTGGCTGTGACCGTTGCTTCAGGGCCCCGGTAGTAGGCCGCCCACCGAGGTCACGCCGCTTGCAAGGCCGACCTTTGGCAGCGTTCCCGTCAGCTTGGCTGCCGCCTCACTGGCCTTTTTCACTTGAGCTCGGGTCAAAAGCCCGGAGAGTTTGTTAAGTTGTTCGCCGGCCGTCTTCTCACCGCGGTCGGCCGCGGCCTTATACCACATGTAGGCAGCTGAGTAATCAAGCGACACGCCCTTCCCCTGCTCGTAAAGGTATCCAAGATCGAGTTGAGCGGGCGCGTAGCCCTGTTCGGCTGCCATCCGCACCCATCGCGCCGCTTGCCGGTTATCCATTGCCAGTCCGGTCCCCGTGTAGTACATCCAAGCGAGATTTTCCTCGGCCGGCGCGTACCCGAACTCGGCTGCCGCTTTGAACCAGGTTGCCGCTTGCCGATCGTTCTTGGCGGTACCCTTTCCCAATAGGTATAGCGAAGCCAGATTACATTGGGCGACCGGATCCCTTTGATTGGCTGCTTTCTGGTACCAGCCGACCGCCTCATGAAGATTTTTCCTCACACCTTCGCCCCGCTCGTACATTGAACCGAGATTGTTTTGTGCTGTCGGGTGTCCCTGTCTGGCTGCGCTCGAATAGTAGAGGGATGCCTGGCCGTAGTCTTTCTTCACGCCCAATCCATGTTCATACATGTATCCCAGCCCGAATTCTGCGTCGGCAGATCCCTGTTTTGCCGCGTTCCGATACCAAATCAGGGCATTTTCGTAGTCTTTTGCAACTCCACTGCCAGTCATGTAAGACCAGCCGAGTTTGTATTGTGCTTTAGCATCTCCGTCTCGCGCCTGTGGCTTGAGCGAAGAAATGTCAAGTTCAAGCCGCTTGCCGCTATCGTCAGGGCTCGCGGGCTGCTGGCCTGCCGTAGTGACGGCGGAAAGATGAAACGAAAGCGACCCCAGCAACGTTACTACTGAAAGCACTCGATGATTCATCATCATGTCCCTCGAGTCTTGGAATCTCTCCGCTGAACAACTGTTGAGAACGTTGCGACCGAAACGGAATTGCTTTCTCGATCTGACCGCACCCTTTCACGCCGCCGAGATTTTTCACAATGCAACGGGGCGCACGATGTCAACACGAGTGGGTAACGAGGCAAGTCAATGAGGACATAGCCGGCTGTCGCAGGTCACCCGCTGTTCGGGAGGCGGTCGCGAGACCGATCACTAACATTGGTGACGAACTAACGTCCAAGGGATAGGTGAGAACAGTGCCAGACTCTCAATCCAGCGCAATCGTCCGCTTTGACGTATTCGAAATCGACCTTCACGCAGGCGAATTGCGCAAAGAGGGCCGGAGAGTCAAAGTACAAGAACAGCCATTTCGTGTTTTGTCTCTTCTGTTGCAGCGGCCGGGGCAAGTGGTCACACGCGAAGAACTGCGGGAACAGCTTTGGCCAGCCGACACCTTTGTGGATTTCGATCACGGATTGAACAGCGCCGTCGGACGATTGCGGGAAGCTTTGCGCGATTCTGCGGACAATCCCCGCTTTATAGAAACGATCGCCAAACGCGGTTACCGATTTATCGCTCCGGTTTACACAAGCAATCTGGCGGATGCCAACTCCAGCGCCGAGGGCGCAGATCGCAACCACAAGCGCATCGATCGCTGGAATCTCACAAGACTCAGGCTATTTGTCAGTCTCGGCCTAGCTCTTGTCTGTGTGTCTGTCGTCGCCCTCGTTTATTCGAAGACCACCGCGCCCCCGCAGGATAAGATCGAAGTCGTACCTTTGACCGGTCTGCATGGATTCCAGGCAACGCCCGCGTTTTCTCCGGATGGAACCCTGGTCGCATTCCGTCAAAGTGATGGCAACAGCAGGGCTGGGATTTATGCTGCGGCAGTGGGGGGAGAAAAGACGGTTCAGCTTACCAGCGACATGGGCGACTGCTGCCCGACCTGGTCGCCCGACAACCGCCAGATCGCTTTCAGCCGTTATTCAGATGGCGTTCTTAGTATTCTGACCGTCCCTGCTCTGGGCGGCATGGAGCATCTCCTGTATCGCGGCCAGGCGTCGATGGGCGGAGGATTGTCCTGGTCTCCTGATGCCAACTACGTTGCGTTTGTGGCAAGCCCCTCGGGGGATCGAACCCGTTCCTCCGTCTCATTCCTGTCACTCGCGGACTACAGCACACGCGAGATTACATCCCCGCCGCCAGGCTACCTTGACCGTTCTCCCATGTTTTCTCCCGACGGGAAGCGGCTCGCGTTCATTCGTTCCACGATAGCCGGAGTCAGCAATGACGTTTATGTGATGTCCACGAGCGGCGGAAACCCCAAGCGCCTCACGTTCGACCACCGCCCGATCATGGGATCGCCCGCGTGGACTGCCGACAGCCGTGAAATCATATTTTCCTCGGATCGGGGCGTTGCCACAGGTCTGTGGAGAGTTTCCGCGACGGGATGCGCCCCCGTCCCAGTTGCCGGTCCCGTTGGCGAAGCCGTATGGCCCTCCATCCCAACCAATGGAAAACATACTCTCGTATACGAGCAAGGCGTTTTCAAATCCAACATCTGGAGGCTGGACCTACGGGATCCCGCGCACCACGAAAGAGCGCCGCTCCCGATCGTTTCCGAAAAGGGAGACAAGATGCGTCCCGAATTATCGCCCGACGGAAAGAAAGTTGCCTTCGAGTCGAACCGGCTAGGCTTTTGGGACCTGTGGACTTGCGAGATCGGGAAAGGAGACTGCAACCAGATTACGTCTTTGCATGGAACAGCTGGCCGCGCCCGCTGGTCCCCCGATGGACGCTATATCGCATTCGAGTTTCATCCGAACGAACGCAGCGAGATCTATGTCGTCGAGGTACCCGGAGGAGTTCCGCATCTTCTGCCGACCATTCCTGGAGCGGATAATCTCGCGCCGAGTTGGTCGCGCGACGGGAAGTGGCTTTATTTCGCTTCGAAAAGAGGCACGGAGGCTTTTCAGGTTTGGAAGATCCCCGTGCAAGGCGGTGATCCAGTACAGCTTACCCGGCACGGCGGCATCTCGGCCGTCGAATCAACCGATGGCCACTACCTTTATTATTCCAAGTTCGAAGAGGGCGGAGTTTGGCGGATGCCGGTTCAAGGCCGCGAAGAGACTCAAGTGCTGGACATAGGGGGAGATGGCTGGCCAAACTGGGCGCTTAGTTCAGAGGGAATATACTTTCTCAAATTTTCTAAGTCTTCGCATCCGACGATTGAGTTTCTTAGTTTCGCTACCGGCAAAACCCATCCCGTATGGACTTTGGAGAGAGAACCAGGGTGGGGCATCGACGTCTCAAGCAATGGAAAGTCGATTGTTTTTACGCAAGATGATTTCGCAGAATCGAATCTTATGATGGTAGAGAACTTCAGGTAATGCGATATTTGCCGCCACGCCGAAACTCTTGCCGTCCTAGCGGCGAGGTACGCTGGTTCCGGTGACCTCGGCCCGCTTGCTTAGTTCGCCGTCGGGGATTACGAGTGCCACCCAAGGTGCTTCCGTCGAGACGACGCGTGCGTGCCAGACAATTTCCTTTTGAGTTCCGCCCGAAAGGTGGACGTTCTGCGTTGTCGCACCCGACAGCATGAGATTATCGCTGCGAATCGAGAATGTGTGGTCCCCAGCGCCGTTGGCTAGCGTACGTATTACGATTTCATTGTGTTCGGTAGCGTCGAAGGAAACCTTGAAATCCAGAACCTGGTTGGCGCGCAGGTCCAATGAGTAAGTGGTTCCGGGAAGCACGGTGAGACTGGTGTGGTCAGATCCGTGTTGAACGACGTAACGCCCCGCAGGCAGGCGCACGCTGAATTCACTTCCGCCCGAGCTGGGCACCGAGATCAACTGCCCACTTTGCTCTTCGCGGAATTCTACGGGTTCACGGTTTGCCGGATCGATCAGCCCTCGAACTTTGGCAGGAACGCTGAGGTCGTCCATCAGCCAGATCCATTGTCCAACCGGAGCGGTCCAGACTTCCTTATAAGTCCAGCAGATCTGCGTCGGCCAGTAGGGAGCATCGTTATATTCCTTCGTCTCGATGCCCACTGGAAGCGCGCCCACCATCTGGCCAGAGCGAACACTGTAAAGAGGTGTCCAGTCGTAGCCCTCGCCATACATCAGACTTGACGAGAAAGGATTTCTGCCAACAAACCACTGCGCTTGTCTCTGCGCCAAGTCTTCTGCATCCAGATCTCCACGCAGTCTCGCGGCTGTGGATAGGGCCTTGGCCTGAGACAGCAGAACGCTGGAATTGCCGCGAAAGTCGAACCAAACCGGAAAACGGCGCAGGTACGCATCGTCACCGAGGCGAACTCCGCGATGAACCTCCTCGATATAAGCGTCGCGATCGGCGGCGCGAAGAGGAGTCCAATTCTTCGTTTCGGGGATGAGCCGCGCTTCAGTCTCGCGGTAAACACCGGCGGGCAGGACTGCATAAGGCATATCAAAAGCAGATGCCTGCTTAAGGTAGTACTGCGAATGGAGGACAACAGCGGAATACCACTTCATCCAGTCCGCGTGGTCGGGAAATGCCGCGCACAACTTGGTCAGAGCGACAATCGGCTCTTGCTCCTGCCCAATGTGGAAACGGTGGAACAGATTTTCACGCTTCGGTCCAGTGTAGAAATATCCGGTGAGGGGAGTGGTCCAAGGCTGGAATTTGCGCTCCTGAGATGCCAGCACCAAGGCTCCAAGTGCAACGGCTTCGTCTTCGTACTGACGATCACCGGTCGCTTCGAAAAGTTCGACCGACGCGACTACGCCAAAGGAAATCCGTTCCAGTTCGTCCGATGCGCCGTAGACCTCTGGAAGCGGAGCCGCCGTTTTCAGTCCTTGTACTGCGTACTTCCAATCTTCCTCGGCAATGACCAGGCTGCGATTCGCCAGTTCCGGATCGCTCTCTTTCAATACCCGTGACGCCAGAGCCTCCAGCGCACTTACACGGAAGTTCCACTCCGGGTTGTTTACCGCCTCACCATGACGATCATCCGCCGTACCCATGATTCCGTCGGTCCAGTAACTCACCAGTTGACCGGTGCTCCGATAACCATCCCCAAAACGCGTTTTCAGAACCCAGTTCAAGCCCCATCGGGCTTCCTCAAGCAGGCGATCGCTCAGATCAGGATCTTCACCTTGACGCTTCAGACTCTCGGCCAGAGAGAACGCCGCATATGCCATCGCCGGCGTGTGGCCCGTCGCGCTCAAGTCTCCGGCATCGTGATATCCCCCGTTTACAACGATGCGCTGGTCGCCATGCGAGGTGTAGATGTCCTGGTGACATCTGCCGTGGATACCCGGAATCTCGGTCCCGCAGCGCTCGCTGTACATGAAATTGATCGCCTTCCAGATGCTGCTCTTCCATGCGTCCTCGCCGATGCGGAACGGGCGAGTCAGAGTGTCGCCAGCGCGGATCGCGTAACTGCCGGACTGCCGAACTTCCGAAAAATCGAGAACCTGATATTGCCCGAGCGGTGTGGTTACCTGCTGGACTGCTTTGGTGAGGACGATCTGCCCAGTTTGTTGATCAATGAGAGAAAACTGCGATGCCGCCAGATCACTGGCAATCGCCGATTTTGAACTTCCCGTCTCGTATCCGCTGTGGCTGAACGCGATCTTGCCCGGAGCGACGTCCCAACCTTCGACGTGATCGGCTACGACGCTTTGCAGTTCCAGGTGCGCGACATCGAGGATGGTCCGATCGCCAGGATCCGGGAACTTCTTGGGCAAGCTGTAGGCGAACTCGAGCGCCGTGACGCGATCGCGGTCGAGAGGAGCGATCTCCCAGACAATCTGATTCCACGTGTGGTTCTTGAGAATGATCGACTCGTGGCGTCCTTCGTTGTAGTGATCGGGCAACTTGTGGACTCCATCGTTGTGCAGCACCAGAGAACAGGAGATGGCCGGTGCTCCGACGACATCAGGGTAGACCCACAGCGAAATGCGGTTGAATTTGCCCCAGTCCTCGCCGGCGAATTTCCGGGTTGCGACCAGATCCTCCCACTCGCCGCTGCCATCGACTTGAGCAATGTTGGAAGTTGAATGGATCCGCAGCACGTGATTCGGCGCTGGGTTCTCGTTTACGGTCCAGGGTTCGCTTGCACGGGCTTCGACCAACGTCATCTCTCCCGCGCCCGCGAATGACCACGATGATAGATTCTCCATATCGTCCAGCAGACGCGAATCGAGAACTTTCTTGTGCAACCAGCGATATTCAGCTCCGTCTTCATATCGCGGCACCATCGGCATAGTGCGAGTCGTCTGCTGGGCCAGCACTGTTGTAGGGAAAAGTAAGCCAAAAGAAATGAAAGTGAGCAGGGTACCCCAAAGAAAAGTCGTTTTGAGCATCGAATTGTTGCCGCTATTCCGCGGCATTCGAATGATACACGGCCTCAGCTCCAGACAGGCGAGAAATGTCCATGTGAACCGGCTCACAGAGCGGCAAGAGGTGCTTGACATACAATGTTCGCGAACATGCACATCTTCTCAGGGCGTCACGTTGAGTTACCCGGGAATTCATCCGTTATTACAAGTTTGAATAATTTCATTTTGTGCGTGGCACATCCATGACACTCCAGCGCCTTCTCCTTTTTCTGTTGATGGCAATCTTCTTTGCCAGTCTGCATACGTCCGCACAGCAAACCCGATTTAGGGTTCTGGCTTTCTATTCCGAGAACACCGAACCGGATCACGTTCAATTCGCTCAGCAGGCGGTGACGTTCCTCCGCGAGAGAGCCGCAAGTGAGCACTTCACGTTTGAAGCGACAACCCAGTGGCAAGATCTGAACGATGAGCGATTGAAGAATTGTCAGCTCGTCATCTGGCTCAACGCGTCGCCCACGAAGGCCGAACAGCGAAACGCGTTTGAACGCTATATGCAACACGGTGGAGCATGGCTCGGTTTCCATGCTGCAGCCTACAATGACAAAGACACCGACTGGCCGTGGTTCGTCGATTTCCTTGGCGGCACCGTGTTTCATACCAACAGCTGGCCGCCACTGCCGGCACGGCTGATGATCGATGATCGTTCTCACCCTGTTACCGCAGGAATTTCGGCCTTCGATTCGCCCGCGAACGAGTGGTACGTTTGGAAACCCAGTCCCCGCCTCAACAAAGATGTCCGCGTCCTGGTCACTCTCGATCCATCGAACTATCCCATCGGATTCAAAGATGTTCTGACCAGCGGCGATCTGCCGGTCGTCTGGACCACTACGAAATACAAAATGCTGTACATGAATATGGGGCACGGCGACAAAATCTTCACCAGCGCCGTGCAAAACCAACTCATCGACAGTGCCGTCAATTGGCTTGGAACGGGCGCCACCCAACACGCGGGTCCGGAACCGAATGGAATCCGTATCAGTCCAAATGGAATCCGCATTAGTTCACATGGAATTGCGCTCAATCCGCAGACCGGCAAGTTTTATGCCGTAAACACCAAGGAAGATAATGTCGCGGTGCTCGATGGGGCTGGGCATCTTTTAACGCGCGTTCAAGTTGGACACCAGCCCGAATCGATCGCCATTAATCCTGATACGAATAGAGTTTATGTCACGAATTCCGGCAGCGGCACAGTCATGGTAATCGACGGCGCAGACGGACAAGCCCATCGCAACCCTGCAAGTTGGAGACCTGCCTTATACGATCGCCGTCAATCGGGCGACAAACAAAGTTTACGTCTCGCGCACATTTAGTGACGTAACGGTGATTATTGACGGAAAAACAAACATCGCGAGAACTGTGAAAGCGGGCGCGGGTGATGCCGTTGCCGCGGAGTCTTTCGACAACAATACTTATCTGATCAGCTACGAAGCTCCGCACGTCACGGTCTTCGATGGCACGAATGACCGCATCTTCAAGATAAAAGCCTCGAACCATCTCTGGGCGATTGCGGCAAATCCGAGTACGAGAAAGATTTACGCCGTGAGCGTGGGCGGCGCGAACGTGACGGTCATTGACGACAAATCACACCCGACCACGCTTCCGGATACTGGGGAGATTCCTTGTGCAGTTGCCGTGGACTACGGCTCGGGAAAAGTTTTCGTTGCGAACTATGAAAGTAACAACGTTACCGTGATCGACGGTGCCACTGACTCGGTGACGGCAACGGTAAGCGTCGGGCCGAATCCGCAGGCGATTGCTGTCGATTCCAGTAATCACAAGGTGTATGTTGTGAGCACGCGTCAGGGCGCTATAACGGTACTCGATGGAACAAATAATTCAGTGTTAGGGATGGTAAGAACGGGCAAAGCTCCGTTCGCGATCGCAGTGAATAACAAGAGTCATAAAGCGGTTGCACTCGGGCTCGACGGCGATCTGACAGTGATTGACGGAACGACTTTGGCGACTTCGTCGCCTTCTAATTCCTATAGCGAACATTGAAACTGAAATCGGAGGGGTGCAGGTGAAAAGTGCCGTCTGTAATCTTTGGCGACTGGCCGCGATGCTCTCGTTGTCGCTGGCCGCATGGGCGCAGCCAACGCATCCGATTCTTGCCATCGGATCTTCCGCACCGAACTTCGAACTTCCAGGTATCGACGGAGGGATTCACAGGCTCTCCGATTACTCCTCCAGTCCTATCTTGGTGATTGTCTTCACCTGCAATCATTGCCCCATCGCGCAGATGTACGAGCGGCGCATTGCGCAACTGGCGGCCGACTACAAAGATCGCGGTGTAAGTGTCGTTGCTATCGAGCCCAACGATCCCAAAGCTATCAGCATCGACGAACTCGATTCCTCGGACATCAGCGACAGCCTCGAAGAAATGAAGATTCGCGCCCAGTACAAACATTTGACCTATCCGTATCTGTACGACGGCGAGACGCAATCAGTGACCAACGCGTACGGACCTCAGGCGACTCCTCACGCCTTCGTGTTCGATCGTGACCGCCGCCTGCGTTATGAAGGCCGTATTGATAACAGCTATCGGTCGGAGCTGGTGAAAACACACGAAGTGCGTGCTGCGATCGATGCCCTTCTCGCCAACCGCGAGGTTGCGGTGAAGCACACTGGCGTATTCGGATGTTCGACCAAGTGGAAGGAAAAACATGCGGCACAAGTTGCGGCGCTTAACAAGATCGAATCGCAGGCAGTTGAATTGGAAATGGCATCTGCTGCAGACCTGAAGAGCCTGCGGAGCAATCCGGGAAAGAAAATGTTGCTGGTGAGTTTCTGGGCGACGTGGTGTGGTTCCTGTATCCACGAACTTCCGGATCTCGAAGACACTTTCAGAATGTACAGTGCGCGCGATTTCGAACTGGTCGCGGTCTCGGCCAATATGCCGGATGAGAAAGACTCGGTGATGCGTGTGCTGAAGAAGATGCACGCCACCAGCCGCAATCTGCTTTTCGATTCCGACGACACTGCCTCGCTGCAGGCTGCCTTCGACTCTACCTGGGAGTCCGCGGTGCCGTATACGGTGCTGATCGCCCCCGACGGCAAGATTTTGTACCGAAAACAGGGCTCTGTCGACGTTCTGGAATTGCGCCGGACGATTTTGGCAAACCTGCCTTCAGACTATGAAGGATTTAACCGGTATTGGTCGGAACAATGACCCGTATCGAATTATTTCTATCCCTTGCGCGTACCTGTTTGGCGCGATGAATTGCAGACACGGCGACCTTACTTCATCAACACAGCCGTCATGTCCGCGATAATCTCTTCGACTTGGCGGGAGGTCTCGATCGTAAACACGTTTTGTTTCGGCTCGCGCGATCCGTGCCATCCGGAGCGAAACTGGGATCCAACAACGCCGACTGACTGGCCAAGTACACGGGTACGGCCCGCCGCAAAGGATACGTCCAGGCAGACAATCTTGACCAGGGAGGACATCTTGCAGAGTCGCCTTCGATTTTCCTCCGTCAGCATGGGGCACGAAGCCACTACATCTCGCCATTCATAGATCCAGAATTTGATGGCGGCTGATAATGCTTCGATAAGCAAGGTTGGATCAGCATTAGACTCGGAAGGGCTGCGTCCGCGGGCATCAAGGTTACGAGCCGGCCGAAGAGTCTCCCCGTCGACAAATTCCCATCCCAACTCTTGAGCAAGGAGTCTGCCCACGCTGTTCCTGTCTGATTCGTTGGCTCCAGTAATGATGAACACCATGGCGCTCACCCCGTTTTGGAGGCGATCACTCCAAGCGACCCATCCGAGCAAACCGATTCATTCGGCGAGCAGGACTCCTGCAATTGCCAGGGCAACTACAATCACTGCCACCCAAACGATAATCGGCGCTATCCACTGGCTGATCACTTTTCACGACCGGTAGGGACTGATTCCCAGATTCCGCACTTGCTCGGTGAACTCTCGCACCACTTGTGCAAACCGCGGCCCCTCGGCTGCCGAGACCCATTCCAGGCGAAAACGCTCCTCTTCAATACCGAAATCCGCGAGCATGAGGCGAATGGCTTCTGCGCGTTTTTCGGTTTTGTAATTGCCCTCCTGATAGTGACAATCTCCATGATGGCAGCCGCAGATGAGGACGCCGTCCGCCCCCTTGGTGAAGGCGTCAATTACCAGGTTGGGATGCACCATTCCCGAGCACATGACTCGCACGATGCGGATGCTGGGTGGGTATTGGGTCCGCGAAACGCCCGCCAGATCCGCGCCGGCGTAGGAGCACCAGTTGCAACACATGGCGATGATCAATGGCTCAAAATTGTCGTCCATCACTCTACTCCCAAAGCCGCATGGATCTGGGCCTCGATCTGATCGAGGGTAAATCCACGAATGAATACGCCCTTCTTCGGACACGTGGCCTGGCAGCAGCCACAGCCCTTGCAGGTGGAGTCGTTGGTTTCGACGACTTTCTTGATCGATCCCTGCCACTTGTACTCGAGCAGGGTGATCGCTTTGTAAGGGCAAGTGTCCACGCAGTAGGCGCAACCGTCGCAGCTCTCTTCCACCACGTGCGAAATATTCGCTCCCAGTTCCAGCCTCTCCTGAACGAGCACCGATGCGGCTCGCGCCGACGCTGCCTGAGCCTGCAGAATGGATTCGTCGATGCCCTTCGGAGAATGAGCCAGCCCACATAAAAAGACGCCGTCCGTCATGAAGTCTACGGGGCGCAGTTTCATATGAGCTTCGAGGAAGAATCCCTCGCTGTTGAGCGGAACTTTGAGGAACTGCGCAATCTTCCGATTGTCTTCATGGGGATGAATGCCCGCGGACAAAACTACCCAGTCAGCGGAGATCCTGATTGGCATGCCCAGAGTCTGGTCGTAGACATTGACCTGCAGTGCTTCGCGATTTCGTGACACCTCGGGCTTGCGGCCCTCGTCGTAGCGCACAAAGACCACGCCTTGTTGGCGCGCCTTGGTATAGTAGCTCTCTTTGAAGCCGTAGGTCCGGATGTCGCGATAGAGGATATATACGTTGGTTTCGGGAGAGACCGCCTTGATCTTCAGCGCATTCTTGATGGCGTCGGCGCAGCACACCCGCGAACAGTAGGGGTGCTCGGCATCGCGTGAGCCCACGCATTGGATCATGACGACGGTTCTTGTGGCACGATTGCTCTCCCGTGCCAGGAAGCCATCCCCGGACGCGAGGCGTGCTTCGAGGTCGCGCTGCGTGATTACAGCGTCATCCTGCCCATGCAGATATTCTTTCGGTTGATACTGCTTTGCGCCCGTAGCCACGATTACGACCCCGTGCGTGACCTCGTTAGTTTTTCCCTCGGCCGTGATCGTCGTCTTGAAATTGCCGATCGTGCCTTCGATCTTCTCGATGGCCGCACCGGTAAACACCTGAACTCTGCGGTTTTGTTTGGTCTCGTCGCGCAGGCGCGCCAATTCGTCCTGCGGTCTGTCTCCGTTGAGCAAGTAGTGGATGTGGCGCAGATTCCCGCCCAGTTCATCCTCCTTTTCCACCAGATAGGCATCAAAGCCCTGCCGTGCCAGCGTCAGCGCGGCAGTCATGCCCGATAGTCCTCCGCCGATGATCAAAGCCGACTTCTCCACCCCGACTGTTTGCCGGCGAAGAGGTTCCAGCAGACGGGATTTAGCCAGCGCCATGCGCACCAGGTCTTTGGATTTCTGCGTGGCTTTCTCTGGTTCGTGCATGTGCACCCACGAGCACTGGTCCCGGATGTTGGCCATCTCAAACAGGTAGGGATTGAGGCCGGCCTCGGCCAGCGTGTTGCGGAACAAGGGCTCGTGGGTTCGCGGAGTGCAGGAGGCCACGACTACGCGATTCAGATGGTGTTCGGCGATCTTCTCTTTAATCCGATCCTGCGTATCGTTAGAGCAGGTATATAGATTGTTCTCCACGTACACGACGTTGGGCAGGGTCTTCGCATATTCCACGACGTCCGGGACATTGACCACGCCGGCGATATTGGTCCCACAATGACAGACAAAGACTCCGATGCGCGCCTCTTCGCCATGCACATCTCGTTCGGGTGGGTAGACCTTGGGAGTGATCAACGTGCCGCGGGCCTCGCGCAAAAGCGAGAGCGCCTGGGAGGCAGCCGCCGACGCCTGCATAACAGTTTCGGGAATGTCCTTAGGCTCGGCAAACGGCCCGGCCACAAAGATTCCTTCCCGCGAAGATTCCGCAGGCCGGAAGGTGGAGGTCCCGCAGAAGTTGAACTGGTTCAGCGCCACGCCGAATCGTTCGGCCAGGACTTTAACGTCTTTGGGTGGCTGCATGCCCACCGACAGAACAACCAGGTCGTATTCCTGGGAAAGCTTGCAGTCGTTCTCGCCGAGATACTGGACGATCAGGTTGCGCGTGTCGGGGACCTCCTCGATTTTTGGCACGCGGGAACGGATGTAGCGCACACCGAGCTCTTGCGCTCTGCGGTAATACTGCTCGAAGCCTTTGCTGAAAGCGCGCATGTCCATGAAGAAAACGTCGCATTGCAGACCTTCGCCGAGATGCTCTTTGGCGATGATGGCTTCCTTGGTGGCATACATGCAGCAGACGGACGAGCAGTAGTCGCGGTCGGAATCCCGCGAGCCAACAGATTGCAGAAAAGCAATCCGCTTCGGTTGTTGCCGGTCGAACGGCCGGCACACATGGCCGGAATAGGGTCCGGAGGCGGAGAGGATGCGCTCGAACTCCAGGGACGTGAGCACATTGGGAAAGCGGCCATACCCGAGATCCTTCTTCAAACGGGCGTCGAAGATCTCGTATCCGGGCGCCAAAACGATGGCTCCTACCTTTAACTCGCTGGTCTCCGCTTTTTGTGTGTAGTCGATGGCATTGGCCTGGCAGGCGGTGGCGCACGTACGACAATCGCAGCAGATGCCGCACGCGAGGCAACGCTTCGCTTCGGCGATCGCTTCTTCCTCCGTGTAGCCGACGTGGACCTCGGCAAACGTTTTTCCGCGCGTCTTGGGGTCGAGGGCTTGTACGGGGATCTGGCGTTGCATCAGCACGCCAGCCGTGTCCACGACGTACTGCGTCTGATACGAGCCTTCCAGTTCGCGCCCTGCACGGAGGTTTTGGCCATTGAGCCAGCGATCGATAGAGGTAGCGGCCTTCTTACCTGCTGCCATGGCCGCGACCACCACGTCGGGACCAGTCACGCAATCCCCGCCGGCGAAGACACCGGGCAGATCTGTCTCCAGCGTCTCAGGATCGGCGCGGAGTATTCCCGATTTTGTGGTCGCCAGGCCCAGCCGTTCTCCGAGGGCATTCACATCGGGAAATTGGCCAATGCTGACCACCACGGCGTCGCAGGGAATGACGAACTCCGAGCCGGGAATCACCTCCGGAGTTGGACGTCCGCTGGCATCGGGCCGGCCGAGCTTCATCTTCACGCACTCCAGGCCAACCACGCGGCCGTCCGGGCCCGACTTGAATGCTTTGGGTGCCGACAGGAATCTCAACTTGGCGCCCTCGTGCTCTGCGCCTTCGATCTCGCGCTGGTCAGCGGGCATTTCTGCCCGGGTTCGCCGGTAGACAATCGTCACTTCTGCGGCCCCGCAGCGGAGGGCGGCGCGCGCCGCGTCCAGCGCGGAGTTGCCTCCTCCGACCACCAGCACACGCTGCCCCGGCGCTGCGCGACTTGTGAGGTTCACGCGTCGCAGAAACTCTATGCCACCGGTAACGCCCGGCAGATGCTCCCCCGGAACTCCGAGCTTCCGTTCCACGTGCGCCCCGATGGCGACGAAAACCGCGGCGTAGCTCTTGCGCAATTCTTCGAACGTGATGCTGAGGCCCACCGGCGTGTCCAACAGGATCTCGATCCCGATCGCGCGCAGCCTCTCCAATTCGGCATTCAACTGCGGCCGGGGCAATCGGAAGGCAGGAATACCGACGGCCAACATCCCGCCCGCCACCGGGAGTGCCTCGAAGATCGTCGTGCCATAGCCTTTCTGCCGGAGTTGGTAAGCACAGAGAAGGCCGGCGGGGCCTGAGCCCACAATGGCAATCTTCTCCGGCCGATCAGGCACGGTGGGTTGCGGCAATTTGTAATCGGGGCAGCGGTCGGTAACGAAACGCTTCAACGCCGGCACATTCAGCGGGTCGTCCACGCTGTTGCGGGTGCAGGCGGTGGTGCAAGGGTGGGTGCAGACACGGCCGCAGATCGACGGCAGCGGGTTGTCCCGCAGAATTACCTGCAGGGCCTCGTCGAAACGTCCTTGCGCGATCAGAGTTACGTAGCCCTGCGCGCTCTGATGGATGGGGCATCCGGCCTGGCAGGGAGAAGTCCCGCGGCGCGAGATGGTAAAGATGTTGGGGACGGCTTGCGGGAACGGCCGGTAGATCGCCTTCCGCTCCCCCAGCCCCTGATCGAATTCGGACGGCAGTGTGACTGGACATTCCGTCACGCAGGCGCCGCAACCCGTGCATTTCGTCGCGTCAATGAAACGCGGCTGCTGCTTAATGCTGACGGTGAAATTCCCTGGCTGTCCCATCGACGCGTTCCACTTCAGCCAAGGTGAGAATGTCGATGTCCTTGTGGCGGCCGATCTCGACCAGACGCGGCGCCATGGTGCACATCGCGCAATCGTTGGTGGGAAAAGTTTTGTCGAGTTGCGCCATGACCCCGCCAATGGCTGGGCCGCGCTCGGCCAAATACACCTTGATGCCGCCGTTGGCGAGATCGAGGGCTGCCTGCATGCCGCCGATACCGCCTCCCACGACCAGGGCAGCGCCTACCGGTACGGTTTGGGACTTCTCAGAGGGCATAGGGAACCACCTCCGCCGCGGGCGCCTGCCGCGCAGTTTTCTCCCTGACCGGCCAGGAAATATAGGGCCAGCGGTCGATAGACCATGTGCGACCACTTTCCAAACGACATCTCGACCAGCAGCATCGGCGTCGCGATCATGATGTGCAGGGCGTATATGTAGTGGCAGGTCAGCGCAAAGCCGGCGTAGCGGAATGTATGGGCTGCAAGGCCGCTCAGCACGGTCAGCACCAGCAGGATCGGAAAGATGAGGTCCTGAAAGCATGACTCTTTGTAGATCTCTTTCTGCGCTTGCCAGCGGCCTATGAAGATGTCGCCCAGGCCATACAGAATCAGGCCGGTCGCGAGGTATCCGATCCAGCGCTGGGGATGATACAGAGGGTAGAGATTGTCCGTTTGAAACCATCGCAGAGCGAAGACTTTGACGGTCAGCATCATCACCACGCCCGTGGCCATCATCCAATGCCCCAGCCACCGGCCTTTTTGCGGACACTTTCTCATCAAAGAATCGGTCACCGAGTGGTAGACATAGACCCAGGCCTCGAGCAGGTAGAGCGAAAGCGGAGCGCGCGGCTGTCTCCCTCCAGCCATGGTGAGTCGCCAGATGCGAAAGACACGCGAGAACAAGAGCAACAGGGGAACCAGGATCACCGTCAGCGTGTAGTAGGTCATGAGCGGGAACATGTGTTCCAGTCCCAACGCCGTGGTGGTGAAATCCTTCGCCGCCATCCGCACATACCACAAGTGATAGCCGACGATCAGGAACAGGACTGCCATCGCCACCGAAAACAAGGAGCCGAGGTACCATGCCTTCGATTGAAGCAACTTGGGGGCGATGCCTGTCCAGTCGTACTGCACGCAAAGAAAGCGCCGCAGCGTCTGCATCGAGATCCTGGGCTCCGATTGGCGCGGGCAGATTACAGAACAGTCGCCGCAGTCGTGGCAGACCCATGGATCCAGGCTTTCGAGGACAGGTTGCCTCAGTCCCAGCAGTGCGTAGCGAATGCTCCGGCGGGGGAAAGTCGCTGATTCCCCAACCAGATCACAGGAGAGCGTGCAGCTTCCGCACTGATAGCAACCTGTGGGATCGAACTTTCCGTATCGCCGTATTTCGGCGAGCAGGGTGGGATCGCTTTGAATGGGCAATGTGCCTACCGCCATATACCACCTCTACCTACTGCGCAGTGACCGCGGCTTCCTTGGCGGTCCTCCTCGTGTAGACCAGGAATTTTCCACCGTCTTCCGCGATCTGGATCTGAAAGTCTTCTTCTTGATAGGCCTTCGCAGCGCGTGATGCCTCCTCTTGATTGTCGTAGAGTTGCCCATCCCACATGAACTTCTTGCCATCGCTGATCATCGAGAGATTCGGGCTCATACCATGCCTCCAGCCTGCTCACACGATGTGCTGAAAACACGCTTCACGGGCGGCGCTGTAGCTCGGGGGAAATATTCGCGGGCCAGCCACTCTGCCGCTAGCGGCACGGCGGCGCTGATCTCTTTCGACAGACCCTGCGAGATTTCTTCAGGCAAGGGGCCGGTTTGACAGGCCAATACGCGCACTTCGACCCCGCAGCTTTCTTGCAACTCGCGCAACAAATTGGAGGTAGGCAACTGGTGCAGCGAGAAATCATCGAGCTTGACCGGAGGAATCTCGGCGGGATCGATCTCGAATATCTCTCCGAGAGCGCGCCCGGCATCGATCGCGTCCAGGATGAGCAAGCGCCGTGGGCGCACCGGACTCAGGCAGAGAGTGAACAACAGCTTGCGCACGCCGGTGCCCGCGTCCAGCAAGCAGACAGCCTCGGGTACGCGATAGTGTGACTCGAAATAGTCCACTACCGCGCACCCGAAGCCGTCATCTCCAAACAGAATGTTCCCAACACCGAGCACCACAGTCGGCTTCCGGCAGAAGTCGGGAACATCGGACTGCGCGACCTCGAATGGATCGATCTCGCGCATGTTTCCTCCTTGTCCGTCTGCCGTTCAGTTGGCGAGCGTATCGAGCAACTTGCCCTCTGCGTCGAAAATATCCAGCTTGATGGAGATTTTCCCGTCCAGCCGGTGGGTCGCACAGGACAAGCACGGATCGTAGGCGCGAATCGACATCTCCACTTTGTTCAGCACTCCCTGGTCATACTTGCCGTCATGAATCAAACTCTTGGCGGCTTGTGTGACCGACATATTGATGGGAGCGTTGTTGTGCGTCGTGCCCACGATCAGGTTGACGTTTGTAATCAGCCCGTCGGCATCGGTGGTGTAATCGTGGATGAGCGTGCCCCGCGGCGCCTCCGTCACACCTACACCTCGCGCTGCTCGCGGCGTACACTTCACCCGCGTTTCGGTGCTGGTAATGTCAGTATCGTCCAGCAACCGGATGGCGTTTTCGGCGTTATAGAGTAGTTCGATCAGCCGCGCCCAGTGATAGAGAAGCGTCAACTGCGCGGGCCGTCCGAACTTCGCGCGAAATTCCTCGAGTTCTGCCTGCGCCAGCGGTGTGTCGATAAAATCGCAGACGTTGATGCGCGCCAGTGTGTTGGTCCGATACACGCCCTTGGGATGATCGGCATCCATCGAGAAACCTTCGCCCCACTGTTTGGCGTAGGGGAACTTCAAGTAGCTCCACGATTCGATGTGCTCGGAGATGTAGTCTGTGTAGCGATCGTTGGGGAAGTCCTGATAGGAGCCATTCGGCGCCATCAGGCGAAGCTTCCCGTCGTAGAGATTGAGCGCGCCTTTGTCGTTGACGGTGCCGAGGAAGCCGGTAGTGATCACTCCCAGCGACTTCACCACGTCGAGGTACTTGGGGAAGATGTTCTCCTTGGCGAACGCAATCGAGAACTTGGCGAGTTCCAGCGCCTCATCCGCTTGCTTGCGCAACTCATCGCGCTCAGCCCCAGACAGTGGTTTGCTGAATCCGCCAGGAACAGCGGCTTGGGGATGGATGGGCTTGCCCGCCAAGGTCTCCAGCATCTTGGCGCACATGTGCCTCACCTTCACCACTTTTCTGGCAATGTCCGGCGCTGCCTTCAAGCACGCCGATGACATTGCGCACGGAATAGTCAGCATCGGGACCGAGCAGGAAATCGGGTCCCGCCAGGATGTAGAAGTGCAGGATGTGCTCTTCCATGAAGGCGACGCTGTTGCATAGTTCGCGCAGCTTCTTGCCCGCGGGGGGCGGGTCGACTCCAAAGACCGCGTCGCAAGCCTTGGCTGAGGCCAGGTGATGCGACCACGGGCACACACCGCAGATGCGCGGTGTGATGCGCGGCAGGTCTTCCACTGGCTTCCCGAGGCAGAACTTTTCGAAGCCGCGCAGTTCAATCACGTTGACCCGCGCAGTGTCCACGTTGCCGGCATCGTTGAGCTGAATGGTCACCTTGGCGTGGCCCTCGATGCGGGTAACCGGCTGAATGACGAGTGTCGTTGCCATGCATCACCTCCGAGGCGTCGGCCGCAGACGGCCAGCGCCGGCAAAACGGTTGAAGGTCGCGGCTCGATCCGGAATCTGCTTGGGATCGAGTCCGATGGATGAAAGTGCGCCCATCATGTCCACCATGGGATTGGCTTTGTCCGACAAGGGACCGAAACAACCCTCACATGGCATGTTTGCTCGTATGCAGCGCGGTGTACCCTCGCTGCCTCCGCACCCCCCACGGGTTGCTGGACCGAGGCACAGGAAGCCCTGCTCCATCAGACATCGCATTTCGCTCAGTGGCGCTCCCGGCTTGAAATCCGGTGCTTCCAGACGGCGCTTCAGCGTGGTGACTGCTTTCTTTTCACGCTTGGTGGGACACTCGTCACAAACGCTCTTCGTTGCTAGCGGGGGCAGCGGCTTGCCTTCCAGAAGGGCAACCAGCGCTCCCGCCACCATCTCTGGTGTGGTTGGACATCCGGGCAGATACGCGTCCACCTTCACAACTTCGTGCACCGCGTACACCCGGTCGGTCAGCTCGGGAATCTGCTCGTGAGGCAAGCCATTTTTCTCCGTCGTCACGCTGTCTCTGTAGACCTTTTCCAACAGATCTTCTCTGCTGTACTGGTTCGCCAGCGCCGGCACACCGCCAAAGCATGCGCATGAGCCCAGAGAAATCAGGATCTTGCATTTCTTGCGCATCTCCTGCGCCAGTTTCTTGTGTTCTTCGCTGCGGATTCCTCCCGAGATCAGCCCGACATCCGCTGCGGGGATTTCCATCTCCGCACTTTCCCCCGTCTGACCGTAGAGCTTGTGGTCCATCAAGACGGGCATGTGCACGATTTCTACTTGTTTTAGTACGTCGATCAGGGGTTCGCCGATGTCGAGGATCGTTACCTCGCACCCTCCACAAATGGCGAACCATTCTGCGGCAAGTCGAGCTGCCATGCTGCACCTCCCTACCGAACTTGAATTAGTGCTGCTCCGTTCTCTGTCTCTGCTCCTATGATCTGTTCTAGCTTCCTACGATCGGTTGTTACTGCGTTCGACACGGATTCGGACTGAGCGTCCTACCCTTTGACAGGTCTCTAACCACTGGGCAAACTGCGAACCATGAGAAGCGGAAACCGACTCCAGCCAGGCTTCGTCTCTAATCCGGGATCCTCCAGCGTCAGGTTGATAGCGGCAGAACATGGGCGGGAGTGTGGACTAGCTTCGATACGATGGGAGTCGGGATGACCGCCCTGAAGCAGGCGATCTTTTCGGAGTGTGGCGGCGAGGGGAACTTCCACAATCCACCTCTTGGCATGGTTCGAACGTTCGTTCGAATTTGGCGGCCCAACGTTCAGCACCAACTTGCGAACGTGAGTTTCACTATGGTCCGACCATCACACCGTCGTCGGTGATTCAAGTCACACTAGCTTGTGAGTACGCTCATTAGGATCTTTTATTGCCCTCGTCCACCGTCTACACAAAGATTTCACCGGGCAACGCAGTCAGTGTCCGTGACGCGAGAGTGTTTTGCACTAACGGCTTTGCCTGATCCGCATCCGGCGGGGCCGCTTGTTTCCGTTCGATCCGCAACTTGAGAGTCCGTTCAATCTGCCGCAACTCGATCACTTCCACACCCGCAACCAAAGTTGTGGCGCGGCCTTGCGATCCGGCTCGTCCCGTGCGGCCTACGCGGTGGATGAAATCCTCTGCCATCTTGGGCACATCGTAGTTGATAACGTGGGCCACGTCGTCCACGTGTAAGCCGCGCGATGCGATGTCAGTGGCTACCAGCACCTGGAATCGACCTTCCTGAAATCCGCTCAAAGCCTTGTTGCGTTGCGCCTGCGAACGGTCGCCATGAATCATCGCGGCATTAAAGCCATCCCGCGCCAGCGATTTGGCAATTCGTTCGGCGCCGCGCTTGGTGCGGGCGAAGACCAGCGTCTGGCCGGATTCGGTGTGCAGCAGTTGCCGCAGTGCGTCCATTTTTTCTGCCGGCCGTACTTCGATAGCGGTGAGTTGCACGCTCTCCGCCGGCTTGAGCACCGAACCCAACGCCACTCGCACCGGTTCGCGCATGTATTCATTTACCAAGTGGGCAACGGATTGTTCCATGGTTGCCGAGAAGCACAACGTTTGCCGGCGCGTGGGAAGGATGGCCAAAATGCGGCGGATAGCCGGCAGAAATCCCATATCCAGCATGCGGTCGGCTTCATCGAGCACCAGCATTTCGATGTGGTGTAAATCCGCCAGCCTCCGGTCGAGGAAATCCTGCAGGCGCCCGGGAGTTGCAATGATCAGCCCGCAGCCACCGCGCAGGCTCTGGATCTGCGGATTCTCCGACACGCCTCCAATCACCAGCGCCGCCTGTGGCATGTTCTTGCTGCGTAGTTGCTCGTACTGCTCGTGGACCTGCATTGCCAGTTCGCGTGTCGGCAGTAAAACCAGGGCCCTCGCCTGACGGGAGGGTTCGCGCAGCAGCATCTCGATCAGCGGAATCAGAAAAGCGAGTGTCTTGCCGGTGCCAGTCTGGGCAGTTCCGATTACATCTTTGCCATCAAGAGCCGGGGCGATGGCGCGTTCCTGAATGGGGGTTAGGGTTGTAAAGTTAGCTTTCGCCAGCTTCTGCTGCAAGGCAGCAGAGAGTGGCAGTTCTGAAAATGTAGTCATTCGGATTTGTTTTTCCTGGGAGGGGCCTGATCGTCACACACTTAAAGCACAGGTCGGAGTTTCCGGCCGCTCACGTTCAATTTGAATTTGGCGCTGAGTAAAACGGCGGGCAGGGATAGCGGAGATGAAGCTGGTTCAACCGGGAACCACCGCGAGACAAGCAAACCGTGCAAAAGCGTCATAAACAGTATAGCAGAAGCGGGTTTGCACCCTGGAGCGGAATCGAGATTCAAAATCCCCACCCTTATCCAGCCCAAAAACGACGAGATAAGGATGGGGCACCCCCCCAGTCTGCCTATTCGCTTGTGAGTGACCGGTCGATCTTCTTCCAGTCACGGTTTGACTGAAATTGCTCCGCGCACGATGTTTGAGTAGGCGGACTCGCCATCGTCGTTGATCGCGCGCACGCGGTAGGCAAATCGCTCACCTTTTTTCACAGTGGTGTCGGTGTATCCGGTCGCCGTGGTCGGGAGCTTTGCGATGCGGCTCCAAGTTGCCTTCTCACTGGCAGCGCCATCGGCGCCGATCCAGCGTTCCACCACGATGGCGGTCGGGTTGCCGCCGTGCGCCTCCCATCCTAGCTTCGCCGTATTGCCGGTAACGGAAAGATTGAGCGAGCTGGGGGCTTCGGGAAGAACCGGCCAATCGAAGTAGCTCTCGTCGGTGACCGCCATAATGCCGTCTTTGACGGGCAACAGTTCCAGTGTGTCGGCAGTGCCCGCTTTCCACGAAACTTTCTTAATCTCGCCTGAGACCACGTCGACTAGGACGGGATGCGTGATCCCGGTATTCTTCAGCGAGAGCGTAGCGTAAAGCGGCGGGAAGGAATTTCCCGGAAGGCTGTGCGCCGCCAGCCAGTACGCAACGATCGCCTTCCCTTTATCCGATCGGAATCCGTAGCTCATGAACGGGAAACCGGCGTGGCGGCGCAGGGCGGGCAAGTCCGCCCCTGAGATCTCGATCGATGCATCAAACTTGGTATCGGAGAATAAGGCGTTCGTGTTCTGCAGAGCAGAAAACACGGGGCGAGGCGTGAAGTCATACTCGTGGTTCGTAATTCCGTGAATGAGTCCAAAATCGTCGTACTCGTTGCCGTCGGTTCCGGCAGCTAGCAGCCATACAAACGTCTTCACTCCGGCTGCCAGGTTATAGACGAATCCCCGCGGAATATACTTGGCTTGCACCGATTCATCAGAACCCACCCAGGAAGGAATTGAATTGAATTCGTCATCAAAGAAGGGAATGTCAGGCTTCACGCCGGGATAATGTGTGACCAAATCCCGCAGCGCCCGCGGAGATTCCGTCTGGTAGGCCCCGTAATCCATGGTTTCCGGATTCATGTTCTGGCCATAGCCGGGATAAGTGTGATAGGCGTACACATCGATTCCCGAGGCGCACTGGCAAGTGTCGAAGGCACGCTGGGTGAAGTCCCGCACAGGGTCGGCCTGCCCGCCATAAATCACTTTGGCTTGCGGATCGGTGCGGTGCACGGTTTCGATAAAAGGAGCGAGCAGCCTGCCAAACTGCTCGGGATTGCCCCACGGATTCCAATAACCGATATCCTGTTCATTTCCTAAAGCCCAGTAGTGGATACGATCATGAAAATGATTCACCATCCATGCGGCATATCGATTGAAGGCTGCAATTTGCTCGGGCGTGGTCGGAGGCCAGAAAATCGAGTACAAACTCCGGTCATCATTATGAAATGATCCGGGAGCGGGGACACTCACATCCGGGCGCTTGCCGCTGGGCGATGTGTACATCGCGTTGCCATAGATCAATTGCACCTGGATGTTGATTCCGTTATCGACCAGCGAGTCGACGGCGTCTTCAAGTTCCGGCGAGCTCGAAAATACGCCGCGCTTCTGCTCAATCCAGTCCCAACTGGTGCGGTCCGAACTGTTTTCATATTGTCCGATGCGGGCCCACTTGAAACCGGCATCGAACATTCGCGTCCACCACCAGCGGTTCCAGGGGAGATAGGGATCGCGCGGCATGTCGGAGTTGATCCCGAAGCCGTCGTGGATCTGCGAGGAACGCTTGGGAGGAACGTGGTCAGGAAGCGGGCGTGCGGTTTGAGCTGGGCTGAGCGGAATCAGAAACAGGAAGATTAGCGAAGCGCAGACGCAGTAGTGGCGCTGCGTGAAAAAGCTTGACCGCCGAGCTCGCTGAGGTTTCGCAGAGAGCGCTGAGAAACTGCGGCGGCAAAGTGACCTGCGGAAAACTGCAAAATGCTTCATCCAACTCGGTGTCAAGCTTTCCCTCATTGCTTCCTCCCGTTTGTGGCAACGCTGCCAGATTTTCTGGCGAATCAATTCTGTTCTTCTACGCCGGAACCTCGACCCATCGTCGTTCCCTGGCGCTGAGTGCGATCAGGTCGCAAAGGCGGACCTCGTAATCGCCGGTTTCAAAGGTAGGAAACGAACGTGGTGCCTTGAAATCGCCGGCGGCGATGTAGCGGTAGAGATCCTTGAAAAGCTGAACAAAGGTATCGGGATATCCTTCCGCATGGCCGGCGGGATACGCCGCATAACCGCGCGCTTGAGGACTCATGAGCGACGGATCTTTGATCAGCCAGCGATTGGCTTCTTTGCGGCTGCCGATCCATAGGACATTGGGCTGCTCCTGGTCGAATGCCAGCGAGCCTTCCGAGCCATCAATCTCGAACCACATTCTGTTCTTCCGTCCCGCACTCATCTGCGATACGGTCAGCACTCCCCGCAGGCCGCCTTCGAAGTGAAGCAGGATCGAACTGTAGTCGTCGGTGGCCATGTGCACGGGCTCGGTGGCCATACCGGCAGTCTTCTGAAAAGTCTCGACGGGCCCGGTCGGCCGCTGGCGCACGGGTATAACGGTGGCCATGTCGGCGCAGAGTTCCTTTATCTTGCGACCCGTGATCCAGCCGATCAGGTCCATCCAGTGCGTGCCAATATCGGCCACAGCGCGCATGGTGCCGCCCAGCGCGGGATCCAGCCGCCAGTTCCAGTCCGTGGGATAAAGCAGCCAATCCTGCAAATAGGTGCCATGGACGATTCGCGGCTCGCCGATCGCACCACTCTGCACCAACGCATGCGCCTCCTGGCAAAGCGGGTAGTAGCGGATGTTATAGGTCACGGCTCCCACTCTTCCGTGCTTCTTTGCCAGCTCAACCAGGGCCGCGGTTTCTTGCGTGTTCATGGCCAGCGGCTTCTCGCACATCACGTGCTTGCCCGCGCGCAGTGCGGATTCTGCTTGCTGGAAATGAACATGGTTCGGAGTGCAGATGTGCACCACGTCGTTTGACTGGTCCGTGGCCAGTTCGTCCATTGATTGGTAAGCGCGCGCGATGCCCAGCGAACGGCATTGCTCCTGGGTCCGGGCGGGCGAACTTCCTAGTACGCCTTGTATGGGGATTGCCAGCCGCCGCAAGGCTTCGATGTGCGCTCTACCTACAAAACCACTACCAACCACTGCTGCTCGCAAGTTCACGTGAGAGACCTCGCTCGATTCAGACCAACGCGCCGATATCAAAAGCCATTTACGCGTTGATCACATTTGAAATGCCGTCGTTCATTCTCATCCCGCAGCCGTTCGCAATGCCAGCGGAAGCACCGCAGAGTCAATCCAGGCATCGTCTTCACCGCTGGGCACGCCGCCAAACAGCCCCCAGCGCTCCACGTGTTCCACGACTTCCCCTGGCTGCAACTCGACCAGAGGACCAAGGGTTTCCAACTCGATGAAGTCCGGGTTGGTGAATACTTCGAAATTGCAGCCGAAATCGGGATAGCGTGCACCATGGAAGACCGCGACGCGCTTCACGAAGAGATTACCCCGGTTGAAATAAGCTCCCCAGCCCGCCGAGTTGAAGATGCCCCCCATCTGCTCTTGGAAACGGCCCCGGGGATTTGGCGAATGATGGAGCTGGATATAGTCCGTACCCAACACCCAGCGAGGGTCGGCAAAGTCTGTGTAGGACCAAAGGCCGAATACGCCTACGGGCAGATAGTGATCTTTGTCCATTGCGACGCGTGGGGGGAGCGGCAGGATCGTGCGTCCCCCGCCTCGCATCATCGTAGGCGACCACGGCGCCAGCAGGGTCGAGCGTGCATCGTGGTTTGTTATGCGGTGCGTGATCCGAACCTGCGGGCCGGCGGCGGCCAGTTCGATCTCAACTTCTTTCTGCAGGTTGGTGCCCGGAGCCGACTCTTCTTTCTGTGGCGTAAAACGAACCGCATCGCCGTGCTGCGAAACGGCGACCGGAGCGTTGTCGGGATAGTAAGTTCGCTCCACTTCCGGGGATACCCACAAGCGGTGCCCACCATAAAGACGGAATTCAGATCCGCCTGTCTTTCCCGCATCGCTCTCAACTTCATGGAGCAGATTCTCTCCATCGCGAAACCCGTAGCGCAGGATCCGCGGACCAACGTCGGCCGTGATAACTAAGTCGACGTCCCCGTTGGACAAGCGGTAGGCACGGTTCCAACCTCGATAAGAGATTTGCTCGAGCATTGTCCGGGAGCTGCCTCAGGCAAGTTCTTTGGCGTTCTTCTGAATCTTGGCAAGAGCGGCCGCGATTTCACGCATGTCTTCTTCATCTCCCAGAAACGCGGGCTGAGGAATCCAGACGGTTTCCCAAGCTGCCTTGTGGGTCACCGGGAATTTGTTTTTCAGAAACGCGTGCTTTTCTTTGGCCTGCTTTCCGCTCAGGCGATTCCGGTACTTGCCGTTGCGGAACATGTGCAGCTTATGAAGCGGCGGGTAACTTGCCTGGTTGGGAATGCCTTCCGCATTCATCGCTTCAATGAAGCGCTCCGTGGATATGTTTGCGAACTGCTTTTTGTTTACATGGAAAAGGTACGCATACTGGCCGTTGCGCGTGCAGCGCTCGTCCAGTTTCTGGGGAGTGATCCCTGGGATTTCCCGCAACAGGCGGTCGAGGATGCGCGAATTCTGGTGCCGCCGCTTGGTCTGCTCGTCGAGACGGCTGAGCTGCACGTTCAGAACGGCGCCCTGCCACTCGCTGAGCCGGTAATTCGATCCATAAATAAAATGGCTGTAGAACCACTCGCCGGGCATGCGGCCGCAGTCGTGCACGGAGCGGGCCTGCAGCTCGAACTTATCGTTATTGGAAATGATCATTCCGCCTTCGCCGGCGGTCATCAGCTTGCTCGCCTGAAAACTGAATGTGCCTGCGACGCCAAACGTCCCCACGCGCTGTCCCCGCCATTCGGTGGCGTGCGCATGCGCCGAATCTTCAACCAACGCCAATCGCTTGCGGCTGGCGATTTGCCTCAGCCGATCGAGATCCGCTGGATGCCCGCCCATGTGCACCGCGACGATAGCCTTCGTCCTGGGAGTGATCGCTTCTTCGACCAAGTCGGGATCGATGCAATACGTCCCGGGATCGACGTCGACCATTACCGGAAGCGCATTGGCAAACAATACGGCGCTCGCCGTGGCTACGAATGTGAAGTCGGGCACAATAACCTCATCGCCGGCGGTGATGCCAAGAGCTGCCATGGTCACTTCGAGAGCGGCTGTCCCGTTGGTGACCGCAACCCCGTGACGCGCTCCTTGAAACTTGGCAAAGGCGCGTTCGAACTCCAGCGTCTTGGTGCCGGGAGTCCGCCACCAGACGCGGCTCTCCAAAACCTCTTTCAGAGCCTGCTCCTCATTCTTGTCGTAATACGGCCAGACGGGAAACGGCTTGCCTTTTACTTTCTTGCCCCCGAGCAATGCCAGTGTAGACATGATTGCGCTCTCCTCGATGCTTTTTAATATCGATGCTCTTTAGTATTGGTTGAATCCGGTGGCATAACGAAAGGCTTCCACGTAGTGTCCGTCTTTGCGCGGTTGTTCCCGGCGCATATCGTCTTTAGCCTTCTCCATATCTTTGGGCTCCCAATCGGGCCGGTATTTATGAACGGCGGGTTCGAACTGGCTCACTTGCTTGCAGGCGGCATCAAATTTCAACTCGGCTACGCTGTCGATGTTGACGAAATAATTTGCCTCTTGCGGGGAGGGATAGAAGAAGTACATCTCCGGCACCTGATAGGGTTCCAGCCCCATCTGCAATTTTTGGTTGGGAAAGTAAAGCCAGAATTCGGCAGCGCGCACCGCATCGATGGTGTTGAAAGCGGCCATCCGATGGTCACTTTTGTGCCAGCGCTCGTACCATTCTCCGGGATCGACGCTCAACAGCACATCCGGCCGGATGCGGCGGATAATCGCCGTCGCCTCCTCAGTCAGCTTCGGCTGCGCCGCATACTCCAACATTCCGTCGTCGTATCCCATCCACAGAATATTCTCCTTCTGTGTGCCCAACTGCCCCTCAGAAATTTCCTGCTCCGCCCGGCGGATTCGCGCCAGGCGTTGCGAGTTCATATCCGGGTCATAGGAACCCTTGTCGTCGTTCGTGTAGACGACGATGTATACCTTGTTGTGATTGCGATTCAGCAGAGCGATGGTGCCGCCGGCGCCAAACACGTCATCGTCAGGATGCGGTGTGAAAACAAGTATGGTCTTGTTTTGCAGATTCTCCAGCCGGGTTTGCTGACCCTGAGCCACGCTGACGATCGACCAGAACACAACAAAAAGACAAGCCAGACGGGTGCGCATTGAAAATTCCTCGTCACGGAAGTGAAATGGTTTATTAAAACGATTAAATCCTGCTTTAGCTGGACCTCGGCTGTCAAGGGAAATCTTGCCGAGCCTGGTTGATTTGAAGCGACGGAATAGGAGGATCCATTACCTTTCTGCTTGACAGCAAGCCATACTTTGCCTCAGGATTTTATCGTTTTAATAAATCAATTCAATTCTGAAGACACGAGAATCTGAGATGTGCTTGGGGGGCCTATGTTTCGCACAGTTCACGTCGTAATTCTGTTGTTGGCGTTTTTCGGTTTGCTTCTGATCACAACCACACCGGCCACAGCTCAGGTCGACCGCGGCGCTATTGTCGGCACCGTCACCGATCCTTCGGGAGCGCGGATCTCGAATGCGCAGATCACTGTGACCAACCGCGAGACCGGCCAACCTGTCCACCTGACCACGGACGACGAAGGCAACTACAACGCGAACCTGCTGAAGATCGGTACCTACTCGGTCTCGGCCACCAGGCAGGGCTTTGAGACCACGACTCAGTCCAGCGTTGATGTCGCCGTCAACCAGAGCGTGCGCGTCGATCTGGTGCTGAAGCTCGGGTCCGCCACCGAGACCGTTGAAGTGACCGGCGCAGCGCCGTTGCTGCAAACGGAATCCTCTTCTCTGGGAACGGTCGAGACCGAGCGGCGAATTTCTGAGCTGCCGCTGAACGGCAGAAACTTTATCCAGCTTGCTTACCTCGGCCCCGGCGCCAATGGTGGGCAGACCGGGTCTAACGTCAGCGGCGGTGTTTTTGAAAACGAACGGGCCAACGAAGCGATCTCCGTCAACGGCCTGCGCGTCTCCAACAACAACTTCCTGCTGAACGGGGTGGACAACAACGAGTTCGGTCTGGGCGGGGTGGTGGTTCTGCCGCCGCCGGACGCCATCCAGGAATTCAAGACGGAAGAAAACTCGATGAGCGCGGAGTTTGGCCGCGGCGGCGCTGCCGTGAACGTAGTCCTCAAGTCGGGCGCCAACCAGTTGCACGGCGGGGTCTATGAGTTTATTCGCAACGACAAACTCGACGCGGTCAACTATTTCAACCAGGGCCAGCAGCCATTCAAGCGCAATCAGTTTGGAGCCTTCCTGGGCGGGCCTATCCGGAGGAACAAGACATTCTTCTTCGGGGATTATCAGGGTTCGCGCTTGCGGGCGAGCAATCCGTTCTTGTCCACGGTACCGACTCCCGGTGTGCCCAGCCTCGTTACCACAGACGAACGAAGTGGTAACTTCCAAGACCGGTTGACGGGACAATCTTTCTCCCCCTGCGATCTGCCCGGCCAGCCAGCCCCGCCTACTGATCCTCATTTCGACACGGGAACGATTTTCGACCCTTCCAGCACTCGCAACTACACGTGCACGGATGGCATTACCATGGTGTCGCTTCGGGATGCCATTAGCTACAACGGCCAGGTCAACGTGATCCCGCCGAGCCGGATCAATCAAGTTGGCTCGAACATTGCGAATTTCTATCCTCAACCCACCGATCCTACCTCGCTCACGGACAACTATCTTGCCAATCAAAATCAGATCAACGATCAGGATTCCTTCGACGTCCGCGTGGATCACCGCTTCAGCGAGCGGGATCAGATTTTCAGCTCTTACAGCTTCGGCGACATCCGCAGCCAGCAACCCGGACCACTCGGGCCGCTGTGGGGAGGTTCCGATTGTTGCCCGAGCATCAGCGACTCTCGCGCCCAGCACCTGGGCATCGGGTTTACCCATACTTTCTCGGAGCGAGTGCTGAACGATTTGCATGGCGGCTATTTCCGCTACGCCGTGAATGCCTTGCCCTTTAATTTCGGCAAAGACCTGGGCACGCAACTCGGAATTCCCAACGTCAATCGTCCCGGATATCCCAACTCCTCCGGCCTGACCAATATCGATGTCGCGGGATTCACCTCTTTGGGAGACTCCGAGTGGCTTCCCGAGCATGTCTTTGAAAACATCACGCAGGTCGCCGATACGCTGACCTGGATCAAGGGCAGGCATTCGCTCAAGTTTGGCGTCGATTTCCGGCGCCAGCAGCGAAACTTTTTCCAGTTATCGAATCCGCGCGGATACTTCAATTTTGGCGGAGGATATACCAACGACCTGACCACAGCCAATGGGGGCAACGCTCTCGCTGACCTTCTATTCGGCGTTCCGATTTCCAACGAGCAGGACTTCCTGGCCGGCCTCTATCCCACGCGTTATTGGGATCTCGCCGAATTCTTCCAGGACGATTTCCACGTCAGCCGCACTCTGACCGTGAACTTGGGACTGCGCTACGAAGTGACTTCTCCCGCGAACGGTCGAGTCGGAAACTTCGATCTCAACCATGCCATCGTTAATACTTCTTACGGACCGGGCGCGGTGTCCCATGCCGGCGTGCAGTTTGACAAAAAGGACTGGGGACCTCGGGTTGGGTTTGCCTTGTCGGTCGAGAAGAACACGGTCGTTCGCAGCGCCTTTGGAATGTTTTATTCGGCTGAGGCGAATATCTTCGACGACCTCGGGCTGAACCCTCCGCAACTCAGCTTTTACGCGGCAAACTTCAACGCCAGCGCCGTTCCCGTTGCGAGTCAACTTGTCTCCAGCGGTTTCCCAGGCACTTTGCCGCAAGGCAGCGCCACTGCTATTAGCGGCCCCGTCAAGACAACGGGACCGAAGCGTGTGATCCCTCGTATCCTCGAGTGGAACCTGAGCCTGCAGCATCAATTCTCGCCAAACTGGGTCGCGCAGGTCGGCTACGTCGGCACCCGTTCTTACGACCTGTGGAATCACGAAGCCAGCGATCTCAACCAGGCGCCGCAAATTCTCGATACCAACTTCTGCGGACCCGATCCGACGGATTGCATTCCGAATTACGGCCGGCGATATTTCGCGCAGCAACCGAATATGACGCAGGTGTTGCCGCTGGACTATCCCCAGTTCCAGACTTTCTACAATGCGTTCCAGGCATCACTGAACAAGCGCTTCTCGAGCGGCTTCAATGTGCTGGCGGCGTATACCTACTCCAAGAATCTGGGCAACGCGGACGGCAACGTGGGCGGTTACGTCCAGAACGCATATTTCCCCAACCTGGAACATGGACCGGTTGCCCCGGATTTGCGGCAGCGGTTCTCGCTGAGCTATCTCTACGAACTGCCGGTCGGCCACGGCCGCCAATTCCTGGGCGATGCTCACGGCTTTCTGGATGGATTCCTGGGAGGATGGCAGGTTGCAGGAATCACTTCCGCCCAAACCGGCGAAGCCGTCAATGCAGTGATGTCGAACGATCTGAGCAACACGGGAAGCTTCAGTTATCGTCCCAATCAGGTGATTGCCAACCCTTACGACTTCTCCTTCAACACCGCGTCGCAAGGAACCGACTTTGCTTGCTCGAATCCTGGACACCGGACGCTTGATTGCTGGTACAACCAGGCGGCATTTGCCGCGCCTACGCTGGCCTCGGGGCAGCAATCCGCGCACAGCTTTGGCAATGCCAAAATTGGGGATCTCCGCGGTCCGCATCTCGTGGACTTCGATGTGGTCCTGCAAAAGAACTTCAAGATTCGCGAATCGCAGCAAATCGAGTTTCGCTCGGAGTTCTTCAATCTCTTGAATCATCCAAACTTCGGATTGCCAGGCGGAGGCTCGTCGGTTCCAGTGGATGTGCAGGGAGGCGCTGCCATCACGAATACGGCGACGGATAATCGCCAGATCGAGTTCGCGCTAAAGTACACGTTCTAGGTTCAGCCCGGGTATCGTCGCTAGCGGAGGCGGTTATGATGGGTAAGATGATTCATCCACCGAGTCCGTTTTGTTCGGAGGAGCAGCATCAATTCGAGGGCCGGGTTTAAGGACGATGCTGTGACGCGATCCAAGACGAAGACGGGTGCGACGATCACTATCCGCGACGTTGCCAGGGAATGCGGCCTCTCGGCGACCACCGTGTCAATGGTGCTGAACCAGGCTCCTTTGGCCAGTTACATTCCCGAATCCACCAAGCAGCGCATCATCCATGTTGCAGAAGGACTAGGCTACCAACCAAATCCCTTCGCCCAGGCTTTACGCAGTCATCGCAGCCACACCATTGGCGTGATGGTGCCCGACATCGCGGATCCCTATTGCGCCCAGATTCTGCGCGGCATCGAAAATAGTTTTTCGCAATCGAACTACCTGCCGTTCTTGGTGGACATTCAAAACAAGCGCTCCCTTTTCAAGAAGTACCTCAACGTCTTGCTGGCGCGGCGTGTGGAGGGCTTGATCATTCTCGCCAACTCGCTTTCGTTTGAGACAGAGCTTCTTCCCGCGCTGGAGAGCCGAAAAATTCCTTCCGTTATTCTGGGCCGCGAACCTGAGACCGACGCCTTGAGTTGGGTTGCCACCGACCACGAAGACGGCACGCGGCAAGCTCTCGAACATCTCTATCAGCTCGGCCATCGCCAAATCGCGTTCATCCGCGGGCCCAGCATGATTGTCGACAGCCAATACCAATGGGATGGAATTTGCTCTTTCGCCGGTGCAGCCGGTTGGGAACTGGATCCGAGACTCGTCGTAACTTTGACGGATCCTTTCTCGAGCTATGAAGCAGGATTCGAACGCACCAAAGAGTTGCTCGCCTTGAAACTCCCATTCACCGCGCTGGTGGCCTTCGACGATATGACGGCTTTCGGCGCGATCCGCGCAGTGATCAGCGCAGGCCTTCGAGTGCCGCAGGATTGTTCGGTGATCGGGTTCGACGATATTCCCGCCGCCGCTTTCTACAATCCCGCGCTGACGACCGTCCGCGAACACATGGAAAAACTCGCGTCGATGGGGGCCGAGATTATGCTGGAAGCCATTCGCGCCCATCGCAAGAACACGCCGATCAGCCCCGTTCACCGCAAGATCAAACCGGAACTGATTGTCAGGGAGTCCACGGCACCGCCGCTGTGAGACAGAAGGTTCAATCCTCTCCGCTCCCGACCATTCTTTTCGCCGTTTGCGATTCCTGGTTCCGGCTCACAGGCCTTCCAGCACCGCCTTCAGATATTTCCAGAAACTCGCGACGGTCGAGATCTGCACGCGTTCGTGCGGGCTGTGCGGATCGACGATAGTCGGCCCGAACGATGCCATCTGCATCCCCGGATACTTCTCTCCAATCACACCGCACTCCAGGCCCGCGTGCATGGCAATCAGCTTGGCGGGCTGACCAAACACCTTCTCGTGCACTGCCTGAAGTTTCCTCACGATCTCACTTTTCGGTTCCGGTTTCCATCCGGGATAGTTGCCGGAATGTTCGACCTCGAATCCGGCCAGCCGAAACACTGTGGCCACCATGCGCGCAGCGGCCCACTTGCTGCTCTCGATGGCGCTGCGCTGGCTGGTGACAATTTGCACCGCGCCATCCTTGGTAGCAACAGTGGCAAGATTCGTGGAGTTCTGCGTTAAGCCGGGCACGTCCGGACTCATCGCCACCACGCCGTGCGGCACCGTGACCAGAAGATCTACGACTCGTCTCGCATCGGCTGCATCCAGCACTTTCTTCGTGCGTGTGACCTTTTCCACCGTGATTTTCAGCCCGGGATCAAACGCGCCCAGATCTTCCTTGTATTCAGACTCGGCCTTTGCGATGAGCGAGCGCAGATCCTTTTCATTTGCCGAATCGAGCAACACCACGGCGGAAGCCTCGCGCGGAATCGCATTCTGTGCACTCCCACCATTGATCTCTGAAATCTCGCCTTCGGAAATTTCCGCAGGATGGTGTTCGAGCAGAGCCTGCAGCACGCCGCCCAGGACGCGAAGAGCATTGCCGCGTCCCTGATGGATGTCCACGCCCGAATGTCCGCCCTTCAGTCCCGAGACCTTGATTCGCCAGGCTGTATTCGCGGTTGCCGCACGCGTCGCCACTTTGCGCCGCCCCGTCGTTTTGACTCCACCCGCACAACCGATGCAGATCGTGCCGGTCTCTTCGTTGTCGAGATTGAGAAAATATTTCGATTGCAGGAGTCCGGCGGGAAATTCCGCTGCGCCCGTCAAGCCTGATTCCTCATCAATGGTGAAGACAAACTCCAACGGTCCATGGGCAATGTCGTTGCTCTCCATCACCGCCAGCGCCGCCGATATGCCGACGCCGTTGTCGGCGCCCAGCGTGGTTCCGGCGGCCTTCAGCCAGTCCCCATCGCGTTCCACGTCGATCGCGTCGATATCGAAATTGTGAGCCGTGCCTTCATTTTTTTCGCAGACCATGTCGAGATGGCCCTGCAAAAGCGCCATGGGCGCGCCCTCGCGGCCCGAATGTGCCGGCTTGCGGATCACGGTGTTGCCGGCGTTGTCATGGATGGCTTCCAGCCCGAGCCGCTTGGCCTGCGCGAGCACGTATTCGCGGGCGGCCGCTTCTTTCGTAGAAGCGCGCGGGATTTTCGTCAGCGCGTCAAAATGCTTCCATACCTCTTTCGGTTCCAAATCTACGAATGCGGATGTCATGATCGGAAGTTCTCCTTTAAAAAGCCACCAAGGAGTGTAACCCGCCTGAAGCCCGCCCGTTCGTGTAACAGAGTGAGCGTAATCGGCACGAGTGTGGAGCGGGCACTCCTGCCCGCTACTGCCAGTAACACAGAAGAAGCGCGCAAGAGTGCCCGCTCCACCCTTACCGCAGGTACCGTTGACTTCACCTTTCATCTTTGCTGTACTGTTATCCACGGTGAAGGAGTTCACCGAAACCGCTGTCCCATTCCTTGAGCCGGGCACAGCTGATGACTCCTGACAAGCGGTTCTTGTCGCGGAGTCATGCCCCCGGCAACGAATTCGCAAAATCAAGCAGAAGTAAGTTCACGGGATGCGCCCGAACTAAACCGGTTACCGCTTCCTCATTGGCAATGGGCCTGGTGACGGCGCACTATGAACAGGAAAGGAACGAAGCCGCTTGCTGAAATACGTGATGGTGGGCGTGGGAGGTTGTCTGGGTTCGATTCTGCGTTTCTGGCTGGGCACTTATATCGGCAGCCGAATGGGAACGCGCTTTCCCTACGGGACATTTGTCATTAACATCACGGGTTCGTTCCTTATCGGCCTGGTTTTTGCCTTGATAACCGCGAGAAGCCAATGGAGCCCCAACTGGCGATACCTGATCCCCATTGGATTTATCGGAGGGTACACGACTTTCTCCAGCTTCGAATATGAAACCTTGCGCACCATCCAGGATGGCCAGATCGGTCTCGGCCTCGTGTACGTCGCGCTCAGCGTGGTCGTGGGTTTTATCGCGGTGTGGGGAGGAGTGGTAACGGGCAGGGCGATCCCATGAGCGTCGCAACGCATTTCTTTGTTCGGAGAGAGATTGAGTGACAGGAGGGCATGTGCTCACACCGGGGCCGGGTAAAAAAGTCGGCATCTACGTAGCGGAAGATCAGCAGTACCACGGCGCGGCGGCCTACGCCGCCATTTTGGACTTTTTATTTTTTCACGGCGTGTCGGGCGCGAACGTGACTCGCGGCATCGCTGGATTCGGTGCCGACCACCATCTCCACACCACCCAGGTAGTCGAACTCTCGGTCAAGTTGCCCATAAAGGTAGAGTTCATCGAAACCGCGGCAAAAGTCGAAGAACTGCTCCCCAAACTGCAGGAGATGGCAGGGACCGGGCTGATTGAGGTGCAAGATACGACCATCGTCAAACCTGCTGAGAAAAAGCATAAGCGAACTGCACCCGACGGCCCTCCCTTGAAACAGGAAGGCAAAGCGAAAATCATGCGGATCTACATTGGAGAAAACGACAAGTGGAATGGCAAGCCTCTGCATGAGGCTATCGTCAACGGCTTGCGGGCGCACGACATCGCCGGTGTGACCGTCTATCGCGGAATCCTGGGATATGGCGCCAACCGCCGCATTCACAAAGATGCCGCGCTCAGCCTCTCGCATGACCGGCCAATTCTTCTGTCGATCATTGACGCCGAAGAAAAGCTGCGGGCTTTCATGCCGATTCTCGACCAGATGGTGCAGCAGGGGTTAGTCGTGCTCTCTGACGTGGATGTCATCAAGTACTCCCACAATTACCAGAAGTCCGACCGGCGGCAGGAGACGCAGATATGAAACTGGAAGGCAAAGCCAAAATGCTGCGCATCCATTTCGGCGAGGATGACAAGTGGCAAAACCAGCCGCTCTACGAAGCGATCGTGGTCAAGTGCCGCGAACTCGACATCGCCGGAGCCACCGTCTTTCGCGGCATTGAAGGCTATGGCGCCAGCACGCTCATCCACAAGAGCCATCTCCTTTTTTCGTCGGATCGGCCCATTATGGTGACGGTCATCGACACGGAGGAGAACGTCAGCAAGCTCATTCCCGCGCTCGACGAAATGGTGAGTGAAGGTCTGATCGCCATGTCCGAAGTGGAAGTCATCCACTACGTGCATCAGGACGGCGTCCGCTCACAGGCATAGACAGATGGTGTCGAGCAGCGATCAATCCGGGATTGCCCCAAGCCAGCAGGGCCAAAGCATTGGGAACTCCGTAGCAGGCGCGATCGACGGCGCGACCCGTCTATTGCGTCTGGCGGATCGGGCAACAGAGCTCTGCGCTGAGCCAGTCGCAGTGGAAGCGCGCGAATTATCAGCCCGCGTATCGGAAGGGCGCTTCTATGTGGCCTGTGTTGGACAGTTCAAGCGCGGCAAATCTACTCTCATCAATGCATTGATCGGCGAGCCGATCCTTCCGGCGGGTTACATTCCGGTCACCGCTGTGCCCACCGTGATTCGTTTTGGTGCGCATTTGCATGCGCGCTATCGGGCGCGCGATGGTTCCTGGAATGAGATTACGGCCTCCGATTTGCGGCAGTATGTAAGCGAAGAGTGCAACCCTGAAAACAAACAAGGCGTGCAGGGCGCCGAAGTGTTTGTGCCCAGCCCTCTGCTAGCCTCCGGCATGTGCATCGTCGATACGCCCGGGCTGGGTTCGGTCTTCACCGGCAACACCGCCGCCACCCAGGCGTTCATTCCTCACGTTGACGCCGCCTTGGTGGTCGTAGGCGCAGATCCTCCTCTGGCCGGCGAAGAGCTCGCGCTCGTCGAAGAAGTTGCCCGGCAAGCGCGCAACCTCATTCTGGTTCTCAACAAGGCCGATCGCACGACCGACGCAGAAAGAGCCGCAGCCGCAGGCTTCACGCGCCAGTTGCTGCACAAGCGTCTGCAGCGCGAGATCGGCCCGGTATTTGAAATCAGCGCGCAGGAACGGTTAGAGAATCGCGGGCCGGAACGTGACTGGAAGAAGCTGGTCGCGGCCCTGCAACTGCTTGTGGACGATTCCGGACGTCAACTCGTTCGCGCCGCTTGCGATCGCGGATTGCACCGTCTAACCGAGCAACTGCTGGTCGTCATCGCCGAAGAGCACGATGCCTTGCACCGGCCCATCACAGAATCAGAGCGCCGCATCGCCCTGATGAAACAGACCATCGCAGAAGCCGAGCGGTCCATGCGCGAGCTGAGCTTTCTTTTTATGGCCGAGCAGCAGCGGTTGTCCGACCTCTTTGTCGACCGGCATAAAGCATTCGTTGCTTCCGTTTTGCCTCAAGCCAACCGGGAACTCGACCGGGCTCTGCAGTCCATACCGCGTGGGCCGGGCCCATCGTATCGTCGATATCTCATGCGGGAGGCGCAGGAAATCGGTCGCAGGCACGTCGCGCCCTGGCTGCGCCTTGAGCAGGAAGATGCAGAGCGGGAATATCGCGCTGTGGGGCTTCGCTTTGTCGAAATGGGGAACGACTTTCTGAACAAACTTTCCACCGCCGGTATTCCCGAGCTGGCCCGCATGCCGCACGCACTCGACCCCGAAACAGGCTTCCGGGTACGCTCGAAATTTTCCTTCATGGATTTCATCGAAGTCGTGCAACCCGCATCACCGTTGCGTTGGCTGGCCGATTTCGTTCTCCGGCTCGTGGGTGCAAGCAAAGTCATCCAGGACGATGCCCGCGAGTTTCTCGCGAGACTGCTCGAAACCAACAGCGCACGCGTGCAGAGCGACATTCTGGATCGAGTTCAGGAAAGCCGGGCACGCCTGGAAGTGGAGATTCGCAAGCTGTTACATGAGGTGAGCCAGATCGCCGAACAGGCGCTGCTCCGCGCCCGCAAGGTAAAACAAGATGGCGCGCCAGCGGTGAAAGCGGAATTGAATCGTCTGGAGCGCTTGCGACTCGAATTGACTGAATTGCGCGAAGCCGCACCGCTCGATCTCGTACTACCATCCTGACGAAGCAGTCCTTAGCGATGGTCGGCGAATTTCGTGCGCCGCCGTCTAATAGGTATCTTGTGAGCGCTGCGCCGGGGCTGACTGAGAAAGCAGTTCCTGCATGATTTGTGCCCCGGAACTCGTACCTACCAAATCGGCTCCCGCCTCGATCAGCGCCCGCACTTGCTGGGCCGTCTTGATCCCTCCCGAAGCTTTCACCCCGACCTGCGGAGGCGCAACTCGCCGGAGAAAGCGAATCTCATCCGGAGTAGCGACGCCTACCGCGCCGCCGCTGGCATTTTTCAGATATTTCACTCCCGCCTCGACGCTCAACGCAATCGCCCGTTCCCGTTGTTCCGAGCTGAGTAACGGAAGTTCGAGCATGATCTTAACGGGAACGTTCTCCGCTGCGCTGACCACTCCGCGTATGTCGGCGAAGTATTCTTTTTCCATTCCCGAAAGCAGGAAGCCGACATTCGGCATGAGGTCAATTTCTTGCGCTCCCTCAGAGACCAGATGCCTGGCTTCGCAGGCCTTCCCCGCGCTCGTCATCGTGCCGTACGGGAAATCGATAAACGATGCAACTCGAACGCCCGTGCCGTTCAAAGCTTGCTTCGTTTTTTTCACCCATGCCCCAGGAATCATGGCGGCATGAAATCGGTATTTCAGACATTCGTCGATGTGGCGTCTCCACAGCGTCTCAGTCAAGACATTGGAGATCAGAGTGTGTTGAATATGCCGGGCAAGGCTACTCGCTTCAGTCATACGCGCTTGGTCGAGCGGCTTTGAGTCGATAGAGTTCACGATGCTCACCTGGCCCTTATGCCCGAATCGGCCCCGGCGATGCCGCTCAGCCAGTCCGGTGCCGCCATCTTATGATCGCTTAGAAACGCCAAAACTGCTTCCCGGCGCGGAAGAGAAGGAATCACGCCCTCCTTGGTGACGGCCATGGCTCCAGTGACGATGGCAGATTCTACAGCCTGTTCGATGCTGCTGCCGTAGGCCAACGCGACCGCCAGTCCGGCGTTGAATGCGTCGCCCGCTCCGGTCGTATCGACCGGCCGTACCTGGACCGCAGGAAAATGCGTTTGCGAATCGGCGTTGACCAGCAGCGCGCCTTGTTCGCCCAGCGTAATCACAACGTGCTTCACGCCGCTGCGAATCAATTCCTCCGCGATGACGTGCGGTTCCACTGCGGCGTCCGCCGGGTATCCCGCCAGCACCTTGGCCTCGCTTTCATTGGGGGTTAAGACGTCGACTGTGTACAGCAGGGAAGCCGGCAGAGAACTGGCGGGTGCCGGATTGAGCACGGTGATGGCGCCATTTGCCCGCCCCCGCTCCATCGCGCTGGCCGCCGCTGCCACCGGAATCTCTAGTTGCGCCAGAACCACAGACGCGGATCGCAAAGCCGTTTCCGCTGCGGCCACATCCGCCGAACTCAGCAAAGCATTTGCGCCAGGATCGATCACGATGCAGTTCCGCCCACTCTCTTCTTCCACCACGATGAATCCCACTCCAGTTGGTGCGTCGCCAGATCTCTTCGCGTGCATCACGCCGACGCCTTCCTCGCGATACAAGTTGAACGCCATATCGCCGAACCGGTCATTTCCAGTTCGGCAGACTAATTGCACTTGCGCTCCCAGGCGTGCGCAACCCACCGCTTGATTCGATCCTTTACCGCCAAAATCTACGCGATAGCCGGAACCCATCAGAGTCTCGCCCGAGGTCGGGAGTCGGCGAACTTTCATGGTCAGGCCGGTCGCGTAACTTCCGACCACGGCGATCTTCGGAGCGCTCATTCGCGAAAGAAATTCCTGCCCGAAGGCGAGCCTAGGCTACCACAAGCTAAGTCCGGTACTTAAACGGAGCGCGGCCTTTCTGCCCGCCTTGACCCTCCCTGATACCGATGTTAGTTTCAATCGCATACGTGGCTTTGCGGGGGACATCCATCTGAACCGCTCACGGAAGCGGCCGAAGGCGGTCGATCTCGACCGGCGCAAGTTCCTATTCCGCTTCTGTCAAGCTGCCGGAGCCACGTTCCTTCCCTCGCGTTTGTGGGCGTTCAGATTTCCCGAACCCCAGAGATCCGTAATTAACGAAAACATGGCAAGCCCGGCTGGATTTTGTCTCCACCCGCGTTACCGCAGCGAACGGCCGCTCGACGCTACGTTGCTGAAGGTCAACGCGCGCCTCGACCGGTTCGTCAGCGAACAATACGCTGACGAGGTTGCCGCCATTCTCAACGGCTGGAGCGCGAATCTTGTAAGTTCACCGCGCGACCTGGGCGCCATTGCAAAAACTCTGTCGCCTCAATTTTTCGGAGCGTCCCCAAAAACCACAGAATCTCGCATCGTGCGCTCGGCGCCCACGATTGAAGTGCGCATGAACAAATTCGCCGATCAACCCAGCCTCGATGCTTCCGCGTTTCTGCGCGAATGGCAGTCGAGCTTGAGCCCGTTGTCGCAGATTGAAGTCGCCGAGTTCCAAATCACCGCCGCCGACATTACCGAGCCTGCCGGGTCGGATCGGCCCCTCGTTTTTAAGACTCGCGTTCACTATGAACTTATGGGCAAGGGAACCGGGTTCCATCGTGAGCAGCGTGTGGGCAACTGGGATTTGTCATGGGAACAAAAAGCTGGTGAAACGTTCCGTCTTGTAAGTTGGCGGATGCTCGATGAGACGCAGGCCCGCTCCCTGTCGCCGGTCTATGTAGATGTGACGGCCTCGGCGCTGGGCGCCAATGCATCCTACGCATCGCAAATGCTGCACGGCACCGACTACTGGCGCACCGTTCTTGATGGCGCGTGCGGTATCGACATCTACGGCCACAATGGAGTGTCAGTCGCGGACATCGACAACGATGGCTTCGACGATCTCTACATTTGCCAGCCCGCCGGACTTCCCAACCGTCTCTACCGCAATCGCGGCGACGGCACGTTCGAAGACATTACAGACGCTTCCGGCCTCGGCATTCTCGAAAACACGGCGTGCGCGCTGTTCGCCGACTTCAACAATGACGGCCGCCAGCACGCGATCCTCGTTCGTACAGATGGTCCCGTGCTGTTCCTCAATGAGGGCGGAGGAAAATTCCGGCAGAAGGCCGGCGCCTTTCGGTTCGCCAATCCTCCCCAGGGAACTTTCACCGGAGCCGCGGTTGCCGACTACGATCGCGATGGATGGCTAGACATTTATTTCTGTCTTTACGCCTACTATCAGGGCACCGGGCAGTACCGGTATCCGTCTCCCTACCACGACGCGGAAAATGGGCCGCCGAATTTTCTGATGCGAAATCAGCGCGACGGCACATTCCGCGATGTGACCGCCGAATCAGGTCTGAACCAGAACAATACCCGCTACAGTTTTTGCTGCGGATGGAATGACTACGACAACAACGGCTGGCCGGATCTCTACGTGGTCAACGATTTTGGACGCAAGAATCTATACCGTAACAATGGCGACGGAACTTTTACCGATGTAGCGCCGCAAACTGGAGTCGAAGATGTGGGCGCAGGAATGAGTATTTCTTGCCTCGACTTTGACAACGACGGCGCCGGAGATTTCTACGTCGGCAATATGTGGACGGCGGCCGGTGTGCGTCTTTCCATGCAGCCGACGTTCAAGCAGGGCTCTCCCGCAATGATTCGCGTCCTGTACCAAAAGCACGCCATGGGGAATTCTCTGCTGCGCAATCAAGCCCCGGCCTTCGCCAACGTGACTGACGTTGCCGGGGTTGGCATCGGCAGATGGGCGTGGTCGAGCGACGCATTCGATTTTGATCACGACGGCTTTCCTGATCTCTACATCGCGAATGGCATGGTCTCAGGCCCGTCGCGTTCGGACCTGAACAGTTTTTTTTGGCGTCAAGTCGTGGCGTATTCTCCCGATGAAAACGCAGCATCCCACGACTACGAGCAGGGATGGAATGCTATCAACGAGCTTATTCGGGCCGACGGCACCTGGAGCGGTTTCGAGCGTAACGTGTTCTACGCCAACAATCGCGACGGAACTTTCACCGATCTCTCCGCCGTGGCCGATCTTGATTTCATCGAAGACGGCAGATCGTTTGCCCTGGTCGATTTCGATCACGATGGCCGGCTGGAAATATTCCTGAAGAATCGAAACGCTCCGCAGATGCGCGTGCTGAAAAATGTGATGGATAATCTCCCGCCATCAATCGCCTTCCGTCTGCGCGGTCAAAAGAGCAATCGCGACGCAATCGGTGCCGCCATTACGATTGAGACCACTGCGGGCAAGCAAACGCGAATGCTGCAGGCCGGGTCCGGCTTCTTGTCGCAGCACAGCAAGGAAGTCTTCTTCGGTCTGGGCGAAACGAAGGGGCCGGTGCGCGCCTCAATTCGCTGGCCCAGCGGACTTGTGCAGGAACTGCCGAGTCTTCCCAACAATCATCGGATCTGGGTCGAGGAGGGCATGGAACCGTCACGCCTGGAGCCTTTCAGATCCTCTGCCAAGATCGCTTCGAAGGTTTCGAATCTTCCGCAGAAAACCGAGTCCCTGCCCGCCGCGATAGAAACCTGGCTGCTGGCTCCGGTTCCGGCTCCGGATTTTTCTCTTCCCGATCTGTCGGGGAAGCAGCGAGCTCTGTCAGCAATGCGCGGCAAGCCCGTGCTGCTGAATTTCTGGACAACCGCCTCAGAAGACTGCCGGCAAGACCTTCAACGCTTTGAAAAGCGGCACGCGCACTGGGCTGTGCAAGACTTATTGCTGTTAACGATCAATGTGGACAAGCTTGCGGCGAGCGGCACCCAGCGGGAAACATCGCCGAATACGGACCTCGACGCCTTCCAGCGCCGCTGGCATTTTTCCTTCCCTATCATGCCAGCGTCTGACGATGTCGCCGCCATTTACAACATCCTTTACCGTCAGTTGTTCGATCGCCATCGCGACCTCGGTCTGCCCACATCGTTTCTCATCAATCCCGCAGGTCAAATCGTAAAGATCTATCAGGGAGCGATTTCACTGGAGCACGTGGAGCAGGATTTTCGCACGATTCCGCACAATGACGTTGAGCGATTAAAACGCGCTCTGCCATTTCCCAGCGCGACCAACACCCTTGCCTTCGGCCGCAACTATCTTTCCTCCGGCGCTCTGTTTTTTCAGCGCGGATATCTCGATCAAGCGGAAGCCTTCTTCCAGCAGGCTCTGGCGCCGGATCCGTCAAGCGCAGAGGCTCTCTATGGAATCGGAAGCGTCTACCTGAATCAGAACAAGAACCCCGCGGCGCGCGAGATGTTTGAACGATGCGTGAAATTGCCGCCCGCCTATCCCGATACCCTGCCCGATGCCTGGAATAATCTCGGCGTTCTCGCCACGCGCGAGAATCATGTCGAAGATTCGATCGCAAACTTTCGCCGGGCGTTACAGCTGAATCCAAATCACCTGCTGTCGTTGGACAATTTGGGCAACGCGTACCGCCTGCAGAAACGATGGAGCGATGCCCGCGAAGTGCTCGAACATGCGGTGCAGGTTTCGCCGGACGATCCCGAAGCAAACTACAGTTTGGGAATGGTGTTCGCCCAGACCGACGATACGGCGCGGGCTTATGAGTATTTGCAGCGCGCGCTGCGTGCCCGCCCCGATTATCCCGAGGCCTTGAACAATCTGGGCGTGCTTTACCTGGTTACGCAGCGCCGAGACGAAGCCGTAGCCAGTTTCGAAAAATGTATACGCGTCGCTCCCGCATTTGACCAGGCATATCTCAACCTCGCACGTGTCTACGCCTTGCAGGGCGCTCGTGATCAATCGCGGGCGATTTTGCAGCAACTCCTAAAGCAGCGTCCCGGCCACCCGCAGGCCATGCAGATGCTAGAGCAACTGCAGCATTGACTGGACCACGCTACGGCTTGGGGGTCTGCGCCTTCAGCAAGTCAATGAATTCCTTATAGAATTTCTGCGTGTCCAGATCGACCTGGATTTCAACCGGCGGCCCGACGAATTTCGGTTTGTCCTGCTCCGTCCAGCTGAGAGTATCTCCGTAGCTCGCGCCGCGATTCAGGTCGACGTCGAGATAGCGGGTCTCTTTCGCCGTGATCAGACTGGGATCGAGCCACGCCAGAGCCGTCAGTTCGTCCCACAGATAATTGTATGCCCCATACAAGCGGGTGTAGGTTCCGATGTACCGCGCCGCGGGCGAATCTCCCGCCTTGACGCGATCCACCAACTCCTGAGTCATTCGCGTCTTCACCGAAATGTCCACCGTCGTAGACACGATTCTCTTCCACGGCGCCGTCAGCACGATGTGCGCGGCCTCCGGATCAAACCACAAATTGAACTCGTGCCGCGGCATGTTGGCAAATTCCGGATCGTCCGTCTTCGGATTTAGGCTGCCTCCCATGAACACCAGTTCTTTGGCCAGGCTCGCGAATTCCGGATCGATCGCGATGGCCAGCGCCAGGTTCGTCATCGGGCCGCCTTCATAGATAGTGATCTCATGCGGATACTTGCGCACCATGCGCACCAGAAAATGCGCAGCATCTTCGTCCAACGGCTTGGTGGTGGGCTTGCCTTCCGGCATTTCGCCCAACTGATCGGCCGGATGATACCAGTGCGGCGTCCACGCCCCCACCCAAGGCACGCTCCCGTACTCCTGCTCCCAGAGTTCGGTCTCTTCCTTGCGCCGCACGAGCGGATACTCCGCGCCCGGCACCACGGGAATGTCGGTCCGCCCAATGATTTCCAGCGTGCGCAGCGTATGCGCTACTTCATCCTTCAGCCAGGCATCGCCGGTCACAACCGTCACGCCCAGCACTTCGGTTTGGGGAGACTGAATCAGCAGCAGAATCGCCTGTTGGTCGGTTCCCCCCGGCCCAGCCGCGTCCTGATCGATGATGATCTTGCGCTTTGACGGATCCGGATGAGCCCACGCTGGAAAACTCGCCAGCACTAAAGCTGTGAACAGAGCCAGGGAAATGAATTGGAAAAAAGAGGGAAGTGGGATTCTTGAGTGTTTTGTCATGAAACTGTGCATTCTATTTGTTTGTGCTTGTAATGTGCCACTTTTCGTTGCTCCGCCAAACTTTCTATCGTTGCCGGGCCCGGTTAAGGCGTCTAGAATTCAGGGTCAGACCTGCGCGAAACTGGTTCCGACTTCCGACATCCCGCGCCTCATGATTACTCGTTTTTTATATTCGACCGGCTCTGCTGGCATCCGTCAAAGTCTGGGGACGCTCGTTCTCCTCGCCATTCTTTCTCTGTTCTCGCCCTGTCAGCAGGCCGCCAACTCCGCATCGTTGGGCGGCAGAGTCCGGGATTCGCAAGGGAAGCCGGTTGCCGAAGCGCTGGTGCAACTGCAACGCAAAGACGCAGCCGGCACAATAACTGCGCACACCGATTCCGGCGGATTCTACAAGTTCTCCGCGATGCATGCGGGAATTTATGCTCTGCGAATTGTGATCAACGGATCGGTCGCGACAGAAGTTTCATCGCTCGTGCTCGCTCCTGGAGAGGCCAGAACATTCGATTGCATGGCGGGCGGATCGAAGCCGCCTAGCCCAGCAGATTCTTCCGCAGCCAAATTCTTCGACGAGCCCCACTTCACCGTTTCCGGAGTCACCGACACAACCAATCTCGGCGGCCACGGGTCCGACACGGCGATGCGCACCCGCGAGTCCATTGCGCAGGATACTGCTTCGCTTGCCAAGTCGGCGACGAGCCCGCGGCCTGCCAAGTCGGCCAGCATTGAAAAATCTCTTAGGGAGAACGTATCCCGCCAGCCCGCCAGTTTCGATGCCAACCATCGTCTCGGTCAATTTCTCGCGGAAAGCGGCCGAGCCGGCGAGGCGATTCCATATTTGAAGCGCGCTCAGGGATCGAGTCCGGCGAACTACAACAACTCCTACGATCTGGCGCGAGCTTACTGCGAGGCCGGCGGCTACGACCAGGCCAGAGAAATCATCAACCCATTGATGGCGGCGCACGACACGGCTGAACTGCATCACTTGCTCGGCGACTTGGAAGAGAAATTGAAGGATCCTCTCGAAGCGGTTCGCCAGTACCAGCGCGCCGCGGAAATGGATCCGAACGAGCGCTATCTGTTCGACTGGGGTTCCGAACTTCTGCTGCACTATGCGGCGGAGCCGGCGCGGAGCGTGTTTCTCCGAGGCAATCGTTTATTCCCGAGCTCTCAGCGGATGCTGCTGGGTCTCGGGGCGGCGTGGTTTGCCCAGGGCAACGACGACAATGCGGTCCAGCAAATCTGCCAGGCGTCCGATCTGGATCCGACCGATCCCACTCCATATCTTTTTCTTGGAAAAATGCAACGCGCCGAGACGGTTCCGTCAGAAACGGCCGTCGAGAAGTTGCACCGTTTCGTCTTGCTGCAGCCCGCCAATCCCGAAGCCAATTACTACTATGCGGTCGCGCTTTGGAAGCGCCGGAAGCAACCGCCCGACAGCGCCATGCTTTCGCAGGTAGAGGCTCTGCTGAACACGGCCGTTCGCCTGAATCCGCAATATGCGGCTCCGCACCTGCAGCTTGGCATTCTCCATTCGGACGCGGGAAACTATTCCGCCGCAATCTCCGATTACGAGAGAGCGATACAACTCGATTCGCAGATGGAGGAAGCCCACTACCGCCTTGCTCAGGCGTATCGCCAGCTCGGCCAGCCGGACAAATCCAAAGAACAACTGCGACTCTACCAGCAACTCTCGCAGGAATCCGCGCAGAAGGCGGATCGGGAGCGCCACGAAATCCGGCAATTCGTCTACACCCTGCGCGATCCGCCGGAGCGTTGAATGCCTGCCTCGGGTTAGGCTGCGCCGTATATTCCGGCTGTGTTACACTTTTTGATTCACAAAAGCAAATCGCAAGACTCTCAACCCATACATGCTTTTTTCCAAAGAATATGTGGGCTATCTGGCCCGCGAAGTCACCAAGAGACTGATCGCCGGAAAGTTCATCGAAACTTCCACCGTCCCGGCAGTAACCGAGCGGGTGAACGCCGCCTTGGTAGACGAACTTTCGCTTGAAGACCGCATCAACGACGAGGTGCGCGTCATCCTCGAGGCCTACTCCGACGAAATGCAGAAGACCGGCGCCAACTACCAGGAAATGTTCCGCAAGGTGAAAAGCGAACTGGTGCGGAAGTACAAGGCGGTCCTGTGAGACTCAGCCGAGACAAAGTCAACGTGCTGGCTCGTGCGGTTTCCGACGTCCTCAAGCAGATGGACGAAGTCGAGTTCATCGAAGATCCCAACACCATCCGCCAGGAAACTCGAAAGATTCTCGAAGACCTGCTCAATCAGGAAGCCAGGATCGATCTCGCCGCCCGGCAAAAGATCGACAGCCAGAAGCGCACTATCCTGGAAGGCTCGCAGGAATGGGACATCCTGTACCGCAAGTACTACAACGAGGAAGTCAAAAAGCTCGGCGTATAGGAAATCTGATCTTCAAGCCACGGTCGTCTGTCCACTCATTGCGCCACCCTGGCCTCTGCAGCTTAAAATCAGCAGATGGCGGTTCCAGTCCAAGTCCACGAGATCGAAGCTCTGATCAAGCGCGCCGCCGCTGATGCCGGCTTCGACCTGGCGGGCATCGCTCCCGCCGGCGATCACCGCGAACTCGAATGCTTTCCCGCCTGGATTGCCTCCGGCCACGCCGGCGAAATGAAGTACCTCGAAGCCCGCGACGAGCACGGCGAACTGAAGCGCGCCTCCCTCGCAATCGTTGCCCCTTGGGCGAAAAGCGTGATCGTCTGCGCCATCAACTACAACACCGCTCATCCTTATTCAACCCAAACGCAAGACCCGAGCCGCGGCTGGATTTCCCGCTACGCCTGGAGCCGCGAGGATTATCACGATGCAGTCATGCGCCGCCTGAAGCAGGTGGAAAAGGCCGTGTGGGGCGGGCACTCATGCCCGCCAGCTCTCACCACTCGCTCCTACGTCGATACCGGGCCGATCGTCGAACGCGTCTTTGCCAAATATGCTGGCGTCGGCTGGATCGGAAAGAACACATGCATCATCAATCAGGAAAAGGGCTCGTGGCTGTTTCTAGGAGTCATTCTTACCTCGCTCGAACTCACGCCCGACATGCCCGCTCCCGACCGCTGCGGTACCTGTACGCGCTGCATCGTGGCCTGCCCCACCGATGCGATCCTCGAACCCTATCAGCTCGATTCCAACCGATGCATTTCGTATCTCACCATTGAAAAGCGCGGCAGCATCCCCGACGAAGACTTGCGCCGAGGCATGGGCCGCCACGTTTTCGGCTGCGATATCTGCCAAGATGTCTGTCCCTGGAACCGCAAAGCTCCCTCACCGGCCGCATCCGAGTTTGAGCCGCGCCCGGGTTTGGTGAATCCGGCGCTCGACTGGCTCGCCGAGATGTCCGAAGAAGAGTTTCGCGAAGCTTTTCGTCGTTCGCCCATCCGTCGGGCCAAGCGGGCCGGACTCCGCCGCAATGCGGTGATCGCGATGGGGAACAGCGGCAACCCGGATTTTCTCCCCCTGCTCGACCGCCTGGCTTCGGATCGCCCGACTTCGGATGAAGATGAATCCGTCGCCGACAGCGCGCGTTGGGCAGCGAAGGAACTGCGAAGCCAGCGCAGCGCCGACGTCCAGGAATCCTGACCGCAAAGGGTTGCCCAAAACCCGTTCAATCTACCCTAATTCCGACGTGAATTTTCTGAACTTCCGTAACTAGTTTTTTCGCTTAACAGCAACTAATCTTTCTGTAAGGGGTTCTTAAATAAACAGGTTAGGCTAAACAGGTTGCTGTCGGAGTAATGGTGACTTTCTTACGCCACATTTGGTTGATGCGGCGCGTATTTGGCGGGGTAGTCCTGCTCGCCGTGGCCTGCCCGATGTTTGCCCGCGCATCGGCCACTCTTCTTCTCGAAGAGCCTTACGGGAAACTCGGTTTCTTTACGGCGACCGGCCATGCCGCCGTCTATCTTTCCGGGGTATGCGCCGATACCCCCGTCGTTCTGCGACGCTGCGCTCAGGGAGAAACCGGGGTTGTCATCAGCCGCTACGACGGGATCAGCGGGTATGACTGGATCGCGATTCCGCTCATTCCCTACCTCTACGCTGTGGACCGTCCGGAAGCTGTGCCGCTATTTGCCGATGCCAAGATGACGGCATTCTTGCGTGATCGTTACCGTCGCAGGTATCTGGAGCAGGTTGCTCCCGACGCCAAAAATGGCGAGACTCCCGGCGGCAATTGGTACCAGCTTGTGGGCTCGTCGTATGACCGCACCATTTATGGCTACGAGATCGAGACCACGCCGCAACAGGATGACGCGCTCATCCGGAAGCTAAATTCTTCTCCGAACGTATCTCATTTCCGCCTGCTTCGCCGCAATTGCGCTGACTTCGCCAAAGATATTCTGAATTTCTATTATCCGAAGACGCTCCACCGCAGCCTTGTTGCCGACGCCGGCATCACTACCCCCAAGCAGATGGCGAAGCTTCTGACCCGCTACAGCGACCGCCATCCCCGGATCCATTTTTCCCGTTTGGTGATCGCACAGGTGCCGGGCAGCATGCCCCGCAGCACCGCAGTGCACGGCGTGGTGGAATCTTTCTTCAAGGCGAAGAAGTACATTGTGCCCAGCGCTGTCGCCAGCCCGATCTTCGCCGGCTGCGTGGCCGCGGTTTATGTGGGAACGGGCGCGGGTCACTTCGAACCCGCCCGCGACGCCAGAGTTTTTGTCGTGGGCAGCGGTCCCGAGGCGCCGCTCGATCGCGAAGATCTGCGGGCCTATCGCGAGGAACTCAAGCACCTGTTGGCCCAGGCGTATCCGGAAAATCCGGCGCCAAACGCAGACAAATCCTGGGAACGGCTGCAGTCCCACGCCAAAACCGCCGTCGACCCCGAGGGCCGTCCGATTCTTCAGCTACGTGTCGGTCAAGAGCTAGTGCAGGTCGGCGATTCCGCCGAGAACGTGTTTGCCGGAAACGCGTCGCCTCAATTAGTGCGTCAACTGCTGGAAGCACGGCTGCAATCAGAACTCAGTCACCGCTCCCCACACGGCATTACCGAAAACGAACTTGCGCGGGACTGGAAATTGTTGCAGGAGACCTTGCCTCAGAGTGACCCGCCCTTGAGCGCCCGCTCCTTGCAAATCTTGCGCGGAAATCAACAATAGCAAGCCCCTGACGCGGCTTGGGCCGCCTTATACCTTGGGAAACTCAGTTGCCTGTGGTCACTTGCCAGCCTTGGGCGTTGGAGTTAGTAGCCAGCGGATCGTTCTGACCACTCACCACCAGCCACTGACCACTGTCTACTTACCACTAGCCACTGACTACTGCAGACGGCGGCGCTGGCTATTGTTCCCGCGGCGGGTGCGGCGGCATGCCCGAGCCCGGAACCTGGCCACTCTGCTGTTGTTGCTGTTGCAGCTGCATCTGCCGCTGTTGCATCTCCTCCAGCATCTGCTGCGGCGTCTTCACGGTGGGCTGATCCCCATTGTTAGCCGGCTGATCCGCGTCGGCGGCAGCCTGATCCGGAGGAGCCTCGTCGGCATTCATATTCTCTTCAGCGGCTTCTGCCTCCGCGTCCGATGCCGCATCTTCAGGCGCATTACTGACTTGTGTAACTGCTGGCGCGGGATGGGCTCCCGCGGGACCTGGAGTCACATCGGGCCCGCTCTTGGCCACCAGCACCACTCGCGTCAGCATCGTGTCGTCGCCAGGAGATCCCAGCAGCACGTAGTTGAAACGCGATCCGTTGAGCAACTCCGCGACTATAGCTCGGGCCGGGCCCGGCCCCAAATGCGTCACCACCCGGTCCGGCGCCGGAGGAATGTCGATCTCCGCCCCGGTCTGCTTGCGAACTGCCCGCAGAATATCGGCCAGCGTCGAGTTCGGCGCCACAATCGTAAGCTGGTTGTTCTGGTAAGTGACTTGGGGCGCCACCGCGGCAATCGAATCCAAAGGAATCTGCTGTACCGGCCCCGTCGGCCCGGAGGGAAGAGGAGGCGGCGGCGGCTGCTGCACTTTCTTTTTCTTTTTATGGGTATGCTGAGTTTGCGTTGTCGCGCCCGCAGGACTCGAAGCCCCCAGACTTACCGCGATGCCCAGCATCAATGCACAGGCGATCCTCATGAACTTTGGTCCGGTGATGCTCATGGTTACTCCCGTTTTGAAAGCGAGCTTTGGGGGGACATCGAAGTCGCCTATGCAGGTAATTTTATCACTGGAAACTAAGGTTCCACAGACCTGCTCCCGAGAATAGGAACGGTCCAATCCTAGTCTCTTGCGTATTTCCCGCCGGCAAAACTCCTGGCGAGCGATTGCAGTCAACCATTTCCGGCGGCATAAAATCTTATCAACCGTGTCTCAGCCAGGCGTAAACTGGCCAAGGCATTCCAACTCTCTGAAAGTAAAGGCGGAATCCCTTATGAGTCTGCCGTCGCGTTACCCTGCGGCATGGTTTTCTCTGGTTTTAATCCCTCTTCTATCATGGAATGCCAAGGCGCAAAGCTGCCAAACCGCGGACGAGTTGGATGCTGCGACCCGAACCGCCATCACCACCGCAGCTCAAAAATATTTTGGCATGGCCGCCAGCGGGGACGCCGCCTCGTTGCGCCAGAACGCCATCCCTAGCCTCGCGGCGGATTTCTCCGGAATCGAAGCGACCGTAAAGGAACACCAGCCCGACCTGAGCGGAACCCAAGCCACCATCAAGTCATCATTCCTGCTCGACGCCTCCGGAGTCGCTCCCATCCCGCATGCCGAGTTTTATTGCGGCGTGTTCGGCAAGAATGGCCAAACCGCTAACAGCGCCGCCTTCTATCTCGACAACCTTCCCGCCGGCAAATATGCCGTAGCCGTGCTCGACGCCACCTCTACCAAAGGGAAGACGATGGTCTCCGAAATCTTGCAGGAGATGGGAACCGGCTGGAAATTAGGCGGTCTCTACATCAAATCCGCGCAGATTGCCGGGCATGATAGCGATTGGTTCGTCACCCGCGCTCGCGAATTCAAGGCTAAGGGACAACTGCATAATGCCTGGTTCTATTACGAGGAAGCCCGCAGTCTGATTTCCCCCTTGTCCTTTATGAGCACGCTGGCCACCGACAAGCTTTATGACGAATCGGCCGCGTTGCAGCCCAGCGATTTGCCAGCCGGAGGCAAGACCGCGAATCTCCCGACAGGCACATTCACCTACAAGCTGACCGCCGTTTTTCCCGAGGCCGTGGGCAACGATTTGGATTTGATCGTTCGGTATGAGTCGGCGAACGTTTCCAATACCAACCTTGCGTATCAGGACAACGTGAATGTGATGAAGGCGCTGGTGACCAAGTATCCCGAGGTCAGAGATGCTTTCGCGGCCGTAGTAGCCCGTGCCGTCGATCAAACCGGCCACGACTACGGCACGCTTCTGGCCATGAAAGACATCAAGTAGCAGATCCCTAGCGCAGTAGCGCTAGCGCCGTAGCGCCGGCGTCCCGCCGGCTGTCGTGAAGGCGTCACGCCCTCACACTCGAACCCAATTCCAAAAGTAGCGAATTTCTAACCGGGGGCTTTAACCCGAAGCCGAGCGAGCTATCAATTCCTGCAGCACGCATTCCTTCGGATCTTTATCATCCCGCAATCCCAGAAACACCGGTGCGCGCAGCTTGGGACCGCTCCCCGCACCAGTTCCGTGCGTCCATTCCGCATACTCAATCTCGGCGACCAATTCCGGCTTCACCCAACTGACTCTTCGCAGCGCCTCAACTTCGCCGAAGAATGGATTCGACTTCGTCTCCAGCTTCTTCAAAATCTTCCAAATCTCTGCCAGCGATTTTTGATTAAACCCGCTGCCGGCCTGTCCCACATGAATCAGTCGTCCCTTGTCGTCATACAGGCCAAGAACGAGCGAGCCAAAATGCGCGCGGCTTCCTTCGGGCTCCGTGAATCCCCCGACTACGCACTCGATCCGGTGCCGGATCTTGATCTTCAGCCATTCGCCGCTGCGTCGTTCTTCATAGCAACTATTGCGCCGCTTGGCGACGATGCCCTCGAGCCCCTTTTGCCGCGCGATTTCAAACAGCGCCCGTCCTTGCTCCTCATAGTGATCGGAATAGCGCAGCGCGTCTCCCCCAACCATCACCGACGCCAGCTTGCGTTTGCGCGCTTCGAGCGGCACTTTGCGCCAGTCCTCGCCATCGAGATAGAGCAGATCGAACGCGTAATAAAGCACCGCAACGTCCGCCTTCGCTGCTGCCCGCTTGCCCCCCGGACGAAATCCGGTGCGCTGCTGCATCAGGCTGAACGACGCTCTCCCTTCGGTATCGAGCGCCACCACTTCGCCGTCGAGAATCGCATTCTTCGCCTTGACGAACCCCGCCATATCTTTCAACTCCGGAAAGCGCCCCGTCAGCTCATTCTGATTTCGCGAAACCAGTCGCACCGCGCCGTCCGTGATGAAAGCCACCGCCCGATAACCGTCCCACTTGATTTCAAACAGCCAGTCCGCCCCGTCGAACGGCTCATCGATCGATTCCGCCAGCATGGGATGAATGGCCGCCGGCATCGGGCGCTTTACGGGCCGGGTAGCCACAACCACAGAGGACACAGAGGACGCAGAGGAATTCCCGGCCGTTGAAGATGTCGTTGTCGAAGTTGTTGCAGACGAACCCTTACCGCCTCTTGCGCGCCCCCGCTTTCCTCTGTGTTCCTCTGTGTCCCCCGTGGTCAATTCCGGCGCTTGCTTCCCTTTGTGTTCCTGCGCGTCCTTTGTCGTGACTTTTTTTTTACTCTCGACCCGCGCCACAGCATCCGCCAGCCACGCCGCCTTCAATTTCCCGCGCCCAGCCGGACGGCTGCTCGTCCACTCCCGCGATCCGGCATCCCCCGCGATCTCTTCCATGCTGCGCTTGCTGAGCACTGACTCGTCGATCTCCCCGGCGTCATATCCTTCCACGACATAATCGTCGTGCTTTTTGATCATCAACCACTCGTTGCCCTTGCTCCCCGGACGCCGCCCTTTCATCTTGATGAGTGCGAAATCTCCCCTCAGCCGCTTCCCGTTCAACCGGAATTTCAAATCACCTTTGGCCAGCATCGCCACGGCTTCGGCTTCCGTCCCAGGCACATACTTCCCCTCGACCGGCACGGGCGACAGCGGTTGCCACGTGCCCACGTCCCACACCATCACGCTTCCCGCGCCGTAATTGCCCTCTGGAATATTTCCCTCAAAATCAAAATAAGAAACAGGATGATCCTCAACCTGCATCGCCAGCCGTTTGTCCGCCGGATCGAGCGACGGGCCTTTCGGCACCGCCCACGATTTCAACACGCCTTCCATCTCCAGCCGGAAGTCGTAATGCAGGCGCGTCGCCTCATGCTTTTGCACCACGAAGCGGTTGCCCTTCTTCTTCTCCACCTTCGGCGGAGGCTCCGGCGTCTCTTCAAACCGCCGCTTGCGTTTATATTCTTCCAGCGCCATATTTGTTCGCCATATTCTAGGGCCGCATAAGGCTTCGCGCCTCACAGCCTATAGTCAGCATGACCTTGGCTCCTCTCTCGTCTCGAGCCTTGGTCTCGTTGATCGCCACCAATCCGGCGACGGACCAACCTCGTTCCGCGGGTAAGATGCATTTCAGGCGCAGCGAGGAATCTCGCAATCTCCTCTATTTGGGCAAAGCCTTACGCCACCACCGGGGCGTTCACCATCCCCGCGGTCCCGAATACGCGGCTATAGCGCTCGATCTCTTTGGCCGGGCCCAGCGCCTTCGCGTAGTTATCCGAAAGCTTCACGGCAGGCCGGCCTTCCACGCTCGACACTTTGCAGATCAAACTGATGGGATCGAATCCGTCGCCCTCGTTGGGATTGCACCCCCGGAAATCGTTCGTCAGCAGCGTTCCCCAGCCCGCGCTGAAGCGAATGCGCCGGTCCGCCGTCCACTTCGCCCGATCGTGGAAGTCAGCCGCGCTGCGGAAATCCAGCGGGCGCGCGCCCTTCGACAACGTCCCGCCAAAATACGCATGCAGCCCCAGAATCGCATCCACATCCAGCGTGTCAGAGGCAATCATCAACTTCTCCCGTGGATCGCGCCCCCGTCGCTTCAGCCATTCGATATATTCATCCCCAGCTATATACGGATCTTTGCTGTCCACGCGCTGTCCGGTCCAGTCCGCCACCCAATCCGGAGCGCCCGCCAGAAACTGCGTCGTGCCGAATGTGTCCGGCAGCATCACGCGCAACGCGCCTTCATAAGTCTGCTGCCACAGCTCCAGCACCCGGTATTGCGAAGCCTTCAACGCGACATCATCCGGAGCCAGCGCCCCCATGACCATGGGAATCTCATGCGCGTTGGTTCCAATCGCTTCGAGATCGTGTTTGTGCGCCAAAAACGCATTCGACGTTCCAATGAAATTGCTGCCCAGATTCGTCGCCATCGCCACCACGACATATTCCTGCCACAGAAAACTGTGCCGGCGCCGCGTTCCGAAGTCAGCCACACTCAGTCCCGGGACGCCGCGCAGCCGTTCAATCTTGTTCCAGAGCTTCGTCTTGGCCCGAGCATAAAGAATGTCGAGCCCGAACTCGCTCAGCGTCTTCAGATGGGCGCGCGTCTTCAACTCGTCCAGAATCGCCAGCGCGTAGAGTTCCCACATCGTGGTTTCGGCCCAGGTTCCTTCAAACGACAGATGAATCTGCCCATCGTTCACGCGTAGCTGGTAATCCGAAAGGTGAAAATCATTTTCTAGCCACTCCAGAAAGGCCGGCTCAAAAATTCCTCGGCGTCCATAGAACGTGTTGCCCGCCAGCCACACCAGTTCCGATTTTCGAAAGCGTCGCCCGCGCACGTGCTGCAGTTGCACCTTCAGTTCTTCGATGTGAATGATGTCGGCCATGCGCACCGAAGCGTGCCGGTTGTACAGAGAGAAAGTGACGCGCGTCTTGGGAAAATGTTTCCAGATGAACTGCAGCATCAGCAGCTTGTAGAAATCCGTATCCAGCAGGGAACGGATGACCGGGTCGAGCTCCCAATTGTGGTTATGCGCGCGTTCAGCGAGGTTGATGATCATCGAAGGAGAGCAGCCCAGACCTAAAGAGAATACGGGATGTGTGCACGTTCACGCCACATGTAGCGGAAACATCCGCCCCTACGCAACCGGGGCGCCCTTCACTTCCAGCCGCTCGTACACTTCCTCGGCGCGCCGCAGCGCTTCCTGCACGTTGTCGCAAATATTCTCTTCGCCCACTACGTTGGCGAACTCGGCCTCGTGAATCAATTGCGACGGCTGCTCGCGCGCCCCGCACAGAATCAACGTCCGCTTGCTGGCTTGCAGTTGCTTGGCGACCTCCTCGATCGCAAACAGCCCCGTCGCGTCGAGGGCTGTCATATTTCTGAGCCGCAAGATCACGACCGGCGGCAGCGTGTGCATGTCTTCGGTCACGGCGGAAATCTTGTCGGTCGCGCCGAATAGAAAAGGACCATGAATGCGGAAGATGGTCGCGTAATAGGGGATGTCTTTATCCTGCAGAATGTGCACGCGCCCATCTTCCACGTAATCGTCGGTGACTTGCGAGACCGTCGTCGTCGAAGCCACGCGGCTGATAAACAGCAGCGCCGCCAGGATCATCCCCGCCTCGACCGCAACCGTGAGATCGGCAAACACGGTCAAGGCAAACGTCACCAGCCAGATGCTGATGTCGGTCTTCGTGAGCTTCAGCAACTGCGGAATCTCGCGCCATTCGCCCATGTTGTAGGAGACGACCATCAGAATGCCCGCCAGCGCTGCCATCGGCACGTAGCTGACCAGCGGCGCCGCGAACAGCAAAATGCACAGCAAGGTCAGCGCGTGGATCATTCCCGCAACTGGCGACTGCGCTCCAGCGCGGATATTGGTGGCCGTCCGCGCGATCGCCCCCGTTGCCGGCAACCCGCCAAACATCGGCGAGAAAACATTGGCCACGCCCTGCCCGATCAACTCAACGTTGGGATTGTGCCGGTCGTTGCTCATGCGATCGGAAACCACGGCTGACATCAGCGACTCAATCGCGCCGAGCATCGCCACGGTGAAGGCTGGCCCCAGCAATCCGTGGATCAGATCCGTGCGGAATTTCGGGATCTGCAGATGGGGGAGGCCAGCGGGAATTCCGCCGAAGCGCGTGCCGATCGTTTCCACCGGAAGCTTGAAGAAATAAACCGCGGCAGTCGCCAGAATCAGCGCCACAATCGGCCCTGGAATCCGTGCCGAAACGCTGCGGCAGATGATCAGCAACAGCAGCGTGAACACTGCAAGACCCGTAGCCTCCAGCGACAGCGTGTGGAAATTTCCGGCCAGCGCCTCCATGCGCAGCCAGAACACACCCGGAACTTTTTCCAGATGCAGTCCGAAGAAATCTTTCACCTGCGTGCTGGCGATCAACACCGCGATGCCATTGGTAAACCCAATGACAACGGGACGGGGAATAAACTTTACCGCCGTGCCCAGTCCGGTGACGCCCATGATTACCAGCAGCACGCCGGCCATCACTGTGCACATGAAAAGTCCGTCGACGCCATGCACGGCGACAATGCCGGCCACGACGACGACGAAGGCGCCGGTGGGCCCGCCAATCTGCGTCTTCGAACCACCCAACACCGAGATCAGGAATCCGGTGACGATCGCGCAGTAAATTCCGGCCTGTGGTGTGAGCCCGGAGGCGATGGAAAACGCCATCGCCAGCGGCAGCGCAACCAGTCCGACGGTGATGCCGGCAATGATATCCAGCAGGAATTTATGCCGGTTGTAAGTTCTCAGGCAGAGGACAGACTTCGGAAGCCAGTTTTCATTCAGGAAAGCACGCGCCATTTTTACATTATGGCAGCGTTCGAAGGAATCGGGTAGTTACCGAAGCGGTCATATGCTCCGGTGACACGCTCGCTACGCTCGCGCGGCGGCCCCTTCGACTTCGCTCCGGGCAAGCTGCGTCCGCCCCTACACCAACCACCCTGTAAAATCTCCTCCATGTCCGTCCTGCGTTCTCTGGGATGGCTGGCCTGCGTCGTCTACTCGACCATCCCGTCGTTCTGGCTGATGGTGCATCCGCGAGCGCATCGCTGGCGCGCCCGCGTGCGCTCCCCATTCCGCGTGCTCGTCCCCGCATGGATCACAATGTGGGTTGGTATGGGCGCGCTGACCGGTCCGTGGCGCGGTGTGGCATTGTATTCGACTCCTTGGCCTTGGCTTCCGGCGCTGGCGCTCTTTGCCGCGGGCATCTTTCTCTATTCCCGTGCCGGAGCGCACTTCAGCCTGGCGCAACTCGGAGGCCTGCCCGAAGTCCGCCTCGGACATCCCGACGATCGCCTGGTCACCACGGGAATTCGAGCGCGAGTGCGTCACCCGGTCTATCTGGCGCATTTGTGCGAAATGATCGCCTGGAGCGTTGGTACTGGGCTGCTTGTCTGCTGGCTGCTAACTGCGTTTGCGATCGCGACGGGCGCAGTCATGATTCGCATGGAAGATGCGGAACTGGAAAAGCGCTTCGGGCAAGCCTTTACGAACTACCGCACGAATGTGGGCGCGGTGCTGCCAAGGATTCGTTGACGATCAACACGCGCCATCCCGCTATAATCCGACTTGGCTGATAGCTCTGAGCTCATAGCTCATTGCTCACAGCTCACAGCTCCATGCGCTTCGAACTCTTCATTGCGAGCCGCTACCTTCGCGCCAAACGGCGCCAGGCGTTTATCGGCATCATCACCGGCATCTCGATCGCCGGAGTCGCTGCCGGGGTCGCGTCTCTGGTCGTCGCGCTCGCCATCAACAACGGATTTCGTCAGGACCTGCAGCAGCGCCTGCTCGGTTCGACCTCGCACATCAGTCTGCAGCGCGTTGCGGACGACGGCATCAAAGACTGGTCCGCGCTCATGGCTCGCCTGTCGAAAGAGCCGCATGTTGTCGCCGCCGCTCCCGCCATCTTCGAACAAGTGCTGATCTCTCGCGGTCCGCGTGCCCGCGGCGCGGTGCTCAAGGGGATGATTCCCAAGTACGAGCGCCAGGTCGGGGATCTGCTGAACTCGGTCACGGAGGGATCGGCTGCGGCTTTGGAGACGAATGCCCCTACACAAGCAGAGTCAAAAGCAGCGGGCGGGAGCGCCCACTCCACACAACTTGAGGAGTCTCCCGACTCGCTCGAGGGGGTTGCCGAACGCGTTGCCGCGATGCCTCCGATTGTGCTCGGCAAAGATATGGCTGACAGTCTTGGCGCGACCGTCGGCTCCCCAGTGATGGTCACCAGCCCGCAGGGCGAACTCACCCCCTTCGGCATGGTCCCCAAGTACACGCGCTTCCGCGTCGTCGGCATTTTCAACTCCGGCTTCTTCGACTACGACTCCGGATGGGCCTTCACCCGCCTCTCCGATGCGCAGCGGCTGTTCGGACTCGGCGACCTCATCTCGGTTCTCGAATTCAAGATTGACGACATCTACCAGGCTCCGGCCGTCTCCCGCGAGCTCGAAGACGCCGCCGGCAGCGGTTTCATGGCGACCAACTGGATGGAGCAGAACAAGGCCCTGTTCAAAGCTTTGAAGACCGAGCGTCTCGTCACCTTCATCACCATCGGCCTCATCGTTTTCGTCGCCGCCCTCAACATTCTTATCAGTCTCATTATGATGGTCATGGAGAAGACGAAGGACATTGCCGTACTCCTGTCGATGGGCACGCGGCAGGCGCAGGTGCGCAACGTGTTCATCGCCCAGGGAGTCTTGATCGGCGTCATCGGTACGGTGATCGGCCTTGTGTTGGGATACGCCATCTCCTACGCCGGAGGCCACTATCACATTATTTCGCTCTCGCCGGAGGTCTACTCGATCGACTATGTCCCCTTTGCCCCGCGCCTCATCGATGGAGCTTGGGTTGCCATTTTCACAGTGTTAGTCTCGTTCGTATCGACGCTTTACCCTTCGTGGTCAGCGTCGCGCATCCTGCCGGCCGAGGCATTGAGGTATGAGTAGGGTGGGTGGCTGGATCATGTAGCCCCGGACGCATTCGTCCGGGGTTGCGCGCAAAGCGCGCAATGAAGGCGGTCAGCCTCAAACCGTGACCTCGGTCACACAATGAAGGCTGCCCTTAGGTCTATGGTTCTTAACGGGGATACGTAGGAAGAGATTGATCAGTCCCAGAAGGCGACGATGCCTCTGGATACTGCCGCAGCTGTAGGTTTGCATCTTCGAATCCGCACCCGGATGGCCGGTCGGAACGAAAGGGACACCGCTTGCATCTAAGGAATGAAGGATTAATGCTTCGCGTCGAAGGCCTGAAGAAGGTCTTCCGGTCCGGTGAATCGGATCTGGTGCTCTTTGAGAATCTGTCGTTTGAGGTGAAGCAAGGAGAAATCCTCGCTATCGTGGGAGAATCCGGCGCCGGGAAAAGTACCTTATTACACATCCTGAGCGCTCTTGATCGTGCTTCCGCAGGTGACGTATACTGCGCCCACTTGCGACTCAATTCCTTGTCTCGCGACGAAGCCGCAAACTTTCGCAATCGCGAAACAGGGTTCGTATGGCAGTTTCACTACTTGCTGCCGGAATTCACGGCGGCGGAGAATGTTGCCATGCCGTTGCTGCTTCGGGGACAAACATGGCAGCAGGTTGAGCCGGAAGCTTCACGCTGGCTGCGTGAGGTTGGACTGGAGCAGCGCGCGCATCATCGCTCGGGAGAACTCTCGGGCGGCGAGCAGCAGCGAGTGGCTCTGGCCCGCGCGCTCATCACCGGGCCCAAGTTGTTGCTCGCCGATGAGCCTACGGGAGACTTGGACGGACAGACGGCGGAAGCTGTTTTTACTTTGATCGCGCGGTTGCACCGCGAGCACCAACTCACCTCTCTTATTGCAACGCATAACTTATCTTTCGCACGGCGCTGCCATCGCGTATTACGTTTGCAGCGAGGACGGGTCGAGGAGATTTCGCCGGATTCGCTTCCGGCCTGAATGTTAGTCGGGGAGGAAGAGCACGATTTGGAGAGGCAAAGATTTGTAAGACAAAGTGCAACAAATTGTCGGTACGATCCGAAGGAAGCAGTGGCGAATTCCTTCGGCAGGGCAAGCAAAGGGTATGAGCATTTTTTGTTAGCTTGGGTTTGTTGGCCCTTTGGTTGCATAATGTGGGAGTAGTCGGGCCAGGGCCGGGGAGGGATAGTTCCATCTCCGGCCGGGAAGGTCAAGGGGAAGGGCATATGTTTGAACGCTATACGGAGAAAGCCAGGCGCGTCATCTTTTTCGCACGCTACGAAGCCAGCCAGTTCGGGTCTCCATATATTGAGACGGAGCACCTGCTACTCGGACTCCTGCGCGAAGACAAAGCTCTGACCAATCGTTTCCTGCGCTCGCACGCCTCGGTCGAATCGATCCGCAAACAGATCGAGGGGCACACCACCATTCGCGAGAAGGTCTCGACCTCGGTCGATCTGCCGTTAAGTAATGAATGCAAACGGGTTCTGGCCTATGCCGCCGAGGAAGCCGAGCGCCTGTCCCATCGCCATATCGGTACCGAACATCTGCTCTTGGGTTTACTAAGAGAAGAGAAGTGCTTTGCTGCCGAGATCCTGCACGAACGCGGCCTGCGCCTCTCGACCATCCGCGAAGAACTGGCCCGCACCACGCAAGAGAAGGCTCAGCCCCAACGACAGCGTGAAAGTTCGCTTTTGGCGGAATTTTCGCGTGATTTGACTCAGGCCGCGATGGATAGCCAGCTCGATCCGTTAGTCGGGCGGGAGGGCGAAGTGGACCGAGTCATCCAGATCCTGTGCCGCCGTACGAAAAATAATCCCGTCCTCATCGGCGAGCCCGGTGTTGGCAAGACTGCCATCGTCGAAGGATTGGCCCAGCGCATCGCCGACGGCGAAGTTCCATCGTTCCTCGCCGACAAGCGCATCCTCGCGCTCGATCTTTCCCTGATCGTTGCCGGCACCAAATACCGCGGCCAGTTCGAAGAGCGCCTCAAGACCATCATGAAGGAATTGATGGAGTCGCAGAATTCCATCATCTTCATTGACGAGTTGCACACGCTGGTCGGAGCCGGATCTGCCGAAGGCTCGCTCGACGCTGCCAACATTCTGAAGCCCGCGCTGTCCCGCGGAGAGATTCAGTGCATCGGCGCGACCACGCCCGGCGAGTATCGCAAGTCGATCGAGAAAGATCGCTCGCTCGAGCGCCGCTTCCAGGCCGTTAAAGTTCCGCCTCCGAACGAGACCGATGCCGTCAAGATTCTTTTCGGGATCAAAGATCGCTACGAGAAGTTCCACGCCGTCACCTACACCGACGACGCCATCAACTTCGCGGTCTCGCATTCCAACCGCTACATCCCCGACCGCTTCCTGCCCGACAAGGCCATCGACCTGGTCGACGAAGCCGGAGCCCGCGTAAAGCTCCGCCAAACTTCGCTGCCCGAAGAGCTGACCGAAGTCCAGAAGCGCATCAAGTTCATCGTGCACCGCATGGAAAACGCCATCGCGAACCATGAGTTCGAGAAGGCGCGTTTCTATTCGGACGAGGAACGCAAAGAGCGCGAGAACCTGCGCGCTCTTCGCGAGAAATATCATCTCGACGAATCCTCGACCGGCGTCGTGAACCGCGAAGACATCGAAGACGTTGTCTCCCGCTGGACCGGCGTCCCGATTACGTCGATTAAAGAAGAAGAGACGCAGAAGCTGCTCCGCATCGAAGAAGAGTTGCACAAGCGGATCATCTCGCAGGATAAGTCGATCAGCGCCCTGGCTCGCGCCATTCGCCGCTCGCGGGCCGGCCTGAAGAATCCGAACCGGCCCATCGGCTCGTTCCTATTCCTCGGACCAACCGGCGTCGGCAAGACGGAAGTCGCGCGTACTCTGGCGCAATTCATGTTCGGCACCGAGAAAGCTCTCGTTCGCTTCGACATGTCCGAGTTCATGGAGAAGCATTCGGTCTCGAAGCTGATCGGCTCGCCTCCGGGATACGTCGGCTACGAAGAGGGCGGACAGCTCACCGAGCGCGTCAAGCGCGCTCCTTACTCGGTCGTCCTGCTCGACGAAATCGAGAAGGCGCATCCGGATGTCTTCAACATCCTGCTGCAGGTTTTTGAAGACGGCCAGTTGACCGACGGACTCGGCAACACGGTCGACTTCAAGAACACGATCGTCATCATGACGTCGAACATCGGCGCCCGCCATTTGCAGAAGCGCGAAGGCTTGGGCTTTGCGTCGACGAAGGAAGATGCGATCGCCGAGAAAGTCGAGGAACTGGTCAAGAATGAGGTAAAGCGTACCTTCAACCCGGAGTTCCTGAACCGTATCGACGAAATCATCATCTTCAACGCGCTGGGCGAGGGCGACCTGATCCAGATTCTTGAGCTCATGGTCAACCAGCTCAACACCAACCTGGCGCAGAAGTCGATCACCGTCACGGTTGCGGATGAAGCCAAGAAGTGGATTCTCAACCAGACGTTGACCGACCGCAGCTACGGAGCCAGACCGCTGCGCCGCGCTCTGCAGAAGTACATCGAAGACCCGCTGTCGGAGGCGCTGATTCAGGGCACCATCACCACGCGCCCTGCCTTCATCGAGGTCTTCCTGGAAGACAACAAGCTCTTCTACCGCCCAGTCGACGCCGAAAAGGCGGAAGGCGTCTTGTTGTACGAAAACTAGCCAACGTAGGGGCGGACGCCTCGTCCGCCCCGCGAGCGAAGCGAGCGTGCGGGGCCCCGAAAGTATCGAATAACCCAAGCCCCGGACGAGGCGTCCGGGGCTACGTGTTTCGCTGCGTCACCGACGCCTCGAACGTCATCGCGGCCATATCCCGTTCAGGTCGCTGCCAAACCCACCGATAGCACCGCCAATCATCCACCAAGCCTTTGCGCACTGGATTCTGCAAAACATAATCAATCTTGGCGTCAAGGTTCTCCGATGCCCGCAACACGTGGTCAAACGACTCCTCCTGCCAGACGGGCCCAACTTTCCCAAGTCGCCGATTGATCATGTGCGCCGACGCACCCTTGATCGCGCGCATAATTTCGACCAGCGAAACAATTTCCTTCGCCGATTCGTCGATCCTCGGCGTGAGAATCAGATGCACATGATCGGGCATAACGACGGCAACGTAAAGCTCATACTTCTTGCGATGATCATGGCAGCAAGAAGAAAGCACAACATCTCGCGCCCAATCCGGTAGGATCCAACGGAATTTCGTAACAAAGGTTATGAAATGAGGTTTGAAGTCCCTCTGCAAATGCGGCAGATTGCGCCGATAAAACTGCATAGCAAGATTGTGTCACTGCGAGGAGCAATCGCTTTGCAAAAGGGTAAAGATTCTAGAGAAGATTCCCGCAATGGAAACCACGTAGGGGCGGACGCCTCGTCCGCCCCGCGAGCGAAGCGAGCGTGCTTGGCCCCGAAAGTTCGAAGGCCCAAGCCCCGGACGAGGCGTCCGGGGCTACGTTGTTTCATTACACATCGCAATCTGCCTATCGCGACCTGCCCTCACTCCAACGTCTCACTTCGCACCCCTCCTGTACAATTTTCCTGTGCACGTGCGCGCGCAACTCCGTCTGCTGACGTTTCTCGTTCTCTCGTTCAGCATCGCCGCGCACGCCGAGCCGATCAAGCAACTCAAGCCCACCGGCTACGTCAATGATTTCGCCCACGTCCTGGACTCTGGCACGGTCAGCCAGATGGAAGACATCTGCCGTCAGATCGACGAGAAAGCCCACGCGCAAATCGCCGTCGTCACCATCAATACTCTGGACGGCTCCGACATCGAAAGCTATGCCGTTGACCTCTTCCATCAATGGGGCATTGGCGCCAAATCCACCGATCGCGGAGTTCTGATTCTTTACGCCATCCGCGATCACCGCGCGCGCGTTGAAGTCGGATACGGCCTCGAACCCATCCTGCCCGACGGCAAGGTAGGCAGCTTCCAGCGCGAAGCCATCCCGCTGATGCGCAGTGGAGATTACAGTCAAGCCCTGCTGCTCGTCACATCCCGCGTCGCCGAAGTGATTGCCACCGACGCCGGAATTCAGCTCACGACCGCTCAGCCGAGCGCTCCCACCCAAACTCGCGACGAGCGCCCGCAAGGCCATATCTCGCTCGGCGGCATTGCGATCATCATCATCGTTATCTTGATCATTCTTCTAACGCCGTTACGAACCCTTCTATTCTGGATTCTGTTTTCTAATATGTTCGGCGGCCGTGGCGGCGGCTTCGGCGGTGGTGGAGGATTTGGCGGTTTTGGCGGTGGTGGAGGCGGCGGCTTCGGAGGTTTCGGCGGCGGAAGCTCGGGCGGTGGCGGCGCCAGCAGCAGTTGGTAACACCGTTTCACGTAGGGGCGGACGCCTCGTCCGCCCCGCGAGCAACGCGAGCGTAAGCGTTTCACGCAGCAGCAGAGGAAGCAAACATGGTTCCAGAAGACAAACTCCAACAATTCGTGACCCGCGCCCGTGAGGCCGCCGGGCCGAACCTCGAGGGCATCATTCTCTTCGGCTCCGCAGTCTCCGGAGATTTCCATCCCGGTCTCTCCGACCTGAATCTGTTCTGCGTCCTGCACGACAGCTCGTTTACCGCCCTGCAGGCCTTGTCCCCCGCCGTCAAATGGTGGAATAAACAGAAGCAGCCGCCCCCGCTCTGCATGACGCGACACGAACTCGAGCGCTCGACCGACGTCTTCACCATCGAGCTTCTCGACATGCTCCAACATCATCGCGTTCTTTATGGCGAGGGTATCCTCGGCCTGCGCATCCCCACCCACCTGCATCGCGTTCAGGTCGAGTACGAACTCCGTGAGAAGCTCATTCTGCTTCGCCAGCATCTTCTGCTCGCGGGTGACAGCACTTCTCGCTTGTGGGACGTTGTGCTGCATTCCGTCCCCTCGTTGGCCACCCTCATTCGCCACGCCCTGATCGTGCTGGGCGGAGCTTCATTAACGCGCCGCGAAGCGATCACCGCATTATCGAAGCAAATACAATTCGATCCGTTCGCGATCCAGCAGGCGCTCGATGTCCGCGAAGACAAGGTGAACAAGAAAGGCCTGAACGTGACCGATCTCTGCGCCCGGTATCTTGCCGCGATCGAGAAAGTCACCGCGGCAGTGGACCAGGCATTAGACTCAGAGGCATCCGGCCAGCAATAGAACTCGCATATCAAGGAGGCGCTTGTGGGCAAAGGATTGATCGCCGTAATCGTAGTCATCGTCATCTTCGGACTGATTGCGCTCGCGTTTTTCGGCCAATACGTCAGCGTGCGCAACAACCTGGTCAGCAAAAATGAAGCGGTCAAGTCCGCCTGGTCGCAGGTGGATATCGTCTTGCAGCGCCGTGCCGACCTGATCCCCAACCTGGTCGAAACGGTGAAAGGCTACGCCAAGCAGGAACAGACCGTGTTCGGCGACATTGCCAAAGCCCGCTCCGCGCTGCTCTCTGCCGGAACGCCGCAGGAAAAAATCGCCGCCAACGGCCAGCTGGATGGAGCCCTCGGCCGCCTGCTGTTGATCGTGGAAAACTATCCGCAACTGAAGTCCAATGAAAATTTCCTGCGCCTGCAGGACGAACTTGCCGGCACCGAGAACCGCATCGCCGTCGAGCGCAAGCGCTACAACGACACCCTGCAGGACTACAATACCTACGTTCAGCAGTTCCCCAACAACATCTTCGCCGGGTATGCCGGCTTCAAGCCGAACCCCGCCTACTTCGTAGCATCTGAAGGATCGCGCGAAGTTCCGAAAGTGAATTTCTCCAGTCCCACCTCGACCGCGCCCCAAGCGACTCCTGAGCCAGCCCCAGCGCACTGAATAATGTAGGGGCGGACGCCTTGTCCGCCCCGCCGACCCTGAGCGAAGCGAAGGCGAGGCGTGCCGGCAGCGTCAATCGTTTCAACGCTTTCCTCGCGCCCAGCAGCGTCTATCGCCCGCTGCGCGCCCGCCCCGGACGAATGCCTCCCGGCCCACATAAGGTAATTCCTGATTGACCCTTCCCCAAAACCATGATTAGATGCGCGATACATTCGCGGCCTCAGTGACCACAGCCCGCCATGACTGGGGCAAGCGACCGAGGTGATGTATGAAGTCCACTTGTCTGCATGTGATCCTGACTCTTGCCCTGCTGGGTCTTGTCGTCCTCACGCTCAACCCATTCGCCAGCGCCCGTGACGTCGTCCTGCCCGCCGGCACGCTTCTGCAGTGCACCCTCAACGAGCCGAACCTCTCCACCAACACAGTCGACGTCGGCGATCCCATTCTTTGCCATCTGCGCGGCATCACCGACTTTGGCCAACAGGCCTTTCCTCGCGGCAGTTATCTTGTCGGACATCTCGAGGCTGCCAAAGATCCCGGCCACTTCTGGGGCAAGGGATATCTGAAGCTCCAATTTGATCGCATCGGTGTTCCCGCTGGCGACATCCCCCTCGACAGCAAAGTCATCGCCACCCGCGGATACAAGGTCGACAAGGAAGGCAAGATCGACGGCAAAGGTCACCCGCGCCGCGACGTAGTGGAGTGGATGCTGCCGCCGCTCTGGCCCTGGAAAGTGATCATGCTGCCCGCGCGCGGCCCGCGTCCCAAGCTGAAGGGCGAAACAGTTCTCAGCCTGCGCCTCATGGACGACATCCAGATTCCACAACTGGCCCAGACTTTCGGCCCGGGCTGGCACTTTTTCGGACAGCCGCAGAACCAGTCGTATCAGGATGCGCGTCTGAGCACGCCCCGCGCGCAACTGACCACTCGCCCCGTTGCGCCCACAGATCCGTCGGCAGCGCAGGCATCCTATGCCGCCTATGTCACGCGTGACGTATCGTCCAGTGTCGCAAGCGCCCCGGGCATGCCGGTCTTCGTTTTGAATAACGGAGCCGTGTTGGCCGTGTCTGGCTACGGCTATTCGGATAGCCGAATTGCCTACTCGCTGGTCGGTGGTGGAACCGGCGTACTCTCGGCCGACGACATCGACTGGACCACTACTACCCGCATCAACCACCAGCGCGGCGTTCGTTTGACTCTCCATAGCGGACACGCGAACCAGGGAACCCCAGGCCTGTAGCCAGGAAGCAATCTTGTAGGGGCGGACGCAGCTTGCCCTGAGCAAAGCGAAGAGGAGGCGTGTGGCAGCGTGTGTGGGGCGGGCGCCCCCGCCCGCCATCAACCACCAAGGACACGAAGTTACACGAAGGAAGAAATTGCAACCGTTTTCCTGCGTGAACCTTCGTGCCCTTAGTGGTTGATGCTTTTCCGGTATGGAGCGCCCAACTGTCATCCCTTTGTCCTCATGTCACGTCTCGAAACAAGAACTTCTGTACCCGCACCTTGTCGGCGGAATCTAAACTTCGAAACATCCCCAAAGGAGACTCATGCAGAAAGTCAACATCGCCGAAAAATTCTCCAAGATCTCCGAGTACTGGAAGCCCTATATCGGTGCCGAGCTCAACGGCCAGTGCGTCAAATTCGACAAGCTTAAGGGAGAATTCGTCTTCCATCATCACGACAACGAAGACGAACTATTTCTCGTAATCAAAGGCCGCTTCCGCATGGACTACCGCGACAAGGACTATCGCGATCAAGACCAAAACGAGCGCCACCAGTGGATCGAAGAAGGCGAATTCATCGTCGTACCCCGAGGCGTCGAGCACCGGCCCGTCGCCGAAGAAGAATGCTGGATTCTGTTGTTCGAACCGTCTTCCACTCTCAATACCGGCAACGTAGTCAACGAACGCACCATTCAGGAACTTGAGCGCGTCTAAATCAGTTGTCCCCTGTGACTCCCTGTGCCCTCTGTGGTTAAATTTTGTAACACTGAATCTTGTAGCCCATGGAATTGACCGTCTACTCCTCGCTCTGGTGTCCGGACTGCCGTGAAGCCAAGCGCTTCCTCGCCAAGCACAACATACCGTATAAGGAAATAGACGTCGCGACCACCCCAGGCGCAGTCGAGGAAGTCGTCAAGCGCACCGGCAAGCGTGCCCTTCCTCAGTTCGTCATCGATGGAGAATGGGTCCAGCCCTACCGCCCCGGCAAAGGATTTCTCTACGAGGAAATGTCCAAACGGCTCGGCGTGAAAGACTGATCCTCCCCAGACGACTCCTTACGTAACCCCTGTACATCCCCTTCAGTACCGTGGCGTGGCCGCGCCAGACAAGGGAAGATAACTACTCCAAGTTCTCAGCCTGACTGGCTCGAAAGCCAAAAAGGACTGAAAAAGAACGACTTGGGTTGAGTTTCGAGAGTACGCTCCGAACCCTCATGGCCGAAACCCAGATCAACGATCCTGCCGCTTCCGAACCCCACCCGCACCCCGCCGCTGAACCTTCAACTCCGGATTGCCGCGTCTCCGAGAGCTGGCAGCAGATGCTTCAGGGCGTCCTGGGCGTGCTGCTTCTTCTCGGCGCCCTGGCGATGGTTCACTATTACGCGCCGCTGGCCGTGCAAGGAGCCCCGCCCGACGATCTCCAGAAGCAGGTTCACGAACTCACCGCGCAGGTCGAACAGCTCAAGCAGGAAGAGGCCATGCCCGCGGTGGTTCTCAATCGTTATCGCAACTCCATCGGCTACATCTATGGCGTGTACCAGGTGGGATTCCCCAACCAGCGTCCTGCCATTCGCGCCCGCGTGTCGGGCACCGGATTTCTGGTGGGAAATGGCCTGATCGCCACCAATCGCCACGTGGCCCAGCCCTGGTACGGTGATTCTGAAGCGCAAAGAATGCTCGACGAGGGCGCCAACGCCATGCTGGAAAGTCTGGTCGTCTTCTTTCCCGGATCGCCCACGCCGGTCAATCTCTCGCCGGCCTCGGTCGCGAAAACGGCCGACCTTGCCGTCCTTCGCGCCGATGATTCCGCCTCTCTGCGTCACCTGGCGGTCTTGCCGCTCGCGAAATCCGCGGGCGCTCCCGGACAACTGGTCACTGTCATCGGATATCCCATGGGCATCGCCGGCATGGTGGCCAAATCGCCGTCAGGAATTTACGAGCGGCTCGCCTACCGCCATAACGACATCAGCGCCGCCAGCGAACTCGCCGCTCTGTCGTTGATTCGTCCATCCACTACCTGCGGACATCTCGGCGACGTTGTTGGCGACAAGCTGATCTACGACGCTCCCACCGCCCATGGCGGCAGCGGCGGCCCAGTCTTCAACTCCAAAGGGGAAGTCATCGGCGTCAACTCCGCCTACATGGACGGCTTCACTGGAGGCACCCTCGGCGTCTCCGTCGACTCGCTCCGCCCCTTGCTGCAAGAAGCCCAGAACGCAAAGTAAGAGCGATCCCGCTCCGCCGCCCGTATCTGCGCGAGGGTAGTGGGTCAGTTTCATTTCCACAGCGCGAAATTTCCGAGAGGCGTCATCCCGCGGTCCCGCGTTTTCACCAGCGGGACAAGGGATCTCCCGTGGATATAAAGCCGACGAAGTTCAAACTGACTCACTACTTGCGCGAGTTAAGATTCCCTCAAAACGATCGGTCGGAGTTAGAGTATTGAGGATGCGCCGCTACCTCGTTTGCACAAGTCTGCTCGCCCTAGCTGTCATCACTCTCGCCCAGGATTCAAATCAAACGACGCCTTCAAATCAGACAACGCCCTATTGGGCCTATGCCTTGAATCCGGACTCCGCCGCCCCGGCTCCGAAGCCCGACAACCAGCCCCGGCACGTCCCCAACAGTGACGCAGCCTTCACGGTGGCGCAGACGCAGGATTTATTCAACCCTCCCGACTGGCATCCCTCCGTCCATCCAGCCATGCCTCAGATCGTTGCTCACGGCCGGAAGCCTGACGTCTATGCCTGCGCCTACTGCCATTTACCCAACGGGCGGGGACGTCCGGAAAATGCCAGCCTGGCCGGATTGGCCGCCGGATACATCGTTCGTCAGATGGCAGATTTCAGAAGCGGCGTGCGCAAGAGTTCTGAACCGCGCCACAAACCGGTGGCAGCGATGATCGCGAATGAAACCAAAGCGACCGACCAGGAAACCCAATCTGCCGCCCGGTATTTTTCGAAGTTGCCGCGGAAACCTTGGATCCGCGTCGTCGAGACCAGCACGGTTCCCAAGACGCATGTCGCAGGATGGATGCTGGTGCCATCCACACCCCCTGCGACCGAGCCGATCGGGCAACGTATCATTGAGACGCCCGAGAACCTGGAGCTGACCGAACTGCGCGACGACACCTCCGGATTCATCGCCTACGTTCCGCCGGGCAGCATTCAGAAAGGGAAGATGCTGGCCACGACCGGAGGCGGCGGCAAGACCGTTCCGTGTACCAAGTGTCATGGTCCCGGCCTGCGCGGCAGTGGCGACGGTCCTCCCATTGCCGGACGCTCCCCCAGTTACATCGTGCGCCAGTTGTACGACATAAGATCTGGAGCCCGCAGCGGGCAGCTGTCTCAACAAATGCAGCAGCCAGTCAAGGGGCTGGAACTCGACGATATGATTGCCCTTGCCGCCTACGTAGCTTCACTGAGGCCGTAGACTGCAAAACGAAAAAGCCGGAAGACTCACGACTACGTAGTGTTTTACCCTGTGATCCCCTGTGCCCTCCGTGGTTTAAGCTTTGACCGCGCTACGCTAGAACGCCCAACGCAACGAGAACTGAATCAACCGCGGGTTCCCATTCGTCTGCAAGATCTTGCCGAATGGGCTGTTGGCGGGACTCGCCAGATAAGCCTCGATATCGGTAACCGCGGGAAACCCGAAGTTGGTATGGTTCCACAGATTGAAAAAGTCGGCAGCAAAGCGCACATCCTGCCGCTCCCCAATTTTGAAGTGCTTCAGGAACGATACGTCCCAATTCTGCTGGAAGGGGCCGTGGTAAATGTTGCGCCCGAGATCGCCGAATCCTGTTCCACAGAAGTTCGCATCGGATGCGCAGTCCACCGGATCCACTTGCGGCGCCGGAGCAAAGGCTGTCGGAATCAAGTATCCATTGGCCACGCGCTGCCGGAGGTCTCCGCCCGCAAGCCCGCTGCTGATGCTCGCTCCGGGGGCCAGACTCGCCCCCAGCAGCGGCGTGCTGCCCTGCCCGAGGAAGGCGGTGCCCGCACTCGAATCGAAGATCGAGAACGGCAAGCCAGTTTGGAAAATGGTCACGCCGCTCACTTGCCATCCGCCGAACGCGGCTCGCGTCGCCCCCATGGCGTTTCGGAAAAATGGCAGCTCGTAAGCATAGCTCACCGACAGCCGGTGCGGACGGTTGAAATCCGAAATCCCTCGTGAGGCATTGATGTTGCTTTGGTCGTTATATGCCGTATTGAACGCCGTGTTCCCCGTCGACGTGGCGTCGATGTTCTTCGAGAACGTGTACGCTGCCTGGAAGTAGCTCTGGTTCCAGCGCCGCGAAACCGTTGCCTGCAGCGCGTGATAGATCGAGTAGGCGTCGTTGGCAAAGATCTGATACCCGCTGTACCCGTTCAATCCCGGCGTTGGCGTACGCGCAATCGCGTTGGTAAACGTGTCGGTGGTAATCGTGTACGAATTGCCGCTCGTATCCGTAATGGTCAACGGATGCTTGATCGCATCCACCGATTGAATTCCATCGCGTGTCTCGCGCAAGTGGATTCCTCGTGTCCCAACATACCCAACTTCCAGCACCCAACTCCTCCCCAATTCACGTTGCAGGGTCAGGTTCCATTGCTGCGTATTGGGAACCACGAAATGGCGCGGTACTTCGAGCACGAATAGATTCTGCGTCGTGTTCACGCCCGGCCCGGTGCAGGAGTTATAGGTGCCGGTTTGAGTCGTATCGTTCGTCGGATTGCCGCCTCCGTCCACAAACCCGGTAAACTGCGCCAGGCAAGGCAACCATGCGGCGTTGATCGATCCAGCGGCAGGCACCGCATTCGGATTCACCGCCGGAGTTCCGGTGAAGAAGTCTGACATGGAAAATCCCGGCGTCTGCCCGAAGAACACGATCGGAATAAACGGTGATTGGAAGCTCAACTGATCGACTGCGCCCACATCCTCTCGCACGTAATAAATTCCGTATCCGCCGCGCAGCGTCGTGGTATGGCGTCCCAGCACATCCCAGGCAAATCCCACGCGCGGTCCCCATCCCGTTGAAACGCTGTTTTTGAACGTCGATCCGGCGGCGCTCCCGGTCAGTCCGGTAACTCGCAGCTTGTTGACGCAACTGGGGTAGATAAAGGGATAGGTGCCCGACTTGGTCAAGTCCGACTCGATATTTCCGATGTGGCAATCCCCGTCGGTCCACGCCCCCATGAATTCCGTCCGTAATCCCGCATTGAAGGTCAGGTTCGAGGTCACCTTCCAGTCATCCTGCGCGAAGATGGCAGAATTGCTCTGCTTATAGGCGTGGTTGTAGACACCGCCGCCGCCGAAGCTGAACTCCGGTGTCCCGCCCACAAAATTACCGAAGTCCGTGGTTGCGCCTGTGTTCGTGAGGAACAACTGGCCGTTGAAAACCTGCGGAAACAGTTTGTCGAGTCGGACGCGGGTGTATTGCCCGCCAACCGTCACCGTATGTGCGCCGTGTACCCAGCTCAGGTTGTCCACGAAGTTGTAGTTGTTCTGGCTCTGAGCCTGATTCGCCTGCGGCGTCGGGCCAAACTGAAATCCCGAGGTCAGGAACGTGAACTTATAAATGCTGCTGGTCAAATTGTCCGTCGGACGGTCGATCCCGGCGTCCGTCACCGTCACGGGATTCACATTGATGGCCGTATTATTTATGTGAACCAGCCCGAAACGGAAGTCATTCACCAGCCTCGGCGAGAACACGTGCGTTTCCGAGACGATGAACAGCCGGTCGTGAATCGGCAATTGATACGGGAAATTCAAATCTGTCCCGCTCGCCGCCGCGCCCAGCGACGCCTGTAATCCTCCGGCGCCGAAAGGAATATCCTGCTCTGAATCGGAGTAGAAGAATCGCGCCGCTACCGAATCTTTGGAGTTGCGGAACTCTTTGTCCCAGTTCGCCGTGAGTTGGTCGTCGGTAAACTTCCCCGGCTTACTCACGGTAAACTGCACTGGCGTTCCCGCCGTCGTGCCTGCCGGAACATTCGGCATCGGGAACAGATATCCATTCGCCGGCGCACCAAACTGACTGCTCTGAAAGGCCAGCAGATTTACCGCGACCGGATCGGCGCTGGGCACTCCAAAATCCGCCGCGAGATTAGCGGCGTTCGCTGCGCCGCGATCGGATGCCGGCACGTACGGGATGAACGTGCTGATCAACGTTCCCGGAGAATCGCCGCTACGTTGCCGCGTGCCCTGATAATTCAGGAAGAAGAAGCCCAACTTGCCTCCCGGACTCACCGGCCCGCCCAAACTTCCGCCAAAAATGTTCTGCTGGATCACCGGGCGTGGCGATCCCGTCTGCTTCAAAAAGTATTCATTCGCATCCAGCACCGTGTTGCGGAAGAACTCGTACGCGTCCCCGTGAAACTGGTTCGTCCCGGTTTTCAGGATGGCGTTGATGTTTCCTCCACCATTGCGTCCCTGGCTGGCGTCGTAGAGCGAAGTCTGAACTTTGAATTCCTGGATCACATCCGGATTCGGCAGCGGCGTGTTCGTCAGTTCTGCGACGTTATAGTCCGTTACGCTGATGCCCTCGATGAGATAGTTATTGTTGTCTTCCCGCTGCCCGTTTACCTGAATGCGGACGTTTCCCCGTCCCAACTGGGCTGCCGCATTCAAATCGCTCTGCGCGCCGGTCGACAGCGTCAGCAGTTGCTGGAAGTTCTGCGTGGCCAGCGGCAGCGACCGGATCGTGTTGCTCTCAATGGCCTGGCCCGTGGTGGCGTCGCTGGTATTGACGGTCTGCACTTCCGCCTGCACTTCCACCTTCTGCTGCACCGCCTGCGGGCTGAGCTTGGCAATCATCCGCGTCGTTTCCGTTACGCGCACCGCGATGTTGTCAAACTTTCCTTGCGCAAATCCCGGCGCCTGGATGCTCACGCTATACGTTCCCACCGGCAGCAGCGGTGCCGTGAATGTCCCGTCCGGCCCGGTCTTCACCGAGCGCTCCAGAACATTAGTCTCTTGATTTGTGATGCGCACGTCGGCATTCGCCAGCACCGCGCCGCTCGCATCCTGCACCGTTCCCGAGATCGCTCCCGTGGCTCCGCCTTGTCCGAAAGCCGATACCGACAGCGCCAACGCAACCACCGCAAGAACTACAAACCTGATTGAAGAACTCGCCATTCTCTTCCCCCTGGACCTGCAGTCTGAAGACCTGAATTCTGAAAGTATGTTGTGTTATTGCGGAATTGCGATTGGAAGGCATCGACAGCCAATGCGAGAGCTGGACTTGGCCGGGACACACGCCGCGTCTTTCCTATCAGGGTGTCCTGTAAAGAGTAGTTCTGCCATGGCCAGTAGAGACAGCTTTCGCCGCACGCCTTCGTGGGATTTTTGGAAGCTTACAGAAAAAGACGGTTAACTTTCAAGTAGAGAATTTCACGTAAAGAAAGGAGATTTTTGTGGGGACAGCCGCCCTCGGCTGTCCAGCCGCGAAGCGGCGCCATTCCTCGGCCACGCGCCCCGTAGCGCCGCCGTCCCGGCGGCTGTCGCGGGGCCGTCCCGGCCGCGTACGCGGATAGCGATATCGAGTCCCGTAGGGACAGCACCAATTCTCAGCACACTCGCCAGAGCCCTACTTCGCCCAACAACCCCAGCCTAGCCCTCCCCGAACTCCCGATACCGCTCCAGAACATGCCGCTGCGAAACCACTCCTTCCAGCTTGCGGAAATCCGCGCGGCTCACCACCGGTACCAGCGGCCACCGGTCCACATAGCGCAGCGCCATCTCCAGCGGATGGTCCGGATGCAGATAAGGAACGTGGCGCAGCGGCAACAGCGATCCCAGATTCGACGCGCCTTTGCCCTGCGCCGCCATGTCGACAAGTTGCTGCCGGGTCAGCGTGCTCCATCCACTGGGACTCATGCGCACCAGCAGATGTTCCGATTCGGTGTGATCCACCTCGGCCAGCGCCTTCTCCAGCGTCGTGCCGGCTTCCAGCACCGGTCCCTCCACCGGCTGCATGGCATCTTCTACGCGTAGCACGCCTTCTTCCCGCTGCTCCTCCATCGATGGCAAGTCCAGTCCGTCCTGCCGTGTCAAGAGATCGAAAATCGGAATCGGCTGCAGCGCGCGCGAAATCACGTAAGCGAACGTGTTGGCCACGATCACCGGCACGATGATCGAATAGTTCCCGCTCACTTCCAGTACCATGAATACCGATGTCATGGGCGCGCGCAGGAAGCCCGCAAACAGCACGCCCATGCCGACCAGCGCGTAGGTGGCGGTTGAGCCCGTCAGATGCGGTAACACCAGATGCTGCACACCGCCCACCGCCGCCCCCAGCATGGCCCCGATAAATAAAGTCGGCGCGAACATTCCTCCCGGAGTTCCGCTGACGAACGACAGCAGCGTTGCCACAATCTTCAATCCCGCCAGAATCGCCAGAAATTCCCAGGTGAATTGCCCGTGCATCGCTTGGTCAATATATTCGTAGCCCGCGCCCATCACCTGCGGCGCGCCCAGCATCGCGATCACGCCGATCAGCAGCCCGGCAATGGCCGGCTGAAAATATTGCGTCCACTTCGGCAGCGCTTTGCACAAAGGTCGAAATGTCGCGATCCCGCTGGAAAAAATGACCGACGCCAGGCCGCCCACCATGCCCAACACTGCATAGGCAACCAGCTCTGAAGGCCTTTTCAACTCCACGGCCGGAATGCGGAACATCGACTCCGAGCCCAGAAACCACCGCATCACCACCACGCTCGAGACTGCCGACAGCACCACCGATCCCAGGATTCCGGCCGTCCAGCGCCCGATCACTTCCTCAATCACGAACAGCACCGCGGAGATCGGGGCATTGAACGCCGCTGCCAGTCCTGCCGCCGCGCCCACCGGGGCAATCAACCGCATGCGGTCTCGCGACAAACGCATTTTCCGTCCCAGCACCGACGCCAGGCACGCGCCAATCTGCAGCGAGGGATCTTCCGGCCCCAGCGAATGTCCCGATCCAATCGCCAGCGCCGACGTGATAAATTTCCCGATCGCAGTGCGAAATGGAATGTACCCGTTGTAGATGTACAACGCGGCCTTGGTCTGGTTCACTCCGCTGCCACGTGTCTGCGGAAAGAAATGGATGACCAGCACCGAGATCACCAGCCCGGCCAGACTCGGCGCCAGCAACAATCGCACCGGAGTCAGTACCGCGCCCGTTCCCAGCAGATACAGCCGCGCCCAATCAATCGCATACCGGAAGCACACCACCGCCAGTCCGGAAAGAATTCCGATGAAGACCGACAGCACCAGAAAGAAGCGATCCTCGCGGAACATAAGCCGCCACAAGTCGCGCGAGGACTGCCAGCGCATCCACGCCGCCGTGTGCGCCGCGTTGCCGTTTTCTTCCAGCACTTCCGATTCAGGCTTCGATTCCAGATCGTTCGAGTCCAGGTCCACTACGTTCCCTCGTGCTCTCTCGCGATCAGCAGCAGTGCCAGGTCCGCTCCACTCGGCGTCCCGCACACAGTGCTGGTTTGTCGCTCGATGCGGAATACCAGATCCATCGCCGTTTGCCCCAGATCCGGATCTCTGCGCAAATCCCGCTCCGTCACCTGAGGTTTGAGCGCCGCCCACTGGTCGCTAAGGTTTGCCGGCGAAACCGGCGGCGAACCTGCCGAAACCGCGGTTGCACTCTTCGGCACCGGACAGCGGCTCAGTCGCTCTCCGGCAGTCGCGAATGCTTCCACCACGATGCGGTTGCGCTCGGCCGACGAGATCTGGTTTCGAAATGGATCCATCCGCACCACCATCTCCGCGGTCTTCAGTCGCTCCTCGGCCTGGGTGTCGTTCGGATTTTCCGAAAGCGCCATTTGCAGATAGTGTTCCGCCACCGGATACTGCCCCAATTCGAACGCCGCATACCCGGCTCCCGTCAGCGCCGATGAATTATGCCGGTCATACTTCAGGCTGAGACGGTAAGCCGCCAGCGCGTGTTCATAATCCTCGGCGCGCACAAATAAGTCCCCGATTCGCGCTTGCTGCGCCGGATCGTCGCCCACGTTTTCGGCGAGAGCAATCAATTCGGCTTGGGCCTGCGTTTTTGCATTCGTGCGCAGCAACAGTCCGATCAATTCAAGCCGCGCCTCCCGCCGTTGCGTTTCCTGATCCCGCGGCCACGCCGCGTACACCGCATTGTGGTAATAACGGACCGCGTCCGTGGTCTGCCCTTTTTGCGCCGCAATCCGCGCCAGTTCCAGATTGACCTGCCCGTTCTCCGGTTCGCGATCCCACAAATTCAGCAGGTAGGCCGACGCCTGCCCCGTCTGGTGCGAACCGATCAGCGCTTCGGCAAGATTGAGTTGGTAGTAGTAGTCGTCGCGGGAATAAAGCAGCGCCGCGCGGAACTCCGTGACCGCCGCGTCGAAACGTTTCGCGTTCAAATCGGCCACTCCACGCGTAAACCAGCGATTCCCTAGTGCTTCCCGTTGCGCCTGGTAGGCCCTCGATAACCCCGTCACGCCCAAAATGAACAGCAACGTGAACCCCGTCAGCAGCGCCAGCATCACTGGCCGCTGCCGAAGGTACAGTCGATAATGAAAGAACTTCTCCGCCGGCATCCTGTCTTTCGAACCTGCGAGCACTTCAGACTCTCCTCCCATACTATCCGTGAAATCCAGGGGAAATTCCAATCCAGAGGAAGGAGTAGAAGCCAAGTATTCATCCCCGGACACGAAGGCCCCGACTTCATGCGCCTTCCGTGTCCGGAGAAAGAGAATTCTTGCTACGTGTTTATTGAGCCATGGTGAGGTGATCGACCCGGTTTTGCGACCAGCACTGCTCGTTGTCTTCCGCGCAGAAGGGACGCTCCTTGCCGTAGCTGATCGTTTTAATCCGATCCACGGTAACGCCCTGCTGCAACAACGTCTTCTTCAGCGTCTCCGCGCGGCTGGTGCCCAGCGCGAGGTTGTACTCTTCCGAGCCTCGGTCATCGCAATGACCTTCCACGTTCACCTTGATCGCCGGATGCTGCAGAAGAAACGATGCGTCCGCCTGCGCCACGGGCGCCTCATCCGTGCGGATGTTCGCCTTGTCGTAGTCGAACAGCACATCCTTCACGTTGCGGGCGAACAGATCCGCATCGCTTGGCGAAGGCGTGGCAGCGGCCATCTTAGCGTTGACCGTCACCCGGGCCGACGCGTTCTGTGATCCTCCCGGTCCCTTCGCGGTCAGAGTGTACGTCGTCGACGAGCCAGGCATGACCGTCTTCGATCCCGAAGCCGATACTGTTCCTAATCCGTCGATCGCGATGTCGCTGGCGTTGTTGGTCTGCCAGGTTAGCGTGGTGGACTGTCCCTCCTGTATCACATCGGGGCTTGCGGCCAGAGTCGCCGTTGGTGCGGGCGGTGGTGGTGGAGTCGGCGGTGTCGCCTGCGCGGCCTTTTTGCTGCACCCGGCGAACGACAACGCGCCGGCTACGATCACCGTCAGCGTAAAAGCGTTCCATGTTTTCATGATTCAAAATCCTCCAAGTAGAGTTCAGTCGGAAATGGCGGAAGGATTGATCTCAACCGCCGCATCTCGGTAGTTGGTGTGGAGCGGGCACTCCTGCCCGCTTGTTCTGCGCTACCGGTAGTAGCGGGCAAAAGTGCCCGCACCACACTTGTTAAGGACGCGCCCGCCTGAGCGAGTCCCTTCTTTTCGAGACTGCGGCACAATGTATGGAGAGTTGCCGGGAAACAACTCGAAGGGATCAGCAACGCAGAATGGAACGGCTCACCAAAGACAGGCTCGCCGGCAACTCCATTGCGGAAACTGCTTTCGCCGACCAGGGCAGCACCAGGGCTGAGATGCGCGCGCAGCGTTTCCTCACGCTCTGTCCCGCCCGCACAATGGCGTTTCGCGCCATCGTCGCCGCTCGCAAAGACAAAAGCGCGCTGACCGGCCCGTGTACCACAGAATAAGGTCCCTGCATGGAAGGGAAAAAGAAAATCGCCAGCACGCTAAGTACCGCCATTACCGCCAGCGCGCATGCGATCTTGCCAGGACTCATGGGGGTATCCCCATTATACTTCGGGGCTCTTACGTTCCACCTCCAACATTCCCTGGACTCAAGCTTACTAACGTAATCCCGCCGAATGTTACCCGGGCCTCGCCAGCCATCCTGGCTCGCGATAATGCTCGTCCTGCAGTCGCCGCATGCGCGCCGCCAGGATCGTCGCCCGGTTCAAATATCCCACTACCTTGCGTTCATCGCCGCGATCCACCACCGGCAGCCGTCCCACATTGTTACGCAGCAATTTCGCTGCCGCCTCTGAAACCATCTCATCCGGAAATGTCACCACCAGCTTCGCGCTGCCAGCCTGTTCCACCGTCATCGTGCCGGAAGAATCCTGATTCAGCGCCCGCAGAATGTCCCCTCGCGTCACGATGCCCGCTAGTTTCCCGCTCTCATCCACAATCAGCAACGCCTCATACCGCGCTACCGCCGGATCGTGCCGCGCGATTCGCTCCGCCACTTCTCCCACCTTCGTGCCGGCAGCAATCACCGGAGCGTCTTTCTCCATCGTCTCTGAAACCACCGCCTGCGCCAGCACGTCAGCCTCATAGTCCTGATGCACCTGCAATCCCCGCCGCGCCAGCTTTTCCGTCATGATCGAGCTGCGCGGCATGAACAGCATCGCGAACCCATCCGCAATCACCGCGACCAGCATCAACGGCAGCACCGAGTTGTAATCGCGCGTGATCTCAAACGCGAAAATGATGAAGGAAAAAGTCGCCCGCGACGCCGCCCCGAACACCGCTCCCATTGCCACCAGCGCAAATGCGCCGGGGGATAAGTGAGTGCCCGGAAATGCGCGGTTCGCGATCATCGCAAACAGCCCGCCCATGGCCGCGCTCCACATGAATGTCGGTGCCAGCAATCCTCCCGACGTGCCCGATCCCAGCGAAATCACCAGCGCCGCGAATTTCGCGATCATCACAATCAGCAGCAGCTTCCACGCCAGCTGCCCGTTGAGAATGTCGCCAATCGTGTCGTAGCCCACCCCGAACACGCGCGGCACGAAGAATCCGATGATCCCCAACGCCAGCGCGCCAATCGCCGGGCACCACAACTGGTCGATCGGAAGCTTCTCGAACGAATCTTCTACCCAATAAAGGGCCTTGCTCAATCCCACCGCCGCCACCCCGCACAATGGCCCCAGCAACAGATAAAAAGGCAGCGCGCGCGGGATCCCGAAATCCACGTGTCCCACCTGGAACATCGGTCCCGCACCCAGCAACTGCATGTGGACCGCGGTCGCCAGCGTGCTCGCGATGACCAGCGGAATAAACGATCGCGATTTGAATTCGAACAGCAACAACTCGATCGCCAGAATGACGCCGGCAATCGGCGTGTTGAACGTCGCCGACATGCCCGCCGCCGCTCCGCATGCCAGCAGCACCTTCCGCTCGACGGCGGTCGTGTGCAGAACTTGGCCCACCAGCGATCCGATCGCTCCCCCGGTCTGGATGATCGGCCCCTCCGCGCCAAACGGGCCACCGGTGCCAATCGCGATCGCCGCCGAAATCGGCTTCAGCAGCGCTACCTTCGGCTCAATCCGGCTCCGGTTGACCAGCACCGCTTCCATCGCCTCCGGAATCCCGTGCCCTTTGATCTTCGACGAGCCATATTTCGCCATGACGCCGACGATCAGCCCGCCAATCACCGGAATCAGGATGACCCACCCGCCGAGGTGATGCGATCCCACGCTGCGGAAAGTCGTCGACCACTGATGGAAGAAGAAGAGGTTAGTGAACAGCCCGATCAGTTTGTAAAGAACATAAGCGACCAGCCCGGCAATCAGTCCAATCGCCGCCGCTAGAAACGACATCAGCACAATGCGGAACTGCGCCATAGGCGGCGCAGCCAGCGGCGCCATCGCTGAAGCCGCTACCGGCACATCCTGAATTTCCTGTGCCGCCGTTTGCTTTCCGTCGTTACTCATAAATGAATTTGTCCGTCGAAGCGTAAATTAATTTGTCGTCGGTAAATTGATCCGTGATAGGTAAATGAATTTGTTATCCTGAGCGCACCGAGCCACCGCGCGAAGCGAGGAGTCACGCGGAGTCGAAGGCACCTACCCGTAAAAAACCCCGCCCGCGTCAAGCGCCAGCCCTACTCCTCTTTCTTCCCCGCCGTCACCCGCCGCAACGCCGCCACCAGCTTCGGAGCAGTACTCTTTAATTCCTCACGATGATGCAGCGCCAACTCCGCCAACACCCGCTCGCCCTTCGGCGTGAGCGCCAGCAAGACCTCGCGCCGGTCTTCATGCGCCCGTTCCCGTTCCACGTATCCCCCGCGCTCCAATCGATTGATCAGTTCCACGGCGCTGTGGTGCTGGATCAGCATCCGGTTGGCCACATCCCGGATCCGCGGCCGCACCCCGTCCGGCAGTCCTTTGATGGCCAGTAGCAGTTGATACTGCGTCCGTTCTAAACCCGCGGCCTCCACCGCCTGGTCGCTGAAATGCAGGAATGTTCGAATCTGGTACCGGAACTCCGCCAGAGCCCGATAATCGTTCAGGGTGAGCTTCTTCATGCCGCGATTCTATCGTGCCGCGATAATCTTTCGCTATTATATCGTATAACGATATAATCCACCCAGCCGACAGACCGCTTTCGGCACGCTAAGGTTTTCCTTAGTGAACCTTAGTGGCCTTAGTGGTTGAGCTTTTGAATTGCGCAGCCCGGGAGCCCGGCTCTAGCCCAATTTCCCCCACCCATTTAGAATCCTTAGTCCACAAGAACAGGAGGCGTAACCGTGATCCCGCGCTATACCCGGCCCGAGATGGCCCGCATCTGGAGCGACGAAAACCGCTTCCGCACCTGGCTCGCCGTCGAAGTCGCCGCCACCGAAACCCTGGCCGAAGCCGGGCTCGTCCCCAAAGATGCCGCCAAAGCCATCAAAGAGCGCGCCGACTTCCGCGTCGAGCGCATCCACGAGATCGAGGCCGAAGTCCGCCACGACGTCATCGCCTTCACCACCGCCGTTGCCGAAATCGTCGGCCCGCACGCCCGCTGGTTCCACTACGGACTCACCTCCAACGACGTTGTCGACACCGCGCAGGCTCTGCTCATCCGCCAGTCGTCCCAGGTCATCGCCCAGGATCTCCAGCGCCTCGCCGAAGTTCTCGAACGCCGCGCCTGGGAGTTCAAAGACACTCCCATGGTTGGACGCACGCACGGCATTCACGCCGAGCCCATCACCTTCGGATTTAAACTCGCCAACTGGTATTCCGAGACGCAGCGCAACATCGCCCGCTTCATCGCAGCGGCCGAAGACATGCGGGTAGGAAAGTTCTCCGGCGCGGTAGGAATCTTCGCCCACCTCACGCCCGAATTAGAAGAAAAGATTTGCGCCCGCCTGGGATTGAAAGCCGCCGCGGTTTCCTCGCAGGTGATTCAGCGCGATCGCCACGCGCACTATCTCGCCACGCTGGCCGTGATCGCTTCCACGCTTGATAAGATCGCCACCGAGATTCGCCACCTGCAGCGCACCGAAGTCCGCGAGGCTGAGGAATTCTTCAGCGAAAAGCAAAAGGGATCCTCTGCCATGCCGCACAAACGCAATCCGGTCACGCTCGAGCAGATCAGCGGCCTCGCCCGCATCGTCCGCTCGAACGCGCAAGCGGGATTCGAAAACGTTCCTCTCTGGCACGAGCGCGACATCTCGCACTCATCGGTTGAGCGCGTCATCCTTCCGGATTCGACCACGCTGACCGACTACCTGCTCACAAAGACGACCAACGTCATCGACACCATGTTCGTCTACCCCGACCGCATGCGTGCCAACCTGGAAAGTACGCGCGGCCTCATCTTCAGCGGCCAGCTTCTCCTCGACCTGGTCGAACACAGCGTCAGCCGCGAAGACGCCTACCGCCTGGTGCAATCGCACGCCATGCGCGCCTGGAAAGAGAACTTGAACTTTCATGATCTGGTGCTGGCCGACAGAGAAATTACCAGCCGCGTCCCGCGCAAGCAGATCGAGTACGCCTTCGACCTCCCGCGCCAGCTCAAGAACGTGGACAAAATCTTCGCCCGCGTCTTCGGCAACTCCCAACAGCCAACGCAGGGGGAACCAAAGCGAAAGAGCCCAGCGAAGAAAAAGAAGAAAAACTGAACGGGGAAGAGGAGTGCGAGCGAAGCGGGAGCCTGCTGGGGAAATCCTCAGCGCAGCCGAAGGACCTCAATTAATCTGCTGGTGCCATCGAAGGGACTCGAACCCCCACACCGTTGCCGGTACATGGACCTGAACCATGCGCGTCTGCCAATTCCGCCACGATGGCAAGTGGACTTACAAATCACGGCAGCCAGAAAGCCGCCGCATCAGGAAGGCCTGCATCCCTATTCTACAGACGCGAAGCCCACTGTCAAACCGCACGATGAGAACGGCAAATGCGCCGAAGGGCAAGCGAGATAGACCAAGACTTTCTCAGCGTTCTCAGCGGCTTTTCTCAGCGCACTCCGCGTTTTAAGATTTTTGCGCAATTAGCTCACAAGAGCCGCTACTCCAACTTGGCACTCATAGTGATCTTAGCGTTCAGTACCTTCGACACCGGACAGCCCTTCTCCGCCGCCTCCGCATATTTCTGAAACGCAGCCGCGTCCGCGCCCGGTACTTTCCCGATGACATCAATGTGGCTGGCGGTAATCGTCCATCCGGAGTCCAGCTTTTCCATGGTCAACGTGACGTTCGTCGAAATGCTTTCCGGAGTCAGATTCGCCCCGCCGAGTTGCGCCGACAGCGCCATCGAAAAGCATCCCGCATGCGCGGCCGCAATCAATTCCTCCGGATTCGTTCCCGGAGCATTCTCAAACCGCGTCGAAAACGAATATTGCGTGTTATTCAATACCCCGCCCGGAGCCGAAAGCGTCCCTTTCCCATCCTTCAATCCGCCCTTCCAAACCGCGCTAGCCTTGCGTTGCATGACGTTCTCCTAAAATAGTCGTTGAAATAAAGTCGCCCTGCCATTGTAGACGGACCGGATGTCACGCGTCACGGCGCGGGAGTCCATGCCGAATCATGTAGGGCGGACGCATTCGTCCGCCCCGCGAGCGAAGCGAGCGCTCAGGAAGAAACGCCGCCTGAGCGACGAACTGCTCTAGCGCATCCACGATAAAGTTGTTTCTGACCTTACTGACAGCTGATAGCTGCCTTCAATAAAAATCCGAGCAGCTCAGATAGAATCCGCACTGCGGACACTTCAACTTGCATCGGCTCTCCCGCAACTTCGCCGAGCAATTTGGACAATACTGACCCGGATCCGCCGCCTTCACTCTACGCTCGATCTCGGTCACAGGCGTCGTACATGGCTGCTCGTTCTGTGCCCCCAAATCGCCTCCGTTCGCCCTTCAGGCCACCCGATCCCCTATCGCCTGAGAAGTTCTGCTCCAGCAGTCCGCCATGATCAACCACGCTCCCAGTCGCTTCCACACCCTTACGTACTTGCCGCGTTCGGCCAAGGACGTCCCGTCTGCCCTGTGCAGCGTCACGGAAAGCCGCCCCAGTTCCATGGCCATGTCGCCGGAATGGTCGATCCGCGTCGTCTCCATCCGCATATCGCGATATCCCGCCTCGCCCATCTGGCGAAGCAATCGCTCCACGGTTTTCTGCCCATACGCCCCTTCGTAAAGCGGGGCCATCAAAACACCGTCCGTCGCGTACATGCTCGCCGCTTGATCGTAGTTGCCGGTATTGAAGGAAGTGGCGAAATCCTGAGTGAGATCGCGAAGTTGCGATTCTACGTCACGAAACGGACGCGAATCCGCCCCGGTATTGCTGTAAGGCCGGTACATCTGCTACCTCCTGGGGGAAGGCACGCGCCAGATTACGCTCGAGGTATGCAAACTCAATCTGGCTCGGGAAAATCTTAGCGCAAAAATTAACGCGTGGAGAGAAAAAGATTTCCACCCTCTGTGCGAGAATCGAATGAGCGGATGGGTTCTGTCTACCTCTCGAAAGGAACGGAGCGGCTGGGCAGCCGATGGAAGCCGGAATCCGAATTCATCGGGCTGGTCGGGTGCTTCGCCTCCGCTAACCTCAGGCCCGGGTTCTCGCGCTCGGCAATCTGCCGCTTCACCCGCTCCATGAGCAGAACCAGCTTTTTCGATTCGTGGTCTCTCTCGGCTTGCTTGCACATCTTCTGGAAGTCTTGCGGAGCGTACGTGACGCGATTTGTCATAAGGGGGAAGTCCTATGGAATAATAAAGAACCGCTAGCCTATCCTATCCCCGGCTTCTTTGCCAATCCCCCAATTACCTGAGCACTTCCGGCCCGGCTATAGGGGTCTAAGACCTGCAAATTTGGCCCGTTTTTGCCCAGTGGGCCTGTCTCCCTATGACTCCAAAGGTACATGGCCTTAGTGACCGTTGAGTCACCTACCGAATTCCGCCAGAATCACACCATGGGCGATTCTGCGTGCAGGGAGCGAGTGTGTTCTATCGTCGAATTCTGAGCATCTGTCTGCTGGTGGGGGCCACTGTCTCGCTGGCGGCTGCGCGCGATCTTGCGGTTGTATCCAATAAGTCAAACGCCGTCTCCGCCATTACCCTGCCCGACCTGGTGAAGATCTGCAAAGGCCAGACCAACAAATGGCCGGACGGCAAATCCGTCACCTTTATCATGCGCGCTCCCTCCGCGCCCGAGATGAAGCTGGTTCTGGAAAAGCTTTATGACGGCCAGCAATCCGAAGTGAAGGAAATGATCGCCACCGCCAATCACGGGCGCATGGGGCATCCCGCCATCATGATTGCCGATTCCGATGATGACCTGGTCAACAAGGTCGCATCCATCCCGGGGGCCATCGGTGTTGTCGATGTCTACTCGATTAACAGCAGTGTGGCCGTGGTGAAGCTTGCCGGCAAATTGCCGCTCGAGCCTGGATATTTGCTGCACGGCAATTAACGAATTCGCAGCTCGCCTCCCTTGGGGAGCGCAGGGAACCACATGAGTGAGGAAAGAAAAGCTCAAGCTGCCACAGCGACCTCCGACGGAGACGCAGCCGTTCCAGCCATTCCCCGCCGGACCGCCACCAAGCCCCAATTTACCCGGCGCTATCCCCGCTTTGCCATCGACGTCCGCCTCCAGGTCAAAATGTTCCAGGCCGGAGAGTTCCGTAGCTGCTGGGGCCGCTCCACCGAGATGGGCCAGGATGGCATCGGCGCTACCCTGACCGGCAGTCTCGAACCCGGCGAAATCGTCACCTTGGAAATTCCTCTGCCGCTTACTCCCTATCCCATCAAGGTGCGCGCCATCGTTCGCTATCGCCAGGGGCTTCGCTATGGATTCGAATTCCTCACCCTCAACGATAACCAGCGCGAGACGGTCCGCCGCGTCTGCGAATATCTAGCAAGCCAAAGCTAGATCCTGATGCTCGCAAGCTAGTGCTTCCTTCGTGTACCTTCGTGCCCTCTGTGGTGAGATATTTTGAATAACCACGAACGACACAAAACACGAGGGAAAAATCCACGTACACCAGCAAGCTGGAAGAACCTCAAGAACTCCCCGTAGGCATACGCCGACGACGTTCAACCTCCCTTCATACCTCACGACACTGAGCCATCACCCCAAGGCATTTCTCAGCGCTCTCTGCGGAAGTTCTCAGCACCCTCTGCGGTGAAAACTTTCTTTCCCACACGCAACCCGCAAATTTTCTCCACCACCGCCGCAAAAAACCAACCTCCATCTCCCCGCATCCGAACGTAAGATAGGTACGACCGCATGCGTGCTTGCCTGATCACTATCGTCCTGATCTGCACGGCGGCCGCCCAATCCACGTCTGCCCCAACCATCACCGTAGTCGACGACACCGGAGTCGCCGTCCGCGATGCCCGCGTTTCCCTTCAATCCCCGTCCCAGCCACTTCTCCGCTGCCTCACCGATTTCAACGGCCGCTGCGAATTTCCCTCCCTTCCCGTCGGCTCCTACCAGCTTCACGTGGAAAAAGAGAACTTCTACGCGGTCGATCAGCCCAATGTGCAAATCGCCCGCGGATCGTCCATCGAAGTTGCTCTGACCCGCCAGCAGGAAGTCCGCGAAACCGTCGATGTCCACGAATCTCCTCCCGCCATTGATCCCGCCCAAATCTCTTCGCGGGAAACTCTCAGCGGACTCGATGTAATCGATATGGTCTATCCCGGCACCCACGACTACCGCAACGCTCTCAACTTCATCCCCGGAGTCGTGCAAGACCAAACCGGCCAACCCCACATCGCCGGCGCCGAAACCTATCAGACTCTCACCCTGCTCGACGGCTTCAACGTCACCCAGCCCGCCAACGGACAACTCCTGGTCCAGGTCAGCACCGATGCCTTCCGCTCCATCCACGTCGAATCTTCCCGTGAGCCCGCCGAAGCCGGTAAGGGACCCGCCGGCCTGCTCGCCCTCAACACCGGCATTGGCGACGATCACTTCCGTTTCTGGGCGACCGACTTCATCCCCTCCATGCAGAACAAGCATGGATGGCGCTTCGACCAGTTCCTTCCCCGTTTCACGTTCTCCGGACCCATCGAGAAAGGAAAAATCTGGTACTACAATGCCCTTGACGTCCAATACGACAACACCATCTACACCGAGCTCCCCGTTGGCGCCGACAATAAACACACTCTACGCATCGGCAATCTCACCAAACTGCAAACCAATCTCACTAGCCGCAACATCCTCACCACCAGCTTCTTGCTTAACGAACTCAACGACCAGTACGCATTCTTATCCCCGCAGAGCCCTCAGCTCGCCAACCCCAAAGACGTCGAATCCGCCTATATCGCCAGCATCAAAGATCAGCATTACTTCACCGGAGGTGAGCTTCTCGAAACCGGATTCGCTTTCGACCAGTACAACCTCCACTACACTCCCTATGGAAACCTCTCCTACTTCGTGAACACCGATACCACCGGCGGAAACTACTACTTGGCCGAAGAAACCAACGCCAGCCGCTGGCAAGGACTCTTAAATCTCTATCTCCCACCCCATCAGTGGCACGGCCGCCACGACTTCAAAGTCGGACTCGATCTCGACGGCATCATCTACGACGCAACCTTCTCCCGCACCCCCATCGCGTTTCTCAGCGGCATCAACACCATCACCTCGCCCGATCTTTGTTTCATCGCTCCCACCAACAGCAATTTCCCCTGCACCCGTTACTCCACCTTCACTCCCGCGGGCTTGCACGAGGAATACAACTCCGAAGTCAGCGCCTATGCCGAAGATCGCTGGAGCCTCACCAACCGCCTCCTCATCGAACCCGGCGTACGCCTCGACTGGGACAACCTTGTTCACCACACCGAAATCGCTCCTCGCCTCGCCGGAACCTACGTGCTCGATAACTCCGGAAACACCAAGCTCTCCGCCGGCATCGGCCTCATCTACGAAGAAACCCCAATCTTTCTCCTGGCTCGTCCTTTCACCGGCAGTCGCCAAGACACTTTTTTCTCCACCAACTCCACCTGCACCGCGCCCTCCGGATGCGTCACCACCACCGGTCCCGTCCTCACCACCTTCACCGCCGACACCGCCAATCTCCAGGTTCCGCGCTTCGTGAACTGGAGCGTGGGCCTCGAAAAAAAGCTTCCCGGAGCCATCTACGCCAAGGCGGAATATCTGCAGCGCCGCGGCACCCGCGGATTCGTCTACGACACTCGCAACCACGCCATCAGCGGCGACTTCGTTCTCCAGAACACTCGCGACGACAGCTACAACGCTTTCCAGATCTCCCTCCGCCACAACTTCCGCGAAGCCTATATGCTGATGGGCTCCTACACCCGCTCCAATTCCCGCTCCAATCAAGTTCTCGACTTCAACGTCGACAATCCCGTTCTCAGCCCGCAGCAGCCCGGCCCTTATCTCTGGGATACTCCCAACCGCTTTCTTTCCTGGGGATATTTCCCCTTGTTCCCGCTTCCCATCCTCCACCAGTTCGAAGTCGCCTATTCCATGGAAGCCCGCACCGGATTCCCCTTTAATCTTTTGAACGACCAGCAGGAAATTCAGGGCACGCCCGGCTCCGAACGGTACCCGACCTATTTTTCTCTGAATCTCCAACTCGAAAAGCGCTTTCACCTCTTCCACTACTACCTCGCTCTTCGCGGAGGCTTCGACAACATCACCGGACGCTGCAATCCCTTCGTCGTCAACAGCGTCATCGATCCCACCCATCCCACCCCCACCTTCAGCGCCTGCGAAGGCCGCGCCTTCACCTCCCGCATCCGCTTTCTGGGCCGCAAATAAATGTTGGATCGCCTTCCTTCGTGAACCTTCGTGTCCTTCGTGGTTATCGGATTCCCCTGTGTACCTCTGTGCCCTCTGTGGTGGTGGGTCTCCTTCGTGGTGAACGCATTTTTCACCCGCAATCTGCGGCGATGCCAAGCAGGTCACGGGATCCCCGAGCTATAATAGTTCCCCAATAACACTTGCATCGAAATTCCGTCTCCTGTCATCACAATCTTGTGGAGGAAACAATGGCTCACGAACTACCCCCTTTACCGTATGCCTACGAGGCACTCGAACCGACCATCGATAAGCAGACGATGACGCTGCACCACGACGGACACCATGGTGCCTACGTGAAGAATCTCAATGCCGCCATCGAAAAGCATCCCAATCTTGCCGGCAAGTCCGCTGAAGACCTGCTGCGCGACCTCAATGCCATCCCTGAGGACATCCGTGCCGCCGTCCGCAACAATGGCGGAGGCCACGTCAACCACACCATGTATTGGAAAATCATGAAGCCCAAAGGTGGAGGCGATCCCTCCGGACCCATCGCCGAAGTCATCCAGAAAACGTTCGGTAACTTCAACGACTTCAAGACGAAATTCAACGACGCCGGCGCCAAGCAATTCGGCTCAGGATGGGTCTGGCTCGCCGGAAAATCCAGCGGCGAGGTGCAGATCATCACCACGCCCAATCAGGACAATCCCATCTCGCAGGGCCTCTATCCCATCTTCGGCAACGATGTCTGGGAGCATGCCTACTATTTGAAATACAACAACCGTCGCCCCGAATATCTCGCGGCCTGGTGGAACGTAGTCAACTGGGACGAGGTCAACAAACGCCTAGCCGCCTTCAAAGCGGGCAAATCAGCCCACGAACCGGCCCTAGCCCATCACTAAGGCGGATTTGTCATTCGGCGAGCCCACCGAAGCAACTGAAAATGGGGTGCCCAATAAATGGGGTGCCCCATTTCTCGCCGCTTTTGCGAGAAGTGGGGATTTTCGACAGAACGAAGCGAGGATCTATGTAACTTTGCCCGCAGAGGCAAAGCGCCAATCTCTACCGAGCTCCCCTATCCATGCCGAGAAACGAAAAAGGCCTCCGCCAAAGGCGAGGGTCTTTTTCGCTCACCCGCCGCTACGCCGCATTCTGCGCGTACTGTTCCGGCCGCTGCTCGAACTTCGTCTTGCACTCCTGCGAGCAGAAGCTGTATTTCTTCCCGTTGTGTTCCGTCTGATATTGCGAATGATTCTCATCCACTTTCATTCCGCAAACTGGATCCTTCGTCATCACTGTCACTCCTCCTTATGAATTTTTCGTCCTGCCGACGATTCTCAGCCTCTTCGCTATGACTTCCGCTAGGGTAATTCCTGTAATTCCATGAAAGTTCCAGTCGCAGCGAACATCGTCAAACCCTGTTTCTGCATTTCCTGTGCACTCCCTGTGGACAATCTGCCTCCCCCTCTCAACCGAATCGTCCGCGCTCCTCTACCAGGCTCGCGGAAACCACCGCGATCAGCGGAGCAATGCCCGCTTCCTGACGCCTTGCTTGATCTGTCCTGATTCCGGAAAATTCGCCGCGCCTTTATCCTCAACTGCACCAAAAATATTGAATTGACCCGCGCCCGATTCGCTCGTACAGTCTGATTCGCCTCGCAGAACAACCTGCTCGTTCCGGCGCTGCCCAGCAGCGGAGCAGCAACATCGGCAACAGCAAGAAAGACGAGTATCGGGTCAGCGCGATGAAATCAGAACAATGGAAGACCTACCGCACGAGATTCTTAGTCAAAGCCAAACAACTCAACTCAGGGCTCAGCTTCATCGACCATCTTGGTCGTCAGCACTGCGGCCGTAAGGGCGACTACCTCGTCGAATCCTGCGATGGCGTCCTCAGCATCGCACCCAAGCAGATTTTCGAAGACATCTACGTCGCCATGACGGTCAAACGTCGTCCCGGTTCCGCTTCAAGGTGGCAACCGCACCTGCCTGCCACGCTAGACCAGGCGAGCCCGAACCCGTATCCAATTCCTGTAGATGTCTTGAAGATTGAACGGATCCAGGATGTCAGCTTTCGCGATCGCCCCAACGCGGCCACCCAGTCTCCCAGCCCGCCGCCTCCCGTTCGCCGCAAGTTGCCCCAGCCCTTTCGCCAACTGCCATCAGGCATCAGCCTGATGTGAACAACTGATCTTTGAAACCTTGAAACTCTGAAACTTTGAAACCTGAAACTGCCGCTTTGTGGAAAAACCGGTCTCACCCTCGCACCAAGCCCGTCATTGCTAGGGATACAACCTATTGTGTTTCCCTCTTGACAGCCACTATTTGGGGGAGTAACTTTGCAATCCCAAGGACATGAATTCCGCCTCACGGGAATGGGACGGAATTGCAAGAAAACGCAAAACCCGGCGGTACATTTCCGACGTTGTGGTGACTCGGTTCTGGACCGCTGGATCATGGGCAAGGCGTCCGGGCTTTCGGATCTGTAAGCTCGGCGCCGACACCTCAGGCGAAACTCAACCTTCAGATTCTCGGAGAACCGCGGATCTGAAGCAGAGAAGTGCGGTGGCCGTCCCGTTCCTCCCCCGGGGCGCGATCTTTGCGGTAGGTCAGCAGTGCAATCAGTAACTGCCGGTCAGAGGATGAAGGGAACTTCCTTTTTTTCTGGTTCGGCAGTCGAATCCAGGAGCCCAACATGGAAGGTTTAACTCGCCTGGTCGCAGACTCTTTGGCCCGCCACGGCTTCGATCGTCCCGTGGACTTTCGACGCCTGCAATGGTCGCGCTGGTTCCGCTGCGATTCCCATCACAGCCTCCTCCACGTTCCCAGCAAACCCGGCGTCTTCGCCCTGGCCGAAGAAATCGTATCCGACGCCCATGTAGGGACAAGAAATGACGATGTGGGGACAGCCACAGCTCATGTAGGGACGGACGCATTCGTCCGTCCCGGCGGCGCAGCCGCCGTTCGACAGCCGGCAGATGCACCAGCCCAGCCGAATGTGGCCCGACAGCTGGCAGCGGCGTCGGCCCAATCGAACCTGGAACCACGCCACAAACGCATGCTAGCCGTCACCCAATTCTTCGAAGACGACGACATGGCCTTCGTCCTCGACCGCATGCTCTCGCGCCCCAATCCCATGCGCAGCCGTCTCCAGTCGGGCCGCTATTTCCTTCGCTTTGTCGTCATCGAAGACCAGTTCCAGCGCCACACCGTTTGCAGCGCCCTGAATCAATGGATCGCTTCCGCCGCCGAAAAAGCCAGCGGCCTAGGTTCCCATTTCGCCACTTCCCTGGAGCTGACGCCCGCCACCGAACTTGTGGCGCGGACGCCCTCGTCCGCGACTGCCGGCGGCGTAACTCCACTCGCAGCGGCCTCGCAGCTCGACTCCGGTGCCGCTACAAGCATTCACCGTCCGCCCGTTTTTCCCTCGGGCTTCTGAGCGGTGGGAAGGGTTGAAAAGGAGTGACTCATGAATCAGAACGATTGGATCAATCTGCTATTCGGGAAGGTCGACGGACATCCGAATGGAATAGTCTTCGGTACAGCGCGGTTTTCTGAGCCCGCTCACTTTTCGTTTTTTCTGCAACAATCTGGCGGCGGGATCTACGCGATACTCGTGCCTGACATCTCGGCAAAGCCGAGACAATTCCGCGTCATCTATTTTGGCCAAGCAGGCAAGCTGCGTGATCGTGTGTCCGTTGGACATGAAAAGTACGGAGCCTGGCTGCGGGAAGCCGGAACACCCGAAAACCTATATGTGTCTTTTTACGCTATGTCGGGAGCCGAGGGCGAAAGGGACGTGCTTGAGCGGCAGCTGATCGAGCACTACCAGCCTGTGTGCAATATCATTTATAGCCCACGAGGTGCCCTGTTCAATGAGTTCTACAAAACTCTAGGCAAGCGCGCGACATAGGAGCAGTACGACGCCTATTAGAGGCTCGTATTGGAATCTTTCCTTGAGTCGTGCCCTGGGAGCGTGGGAGGTGAGCATATGAGTGTCCCGTTCTAAGGATCGTGAAATGATCGGATCGCATACCGGCACCCCGGAAGCCTACCTTGCGCAGTTTGCGAGGATACAAAGAGGCTCCGACCGCAAACCCAAAGTATGGACGTATCAACGAGGGGCGCGCCCCTTCGCCGCCACTCCCGAGAGGGTTGGCAAGGAGAAAGGTTACTTCGCTGTGACTAAAGCCGACGGTAGCCAAGATGAGTCTATGGAACGAACCCTCTCGGCTTTAGAGGCGAAAGGTGCGAGCCTCCTACCATTAATTTGCTATGAGACGTACGTCTTGTCGGAAGCCGACAAAGATGCGCTAATCGGTTACATCGCTCTGATATTCGCTCGAACTAGCGCCCGGCGTGCCCTCACAGCCAAGATCTTTGGCCAGATCCGAGATGCATACAGGGAACTAGCCGAAGACCCCATCTGGCTTGGGGAGCAAGTCGCCGCATACGGGCGCTTCTCGGGAGTCTTCGCCGATACCGAGGAAATCTCCGCCGCCACCGTTAGGGTTTTGGAGAAACTTGCGAAACCGGGTGAGGTGAATAACGGTTTCGTTCAAGGTTTGCTCCGCCTTGCAGAGGGCATTTTCCGCGATCTAAATGCGAAACCATGGCAAATATGGGAAGCGCCCGACGGCTGCGAATTTATCACAACTGATAATCCCGTCATTACCCTAAAGGCAGACACTTGGGGTACGTTCTCTGCTGGTTGGGGATTTAGAACGCCCGGAGTAACCACCATCTTCCCGGTTAGCCCGGACTGCTCGTTTGTCATTGGAGATGGCATAGGGACGGGCCGCCGCTACTGGCGACGGGCCACAGTCAAAGACGTGGACGGAGTGAACAGAGGCTTGATAGCGTGCATGGCCAGGTGGACGTACTCAGCAACCAACTCGCAGGAAGTCGATCGCCTTGTCAACCACTTAGGCGGAACTGTCTCCTACGGTGTGAATGCTTTTGTCCCTGCTTGGATGAGTAATGCTCCAGAACATATAAAGGCGAGGGTCCGACAAGTCACCAGCCTAACAACCGACAAGCACGCTCGGTTCGCCCAGCGAGCCAAGGAATCGATGCAAGACGTCCACAGAATCTAATATTCTATCTAGGAGAGCCCCCGAATGCCCGAACTGAAAACCGCCACCCAATCCGCCGCCACTCCCTCCGGGTCCGTGCCCGCGTCGAACCTCTCCGTCATGAAGAAGAAGTCCCCCGGCCTTGCCTTTCGCCGCTTGTTCACCAAGCCCGGTGTCTCTCCCTACGAAGAAGTCGAATGGGATCTCCGCCTCGCTCAGATCACTGACTCCCAAGGTGGCGTCATCTTCGAGCAGAAGGACGTCGAAGTCCCCAAAGACTGGTCCATGACCGCGACCAATATCGTCGCCTCGCAAATATCTCCACGGCAAGCTCGGCACGCCCGAGCGCGAGACCGGAGTGCGCCAGCTCGTTGCCCGCGTCGCCGAAACCATCCGCGACTGGGGACTAGCTCAGGGCTACTTCAAGACTCCCGAAGACGGCGCCACTTTCCACGACGAGCTCGTCCACATCCTCGTCCGCCAGTACGCCGCCTTCAACTCGCCCGTCTGGTTCAACGTCGGATGCGATCGCATCGAGCCCAACTCCGACGGCCGCAACTGGCACTGGAACCCGCAAACCCAGCAAGTCGAATTCGGCGTCACCGGATACTCCAAGCCGCAGTGCTCCGCCTGCTTCATCAATTCGGTGAAAGATTCGCTCGACTCGATCCTCACTCTGGCCAAGACCGAAGGCATGCTCTTCAAGTGGGGCAGCGGCACCGGTACAAATCTCTCTCCCCTGCGCGGATCCACCGAAACTCTTTCCGGCGGAGGCACCGCCAGCGGCCCGCTCAGCTTCATGAAAGGATTCGACGCCTTCGCCGGCGTCATCAAGTCCGGAGGCAAAACTCGGCGCGCCGCCAAGATGGTCATCCTCAACGTCGACCATCCTGACATTGAAGACTTCATCCTCTGCAAGTCGAAAGAAGAAGCCAAGGCCCACGCGCTCGTCGCTCAGGGATACGACGGCTCCCATCCCGACTCCGACGCCTACTCGTCCATCTTCTTCCAGAACGCCAACAACTCCGTCCGCGTGACCGACGACTTCATGTACGCCGTCGTTCGCGACACCGATTTTTCCACGCGCACGGTAACGGATGGCTCGGTCGCGAAGACCTACAAAGCCAAAGAGCTGCTGAACAAAATTTCCGAAGCCACCTGGCACTGCGGCGATCCCGGCATGCAGTACGACACCACGGTCAACCGCTGGCACACCTCGAAGAACACCGCCCGCATCAACGCCAGCAATCCCTGCAGCGAATACATGTTCCTCGACGATTCGGCCTGCAACCTCGCCAGCCTGAATCTGCTGAAGTTCGCTCCCAACGGCACGTTCGATGTCGAAGCCTATCGCCACGCCGTCGACATCCTCATCACCGCGCAGGAAATCCTGGTCGACAATGCCGGATATCCTACGCAAGCAATCATGGCGAACTCGCACGACTACCGCCCGCTGGGCTTGGGCTATGCAAATCTAGGCGCCCTGCTGATGGCCGCCGGCCTCCCCTACGACTCCGACGCCGGCCGCGACTACGCCTCCTGCGTAACCGCCATCATGTGCGGCGAAGCGTACCTGCAAAGCTCTCGAATCGCTGAACAATGCGAGCCGTTAGTGCCAGCGACGGAAGCGACAAGAAAGAATCTGTCCGAAACAAATCTAGGAGCAGGCATCGCCACACCTCATGTGGGAAGCAATGCCCATGTGGGGACGGCTCATGTGGGGACGGACGCATTCGTCCGTCCCGCCGAGCGAAGCGAGGCGGCCTCGGGCACGAACCCCGCCACCATGCCCGGCGGAGCCTGCCCCGGCTGGTACATCAACCGCGAACCCTTCCTGGACGTAATCCGCATGCACCGCGCGTCGGTTAACGGCATCAACAAAGCCAACGTCCCGAGCAGCATCTACGAAGCCAGCAAGCAATGCTGGGACGAAGCCCTCGCCCACGGCGAAAAGCACGGCTACCGCAACAGCCAGGTAACAGTGCTAGCCCCCACCGGCACCATAGGTTTCATGATGGATTGCGACACGACGGGGATCGAACCCGACCTTGCGCTGGTGAAATATAAAAAGCTGGTTGGCGGAGGCATGATCAAGATCGTCAACCAAACTGTGCCCACCGCGCTGTTCAAGCTGGGATACACGCACGAGCAGACCGATGCCATCGTCAGCTACATCGACGCGACGGGCACGATCGAAGGCGCGCCCCACGTCAAAGACGATCACCTCGCCGTTTTCGATTGCTCGTTCAAGCCGGCGAAGGGCACGCGCTCCATCGCCTACATGGGACATCTCCGCATGATGGCCGCCGCTCAGCCCTTTATCTCCGGAGCTATATCGAAGACCGTCAATTTACCCGAGAATGCCAGCGTGGAAGAAATCAGCGACGCCTACCTGCAGGCCTGGAAGCTAGGCCTGAAGGCGGTAGCCGTGTATCGCGACGGCTGCAAAAAGGCGCAACCGCTGAGTGCAGCAGGCACCAAGACCGCACTGTCAGAGAAGTCCTCTGTGACCCCTGTGACCTCTGTGGTGGAAGAAGAGGATATGAACGCTCCTCCCCGCGCCGTCCGCCACAAGCTGCAGGAAGAGCGCGCCTCCATCACGCACAAATTCAAGGTCGGAGATCACGAGGGCTACATCACCGTCGGCCTCTATCCCAACGGCGATCCCGGAGAGCTCTTCATCACCATGGCCAAAGAAGGATCAACGGTCAGCGGCCTGATGGATAGCTTCGCTCTCGCCGTCTCCATCGCGCTGCAACACGGCGTGCCCCTGAAACTGTTCTGCGAAAAGTTCGCCCACACCCGCTTCGAGCCCAGCGGATGGTCCGGCAATCCGGATATCGGCTACGCCAAGAGCATCATGGACTACATCTTCCGCTGGCTCCAGCTGCGCTTCCTGACCGGCCAGCAGCAGATGCTGTTCGAGAACCTGAGACTCAAGTCGTCAGCCGCCAGCTCTCAGCCCCCAGACATCGCAGAGGTCAACGGGACCAGCAGCCCAGCGCCGACGACCAACGACCAACGACTGACGACGCGGTCTGTCCACGCCGCCGACGCCCTCGCAAGCCTGATCGACCTGGGCGACGCGCCAACCTGCAGCTTCTGCGGCAGCATCATGACCCGCAACGGCAGTTGCTATAGATGCGGCAGCTGCGGCAGCACCAGCGGCTGCAGCTAGAACAGCTCACGTAGGGGCGGACGCCTTCGTCCGCCCTTGGTTTTTTATGTGGGGACAGCCGCCTTCGGCTGTCCAGCGAAGCAAAGCGAGCGAAGGTCTTGGGAAGGGCGCGCGGCTTCAGCCACGCCGCAACCGGCAACAATCCTCACCGGCTTCAGCCGCTGAGGCGTGCTGACATGAAACGCGAAGCCCAATTCGTAATCTGCATAGCCAACAAGGGCTACGCTGCTTTACTGGAGCTGCGCAAGATCTATCAGGTCGTGCCGGACAAAGCCGCGTCTACGCTCCATCAGATTCGTGTGATCGATGAATCGGGGGAAGACTATTTGTATCAGGAGAGCTACTTTACCGTAGCGGAATCAGTGCAGATTTGGAACGCCTAGGAACCTTCGTGATGTTAATTCAGGTTCTCGAGCCTTTACAGGACAGCCGGGCGAATTCAGGCAAGTGTAGCGAGGGCCAAGCAATGAGTACCTGGACTGAAAGACTGCCAGAATCCGCTACGCTTGATTACGCCGATAATGAACCGGGCGCAATTGAAAAGCTGCATGAACTAAACGAGTTCTATCGTGCGAATCGCTGGCCGAAAGAGTATTCAAAGACGAACCATCGACTCCTTTGTGCAGATGCGCGAGACCTTTCGTTCCTGGCTAACGAGAGCGTTCACCTCATCGTAACTTCACCGCCCTACTGGACTCTGAAGGATTACTCACCACATGACCAGCAATTAGGCTCGATCGAAGACTATGAGAACTTTCTTTGTCAGCTAGACAAGGTTTGGTTGGAGTGTTCCCGGGTCTTGGTTCCGGGAGGAAGAATTTGTTGCGTGGTGGGCGACGTTTGTATTCCTCGAAAAAAAGTGGGTCGACATCACGTCGTTCCGCTCCATGCGGACATCATGGTTCGCAACCGTAAGCTCGGGCTTGACTCTCTAACTCCGATTCTCTGGTTCAAGATCGCGAACGGAGCAACCGAGGTTCAAGGGAACGGTGCTGGCTTCTACGGTAAGCCTTACCAACCCGGAGCAATTGTAAAGAATGATTTTGAATACATCCTGTTTTTTCGTAAAGGTGGTTCCTATCGGTCACCTTCGCCAGTTCAAAAGGCGTTATCGATGCTCACTCGGGACGAGATGAAAGGCTGGCTCCGCACAGCGTGGACCGACATCAAGGGGGAGTCCACCCGAAAGGGACACCCCGCCCCTTATCCGATTGAACTGGCAGAACGCCTTGTGCGCCTCTTCTCCTTCGCAGGAGATATCGTACTTGACCCGTTCGTAGGTACTGGGACGACGTCGCTGGCTGCAATCAACACTGGACGGAACAGCGTCGGGGTCGAGGTCGACCCCGGCTATCTTCAGCTGGCAAAAGATCGGATTGAAAGAGAGGTTCTGGGAAGGCTGGGTCCTCATCTGTTCGACGTTAGGCTACAATTCGATCACCCGAAATGAATGCCGCTGACTTCGCGTTGCTGAGAGCATTCCGAGATCTTTTTCAAGGGACTCGATATCTTCATCGCGATTCTAGCTTGGGCGACAAAGTCGCAAGCTACCTCTACGAAGACCTCTATACACTCCACAAGTCAGACAGATTACGCGAGCGGATAGATGCACATGAACGTGTTTTGAACGTCCAAAATCGAACAATCGGCATCGCTCGTCGACGCGGAGATGGGACTTTCGGAGAATTAGTGCCAGCGTCTGCGGCCACACACGAGGCTGGCTACGCAGTGGGCCGTGGCCCTGTGGCGACAATTGAAATTGGAGCTGAGACCAAGATCCTGGCCAAAGCGATGATTAGACAGATCGACAGGGTTATAGGCGATCTCGTTCGCCAGACGGAGGAATTTAGAAAACGCGGGGGCAACCCAATTTGTGTCGGGATAGTAGGTGTGAATCATGCGGAAACATGCACGTCGTACGAGGGCGACCGAGCATTCCCTACTGACGGGCGCAAATATAAACATCCCATCGCAGAGGCCGCCGATGCCATCTCGCGGCTGGATCGAAGGGCGCGGCCTAGCTTTGACGAGTTCGTAATTCTCAGGTTCGCCGCCTCGAACGCGGCTCCGTTCTCTTTTTCGTGGGTTCAGGAGCAGCCCATGGTCCTGGAGTACTCCGCTCTGTTAACGCGCGTATCTAGGGAGTATGATCGGCGATTTGTGTAGGTCAGTGCCGGGTGCCCCATCCTAACGTCGCGCTTTTGCGACGTTAGGGTGGGGACTTTGACTTCCCCCTCCACCGATAAACTTTTCCACAGCCCCCGCTCCCCCGATGTGACGAACAACCTTTACTGAGAAATCTCCACAGTCCAAATTGGGACTATGCCCGACCAAGCTCCCAAAAGCCCCGCATCCGGCCCCGCAGAACAGAAATCCCCCGTGCGCCCCGGTGCCCCCTGTGGTGAACCAGTCCCCTGGATTCCCGAATCGAAACTCCCTCCACTCCCCAAAAACTCCGTTAACTCCAATGTTCGCAAGATTTTACTAGCAAGCCCAATGTTTCCAAGATTTTACGCGGACATGGTCATCGCCACGGCCCCTAACTCTAATGAAGCCAAGATTTTAGCCAAAAACTACCAAAAAATTATCGATCGGATCAACATGTCAAATCCCAAATCGTGCACTCATATCAAAGTCACCGGAATCCCTTGCGGCTCTCCCACGCTTCGCGGAGAGCAGTTCTGCTACTTCCACCAGCACGCGCATCGCGGCGTCCGCAAGCCGCCGCAGTCGCGTCTCCACCCCATCGCCATCCTCGAGGACGAAGAGTCGATCCAGGCTTCGCTGATGGAAGTCGTCAACGCGCTCATGCGCAACACCATCGACATGAAGCGCGCCGAACTGATCCTCCGCGCCCTCCACATCGCCGTAAAAAACGCCCGCCGCGTAAAGTTCGCCGTCGGCGCCGACAGCATGGTCAAAGAGGTCCCCGACTACGCCGAGCCGAATGTGGGGACAGCCACAGCCCATGTAGGGACGGACGCATTCGTCCGTCCAGGCGGCCCAGAAGTACCGGGCCGCAGCGCAGTCGCCGCCACCCGGCCCGCGGATGAAACGGAATCCGATCTCCCTGCCGTAGCCGCCACCGCTCCCAAGCCCCTCCACCCAGATCCAACTTTCTGGGAGCACTGGGAAGCCGGTGGAAAAGAACTAGCCCGCAGCTCAGCCCAAGCCCGCGCCGCAGAAGCCACCCCAGCCGCCGCCACAGCTCGTGTGGGGACGGACGCCCCAGTCCGTACAAGCGGCCCAGAAGTACCGGTCCGCAGCGCGTTCGCCGCGCCCGTCCCATACCCAACCAAGAAGAAACCGCCAGTAAGTGTGAAAGCAGCTCCGAAGGAGCGAAAGAATGCAGCCCACCGCGCAAGCGGTGGGTAACGAGCGATAAAGAAGGCAAAGCCCCGGAAGGGGGCGAAAGAAAATTCGGCATCACAGAAATTCAAAATCCCCACACTCCCGCAGAAATCGCGAGAAGGATGGGGCACCCACGTTCGTGCTCGATTCGGGCGGTACAATGGCGGGATGTATCACTATGATCCGAATACGGCGCTGGAAGAGTTGAACGAGGATGCGACCCTACCGAATCCCGTGCATGTGCGGGATATGATTCTGCGCAAAAAGCTGACGGCCGACCGATCGCTCGAATTGAACCGGCTGTTTGTGGAGTATCAGAAATTTTTTGGGGAAGCGCAGAAGCTGGGGAAAGAGATTCTGAAGCAGCTGGCGGGGTAGTGCCGAGTCGCGAGTACCGAGTACTGAGGACCGAGCGTTACTCGCCGGCGGGATTGTCGGCGCACGTACTCGAGATCTAACGCGGTGAGTGGGGTGTCTTCATCGCTGGGTATCCACTTCGATCCCTCAGGTTTCCTTAAGGCAATCATTTACAATAACCAATTCTCCTTTGAATCGGGCTTGTGCCTGTATCTCGGTACTCGCTACTCGGGACTCGGTACTCACACTATGCATCGTTGGTCAGAGCTGTTTATTCCTACATTGCGCGAGGCGCCGGCGGACGCTGAAGTGGCTTCGCATAAATTTCTGGTGCGGGCGGGATATATCCGGCAACTGGCGGCGGGGATTTATTCCTATTTATTTCTCGGCAACCGGTCGTTCAACAAGATCATGGCCATCGTGCGGCAAGAGATGGACCGGATCGGGCAGGAATTCTATTTGCCGGCGCTGCATCCGCGAGAGCTCTGGGAGGCGAGCGGACGCTGGGGCCTGATGGGCGAGAACTTGTTCCGGCTGAAGGACCGCAAGGGCGCGGACATGTGCTTGGGCATGACCGAGGAAGAGGTCATGACCTCGATCGCGCTGAAGGAGATGCGGAGCTACAAGCAGCTGCCGCAGATCTGGTATCAGATCGCGCCGAAGTTTCGCGACGAGCCGCGTCCGAGGTCGGGGCTGCTGCGCATACGGCAGTTCATGATGAAAGACGCGTATTCGTTCGACATCGACGCGGCCGGGCTGGATGTTTCCTACAGGAAGCATTACGAGACGTACTGCCGTATTTTTGACCGCTGCGGGTTGAAGTACATGGTGGTCGAGGCGGATTCGGGCGCGATGGGCGGGAAGGAATCGCACGAGTTCATGGTGCGAACTCCGGCGGGGGAAGATCAGATTGTGAGCTGCGATGGATGCGACTACGCGGCGAACATGGAGAAGGCTACGTCGAAGCTTGAGGCGTGGGGGGATCTCGCGCCGGAGGGCGATGGGACGCCGCTGGAAGTGCATACACCGGGGCAAAAAACAATTGAGGATGTGGCAAAGTTTCTGGGCGCGTCGCCGAAGAACAAGATCAAGACGCTGGCGCTGATGGCGGACGAGGTTGATGCGAAGGGCAAAAAGACGGCGCGGGCGATTGTGGTATTGATGCGCGGCGATCATCAACTGAACGAGGCCAAGCTGAATGCGACCTTCGCGACGACGGCGCGTCCGATGGAGGAGGCGGAGATCAACGCGCTGTTCAAGTCTCCGGCGGGATATTTGGGGCCGATCGGGATTGAGTGGGCTCGCGATTTGAAGAAGCATGAAGGCAAGCCGGTGCTGCTGGTCGATAAGGCGCTAGAAGGGCGCGCGAATCTGATTGGCGGCGCGAACAAAGAGAACTATCACCTGAAGAATCTGACGCCGGGTAAGAATTTTCATCCCACGGCATATGCGGATCTGCGGGCGGTGACGGCGGGCGAGGCTTGTCCGAATTGCGGGAAGGCGCTGCGCATCGATACGGCGGTCGAGATCGGGCACATCTTCAAGCTCGGCTACCGCTATTCGGAGTCGATGGGACTGCGGGTGCTCGACAAAAACGGCAAGGAAGTCATGCCGATCATGGGCAGCTATGGGATCGGGATCGAGCGCATCCTGACGGCGGCGGTAGAGCAGGGAAATGACGAGAACGGGTTCTGGCTGCCGGCGGCGATCGCTCCGTTTGAGGTGGTGGTGGCGCCGGTGAATGTGAAAGACGAGGCGGTGAAGACTGCGGCGGAGGAAATTGCGAAGCGGTTGGAGAGGGCAGGATTCGATGTGGTGCTCGATGACCGGGATGAGCGGCCGGGAGTGAAGTTCAAGGACGCGGATCTGGTGGGAATCCCGTTTCGCGTTACGGTCGGAAAGAAGGTTACCGAAGGTATCGTCGAGGTCGTTTTCCGCGAGACTCGGGAAGTGCACGATGTTAGCATCACGACGATTGTCGAACATTTACAAGGATTGCTTGGGCGGACGGCTTGAGTTGAGGCTTCGTTTCCGGCCCGGGCGTGGAGTGTGCTATGGGAACGATTAAAGCCTTGGTCGGGATTCTGGTAGTCGTGGCAGCCATCTACTTGTGCTGGACGGTGATCCCGCCGGAGTTGACCAACTATTCGTTTCAGGACGATCTGCGGAGCATCGCAATGGTCGCGGGTTCCAACCCGCATCAGACGGACCAGGACATACTGACCTCCGTCATCAAGAAAGCCCAGCAGCACGACATCACGCTGACTCCTGAGCAGGTGACGGTGACGCGTATTGGAACTCCCGGAGCGCTCGCTGTGTATGTTGCCGCGGATTATTCAGTTCCCGTGGACATGCCGGGATATCCGTTTACTTTGCACTTCACTCCTTCCAGCGGGAACAAGGGCTTCTAAAGCTGGATCTAGCATCAGGCTGTGTTTGCGGGCGGTCGTGTGAGGCCGCCGACCGCCGAGTTGTGCCATGGCCCAATCGACTGAGTGGATGCGTGACATCGGTAATATTGCCATCTGGTTACTCCCGTCCTACCATCGCGAATAAATAACCACGTCTGAAGATCTTCGAACGCAATTGCGGTTATGCGGAATTGCGGGCAGTGGTCCAGCACGTCATGGGAGGTTCCGGATGAAGCTCGCGAAAATTGTTCTCGCCGCGGCAGGCCTGATGTTGGTGATGGTGCTGGCGGGATGCTCCACGAAAGGCTGCTCCAAAGCGATCCCGGGCAGCACGACTGGGCCCTCTGGCGGAACGGGGAATGGATCTTCTACGACGTCGGGAACCTGCGCGTTGACGGGAACGGGATCAACCAGTTCGGTATACGCGTATGCCGTCGACCAAGCTGGAACGGTTGACAGCTATGCCTTCAACACGGGTACGGGCACCTTCGCGAGCACGGGAGTAACCGGGCTCTCGATTTCGGCGAACGCGGGCGGAGTCGGGGCGGTGGTGGCGCAGGGGCAGTATCTGTACGTGGTGCTGCAGATTGTGCAGCAAATTTACGGATTCACGATCGATGCTTCGGGGAATCTGACCGCATTGAATGGATTCCCGGTTTCGGTTTCGGCGATTGGCGGAATCCCGGCCAATAGTTACACCCAGAACACAGTCATCACCAACCCGGCAGGTACGCTGCTCTTTATCTCATCCGCGACCGACGAGCAGATTGCGGTCTATCAGATCGGCAGCGACGGCTCACTGACGGTAGCGAACGGATCGCCCTTCGCCATTCCCGGCTTCCAACCGCAGAATCTGGCGATGGATGGGTTGGGGCGCTTTCTTTACGCGTCCCAAAACACCAGCGATCACGCGGGCACGGCGGCGGTTGCGTTTTCGGTGGGAACGGGAGCTAACGCTGGGGTGCTGACGGAAGTGGGAACGTATGCGGCGCCGATCTTTGAGATGCGCGGCGATCCGAGCGGGAATTTTCTGATTGGAATCAGTGGCGAGACGGTCTTTGACGGCTTCGCCGACGACGATAATCTTTACGTCTACAGCATCAATCAGACGACGGGAGCCTTGACGGTTCCGGGGACGAAATACACGACGAACTATGCGCCGTACAACATCGCGATGCAGCCCACGGCAACGAATGGGGAGTTTGTGTACTCGTTCAGTTTGAATGCGGCGGGAGCGGCCAATCCGGTGGAAGCGTTTCAACTGGATCCGACGACGGGAACGCTGAGCGCGGTGCAGGGATCGCCCTTCATGACCTTGCAGGCCACGCCGTGGGGGCAGTTTGACCAGAGCGGGAGCTACCTCTTCTATTATTTTGGAGTGTCTCCGGCGAACCTGGGAGTTTTCAACGTGGCGACTACTGGGGGGCTGACCCAGCCAGTTGCGCCGGTACCGTTGGCGACAACCGGCTACTGGGCGGCGTCCGATACCCCGTAGCCTCACGATGACAAGCAGACGAACGCTCGCTTCGCTCGCGAGTCGGTCCCTTCGGCAGGCTCAGGGCAGGCGGCGTCCGCCCTTACACGATCAGCGCATTCGCATGATGAGTGTTGACGGCTTAGAGACCCGCATGTACCGCGGGTCTCTTTTCGTTTCCCGAGTCAGGGGTACAATGGGGATACTGCTACCGCTACTTCGTTCCTCTGGATCTACCTGCGGGGAGAAGTGCGACAATCGCAGGCGGAAGGAGATGGTTTCAAACCTTTTGCCCTGCCTTGCCGTCTGAATAGAAATCCGGGCGTAGAGTCGAGACTGTGGCCATAAAACTTAAGATTCCGAAAACCGGCGAAAAGGGGCAGACGGTGCGGGGGATGCCTCGCGACCCGGTGCTACGGGCAGCGCTGGTGCTTTTTCTGATTTTGGCCGTGAGCTTCACGGTTGCGTTTTCCTACTTCTACATCAAGTACGACCGCATCATTGAGAAGCGGTTCCGAACGCCGGTGTTTGCGAATTCAGCAAAGATTTATGCGCTGCCGAGCACAGTGCGTGACGGGGAGAAAATCGAGGCGAAGGAGATCGCGGCGGAGTTGCGGCGGGCGGGGTATTCCGACAAAGACGGCGAGTCGAAACTGGGCACGTTCCACCTGGAAAAAGACGGAATCGAAATCACTCCGGGAGAGGAGTCGTATCATTCGCCAGAGTCGGCGCGGATCAGCATAGAAGACGGGCAGGTTGAGCGCATCATGAGCCGGGGAACTGAACTTTCCGCATACGAACTGGAGCCGCAGTTGGTGACCGCGCTTTTCGACGCGGAGCAGCGCTCCAAGCGCGAGGTAGTGAAGTACAACGACATTCCTCCGGTGATGGTGCAGGCGGTGCTGGCGATCGAGGATCGGCGCTTCTTCGAGCACAGCGGGGTGAACTTCGTACGAACCTTCGAGGCGATCTGGGAAGACGTGCTTCGGCAACGGCGGGCGCAGGGGGGATCGACGCTGACTCAGCAGTTGGCGCGGGGCTTCTTCCTGACGCCGGAAAAGTCGATCAAGCGCAAGGTCACCGAGATGCTGATTGCGGAGGAACTGGAGCAGAAGTTCAGCAAGCAGCAGATTTTCGAGTTCTACGCCAACTGGGTGGATTTAGGGCAGCGCGGATCGTTTGCCATCAGCGGTTTCGGGGAGGCGTCCAAGGCTTATTTCAACAAAGATCTAAAGGACATCACCCTGCCGGAGGCGGCGCTGCTGGCCGGATTGATTCAGAGGCCGAGCTACTTATCGCCCTACCGGCATCCGGAGCGGGCAATGGACCGGCGGAATCTGGTGCTGGATTCGATGGTGGATACGCACGCCATCACGCGAGCCCAGGCGGAGAAAGCGAAAGCGGTTCCGCTGAAGCTGGCCCCGCCCAACGTGGAGGCCAGCGACGCTCCGTATTTCGTGGACATGGTGCGGGACTCATTGATTGGCAAATTCAACGAGAACGAGTTGAACGACAGTTCCTACCGCATCTACACCACGCTCGATCCGGATCTGCAAAAAGCGGCGGCGCAAGCCGTGGCGGATGGGATCAAGCTGGTGGATGAACAAGTGAAAAAGCTGCGGACCAAGCGGGTAAAGGTCGGCAAGAAATATGAAACCACGGTGCAGCCAGGGCCGCAGGCGCAGGTGGCGTTGGTGGCGATGGATCCGCATACCGGAGCGGTGCTGGCGCTGGTGGGAGGACGGGACTACGGATGGAGCCAGCTCAATCATGCCAACGCCAAGCGGCCGACGGGATCGATTTTTAAGCCCTTTGTCTATGCGGCGGCGATGAACACGGCGCTCGACGGCTCGCAGACCGTGATCACCCCGGCTTCGACCGTGACGGATGAGCCTTCGAGCTTCGCTTACGGAGATCAGATTTACGAACCGCGTAACTATAAAGAGGAATATCACGGCGAGGTGACGCTGCGGTACGCGCTGGCGATGTCGCTGAACAATGCGACGGTGAAGGTGGCGGAAGAAACCGGGTACGACAAAGTGGCGGACCTGGCGCAGGCTGCAGGAATTACGTCGGTGAAGGCGACTCCGGCGATGGCACTGGGATCGTATGACGCGTCGCCACTCGAGATGGCGGGAGCTTATACGGTGTTCGCAAACGACGGAGTGCGGCTGTCGCCGATCTTGTTGCGTTCGGTGCGGAACGGCAAGGGCGACGTGATCTCCAATTACAACACCGACCAGCGGCAGGTGCTCGATCCGCGAATTTCTTACGTGATGACCAGCATGATGGAAGGAGTCATCAATAACGGGCTGGGATATACGGCGGTGCGGTTGCGGGGATTCACGCCTCCGGCGGCAGGGAAGACAGGGAGTTCGCACGACGGGTGGTTCGCGGGATATACCTCGAACCTGCTGTGCATCGTGTGGGTGGGATACGACGACTACAGCGACCTGCGGTTGAGCGGAGCGATGACGGCGGCGCCGATCTGGACCGAGTTCATGAAAAAGGCATTTGAGCTGCCGGCGTATTCCAACATGAAGGATTTTTCGCAGCCCGCGGGCGTGGTGGATGTGCAGCTGGATAAGGCGACGAACCGGCTGGCAACGTCGAACTGTCCGGATGACTACGTTTCGGCGTTCGTAGCTGGAACGGAGCCTCGCGACACTTGCGATGAGCAGGCCGGCATGAAGGGATTCCTGTCGAAGATCTTCGGCAGCAGCAGTAAGCCGGTGATGCCGCAGGAGCAGCAGGCCGGCGGCCAGGCGAATGGCCAGGATCCCAATAATGTGCAGGATCCGAAGAAAAAGAAGGGCTTTTTCGGCAAGATTGCAGGCATTTTCAAGGATGACAAAGGCTCGGCTCCGGCGTCTAAACCCCCAGATAGTGGACAGACCGGGCCGCATTGAGATTCGAGGCAAGTAGAAGAAATCTTCGCCGCCCGGCTGAAACTGTGCCAGAATAGGCGCAAATAGCTGGGGGTGGCCTATGACTGTCTGCCCGAAAGTTGTCCTTCCGGTTGTGCTCACCGCTTTTTGTGCCTGCGCTTTTTCCGCGCCTGCTTTGGCGCAGGCCTCAGAACAAGTACAAGTGAAACCGCCGCTGCTTCGGTTGATTGATCCTCCAGCGGCGAATGCGACGGTCGCCGATTTGGAGCAGACGGCGGATGGCCTACGCGCGGAAAAACTGTATCTGGATGCGCTGGATTATTATCATGCCGCGCTGGGGAAGCAACCGCATTCGGCGGGCCTGCTGAACAAAGTCGGGATCACCGAACTGATGATGCAGCGCTATCGCGAGGCGAAGAAGTCGTTCGAACAATCGATCAAGACCGACCGCAACTTCGCCAATGCATATAACAATCTGGGCGTGGTTTATTACGAACAAAAGAAATACAGGGCGGCTGCGAAGCAGTACCGGCGCGCCATCGGTCTGGACGATGAGTCGGCGTCGTTCTACAGCAATCTGGGGGCGGCGCTATTTTCGAAGAAGAGCTTCGTGCCGGCCGTGCTCGCCTATCAGCATGCGATGGAACTCGATCCGGATGTGTTTGAACGGACGTCAAGGGCAGGAGTCCAGGCGCAACTGCCAAGTCCCGCGGACCGCGCTCATTACGACTACACGGTCGCGAAGCTGTACGCGAAGATGGGATTCTCGGACCGCTCGCTGGAATATCTGCGCAAGGCGATGGAAGAGGGATACAAAGATTTCAAGAATGTATACAAGGACTCGGAATTTGCCACGTTGCGCAAGGACAAGCGCTTCACCGAGTTGATGGCATCGAAGCCTGTGTCACTGCCGGAGTGACGCGGGGGGAATGAAAACCGCTGAAGACGCTGAGGGCGCGGAGGAGCAAGTACTTTGCGGATCGTGGGTTCCCCACGAGTCCTTTTTCCTTTCATACGTTTTGAGTGCAAGGGCTCTAACGGTGGGAGATCCCTCCGCCCGCTGGAGAAAACGCGGGCATTCGGGATGACGGCTCATTGCAGCGCTCTGGTCACAGGATCGCGTGTGAAACGGGGGACGCGGGGAAGAGGCTTTACAAAGCTTTACAAAATTAGACGAAACGAAGAGCGGTTCGGGTGTTTAATTTCTTTACATACTCCTGAAAACAACAGGGTGAGTAAGGAGAAACGGTAGCCCATCGGATGCTGACCCGAGCACGCCCCAAGCAAGCATCCGGTGGGTTTTTTCTTTAGCTGTCGGCTTCCAGCTGTCAGCTCTCAGCTTTCAGCCAAACCAAAACCGCAGAGGACGCTGAGGACGCCGAGGTCTTCTTTTGAGAACAAAACTTCTGCGTCCCCTGCGTCCTTGGCGGCTTTCATTGTTTTTGCGTCAGGGGAAATGTTTTGCTTGCGCGATGATTACGTGTCATCCTTCCCAGCGGAGAACGAGCCGTGTGTTTCTCAGCGACAGCAAACTTTGTGGGCAGCGGAGTCCTGGGCGCGGTGGGCGTCGTCACCTTCACGAAGGTGAAGCACCGGCGGGAACTGCTGTTCGCGGCACTGCCTGCGCTATTCGCGGTGCATCAGTTTATTGAGGGATTCGTCTGGCTGGGATTGGATGGGATTCTCTCGCCGGCAGTGACGCACGACATGGGTGCGGCGTTCATGCTTTATGCGCAGGGACTGCTCCCTTTTCTGCTGCCGCTCAGCGTGCTGCTGTTCGAGCCTGACCGGAAGAGCCGCCGGCGCATGCTGCCGTTTCTCGTGCTCGGCGGAGCCACCACGCTTTATATACTATGGGCGCTGACCGCATTCCCAACCCAGGTGTACGTCCGGGGAAACAGCATCGTTTATATCAATCAGGCGACCAACAACACAGCGGTTGCGGTGCTGTATGTGATTGCAACGTGCGGTTCTCTGTTTCTCTCGAAGATCAAGATGATGGTGGTGTTCGGCGCGGCAAACCTGGCGATTCTACTGGTTGTCATGGAGTTCAAGCGGTACGCGTTCACCTCGCTGTGGTGCGCGTACGCGGCGATTGCAAGTGTGATCATCCTCGCATACTTCTGGAAGAGCAGCGCCGAGCGGCCGTTCGTCTACGCTTTGCCGGGCCATTAAGCTTGCTGGAAGACAATCGTTGAAGGCTTCGGAAACGATCACGGCGACAGGCAATGCCGGGGGCGGGATAGTTTACGGAGCCATGCCATTACACCTTGAAAACGCCCAGATATCAAAGAGTGTAATGGCGATGTATCGACAACTGGTGATCGGCATCGTCATTATCTCCTCCCGATGTAATATTCAAATTGCATGGATGAACGTGGGGCCCTTCGCGCCAAGCTGCTTGAGAATGCAGCGGAAATAAACCGTCTCCACCGTCGTATTCACGAGACTGTAAAGCGGCGCGGGGAGAGCGAGGAGCTACGGGAGGAGTGGTCACAGGCCTGTCAAGAATTTCACACCCGCTACGCCGAGCTCTGCTTACCCGGCGGACCGTATCCCGATTTCTACGAACGGCTTTCGGTCGGAGATCCGTCGGTAATTGAAATTGCGCTATGCTTCCTGGAGGTCCGCCCCTACTTTTTCCGGTCAGGGTATCACTGGAAGACTATTCTGAAAAAATGCAAGCGGGCGCCCATCTCGGGAGAACAGTCTGAGCGCTTTGCAAAAGTTCTGGAGAGATACACCGAGTGGAAAAAGCTCCAAAACCTTAGTTCGAAGCGGGGTGGCGCTGTGCGTCGAGACATAATCACGATTCTCCTGCGTTTCTATAACCTTTTTCCGGTCAAACTTTCGGATGCAAAGTTTGACGGCGTGGTCACGGTCAGCGACCTTTACGCCGTGCTTTGCAAGGCTCTAAGAATTGAGCCCCAGAGCCCCTCGGATAAGCACATGGGAGTGGTAAGAGAGCCGTGCCAGGCCGTGGTACAGGCAGACATGTCGACGTGGGCCCGCCAATACGGAGCTTGGCGTGAGTCTGCCTGGACGCCAGAAGACGTCTGGGCAACACTTGTTTGGAACATAGTCGACGCGTATAGGCTAGGCCCTACCGTTGTGATTGCCCCGGAAACGATACTTCTGGAATTGCCAAAAGGAAGGCTCTCCAAATAGCTGTTGTAGCAGGCCGTAGCGCTCAAAATCCATCATTGCGCGTTATCGCGACTTCGTGTCAATAAGCGACTGAGCACAACTTGAGCGCAAGCGACTTCCAGCACTTCCGAGAATCCCATGTGGCTATTTTTGGCGACAGATCTGTTCTGCAGTTATGGGATGACCACCAATCTGCGGGGCTGTGGATCGCGTTGCCATGCGCTCTCAATATCTGCGAGAGGGACCCGTTCCGTCTCGATACGAAGCTCTCCGCTGGCGGCGTGGGTCATGACTTGTTGTAAGGCATCGACCAGAACGCTGCGAGGCGGAATCCCGGCGGTGCCGAGAATGGTCAACGCGGTGCTACGCAACACGGCGGCGGGAAGTGAGATCGTCGGGCCTGCGCTTTCTCCAACTTGAACGAAGCGAGTCTCGGAGGTAACGACGGCAAATTCCTTGCGCGTGATCGCAGCCAGAAATGTTTCTGCGGGACTGCCCCATACGTAATCGATCACGACTTGAAAGCCGGACTGGCCGGCCTCGCGGGCAAATGCCTCGGCGAGTTCGTTCGCGGGCATATCGAGGCGAATGGTTGCCTCAGCACCAAGCTGATGCAATTTGTCCAAGGCTTGCGGGTTGCGTCCGGCAGCGACCACGCGACCTGCCCCGAGAAGTTTCGCTATTTTCACGGCGAGCTTACCCGTCACTCCGGTCGCGCCGAGGATCAGGACATTTTCGCCCGGCGCCAGTCGCGCCCGGTGAGCTAGCGAAAGCCAGGCCGAAACGCCCGGGTTGGGCAGGGCCGCGGCAGTCTCGTCATCCACGCCGGCAGGGACCGGGAAGCAAAAGGCCCGGCGCACGACGGTGCGTTCTGCCATCGCGCCGTAAGGGGCTCGAGTTCCACCAAAGAACACTCTTTGCCCGTCGCTGAGATTCCCCACTCCATCTAAGCCGCACACCAGGGGGAACTCGCGCGGACTGGCATAGTGCGAGCCGCTGGCTATTTGTTTGTCGACAGGTTTCAGCGATGCGGCGTGAACATGCACGATCATCTCGCCGTCGCCGGCGGTTGGCTCGGGAAATTGCTCGTAGCGGGGCGGCTTTCCTAGCGCGTGCAGAACAGCAGCATTCATAGCGATTTCCTCGGCGGTCTTCCTCGCAAGCCAAAGCCTGGAGATGATTTCTCCCACGCCGCTCAGCTATCGCCTATCCAAAGCGGCTGCTCGCGGGCCGGCAAAACGCGCCCATGAAATCGTCTAATTCCTGGATCGAAAATGGCTTTTTCAGGACCGGGGATGAAGTCATAAAAGCAAACTTTTGCTGGGGATTCTTCTGCCGCAGGGCGTCCATAAATCTGTCGCCACCGGCGCCTGAGCTGGTGAGGAATTTCAGGGCGATGAGAACAACATCGTGGGGTCCCTGTTCGGAATAAATGCGCAGCGCTTCGTCGCAGTTTAGCGCCAGGCTAGCTTTGTAACCGAGCTTGTTAAGCATAATGCCAGTCGCTTGCAAGACCGCATCGTCGGCTTCGACGACCAGAACTTTCATGGTCCCCCTCGCCCCCGCAATTGAACCCATGACGGAGAGTCGAGCGAATTCCCGTCGAGCGGGACTTTGCGACTCTACATGGTTGCGGAAATCATAATTGTTTCGCGCGTCGGACACTAGTGATCAGCTGCGAACCGATTCGGGACCGGGTGCTCAACCTGCCGGATGCTATCCTAATAGGTATGGATCATCTGGAAGTGCTTCGGGAAAAAATCGCCGGCCTCCGCGCCGAGATCGCAGAGCTGCAAGAGTTGAACGACCAGTATCGACGGGGCAGCCGGAATGAACCGCAGGCTCAGATTGCGCATAGCCAGAGGCATGAGCGGCTGGAAGCAATCCAAAAGGAACTGGCAAAGGTTGCCGATCTTGGCCGGCGAGTTCGTTCGATCGAACAAATGAAGGAACAGCACCGCACCCGCCCTTATCTGGAGAAGAAAGTGTCGTAGCTCAGGCGGGTATGCTAGCTGCTTAGCTGGACCCGCCGAGAATCGGCGTTCTTGTCAGAATGATTGGCGGGATCAGGCGACTTCGGCTCAACACCTCGACATGGTGAGTGACCGATATGGCGATTTATCGCCAACCAAGCGAACAAGAACTCAGAAACCGCGGTTTCTCCAGGCTTGCCTTCCATAGAGTGCGAGGTTGAAGGCGCAAACGACCACTCCGGCCACTGTCAACGTGGTCGCGGAAATATCCGGATAGACAAGCTTGTCCATATAGTGGAGCAGGAAGCCTCCGTGGTACGGTTCGACACCCGCCTTTTCTTCGAGCCAGTTCTCGAGGAGAGTTAAGGGACAAGGCCAGGGCGTCAGCTCCGTGAGAATTCCCCAGATCAGAGAAACGATATGCAACCAGCGAAGAATCGTACGCGATCGCGTGAGCAGAGCCCCGAAGATCACCCACACGATAAATAGCGCGTGCAGGAGGAGTACCGCAATCGCAAGAGATGAATAAACGTTCGGGTCCAGATGCATTAATTGAATTTACTGCAACCGCACTGAACAACGCTGTGACCTTCCCGTGGGGCAGGGTTTTCGCATCTTGCGATAGACCCACACGACCACGGCGCGATTGCCGCTGAATACCGGGCGATAAAGATTGGCAGGGTGCATCGTTCGACCTCCTGCAGCGGGTTCTGCTTGACGATCTTTTACCACTAAGGAACGAAGGAAAGCTGTGGGGCGCGGGAGATCCTTCCCTCCGCCTGAAAAGCGGCTCCGGTCAGGATGACGCCATGCGGCTGGGTTGGCGAATAGAGATGCCTTCCGGTGCGCTTGGCGAATATTTGGCGAAAGTCGGGTTTCGAGCTAGAATACCCGAATGCAGTCCCTTCCTGAGTCCCTGGCCTGGGCGCATCCTCTGGTGGCGGAGTGGTTTGTCTCGCGGTTCGGAACACCGACTGAGCCGCAGGAGCAAGGCTGGCCGCATATTCTGGCCGGGCGAACCACGCTGATTTCGGCGCCTACGGGTTCCGGAAAAACTCTGGCGGCGTTTCTGGCGTGTATCGACCGATTGGTGCGCAAGGCGCTGGCGGGGCACCTGAGCGACCGCACGGAAGTTCTCTACGTTTCTCCGCTGAAGGCATTGGGGAACGACATTCAGAAAAATCTGGAGATCCCGCTGGGGGAGATTCTGGCGCTGGCGGGCGAGCGCGGGCTGCTGATGCCGGAGATTCGGACGGCGGTGCGGACCGGGGACACGCTGCAGCCGGAGCGGCGGGCGATGCTGAAACGGCCTCCGCATATTTTGGTGACGACGCCGGAGTCGCTCTACATTTTGCTGACGGCCGATAAGAGCCGGGCGATTTTGCGGGATATCGAGACGGTGATTGTTGACGAGATTCATGCGGTGGCGGATGACAAGCGCGGGGCGCATCTGGCGCTGTCGCTGGAGCGGCTGGATGCGTTGACGCACCGGCGTCCGGTGCGGATTGGGTTATCGGCGACGCAGAAGCCGATTGAGCTGGTGGCGCATTTTCTGACGGGCGTTCGCGACGCGGAAAGGCAAGCCTCAGCGGCTGAAGCCGAGAATCTTTCTGGCGCTCCTACGGCACGAGTGAACTCGTGCGCTCCCCAGGGTGAAGAGGAAGAGCCGGCGTTCGATCTCTCAGTTAAAAAAATCCCCACCCTAATCTCGCCAGAAGACGGCGAGATTAGGGTGGGGCACCCGCGCTCGAGCCCGAATGATCCGGTCATTGTCAATGTCGGGCATACGCGGAAACTGGATCTCGGGATCGAAGTTCCGCCGATGCCGCTGGGGCCTGTGGCTTCGAATGAGATGTGGGATGCGATTTACGACCGGCTGGTGGAGTTGGTAAAGCAGCACCGGTCGACGCTGGTGTTTGTGAATACGCGACGGATGGCGGAGCGGCTGTGTCATGAGCTGGGCACGCGCATGGGCGAGGAAAATGTCGCGGCGCATCATGGCTCGCTGTCGCGCAAGCTGCGGCTGGCGGCCGAGAGAAAGCTGAAGGAAGGCCAGGTGCGGGTGCTGGTGGCGACGGCCTCGCTGGAGTTGGGAATCGATGTGGGATTTGTGGATCTGGCGGTGCAGATTAATACCCCGCGGGCGATTGCGGTGGCGATGCAGCGGGTGGGGCGGTCGGGTCACTGGCGCGGGGCGGTGCCGAAGGGACGATTCTTCTGTACGACGCGCGATGATTTGATGGAGTGCGCGGCGCTGGTGCGGGCGATCAAGCTGGGGGATCTGGATCGGCTGATGATTCCGGAGGCTCCGCTGGATGTGCTGGCGCAGCAGATTGTGGCGGCTTGCGCTAGTGGAGGTGGGGAAAGTTCGCGGGCAAGAGTGCCCGCGCCACACGACGTGCCTGGGCTACAGGAGTCCGGGTGGGATGAGGATGAGATGTTTGCGCTGGTGCGGCGGGCTTATCCGTACCGCGATCTGAAGCGGGAGACTTTCGATTCGATTCTGGAGATGCTTGCGGAGGGGATTGCGGCGCGGCGTGGGCGGTATGGGGCGTACATCCATCGCGACAAGGTGAACAGGAAGTTGCGGGCGCGGCGCGGGGCGCGGCTGGCGGCCATCACCAGCGGAGGAGCGATTCCCGACAATTCTCTCTACACCGTTGTGGCCGAGCCGGACCAGGTCGTGGTCGGAACTGTGGATGAAGATTTTGCGGTGGAAAGCAACCGCGGCGACATCATGCTGCTGGGGAATACGTCGTGGATGATCCATCGCATCGAGACGAATTCGGGGCGGATGCTGGTGCAGGATGCGCATGGGGCGCCGCCAAGCGTGCCGTTCTGGAGAGGAGAGGCTCCGGCGCGCACCGAGGAATTGTCGGCGCACGTGGGCGAGTTGCGGCAGAAGATCAGCGAGATGCTGCCGCGGACTTCGCCGGTGGGATTCTCGGCGACGCAGCCGGAAGTGGCCGCGTGTGTTGCGTGGCTGAGGGAAGAATGCGGACTGGACGATTCGGGCGCGGAGCAGGCGATAGAGTACATCCTGCAGGGGCGCGCGGTGCTGGGGGCGGTGCCGACGCAGACCACCGTGATCGCCGAAAGATTTTTTGATGAAGGTGGAGGAATGCAGTTAGTGATCCACGCGCCGTTTGGCGGGCGGATCAACAAGGCGTGGGGATTGTCGCTGCGCAAGAGATTTTGCCGCGGATTTAATTTTGAGCTGCAGGCGGCGGCGACCGATAACGGGCTGAACATCGCGCTGGCCGAGCAGCACAGTTTTCCGCTGGGCGACGTTTTTCACTTTCTGCAGGCGGAGACGGTGCAGCCGATTCTGGAGCAAGCGGCGCTGGACTCTCCGATCTTTGGCACGCGCTGGCGCTGGGATGCGAACCGGGCGCTGGCGCTGCTGCGCTTTCAGAATGGAAAGAAAGTGCCTCCGCAGATTCAGAGGATGCGGTCCGATGATTTGCTGGCGTCGGTGTTTCCGGATGCGGCGGCGTGCTTCGAAAACATTGAGGGCGAGCGGCAGATTCCGGATCATCCGCTGGTGGGCGAAGTGATGAAAGATGTGCTCACCGAAGCGATGGACGTCGAGGGATTGAAGACGCTGCTGCGGGGGATGGCCTCGGGAGCGATTCGCGTGCTGGCGGTGGATACTCCGGTGCCGTCGCAGTTCTCGCATGAAATTTTGAATGCGAATCCGTATGCGTATCTGGATGATGCGCCGCTGGAGGAGCGGCGGGCGCGGGCGGTGGAGATGCGGCGGGTGCTGCCCGAGTCGGTGCTGGAGGAAGTGGGCGGGCTCGATCCGGGGGCGATTGCGCAGGTGCGGGAAGAGGCCTGGCCGGATGTGCGGGATGCGGATGAGTTGCATGATGTGCTGCATACGCTGGTGGCGCTGCCGGAGGGGTCGGGAGCGGCGGAGAATTCAGGAAGAATCCCTTCCCTAAACTCGCCAGGGGGCGGCGAGTTTAGGATGGGGCACCCGGCTGTCGGGTACGGAGAGGAGAGTCGAGCTTCGCTCGACCGGACGGCCGAGGGCGGCCATCCCCACATGAGCGTTGGACCTGGCCAGTGGTCGGCATATTTCGAACGACTCGCTAACCAGGGGCGGGCCGGGGTGGCTACGCTTGAGGGACGGCGCTACTGGGTGGCGGCGGAGCGGGCGCGCAGCTTTACGACGGTGTTTCCTTCGGCCGTGTTTGAGCAGCATCTGGCTGAGGTGGAGTCGGGGACGGTTTCTCGCGATGAGGCTTTGCTTACGCTGGTGACAGGATGGATGTCGCATGTGGGGCCGGTGACGGCTTCGCAGCTTGGGGATGTTTTGGGGCTGGCGGGTTCGGATATTGAAAAGGCTTTGCTGCGGATGGAGGCTTCGGGGACTGTACTGCGTGGGAAGTTTAGTGGCGCTGCCTCGCGGGCAGGAGTGCCCGCGCCACATGGGACTGCCGAGCTTCGCTCGGCTGGACAGCCGGGGGCGGCTGTCCCCACATATTTCTCTGCGGTTCCGACATCATCTTCTCCTCAAGAGTCTGAGACGGAATGGTGTGAGCGGCGGCTGCTGGCGCGGATTCACCGGCTGACTGTGGGGATGCTGCGGAAGCAGATTGAGCCGGTGACGGCGGCTCAGTTTATGAGATGGCTGGCGCGGTGGCAGCATGTAGCGGCGGGATCGCAAGTCTCCGGGGAGCGCGGAACGCTCGAAGTGTTGCAGCAGTTGCAGGGATTTGAGATTCCAGCGAATGCGTGGGAACGGCAGATTCTGGCGCGCCGGGTTGCGGATTACGATCCGAAATGGCTCGACCAACTTTGTATGACTGGGGCGGTGGGATGGGGACGGCTGTCGCCGCATCCGGCTACGCTGGAGTCTGGCGGGGCTTCGGACGCGGATGCGCCACGGCAGAGACGGGTGATTCCTACGAGCGTAGCGCCGATTACGTTTTTTGTGCGGGAAGAAGCGGATTGGATGGCGATACGACAAAACCCCCTCGTCTCGCAAAACACGCGAGACATGGGGCACCCGGATTCCGATTCTTCCGAGGCGCGCGGGGTTGGTTATGGGGCGCAGTTGGTGCTGGAGTTTCTGCGGTCGTGCGGGGCTTCGTTCTTTGGCGACATTGTGCGCGGGACTGGGAAGCTGAAGGCGGAGATCGAAACGGCTTTGTGGGAACTGGTGGCGGCCGGGCTGGTGACTGCCGATGGGTTCGATAATTTGCGGGCGCTGATTGATCCGAAACGAAGGGCGGGACAGGGCGTGGGGAAGGCGAATCGTCCGCGGCACAGCGCGGGGCGGTGGGCGCTGCTGCACGCGGATGCGGCGGTGGAGCGTCCGCGAGCAGTGGAAGCGGCGTGCTGGATGCTGCTGCGGAGGTATGGAATCGTGGTGCGCGATGTGCTGGCGCGGGAATCGAATCTGCCGCCGTGGCGGGAGTTGCTGATGGGATTCCGGCGGTTGGAGGATCGCGGCGAAATTCGTGGGGGAAGGTTTGTGGATGGATTTCTCGGCGAGCAGTTTGCTTTACCAGTGGCGGTAGAGTTAGTGCGGGCCACGCGGAATTTGCCGCTGAGCGGAGAGACGCTGACGCTTTCTGCGGCCGACCCGCTCAACCTCGTGGGGATACTGGTTCCGGGCGAGAGAGTACCGGCGATTTCAGGGCGGACGGTGAGCTATCGGGATGGGCTTGCGTTTGTGCCGGAGGCGATAACGGCCGGTGAGGCTGCGGCGGGATAACAGCTGCCTTACAGTTTTGGAGTCTTCACGCAGCAGCGGTCGAGCTGCGCTCGACCGGACAGCCGAGGGTGGCTGTCCCCACATAGTCTTTCTCATCTTCCATTTAGATCCTTATAGCTTTGGGGATGCCTCGACTGCGGGTGAGCTTCGTTTTGCTCGGGCTCAACCTTCGCTGAGCATGACACGTTCAGCAGAATTCGGGCGGGACGGCGGCGCTACGGTTTGCGCGTTTTACTTTAGCCGTTACGGCAGGGGGAGTTGCAGGAGGCGGGCGGGGTCGAGATAAGTGCCTTGCCAGCGGACGGCTACATGGAGGTGGGGACCGGTGGCGCGTCCGGTGCCTCCGCTCAGGCCGATTTTTTCTCCACGTTTCACGGGGTCTCCTTCCTTCACTTTGATTTCGGACAGGTGAAAGTAGAGTGTGAGCAGGCCTTGACCGTGGTCGATCACCACACAATTTCCTTCAAAGTATAGAAAGCGTGCCAACAGGACGGTGCCGGAGTTCATGGCGGCAACGGGCGTGCCGGTGTGGACGCGGTAATCGAGTCCCTGGTGCTCGCGCTGGGCTTTGCCGTTGAAGATGCGCTGAGAACCGTAAACGTCGGAGATGGCGGCGTCGACGGGGGCGGTGAAGTTGCCGTCCCATTCGCGGTCGGAAGTGACGCGGCTGAGGTAGTCCTGCTTGATCTTTACGCCCTCCGCGATTTGCGCCTGCTGCTCGGGGCTGGGCTCGGTGAATTTCTTTTCCACCGCGAGTTCAACTTTGATTTTGGGATATTGCGCGCGGGCGACGGTGAAGGTGCGCGCGAAGGTCAGGGGAGCGTTCGTTGCGGCGCGTGTGCCAGTGAGGGCAAGAGTGTACTTGCCGGGAGCGGTTTCGAAAGTTACGCCCGCCAACGCGAACCAGGTTTTTGTGGACGCGTTGTAGCTGAAAGTGATGTGATGCGTGAGCCATGTGCCGGTGAGCGATTCGAGTTTGGCTGGAGGCTTCACCTGGAACAGCACGGGAGCGCCATTGAGCAGGCGCTGGGGCTGGGCGTGGACCGTCCAGGGGACGGCGCTGGCGGGCGATGCGTAACAAATGAGAATGAGCGCGCACGCAGCTAGAAAAGTGTGCCGGCAGGGCCGCCGAGGCGGCTGTCTCCACATGAGTGGCGTCAAATTCCGAGCGATCACTTTATCAGGCTAGCATGCTGCGGGATTGCGCCGTCTATAATCCGGGGCATGCGAATCCGGGTTCTTAACGTCTTCGCGGTTTGCGCCCTTTGCGGATTTTTGTTGGCACAGACCTCGGGAAAATCGCTTCACGCGGACCGCGTGGTGGTGCTTAAGAAGGAGCGCACACTGCAACTGCTGAGCCAGGGAAAGGTCATCAAGACATACAAAGTCGCACTGGGCGGAGATCCTGTGGGAGCGAAGACACGGCAAGGGGATCACAAGACTCCTGAGGGAATCTACGTCCTCGATTCGCGGAACGCGCACAGCCAGTTTTACAAGTCGATTCATATTTCTTATCCCAGCGCGCGGGATCGGGCAGCGGCGCGTGGGAACGGCGTTTCGCCGGGCGGGGATGTGTTCGTGCACGGTTTACCGAACGGGTATCGGTGGGTGGGTGCATCTCATCGGCTGAAAGATTGGACGGATGGATGCATTGCCGTGACGGACGAAGAGATCGACGAGATTTGGGCGGCTGTTGCAGACGGAACGCCAATCGAGATTCGTCCGTAGTCCGCGAGATAGCTGCAGCGCGCGGCCTTTGGGGCAAGTGATTGCGCGCTTTGCACGCAACCCCGGACGAATGCGTCCGGGGCTACATGACCAGCGGTCTGGATTCAATGCGTGAGGTTGGGCTTGTCGATCGAGCAGGCCCAGGGATTCATGGCCCGCAGATATTGCTGGAAACGCTGCTGCTCTTCCGTATGCAGGCCGATGAACTCGACACCCATACCGACCTGGGGATCGCAGGTTCGGACGAAGGTTCGAGTGGTGACGACGTCACCCGCAAAGCGTAATTCTGCGATGAGACTGGTTCCGACGGGAAACGGGGACAGGGTCTCGATGTAGCAGCCGCTCGCGCTTAGATCGGTCGCGGTTACACGCAAGGGAACCGGCGACCGGTCGCTGTGCAGCGTGACTACCAGAGAAATCTTGTGACGCTCCCAACGCCGCTGGCCCTTGGCAACCGCAGGCACGAAGCCATCTGTTTTGGGCAGCAACGAACTCCATGGACAATCCTGCTCGCTGAGTAGCTGAACGCCGACTTTAATTTTCTGCGCCGATTGGGTATTCGCGGACCAGACCACTTTGCAGCGCGCCTTCTTGGCTCCGCTCTGCACTCCGATGGTGTCACCGATCTTGAGGTCGCGCTCGATGTCGGAGAGCAAGGCGCCTCCGGTGCTGATGTTGCGGGCGCGAGCATGCTGCGAAAACGGACGGCCGTCAGCTCCCATACCCCACACCCGCAGGTCGAGATCCACGGGTACTCGCGTGTGTAGCTGCGTCTGGGCCATGGTTTGAGAGAACTCCAGCTCAAGCTGTTGGTGACTCAATGGTAGTCGTAAGCGGTACTCGTGGATGGTTACGGAAGTTCCTTCAACGGGTCTCGGGAGGACATGAATGATGGGAACTGAGTCAGGCGTGCATCTAGTGGGCCCGTTCTAGCCCATCGGAGCTATACCCGGGAGCGGCTGGAGCGATTAGCCTGGAGTGTAATCATAAGCGCCATTTCGGGAAGACATTGGAAGATCTACCCGCAGGAAACGGAAAAAAGTAGCGACGTTTTCTGGGGTTGGGCTATGATCTTCGGAACCTCTGGCCAGGATGAGAACAAATTATCAGATTTTGGGGATCTCGCAGAAAGCGACTCCCGAGCAAATCAAGCGAACCTACCGGACGCTCGTCAAGAGCTGCCATCCGGATCTGTTTGTCAGCGGGTCGGAGGAGCAGGCGCGGGCGGGGGATCGGCTGCGGGAGATCAACGCAGCCTACGCGATCCTTTCCAATCCTCAGAAGCGAACGGTCTACGATGCCAAGTTGAGCAAGATCCGTTGCGGCTCAGAGCCGAAACCCGAGTACTGCTATAGGTGCGGGAAGCCGACACTGTATTGGGATATCGAACGGGACAAGGCGCTGTGCAACGACTGCGGGAGATCGGCGGCAGCGACGATGGGGTTCGATTAGATCGCGGTGGGATTAGTTTGGTGGACCTGGTCGGGATCGAACCGACGACCTCTTCCATGCCATTTCTCATCTTCGACTGTAGCGGAGCGACAACAAGAAAGTGCGAGTGATAAACGAGGGGCAGTGTTCATACGGGTCCGACGCATCTTCACTGCCCTTCACCTGTACCCGAGCGACAGTACCCGACAGCGCCCGATTTGGGCAGGGATTCGAGGGTTACGACACAAGTCACGACACAAAATTCCTCGCGCACCCGGACGCCGCGCCAGGCCGCGAGTTGTCCAGCGGGGAGGGGGTCTGGTTGCTGGTGACGCCTTTGCACCCGTTCTCACACCCCTGCATTTTTTATTTTTTTTTTCCGCAAGCGGATGGAAAAAGGGGGCGTTTCAGTCGCTCCCATCCGCTCCGCTTCGCGGATCGAAGGTCGCTTGCCGCTCGCGCACACAGCGCGCTCGCATCTCGCTCCCTAGGATGTTTGCCCCCGAGTTGTCCAAGGAGACTCCTCTTCGCTAGTGGGGCGCACTCTTTCGGATCTTTTGTTTTTTGCAGCCCCGCTAGAATCAAACGCGGCTGAATAAGTCCGGCAGGCTGGCTTTCAGCCCCTTGGCGATCTTCCCGATGTTTACCAGCGAGACGTTCCGAATCCCGCGCTCGATCCCGCTGTAGTACGTGCGATGCAGCCCGCAGCGCTCCGCAGCCTCTTCCTGATTGATCTGCTGTTCCTCGCGGATGCGGCGGATGGCGCGGCCAAATCGGATGCGGATGTCGAGCGGCATCGCCTGCCATCTTGGAGCGCTGCAGCCGATGCGTACACAGCCGATGGGTCACATTCATGTTGACTTCGGCCGCTCGCGCGTCTCCAATATAAGGTCCCTCCGGAATTGGCAGCCATAACTGCCCTCCGAAAGCTCCAGCCCAAAAAGGCAAATGCCATGAGAAAACTCTCTGTCGCTATTTTCTTTTGTGTGCTAGCTCTTAGCAGCCGAGCCCAGCAAGTCTCGCCCTCCCACGGCGAATTTGCAGTCATGCGAACCGACCGTGTGACTGTAAATACCGGCGAAACTACCCACCTGGATTGCTCTGTGGTCGGGACAGGAGACACGGCACAACTAAGTTGCGAGTCGCACACCTCTGGCGGCGGCATCCCTCTCGTTTATCACGTCGCGTTAGTAGTCGGCTCAGATAAGGTCGGCTACGTCGTCTCGTGCGGCGGCGGACTGGTCTGGAGGATTAGCTGCCACCCTTTGTCAGCGGGCCAAGTGATCCAGGGTTATGTCGAGGGCGGAAAGCTGCACGTCCCGGCAGGCAAGAAGACCAATTCCTATCGGATCGAAACATCAACCTACATCGGGCCGATTGGAAAAGGATCTTCAGCCGAGTCTGCCACCGCTACCGCTCCTCCCGGTGCCTCAGAGACCGCCCCCCCCGAACCCAGCGTTAAGCTTGCGGTGCACACGGAGAGGTCGGACGGCGTACGTGCCGGTGCCGCGCAAAGCGATTCAGCCGAACCGAGTTCTCCCGCCAACAATGCAAAGGTTATGGTCTCCTCAGAGCCAACCGGAGGGGACATCTACGTTGACGGAAACTTCATGGGGAACACTCCGTCGCTGATTGAACTTCCCGCAGGCTCGCACACGATTCGCGTTGAGGCAAAGGGCGAAAAACCGTGGAGTCGCACAGTCAGCCTAACCGCAGGCAGCAAGGTTACCGTACAGGCGGTACTTGACACGGAGAAGTAGTTACGGGACCAAAATCCGGGAGGCACCATGCTGATACTTCTCTTGGCGCTGCTGCTCGTCGCCGTATGTTTCGTCCTCAGGGAATTGGGTGCAGTGCGTCGGCAAGTATCGTCAATTCGGCAGTCTTTGGAATGGGCAGCGGTAGGGTATGCGGAGAACTTCAAAGACAGCATGAATCCGGCAATGCGGGAGTACATGGAGAATACGAAGAGAGACCTGATCCGCGAAGGCATCCGCGATGGCACGCTCAGCGGCGAGCAACAGGCCAACGAGATCATGAGAAGTGCCGACGCGAAGACCCAGGTCGCGACTGAGGCGACCTTCGAAATGCCTCACGTCACGTCTTACCGGGTAGAGACGATCAACACTGAATACGTAGCTGACAGAGACAGCAGCATCGACAACTCGCCCAGCAGTGACGAAATAATTTGGCGTCGTCTGAACGACTGCGGTGAAGACGGCTGGGAGTTTGTAACATTCCTGCCCGCACTTCCCGCCCAACACTTCAAGGGTGCCCCCCCGAACCCGTACGTAGTCCACGCCATATTCAAACGCAAAGCCAATTGAGTTAGCATTGGGGCTTTTCTATTGTGATTAACCTTCACCGGAGGACAGCAAAAAGATGAAATCAGCCACTCTTGCAGCAGCATTCCTAATTCTGGGATTGTGTCTCGGTAACGTTATGCGGACGCCGACCGCACATGCCCAAGCTCCCAAGCAATCGCCGCTTGGGCCAGACGCAGAAGTCGTTCCGCGATCGGAGCTTGTTGAGGAGATTAAACCTGGCGATTGGATTCCCAACTTCAAGGGGACAATGAGAGCTGTTAGCCTCTCTTGTGTTCCCAGTGAGCACGAGGTGAAATGCTACGTCCTTCTGCAGAGCCGATGATGGAATCCCACCGTGCCGCTTCACTCAGCAGCACAGCGGTCGCAGATTCAACTACCCGGCTTGCGCCTTGTGCTTCGCCCACTATAATTTTTGCCGAGTTCGCCCGTTATTGCGAGTAACTCCCGCAATGGCCGCTGGAGTTTGTAATCAAATATGGCCGCTAACTGCCTCGCTCGGTTAAGACCCCAATTGTAGACATGGGAGACGAACATGAGTTCATCGGCTGACAAGTTCTGGAGTGCGGTGGGGAGATGGTGCAGCACGAAGCCAAAGCGCAAGGTTTTTGTGGAGTATGCAAGGTTCTCGCCGCTCAGCGAGTCTTGGGCCGATGAAATGACTGTCGAGGAGTTCTCTCGTTTAGGATCTGTCACTTTTGAGGGCGAGAGACTAGGCAGGCGGGAGATTGACTTTGGGGATGCTGACATTCGCTGTGGATCGGTTGATGGAGTAGAGATTGTCGCCTTGTTTCGCGCTGTTTGGATGGAGCTTGACTGTATTGGAGTTCGCGCAACGTGTGTTTTGACCGAACCGAACGGGGGGTGCGACCGTGAATCCAATTGAGTGTGAGGCTGCGTCCGTGGCATAATCCTCCTCAGACGCGGCTCAAGCGGGACGCGACGACATCGGCCCTCAGCGGGAACTGAGGGCTTTCCTGTTTTCCTTGTATCATACCCATCAAATGCCCACCGATCCCGGCGACGTGGATTTCTACACCCCCGAAGAGAAGCAGCAAATTCACGAAGAATGGCTGAAGTCAGAGCGGGGACAACGTCTGCAAAAAGAGCAGAAGCGCCAGGGGCAAAAAGATAGCGTCGTCAGAGCCGTAGCATGGATCGTATTGGGACTGCTTGTTCTCCTCGTAGGAGCGGCGGTGCTCAAGTGGGTATTCGGGGAATTGGCAAAGTAGTGGGGAAGTTTGTACAGAAACGCGTATTCAAGAAGTGTCGCACGCGGCTGTCACTAAGTTGTGGCCTAATTTTGTGGCACTTGGCTTGCTAGGTTTGGCCAGCGCCGCCCCGCGAAATGGTTGGCAGAGGAGTAGGATGAAACCTTGGAAAATCGGCCCAAAGTGATAACTTCATTTTTCAGTCTCTCGTTTCGGTGCGCACGTGGGGACGTGACACCCGCGTGGCGAAATTAGTTGCTGCGCTCAACACTTTTTCGCGGTCACGGGACCGCTACCACTCAATGTCACCTCCTTATACTTGTCACAAGCCGAAGAAGGATGGGTTGGCAGCGGAGGGGGATGGAGGTGCGAAATAAATGTCACAACCTGCATCGCGTCCTGCTTCGTCGCATCCGGGCGAAGTGCCCTCCTCCACAGTTGCTCAGACCCCTTCTTTCGTTTATTTCGTATTCCCTTTTAGTTACTCCAATAGAGGTCTTGTCGCGTTTGCAACCGCGCTTTGAAGGAACAACTCTTACCTCTACGAATTAAACGAAGTTGACGAAAGAAGGTCAGCGGCCCAACGGTTCCAGTTGCGTGGAAGCGAACCAGCGTTCTGCCGGCCGACCGGAAGTGTGCTCGATTCTAGGGTTGGCCAACCCGTGGCGCGATAGCAGATCGAGTGCTCGATTGATGTCCGCCGCTGTTCGGTTGCGTCCAAAGGCAGTACTGACCTCGGTGCGTGTCAGACCGCCTGGATTCTGCCCCAGCAGCCTGAGTATGTCATCGGCCAACGGGTCACCGAGAGCGTCGCCGAAAATGAACCGCGCAGAGGTTTCACAGTAACCCCACAGCGCCAGCGCTGCCTTCAAGTGCTCCGCATGTATCTCATGAGCTTCATCTAACAGGGCATATAAGCAGGCCAGTCGCATTACTTGTGCTTCGGCGCGGGAGGTGACCGCACCAAAAAGACCCGGATTCCCTTCCGACAACTCGGCATAGATTGAATGCCAAAGGGTTCTAGCTTCGGCATCCCGCCGCAGTTCGTAGTCACCGAGCGAAATGGCCGCCTCCACCGCATGTCTCACCCGAGCCGCCAGCTTTTCGAACTCTTCTACTGGCAAGCACCCGCCGTCCGGCAATACCTTGGAACGACAAACACATCCCCAGAGGAAGCGGTTGCCGAAACCGCTCCTCGCATCTGTACGAGTCAATTCCCGCCGAAGTTCGACGCTGGTCACGTGAGCAATCAAGGAAACGTGTGCTCCAGTTGCTTTCATCGGCGACACTTTAGTCATGATCTGGAGTGTTGCGCTGTCCCAAGCTTGCCGAATTACCGGCGACAGGGTGTTGCCATCGCGTGCCATCATTCGAAGCGGGGAAGCAAACTCGCTCTCGACGACGAGAAGTCGCTTGTCTAGCGCCCCACCATCATCTTTCCCGTTCCCATCGCGCACAGCGTGGATAAGACCTTCGCCCGAACTTAGCCCTGTCTGAATACAGTGCTCCGGCCAGGCCATGTCGCTGCTTGCAAACAGCTTGCGGACCTGTGCCCAAGAGGTTCCCTTTCGGGCCTTGCTGGTTTCCCCCACTAAAACAGTGAAAAGATTTAGCGAATGACGGTCGGCCTCTGCCTGAAAGTGAGGCCCTCGCCCGATCACGTTACCAAATGCCACAAGTAGCTGGAGTAACAGGGCGGTGGGATCGCTCTCCGTGTGCGGCTCAATTGTTCGGACAATTTCACCGGCCAACCCGTGGAGTGCCTCTTGCGAAGGCGATCTCGGCCATGCCGGATCATCGGTTCTACGGATCGAGTTCACCTCATGTTCTCCACGAATCGCACAATCTCATCCGGGTGGAAAAGCAATCTGCGGCACAGTCGCACGGGTTTCAGCCTGCCCTGCCTCACCCAAGCTCGAACGGTGTGCGGTGAGACGCACAAGGCCTTGGCGACCGCGAGCAGAGGGAGCAATTGAGGAACGTCCGGCATCACGCACCTCTCTGCTTCAGTCGGGCTTCAACGGCCTCGGCGGGGATGCGCCACTGTTTGCCAGCCTTGCGGCCCTGTAGCTTTCCCATCCATAGCAGGGAGTAGAGGTAGTCCAGGCCTACACCAAGCCTGCGAGCGGCCTCAATCGCGCTCATTTCCTTTTCTTTGGTCATGGTTTCCTCCTTGACAATCCTCATGGTACTGCTTACGCTAATAATGATGACACGTGGACTGTACAATACCGTAACAGAGATTCCCGTGCTAATCCCTTGCACTTCGCAGGAGCAGGACGGCGTGGCGACGTTTCAATTAGAACTCCACACGCCTCAGCCTGTTCGGGTTGTGACTAGTGACGACTTCAGGCTGACGTCGAAGAAGCACCAAGAAGCGCGATCTACAATGCCGGACCATGAAAGGGAACAATTCATGGCGGTACTCGCGCTATGCAAGACCTTACAAACAGAGGACAAGCTCGCCATCGCCCGCGCGCGCGCGCACGCAACACGGGCGCTGTCCCTCAAGCGCGAAGGGGATAGGAAGCTCGGCATTATGCCAGCGCCGGAAAATGACTTAGCTTTTGGCCGGACCCTCGTTCCTTTGTTTGGCCTCAACCCCGGGCAGGAGAAGGAAGCGATCGCACGGTGGAGCGGTTATCGGCGTGGCCCCAAAGCGGAAGCAGATGAGAAATGGCTGTTTTCACAGCTAATGTCCGAAGCCTTGGATTCTGTGCGTCTTGTGCTTTGGTGGTCCAACAAACGATTCCGTCCGGCTTTCTATTGCCCCAACGTTAAGGCTGCTCTCCATGCCTTTCTTCTGATGAAAGTTGTCGCTGGACAAGGCTGGGGAGTGTGCTTGAAGTGCGGCGAGTTCTTTGTGCAAAAGCGTCCCGATCAAAACTACTGCTCTATCGCGCACCGCGAGGCGCACCGCGTAGCGCGATGGCGCGCAGCTAAGGTCTCCAAATCGAAAAGGAAAGGTGGGAAGAATGTCACTCGTAAAGCGCGGTAAGACGTGGCACTGTCATTTTGTGGTAAACGGCCAACGCTTCCGGCAGTCGCTAGGGACAAAAGACTGGAGGGAAGCGCAGTCCGAGGAAAAGCGACTCATCGCGGAGGCTTCCGAAGGGAAGCTGACGCACAACTCAAGCACTCTCGCGCGACTGCCCTTCAAGCAGGCAGCGGATGAATACGTGAGTGCCCGGAAGCTGGAATTGGCGACCGCCAGCCAAGCGAAGGAAAAGCAACTTTTGGTGCAACTGCGCGCGTACTTCAAGCAGGAACCGCTCAAGGTCATCACCGTAAAGCGGATCACTGATTACCGGACTCGGAGGGCGGAACAGGAAGTCGGCCCCGCCACACTCAACGCAGAGTTGGGTATTCTGCGGCGCATCCTGAAGCGGGCGAAGCTGTGGGCACGCGTTGCCGACGATATACGGCCCCTCAGAGAGCCGAGCACCATTGGGCGGGCGATCACTGAGGAAGAAAAGCAGCGGCTTCTCAAAACGGCTGTGATGCGGCCTGAATGGGAAACGGCTTACCTTGCTGCGATCCTTTGCCTGAATACGACCGCAAGAGGCTGCGAGTTGAAAGGGCTGCAATGGAGTGACGTGGACCTATTCGGTCGCACCCTAACGATTCGCAAGTCTAAAACGGCTGCGGGTGAGAGGGCGGTTCCGCTAACGGACGTGGCTGTCTCCGCTCTCGGGAGGCTGCGCCGGAGGGCGGAAGGGTTTGGCACGGTAAAGTCGTCGCACTACGTCTTTGCCGCGTTCGTCCCCAAGTTCACCTTCAGCGGCAAGAAGGTGATTGACTACAACGTGACGGCCTTTGATGCGACCCGGCACGTAAAAAGCTGGCGAACCGCTTGGAGAACGCTAACGAAGAAAGCAGGGCTGCCGGGTTTCCGGTTCCACGATCTGCGGCATTGTGCGATCACCCAGCTTGCGGAGAATGGCACGTCGGATTCAACGATCATGGCGATTGCCGGACACGTGAGCCGTCGCATGCTGGAACGGTACAGCCACGTGCGCATGGAAGCGAAGCGGACCGCGATGGAAGCCCTTGCTGTTAGCACCAAAACGGCGGGTTATGACACAAACCATGACACAAACGCCACGGTCGCGGGCTCTCGCCCTGTCTAAGTTGTTGTGAGGTTTGGTGGACCTGGTCGGGATCGAACCGACGACCTCTTCCATGCCATGGAAGCGCGCTCCCAGCTGCGCCACAGGCCCACTTGTGAGGGGACACTTCGACCACCGTTGCGGTCGCCTCAATTATTCTCGCTGACCTTGGGAGGATAGTCAACGCGAGACCACGTCCGAAGTCCTCACAGTTCGAGGCAGCAGCCGTCGAACTGCGCTCGACCGGACAGCCGAGGGCGGCTGTCCCCACACGAGCGGGGGGGGCTGTCCCCACAGAGACGAATTTCTTTCATTTCTTTCCACAGGGCGGTTCTGTCATAATTGATCGTGCACCCCACCTGCACCATTTTTCAAAAACAACTTAAAGCGAGGAAGAGATGCCAGCGAAGTACATCTTTGTGACGGGCGGAGTTGTGTCTTCACTCGGCAAGGGACTGGCCGCGGCTTCGATCGGATGCCTGCTGGAGAGCCGCGGGATCAAGGTCAACCTGATGAAGTTCGATCCGTATCTGAACGTGGATCCGGGGACGATGTCTCCGTTTCAGCACGGCGAGGTTTTCGTCACCGACGACGGGGCGGAGACGGACTTGGACCTGGGGCATTACGAGCGCTTCACGCACGCCAAACTTTCTCGCGACAATAACTGGACGACCGGCCGGCTCTATGAGCAGATTATTGCGAAGGAGCGGCGCGGCGATTATCTGGGAAAGACGGTGCAGGTGATTCCGCACGTCACCAACGAAATCAAGGCGGCGATGAAGAAGGTCGCGCAGGATGTGGATGTAGCGATCGTCGAAATTGGCGGCACGGTGGGCGACATCGAGTCGCTGCCGTTCATGGAAGCGATCCGGCAGATGCGGCAGGAGTTGGGGCGCGAGCATACGCTGTTTGTCCACGTGACGCTGGTTCCGTTTATTGCAGCGGCGCAGGAGTTGAAGACCAAGCCAACGCAGCATTCGGTGAAGGAGTTGTTGAGCATTGGAATTCAGCCGGACATTCTTCTCTGCCGCACCGATCGTTTCCTGAGCAAAGACTTGAAATCGAAGATCGCTCTGTTCTGCAACGTGGCGGAAGAGGCCGTGATTGCGGCCAAAGACGTGGCCTCGGTCTATGAAGTGCCCCTCACCTTCGCACATGAGAACGTGGACACGCTGGCTTTGAAATACCTGCACATGGAGGCAAAAGATCGTGATCTGGCGAAGTGGGAGGACATTGTCCACCGCGTCTACAACCCGAAAGATACGGTGACGATTGGGATTGTCGGGAAATATGTGGAGTACGAGGACTCGTACAAGTCGCTGAAAGAGGCGCTGGTGCATGGGTCGCTGGCGCACAATTTGAAGTTGCAGTTGAACTGGATTGAGGCCGAGGGGCTGGAGACGGGCGACAAGAGTTATGAGGCGCAGCTTGAGGGCTATGACGGGATCCTGGTTCCGGGCGGATTTGGCAAGCGCGGCATCGGAGGGATGCTGCTGGCGATCCGGTATGCGCGCGAGAAGAAAGTTCCGTACTTTGGAATTTGTCTGGGGATGCAGACGGCTTGCATCGAGTTTGCGCGCAATGTAGTGGGACTGGAAGAGGCGAATTCGAGCGAGTTTGATCCGGCGACACCGCACCGCGTGATCTACAAGTTGCGCGAGTTGCGCGGCGTGGAAGAGCTGGGTGGAACGATGCGGCTGGGCGCGTGGCCTTGCAAGATCGAACTGAACACGCTGGCCTACCGGGTTTACGGGAAGACCGAAATCAGCGAGCGGCACCGGCATCGGTATGAATTCAATCGCGAGTATGAAGAGCCGATGACGGCGGCGGGACTGAAGATTTCGGGATCGACGCCGGATGGAACTTATGTGGAGATGGTGGAGTTGCCGGATCATCCGCATTTTATCGGGTGCCAGTTTCATCCCGAGTTCAAGTCGAAGCCGCTGGAGCCGCATCCGCTGTTCAGCACGTTTGTGGGCGCGGCATATGAGTATGGGCTGAAACGGCGCGCGGAGAAAGAGACGGCTGAGGTGGAGATGTTTCACCGGCCGGACCGCGTCGCGGGAAGATAGAATAACCACTAACCACCAAGGACACGAAGTTACACGAAGGGATTCAACTTCGGGCTCGTGTCCTTAAGCTTTGCATGATCACTTCCTTCCAAGTCGGTGATATTCACATTGGATCGGGGGATCTCTTTCTGATTGCCGGGCCTTGCGTCATTGAGAGCGAAGAGCACGCGATCCGGATGGCGGAGATCATCAAGGGCGTCGCGAAGTCTCTCAACTTTCCTTTTATTTTCAAGGCCAGTTACGACAAGGCGAACCGCACGTCGATTCGGAGTTTCCGCGGGCCCGGGCTGAAGGAAGGGCTGCGGATTCTGAAGAAGATTAAAGAGGAGTTGCATCTGCCCGTGCTGACCGACGTGCATGAGACGGCGGACGTAGGCAAGGTCGCTGAGATCGTGGACGTGCTGCAGATTCCGGCATTTCTCTGCCGGCAGACGGACCTGGTGGTGGCGGCGGCGCTGAGCGGGCGGGCGGTCAACATCAAGAAGGGACAATTTGTGGCTCCGTCAGACATGCGGCATGCGGTGGAGAAGTGCCGCGACGCGGGCAATTCGCAGGTCTTCTTGACGGAGCGCGGGGCGAGCTTCGGCTACAACAATCTGGTGGTGGATATGCGGTCGCTGGCGATCATGCGGAAGTTTGCTCCAGTAGTTTTCGATGCGACGCATTCGGTGCAGTTGCCTTCTTCAGAGGCGAGCGACGGCGGACCTGCAACCAGCGGCGGACAGCCGGAGTTCATTCCTTTGTTGTCGCGGGCGGCGGTAGCCGCGGGCGTGGACGGCGTGTTCATGGAAGTGCATGACAATCCCAAGGAAGCGAAATCGGATGGAGCGAATGCGCTGGAGTCGACCAAACTGCGCGGAGTGTTGAAGGAATTGCTGGCGGTGAAGAAGGCGCTGGATGAGGCGCACGCGACGCCGTAGCGTTCTATTGATCACGGCCGATTCAGGAAGTCAAAGAGTCAAAATCCCGACCCTGTCGCCAAAAACGCGACAAGAGTGGGGGCACCCATCTGCATAACAGTTCATTCGAGCACGAAGATATTCTTCTTCGCGCACATTTCCTTTAATACTTTCGGCCAGACGGTTACGCTGACTTCTCCCAGGTGGGCTTTGCGGAGAAGCAACATCAAGGTCCGGGATTGGCCGATGCCGCCGCCGACGGAGAGGGGCAGTTCATTGTTGATGATTCCCTGGTGATAGGGGAATTTGAGATTGTCGAGCAGGTTCGACAATTCCAGTTGCTTGCGGAGAGTTTCAGCGTTGACGCGGATGCCCATGGAACTGAGTTCGTGGCGGCGCTGGGTGACGTGGTTCCACACGAGGATGTCGCCGTTCAGGCCGTGAGTGTCGCGCAGCGTTTGTCCGCTGGTGTCGGTGACCCAGTCGTCGTAATCGGCGGCGCGCATCTCGTGCGGGTAGCCGTCTTTCAGCGGCCAGCCGATGCCGATGATAAAGATGGCCGGATATTTTTGCAGGATCACGGTCTCGCGGCGCTTGCGCGGCAGGTCGGGATACATCGCGAGCAATTCTTCGGCGTGCAGAAACGTGGGTTCTTCCGGCAGGCTGGGGTAACGCGGGTTCTTCAGTTCGGGGAACATCTCTTGCGCGAATTTCTCGGCTCCGACGAGAACCTTCCAGATCTTCTTGACGATTGATTTGAGAAATTCGAGGTTGCGTTGCTCACGGGTGATGACGCGCTCCCAGTCCCACTGGTCGATGTAGGCCGAATGATCGTGATCGAGGAAGTAGTCTTTGCGGACAGCGCGCATGTCAGTGCAGAGGCCTTCGCCGGGGCGGCAATCGAACTGCTTCAGCGCGACTCTCTTCCATTTCGTGGCCGCCTGTACGACCTGCGCATCGATGGGATGCTTGCCGCGGTCATTGGAAATGTGGAACTGAATCGGAGTGCGCGAGCCGTCGCGGTCGAGCATGTCGTTGACGCCGCTCTCCGCATCAACGATCAGCGGGACCTGTACCATCTGCAGGCCGAGTTCTTTACATAGATTGTCCTCAATATAACGCCGGAGGTGAAAAATTGCTTTCTGGGTTTCCTTGCGGGTAAGCAGAGGGTTGTAGTCGCTGGGCAGAGCCTTTTCCAGTTCGGCGTAGTCGCCGATGCCGGGGCCGGCGAGATCAGCTTTCTTGCTTGCCTGAGTATCTGTGCCGGATTCTGAATCCGAAGCTGCGCAATCGACGTCGGCAGTGGCGGTCGGAGTGATGTTGTCTGCGTCAGAGATAAAAAGGCTCATAGAAGAGGGCTCCTTAGATCGAACAGCGGTGGGCGACCGCTGAGACGATTGGCGATCAGATCTATTGGACGGCGGCGGGGCGTCGGCTATCCGTGATGCGAATCACAAGTCGATGTGTGCGAAGAGGCATCCGGACGAGCGCCCCCTGGCTTCTGGCGCGTGTGGTAGATTGAGATTCTTCGAATGAAACATGTCGCCAAATGGGCTTTGAATACCGCCGCACTGCGCGGGGCGAGCTATGCCGATGTGCGCGTGGTGGCGCAGCGGAGCCGCGCGCTGACCACGAAGAACGGCAAAGTTGGCAGCGCGTCGGACGCGGAATCGGTGGGCATGAGCGTACGCGTGATTGCCGATGGAGCGTGGGGATTCGCGGCCTCGGCGGAGTTGGGACGCGGCGCCGTGGAGGCTACCGCGGTGGAGGCAGTGGCTATTGCGCGGGCTTCGGCGCGGGTGAAGCGGGAGGACATCCGGCTGGCTCCGGAGAAGCCGGCGGTTGCGGAGTGGAGCACGCCGTACAAGATCGATCCGTTTACGGTTTCGGTGGAACAGAACATTGAGCTGCTGCTGAAGATTGACGCCGAGTTGCGGTCAGTGGCCGGGATCACGCTGGCGGAGGCGAATCTTAATTTCAACCGCGAGGAGCAGTGGTTCGTTTCATCAGAGGGCGCGGATATTCATCAGACCAAGCTTTCGACCGGCGCGGGTTACGCGGCGTATGCGTTTGCGGGAAATGAAATTCAGAAGCGGTCGTATCCCAATTCGTTTGGCGGACAGTGGCAGAACAAGGGGTATGAGCTGATCGAAGAATTGAAGCTGGTGGATAATGCGCGGCGAATCGCCGAAGAATCCGTGGCGCTGCATAAAGCGGATCAGTGTCCGCAAGGAATGTTCGACATTATTCTGGACAGCTCGCAGTTCGGGCTGCAGATTCACGAGTCGGTGGGGCATCCGATTGAACTGGACCGCGTGCTGGGGATGGAGGCGAATTTTGCCGGAACCTCCTTTCTGACTTTAGATAAGCTGCGCCACTTGCGCTACGGCAGCGACCTGGTGAATGTGGTTGCCGATGCGCGGCAGGAGCACGGCCCCGGGCTGGGAACGTTTGGCTTCGATGATGAGGGAGTCGCAGCGCAGTGCACTCCGATTATTACAAGTGGATTGTTTACCGGTTATCTGAGTTCGCGCGAAACGGCGCACACCATTGGAGGGGATCGCTCAGGCGGAACGATGCGCGCGGAAGGATGGAACCGGCTGCCGATGATCCGCATGACGAATATCAGCATTCTGCCGGGAGAAAAGCCGCTGAGCCTGGAACAGCTGATCGGGTCGACCGATCACGCGATTCTCATGCAGACCAACCGGTCATGGTCGATCGACGACAAACGCTACAACTTTCAGTTCGGGTGCGAGATCGGGTGGGAGATCAAGGGCGGGAAGCGAGTGCGGATGGTGAAGAATCCGTCGTACTCGGGGATCACGACGGAGTTCTGGAATTCGCTGGATGCGATTTGCTCGCGCGATGAATGGACGCTCTGGGGTACGCCGAATTGCGGCAAAGGACAGCCGCAGCAGGTGATGGGAACCGGACATGGGGCGGCGCCGGCGCGGTTTCGGGGGGTTAAAGTGGGAAGTGCATTTAAAGGGGCGTGAGGTTCGTCACTGAGAATATGCGCCAAAGAATTTAGCATTCAGCACTCAGCATTCGGCATTCAGCCAATGAAGGAGTTGCTACGATGAAGAATTTTAGAGATTTAAGGGTTTGGGAGAAGGCGCACATTCTGGTTCTTGATTCGTACAAAGCGACGAACAGCTTCCCGCGAGGGGAAATGTTTGGATTGACAAGTCAGATCCGACGAGCTGCAGCATCAATTGCCGCGAATATTGCGGAGGGATGCGGAAAACGCGGGAACGGTGAATTTCAGCGTTTTCTCAACATCTCAACTGGCTCGGCGAGTGAACTGGAATATCACTTCTTATTGGCGCGGGATCTTGAGTTTTTGGAAGAGTCTGTCTACGAATCTCTGAACTCATCCGTGATTGAGGTTAAGCGCATGCTTTCTGCTTTGGTTCGGAAGGTTGAAGCGGAACGTCTGACGGCCTGAATGCTGAGTGCTGATTGCAGAATGCTGAACTACGAGCAAGCCGGCGAGATCTTTGACCGCATCCGGAAGCTGGCGTCTGCCGATGAGGTGGAGGTGCTTTTTTCTGGCGGGCGGTTTGCGCTGACTCGCTTCGCCAACAATACGATTCATCAGAATGTGGCGGAAGAGAATCATGTGGTCTCGGCGCGGATCGCTTTTGGCGGGCGGACGGCGCGCGCTTACACCAACAAGTTTGACGACGAGAGCCTGAAACAAGTCGTGCGGGCTTCGGAGAGTTTGGCGAAGGTGCAGCATCCGGACCCGGATCTGCTGCCCATGCCTGCGCCCGCTCTGCGGAGGCTTCCGGCAAAGCGGGCGAGGGCACCCGCTCAGATCTTCTCCTTCCCGGCATTTCGCGCAGACTGCGGCGATTACTCCTGAGATTCGCGCGGATGGAGTGCACGCGATGGTGGGCGTGGCGGACCGTCATAGGCTCACGACCGCGGGAGTGTTTTCAAGCGCGGAATCGTTTGAGGGAATCTTCAATTCGCGGGGGCTAAGCCGGTGGCACACTCAAACCGCGGCGGAGATTTCCATCACCATGATGGCGGCGGATTCTTCTGGCTGGCAGAAGGCAAATTCGCCCGACGTTTCGAATCTGGATCCACTGCAGCTCGCCGAAACCGCGGCGAAGAAGGCGGTGGAGTCGGCGCATCCGCGGGAGATTCCGGCAGGGAAGTATACGGTGATCCTCGAACCGGCGGCCGTGCTGGATATTGTCGGCTTCATGTTCTGGGATTATTCCGGAATGGCGATCCTCGATCAACGGTCGTTCCTCACGGGACGCATTGGCACGAAGCTGTTCGGCGACAATGTCACGATTCACGACGACGTCGCGCATCCGCTGCAGACGGGCGCCCCGTTCGACGGAGAAGGCTTGCGGCGGCAAAAAATCGTGCTGGTCGAGAGCGGAGTCGTCAGGCAAGTGGTTTACGCGCGCGCGACCGCGGAGAGAATGAAACGATCAGAATTCAAGAACAGCGTGGGGCCGATCGCCGCCACGGGGCACGGTTTTCCTCTGCCCAACGAGATGGGGGAAATGCCGTTGAACATTGTGTTCGCGACGGTCGGCAATCCGCAGACGTTGGCGGAGATGATTGCTTCCACCGAGCGCGGCGTGCTGGTCACCCGCCTGTGGTACATCCGTGAGGTAGAACCGTTCGAGAAAATTCTGACGGGCATGACGCGAGACGGCACATTTCTGGTGGAGAATGGTCGAGTGATGGGCGGGGTACGCAACTTCCGATTCAACGAGAGCCTGATTCACATGCTGTCGAACGTCGAGGCGATGAGCGTGCCGGTGCGTTCGAGCGGGGAAGAATCATTCGATATGGTCGTGCCTGCCATGAAAGTTCGCGAGTTTAATTTCACGGAAGTGACGAAGTTCTAGCCCCCGTTCCGGGTTCGCGGGCCTTTTTTCAGCGCGAACAATTTCTCTTCCGATATTTGCCGGAAATCTCCTGAAATTCACCGCGATTTGACCCGGAGTTGCTAGCTTCCGGCAGGCTGCTCCGGGTTCATTTGGAGCCCGACGATTCCTCGCTAATCGACTCAAATAAAAGCAGTTAGTCTCGCTTGTTCAATGACTTCGGTAACTTTGTTTGTTGGATTCCGGGGTGTACGCTGCAGTGAAGTCGAAGAGAGTCCGAAGCGCAGTTCGCTGGTGGAAGAAAGGTTTGCAGCGTGGCAGCGGAAGGCACAGCACCGATGACCGTGGCGCAAATGAGTGCCGCGCAATACGAAGATTTGCAGAGCGCCCCGCGATTTCCGCTGCATCTGGCAGCATCGGTAAAGACGCAGGGCACGGCATACCTGGCAGAGACGGAAAACATCTCGGCGAACGGTGTGCTGTTTGCCATGGACAACGATGTGCCGGTCGGTTCGATCGTGGACTTCAGCATCATGCTGCCCGCCGAAGTTGTGGGGGCGCGGCGCAATGTGCAGATCGATTGCCGAGGCCGCGTGGTGCGCAGCTTTGAAGATCGAGGCCGCCGCGGCGTAGGAGTTGTGATCGACGAATACCATTTCGAGCGCGCGTAGGGCGCAAGGGACTGAATGGCAACCATTCCGGTGAGCGTGGACAATTTCGGAGCAGGGGAAGGCGGAGGCAAAGGCCCGTTCGTCCGCGTGATCGTGGCCGACTCCCAGGCAATCTTCCGCGCCGGCCTGCGAAAGATTTTCGCGCTGGAAGATGACATACGGGTGGTGGGCCAGGCCGAAACGCTGGCCCAGACGCAATCCGCGGTGGGCAAGTTCTCTGCAGACGTGCTGATTTTCGAAGCCGCGTTGACGCCGAATCCGGTGGAAGCCGTCGGGGAAATGCTGCGACAGAATCCGCAGATGAAGATTGTGGTGGTGACGCCGGGACCGGAAGAGGAGTTGACTCTGGATTTATTCCGCCGGGGTGCCCACGGTATCGTGTCGCGCGAAGTCGAACCCGAGTTGTTGGTGGAATGCCTGCGGAAGGTGATCGCCGGCGAGCCGTGGCTCGACAGCCAGGGCATCCATTGGGTCATGCAGGCGTACCGCAATCAGAGCACGCGACCTGCGGGATCGCGGCCCAAGGTGCAGCTCACGCCCAAAGAGTCGTTGATTGTTTCGTGCGTCACGCAGGGGATGAAGAATAAAGAGATCGCGTTACGCGTGGGCACCACCGAGCAGGTTGTAAAGAATTATCTGCGGAAGGTTTACGACAAGCTGGGCGTCGCGGACCGCCTGGAACTGGCGCTGTACTGCCTGAATCATCACGTGATCGATAACGCGAAGGTGCCTCCGTTGCCGGCGAGCGCAGGAAACGGTGCCGCGGCAAGCGCAGCAAACGGAGTGGCCAGTGCTGCCGCTGCTGGAGCTTCAGCTTCGGGCAGTTCGATCGCTACCGCTTTGACCGCGCTTCCGGCAGATTCGTCCGAGAAGCTCTCGTAGATTCGGCCGCTTCTGAATTATTCCTTTCGAGTTGCGGTTTCGACGATCTCACCCATAAAATTGAACGTGAGCCGCGGAGTACGTAATCTGCCGCTAGGATGGCTTCTTAAGTAGTCGTTCCTTCCGATTCACGCCGGAGAGATGGCCGAGTGGCTGAAGGCGCACGCTTGGAAAGCGTGTTTACTCGAAAGGGTAACGTGGGTTCGAATCCCACTCTCTCCG